>NZ_JAAALB010000139.1 GCF_009905545.1 Cellulophaga sp. BC115SP | reverse complement strand
AAAACTTATAGCTTTATAGCCATGCTTTTTGATTTTTATATTTTGAACTTTTGGGTGATAATGAATTCCTAAACTTCCACATAACCCGTATGCTATGCTTATGCATGCAATTAATTTTTTGAGCTTAGCAATTGATTGTAAATGTGTGCTTTCCAAGTTAAATCCTCGTCCTTTAAACGACTGAAAAACAGTTTCTATCGTCCAGCGTTTTCGATAAAGTTGTCCCATAAATTCAGCGTTTACGGTTCCTATTAAAAACAACAAATCTCCTGTTTCTAATAGCTTTATCCAGACATGGGCTACCACACTATCTATTAAACAATTTTTCAAAATTAGGGACTTATCAACCTTTAATTTAAGTTCTCCTATTTTAGTTACTGTGCCATCTGGACGAGTAATCGTATGGTGTTTAGGAACTCTCATTACAAATCTAATACCTTTGTATTTCAAGTATTTAATCCAAGAGTGACCTATAAATTCTCGATCTCCAACAATATAACCTATTCGTTCCTTATCTAAATCTGATAGGCATAATTCCAATAAGTTTTTTCGGTCTTGTGTAGAAGAGTTGCCACTATTATTGTCCAATAATTCCCAATAAAGAGGTATCTGAAAATCTCCTTAACCATAGGATATTGAACTGTGTTTTTCCAAAATCCCATTCTGTTCTATCTATGCAAACTCGAAGTTTTTTCTTTGCCGGAACAAGACAGTTCAAGAAGATTGCTACTTGATGATAATCTATTTCTACTTCACGAAAAAAATCCTGTATTCTTATCTCATTTGAGCTAAGTTTGGCATCGTCATTTAAGTGATGTGCTATTTCACAAAATTGTATGGCACGGGCCACCCTGTTTCCTACTTTTTATCAATCCTAAAACAAATGCCCCTAGAAATTTTTCCGTGCTAAATTCTTCACAATTTGGGCTTTTGATACAACACTTGTAATTTCGTCGCTGAGCCGTTGGTTCATAGGAAGTGATGTGTTTTTGAAGTTTGGTCGATACAAAAATCTCACTCCCTTTTATTTTTAACAATTTTAGCTGGGTCGAGTAATTTCAAATAATACCTTCTTATAATACAAATTTTCGTTTAAAACACTCCAAGACAGCCTATTAGATAGACTGTCTCGGAGATAAAGAGATTTAATAAAACATGAGTCATCCCTAACTTAGTGATTATGCGAGTGAGTGATTATATAAAAATATGTATTCCATCAGTAGAGACGCAATGATTGCCTCTTAAGCCAAGTCATATCTAGCATAGTAGCATCAAAAACATGAGTCATCCCGAATTTTGCATTGCGAAGTAGCACCATAGCATGTTATGGATGGCAGTTCTCAATCG
>NZ_JAAALB010000138.1 GCF_009905545.1 Cellulophaga sp. BC115SP | reverse complement strand
TTGTCCTTGCCTAAAATAGGTTGCCCTGAGTTTTAGCCAAGTTAAAGTAATCAAAATAGTAAAATAGTTTGATTTGGGTTTGTGTTTTTTGAATAATCACATGTCCAAATCGGCAAATTAGGTTTGTTTTCATTGTTTAGTTCTTTGATGTACTGTTCAAACGCAAAAGGTGTTAGTCCTTTCAGGGCTGCGTGTGGTCTTTGATAGTTGTATGTGTGAATAGCCGTTTTAAGCTCAGTTGCTAATTCGTCAAAATTTGTAATATTTTTATAGATTAGATACTGATTTTTAATCGTGCCATTCACTCTTTCAATATGAGCATTTTCGTAAACTTCATTACACATACTGATGCTAATTTCAGCTTCGTTTAAAATGCTAATATAGGTTTCACTGATGTACTGACTTCCTCTGTCTGAATGATGGATAAGCTCATGCTTGAACTTATTCTGTTTCCGAGTTTTCAATGCCATTTTTAAAGCAATGATGTTGTTTTCTGCTCTCATATTATCCGCAAGAGAATATCCAACGATAAAACGAGAATACACATCTAAAACAAAAACGATGTAGTAAAACCGATCATTTACTTTAAAATAGGTAATGTCACTCGTCCAGAGTTGGTTAATATCAGTGATAACTTTATCAACCAAAAGGTTTTTGTAACGACTGTAAGGACTTGAAAAAGTAGTCCTACAGAGGTTTCTATAGGCTTTTACTCGAAAGCCATAATAGAGTCCAATGCTAATAAAGGCATCTCGTCCGATTCCTTCTGGCTGATAATAGTCATACATAGTTCTCAGACCCATAGCAGGATGGATCTCCCTAATTTGGAGCATCAAGCCCACATAAAAACTTTCTTTTACCTGCCATTCTTCGATTCTACGGAGCATTTGATAATGTGCTTGTTTGGAAATACCACAAAGCGCATAAAGATGCTTCATCTGGTAAGAATGTTGGGTAATATTTTGGCGAAAGTACTCTAGTGTGTGGGTTTGAAACTTTTTTTTAGGTCGATATCGAGCTCCTTCGAAGCAATCTCAATGAGTTTAGACTGGTAGTCAATTTCCATTTGTTTTTGCCCTAAGATACGTTCGAGTTCAGCTACTTTTTTGAGTAGCTCCTGGGTTTTAGCTTCTTCGGAATCTTGTTGTACAATCATCTTAGTTCCTTTTTTGTAGTGGGAAGAATACTGGTAAATCCAGCGATAAACGCTTGTGCTACTTACATCCCACAATTTACAAAATTCGATAATACTAATCCTTTTGTTGAGAATGTCTTCGACTTTTTCTCGTTTGAACGACTCACTAAAAATACGACTTTGACGAATCTCGTATTTTGTACTTTTTCCAGTTTTAGATTTTGAAGTTGCCATCATTAGTTGATTTTTGAGGGCAACCTATTTTAGGCAAGGACA
>NZ_JAAALB010000137.1 GCF_009905545.1 Cellulophaga sp. BC115SP | reverse complement strand
TGTGATGGCGATGGCGTAACGAATAAAGATGAGATTAATGGTATCGATGATGATCCATTGACAACATCAGACAATACCGATCCAAATGATGGCTGTAGTTATAACAAAGTAGATCAAGTATTTGCGAATACGAGTGTATCATGGAAAGCCTTAGACTGTGATAAGGATGGTAATCCGAACGGAACAGATCCAAATCCAAAAGTGGCTACAGCAGCGAATGATGCTTTAACCGCTCCATTTGGTACAATCAGTACAGTAAATGTGCTATCGAATGATGACTTCTTACCAGTAGCGAGCAATGTAATTACCCAAACGGGAGGTACAGCGAGTGGCACAGTAGTGTTTGCACCATCGACAGGTATCATGAGTTACACACCATCAGCGAGCGAGCCAGGTAGTAGTGTAACAGTTGTTTACCAAGTATGTAACACAGCAGTAACTCCAAATGTATGTGCGAGTGCGACAGTAACGATAAGTGTACCATTAGCAGGCGACCAAGATGGAGATGGCGATCCAGACAACACGGATCCACAACCAACAAATCCATGTGTATGGGGAATCGGTCAAGTGTTAGCGAATACAAGTACAACTTGGCGCAGTGCAGACTGTGATGGTGATGGTGTAACGAACTACGCAGAAGCGACAGGCGCAGATGGTAACCCAGCAACAATTGCAGATAACACGAATCCACTAAGTGCTTGTAGCTTAAACTTGAGTCAAGTGACTTTAGTAGCGACGAGTACAGGAGATTGTGATGGCGATGGCGTAACGAATAAAGATGAGATTAATGGTATCGATGATGATCCATTGACAACATCAGACAATACCGATCCAAATGATGGCTGCAGTTATAACAAAGTAGATCAAGTATTTGCGAATACGAGTGTATCATGGAAAGCCTTAGACTGTGATAAGGATGGTAATCCAAACGGAACAGATCCAAATCCAAAAGTGGCTACAGCAGCGAATGATGCTTTAACCGCTCCATTTGGTACAATCAGTACAGTAAATGTGCTATCGAATGATGACTTCCTACCAGTAGCGAGCAATGTAATTACCCAAACGGGAGGCACAGCGAGTGGCACAGTAGTGTTTGCACCATCGACAGGTATCATGAGTTACACACCATCAGCGAGTGAGCCGGGTAGTAGTGTAACAGTTGTTTACCAAGTATGTAACACAGCAGTAACTCCAAATGTATGTGCGAGTGCGACAGTAACGATAAGTGTACCATTAGCAGGTGATCAAGATGGTGATGGCGATCCAGACAACACGGATCCACAACCAACAAATCCATGTGTATGGGGAATCGGTCAAGTGTTAGCGAATACAAGTACAACTTGGCGCAGTGCAGACTGTGATGGTGATGGTGTAACGAACTACGCAGAAGCGACAGGCGCAGATGGTAACCCAG
>NZ_JAAALB010000136.1 GCF_009905545.1 Cellulophaga sp. BC115SP | reverse complement strand
GAATCCCTACGAGACCACAACCTACATAATTAAGGACTTGCAAGCGAGCTATTTAGCTCGCTTTTTTGTTTTATAACAGATTTTCAGCAATCCTCTGAAATACCTCAAAAAGCCCCTCTATTTGCAACCAAGGCACTTTTTCAATTTTACTAACAATTTTACTAACAATTTTATTTTTCGTGGTTTTGGAACACTTTTTGACCTGTATTTAAGCTTTTATAATTACTTAAATATTACACAGTTTTACAAATGTCAAAAAATTAAACAACTACCCACCTAGAAATGTTAGTTACACCCCTATCAACATGATGTCCTTCTATTATTGGTTTCGTGAAGGTAGAACCAAAGACCTTGGTACTATCTATTGCGAAATTAGAGTTGATGGTGAAAAGTCCGTTCCAATTTCTACTAAAATCAAATTAAATCGCAAACAATGGAATCCCAAAGAACAATGTTTTCAAGGTAAAGAGGCTGCCAAAAATCAAAAATTTATGGATAACCATGAATTACGTTTTACCCAAATTTTCAATCAAATCAGTTTTGAGAAACCTAATGAGCCAATCCGACCAGATGAAATCTTAGAAAGGCACAGAGTCTCTCACGGATTAGTAAGAAAAGGAAAAAGAGTACCATATTTTATTGATGTATTCAAAGAATTTATCAAAGATCAATATCTCTTGGTCAAAGCCGAAAAACTTAAGAAGCAATCAGTAGTAAGTAGAGAATCAAAATTTGAGACTATCCGCACCTATTTGGTACAAAAACAACTAGAGCAAATAGACATAGATTCTATTGACCATGTTTTCATGGAGGATTTTAAATTCTATCTTAAAATTTCGAAGTATCAAGAAAGCACTATTGAAAAGTATTTATTTCTTATTAAAGGGATTGTAAAGTACGCTGTATCTAAAGGATACACTCAAGACCGAAAAATAGAGAGTTATAAGGTAGAGAAAGCCAAAGAAAAGGATCCTGTATCACTCACACAGGAGGAGCTGGACAAAATAGATGCTTTGGATTTGTCAGATACGCATAGAAAGACCTTTGATATTTACCGTTTTTGTGCTGAAACCTCATTGAGCTTTGTAGATTATGACACACTATGTGAAGATGACATCATCATTGACACTGAGAATATTGTGTGGATTAAATTAGGGAGGGATAAAACCGATACTAGGCAACGAGTGCCACTAAATGAAAAAGCCATGAGAATTTTTAAACGTTATGGCTCTGATATTTACACACTCCCAAAGATGTCAAATACTAATCTTAATAAGTACATTAAACAGATAGCTAAAAAAGCTAAGATAAACAAGTATTTAACCTTTCATACCTCAAGAAAGAGTTTTGTAGACCATGGTATTGTAAGCTTCCCCAAAAATAGTACGGATTAAAAGTTTAAAAAGTGTGATATTTTTTAACTTTAGGTAAGTATTATGA
>NZ_JAAALB010000135.1 GCF_009905545.1 Cellulophaga sp. BC115SP | reverse complement strand
TGTTGAACTAAACCTCTGGTAGCTTTTGCCTCTCCAGTTTTATCTTTGCATAAATTACAAACTATTTTTAAGATGACAAAAAAAGAATGTTGATGAATTACGAGTTGATAAACTCATTCACCGTGCTAAAGTAGAAGTAGCTGACTTTGAAGCTCTTCTTTATCGTTTCGAGCGTAATATTTCTATTTTAGGTAGAAGTAAAAGCACTTTTGAGAACTATGCTCGTCATGTTGCCGCTATCGCCCTTCACTATGGTCAAATCCCAACGCTATTAGACCAAGAACAGATACATGAATATCTGTTTATGCTTCAAAAGCGGTCTCAAACTCCTTCCCAAACGTATTTTAAACATACCGTTTACGGACTTCGTTTTTTACTAAAAACGGAAGGCTTACCTTATTCTTATCTTCATCTTCCTGAGATTAAAAAAGAGAAAAAACTGCCCGTGGTACTGAGTAAAGCAGAAGTTTGGTCTATGCTCAAGCATTGTCCACTGCTCAAACATCGCATTTTGATTGGCTTGCTTTACGGTTGCGGTCTTCGCTGTCTTGAAGTGCGAAGTATTCGTTTAGCCGATTTAGACTTTGACCGAAAGACTTTAAAAGTTGTTCAAGGTAAGGGTAAGAAAGACCGATATGTTCCACTTTCAGACCATTTGATTCGTGGTTTAAAGAAGTATATTTCAGCCGAACAACCTGCTGAATACCTTTTTGGAGGACAAATTAACGGACGTGCGGGAACATCCGTTCGGGGCGGTGATTTCGACAGTCGTTACAGTCAAAAGGGAGTACAATGGGCTGTCAAGGAAGCGGCTAAGCGAGCTGGGGTTTTGAAGGACGTTCATGTGCATACGCTTCGTCATAGCTTTGCTACTCACTTGTTAGAAGATGGTCTTGATATTATCACGCTGAAGGACTTATTGGGTCACGAGAACATTGAGACGACGATGGAGTATTTGCATATTGCTCAAAATGGTCGAGTGAAGCCATTCAGTCCTTTAGATACACTCTTTAAGGAATGCAGCCCGAATACGAAGTAGCTCAAGTACTTCAACGTTTAGGGAAAAGTGTTTCTGATTTGGGTTTAAACACGTGGCAACTACGGACACTTTTGGCTATTGAACGCTGTAGGACTTCTGCTTTAGGTGGTCATATAGATGCTTGCGATAGCTGTGGGAATATTAGTATTAGCTATAATTCTTGTCGGAACAGACATTGTAATAAGTGCCAAGGACATAAAAGAGAGGAGTGGATACAGGCAAGAGAGTCAGACTTATTGCCTGTTCCATATTTCCATGTTGTGTTCACCTTGCCCCAAGAGTTAACCCCATTAACCTTATACCAAACCAAAGAGGTTTATGATAGTTTGTTTCAGGCTTCGTGGCAAACCATAGAGACTTTTGGCAAAAAGAAGGGTGTTCAAATGGGAATGATTTCGGTTTTGCAT
>NZ_JAAALB010000133.1 GCF_009905545.1 Cellulophaga sp. BC115SP | reverse complement strand
GCAATGGAAAATGTGAAGGGTATTATTGGCGACAAAATTACCTACACAAAAGGTCCTTATGAAGCAATCAAAGATGCGGATGCAGTATTGATTATGACAGAATGGCCACAATTCCGTACCCCAGAGTTTGAGGTAATGGATGTTTTGTTGAAAAACAAAGTAATCTTCGATGGTCGTAACTTGTATGAATTAGACCAAATGAAAGAACTTGGCTATACTTACTACTCAATAGGTAGAGACGCAGTTAAATAATTTTTAGGCATTAAGCAATAGGCTTTAAGCTTGAAATGTACAGATTTTAACATAAAAATAAAAAAGCTTATAGCCTATCGCTTACAGCTTTTAGCTAAAATATGAAACGAGTATTAATCACAGGTGGAGCAGGCTTTTTAGGCTCTCACCTTTGCGATAGATTTATCAAGGAAGGTTATCACGTTATTGCAATGGATAACCTCATTACAGGTGACTTAAAGAACATTGAGCACTTGTTCAAATTACCCAACTTCGAGTTTTATCACCACGATGTATCGAAGTTTATCCACGTTCCAGGCGAATTAGATTATATTCTTCACTTTGCTTCACCAGCATCTCCAATTGACTACTTGAAAATTCCAATTCAGACCCTTAAAGTAGGTTCATTGGGTATCCACAACTGTTTGGGATTGGCTCGCGTTAAGAATGCAAGAGTATTGATTGCTTCTACTTCGGAAGTTTATGGTGACCCAACGGTACACCCACAAACAGAGGAATATTGGGGTAATGTAAACCCAGTAGGTCCACGTGGGGTATATGATGAAGCAAAACGTTTCCAAGAAGCAATGACGATGGCATACCATACGTATCATGGCTTAGAAACTCGTATCGTTCGTATCTTTAATACTTATGGTCCTAGAATGCGATTGAACGACGGACGTGTATTGCCAGCATTCATTGGTCAAGCGTTGCGTGGAGAGGATTTAACGATGTTTGGTGATGGTTCACAAACACGTTCATTCTGTTTCGTTGACGATTTAGTGGAAGGTATTTATCGTTTGTTGTTGAGCGACTACGCTTATCCAGTAAACATTGGTAATCCAGATGAAATCACGATCAAAGAATTTGGTGAAGAAATTATCAAATTGACAGGTACAAACCAGAAGTTGATTTCGTTACCATTACCAAAAGATGACCCAAAACAACGCCAACCAAATATTACAAAAGCACAGGAGCTTTTAGGTTGGGAACCAAAAGTAAATCGTGCAGAAGGTTTAAAAATCACTTACGAATACTTTAAGTCATTACCAAACGATGAGCTATACAAAATGGCAGATCACAGAGGTTTTGAAGATTACGAAAGAAAATAAAAGAAAACCCCAAGCCTTAAATGCTTGGGGTTTTTCTTTTCTAAAAGGGCAGGCTATTTCGTCTATCTAAGGAAAGTTTTGCTCAATTTCGTGTAGATATTTAGGCTTCCCTTTTAGAGTATAAACAATTGATTATCAGGCATTTTTATCAAAAAGCAATCCCCGAAAATGCACAAA
>NZ_JAAALB010000132.1 GCF_009905545.1 Cellulophaga sp. BC115SP | reverse complement strand
GGCTATGTTAAGGATTTGAGTGGTTGTGTAAGTACCAATAATGGATTAACCATCAACTCTGATAGTAAGCTGTTACCACCATCAATCACGGTTTCGAATGTAACTTGCTTTGGCGGAAATAATAGTATTCTTAACATAAACACATCTAATTCTACTCCCAATGGAGGTTTTCAGTACTCCATCGATGGAGGTTTAAATTATAGCTCTACTGCTCAAATACAGGGACTTTCAGCCGGGAACTACCAGATTGTTATCAAGGATAATGTTTGTACAGCAACAACCTCTGGAACGATTACTCAGCCTAGTGAAGTGATTCCTACTGTAACTATTCAAAACCAAATATCTTGTAACGGAAAAAAAGATGGAGTCCTTTTATTAGGTGCATCAGGGGGCATTGCTCCATACGAGTATTCTTTGGACAATACCAATTATTCAAACAATGCAACAAGAAGCAATTTAGGTACAGGCAATTATAAAGTATGGGTTAAAGATGCTAATGGATGTATCAAAGAATCAGGCATTACTACTATTACAGAACCTTCAGTATTGCTAGCCACACTTCAAAGTAAGCAAGATATAGATTGTAATGGCAGTAGTACCGGTCAACTCGTCATCAATGCATCAGGAGGAATATCGCCCTATAGTTACAAATTGAGTACCCAAACCAATTACAACTCTAATAGTACGATTTCAGACCTACGAGCAGGACAATACACTGTTCAAGTACAGGATGGTCACCAATGTGTAGCTAGTATGCAAGTTGAATTACTAGAAGCCAGCAGTATAGTTGTAAGCGTTACCCAGAAGCAAGATATTCTCTGCAATGGAGCATCAACAGGACAACTTACTACTCAGGCCTCAGGTGGTAACGGAGGTTATACCTATAGTCTGGAGGGTACTAATTACCAAAGCAGTAATATTTTTTCAGGATTAAAAGCAGGAGCGTATTCGGTTTATGTAAGAGATATTAAAGGTTGTGTTAAAAGTTTGCAGGGGAGCTCAAGTACCTTGGCAGAACCTTTAGCCTTGGAAATGAGCTTTCAAAATATAGCTGTAAAATGTAATAGCGAAGCAACTGGCTCAATTCTCGCCAATGCCGGTGGTGGGGTAGGAGGCTATCTCTATTCAATAGATAATGTCAATTTTATTACGTCAAATCAGTTTACAAGTCTCAAAGCAGGGAATTATGTTATCTCCTTAAAAGATGCCAATAACTGTATATTACAAAAGAGCGTACAGGTTACCGAACCGACAGCACTTTCAGCTAATCTGGATATTCTTAGTCAAGTCCTTTGCTTTGGAGGAAATTCAGGCGCAATAAAAGGTTTGCCCTTAGGAGGAACCGGACCATATCAGTATTCTTTGGATGGTAATATTTACCAAAATAATGATACATTTAGTGCTCTGACTATTGGAGACTATAAAGTGTGGATAAAAGATGCAAATGCCTGTATTACAACAAGTACTAGTAAAACTATCACTCAGCCTACGGACATTACTTTTACAATCAACTCCGTATCAGCAGTAAAATGCTATCAAGGTAACGATGGTGTTGTAACTCTCCAAACTACAGGTGGCGCTGGCAATTATAGCTATGCTGT
>NZ_JAAALB010000131.1 GCF_009905545.1 Cellulophaga sp. BC115SP | reverse complement strand
ACAGCATAGCTATAATTGCCAGCGCCACCTGTAGTTTGGAGAGTTACAACACCATCGTTACCTTGATAGCATTTTACAGCTGATACGGAGTTGATTGTAAAAGTAATGTCCGTAGGCTGAGTGATAGTTTTACTAGTACTTGTTGTAATACAGGCATTTGCATCTTTTATCCACACTTTATAGTCTCCAATAGTCAGAGTACTAAATGTATCATTATTTTGATAAATATTGCCATCCAAAGAATACTGATAAGGTCCGGTTCCCCCTAAGGGCAAACCTTTTATTGCGCCTGAATTTCCTCCAAAGCAAAGGACTTGACTAAGAATATCCAGATTAGCTGAAAGTGCTGTTGGTTCGGTAACCTGTACGCTCTTTTGTAATACACAGTTGTTGGCATCTTTTAAGGAGATAACATAATTTCCTGCTTTGAGACTTGTAAACTGATTTGACGTAATAAAATTGACATTATCTATCGAATAGAGATAGCTTCCTACCCCACCACCGGCATTGGCGATAATTGAGCCAGTTGCTTCGCTATTACATTTTACCGCAATACTTTGAAAGCTCATTTCCAAGCCTGAAGGTTCTGTCAAGGTACTTGAGCTCCCCTGCAAACTTTTAACACAACCTTTAATATCTCTTACATAAACCGAATACGCTCCTGCTTTTAATCCCGAAAAAATATTACTGCTTTGGTAATTAGTTCCCTCCAGACTATAGGTATAACCTCCGTTACCACCCGAAGCCTGAGTCGTAAGTTGTCCTGTTGATGCTCCATTGCAGAGAATATCTTGCTTCTGGGTGACGCTTACAACTATACTGCTGGCTTCTAGTAATTCAACTTGCATACTAGCTACACATTGGTTCTCATCCTGTACTTGAACGGTGTATTGTCCTGCTCGTAGGTCTGAAATCGTATTATTAGAGTTGTAATTGGTTTGGGTACTCAATTTGTAACTATAGGGCGATATTCCTCCTGATGCATTGATGACGAGTTGACCGGTACTACTGCCATTACAATCTATATCTTGCTTACTTTGAAGTGTGGCTAGCAATACTGAGGGTTCTGTAATAGTAGTAATGCCTGATTCTTTGATACATCCATTAGCATCTTTAACCCATACTTTATAATTGCCTGTACCTAAATTGCTTCTTATTGCATTGTTTGAATAATTGGTATTGTCCAAAGAATATTCATATGGAGCAATGCCCCCTGATGCACCTAATAAAAGGACTCCATCTTTTTTTCCGTTACAAGATATTTGGTTTTGAATAGTTACAGTAGGAATCACTTCACTAGGCTGAGTAATCGTTCCAGAGGCTGTTGCTGTACAAACATTATCCTTGATAACAATCTGGTAGTTCCCGGCAGAAAGTCCCTGTATTTGAGCAGTAGAGCTATAATTTAAACCTCCATCGATGGAGTACTGAAAACCTCCATTGGGAGTAGAATTAGATGTGTTTATGTTAAGAATACCATTATTTCCGCCAAAGCAAGTTACATTCGAAACCGTGATTGATGGGGGTAACAGCTTACTATCAGAGTTGATGGTTAATCCATTATTGGTACTTACACAACCACTCAAATCCTTAACATAGCC
>NZ_JAAALB010000130.1 GCF_009905545.1 Cellulophaga sp. BC115SP | reverse complement strand
TCAATGAAATTCTATCCCAAATTGAAGGCAATACCTCTTTGGGTAATTTGCCTTGCTGATAGGCCTCCCAACCACCACAAAAATCCCTCTTTTAACCATGGCTAAAAGAGGGATTTTGTTAGGCTCGTTCTTTTTTGAGGATGTGGAGTGTACCACCTGTATCCAGCACGTACATTTTGTCATTTGTAACTTGTAAGTCATTCAAAAAACCTGTACATGAATTCTCAGGAAAAACGTATGCTTCTTTAATCGTTTTATTTTTCCTGTCAAATATTCCTATTTTGAAATTAAGTTTATCAATAAAATAGATAAAGTCTTCTGTATGAATATTTTGAGATGCATATCTTGCCTCTATTTTCATGGCTTTTGCTTCTTCTCTAAAAATCCAATAGGTAAACTCCATTGTGACCAAATCTAATTCGTAATAAGTATCAAACTCAAAGCCTACTAATTTTTTTGCTTTTTCATCAATTTGTCCATCATGTCCTCTGAAATAGTTAAATGCTCCACTTTGATAGGCAAAATGGCTAGGTTTGTCTATTACATGCATAATTTTACCATATTTAATATCAATACCTATCAACATTTTTGAACCAACCCCAACCCATAATATCTCATTACAAACTCCAATTATTTTATCTATCTCCCCATAAGCCCCCAAATCTAACTCCCACTCATATTCCCCTGTGAGAAGGGAGAGGGATTTGAGGGTATTATGAGAACGAAAAATAGATTTTGTATTATTCTCGTAATTTGTAAAAAAATATCCTGTCCCTTGTTTTATGAGTAATTTTTCTTCGTTAGTTTTAAAGTCATGGTAATAAAAATCTTTTCTAAATTCAATTGCTGTTTCATCAAAAGTGTTATTTGTTGTATAAAATGTCCCATTTTCAGAAAAAACATTTCCAGTAGAATAACTTTTTGAAGCATCTAATTTTATGATTTTTCCTGAAAATATATTTTCAATAAAATAATAGTCCGATGTTTTTTGGCAAATAAGTCCATTAGGTAGTAAACCAATATATTTATAATTTTTCACAGTTTCACCGTTTAAACAATAATTTCCGTTCTTGTATTTTATTATTTCAAGGTTATAATTGACTTGAATATGCTCCACATTACTTATATGTGACAAAATTTTGAACATATTACTTGGTTTTAATAAAGTTATAAAATGAATTTGACGTATTTCCAACCATAGCCTTGAACAAAAGAATTGCTTCTGGCTTCAACTCATCAATAGTTTTATTGGTATAATCTAAATTCGGAAACAAACTCCCCCTAAGCGCCGTATTCCCCCAAATGGTGTTAAATAAATTTGTTCCCATATTAATAAGAGCAGTACCATTATACAACTGTTTTTGTACTGCTTGTTTGGCTTGAGTTTCTGTGCCTGCTTTTTTAGTGTTGAAAATATACTCCAAATTAGAAATATTTCTTATTACTGAAAAATAGGCTGATAACTGTCCCATATCAGCAGGCAATTCATCAGTACTTTTACATTCTATAAACCATAAACCTGTGTTAGTTTGGTCGCCAGTATACATATCAAACTCATAATTGCCTTGTACTTGTGGGAAAAGCAAATTAAACTGTTGGTCTAT
>NZ_JAAALB010000013.1 GCF_009905545.1 Cellulophaga sp. BC115SP | reverse complement strand
AGCCGACCGCTACCAGAGCTTAAGTTCAACATTGGTTTCATGGTTTGGCTTTCAGCCACCACGAAACCTTAGCTATTAGCTGATGTTTTTTTCATTTTCCAAGAGTTCGCCTAAACTGTCAAATACATATCTTTCATTTTTACCAATTCCATATTCACCAAGTCGAAATTTTTTCAAGCCCAACTCATTTTCAACTATAAGAATTTCATCTGTTAAAGGGCAGTTCACCTCTCCATTATTTACTTCAATAGCTGAACAAATTAAAAAACTGCTTTCAGTTCTAAATTCGATTTCTTGTGGTACAAAATATTTTCCCCAATTCGATTTTGTCCAATAAATTACCGTATTTGTAATTTGTCGTCCAACAATTTCAGAAGGATAAACAACAGGTTTTTTGTCTTCAACGTTTTCAAAATCAGTCGTTTTCCCCACTAAAATATTCAGTCCGTTATAATTTTTACCAAAGAAAAAGTTGCCTAAACAATATGTCTGTCCAGAAATTTTAATTTCGATTGCATTTAAAAGGCTTTTACCGTATTCGTTTGGTTGTTCAGTAAAATCAATGTCATCTTCGTCCAAATAAAAGAAAATTTGTTCGATTTTTTGTCCAACGAAAGTCAGACAAGTCCTAAATAACTTGTCGTATTCATTTGTTTCTTCTATTGTCCACGGCTCTGTCATAAAATATCAGCTAACATAGATATAAACACTTTAAGAGCGCCGTAGGTGCGACAGAAAACAAAATATGTTGGATTCTGTCGCACCTACGGCGCTTTAAAAAGATAGTAAATTCCTAGTTCAAGACTTAGTCTTGGACTTATTTTTTATACAGTTTATAAACTGAAGCAACAGATAGTCCGAGACTAAGTCTCGAACTAGGCAACAATCTTATTTTGCACGATAACTTAAAGTTCTAATCATCAAGCAAAATTCAACTCAACCATAACTAAACATGAATCATCCCGAATTTTCATCAACAAAGGCGGTCGAAATTAGTTTTTCGAACGCCTTTTTTGATACTATATTTCAGCTTGATACATACCTCTTTAAACGCAAAGCATTACGCCTAGATAATTGAAATTCAGGAAATTACTAAATCTCAATTCACTCAATTAAGGTAAGAAATAGTCTATGGCCTCTACAGACTCAATATTCTCTGCACCTAATTTAATGTGTTTCTGGTGCTCTGGCGATTTGCCATAGGCATCTTCTTCTTTTTGACTTTTGAAGGTAGTAACATAAATATGCTTTACCTTTTGGGTGTTTTTATCATCCTTTACAATTCCCCATTCATAGCTCTTTACCATAGATAATTTGGACAGGTTTTTGAACGAAATATCAACTTTTCGTATCAGGTCCATCGAAGTATTAGTTTTGAATGTTACCACTACTACATGTCGTAGTAGTCCTTTGATAGGAATCGCTTTTGGCGTAGGTTCTGGACCTTTGTTCCAAGTCAAGCAGGTTGCGAGGGTGATGATTTTGAAGAGCATAGAATACAAATTATTAGTTAACTAAATTGAAAATTTGACTAAGGTAACCAGAGTATTTAATAAATTATCCTACTTGGTTTATTTCCACCCAAGAAAAATTTATTTTAGCTTAATGATGAATCAGTTAGGGGGAAAATGCTTCTTGGTGGTCTTCAATAAAATAACCTTTAAAATCTCATGAAAAAGTTAACCTATTTATATAGTATTGTTGTAATCACAGTAGGAATGATGACAGGATGTGCGCCTACTAAAGTTTTTAATCTTGAACCCTTCGGTGCTACCAATAGCACTGTCATCGATGGACGTACTATTGTAAAAGAATCAAAAGATAGTGTTGATGTTGTTGCGTCATTTGTTGGCTTGTACCAAGACTATGCTGTATTTGATATTGAGGTGTTTAATCGCACCAATCATGACTTGCTGGTTAGTCCAAAGGATTTTCGGTTGACGCCCTTCAACGAGGATCAAACGCCCTATTTTTATCGAGAACAAGAGCAGGTTGGCTACTTGGCGATTGACCCTACTGAGGAAATCATTAAGCTAGATAACAGAATGGTGAAAGAGGAAAAAAGGATTAAGACTGCCAAAACCATAAATACCATTTTAGCCATTGCAGGTGCTGTTACACTCGTAGCAGGGGCAACAAAATCGTCGGGTTATCGAGAAACTATCTCAGCCAGAAATACGATGGCTTTGGGAGAAAGTATGTTAAGACTTGGACTGACCAAAGGCGCTATAGACAGAAGCGTGTATTATTCGAGAATGGATCAATATTCCTCCCAAAAGGATGTATGGCAACATCAAACTTTCCTTAAAAATGTCATTGCGCCCAATAGCTCAATAAGAGGCGACGTCTTTATTCGTTATACGTCGTCGGCACCGCTGATGCAATTGTCTTATCCTGTAGGAAGTAATGAAATTATGATTTGGTTTGACAGAGGTAAATAATTGTGTAATGCCTTAATACTGATTGCACCAACCAAATTTTTCATCTATAATCCTAACTCTCTCTTGTATGATAAAATGAAGAAAAGCTTTTGCTACGGGAGAAAAGTTTTTGCCCTTTAACCAGATAATATGCCAAGTACTTTGAATCGGAAAACCTTTTACAGGAATAATTTGTAAATCACCATGAGATAATTCGTTTTTAATACCAATCAAAGGCATAATTGAATAGCCTAATCCAGCCAAAACAGCTTGTTTAACTGCTTCGTTAGAAGTGAGTTCCATTTTTTTGTGAATCGGCAATTTGTTTTCCTGTACATACGCTTCCATGACATGACGTGTGCCTGAGCCATACTCACGGTAAATCAAAGGAAGGGAATCTAGTAGTGAAGTCTCATAGAAAGAATCATTAAATTGCTCTTCTGTGTTACCAATCAAGTAGAGTTTGTTGGACATCAAATCGATTTTCTCTATCTGAAGATGTCCTGGCAGTACCGAAACCAAGGAGAAATCTACTTCGTTTTGTTCCAAACTTTCAACCACTTTCATTTTGTTGGTCACATCAAGTTTGAGTTCTACCCCTTGATTTATTTTCAAAAAATCATTTAGAAAATAGGGAATAATATATTTTCCTGTAGATACAACAGATATTTTCAACTTGCCCGCAAGTTGCCCTTTATACGCTAATGTTTTGTGATTAATGGTATGAACTTCGTTGAGAATACGTTCAGCAGCAATGGCAATTTCTTTTCCAAAATCAGTCACAAAAAGTCTGCGCCCAACTACCTCGGTGAGAGGAATGGCAAACTGTTCCTGAAAATTACGCAATTGAATAGATACTGCTGGCTGACTCAAATGCAGCTCTTCAGCGGCCTTTGTAATGCTTTGCGTTTGAGTAATTGTCAAAAAAACTTGGAGCTGATGTAGCGTATAGTGCATGAGGGATTCGGATATTTTTGACAAAAATACAGTAAAAAGTCCCTTTAACTACAAAAAGAAATGGTTCTCTGTGAAGAAGTTATTTTGTGGAAACCCTCTTAACGACTGTTAATGGCTGGCAAATCACAGGATTACAAACAATAGGATTACAATTAGCCTCTGTTCCGTAGTTGCCTTTGTAGGCATTTACCATGGCTAAACCAATCGAAGGCATAAACATGGAATTAGCGGAGTTGAGCACCTGTACGTCTGCTGAACCTGATGCGTCTGCAACGTTACGGTACAAACGTAATGAGCCAGTACAACTAGTTAACTGGAATTTGAACATAGGAACATCTACATTGGCTGTGATGTTTTGAATGGTAGGAATACCTAAAGCATAGAAATAAATATATTCATTCGTTGCATTAGTTTTGGACTGTTTACCCCACACCGAAGAACCAACACCGTCTTGCAATGGCAAAGTACCCGTTAGATTTTTGATTTTGGCAAAAGTACCAATCGGCGCCACAATCGTAAATTGCATTTCTGTAATTTTATTCATAGTGGTCGTGCTACTATTATTCAAATTAGCGCTAGATTTCATAGAAGCGTAAAACCAACCATCGCTTTTATATTCTATTTTATAAAAAATTTGAGGAGTAGTTTGCGCTTTTAGGGAAGAGACTCCCAAAAGAAGTAATAACGTCAGTATTATATATTTAAACCTATTTTTCATACTCATAACCAATGCAAGGATTAACACTTAGGGGGTACTATTTGAATAAAACCTCAAATACTATGCCACCTCATCAATTGACTCTAAGTGTTAAAACGCTTCCTTGCTTTGGTTAGATATATTATTGAGCATAATTTCGTTTTCTAATCATTCTTCGCACCTGCATCTATCCATTTTTTTACGACAGTCAATTGGCAATCTGTTAGCTTCCCAATAGGTGGCATAGGCGAATAACCCGTCAAGAAATTCAATGAGCCCCAAAGGCGTTTGCTATCTACATAGCTTTTTACTTGTATATAATTTTCTAAACTCACGCCCCCCGACAAACTCCCTGTTTTGTGACAACCTACACAGTTGGTGGTCAGGAGTGGCATAATAGTTTTGGAAAAAGTGACATTTTGTGTATCAACTACCACCGCACAATTCACCTCCCTTGCACCTTGGGTAATCCATTTGGCAATCAAATCTGTTTGTGTTTTTGATAAAGGCTGTGCGGGTGGCGGTGGCATACGCTCATTATCAGTGCGAAGCATTACCGTGTATAACTTACTTTTGCTAGGACTACCTGCCGTTATACCTTTCATGATTTTTGTATATGAAGTTAAATCATAACCATCGGCATGCGTCTTGGTATCGTGACAACCACTTGTTGCACAATTACTTACAAAAAAAGGTAATATCAGTGTGGTAAAGCAAACCGAATCGCCTTTGGAGGCATTGCTTCCCGTAGTACCGCATTGTAAGGTGGAAGTACCTGTATTGGAGGGATTGTTTGAGGTGCCAGCAGTATCTACCGTTATCGTACCCGTATTGTTGACTGAGTCTGTTGGCGAAGGGTCACCTTTGATATTTTGACAGGCAATAAATCCTCCCATAGTTATGCCTAAAATTATACTGCATTTCAACATTTTCATAACTATTGAGTTTTGGGTAAAAGAATAAAACGGTTTTTAACAGAAATAACCTCAGCGATTTTTTCAAAAACTAATTTTGGTACATCTATGTTAAAATCTGCTAATTTGACATCAAAAGGAACATCTACAACAATTTTGTCAGCCCCAATTTGAAGCTTTGCTTTTATCGTTTTTTCTTGTTTTACTCCGTGCATTTCCAATATACCTTTGATGTTGACTTCATAAGTTCCACTTTTCTGAAAATCAATAGCATCCACGATTTTTCCTTTGAAACTACTTGTGGGAAATTTCTCTGTTTCCATATAATTTTCATTAAAATGTTCCTCCATAAGTTTATTAGGGAATTTGAACCCAATGACCTGAATGCGAACAGCCACATCTTTGGTAGCGGTATTTAATGCTGCCGAAACGACCTTATTATCGGCACTAATATTTTCCATAGGTGTTTCAGAAAAAATCTGTGTCGACCCTGTGGTGGTCATAAATACCTGCGCTTGTGCTTTGCCTAACAAGCCAATTAGGCATAAACTCATAAGAATGATGGTTCTCATTGGTGTTGATTTTTTTGTTTATCAAAACTAAATACTCTCGAAATATTGAAGCCATAAAATATATCTCCCATGCTCCACTGACCAGTCGTTTGTCCTATCAAGGCTCTTTCAGTCATACCTTTGGAGTTGGACAAATGCAATTGAAAAACGTGACCACCAGTTTCTATGTCAAATCCGATGGAGAGCGCATTGGTAAATTGTGCATCTCGTCCAAGGTTAGCTTTACTAAATGCTGGTAACGTATAGTAATATTCAGCATTCAGAGAGGTGCGTCGGCTCAACTTGAAGCGCCCTCCCATACCTACACTATAAAGAGTATTGGCATCGGTAGGCGTTTCGGATTTGTTGCGATGAAGTACCGTTGGAGACACCTGCAAAGAAAGTTTTTCGCCAAACTTACGAGCTACCAATAGTTGCGCACAATAACTTTGGCGTTCGAGATTATTGAAATATTGCCTAGTAGGCATCGTTGCCTGTGTGGTCGTATAAGCTGCAATCAGCCCTGTAACAGTGACAGGGGTATTCTGACTTCCAGAGGATTGACGGAGTAGTTTATATTTCGCATAGTAATCATATACTTTTTCGTAACTAGAGCGTCCCAAGCCAACAGTCAATCGGTCGGTAACGCCATACTCCAAGCCTAACCTGATGGTAGATTGGTCGAGTCCAAATAGCTCATTAAAACCTGAATTGATAGCGCCAAACCTATGTGAAATCCTGAAATCCAAATGCTTAGCGGCAATAGTCTCGATAGAATGCCCACTTACCAAACGTGTAGATTTGAAAGTGGCAGTAGTATAAATGGGTATATCTTTTTGCGCTTTTGACAGTTCAGCTAATAAGTCATCTTGCCCAAAAGACATAGCGGTGCCACAGAGCCAAAGCCCTAAAATTAAAAAGCAACGTTTCATATATTTGATTTTACGTAGGTAAAAAAGATTTTTACTGTACTAAATATTAATCGGTAAATAGTATGTAACAGGCTTTAAGCCGTAAGCTAAAAGTTTAAATATGTTTCTTAGGAAACCATAGAAACTTTTTATCGAGTGCCCATAGCTGATTGCCGAAAGCTCAATAATGCAATCTTATTTTAGGCAAGGACGATTCTACATTCACAATTCACCACTCACAATTCAACACTATTCCTAGTTGTTGGTCACCGTAAGAATATTTCCAGCAATGCTCACTTGAAAAACTTTAATTCCAGCACGCCCATTGCTATTGAGTCCAGCACCTGTTTTGCTAAAAGCTGCGCCATGGGCAGTGCAATAAAACTGACTATTCATATACACAATTTCTTGTCTACCTTCGTGGCTGCAAGTTTGTGTTACGGCTACATATTCGGTGGCACTAACTTTGGCAAGTACTACGTTGTTTTGGCGGATATATCCTCCCACATTTTTTAGTGCCGCAGCGGCAGTTGTGGTCAAGTCAATTTTAAGTAATTCTCCTGTTGGATTTGGGGCAATGTTACTTTCATTTTGACATGAGCTTAGCGCAGAACCAGTACAATACACCGCCAATAAGGCAGCGCCTTTCAAGCCAAGGTTTTTCAAAAATTCATTTCTGTTGATTTTTTCAGCGTGATTAGTCGTCATTGTTTCTTATGGTTTTGTTTTGTTATAAAATTTAAAATGCCTTTCTATATACAAGACGTATTTGCTGAAAAATGGTTGGGTAGCTTGATGATTTTTTTGAAAAAATCATCAAGCCTATACTTTAGAAATGCCATTTAAGACCTATTCTCAAACCTGTGCTCTGAAGATACGATTGTAGAGGTAAGTCCTTTACAAAGCTATTAATAGTTCGTTGGTAATAAGGCTCCACCCACACGCTAGAGTTACGTCCTAGCTCTAGCTCCGCTCCAATACCAAACTGGTAGCTCCAGTAAGAGCTAGTATTACTAAAACTACGTAAAGTGGTATAGTAATCATGCCCATCTGATTCATACACTTCTACGTTCATGTGCTGACTACTAGGAATATGATAGTTGATTCCTCCAGCGCCATAAAAACTGATATATCGCTGATTACGAGTTCCTTTGGTTAGTTTTAGAGAAAAGGCATTATATCGTAATGACAAAGGTATATTGATAAAACTCACAGTATGATTGTCCTCCATTTCTACCGAAATAGGGTTATTGATAGCAGGCGTTGTAGTCATTTCATCGGTAGGAATATTAGCAACTCCAAATACAGTTTTGTATAAATATTGCAATTGCCCATTAACCATTTCAGGTTGAATAGACGATTTACGAACCGCACCCGCAAACTGAGTGGTACTCAACTGAATACCAGTAGTAACTGAAATTCTAGGCGAAAGATCAATACTTGTTCTAAAACCCCAAGTATTAGATTTTTCGATAATTTCATTTCCATAATTGAAGGCATCAGGAGTTGAGCGATATACAGTTAAATCACCCAATTCTGGTGCATAAAATGCCGAAATAGAGAGTCTATTTTTGAGTGGAATCTTCAATTTCGGAGGCTTTTCAGCAGGTGTATTTCTTGATTTGTATTTCCAATAAGGAATCGAAGTCAATGGTATATGATGAATAAACGGATTATATGGTTTTGAACGAATTGTATTGGTAATAGACTCCTGATGTACTACATCAGAATGTTCGACATTATAAGGTTGAGCAAAAGCAGAATCGGCAACTGGATTATTTGTTTTAATGATAGAAGTTGAATCATAAGCTAATGGGTTAAGGCTATTAGTGGACTTGGGTAATAAATGACTTATTTGAGTATCTTCATTTGTTTCAATTTCGGCAATGGGAATATCTTCCTTAGACTTTACGAGTGTTTTGTACACAACTTTAGTCAGTGTAATAGTATCATGAACCAGTCGAGTTTGATAAACCAATTTGTTTTTAGACGGAATAAGATATTCCACCTCATTATGGGAAAAATGCTCAATAATAGAGCCTCCAAGTAATAAGGTGACAATACTCGCATATACTGTTAGCCAACGATTAATCGTTTGATAACGAAGTATTTGTGTTTGTAGCGCCATCATCCGCAGATTTTCCCAGACGGCCTTGGGAGGTGTCATCGATAGGCCATCTATTGCCGACCGAAAAACCTTTCCTATATCATTTGATTTTTGCTCGCTCATGGCTTATTTATGATTATTGGTATCGTACATCAATTTAGAAACCCATTTTTGTAAAAGTTTTTTGGCATCGTGTAAATTGGATTTGGAAGTGCCTTCTGATATGCCCAATTGTTGAGCTATTTCGTGGTGCTTGGCTCCTTCAAACTCATAAAGGTTAAATACCAGTCGGTAAGTAGGAGGAAGTTGCTGTACTAGCGACAGTAATTCATTGGCATTGAGCTGGCTCAGAATATCTTCAGCAGATAAAGGATGTTCTGATTCGTATTCGCTCGGAAGTTCTGTTTGATTGCGCAGGTTTACATTTTTTCGATAGGTTTCCAACGCCAGATTTACAATAATTCGCCGAATCCAACCTTCCAAAGAGCCTTCATTTTTGAATTGATGTAAATGTTGAAACACCCGAATAAATCCCTCTTGAAGTAAGTCTTGTGCAGATTCATAGTCGGACGAATAGCGCGTGCACACCACCATCATTTTGGAGGAAAATTGATGATATAGTGTGCTAAAGGCTGTTTCATCTCCCTTTAAGCATCGTTTTATGATTTCTTCTTGTGTCTTCAATATGTGGCTATTTTTCGTTACTATAGGACCATACACTTACAGGAGTATCAGAACACTAACAAGATGAAAGTAAAGAAAGAATGGTTGGGTGCAAGAAAAAAATCATTTCAAAAAATGAAATGATTTAGAAAAGGAGGTAAAGTAAGTATTAGTGCTAAGTTGTGAATTAGGATTGTGCGAAAGATAATAAAAACTGTTTATTTCGGATATCGGATGTTGGATTTCGGCAGTGTAAGCTTCTATATTTTGTAAAAAATAAAAGTATATTTTTATAATTCCGAAATCAGAAATCCCAAATCTAAAATAGCTATAAACCCTTCCTATATTCCTAACTCACAACTCATCATTCAGTATTTATTTAAGTATAAGTCTATCAAATTTTTCTATGAATTCTTTTTTCTGGATTCTACTTAGGGAAAAACACGAGTTGTCAATTTCGATAAAATCTTCTTTGATATTAATCTTCTGCACAAATAGCAGATTGATAATAACGTTTCGATTGATTTTTTCAAAAGTTTTTCCTTGAATCAACGACTCATAATGTTTGAGCGAACCGTAAGTGGCATATTTAGCCTCTTTGGTTTTGATATAAACTAAGTGACCGCTCGATTCGAAATATAAAATCGAATCAATATTGATTTTGTGCAAATAATCCCCTTGCTTCACCATAATAAATTCTGTACTATTACCCAATGAATTATTTTTGGTAGTTTGACTTACTAATTCATCAAGGATTGTTCTAACAGAAAACGGATTAAGGGGCTTAGAGATACAGTATTTTCGACAATCTATTTTTTTATATTCTTCATAATATTCATCCGTTAAATACGAACTATTGAGTATCACCCAAGCACCAGAGTTACGTACAGATGCTAACAAGTCTACGCCAGTAATATCAGACGAAACGTGAATATCCATAAAATAAAGTTGATAATCATTTTCTTTGATGGCTGTTAAAAAGGATTTTGGGGTGTTTACATAAGTAGCATCTATCATAGGATAGTGCTGTAGTATAAGCTCTATGTCTAGTTGATCACTGATGGTATCTTCTAGGATTAAGCAAGAAATAGGATTCATAAATAGACTAGTGGATTCTTAATGCAAATAATCACAAAGTGTTTTAAATAATGGGTGTTAAAAGCTGGCAACAAATACTAAGTTATTTTATGGCTGGAATACGTTGCTCAAAATCTGCAACGAATAACTTTTTGTAACTCTTGGTATTGCTCGTATATACTTACGAGTATTTATAAATCTTGGTTTTTTATAACAATAAAAAAGTGTACCAATTTTGGTTGATACACTCTTTTTAGATTTATTTTTCAGGAATAATTAATCTCGTAAGATAAATATCATCTACTTTATCATTGAAAAGTTCGATAGATTGTTTTTCTAGAATGGTTTTTAACACACTCAATCCTATTTTCAATCCTCGTGACTCGGCTCGTGGTTGTGTGTCTGGCTCTACAAGATTGTAGCAGGTAACTTCTACGAGCTGGGCGTTTCGGCTAATTTTGATTTGAACAGTTGTGTCTCGCTTGGCATATTCTATGGCGTTGAATATGATGTTGCGCATTGTAATCACAAATAATTTTTCATCTATTTTAGCAATAAACGCTTCGGGTTCGACTACAAATGTAAGGTTTCTAACCGAAATATCATTCTGATAAGAGCGAATGATTTTGTGAATCAGCCCTATCAAATCATGATTTTGGTACACAACCGTTTCGTTTTTATTGGTAGATTGAATCCATAATATTAGGTTGTCGATGAGCCATAATAAATTCTCACTACGAGACTTTGATTCGGTTCCTAACAACGAAAGTCGCTCGTATTCTTGTTTCTGAATCAGCAGGTTTAGCTTGTCTGTCAGGTTATTAAAGCTAATAATTGGGTGACGAACATCGTGTACTAATAGCTTGAGAAGCTCGTCTCTAAACTTTAAGTTTTCATGCAAACTCACCGTTTGTCTGTCTACCAAGGCTTTGAGTTTGAGGTTGCGCATACGATAGTTATATGCATATAATTGAAAACCAGCCCAGATGAGCAAGCCCATCACAACAGCCACCATTACCCAAAAATACCAGCGATAATACAAAGGATAAGCTCTAAAAACTTTGACAGTAAGGATATTACTATTCGCAAAATTATTACAAGCCACAACCTTCAGGTGAATCAGCGATTCGCCGTAAGGTAGGTTATCCATTCGAAAGTTTTTAGCGACAAAAGGTGCCCAGTTTTTTTCTTCTTGACCTACCGTATAGTAAAATTGCTTTTCGCAATCATACATATAATCATCAAATTCGGCTTCAAGCTCTATCGAGTTTTCACTCGTTTTTAAGGTGATAATATTCCCATTGAGCGCTGGCATTGTACTTACTAATTCTTGATTGTCAAATATCCGAATATTCCGAATCAACATAACTCCTTCTTTGGGCTGATTGGCAAAAGCTTCTGGTTTGATGACATTTATACCATTTAGTCCGCCAAAGTATAGAGTACCTTCCTCATCTTGAAAGTGCGCCAAGGTATTACATTCGTTATTGGTTAAGCCGTCTAATTCTGTATAAATTTTTAGGAGGTTTCCCACTTTATCAAAATGCCAAATTCCTTGCTCGCTACTTGCCCAATAACCATTTTGGGTTTCATAACAAGATAAAAACTTCACTTTGGCAAAGTGCTTATCTTGGATAAACTGTCTAATTTTTGAGGTTGCAATATCCAATAATAAAATACCTTCTTCGGTAGATAAGATTAGGGTATTAGCTCGTTTTTTATCAAAAAGATTAATGTCATAAGTAGCTTTTTTTTGTCCGAAAGAATAAGGAATATTCTTTATTGTACCATCATTATCAAGCACATAAAGACCTGAAGAAGAAGCAATAAACACTTTATCTTTAAGTTTTAGAAAATCATAAACAGTGGCTGAGGCAAGCTCTTGTGGTTGTTTGCCATCAAAATATTCAATACTACCTTTAGATTTATCGAAATATCCTATCCCTTTTTTCTCAAAACCTAACAATAGCCCTTGCTTATGCTCGATCATTGACCAAATTCGGGTTTCATAATTGGCAAAATATGCATGATTAACTTTTGAGACTAAATCTGTGGTAACGAGCTGTTGTTCGCCAAACCAAAGGTTTCCTTGCTTGTCATGAAGAATTGAAAGGATAAAATCGTTTTGGAGATTGGTATTTAAGGTTGGCAATTTCTCAGATTTCCCTGTTTGGAGATTAACCACCTGTCGACATTGGTTAGTATTGACT
The DNA here is from genome assembly GCF_009905545.1 of Cellulophaga sp. BC115SP. Taxonomy (GTDB): domain Bacteria; phylum Bacteroidota; class Bacteroidia; order Cytophagales; family Spirosomataceae; genus Flectobacillus; species Flectobacillus rivi. Next base: position 145,215 of record NZ_JAAALB010000013.1, on the reverse strand, counting down.
ATGAGGGTATTCTTATCCAATTTATAAATTTGACGACAAGAGTAATTATTCTGATTGTCTTCAGGATTTGGATTATATAACAAGGTATTAATTACCCCTTTTTGAATACGTACAATCACCAAACCGTTGTCGGTACTCATAAACAAGTTACCATGACCGTCGGCTATAATATGATGAATCGAAAAAGGAAAATCGTGTGTATAGAGCGTTTCTAGGTTGGGACTCAAGAAAGAAATTTTATCATTGCTATAAAAAATCAATGATTTGAATTTGGGCTCATATACCAAGCCTGTCAAATAGGTGTAAGAGTGATTTTTGGGTAAAGAAAAAGTAATATTTGTACCTAGTTTGACTACTTCTGTTTGGGTACGACCATCAAATACAGCATAAAGTTCATCTGCTACGGACAATACTGATACACCAAACTTATTGAGAAGTTTTTCCTGAAATAAAACCTTTCCAACATAATTAATGAGTTGGATATTATCGTCTTCAAGCGTTCCTTTTGCTTCACAAAAAACAATTTTGTTTTGTTTAGCATAAAGCAACTTAACAGGTAATTTACCTATTTTTTTTCGCAAAGTAAGTTTGTTATTATTGGCAGAATATGAATAAATTTCCCCTGTTTTTGTGCCAATCAGGAGCAATCTATTTTCATCAGAAATAATCGACTCGATTTGAATTGAGCTAGGGAGTTTGTTTTTTGAAGGAATAAATTGCTCGTGATTATAGACGTACGTTTGGCGGATATTGAATGAATAAAACCACTCAAAAGCCTCCGAAACCCAATAATTCCCCATGTTGTCTTCACAAATGGTATTAAAGCCTTTGGACGAAAAAGCTTCAGGGTAAGAAATGGATTTGAAGCTATTCCCCTCAAAAAAAGCCATAGAGTTGGCCGTAAGGATAATTTTTTTACCCTTTGAATCTATAAAAGAAGCATTGACATGGCGGTGCCCCAAGCCGCTCGAAAATCCATATTGCTTAGAAGATAAATAATACTGTCCTCTAGATTGGATGTGGGCTATTAGTACACAAATAAGTATAGTTACAAAGCGGTATTTCATCAATCTAACGAGTTTGTTGTACATGATTCTTATGTGGTAATCGCATATTTTGTTTCAAAAAATGCTCATTTTCTAGATATAAAATCTTGAGGGTGCTCTATATAAATCTTGGCAACTCTTCGGGCTGCCAAAGGAGTATCAGTTTCAGGATTTGTGATAGTCTCAATCACAGTCTTAACGCCTCGAAGTTGATGGTTATCAAGATAAATTTGGATAACCACAGCTCTCAAATAGGCCAAATAGCTATTTAGTTTTGCACTACCAACGCCATCATGACTGCCGACAATTCGAAGGGTAGTGTTTTGATTGTTCTGTAGTTGACTTATCAAGCCATTTAATTGCTCTTGTGTTTCGGCGGTTAGATAAAAACTTCCTTGTTCGAATGGAATGATAAGGTTGGGTGTAGGTGCTATTACTTTGGGGATAATAGGTTTTGTTGTATTCTTTACTAAAATAGCTTTGATAGAGTCAGCCCGAATAGGTAGGCTATCAACTTTCAATTCAAAAATCTGATTGAGTCCTTTGAATGATTTATCATATAAAAACTCTTTAGTGTATGCCACATAGTTATCTTTTCGAACCGATACCTCAAAGGTACAAAACATTTCGGGGAGGTACTCTATGGGTTCGCCTTTTCGAGCTTTTCTTATGGCAACAGCTCCTGTTTTATTAAGACGTATTGAATACTCCGCGTCTATATACTCTCCTGTATTTTGGTCTTTTGCCAAAAACTGAAAATATGGGATTCGTTTAAGCACAATAGCTATAGTATTCTTGGAAACGATTCTCACGTTGGTATTTTGCGTATTGAGAACGTCGCCTTCTAAAGATTGGTTTTTGATTTCATGAAAAGATAAAAATAAGTGTGAGACAAAAAATGCTTGGCTCTGAATCATAAAATAATACTCTTTATCATACTCAATAGTAAGATGGAAAGTGCCGTCTGTTGTTTTTTCTTCGTGAATTACTTTATGGTTTTTGGACCTTTCTAAAATAGAAAAAATAGCATTATCTACAGGCATAGAATATTCGTCTATCACCCTAATTTCTAAATGCTTAGAAGTGGCAAAAGACCAACTATTCATCAAGATTAAATAAACAAATAAAAGGATTCTTAAAATCATGGCTCTTCATAAAGTAAAATTACACTTTCGTATTCAGCCCACTCTGAAATGTACTACTTTGGCGTCTAAACTGGCGACAGCTGGGTTATTTGGAATAACCCAGCTGTCTATTTTCATTGTTATTTATTTTCTAACTTTTTCACGATAAATCGATTTACGTTCCTGTACAGCACTTTCGGTATTGGTATCATCGATTTTGGTAACAGTGTAAACATAAATTACATCGGGTTTTACATTTTTGTCTTGGTACTCAAAATTCCCGTTGTTTACTGTACCTATTAACTTGAAGTTTACCTCTGTGGGAAGCTTTCGATATATTTTATAGCTTTTTACAGAGCCTACTTCTACGCTTGGCCAAGAAATCTTGATACTTTCAGACAAATTAGATAAGCCGATACCCGAAATGCCATCAACCATATTTTTAGGCTTTGGTGTTTGGACTGTTACCTCTGGTGAAAAATATGAAGTATCTCCTTTGATGGTAATTGAGGCTACACGGTACAAATAGCTATTGCCCAATTCGAAAGTTTCATCAATAAAATTCGAAGCATTAAGTGAAGTTGTATGGATATTCCTAAAAGATGTTTCTCCCTTCTTTTTACGTTGTAAGGCATATCCTGCGATAAAATCATCGTTGAGCCTGACGTCGTTCCAACTCAAGCGTGCTTTAGCATTGATAACCTCAAATCCAATATTACTTGGACTTTGTACAGACTCAACTTTGCTAGGTGAATACATTACATACGGCGAAAAGTCGCTTGTATCTTGAGTAACATTCACAGCCATAATAGCATAGTAATACGTAGAACGTCCAGTAAGATAACTTGTAGTATCTAGATATTCTCTTTCCTTGACTGCCGAACGAATCGGAATCATTTTTTTAGGACTTGTTCCACGATATACATAATAGCTATGTCCTGCTTTTTCGTCGGCTACTTCCCATTTCAATCTAGCGTTGGGACCCTCTGCTTTTACGGTAAGGTTAAAAGGTGGTGTTGGTTTAGAAAACTTTCCACAAGTCATAGTTGTGGTAGCTGGTATTTCTTGTTTTAACTCTTGGAAAGGAATGAAAATTGGGCGAACAAAATATTTGAACATTTGTCCCGCTGGAAATACATCGGTATCTACAAACTTGGAAGCTGTTACTGGAAGAATTTGAATTACTTTTGGCTCTTCATTACCCGCCGATTTGGCAATTTCTATACCTGAGTAATAAGGTTTATCAGCCAGTTTTTTCCATTGTAAAATAATAGCATTTGTTGAATCAGAAGATTTCACACCATAAATTAACTCAACACTTCCATTGTGAGCAATTACGCCACGAGCTACTTTGGAAGTATCACCAGTATTATACACAAAGTCTTCAGGAATAACCATGGTTTCGACTAAGTCATCACGTTTTCCTAATACACGCGCTGTGAGAATATGTGTACCAGTGGGATCACTATTGGCAACATTTTTTTCTAAAAATTGCCATTGTACACTACCATTTTTGCGATAATACACATTATAGCGAGTCGTAAAGTCATCGGTAGGATAAATCGATAAAATTGACTCGTTGGCTAAGTATAATTTTTTGACATTGGCATACGCACTTTCATCTATACGCTGCGCATTCTGATTAGATTTTACCTGAAAAGCCTGCTCAATTTGCTCCCCAAGTTTTACCATATCAGCAGATCTGTCAACGTAAGCAGGGGAAGTAATTTTCCATTCAAAAATAACAGATGAATCCGACCCAATAATTTTATTAATCTGTGGGACATATTGCTTGAGAGCAAAGTTTTTAGGATTACAAAACGCACTTACTGTACTTACAAGTTTTTCTTCTTTATTGGCCGAAAGCTCAAAAATTTCGTAATTATATAATTCGTTTTTTTGTGCTGTTGAGTCTAAAAACGCAAAGCCAAATGCTTGTAAAAACTCAATTTTAAGTTCTCCAAATGCGGCTAATGACTTATACGAAGGACTGCTATACAAAAACGCCATTGTTTCAGAAGCGCCATAAAACTTCTTCATTTTCTCAAAATCTCTTAGTGACTTCCTTCCGACCACACGCATAAAATCATTGTAATCCTGAGCCAGTTGCATTTGGCCGATTACTTTAGCAGCAGATTCTGTAATCTTTTTTCGTTTGATAACATATTTCAATTTCCCTAATGATGTACCAGAAATATAGTCAGTTTTTAGGCGTATGTACACGCCTTTGGGCGACGGTAAAGCCGTAGCAATATCCTGAGATTGAGCCTGTGCAACCCATGAAACAGATGAAGCTAATAGTATGAATAAAAAATAAAGCTTTTTCATGTTTTAAGTATATTAACCAGCAGGAGTTATTTTGGATTCACTCCTGCTGTATTTGTAACCCTTTGTTTTAGACTAATTATTCAAAAGTTCCTGACGACCATATTGGATCTTCGCCAAAATACACGGTGATATTGCCTGGCGTACTACTTCCTAAACGTTTATACAATACAAGATTACCATCATCTTGCATAATCAAGAAGGTTTCGCGTCCACCTCTACCATTAGTACCTGATGCCCAAACAGCTCTATCATCGCTACGATAGGCCACAAAGTTACCATCTTTTTGTACGTAGATACTATTCGCACCTTTACCATTGGTCATTGTTGCCCATAAGGCTTTTTCACCTTTATATAATACTACGTTTCCGTCTGATTGTAGCGTTAAATAGTATTTACTATTTGTTGAGGTAATCTTGTCATTAGTTTTAAGACTTTCACCATTTCTGACTGTAATCTTTTGGAGCTCTTCTTTTGTATATACATTTCGAGTTCCAGATGACCAAATAGGATTATCGCCATCTTTATAAATCACCAAGTTACCATCGTCTTGCATTACAAGCACGCAAGAGCTATTACCTTTTCCATGAGAACCAGTTGCCCATACAGCTTGCTCGCTAGCAGTATATGCTACCAAATTACCATCTTTTTGCATTTTTAAGGTACTTACGTTTTTACCACCAGTTCTGGCTTCCCAAATTTTTGCGCCATTTTTGGTAATTACGATATTACCATCGGATTCAACAGATAACTTATAAATACCATTTGAAGAAGAGCGAGATTCGCCTGGCTTAATGGATGTTTCGGCAGTAATACTACTCTTGGCAGAGTATGATTTACCATCAGCAGAACCACCATTTGAACCAGGAGCCGAACCGCCTGCAAAAGCCTTCCAGCCTCTTTCTGAGTCAGGTCCTTTTTCACGATAACTCACCCCAAACTGACCTTCGAGACATAACTTCAAGAATCTATCTATTTCACCACATGGATAAGGCACATTCAATGTAACTGGGCAGTACCACTTGCGTCCACTACAGCATGAAATACATTTGTCGCACCATTTGATACCTGTAATACTGTAGTCGTTACATGGTTTATCTTGATATTTACCTGCACCAATTTCGAGTTTAGCACGACCCGCCATTAGGAAATTCCAACCCATTTCGTTGGTATAACCACCTCCTAACTCAAACATACCTTCAAATTTACCTCCTAGGTTGAAGCCCAGAATATCGGCCTTACCTTCAGCTTCTATCTTGGCCATACTATTAATCATGAAGTTGCCATTAGCAAAGTTGATACCAGCTTTTAGGCGTCCTTTTACCAAAATTTCGATACTGTATTTTACTAGATCAACACCAAAGGCACTTGCACCACCATTTTCACGCTTTTCATAACTTAAATCAACACCTAAATAGAGAGCCGAGATAGTTTTGTTATCACTTTGGTACAAATAGTTTGGAATATCCGTCAGATACAAGCCTAATTCTTTAGGAGCATCAGGATGTTTGGTATCACATACAATCCCAAAGAGCATTCGACCATTGAGGGTCATTCCAAAAAGTTCTGTGCGCACATTGGCACCGAGGAAGAAACCTGCGCTTGGCGAGATAAAAGCTAAAGCATCTACTTTTACTTTTTTCTCAGACATTTCTACCTCGCAATCGATTTTACAAACAATTACAGCATCGCAGAAATTGACCTCGGCTGATACATTACAGATTTTCTCAGGTTTAGCACTTTTGGTTCCTGTCCATAGTTCGGCATATCCTCGAAGTATAGGTTTGGAGCCACATCGTCCTCCTACAAAATCGAGTGACAAACGAACCTTTTTATAAGAAACTACTTTTTCAGGTAATCCAGAAGAACGAGCGTCTCCTAGAAGGAACACACTAAATTTGCCTTCGGCGGTATTCCAATCAAAGCCCCCTCCAAGTGCTGTCCACGTGATAGGACCTGTTACTATTCCAGTAGCGCCTGTCGACATTTTGAGAGCTGCTCCAAGTTCATATCCCGAGCCATCTACAAACTTGTAGAATTTCAGAGACATAGCTGCTTTGAGCTCAGCACCTTCAAACTCACCCTCTCCTTCAAAACCTACTTTTTTGCCACTAGTAGCAATCTTTACTTTGGCATAAGCTCTAAATGATGTTGCGTCTATTCTAAGAGCAAACTCATTCATTCTCAATTCAAAGCCTTTACCAAAGTCGCCGATGTACATAGATACATCTGAGTCTACATTGATAGATTTGAAATCTAGCTCAACACCTCCTGCAAAACCCATCGCCCATTGTAGAGTATCTGGACTGGCAGCTACTACCTTATCTTCAATAGCTTTTAGTGCAAGACCATCGACCGAAGCGTTAGCTTTAGACTCTTGGTTGTCTTTGCTAAGTGCACCAACACGTTTGCCATCGTCATTGACATAGGTATTGGCATCATTGAACTTAGATGAGGTATTCATTCTGTTTACCTCGTCTTCACTCATTTTGAGCATGTCGGTCATCTGTGCAGGCGTGGTTTTCATACCACGTGTGTAGACGATTCGACGAATCTTAATAGCAAATGATTCAAATCTCAAAGCATCTTGCGAAGGAGAAACTGCCACCAAGAATTTTCCAGAAGTCGACCACGTAAAAGCTGTTACTTCTAGAGGGAAAATGCGTTTCTTCCAATCTAAACCACTTCCAGATTTGTTGGCAGTCGTATCAGTTGAAACGTAAGATTTACCTGCATCAATCGCTTCACGTTTTTGAGTTTCGATTGCTTTGTTTTTATCCGCCTCCTTCTGTTTAGTAGCGGCTTCAGCTTTTTGTTTTTCGTCTGCTTCTTGTTTTTCCTTAGCCGCTTTTTCACGTGCTTGCGTAAGTGGTTCTAATGCTGCTTTGAGTTTAGTGATTTCGTTTTCTTTGGCAGTATTATCATCTTGCCATTTTTTCCAACGAGCATCAACATCCTTCTCTTTGTTTTTATTACTTGTTTCTGCTTCAGTCTGTGCTTTCTCTTCCTCTTTAGCCTGTTCAGAGTCACGACTAGCTCCTGTATATTTTCTGGTGAGAGCAATACGCTTTACATTGAGTGATTGTTGCTCTTTAGATAGTTTGTCATATTCACTAGTGAGCTCTTCTTTGAGTTTAGCAAGTGCTTTTAGTTCTTCTTCAGCCTGAGTAAGTTGCTTTTGGGTATCCTCAAACTTTTTATTTTCTTTGTTGGTTTTAAGTGAACTTTGCTCAGCTTCAAAAGCAGCATTGCCTTCATTGGCTTTTCTTAGGGCTACATTTTTATCTATCTCATCTTGAGAAAGACGTTTTCCAAATCTATCTGTAGAATCGCTAGTAAATGTTTTAAGATCAGATTCGTCCCACTCAATTCGTAATGACCCTTCTATCTCATAACTGGCATCTTTAGGGTTTCCTTTGATAGTAATATTCTTTTTACCAACCGTTTTAAAGCGGAGCTTACTAAATCTAAAGCCATCCTTCGGAGTACTGATATCGACATTAGGGAATATTTTATCTTTGATAATAGTAAATCCTAAGGCATTGATATTGACAAAGTTTTCTTTATCCGTATTAAATGTTCCACCTAAGTTGAATCCTTTAAAACCACTAAATATTTGTACTGTATTGATATAACACATCCAAGTGTCGGCTACGCCAAACTTGACAAATTCTTTTTTGTCAGGATCTGACTTACCTATCATGATCGACTTCATTTCGAAGGCGTCGTTAATCTCCAACTTTTCAATAGTAAGCGGGTTATTTTTCGTAAATCGCCATATCTCAGGAAGTAAAAGTACCCCTTTCATACTTACCCCTGACTTTTTGAGTACAGCAGATTCCGGATCTATACCTGCTGAAACAAGACCTCCCAAACCTAGAGAAAACTTTAAGAAGTCATCATGTTTAAGTTTTTTTGTTTCACCTGAAGTAGAAGTATCCTTTTTAGCTCCTAATTTTTTGATTTGATTTACTTTAGATGCTTCAGGGAAAATAATTTTGTATTCTTTTGTTTCAGATAGTTCTTCTAGTGCCATAGGAGCAAACGCTAACAATAATGGCTCTTTATCTGGAACAGCAGTTACATCTTTTGGGCTAAGACCTTTAAGCTCTTTTGCAGCGTTGTCACGTGCTTCTTGGCTGGAAGATTTAGCAGCAATAACATCTTGATATAATGCCTTGTTGGCTTCATCTACTTTACCTTGAATCTGTTTTTCAAGATCTTTCTTTTCTGTGGCAGCCTTTTCTCGTTTTCCTGCATCTTTATCAGAGAGTTTATCATCAAATTTACCTAGCTTAGCATCTTTGGATTCATCTTTTTTCAACTCTAGTTCCATCTTTCCGAAAGTAATATCCATCATTTCGGTTCTGGTAAGCTCCATCGTTGAGGCTCCAATTTTACCATTACTACTTAAGCTAGTAGATTTTGCATCTGTCTGTTGCAAACGAATGTAAGGCTCACCAACGGGGTTACCTGTCAGCAAGATTGGGGCGTACCCAAAAAGTTTGATTTTGGCCTCTGTTTCTACAAAATCAATCTTATTTTGAGTAATAATTGCGTTGGTTTTGTTGGTATCTTCTTTTACGACAACGTTTTTGAAAGTAAGCGTTTTAGTATCGCCAGCCTTAAAGATATTTTTTGATTTTTCGAGTTTTCCTTTGTCAAGCAGCAAGCTTCCCGAAATCATGTAGGTGTTGTTAGAATGCTTGACAATATTGTCGATATTAATATTAAAGTTCATTAGGGTTTTGAACTTTGGCAATTCTTTATCCTGAGCCAGCATATAAAATGCCCTTGTATTGTTGCCGCTGTGCTGATTCACAATTGCAGCCGTAAAGGCATGTTTTATGGTATTGAAGTCCGTTTTGGTAAATTCCATTTCGATGTCTTCACCTTTTGGAACTCGCAATTTAAATTTACCCTCGGCATCAGTTTTGATTTTACTTCCATTTACTGATACTTCTACCTCTGCTAGACCCTTGTATTTGTCTCCTGCTTTACGACCATTTTCACGAACACCAGCAATGTAAAATGTACTATCATACACAGCTCCATTAAAGTAGATGGCAGGTTTGAGGCGTACTTTTACCAAAACTGTATCCCCTTTAACATATCTTTTAGGTAATGGAATACTTATTTCTTCTTCAACAAAGCCATTGAAAGCCACTGTGGTATCGTTGTTCATTACCTTCTTATTAGTGACTTTGATTGTTAACTCGCTTTTAGAAGTAGTCGTAAGATATCCACCTGACCAGATTTCTTTATCACCATCCTTTTTGATAAACTTGGCAGCAGAAATATCACGATCGCCATCCTCTATGTTAAGAATAGCACTAACAGCCACAGCAGAATCACTTTGGTAACGTAAGCCCAAAGCCCCTATTTTATTAGTATAGGCAACTACTCGATAGGTAGTTTTATTTTCGAGCTTTATAGAGTCTACCTCAAAGTAGTTTACTCCAATAAGTTTGGCTTTTGAGAAATTATCTATATAAAAATTTTCACGCTGTGTTTTATCTGTGATGGCTTTTATTTTAGCTAATAGATTACCTTTAAAATCATCTAAGTTTTTCCCTTCAATTTTCGATTTCTTGAACTTACTAATATTAGCATAAGCCACATCGTAGCCGTCAAACTCGACTTTTACTGAATCTATCATTTCAGAACCTGCAAAACCTATACTGAAATAGCCATTTTCGTTTGTTTTGGTAGATTGTGATTTATAGGAAACAGTAGCCCCACTAAGGATTTTTTTGTCACGTCCAAATACACGTCCTTCTATGTAATGAGCATTTCCATCAAGCATGAAGTTGTGTTGAATATCTTTATTTTCATATACCAGAACGGTAGAGTCCTTGCTGATTGTCAGGAGAGGGTCAATAGCATTGAGCAGCATCTTTGTGCCTTTGATAACAGGAACTGCATTTGGCCCAGTTGTAAACCCCCAAACTTTAATGCTAAAATCTAAAACCTGAGGAATTTCCATTTCATAGAAACCTTCACCATCTGTACGAGTCGATATATTGTGGAACTGTACTGAAGCATTGGCAACACGCTCAACTTTATCCCCTGTTTTGCGCTCTACGTAGCCACTAATGACGTTGACAGGCGCTTTATAGGCAAAATAATCTGTAACGGCTAGGTATTTTCCTTCTTGAAAATCGGTAATATCATTTACAGGAAATACGACAGCTTTTCTATCTTTTTGTTTAATACGAAGAACAAACTTATCGTTGAAGGCTTTATTGTTAAAGATTTGTGCTAAAGTTGTGGTACTTAGAAGCTCACCTACCTTTACATAAGTATCTTTATTATAGGTTAAAGAAGCACGTTCGCCTTTAAGGTTACCTTCATGTTGGAGATATGGGTTTTTCTCAACAACCGATTTAAGGCGATACAATGCTATTTCTTCTATAGAATTATTAGCGATGGTTTCGCCTGAAGGTAAGCTCATACCGTTGATTAAGACTTTCGGACTAAAACGAATCGAATTAGCGAGCAATACCATTTCAGAAGCCGTTTTTGTACCCGTTTCCTCAGCACCTACCGAAAGCTTAGTAATAGTAGGAGCAAAATTTTCACCCTGATATTCGGCAACTATGTAGAGGTTTTTAACATCTGACAATAATTTTACACCAAGTGCATCAAATGAGTATTTTCCTTGAGCATCGGTTTGTACTGTAGCAATGCGTTCAGGTTTTACGGTTTTTAAATTTTCAATCGTTAATTCTACAGGTGAATTATACAAAGTCACAATCGCTTTTTCAAGAGGATATTTGACATTCGCAGGGCTTGAGGTTTCGTTAGTCCCCTGTTGGGTTTTTCTTGAAGGAAGGCTAGAATTATCAGATGCTTCAAGTACACTTCCTGTAGCATTTAGATTTTGTTCTGATGCCCGAAAAGCCCAAACGATATTCCCTTTCAAAACAAGTTTTTCTTGCTTAATAGCCGCAGGCGATTTAGTTAAGCTTACAGGTTCAGCCGTTGCGCGATTCCCTTGAGCATCAATTCCTGTCACACGCATTTCATAGCTTTTTTCAGGGGCAAGGTTATTAATCAAAAATGTATTGTATAAGCCACCTGTAGAAGCGGTAACATCTACATTTTTCCAGTCTTTAGCATTTTTTTCACGAAATTCTACCGTAAAATTTTTGTGCGCATTATCTCCTTTCCAATTAAAGGTAGATCCTTTAAAATCGTCTGTCCAAGCTACTTGTAAGTTTGTCGGAGGATTGAGTTTTACAGCTTCGCCATAGGTAAAATATTGAATTTCGCTGTAACCATTATTTCTAAAAACACCTACATCTTCGCTCCCACGCTTAGCAACTGCTTGTACACGATAGGCATACGTGCGCCCAACAACCAATGGTGGCATGGTTGCATTATAATTCAAAACAGTGTTTCGTGTACGAGTTTGATAATAAGCAGGTTGAGACAAGAAAAGGTTTTGGACATTTCCCTGAAAACCGTTATTCAACATCAAATCGGTAATGGTAAATTCATACTCTACGTCGTTGACGTTGTTGTGGCGTGGCGCCCACTGAAAATTGATATTTTGAGGATTGGTAGGCGTTACGCTAATCTGATTTTGTGGCATTACCCAAACTGGCGGTTCGTTGACTACCAACCAAACAGGTGTACTCCACTGAATGCCCGAAATAGGACGGTTGGTTTGGAAGTCGATGATTTCGACACCAAAACGAAATGCACCTTCATTGAATGGTTTTCGGTATTGCTCAGGGGTTATTTTAAGGTTGTATTGCTTAAAATAGTTGGCAACTTGAGGCGCAGGAATGTTATATACCTGTCCTTCGACCAAAGTAATCGATGGTTCGCCTTGGACAAAATCGGTACTCTGAATTAGAAAGCCTTGCCCTTCAATGTACACACGAATACGAAAAGCACGTGATGCAATGCTTTTGTCATTCATCTGAACCTGAATCGACAGGTTTGTTTGTGCAGGATTGCTAAAATCAGAGAGATATACGGGATAAGGTGGAAGCTGAGTAAATCTGGCAACCACTGGGAAATATTGTTGAGCTACACCTTGTAACTGTCCCGCAACAAGCAACAAAGTCAGTACGATTAGCTGTTTGAAACGTACCGATATTTGATATGTATGAAGGCCTAGTTTAGCCATGTCTTTCAGTATTAATTAGTTAAAAAGAATAAGAATACCCGATGTTACCGTTGAGGAATGTAGAGGATTGGTTTTTGACTACACTCGAACTCAAATTGAGATTATGTCCTTTGGCTGGCGACCAATTGGCCATGAGCATGATATTCATGACCGTAAATGAGGTACTAACATCATTGGTCTTGCTTTGGGTGGTCAGTGCCGAGAAACTCAAATTGGTATTGATTTTTTCGATAAAAGTCTTCCGTAAAGCTACCGTTGGGCCAAAACCTCTGAGCGAGCTGTTATAAAACTCATTCCCGAAATAGTTGACTCCCAAGTTGATAGCCGCTTTTTGTTTGGTAAAGTTGATATTGTAACTGGCTGTACTGGTAACTACATGGCTCTGACTAGTGGAGTCTACAGTGTTGTCTCGTTTGTTTCTTGAGTTGAGATAACTGGCATTGAAAGTCAAAGTCGTTTCCTTGGTTTCGGTTTTCTTGAGCTGCTTGATAAGGTTGTAACCAATCGTTTGCGAAATCAATGAGAATCGAAGCGAGTCGAGCGGCTGTCCTGGTACTCTGGTAATGTTATTGTAGATGGTATTGACAAAACGATAAGATTGGAAGTTAGAAAAATTAAGTCCCATTGATAAGCCATTGTCCAAACGGAGATTTGCATTCATTGCGCCAATAAACCTACTTTGTTTACTAGCTTTTGTATTTTGCAAATCATCTCGCTGGAGACCTATATTACCACTTATATTGAGTTTATTATTGAGTAAATTTTGAGTAACCATCAACGTATAGTTTTCTAGGTCATTTACAAAATAATATCCTCCTAGGGTGGTATAGTTCGGGTCTATTCGTTCATAGCCTACGCCCAAAATAGTGTTAGTTTGAGCAATATTGTAGTTGATATTTGATTTAAAAGCGTGATACGACTCCGTAGTTGCATTGTTTTTATGAAAAATTCCTGCCAGCGATTTGATAGAAGAAGAGGCATATTCGCCGCCTTGATCTTTGGTAACAACACTATTGGCATAATCCATCACAATTTGAAGTTTATGGAAAAGTGTTGTACTAAAGTTTAAGCCCATCACCAAATTGTCTTTAGGATTGATTACGCTGTTTTGATAATAGCGCTTATCCTCTGGAATTGAGTTCGCCACATCATAAGCCTTGAACATGGTAGTACCGATAGTAAATTTCCCAGGATTATATTCCACTTTATAGCCATACCCCATCCGTTCGAAAGTTGGACCAGTGGTAGTGGTGTCCGTAAATTGCCCTTTGAGCAGTCGCCCTCCCATCAGTTGAATTTTCCAGTTGGTGGGTGTAAGCTCCAAGCCACCACCTACAAACTGATGCCCATTGAGTGTATAAGGCGAGAAAGTCATGTAGTTGGTACCAATATGAGCCGTTATCCACTTGTAAGTAGGATTAAAGCTCAATTGATTGAAAGAATAGCCTTGAGAAAGACTAATATTTCGGTTGGAATAATTCAATATTACGGGTACATTGATCGTACCCAAGATATTGAAATTTAACGTTCCCGAAAGGAAATAATTAAACGGAGAATCATTGTTTGGCAAGCCTGCGCTAAATATTCCATTAGCGGTAAGTCCACCCGAAACTACGAGTGGCTTGGCTTTCATAATATTTTCGAAATTAACATCTTGTGCCCTTAGCGGAAGACTTAGTATGGCACAAAAGAATACGACTAAGGAGCCTACTCTTTGTAAATATGTTATAAAGTAAAAGTGTGACATATCTTTAAAATCTTAACATGAAGAGATATATAAAATCTGTGTTGGGGATACCCTAGCGATAAATCAATACCTTTTTGGTAATTTTCTGGTCGCCACTTGTCAGAGTGATGAAGTACACCTGCTCTGTTTCGTTTTCTGGAATTTCAACCACCAGAGATTTCAAATCGTTTTCACTGTAAGATTTCTGATACAAAACTCCCTTCGTTGCCGACTGTACACTTATATCAAAGGCTTTCTTTTCAACATTTTCTAAGCTCAAGGTAACTTTGTTGCCAGAAGTAGGATTTCCCATAATGGTAAAGTCCATCGCTGGCTGAGTTGCTGTTGGAGCAGGAAAACTTCCATCGTTAGCTTTTTCAATAATTTGAATTTCTTTGGTCAGCGTGTACACACAGTTATTAATTGTAGCTAATTCCTTTATCTTGAATTTGCCCACCTGCGGGAATGTCAGTTTGATACTGTAGGCATCTTGAGAAACCATTTTTGCACTGGTTGGATATTCCCAAGCAATGGTTGTTGGTGTTGGGTTGGTCAAATCAATCGCTACCACAGCTTTGTCAACTGGTGCAGAGCTAGGCATCGCAAAAAGGATATTGATATTCTTGATTGGAATAACTTTGATTTGTTGAACTCCACCACAACTGTTTTCATCCAAAACTTGTATGGTGTATGTACCAAGGCTATCTGCTTTTATAGATGCTGTTGTTTGAGTTTTTCCATCTGGATATGTCCAAAGGTAAGTTTTACCCCAAGGGACAGAGGATGCACTAAGATCAAATGATTTTGAAGGACAAACCTCAACCTGAGCAGCTAAGCCAATAACACGAGGGTCGGGGCTAGTCATGGTGATATTATTTCCTTTGATTTGACATCCTTTAGCATCTGTAATAACCAGTTGAGTAGTCCCGCCTGCACAAACATTGATAGGGTTGGCAATCGTCGAGTTGATGCCTGACCATTCGTATTGATATGGCGCAACACCACCCTCTACTGTTGATTTGAGTAGTGCATCGCAACGACCATAGCAGGTAGATGGTTGGTAAGAAGTCGTCATTTTGTAACGACTGATACTATCTTGAACCGTTGCTTGAACCGTCGTTACACAGCCCGATACATCTGTTACAGTTGCTAAGTATATACCCGAAGCAAGTTTATTGATACTGGCTGTTGTTTGGCTTGTTTTGTCCCAAGCATAGCTGTATGGATTGCGACCACCAGAGGCTAAAATCTGTACTTCCCCAAGTGGTGTCGATGCGCAATAGTTGGCGATTGTTTGACGTACCGAAGCTACCAACTGGGTTGGTTCGCTCAATATGAAGGTTTGTTTTTCAGAAATTCCGTTGCTGTCTAATACTGTTACTTGATAAGTTCCTTTATCTAGTTTAGATAAGTCTAAGGTATTACTTGAAATCGTTTGTGCTTGTCCATTTACCACACGTTGCCAGTTTACCTGATAAAAAGGTGTAGTTGGTAATTGAACACCACCAGCAACCGTGAGGGTAATTTTAGCATCAGCTTTTCCAAAACACGTAATAGAGTCGATTTTTGAAGTAATAGATATTTTATCAGGCGCTACAATCTTTTGTGTCAGAATAGCATTACAAAGGTTTTTATCGGTAGCTTTTACTTGATAATCTCCTGTACCAAGAGCGCTTAGTTGAGAGTTTACGCCATCGTCAGTGATAGTAGTTTGGATATTAGAAGTCAAAATAGTACTTGGCAAAAGAGACCATTCAACGCCATAAGGTTGAGTTCCACCTGAAATTTTGACAGCGATTGCTCCATCATTTGAGCTAAATGATTTTGGTCTAACGGTTTTTTGTAAGGTAACTTTTAGCTGAGTTGGTTCTTGAATTTGCAAAGTGGTATTTGCCAACACTGTACAGCCTTTTGCATCAATTACTTTTACTGTGTAAGCACCTTTGTCTAAGTTTTCGATGGTTTTGGTATTTCCATTACCAAATAATACAGGTGCTGCTTGATTGAGAATATATTGAAAACCACCGTAATCACTAGTACCAGATACATTGATTTTTCCATTTTTTTGTCCAAAACACACTACATCAGTAGCACTTGCTGAGCCTGTTGGTTCGCTAGGTCTATCTACAGGAACTGCTCCTTGTACTTTACAACCAATACGGTCTGTAATAGTATAATTATACAGTCCAGCGGGTAAATCAACAATTCTATTAAAGGTGTTATTATTAAAATTAGTCCAAACTACAGAAAAAGGTGCCCCTGCTCCTCCTGACGGATTTACTTCAACAGCGCCATCTTTATCCCCAAAGCAAGTGACTCTTCCTGTGAGGGTAGCTACCGTAATTTCACCATATTGCGTGTGAGTAATGCTATTGCTCAATTCTGACCTACAACCTAAACTTTCGCATTGTGCATTAAATGTTGCCGTACTCGACGAAGTATGGGTTTGACCTTGGGCTACTTCAGAATTATTAGCAAACCAATGCACAATTCCTCCTTCACAGCCTGTAGTAGATAAGGTAAATTGTTCGCCAACACATAGACCACTAGGTTTATTTGTGGAAATGGTTGGAGCAATGATAGTATTTACTTGTAGATTAACTTCATTACTCATCAAAGCACCACACGGACCAGTGATTTCGACTTTATATTTTTCACCATTATTGAATGAAAGAGTAGAGAAAGTATAAGTACTTGCTGTAGCACCGTCGATTTTCACGCCATTTCTATACCATTGGTATCCTTGAATTGTACCTGATGCATTTACTGAAAAAGTTGCATTTGAATTGACACAAACGCTTGTGGCTTGTGGTTGCTGTGTTATGGAAATCGGAGTATTTACTGTTAAAATTGCTTCATCACTATTAACAGCAGTTGAACTACAAACACCTTGACCAAATACAATCACTCGATATGCCCCTCCGTCGCAGTCAGGGCAAACGATGTTTCTGGTATAGCTAGCATTTGTTGCACCAGGAATATTCACTCCTTTGTATTGCCATTGGTACGAACCAGCGTTGTTGGCAGTGGCATTAAAAGTTACTGACTCGCCTACGCATTTGGTTGCTGCTAATGGTTGTTGAGAAATAATAGGTGTAGGGGTTACATTTATGAGAACTTCATTACTAATGACATTACCACAAAGGCCTTTTACTTCGACCTTGAATTTATCGCCGTTGGTACTTCCCACAACACTATACGTGCTGTCTGTTGCGCCAGTAATAGCGATTCCATTTTTGTACCATTGGAAACCTGTAATATCTCCTTGGGCTTTTACTCTAAAAGTAGCTGTACTACCGCTACATACATTTTGTTCGGTAGGTTGTGATGAAATGGATACAGGGGTATTTACAACCAAGTTGGCAACATTACTCACAATTGTGTTTGATAGACAAGCTCCTGTTCCTATGATACGAACTTTATAGGCTCCTTCATTACATGATTTGCAAATATTGGTAAGGGCGTACGTCGCGTTGGTTGCACCGCTGATATCTGCATCATTCAAAATCCATTGGTAAGCACTTGCATTATTTGCTGAGACGCTAAAAGTATATGCCTCGCCCACGCACTTGGTAGCACCAACAGGTTGAGTTGAAATACTAGGAAGTGTATTAACATTCAAGGTGGCTTCGGTACTAGTTACGTCTCCACAAATACCTTTTACTACTACAGTATATTTATCGCCATTCATCGA
The DNA here is from genome assembly GCF_009905545.1 of Cellulophaga sp. BC115SP. Lineage (GTDB taxonomy): Bacteria > Bacteroidota > Bacteroidia > Cytophagales > Spirosomataceae > Flectobacillus > Flectobacillus rivi. Next base: position 127,160 of record NZ_JAAALB010000013.1, on the reverse strand, counting down.
GGTTTGAGCAGTGATGCCATAGGTCGATGCTGTTGCACCTGTTAAGATTCCTCCATTTTTGTACCATTGATAACCCGTAATATCTCCCGAAGCTGTTACACTAAAAGTTACAGCAGTACCTTCGCAAACGGTTTGAGTAGCGGGATTTGTACCGATTGAGACAGGAGTGTTTATGGCTAAACTTACCTCATTACTTGTAATGCTATTACTAGCACAAGCGCCTGTTCCGTTGATTCTTACTTTGTAGTTGCCTTCATCACAAGTTTTACAAACACTTGTAATACTATAAGAAGAGCCTGTTGCAGTAGTTATATCACTATTATTTCGCATCCATTGATATGACCCAGCGTTGTTAGCAACAACACTAAACGAGGCAGACTGTCCAACACATTTAGTTAGCGCTACAGGCTGAGTAGAGATACTAGGTAGTGGATTAACATTCAAAGTGGCTTCGGTACTAGTTACGTCTCCACAAATACCTTTTACTACTACGGTATATTTATCACCATTCATCGAGTTTTGAGCAGTGATGCCATAGGTCGATGCTGTTGCACCCGTCAAGATTCCTCCATTTTTGTACCATTGATAACCCGTAATATCTCCCGAAGCTGTTACACTAAAAGTTACTGATGTACCTTCACAGACTGTTTGACTATTGGGATTACCCGTAATATCAACGGGAATTTTCACCATTAAATCTGCTGTTGAACTGGTCACATGTTGGCTTGCACAAGCTCCTGTACCAAATACGTCTACTTTATAAGTACCAGCGTCACATATATTACATACACTAGCAATCGAGTAACTGGCGTTGGTTGCCCCTGAAATATCTCCATTGTTCAACATCCACTGGTATCCTCCAGCATTACTAGCAACAACACTAAAGGTATAAGTATCGCCAACGCATTTGGTTGCGCCAACGGGATTTACTGAAATGCTTGGTTTGGCACTAACATTCAACGTAGCTTCGGTACTCGTTTCATCTCCACAAATACCTTTTACTACTACAGTATATTTATCGCCATTCATTGAGGTTTGAGCAGTGATGCCATAGGTCGATGCTGTTGCACCTGTTAAGATTCCTCCGTTTTTGTACCATTGATAACCCGTAATATCTCCTGAAGCTGTTACACTAAAGGTTACTGATGTACCTTCACAGACTGTTTGACTATTGGGATTACCCGTAATGTCAACGGGAATTTTTACAGTTAAATCTGCTGAGGAGCTGGTCACATGTTGGCTTGCACAAGCTCCTGTACCAAATACGTCTACTTTGTAAGTACCAGCATCACATATATTACAAATACTTGCAATAGTATAACTAGCATTGGTTGCCCCTGAAATATCTCCATCGTTCAATAACCACTGATAACCTCCAGCATTACTAGCAGTAACATTAAAGGTATAGGTTTCGCCAACACATTTGGTTGCACCAACTGGGTTAACAGAAATACTTGGTAAATTAGTAACAGATAAGGTTACCTCTTCACTGGTATCATTTCCACAGCTACTTAAAACAACCACCTTAAACTTATCACCATTATTTGATGATTGAGCTGTAATAGTATAAGTAGCCGATGTAGCACCTGTGATAATAGCACCATTACGATACCATTGATAACCTGTGATAGTTCCCGTGGCAACTACTTCAAAGGTTACTCCGTCACCCTGGCAAACATTCGCCAAAACAGGTTCTGTTGTAATTGAGGCAGGTGTACAGCTTGGGGCTTGAGAAAGCGATGGAAGACTTATTTGTAAGCTCCATAACAAGGTCAGAAGAAATACACCAATGAATTGAAACTGTCGAAGTTTAATCATATTTATTTGGTAAGGAATTTATCTACTTAGGTTAACCACATTAGCACGAACAGAAGTAGAGCGTCCTCATATTTTGGTTACAGGTGTAAATAAAATATACTTATTATATATAAGAGGGAGCATTCTGCATGAGTGGGAGCATTTAGTGAATAAACGGGAGTATTTATTGCATGAGACAATTCAAGAAAGGCTTTAATCAAATCTTATTTTGATGAAAAATTAAAAGAGATTAGCGAACTGTATGAAATCAAAAAGTCATATACTTTGGGCTAACTATACCAAGTATATGACTTCTGGAAATGTGTTAATGGTTTATTAGTTTCTGGCTATAGACTAATTATACGCTATATGTTTAACCTTAGCTTGGTCCTCCCCTACAGCTTTCCTATAATTGATAGGCGAAGTATCTGTATTTTTTTTAAATAATCTTGAAAAATAAAATTCATCCTCAAACCCCAACAAATAGGCGATTTCTTTCACCGATTTATCCGTCAAATACAATTCTCGTTTGGCTTCCATCATCAATCTTTCTTGAATCAAATCTGAGGGTGTTCGGTCAAAATATTTTTTAGTCAATTTTCCCAATGTTTTTAAGCTCACATTCAACTTGTCGGCATAGATACTTGGAGAATGTTCTTTGACAAAAAACTCCTCTATCATGGTTTTGTATTTTTGTAAAATCGAGTGGTCTGGATTACTTTTCTGAGCGATTTGATCTTCTATCTGAGCTTGATTTTGGGCTTTGTAACGAGTAGTATGAATCAAGAATATCTTCAAATAAGATAAAAGCAAATCATTTTGTGCCAACTCTTCATGACTTGATTCGTCTTGCATTTGCTTAAATACGCCTTCTAATACTATACTCTGTTCTGGAGAAATTTCTACAAACGGTGGAGCAAAAAGATTATTGAATAAAACACCATTACAAGAAACCTCCTTTTGGTGTTTTAGTATACAAAAAAAATCAGGATGAAAATGTAACACTTTCAAAGGCATATTTTCCGCATTTCTCTTAATCAAAAAAGGCTGAAAAGGACTAAAAAACAGTACCGCAGGTGCTGATACATGATAGATAGATAAGTCTGCTTTCAACTCCACAGAACCTTCCTGAAGACAAACTACCGTAAAATAGGGTAATCTTGTAAGTGTCGAAAAAAGAGCTTGATTACTCTCTCCAATACTAAACAATCTTTCGGTACTATCAGGACGGGTAATCAAAAATTCAGCATTCATATAGTAAAATTTCGAATCGAGTGTTGAGGATGGTTTGAGATAAAATTCTAACGCCAAATTACGAAATGCAGTTCATAGTCTCCAAATTACTAAAGCCCAAAAACAATTCTCATTTGCTAGACCCTACAGCAAAGGACATACAGAGCGGTAAAAATCAGGAAGTTTTGGCTTTTGTTATCAAGAAAATCATTGACCAATAATTTATACTCAAAAACGTATCACTTTGGATTTATGAGCAACTTTAATATTGATTCTATAAAAGAACGCACTTTCGATGCCATCGTTATTGGTTCGGGGATAAGTGGTGGTTGGGCAGCCAAAGAACTTACCCAAAAAGGTCTAAAAACGCTCGTGCTTGAGCGTGGTCGTGACGTCAAACACGTAGTTGATTATCCGACTACGCTCAAAAATCCTTGGGAGTTTGAACACCTTGGTACAGTGCCTCAAGAAATCAAAAAAGATTATCAGATTGCCAGCAACCACTATATCTTTAGTGAAAGTACCCTTCATTTTTTGGTACGTGACGACGAGCAACCCTATATTCAAGATAAGCCTTACTCTTGGATACGAGGCTACCAAGTTGGCGGTCGTTCATTGCTTTGGGCACGACAAACCCAACGTTGGAGTGATTTTGACTTTGAAGGACCCGCTCGTGATGGCTTTGCCGTAGATTGGCCAATTCGTTACAAAGACTTAGCACCATGGTATAGTTATGTAGAAAAGTTTGCAGGTATTACAGGAAATAAAGATGGTCTCGACTATTTACCTGATGGAGAATTTTTACCCCCACATGAAATGTCTTGTGTCGAGAAGCATTTCAAACAGGTTGTATCACAAAATTACACCAATCGCCATGTGATTATTGGGCGAGCTGCACATATTACTGAGCCAAAACCTATCCATCTTCAACAAGGTAGAGCCAAATGTCAAAATCGTGTGATATGCGAACGAGGCTGTCCTTATGGAGGCTATTTTAGTAGTAACTCTTCAACTTTGCCTTGGGCAGAGAAAACAGGAAAAATGACGCTTCGACCGCACTCAGTCGTGCATTCTATTATATATGATGAGCAAAAAGGCAAGGCTACAGGTGTAAGAGTGGTAGATGCCAACAATACCAAAGAAATGATAGAGTTTTATGCCAAAATTATTTTTGTGAATGCTTCTACCCTCAACAGTAATATGATTTTGTTGAATTCTACTTCACACCGTTTTCCCAATGGCTTGGGTAATGACAACGATATCTTAGGACGATATATAGCTTTTCACACAAGTCGCGGGCGTATTTCTGCCGAGTACGAGGGTATGCTGGATTCGACCACCGATGGGCGTCGTCCAAACATAAGCTATATTCCTCGGTTTCGGAATGTTTATAAACAAGAAACAGACTTCCTTCGTGGCTATGCGGCTGGTTTTACTGCGTCACGCTCGCCCATGCAGGATTTTCCTAACGAACTAGGCGAATCGCTTAAATCGCATCTCAATCAACAGCAATTAGGACCTTGGTCGATTGGTTCGCACATGATGGGCGAAACCATTCCTAAACATGAAAGTACCGTCAGACTGGACGCGACCTTAAAGGATAAATATGGAATTCCTCAATTAAGAGCATCTGTTCCTTTCGATGATAACGACGATAAAATGTTAAAGGATTTTCATGAGCAATTAGGCGAAATGTACCGCAAAGCAGGTTTTACCAATATCAAACTCATTGATACACAACGCTTACCAGGCAACGAAAATCACGAAATGGGCGGCATTCGTATGGGAAAAGATGCCAAAACCTCCATGCTCAATGCTTGGAATCAAATGCACCATTGTAAAAATGTATTTGTTACCGATGGTGCTTGTATGACTTCTACAGCCACACAAAACCCATCTTTGACTTATATGGCACTTACGGCACGAGCAGTAGATTATGCCGTAAAACAGTTAAAAGCCTTGAAATTGTGAGTTGGCAATAGGCTCTAAGCAATATGCCGTAAGCTCGGAGCTTGTGGATAAAATAGAGTTTAGTATTCAGCTTTCGGCTATGGGCATTCAGCAAAAATATAACTGTGATTCTTTAGCAATATTTTGCTTAATGCCTAAAGCACATTAACATCATATTTACCCACTTCTTGATATATGAAAAGACGTCATTTTCTTAAATATACAAGTGCTGGTCTCTTAACTATTTTAGGAGCTCAGCAAGTCATAGCACAAAAGAAGTATGTGCCCAAATTAGCATTTTCTACTTTAGGTTGTCCAGAATGGTCTTTTGAAAAAATACTCGAATCAGCTGTACAAAATGGCTATCAAGGTATAGAATTACGAGGAATCCAAAAGGACATGGATTTGACGGTTTCTCCGTTATTCAACAGTCCAAGCAATATTCAAAATACACTCAATCTTTGTAAAAAAGCAGGTATCTCTATTGTTGACTTGGGATCATCTACCAATTTACATTGGGTGGATGAACAAAAACGAAAAAGCAATCTGGACGAAGCTAAGAGATTTACCGATTTGGCAGCTGCCTTAAACTGTCCCTATATCCGTGTATTTCCAAATGATTTTCCGAAAGAGCAAAGTCGAGAGCAAACACTTCAAGCCATGATTGAAAACTTGGTCGCTTTGGGAGATTATGCCAAAAACACTTCTGTAAAAGTATTGCTCGAAACTCATGGACAGCTCGTATATGTTGCTGATATTTTACACGTAATCCAAACAGCCAATCATCCACAAGTAGGTTTGATTTGGGATTTTTATAATATGTGGTCAGTTACCAAAGAAAGTCCTTCGGAAGTATATCCCCAATTAGCACCATATATCAAGCACGTACATTTGAAAGATGCCATTACTGAAAATGGAAAAGAAAAATATGTATTGTTTGGCGAAGGTACAGCTCCCGTACAGGAGGTTTTACAGCTTTTGAAAAAGGGGAATTATCAGGGATATTATAGTTTTGAGTGGGAAAAGCGTTGGCATCCTGAAATCCAAGAGCCAGAAATAGCAATTCCTCATTTTAGTAAAGCCATAAGAAAGAGACTGAACGATTAACGAATAGCATGAGTCATCCTGAATTTTTGGTATTAGGATTTTTTGATACTATCACTCAAGATGACTCATTTTTGGACGCAAAGCATTGCGTCTCTACTGCTAGAATTTAATTACTCTCCAAATTAGAGGTGACTCAATTCTCGCTTTGAGGCCTCCCAGCCTATTATGGCCGATTTGCGAGTTTCACCCCACATATATCCTCCTAGTTTACCCGACTGTTGTATTACGCGATGGCATGGAATAAGGTACGCAATTGGATTGCTTCCTATGGCTGTCCCCACGGCTCTGGCTGCACTCGGCTGGTGTATTTGTTGGGCAATTGTTCCATACGTACAAAGTTGCCCCATCGGGATATGCAAAAGTGATTCCCACACCTTCAATTGAAAGTCCGTACCTTTTAAGTGTAATTTTACTTGAGAAATATTGGACCAGTCTTCTGTAAAGATCTTCAGCGCATTTTCTTGAGTTGTATTTTTCCCTTCTGTGATATTGGCATTAGGAAAACTCTTTTTTAGTCTTTCTAAAGAATGGGGTTCTGTATCTATAAAAGTCATTTGGCAAATACCTTGAGGTGTTGATGCCACAAAAACCTCCCCAAATGGACTATTTTCTACCGTATACTGAATCGCTAAGTTTTGCCCACCATTTTTATATTCTCCTGGGGTCATTCCTTCTATGTTGATAAACAAATCATGCAAACGCCCACTTCCCGAAAGTCCAGCTGCCTCGACTGCATCCATCAAAGACGCATTTTGTTGTAAAACCGATTTAGCATGTGACAGACTGATATACTGGAGGAATTTTTTAGGACTTACACCAGCCCATTCTGTAAACAAGCGCTGAAAGTGAAAGGGACTCAGATGTACCTGTTCAGCGATTTCGTCTAAACTAGGTTGTAGTTGGTAGTTGGATTGAATATAATCGATAGCCTTCGCAATACGATTATAGGTAGTTGGATCTTGCGTTGTCATACAGAATGAAGTAAAATAAACTAACACAACAAAGATAAAACATCCTCACTAGCGATTCCAACCCGAAAATTGCGCTTTTTCCACTACCACTCATCACGACCCTCAACCGCTCGCCAGAAGGCACTTTTGCGCCATTTTTTATATCAACCGTTTATCTATTGATTCACCCGATTATAGTTTTTCAAGAAAGAAACCTAAAAACTCAGCCTAACTTTGAATCATCAAACAAGACGAAATAACAACAATATTTAAAATATTAACTCTTTAAACTTCTTAAAATCATGAAAACTTTATTCAACATTTTCGCATTAGTAGCTATCTCAGCAAGTAGTATTTTGGCAAACCCAACAGGTGGTGACGACAACGCTACAAACAACAATAAAAAATCTTTTGCTATCGGTACATACCGTGGCGCAGGTACTTTGGATCTTCACGTAACAGTGGATAAATTGGAAGGAAAAGCCGTTACGATTTTGGTAAAAGACAAAGAAGGTCGTATCGTAAACCGTGAGCATATCGCCAAATACAAAAGCAATTACCACGGTCGCTTTGACTTTAGCGAAGCAAAAGATGGTCAATATACTATCGAAGTAACTGACGGTAAAGACACTATTTCAAAAACAGTCTCTCTTGAAAACCAAACGTCAACAACCGAATATCGTTTGATGACAGTAGAATAAATAATCTATAAACTTCTCTTTAAAAGTCCTGCTACCTTTGGTGGCAGGACTTTTTGTTGAAAAACGAGTCACGGTATTTTTGTCCATTCATTAGTGATTTTTATACATTCTTTCAGGAAAATAATTCATGCAACTTTGTCATATCAAAACGATACAACAAAACACAAATAAACCTTAAAGATCATGTTAATTAAAAGAAGCGCTAACGCTCAGTGGATTGGCTCGGGCAAAGCAGGTAAAGGAACTCTTACTTCTCCTAGTGGTGTATTAAACGCAACTCAATATTCATTTAATACTCGTTTTGAAGACGGTATCGGTACCAATCCTGAAGAATTGGTAGGGGCAGCACACGCTGGATGTTTTTCAATGCAATTGGCATTCAACCTTCAAGGTGCAGGTTTTACCGCAGATATTATTGATACTACTTCTGAAGTAGTGTTAGAAAATGGTACAATCACGACAATCAATCTTACTACTAGCGTAAAGGCAGAAGGTTTGGATCAAGCTAAATTTGAGGAATTGGTAAATCATGCTAAAGAAAATTGTCCAATTTCTAAATTATTCAACGCAACTATTACGCTTCAAGCGACATTGCTATAGACTGAATATATTATTATGCTGTAAGCCGTAGGCATTAGGCAAAAAAGCCTTAATTATTTCATGAGAAATACTATTTAACTTTTAGCCTACAGCGTAAAGCCTAGAGCTTAAGGCGGGTAGAATTATTTTAATTTTGCCCGCAAACTTATCTAACCACTAAGTATTACTGTTAATTTTAATAGCCTATTTATTAGGCTATTATTTTTTGATACAGTCATACCAAATGTTGAGATACAAGTCTTTTTTTGATACTCTATTCACGAATTTTACATTTTTAGACGTAAAGTATTGCGTCTAAAAATGTAAAATTTATACAAAAAATCACTCATTCACTCAATTGGGTACGACTCATACTAATCGTCCATTATAACTGATTCCCAATATAAGCCAAACATTGCATCGCCGATAAGCCCCACTGTGCTACTGCATTGGTTGACACTTCTCCTTCTTGGATAGGTCGCAATACTAATGGCGGATTGATTGGCGTTAATTTGGTTGATGTTTTCTTAAAACCACCTTCTCCTTTATAAAATTCATCCCATGCTCTTTGTGCAAGTTTGGAATCTTTGAGATGATAAGCTGCAAATGCTGTCAATCGGGCATGACCTTGCGCTAGATTTAGTTTGAAGTTTTTCCCTAAATAAGCTTTTTGTTCTTCATCTGTACCATTATATAATTCACAATACTTCAGCCATGCGGTCTTGAATTCTGGCATATCTACTAGGTCGACTAACTCAAAACATATTTCTGTCAAACCAAATACAGCGCTCAAATGAGATACAGAAATTTTGTCGACAGGCTGTAGTGCGAATTTCCCTGTTGCAATCTCCATGATGCCCTCTCCATGAAAAAATCCTTTGGGTTGTGTGGCTATGGTACGCATACTATTGAGCAATTTATTCTTAATTTGCTCATTGCCTGTACGTTCCCACTCGGTTAACCATGCCGAAGCTAATGCTCCCCAGTCTGTACCAAACGACATAGAAACTAGCTTTTTATCTGTGTCGTTTTGGGGCGGTTTTTGACCAATTTTTCTGCCCGGCACTACTTCTCTCAAGGTTTTATCTCCATTGATTTGCTCTCGCATCAAATCACCAATACGCTCATCAGCAGTAAGATAATAGTAAAATCTGCGATTGGCTGCTGTACTGATTCTCAACTGTTTGGCACTACATCCCCAATGTTGCACATTATGTCGTGAGCCTAAAGGACTAAATCTTCCGATATGATGAACATCCACTTCGCCTGTATGTCGAGTCATGGCTTCTGCCATCGCGAATACATCTTTGTTACCTGTTCTCAAAAAATAATACCACAACCAAAGGTCCGTCGAAAGTTCGGAGTTGTCCCAAGCAAAACCACCCACATCATAGCGCCAAACATGACGGTCGTTATCGTATGTGTGCATCACATCGCCATAATTCCAGAAACCATACCAACGACGTTCTTCTATTTGTCGCTGATAATAGTTAAAGTAAAATGCTAATTGTTCTTCAATAGCTTTATGTTTTTCGGTGCTAGAATTGGGCAAACTAATCGCATTGCCAAAAACACGAGCCTGAATAAACTGTTCTGGCGAGACCATTAATCGAGGCGGATTTTCTATTTCCTCCGAGAGTTTACTTAAAGTGTCATGCGATGGCGTTGCAGTGAATGTTTGAATAAAAAATTCGCTAGTGCGGGCAGTGCCATAAGGGCGACCAAATTCGGGCTCATAATCTTCATAGGTAATATCCAAGCCATCTCTTTGTTCTTCAAAAGTGAGTTGCCCCATGCCATCATGATAAAAACGCAAATCCATAGCTGAGGCTTTAGGCGCCCAAAACCAAAGTGTCATTTGAGCGATGTCTGTCTGTGCCTGACGAATATCGATTTGTGCAGGATAGCTTTGCCAAAAATGCCTAAGTCCCAACGAAAGCCCACCCGTTGGAGTCCCCAGATAAGCCAAGCCACTAGCTCGCTGACCACTCGCCGACTGAATCCAGCCATAGCCCGATTTGGTTCTTTTCTGAATATCGAATCCATCACAAGAACCTTGAAATAGTGTATAATCGCCAAAAGCAGGAATATATTTAAGTAAATCTTGGATATTTTGAGGCAAAGTATTCACTGATTTTCCTTCAAATTGTGATTGAGTTACGTCCTTGCCGGGATTGCGTCTAAGCCCCGAAAGACCTTGAATAGCTTCAGCAAAAACACCTCCATTTTGCCCTACAAAACGAATATGTCGATTATAAAGCGCTGTATCTTTTAGTAAAGTCTCAAAGCTAAAGCCTATTCCTTTGATAAAATCATGATTTTCATCGGCATCATACACAAATGAATGAATGGCGCGAATGGAATCAGAATTTTCATAAAAATATAGACGTAATACAAAAGGCAATAACTGTTTGCCTTGAGGATTTTGATGAATTCCCTCGACTTTTATCAAGGCACGAACACTTCCCTGATTTTCTATTTGTACCTTTTGAATTGTACTTTCAAAACCTTGTAATTGTGTATTCTCCGCCCAGTCGCCATCAGCTTGGTTTTGTACTTGCAAAACGAGTTTTCCGTTTTGGGCGACTAATTTTTGTTGTGCATGAAAAAGCGATTTAATGATGGTATTACCCTTCTTGGCAATCTCACAACGCAGTTTTCCCGTGTCAACGACAATAATATCCTGGCTCTCGTTGACTTGTAATTTGCCAGCTTGTGGTTTTTGTCCAATTTTAACACGCCAATTTTCAGCTAGTTTTTCTTGTGCTCCAATAGCAAATGCCGACCATTTTACACTTCCATCTGGCCAAAATGCCAGCGGCCAAGTTTGGCTATTCTGAACAGTATCATTTTGTAAAACTGCCAAAGGCGTTTCTTTTTTGACCAACCCTTTGGGCCAAGGAATACCCCACGTAGTGCCTTGCAAAGTGCTTGGAGCTTGTCCTGACAACCAATGTAAATTTGCTCCTTCGGTAACTGGAACTAGATTTTTATTTAGACGTTCAGATGCTAAAATCTGATGAGAAGCCAGTGTTCCAGCAGTGCTTGCCAATAAGGTATTTTTGACGAAATCTCTTCTTGAAACTTGAAATTGTTTTTGCATAGTTTATTTATTAGAGGTAAGTATTAGTTACGAATTGTGAGTTGTGAATTTTGAATGTAAATTTTTAATTATCGAAGTTGTTTAAACTTTCATAAAATTGCTTGCGTAAGCAATGAATTTATACTGTTTGAGCGCAGCGAGTTTATAAATTCTTGATTTTTTTGCGGCCGCCGCTGCGGTTACTTTTTGTATCAAGACAAAAAGTAAAGCGAAGAATTAATCAATAAAATATATTTTCAAAAAAGTTTAAACAGCCTCATCGAAAATGTAAGTATTATGCCAAACCGAATTTAGCTTTTACTGCATCTACATAGTCAAGTTTTTCCCAAGTAAATAACTCTACCTCTTTCTCTACAACTTTACCATCTGGAGACTTGAACGTTTTTGTAACAACTTCATTTTTACGTCCCATGTGACCATAAGCAGCAGTTTCAGAATAGATAGGGTTTCTCAACTTCAAACGTTGTTCGATGAAGTAAGGGCGCATATCGAAAATTTCTTCTACTTTGCGAGCGATTTCACCGTCAGTCAAATCAACTTTAGCAGTACCGTAAGTGTTTACATACAAACCACAAGGTTTAGCAACACCGATTGCATAAGAAACTTGAACCAATACTTCGTCACAAAGACCAGCAGCTACCAAGTTTTTCGCAATGTGGCGAGTAGCATAAGCAGCAGAACGGTCAACTTTCGAAGGGTCTTTACCAGAGAATGCACCACCACCGTGAGCACCTTTACCACCGTAAGTATCTACGATAATCTTACGACCAGTCAAACCTGTATCTCCGTGAGGACCACCGATTACAAATTTACCTGTTGGGTTGATGTGGTAAGTAATTTCATCGCTAAACAAAGCTTGAAGCTCAGGAGTCAATTTTGCTTTTACGCGAGGGATAACAATAGCAATAATATCTTCTTTGATTTTTGCCAACATAGCCTCTTCTGAGTCGAAATCATCGTGCTGAGTAGACACTACGATTGTATCAATTCTTTGAGGTTCGTTGTTATCAGAATATTCGATTGTTACTTGAGACTTAGCATCTGGACGCAAATAACCAATCAAAGCTGGCTCATTGTTACGGATGTAAGAAAGTTCTTGCAAGATTTTGTGAGCCAAATCCAATGCCAATGGCATATAGTTTTCGGTTTCTTTTGTAGCATAACCGAACATCATACCTTGGTCACCAGCGCCTTGTTCTTCTGGGTTCTTGCGATCAACACCTTGGTTAATATCAGCAGATTGCTCATGAATAGCCGAAAGGATACCACAAGAATTTGCTTCGAACATATATTCAGACTTTGTATAACCAATTTTGCGGATTACTTCACGTGCAATACTCTGTACGTCTAAGTAAGTGTTAGTATTTACTTCACCCGCCAAAATTACTTGACCAGTGGTTACTAATGTTTCGCAAGCTACTTTTGATGAAGGGTCAAACGCCATGAAGTGGTCGATAAGGGCGTCCGATATTTGGTCAGCAACTTTATCTGGGTGTCCTTCAGAAACTGACTCAGAGGTGAAAAGATATGCCATTTCTACAATTAATTTTTTTTTGAAATTCTACGGAAATATTCGACCCAAGCACAAAAGCTTACTAGCGAAATTATCGACAAAAATAAGCGGAAAAACGCTCAAAATTCTTGTATCTAGCTCAGTGCTTACAGCCAAGGGTCAGAATTGTATTACAAAACTACAACTAATATTTTTAAATGACAATTTAGCTTAGTTGACTACTAGATTATAGATAAATTATCTTAAAAATAACCATATTTTTCTAAATATCACTACAAATGCGGATTTCAAGAATGGAATTATCGGAACAGTGTGCATTATAGCCAAGTCTTCTAATAGACTTGTATCTTCGTCCAAAAACTTCAAAATTTGGGCTGGTCGATTTTTACTAAACAAACAAGTAAAAATATCTTTTGACGAATGACGATTTTTGAGCATTACATCTAGCAAAATACTATCTAATAATGCTTTCCAATTGGGAATATATGTACCTTTCCGCCATGCCTTTTTTTCTTTTTCAAAAGAATCAAAATTACCCTTTGCTCGCTCTAAATCTCGAACAAGGTTCTTTAAAATACGTTGTGTGCGAGTAAAGCTATATCCTGTCGACGCCTTCACATAGCCCCCAGACGTACCTATGCGAACAATGCCATGGTCTGGTATTTGAATACAAGGCTCATCAGACATCGGAATTACTCCTTTTTCTACCTCCTCAATGCGGTAATGAGCTATTTTTAGCTGGTGAGTGATATAATCCTTTAACTCATTGTCATAGACTGAGTCCTCAAGTAAATTATCTGAAAAAATCGTGTATTCAACTAAGGCTTTGGTTTTACTATAAGGTAATACATAAACGAATCGGCATTCATCGTTCTGTTCTACATTAAAGTCAAACATGGTAGGCTTGGTTTCATCAAAAGAAGGCTCATCAGTTTCGATAACCCAACCTTTAAAATGCTGAAGCATTTGGCTATATCGCTTATCATCGTATGGCGAACGAAATGTACTGTCAAAAACTATTTGAGAGGCCTTATAGATACCTTTTACAGTTTTAACTTGTGGTTTATTATCAATATCTTTTTCTATAGACAATATACTATCTATCAATATATTAATATTATTTTTTCGAGAAATAGCTTTATAAATAAATTGGTAAAAATCAGCACTTCGAATTAGCTTATACTGGTATTCGTCAATGGGCAAAAATTGACTAAAATTTCTGCTTCCATGAAACCAAACACCATTCCATTTCTGTCTGACAATTTCGTCAAAAGCATTGGGTTGAGCCTCCCAAAAGCACCATGTTTTATCATTTTCTTTTTTCTCTGACTGGTCAATAATTAGAATCTTAGCGTTCTCTAAACTTGATTGAGATAGATAATAAGCCAACGACAGACCCGCCAAGCCTCCTCCTGCTATAATAAAATCAAACTGTTTATGATGTTCTTGATACATTCAGGTAATGAGTGTTAGTAATATCACGTTGATTCATATTCTAATGAAACTTTGGAAAACTATGTAGTTTTAGTAATATTGTATTTCTTTACTTGAGTAACACACTCAATACATTTTTGTTTTTCTAATATTGTAAATAATGTACTCCAATAAGGTTATTACTTCTCAAAAAACGCTATTATTTGGTTCTTTTCTTTTTTTAGCTTTTCCCTGCATTCTGTTCATCACAACTTGGGTAAAATTGATTTTTGCACTTATTTCTATCACAGCATTTCTTATTGTAGTAAAACAATTTAATACCACGTTAGGAAATCGTAAACATTATTCAAGTCTCTATCTGAACGAACTGGTTTTACTATTCATATTATCATTAACAATAGTGCTTCTTTCAGGTGTTGGAGACTTTGCAAGTCAAATCAGAGATTATATTGGACATACTGCCAAAATTCAAGATTTAGTTAAGTATGATTGGCCGTTTACTTATGCAAAAGTTAATCGTTATCCATGTTATTACTTTGGATATTACTTAGCTCCAGCATTTTTCAGTAAAATATTTGCTAACGTATTTATTACAAACGTTATCTGGATTTTATGGGCAACATTAGGTATGTTTTTTAGTATGTCGTTAATATATCTATATCTACAAAAAGATTTAAAGGTATTAATTCTATCTTTGTTCTTTTCAGGTAGTTATAGCTTTGTCTTTTATATCAATCAAAAATTTATTCATTCTAATTTATTAATCTCAGCCAACCCTGATCAAATATATTACGTTGCCTATTCAATTTTTGGTAGTGCTATGTGGGTTCCAAATCAAATTATTCCAAGTCTATTGTGTACTATTGTCATTCTAATTTCGGCCCAAAATGACAATATAAAATTGCCATTATTTTATATTTCTTGCTCATTTTTTTGGGCGCCTTTCCCTACACTTATAGCCTCACTTTTATATCTGTTAATTCTGTTCAAAAAACATTCCCATGTGTTAAATGAGTTTGTAAGTTTTGTTAGGATTGGTATTTTAATTTTTTTATTCCTTGCTCCTATTGCAATTTATCTATCAGCAACTTCTAGCTCTGGAGTAAGTGGATTTGTATGGAACTATAATGCTAACTGGTTCGCTATTTTAGTAGGTTATCTTCTTTCCGAAATTGGATTCCTTTTTATTGCTATATTCCTAGTTACAAAATTTAGTGCAAAACTACCAGAAGAACTATCATATTTATTCTATGTTAGCATCATTGTTTTCTGTCTTTTATGTCTAACAAAATATGGAGTTTGGAATGATCTGATGGCTAGAGGAAATATCCCTTTAATGTTCATTTTTTCAATTTATATTTGTTCACAAATCGTACAAGCCCCAAACTTATATAAAAAAGGTCTTCTATTTATAATATATATATTGGTTACTATTCCATTACTTAAAATTGTGCTTTTTCAATTGAGTAATAATCAACTAACAGGAACAATACCTAAAAAGACCGATTCTGGGGATATGTATGAAGTTTTAATAAAAAACTATTCACAACAAGAAGGGGAACAGTATTTATTGAAAAAGGGAAGCTTTTTTGAAAATTATCTTCTAAAAAAATAATAGATGGTAGATCATCTCTACCATCTATATAATACAACTAATCTTTTGCTGTATCCAATAAATATTTCTCACAAAACGAATCAGATTGTAATTGATATTGTACTAATGCTCGTTCCGTATATACTTCCTTTAAAAAATCCATTGTATTTTTCATATCTCCTTGAAAAGGAGATGCAATAGAAGTTACAGGAGAACTAGGCCTAATTCCTTCAAGAATTCTGATAAAAGAGGGAACCGACAAAAAGCATAGTAACAAGGTATAGACGATAAATTTGAAGCTTCGAATTTTCAAATTTATTAATTGTTGTATAATAAAAACCCCTAGTACAAAAGTAGAAGGAATTATCCCTCTTAGTAACAAATCATTAAACATTCCTACCCTATATAATGGTAGTAAAGCGAATGCAACTAAAGAACAAAATAAATATTGTTTGTACTTGGAAGATTTCAATGATTCTTTTATTAAAAAAAACCATACAGCAATATTTAATAACCAAAAGGCTAAATAACCTTCTATCCAAAATTTACTTTTTGTCCAAATAAAGCCATTTGTATCACTCAACCCAATCGCCCTATTAGAGGTAAGATACAAGATAGAGGGAATAAATGGCACAATCATTAGTAAACAATAAGGTAATAATTTATAAAATTGAGGATTAGTAATTTTATCAAAATACCTAGCAATTACTACAGGAAGTAAGCCTATACAAATCAAGGGACTCCAAATAATATTACAAAGCAATATTAAAATTTCAAGTTTGTAATTTTTACTACTTTCTGAGTTTAATATTAGCAATGTTGTTACACCTGCAGGTATTAAATGCTGTGGCACCCATTGTAGAGATGCTATCATTGGTGACCAGAATGTTATATTAAAATCAGCTAGTCGAACATTACTATTTATTATAAATTGATTCAAATATGGAATATTCAACATCTGAATAATAAACATCAAAGTGTTTCCATTATTGAAAAGTAAAAATAAAAAAACAAATTTTAATCCCTTCCCAATTTTATACAGCCCTATCAAAATCAAAAAAACGCCTATCCAAGACCATAGCAAAATGATATATCTACAAGATGCTATTCCTAGTAGTTTTCCTAGAAAAGCCGTTGGTAAATAGTATGCCCAATAATAACTAGAGAAAGTATTGTATTTTTCATAATATGTTGGCCATTTATAATTTACCAAATCATAAACTTTAAAGTTATTGGTACCCCAGTCAACAGTTTGTTGGCGATATTCTCCTATTCCAAAGACAAGGCAGAGCCCTAAACTTAACAATAATAAAATTACAATATCTTTTAAAGGAAGGTAGGTAGTTTGAACAGAAAGCCTATCTTGATTTAATTCTGATTTAACTGAGTCGAAAACAAAAAGTAGTAACAAGCATGCAAGAGGAAGTGATATTATATCTTTAAACCATGCACCAGTAAAGATTAAATTGGGTATAAATAAATAAATTAGAGAGGTAATTCTCAGGTTTACATTGGTAAAATACATCATGTATAAATTTGTATTTAGTCAGAAATACTTTTTTACTTTAAATATTATGTTTAGAACCTTTTAGATTTTTACATTTCTACTAGTATTTAACGACCAACTCAAAACAAACAGTATTTAAAAATTAAAAAGTCACTTGAAAAAAGGTTAATATACATAACATGGCCATGTTATAAACCCCTAAAAGAAAATATAGGTAGTAAGTATTAGTATTACACTTACTACCTATTTATAATTATTCCATTAATCTATTATATCTAGATATGTCTTTCGGCATGGTAGCTTGAACGCACCAAAGCACCTGACTCAACATACTGGATACCTCTTTTCAAACCTTCTTCTTTATACATGGCAAAAGTATCTGGGTGAATCCACTCAATTACTTCATGGTGCATTTTAGTTGGTTGTAAGTATTGTCCCAAAGTCAAAACATCTAAGCCATTTTCCACTAAATCGTCCATCGCTTTGAAAACCTCTTCTTTAGTTTCTCCCAAACCTAACATAATACCAGTTTTGGTACGTTTACCAAATTCTTTGGTACGTTTAGTTTGTTCCAAACTACGCGCATATTTTGCCTGAGGGCGAACATTGCGATACAAGCGCTCAACCGTTTCCATGTTATGCGAAACCACCTCTTGTCCACCTTCAATCATACGATATAGGGCATCCCAATTACCTTTTGTATCTGGAATCAGCGTTTCGATGGTAGTTGTTGGAGACTCTTGTTTTACCTGTACCACTGTCTGATACCAAATTTCAGCGCCACGGTCTTTCAATTCGTCACGGTTTACTGAAGTAATAACAGCGTGCTTTACTCCCATCAACTTAATAGCCTCAGCTACACGACGTGGCTCATCAGCATCATATTCGTTTGGACGACCAGTAGCCACCGCACAAAATGTACATGAACGAGTACAAACATTACCCAAAATCATAAAGGTAGCTGTACCTGCTCCCCAACACTCGCCCATATTTGGACAATTCCCTGATTGACAGATGGTATGTAGCTTATATTCGTCGACAATACTACGAACTTTTGCGTATTCTTTACCGATTGGCAATTTTACTCTCAACCAATCTGGTTTCTTGTTATGCTTGGTAGCACTAGGAGCTACTACTGGAAGTTCTATCATTACAATAAATTGAGGTATGTTGAAAAAGTAATCTATACTTCTAACAAACTCTACCCTATTTTTGATTCAACAATGTGCAAAAATACGAACTTACTTTTTACCCCCGAAGAAAATTGTCAAATATCCCGAAGTAAAGACACTTTGATTATCAGAAAGTGCCATAATTTCTACCTTTTTGCTATAAATATCAGCTAAAAAGCCCACTTCAAGGCTAATGTTGCTCTGACGGAAAGCATCCAGCTCAAAATTCAAACCAGCTTTGATATTGATTCCTGGCGTAAATTTCATATTACCAAATCCTTTAAAAAAGCCTCCACTTCCAGCAATATTATTGATAGAATGAACATTGGGATCATAAGGTTCGCTTACCAAATAGCCTCTTCCGTAGTACACATCTACGTAATAAGGCTTCAAGAAACCAAGTGTTGGACCAGCAGCAATGAACCCGTTCACATTGATACCACCATCTGAAGACTTTCGGAACAAGCTTATTTCACGACCGTACTGCGGTCGCAAAGCAAACAAATAGTTCTTTTTGCCATAAGCATAGCCCGAGCCATTTCCTCCAGCATGAAGCGTACTTTCTTGATAATTATCTACATTCACCAATTCGACGTTGAAATAGTGCATCTGTCTACGTGCCGCACCATTGTCGATAACGATTTCTTTGCGTACCATAAAACCGCCCAATAATCCAGAATTGGTATTAGTAGTGATTCCCACCGAGAAAATCGAGTTAAAGTTTTCTTCATCCACCTCTTTTTTAGGTTTGGCAGAAGGCGCACGGTTAGGAGCAGCAGACTTGGTAGTAGTAGTTGTTGTTGTGTTGGCAGGAGTATTTCTACGTTGCGCTTGTGACAAATTTGACCAAGCCATCAACAGTAAACTCATTGCTAAATATTGGGTAGTTTTTTTCACGATAAACTTTTCATTTTAGCCTAAAATCATCAAAAATCAAGGTTTTTGAGTAATTTTAGGAAAAGTAAACAGGAAATTTCGGTAATACAAATATTGACCTTTGTATTCAAGAAAAACAAAAGCCAATGCTTCTTAAGCAATACGAAATATAAAGCAATTTATTTTGGAGCTTGGTTATTTTCAATTAAAATTACCTTTTTCTTACAATCATCATAACAACTCTATTAATATGCCCACAGTAAAAACAACTTACCTTGGAGAACTTCGTACAGAGTCTACTCACTTACAATCAGGCAATCAGTTAATTACCGACGCACCTACCGACAACATGGGCAAAGGCGAAGCATTTTCTCCAACCGACTTGGTAGCTACTGCCACGGGGACTTGTATGCTTACAACGATGGCAATCGTTGCCCAAAGAGATGGTATCGAATTAGCAGGTTCGGAGGTTGAGGTTACCAAAATCATGTCTCAAACTCCTCCACGCAGAATCGCTCGCTTAGAGATTAACCTGAAAATGAAGACAAATGTTGCCTTGGACGATGCACATATTAAAAAATTAGAAAATACAGCACACAAATGTCCTGTATCGTTGAGCCTTCATCCTGATGTCGAACAAGTAATTGATATTCAATGGCTATAGGTAAATGAATGTTATTTGTTAGCAGTGTACCCGTTATTAGAAAGTATTCTTAGGGCATACTTGCCTAATTTTCAAAGAAATTCATCCATTTTACCCAAAGATTTTTGGGATAAAAACTATAAAGGCTACCTATTTGCATTAGGTAGCCTTTATAATTTCCGATGTCAGCGATTTGCAAAGATTACACTCAAAAGCCATTTAATTTCTAATCGTCAATCCGAAATCTCCAATCCGAAATCGTTAGACTGTTTCTGCAATTTCTTCAAAACGAATATCGAAGTGTGAAGCATCATACACACTTGCTCCGTCTTTGATTAGAATCACTTGTGGCGACTGATGCTCTACGCCGAATACCTCTTCAATAGCATTTGATACGGGTCTATTAGCAATCAAATCCAAATAATAAGGCTTTAATTCGCCAACTGCTTCTTGTTTCCAATTACGCTCAACACGACTTAAGGCTGTAGATGAAATTGAACAACGAGTACTATGTTTAAAAATCAACACTGGTTGATTAAATGACTCTTCTTTAATGGCTTGTAATTGCTCTACTGTGGTTAGTTGATTCCAGTTCATGGGGTAAAATATGTGTTACAGATACCAAAATGATAACCTATCTATGACCTAATTATCATTTTTCTATCAAGGATTATGGTATTTTTGTTGTTTGTCTTTTATAATTGTTTTATTGCTAAACGAAATCCTAGTAAATTTGATTCAAATTTCATGATACAATTCTAATAACGCATTGGCAAAAGTACTATATAATTTATCGATTGAGCTGTATCAATGGCTAATTCGTCTGGTAAGTCCTTTCAATCAAAAGGCTCAGCTATGGCTCAAGGGTCGAGAGGGACTTTTCGAAAAACTCGAATATCAACTAACACAAGCTCGTCAAAAATCACAAAGCCCACTTTCTATTGCATGGTTTCATTGTGCAAGTTTGGGAGAATTCGAGCAAGGTCGTCCTGTGATTGAAGCATATAAAAAAGAATTTCCCAATCATCACATATTACTAACCTTCTTCTCCCCTTCTGGATACGAGATTAGAAAAAATTACGAAGGGGCAGATTTTATTTGTTACCTTCCAGCCGATACTCCAAGTAATGCCAAGCGCTTTGTGGAACTTATCAATCCTACGGTGGCATTTTTTGTAAAGTATGAGTTTTGGTATAACTATCTGAATTGTCTCAAACAAGCCAACATTCCAAGTATTTCATTTTCGACTATATTTAGAGAAAATCAGGTTTACTTTAAATCTTATGGTGAATTCAATCGTAGTATTCTGCGATTATTAACTCATATTTTTGTACAAAACGAAAAGTCGGCATCTCATTTAACCGGTATTCAAATTCAAGAAAATGTAAGTATTGCAGGTGATACCCGCTTTGACCGAGTTGCTCAAATTGCTCAAAACAAAAGAGTAATTCCTATTGCAGAACAGTTTAAAAACGATACTCAAACTTTAATTGTTGGCTCGTGCTGGCAACAAGATTTTGACGTAATTTGCCCTCTTATCAATAGTTTTGCACATCCATTAAAGGTAATCATTGCGCCTCACGAAATTCATCCAGAAGAAATCGTACAATGGCAAAAACAGCTCAAAAAGCCAAGTATTCGCTATTCTGAAGCTCTGAATGGTAAAGAACTAAACAACGCCGAAATACTATTTATCGATAATATAGGAATGCTTTCATCGCTTTATCAATACGCCGATTATGCTTGGATTGGAGGAGCTTATGGTAAAGGTTTACATAATACTTTGGAGGCAGCCACTTTTGGACTCCCTATCTTTTTTGGAAATAAGGTTTATACCAAATTCCAGGAGGCCATGGATTTGATTGCCATAGGAGGAGCTCAGGTAATTGATAACACTCAAACTTTTGAAAGTATTTTCACCAGTTTATATCAAGATTTCAACAAACGAAAAGAGGTTTCTGACAAGATTTTAACCTATGTTAAAAGTAATATTGGAAGCACTCAAACCATTATCAATTTTGTAAAAAATCTTATTCAGACAACGAATAAGTGACTCACTGAAAAGTAATTGCAAGAAGAAATACGTTTCGAATGAATTACTTTTCTTACGATTTAATATATGCACAGAGGATTAGTCATACGCTCAACAGGCTCGTGGTACGAGATAATGGCCGACTCAGACAAGCACGTCTGGAAAGGTCGTTTGAAGGGTAAGTTCAAAATCAAAGGACTTCAAACTTCAAACCCACTCGCTGTAGGCGACAGAGTAATGTTCACTATCGAGGATACCGTTGAAAATACGGTGATTATCTACGAAATTGAACAAAGAGAAAATTATATCATTCGTAAATCGGTACACAAAACTGCTCAGGGGCATATTTTGGCTGCCAATCTTGACCAAGCGGTTATCATTGCCACGCTCAATTATCCCAGAACATCACAAGGCTTTATCGATCGTTTTTTAGTCTCAGCAGAATCTTTCAGAATTCCAGTAACAATCGTTTTCAATAAGGTAGATTTACTTTCGGAAGAAGAAAAAGATGAGCTTGCCGACATGGCCGCCATGTACGAAGAAATTGGTTATCCTTGTATCTTCACATCTGTGCCAGAAAACATTGGGATAGATGGATTTAGAGATTTATTGAAGGATAAAATCTCTCTAGTTTCAGGTCATTCGGGTGTAGGAAAGTCAACTTTAGTCAATAAGATTGCTCCACATTTGGACTTAAAAACCTCAGAGATTTCCAATTTTGCCAATAAAGGAGTTCATACAACCACTTTTGCCACGATGTTCGAATTAGCTGATAATTCTTTTATCATCGATACGCCAGGCATTAAAGAGTTAGGACTCATTGATATTGAAAAAGAAGAACTTTCACATTTTTTCCCAGAAATGCGAGCACTTATGGGAGAATGTAAATTCAACAATTGCCAGCATATTAACGAACCCAAATGTGCTGTAATCGAAGCTGTTGGAGAGGGCAAAATAGCGGCAAGTCGCTATATGAGTTATCTGTCAATGATGGATGACGACGACAACAGAAGATAATCAAAAGAGCTTCATTAGTATTAATGCTGAGTTTTGAGTGATGAATTGTGAGTTAGTAGTGTATGAAGGATTTCAAGCTATTGCAGATTTTGGATTTCTGATTTCGGGAATATGGAATTATACCGTTATTTTTTACAAAATTTAATTTAAAAAATAAGTTACATTTCCGCAATCCGATATCCGAAATAGATAGTTTTTCCTTCCTACACTATTAATTCATAATTCAACTCATAATTAGCTATTAACAATGACTATTACTCAATTTCTATCTAAACTAATTATTCTAACAAATTTAAGAAAATGAAACTTTGGGGTATTGATTTGGGCGGAACCAAAATCGAATGTGCTGTATTAGAGAGCAGCGATAATATGAATGTTTTGATTCGTAAGAGGATTCCGACCGAAGCAGACAAAGGATATGAGCATATTATTTCTCAAATCAAAAAATTAGTCGATTTAGTAGCCGATGAACTTGGCGAAAGACCTCAGAAAATTGGCTTTGCCACGCCTGGAGTGCTTGACCCTGCTACTCAAACTATGAAAAACTGTAATACAGTTTGCATGAATGGGAATCCTATGAATAAGGACCTTGAAGCAGTGTTAGGCATACCAGTCAAACTTGCTAATGATGCCAACTGCTTTGCACTTGCAGAAGCTTTGATGGGGGCAGGTAAAGACTACCCTAATGCAGAAGTTGTATTTGGAGTTATCATGGGTACAGGAGTTGGTGGTGGATTAGTGGTTCATGGAAAAGTAATTGGAGGACAACACGGCATTGGTGGTGAATGGGGGCATAATATCCTTGAAGAAAATGGTGAGCCATGCTATTGTGGCAAATCAGGTTGTGTCGAAAAGGTCATTGCTGGTCCTGCCTTAGAAAAGTATTATGCCGATAATGCAGAAAAACCATTAAAACTCAAAGAAATACTTGAACGCCACGAGGCAGGTATCGACCCCGTTGCTACTGCAACTATCGAGAGACTACTTGAATATTTTGGTCGTGCGATTTCTACATTGACCAATGTTTTAGACCCTAACCTAATTGTGATTGGTGGTGGTGTAGGCAATATTGATTTGCTTTACACAGAAGGATATGAGCGAATTAAGAAATATATTTTTAACGATAAAAAAATCACAACGCCAATCGTAAAACCATTATTAGGTGATAGTGCAGGCGTTTTTGGTGCGGCACTTTTGTAATCAGGAAGGTATTTGTTAATCGTATATCTGTTACCATCAGAAGGACAATATCAAAATTCGACGGATACTTTACCTGCCATAGGCTCTATGCCATAGTTTCTTAGAAAACCATGCAAGCATTTTGCCGTGCGCTCATAGCAGATTTTAGAAAGCCCAACAATTCAATTTCATTTTGCATTGTTGTTTAATGATACAAAAACAAAAAAGGGTTGGAATCGCTTCCAACCCTTTTTACATAGTAATTAAAATTATTTACCGTTAGTCAACAATTGGAAGAATTGATCCAATTTAGGAGTTACGATAATTTCAGTTCTACGGTTTAACTTACGACCAGCAGAATTGTCGTTGTTTTCTTTCGGAGAGTATTCCGAACGACCGCCAGCAGTCATACGCTCAGGAGCAACGCTAAATTTAGATTGCAACAAACGAACAACAGAAGTAGCGCGTTTAGCACTCAAATCCCAGTTATCTTTCACACATTCAGTAGAGATAGGTACACTATCAGTGTGGCCTTCTACTAAGATGTCAAGTTCTTTATGATCGTTTACAACTTTAGCAACTTTCTCTAACACAGCTTCAGCTTTCGCGTTGATTTCTGATGAACCAGAACGGAACAACATTTTGTCAGAGATAGAGATGTAAACAACACCTTTCTTCACTTCAACAGTTACATCATCATCATTAACATCAGCCAATGAACGTTTCAAGCTCATTACCAATGCCAAGTTGATAGAGTCTTTGCGTTGGATAGAAGAGTTCAAGTTTTGGATATATTTGCTTTGATCGTTCAAAGCATCCAAAGACTTCTTAATGCTCTCAGCACCAGACTTACTAACAACTGATAAATCAGATAAACGATCTAACAAGTTTGTGTTTGTCTTTTTCAAGTAATCAACTTGATCTGACAAATCCTTCACTTGTTTAGTTTTTGCATTCAAATCATTGTCTTTTGATTGCAAGTCAGCGCGCAAGTCACCTACTCTTTTGTCGCAATCAGCAGCGTCAGATTTAATTTTAGCAAGAGCTTCGTCTCTGCTTTTTTCAAGTTCTACAAGCTTAGCCTGCGCCTCAGCAAACTTTTTCTTGCTTACGCAAGACGATACTAGAGGTAGTAGCGCAATAAAAAGAACTAATTTTTTCATGATAAAAATTGATGTTAATTGTACAAAAGCAATGCTTTTTTTAAGGTCGAATAAAGTTACAAAACGTTTTCTAAGTTTCTAACCATCTTTGACCTGCTTTTATTGCATTTTTATTTTACGTACAAATTTCGGAAAAACTCAGCAAAAATAGAAAAGCAATTGCACTTTTCAATTTCATTTATCGATAACTACCTCATTTACAGTAGTATATTTTAATAATTTTCTAAGATTTAATTTCTACTGTGCTAGATTCTTGGATGAGTTTTCGGTAGATTAAAAATACCTTAAAATTTCTTAAACTATCCTTATTAAGGCTATATAAGTATTGATGCGTGCACATTTTTACCCCTCAATTTATTAGTTATACCAAAGTAAAACGAAGAAGCCAAAATACTTAAAATTAAGTATTTTGGCTTCTTCGTTAGCTTATTTACAAATAACTGATTACAAGGTTATTTCATTATCAAACGCTTTTGATATATTTGTTTATTATGGTTTTCTGCACAAAAACCATAATAAAATCTATGTTCGACTGCACATCGGACAAAAAATTAACTCAACTAGCACATTATTTTGGGCTGCACACTCAAATTGAATGCACTAGCTGAGTATGGAATAATTTTCAGAATGCTAAATCAATGTAACCCTGCACGGTCATTATTGAGTAGCTATTCTGTGCAGTGTATTAGTTGCCCTTAAAACAAACTAATACCTGTAAAACATTTTTGCCCACTCCTACTTATGACAAACTTACTGGTAAGCTTTGCTCGTCAAAGCTCAGGGTATGGTGTATCTGCATGTACGCCTTCCCATTCGGACAAATATGCGTCTTTGCTTAAAAGAGCTACAATAATCGTACCAAAAAATTTCTTACATTCTGCGATTATCATTTATTTTTCGCTAATAACATCATTCAATATTATTGGACAACGAATAGAGACGCTTGGATGGAAAGCAACACCAGCTCAATCTACCCAATTTAGAAGCGAATTAGGAAAAAGTGCTTTAGTACTAAACCCTCAGAGCTTCGCCAATCATTTTAGTGCTTGGTTTGATTATCGTTTGACTAACGACAACGCTAATTATACGGTGAATCTTCAAGCGAAAACATTATCGGACAATGCTGGATTTAGTTATCAAGCTTACGATGCTTACGGAAAACTATTAACCTCAAAAGAAGTGCTATTCATAGAATCAAATAGCGCTTGGCAAAACCTGTCTTTTAATATTAGTGAATTGCCAAGAGGTACTCAAAACATCCGTTTTGTAGCACATACCAATAATGCTTCTTTATCAGTTACTGATTTCAAGGTAAATACACAAGAAAATGTAAGCGCTATGAGTTTGCAATTATATCCGAACCCAACTACTAGCTATGCTAAAGTAAATCTTAGTCCAGAAGTATCAGCACGTGCTAATGAGCTAGCAGTGATTGGAATGGATGGAACCGTTTATCAACAGGAAGCTTTGGCAGGAAATCAAAATAATATTACAATCTCTGTAGAAAACCTTCGCTCAGGAATGTACTTCGTTCGTGTAAGTCAAAATGTAGGTAGTCCAGTTGTAGAAAAATTAGTAGTAAGACATGAATAAAAATTTATTAAACTAGATATCAGAGACACATGAGTCATCCCTAATTTAGTGATTTAGCGATTGAATGAATGAGTGATTAATTTAAAAATTGTATTCTGGCAGTAGAGACGCAATGATTGCGTCTCTACTGCCAGAATAATGATTAAGATATAAGCAACAGGAAAAATTACACTAATAATATATCTGTGGTATACATTGACTGTATCTTTCTGATTATTAACACATTCTAATAACTGATATATTATTAACCTGATTACTGGACAAAATGAAAGTTCCTAGTTCAAGACTTTGTCTTGGACTCATTTTTTTAACAGTTTTAAACTGTTTTTAAAAATTCAGTGAAAAAGTCTATATACCTGAATCTCACTTTCTCGTTTTGTCCAGTAATAAAATTATTAACTGATAACTTCCTTTTAGTTAATTTGAGATTATCGGCAAAAGCCCTTCTCTCCTATATCGCTCTATTTCAAAAATCTGGTATTGTAAAGGTTCTATATCCGCATTTTCTGGTAAAAACTTTACCTTCGAGTCCACTAGAAATTTATTTTTATCCTTCGAATAATTCGAAAATCCAACTTTCACTGCGAGTAAGAAGGTTTTATAAGAATCAGGATATAGTCGATCTAGTATGAGGCTATAAATATCAAGACCCTTTGCCGTTTCAAGTTGATCAGCCGAAAAAGAACTTCCCATCATAGTAGTTTCTAAAAACATCGTATCTGTGTGTTGAGCATTAGTATAAAACCCCAACCAACAATGATTGGGAGTTGTCACAATCAATGGATGAATTCCCATTCTATATAAAATGGAAGCAAAAAGCACCGTTCCATCTACGCAATTTGCTTGCTGCGAAGCCAGTGATTCACTAGGTCTTCTCACAAATTGATGAACTACTAAGGGATATTTTTGAGCAGGTTCGTTATTCGATGATACTAAAGAACTATATTTTACGCCTCTTTGTCGCAACACGTTCCAAACGGCAAATACTTGTCTAAGCACCTCCATTCTATCGTTTGTCTGATACCCTGTAATACTGTTTACAATTCCAGTACGCATAATTTCAGGCATAAGCTGATTGGTAATTACAGGATGATTTTCGTTGACATAAGCTGCGTACATAAAATTCATATCATGTATTACTTTTTGTCTATGAATAAAAATAAACGGACAATCGTTAATACTCCTGACAGTCACAATTTTGGTTTGCTTTTCTTTTAATACATCATTGACATATACATAGTAGTTGACATTAACAGGAAAAGGTTGTGCGATATTGGTCAAAACATCCCATTTGTAGGCAATCTCTGGAAAAATCTGATATTTCGAACTTTTGCCATTTAAGTAAACAGAAAACGAGCTTGTTTCCATTATTTTGGGGCATTCTATAACCAATTTTACATTTGCAGGTCCCAATTTTAAATAGGTAATTTCTATTCCAAATTGCCCTTCACTATCGCCAAAATAGGTTTTCTTGTCTTGAGGCGTATCATTATCTTTCAGATAATTCCGATTGACATTGGCAAGTACATAGGAAGGATAAAGCTTATCGTCCATTTCGACAATAGGCTTCCAAAATACCCCATTACTATCGTCAGCTTTAGCTACTTGTGCCGTCAGTAAGTTATTCAAAAACAGAAGATTGAATAGAATTAGTAGTGTATTTTTCATAGACTATACGGGTATGATATGGAAAAGGCAAAATAGAGGTTTTTCCCGAGATAATCAATGCCGAAAAAAAAGTGGTTGCCATTTTCATGACAACCACTTTTTTATTTATTGCTCAGAGCTAGATTATGCCAAAGAAGAGTGCATAACTTCAGTTTGCTTTCTGATAGACTCTAAGTGAACAAGTTTGAATAATTCTTCAACAAATTCAGGGTACAAACCTAAGCCAGAAGCTTGTTTTGCACGATCAGCGTGTACTTGTTTCCAACGATCCAATTGCAATACAGCAACGCTGTTATCACGCTTGTATTCGCCCAATTTCTCAACTACTGCCATACGAGCTGCCAAAACCTCCATCAACTCACGGTCGATATTGTCGATTTTAGCACGCAAGCCAGCCAATTCGTCTGTAAATTCAACGCCATAGTTAGCTTTACGAACCTCAAGCTCACGCAACATTTCGCCTAAAGCTTCAGGAGTCAATTGCTGAGAAGCATCAGACCAAGCTTTATCTGGATCGCGGTGAGTTTCGATAATCATACCATCGTAGTTCAAGTCAAGAATACGTTGTGACAATTCCATCAACAACGAACGCTTACCTGCCATGTGCGACGGGTCACCAATCATTGGTAATTGTGGGAACAAACGTTTCATCTCAACGGCCATTTGCCACATTGGAGAGTTACGATATTTTGTTTCCTGAGCATTAGAGAAACCACGGTGGATAGCACCAATTTTCTTGATACCAGCACCTTGTAAACGTTCAAAAGCACCAACCCAAAGAGCTAAGTCTGGGTTAACTGGGTTTTTCACTAATACAGGAATATCAACACCTTTCAATGCATCAGCTAAATCTTGTACGTTGAATGGGTTTACAGTTGTTCTTGCACCAATCCACAATACATCAACACCATATTTCAATGCTAACTCAATATGTTCAGGATTTGCTACCTCAATTGCTAATGGTAATCCAGTTTGTTTCTTTGCTTCAGCTAACCATTGTAAAGCTGGTTCTCCCATGCCTTCAAAACTACCTGGACGAGTACGTGGCTTCCATACACCTGCACGCATAATGTGTGCATAACCTTCCGCTTTGATTCGGTTGGCTGTTTCAAGTACTTGCTCTTCTGTTTCAGCAGAACAAGGACCTGCAATAATTAAGGGTTTGCCGTCAGTATTAATCCATTCCTGCATCGGCACTACGTCTAAATTTGCGTTCATTGGCAAACAGTATTAATTCAAGTAAAAAAATATAAACTTACATGATACACTAGGATATCAATAAAGCATCACGCAACTTCAAAGATTACTATTATCTTTGCTTCATAATGACAATTTGATTGAGCTCAGATAGGTTCCAGTTCTAACACCAAAAGAACTGCAAATTCTAACCAAACAGGGGATTAATAAAAAAATCCTACCCCAATGTATTTTTGTATTATTCTAATATACTATATTTGCACGTTTTAATTAATTTTAAGCAATTAACACACTACTTAACAATGTGATACTAACGGGTTTTTAATTAAAACATTATTTGAAAACTCGATCACCATTTAACAACATATTAGTCGATTTTTCGTCTTTGAACATGACTAAAACATCCATTTCACAACCGATGATGAAGGCCGATAAAATATCCTTTGAGGACATGTCTATCGCATTTTCAGACAAATCTGATTTACAATTAAAGAAGATGTATCTCATCTTTGCAAGTATGAATCAGAACTGGCTTGTAAAGTTAGGAACTTTTTTTATCAAACTATTCATTTTTCTTCATTTTCCTATCAAAAAACTGATTAAATCTACTGTATTCGAACAGTTTTGTGGAGGCGAAACATTGCAGGAATGCAATAAAGCAATAGAAAATTTGGACAAAGCTAAGATTGGCACAATTTTGGACTATTCCGTGGAGGGAGAAGATAGTGAATCTAGTTTTGAGCTTACAAAAGAAGAAATCCTCAAAACTATTGAAAAAGCGCAGAATAATAGTGCTATTCCCTTCGCCGTTTTCAAAGTAACAGGTATTAGCAGTACTGAATTACTTGAAAAAGTACAAAGTGAAGTTCCATTGACTGCCGAAGAATCTTCTGCATTTGAAAGAGTTCACCAAAGAATGTTTGATTTGTGTAGTAGAGCTGCTGAACTGCATGTTCGTATTTTTGTTGACGCTGAGGAATCTTGGATTCAAGATGCAATTGATGCCCTGACTTACGACATGATGGCTCGCTTCAACAAGCAAGAATGTATTGTTTATAACACGTTCCAAATGTATCGTAAAGATATGCTTGAGAATTTGAAAGGTGCTACTGAAACTGCTCGTGAAAAGGGGTATTTGCTAGGGGTAAAGCTTGTTCGTGGTGCATACATGGAAAAAGAGAGACAACGTGCTCACGAAGGTAACTACTGCGAGCCTGTTCACGAAACAAAGGAAAATACAGACAAAGATTTTAATCTAGCCGTTGAATATGCTGTAACAAATCGTGATGCTATTTCGATTTGTGTAGGTACTCATAACGAATATAGCTGTAAGTATTTAGCGCAATTAATGGAAAAGAACGGAATTGACGCCAAGGACAAACATTTCTATTTTGCACAGTTATTGGGTATGTCCGACAACATTTCTTACAATTTAGCTCACGCAGGCTACAATGTTGCCAAATATGTTCCGTATGGCCCTGTAGAAGCCGTTATGCCTTATTTGTTCCGTCGTGCTGCCGAAAATACCTCTGTAGCTGGACAAGCAAGTCGTGAGTTTACTTTGATTAAAAAAGAGATGGTACGTCGTCAGAAAAGATAGTAGATGATTTACTAAAGAATAAAAATAAAAACGCCACGAGCTATTTTGTCATCGTGGCGTTTTTATTTTGTACCTTTGCGATTCAAAAGCAACCCCTCGGGTTTGTTCAACCATTTAATGTACTAACTGCCACCTAGCTCATGGACTTGTGAGAGTTTTGATGTGGCAAAATTCTAAACAAAATGTTTCGTTCCCCATACAAATATTTTTGGCTTACTTTCTTACTTATCGTCATCGACCAAATTATTAAGCTTGCTATTTATCATTTTTTGAAATATGAAGGCAACGAAGTTCCTATCATTGGCGATTTTGTTAAACTTCATTACGTTCTTAATAAAGGAATGGCGTTCGGTATTACGCTTGATTTTCTTCCGCAAGGATATAGCAAAATTGTATTGAGTCTTTTCAGAGTTTTTGCCATGATTGGTATTGGTTATTATCTAACAAAACTTGCTAAAAAGAACGCTCATGAGGGTTTGCTTTGGAGTATTGCAGCTATTTTGGGTGGAGCAATTGGAAACGTAATTGACAGTACATTTTATGGTGTATTATTACACAATGCTCCGTATGACTCTCCTACCCCATGGTTTCATGGTCAAGTAATTGATATGTTTTTCTTTGACTTCTATCAAGGATGGATTCCAGAATGGGTTCCTGTTTGGGGAGGAAGTTGGTATTCAACGCCGATATTCAATTTTGCCGATGCTGCGATTTTCTGTGGTGTGATGGCTATTATGATCTGGCAAAATACTTTCTTTGCCTCTTTGGAAGCAAAACCTGTACAAGTAGAACAAACAGAGAATACTGACATTAACGCCACTGATACAAGTGAACCTGTATCTTCTCAAGAATAGCTATAAATTGATAAAAATATGAAAATAGAAATTATCATTGGCATATTATGGATTGTGTATGGAACTCTTCATTCTGTTTTAGCATCCAATGAAGTAAAAAATAAAATTAACTTTCCTTACTACAGATTGGCATATACAATACTTTCTGTAGTACTAATGATTCCTATCCTATATTTTCAAATAACAACCCCTTCTCAGTTATTAATGCCTACAAGCACTGCTAATAATATTTTTGGAGGCTTAATGATTATTCTGGGTGTTTATATGTTATTTATTTCCTTCAAACAGTACGATTTAAAAGCATTTCTAGGTATACAGGCCGAGGCTCCTGCTCAACTAATCACTGATGGTCTTATGAGTGTTGTTAGACACCCACTCTATTTGAGCACGCTTGTTATTGTCTGGGGGGTATTTGGTATCACAGGAACAGCCAACAATCTTGCTATGGCATTGGCTTTGACCGCTTATATTCGTATTGGAATTTATTTTGAAGAAAAAAAGTTGGTTCAAATTTTTGGTAAAACTTATGAAAAATACCAAAAGGAAGTTCCTATGTTAATTCCAAAACTGTAGGAAGTCTACTCGAAAATGAAACTTGCTCTCAAAATATCTTTGCTGCTCAACCTTCTGTTTGTAGCAGCTTTTTTTTGGCTTTTAAGAAAGCACTCTGATAAGTTTATGCAAAAGTTATTTCCAGAAAATGCTACAATTCTCCTGCTTGGAGACTCTATTCTTGCACAAGAAAATTGGAGTAAATGGTTGGGAAGGCTTGATATAAGTAATCAAGCTTATGGAGGGGCAATTACGCAACAAATAAGATGGAATATAGGTAAAGGGTTTCCTGAAAAAACAAAGCTCGTTATCCTGAATGGTGGAATTAATGATTTATTTTCGGGAGTACCTGTAGAGCATATTCTGGATAATTATGCGTTCTTTATTCAGCAGTCAAAGAAACAGTCTATCCAACTTATCATCAATAGCTGTATATATACCGAAAATCAGGCTGAAATTAATCAAAAGGTAAAAGAACTCAATGAAGGTTTGTTACGGCTCTGTAATCGAGAAAAAATCCCATTCTGCGATATAAATACTAAACTTAGCGAAAATGGTTTTTTATTGAGTGCCTATAGTATTGATGGCGTTCATTTACAAAAAAATGCCTATCAAGTCTGGTCTGAAATGTTGTTAGAATTAATTACAAGCACCCCATAAAAAAAGCCCAAGATAAATCTTGGGCTTTTTTATTATCGAAAAATCAACGATTATTTCTTTGGAGCAGCTGGAGTAGTTGCCGCTGGAGCAGCAGTTACTGGCTTAGGAGTTACACCCATTTTCTTCAATACTAGATCAGAGATATTAGCATCGTCTGGAGCATGCAATACGATTGGTGTTGTACCTTGACCAGCATCGTAGTTGAATACGTAAGTGTAAGCATTTTCTTTAGCTACTACGTGCATATTGTCTTCGATTTTTTTCAACAATGGTTGCAACAATTGAGCTTGTTTCTTTTGCAAAGAAGTTGCTGAAGATTGACGGAACTCTTCAATCTCGTTTTGAAGGTTTTGCAAGTTTTTCTCTTTGTCAGCTTTGATTACGTCATTCATAGTAGCTTGATTTTTTTCGTAATCAGCATATTTAGCTTGAAAATCTTTGATTTTACCTTGCAACAAGTTTTCATATTGAGTTTGCGTAGTTTTCAATTCAGCTTCTACTTGTTTTGCTTCTGGCAATTGGTTCAATACGTAATCTAAGCTAATGTAACCAATTTTTGTTTGTGCATTTACGTTAGAGGTAGCCAATGCCACAATAGCAAACAAGGCGATAAAAAATTTGTTCTTCATTTTTGTCATTTGGATTTGTTAATTAGTTTTTTTTGTTTGTTTTCGCTTTTGAGTTTCCTGCTGGCTCCTCTTTGGCATTGTTTTGTTCTTCTTTTTCTTTTTCCTTTAACTGTTCAACCGAGATACCCAATTCTTCCATCACATAATCGGTATAGTCATGGGTAGGGTTTGTGTAAATCATTACTAGACTATCAGAGGCTTTATCAAAGATAAAATCAAGTCTTTTTAGCTTAACGATTTTTTCTGTAGCCTTCACAATCTGGTCCAAAATAGGACGCATAATTTCTTGTTTCTTCTTAAAAAGCTCTCCATTCAATCCAAATACTCGATTTTGAAGATCTTTTACCTCTTTATCTTTATCAGCGATGGTTCGGAGTCTCTGCTGACGCATTTCCTCTGTAAGCAATACTTCTTCGGCACGATACGCTTTTTCGAGTTTGGCAACTTCCTCGTTTTTCTCAGAAATTTCCTTCACCCATTTAGTCGTGAGTTTTTCTATATCTTCTTGTGCCTTTTGATATTCAGGCATTTTGGAAGTAATGTACTCTGTATCGATATAGCCAATCTTTTGTCCGAAGCTACTCATACAAGCACTAAAGAAAACCAAAATTAGTAAAAAAATCTGCTTATTCACGGTGATAAGGGTTATTTAGTTGAAACTAAGGAAGGTTCTGTATGTGCTTATAAATGTATTAATTGAGGTGGCATCTACAGTTCCTGATTAGCATTTGGTAGAACATTAACGTCGAAGCTCTTCGTAATATTGAATCTTGAATTCCCTAAATTCAGAGATTAACAAATATATACTGAATTTGCCAAGTGTAAAATTACTACTGATAAAACTCCTTCAGAAACTATGGATTCTATCCTTTACAGAAACAAAGGGTAATAAGAACCATAATTCCTATTACCCTTCGCTAAGTATCAATAAACTATCGGATTTGTTGACCGATTGAGAAAGTAAAGGCTTGGCGACCAAAATCTGACACACCAGGAACTTTATCAAATGCCCAACCATAATCGATACCAATCATACCAAACGCTGGCATGAAGATACGTGCACCAACACCCGCTGATTTATACAACTTGAATGGGTTGTATTCTTGATAATTGGCAAAGTTGTTACCACCTTCAGCAAAAGCTAATAAGAAAATCGTTGCCGATGGGTTAAGCGATACTGGGTAACGCATTTCCATTACAAACTTATTGTAAGCAACTCCACCATTTGGCACTGTTCCTTGCGAACCTAAAATACGATCTTTATAACCTCTCAAACCAATAATGTCACGGCTAGCAATCGTATAACCTGTCATCATACCCGAACCACCTACGTCAAAACGCTCGAATACAGAGATTGCTTTGTTAGGGTTATAACTACCCAAGAAACCCATGTGCGTTCGCATGTGGAACACTAGCTTACTAGTAATTGCGGTAAACCAACTGGCATCAAACATCCATTTGTGATATTCAATCAAAGTACTATTGGTATTACCACTTATTAACGAGTATGGAGGTGTTAAAGATGCTGTTAATGAGAAACTAGATCCATAACGAGGGAAAGTTGGGTTGTCAATACTGTTACGAGACAAGTTTGTTACAAAAGCAATTGACAATGATTTTCCTTCTGGGTATCCATAATAACTTGAACCTAAGCCCGCAATATCAATCAATGATAATGAAAGTGAGTTACTCAATGAGAAATAGTCATCAGGCCATTTCAAACGTTTTCCTAAGCTAAACGACAAACTTGTACTGTTGAAGTGAGCACTGTTTTGAGCAGTTGTAGCACTATCCTGTTGTGCTGTTGTCAAAGTCGACGTTGATGTTCCTGTACCATATCCATAGCCGTATCCATAACCATAGCCACCGTAAGCATAAGGGTTAGACAAATAATTGTATTGCTGAATCTTATACGGATACGAGATATTACGGCTCAAGGTTACAGAGAATGAGTTTGGCTTTTTACCACCTAACCAAGGCTCCGTAAATGACAATGAGTAGTTTTGATAAGCAACGCCATTCGCTTGGAAACGTACTGATAATTTTTGTCCATCACCTGAAGGAAGTGGTTTCCAAGATTCCCAGTTACCAATATTTTTGGCAGAGAAGTTGTTGAAAGTTACCCCTAGCGTACCCACGAATCCGATATAACCACCCCAACCACCAGACAATTCAATTTGGTCAGAAGGTTTTTCTTCTACGTTGTATTCAATATCTACCGTACCATCCGCTTTTGGAATTGGGTTTGGCGTAATCTTTTCAGGGTTGAAGTATCCAATTGTTGATAATTCACGAACTGTACGAATAATCGCCGACTTATTGAATTTTTGTCCTGGCAATGTTCTAATCTCACGCATTACTACGTGGTCAGAAGTTTTGGTATTACCATTTACAATTACTTTGTTGATAGTTGCTTGTTTACCTTCAGTGATTCTGAAAGTAATATCGATCGAGTCACCTACTACGGCCGTTTCAACTGGTTCACATTGGAAATACAAATAACCATTGTCCATGTATGCCGAACTTACGTCTTCCTGAGGTTTTCCGTTCAAGCGTTTTTCTAAATCTTCTGTATTGTAGATATCACCTCTCTTAACCCCTAAAATTTCAGTAAGTACTGAGTCAGGATAGATATAGTTACCCTCCCAGAAAATATTACGGTAGTGATACTGACGACCTTCTTCCATTCTGAAAATCACCTTTACCGTTTTATCGCTATCCTTAAATACTGAGTCTTTCAAAATTTGAGCATCACGATAACCTTTTTTATTGTAGTACTCAATCAGCTTGCCTTTGTCTTCTTCAAATTTCTTAGGGACATATTTTGAAGGAGTAAATATTCTCCAAAATTTCTTTTCCTTAGTTCCTTTCAACTTGCGTTTCAAAGTGCTAAGTTTCATTTCTGACACACCATCAAACTCAATTTTCGAGATTTTTACTTTATCGCCTTTCTTAATATAAATCTTCATGGTAGCATTGTTACCACGCAAAGTATCTGTTCTTTCTGCAATCTTGATACCTACATTCAGATATCCTTTTTCTTGATAATGCTTTTTGATAGCCAGCTCAATATTTTTCTTTACTGTGGCTGTAATAATTTTACCTTTATAGGTCTTAATTTTATCAGAAAGCGTTTCTTGTTCTCCTTTTCTGATACCGTTATATTCGATTCTGAAAAGACGTGGACGTTCTTTTAGGTGGATCACTAACCAAATTTTATCACCTTCGATTTTCGCAGCTTGTACTTCTACCTCTTCAAGAATACCTTGATCCATTAATTTCTTGATAGCAGAAGAAACAGCATCTCCAGGTACTTTGATTTTATCGCCAACGCGAAGCCCCGAAAGGGTAATCATCGAGTTTCCATCATAAAATTTAGAACCCGTTACCACGATATCCGCAATTTCATACTCTTGAGGTGAAGCATAGTTAAGCTCTGTTTGAGCTGGAGTTGCAGGACGCCCCATACCACCAAATCTCAACTGAGCTTGCGTAATAAATGAAAGAAGGGTTAAGCAAAACAGAAAGGAATATTTCTTCATTGTATAGTTTTTGTTAGTCATAATTAGAGGTATGTTGTGTGTGGCATACCTTTGGCTAACTATTCTGTGACACGCTCTTTGTTTTATATACTTTTTTTAATCTGTTCGGATGTTCGGCCAAATCTTCTTTCTCTTGCCTGATAATCGCCAATCGCAATATGTAGATGCTCACGACGGAAATCTGGCCAGAAAAGATCCTCAAAGATGTAGAGTTCCGCATAAGCTAGTTGCCAAAGCATAAAGTTACTTATACGGTGATCGCCACCTGTGCGAATCATTAAATCTGGGTTCGGGATACCTTTTGTATCAAGTGAAAGTTCAAAAACGGATTCATTGATGTCGTCAAGACCAATCGAACCTTCCTTCACTTGTTGTGCTAATTTCTTAGCTGCATTAACAATATCCCATTTGCCACTGTAGCTCAACGCCAAAATCACTGTTAAGCCTGTATTATTTTTGGTATCCTCTATAGCTGACAACAATTCTCTACGTGAATAATCAGGTAAAGCGCTTGTATCGCCGATGGTGTCCAAGCGCACATTGTTTTTGTGCATCGTTGGAACCTCCTCTTTAATCGTTTTTACAAGCAAATTCATCAAACCATCTACCTCTGCTTTAGGTCTATTCCAGTTTTCGGTAGAAAAAGCATAAAGCGTTAAGTATTTCACTCCTAATTCGCCACAGCCTTCTATCACGTCTTTAACTGCTTTAAGGGCATTACGATGTCCAAAAATTCTATCAGTAAAGCCTTTTTGCTTGGCCCAACGGCCGTTTCCGTCCATGATAACGGCTATGTGTTTTGGTAGATTGTTTCGGTCTAATTGTTCTTTCACTGATTTAACACTTTTTAACAAACAGTTGGATTCAAAAGGGCTTATTCTACGCTCATTTGCTAGTTTTTGAACCAATTTGATGGTTTCAAAAAGCTTTCAACTCTAGCTCTATTCTATCCTAAAATGCCCTAAAAGCCTCTAATTTACATGAATCTATTAAGATTATTGCAAATTTAACGAAATAAACCCCCTATTCAAAATGACAGGAAGCCATATTGGGGACTTCCAGTGGTCTTTGAACTATAAAAATCAAAAGCGCCCATTTAGTATTACCTAAATGAGCGCCATCACTGGTATCATATTTTGAGGCTTAAATAAGTCCTCTTTTGTTTCTTCTCTTGTAATCTGCAACTTAGTTTGGTGGGCAATAAATTTTGATGAATTTAAAACTCAGCGTCAAACTTGTATAATAATACATATCGCCTTTAGAATAATCGTTTTGTTGTGTTTTAGGTAAAGAAGGATCATTTCCACCTAAATTATCCAAATAATCTGTAAAGGTCTTCCTTGTTCCAAACTCCAAATTCAAATCCCAAGGTCCTTTAATGTTGTATTTGATACCCACACCAAAAGGCAAGACAATCTGATTTTGTTTGTAGTCAGCCGAAGGGTTATCTCTTGGGGAAAACTTCATAAAACCAACACCTCCAAAAACATACGGAGACCAATCTTTATGATAGCGATGATACTGGTAATTAAAAAAGTTATACTCAGCTGTCAAACTCAATTCATTGATGGTGGTTGAAAAGTTCTTTCCTCGTTGCTGATTGAACGGGTCACTGCTATTTTTATCATCCCCAGCTATACTTCCCATCAAAGCACTTGCCCGAAATGACAAATCTTTTTTGAGATTGTAACGAAAAAACAAATTTCCCCCCAGCTTTGCCGTGCCTATTTGTAAATCTGGGGAAATATCACCTTTGTAGTTCATTGCCCCTAATCCTGCACCAATTTCAATTTTTTGAGCCCACAACTGCGTAGAGTACACACTAGCAATGGCGACAATCAACACATAAACTCTCAAGTTGGTCATAAAATAATGGAAAAGTAGTTTTTTTACGGAACAAAAAAGTCAGGCATTAAATCCTGACTTTTAGGCTTTTAGAGTATTTTTAAATTACTTTTATAAGTAAAAAATATATCAATTTTTTATAATCTTCTAACGAAGTGGCGGACACTTTATTTTAGTTGGAATATAATAAATCAACTTCACAGAAGTAAGCATATAGGAGTCCTTATATTTGCTATTACCACGAGCATCTGTACGATCTGAAAACCCTGGCACCGACTGATAAGTAAATGGATCCACCCCTGAACCTGGATTATAAACACCTATCGAAGTAAGGTAGTTGATAACACCATTCGTACGGTCTTTACCCGAATACGCTGCAGTTCTCTCTAAAGTACGATTTGCCATCGCCACAGACAAGGCACTTTGTGTTCCTAAATCGGCTGGATCAGCATAATACCCACCTACATCATCAAGATAATCGGTCATCGTAAATCTATAACCAATTTCAAATCCTAAGTCGAAATTATGATTGAGTTTGTATCTCACACCAATTCCAAGTGGTGCCGAAACGCTGATTAACGAATAAGGTTGCGCATACCCTGGCAAACCTTGTCCTTCGGTATGAAGAGGTTGTAAACGTACCCACTCACTTTGGTCAGGAAACAAAGTTTTATCAGGTTTTGCCATAGGATCATGAGCAAAAACAGCTACTCCGCCAAAAATATAAGGAATAACCGCTGCACGACGAGCAGAGCCTTTGGCAGTTCTTACAAAGTCATATTGTCCAACAATCGAGAATTCTTTTATATCATTGCGAAAATGAAGATTGCGCATAAAATTTGCCTCGAAGCCAGACACACCATCCATGTAGTTATCATCACCAAAAATTCG
Source organism: Cellulophaga sp. BC115SP (assembly GCF_009905545.1). Lineage (GTDB taxonomy): Bacteria > Bacteroidota > Bacteroidia > Cytophagales > Spirosomataceae > Flectobacillus > Flectobacillus rivi. The sequence goes on along the minus strand of NZ_JAAALB010000013.1, from coordinate 86,579 downwards.
AGCCCATGTCAAGCCAAATCTTAAGCCAAATTGTGGGGATAACTGACGAGTAAAATTAAAGGAGGCATTCCAGCGAACGCCATTGATAGTGGACTGTAAAAAGCGGTTGTATGGCGATAGTTCTCCATAATAGTGTGATGATCCTACACCAATGCTCACTGACGAATAAGCCTCGAATGTCTTTCTTTTCTTTGGCTGGTCTTTACTTCCGAATAAGTTCGAAAACTTGAATTGAGCATGACTCTCATGGAAACCAAACACACCTAACATCAAGAAAAACACTAGTGCAATATTTTTTTTCATAAGTCGGGTCTGAATAACTTCTGGTTTGACAGCGTGATTATTTGCGATTGTTAAGGTAAATATATGTTAATAAACGTTAATATTTTGCTTTTGGTATGCTGACTAATTTTTTGAAACGTTAATTATCGAATACACAACTCCTACTAATTTCGAATATCAAGTCCCCAATTCAATTTACTTCTTAACGTATTGAGAAAATTAGTATTGGATAATTTCACCAAATTAGCCTTGAACTTTTCTCTTTCCATTCTGATTTTCACATTTCCATCCACTACTTTCGACCGCGCATCCAGTGAAATCAAATAATTGGCACTTCTACTTTCTACTTCAAAATCTAATATTGAGTCTGTTGTCACAACCAATGGTCTAACATTCAGATTGTGAGGACTCATGGGAGCTATTACAAAGATATCAGAACTTGGCATTACTAAAGGTCCACCAACACTCAAATTATATCCCGTAGAACCTGTAGCAGTAGCGATAATCAAGCCATCAGCCCAATAAGCATTGAGATATTCGCCATTAAGATATGCCTTAACAACAATCATAGAAGAGGTGTCGGTCTTCATGATTCCCAATTCATTGAGCCCAAAATTCAAGCCATCGAATATATCAACAGGGTTTCCGTTCAATTGTGTGCTAATACTCACAAGCGTACGTTTATCGAGACTATAATGCTCTTTGAATAGTTCGTCTAAACTTTCTTGAATTTTATCGGGTGAAATAGTCGCTAAAAAACCGAGACGACCAGTATTGATACCCAAAATTGGTATTTCATAATCTCCTACATGCGTAACAGCATCGAGCAAAGTACCATCGCCGCCCAAGCTAAAAACAAATTGGGCACCAGCTAGGTCTTTTTGAGAAGTATATATCGAGGTTGAATTGTAAACAATTCCTTTTTCTTGGAGAAATTTATGATACGATTCAGAGATTTGCAACGATACCCCTTTTGCATTGAGGGTATCAAACATTGTTTGTACAAAAGGCTTTACGGAATCGTTGAAATTACGCCCATGAATGGCTATTTTCATTCTACTACAAATTCTTATATTACTACAAAATCAAACAAAAGGGGCTTTTCAACAAAATACATAGAAAATAGTATTTTGCTTTTTTTCTCCCATAAACAAAAGAAGAGATTCATTTTGGAAAAGGCAAATTTAAGGCTTGATTTTGCAAGAAATAATAAAACCCATAAGATTTAGTTCATTCTTATGGGTTTTCTATATTTTATTACAAATCTAAATATTTCATCAGCATGTCGAATCGCTCTTTGTCGGGAGTCACAATTGGTTCAAAGGCATAAGCTCCAATTATGTGATACTCAAAACGTTCGAGAGTAGCTACCACTGGTGATATATCTCTTCGATTGAGCTTGAGTGTTAAAATATCTCGATAATTCGACGATTCATCTCCACTTGTGTAATAACTGCTAATGACTTTGGTATCGTTTGCCTCTATCAACCTACTGATTTCAGAGAGCGAATAATCTCGATTACTGATAGCAATTTCGATGATAGCACCTAACTCTTGCGAACCTAACTTTTTGGTTAGCTCATTGAGGAGCTCGTTCACAAGGATAGTTCCCACAAAACGATGTTCGTGGTCAACTACGGCAATCACTTCTAAGTCAAACTTTTGAGATTGAGCCAATACCTCATATAGGTGTTGGGTTTCTAATACAAAAACCTCTGGACACTCTGGCTGCAAAGCCACCATCGGCAATGATTCATCAGCATCTAACAATATATCTTGACTTATCAATCCTCTGTATTCGGTATCTTCTACAATTGCAAGTTGCCCAACCTTATAATCCTCCATCCACCCCAAAGCGTCTCCAACAGTGTCACTGGATTTCAGAATGGGTAAAACATGATTTATTATATCTTTTGCAAGCATTGTAATAAAGTGGTAAGTTGTTCTCAATAGCAAAACTCAAGAAACGGACTTCTTATTGTTCTCTATTTTTTAAAATTAATGATTTAATGGCAACTTCCCAATTCGATAAGTCAAATATTTGCTTGCTAACACGCCAATTCTAACTGCGTAATGGGTGTTTTTTCTAACCAAGTACTCAATATCTTATTAAACTCTTCAGGACGTTCCATCATTGGAGCGTGGCAGCACTTGTCGATAAAGTGTAATTCTGAGTTTTCAATCAATCTATTAAACTCATGCCCTACCTGTGGCGGAGTGATGGTATCATTAAGTCCCCACACCAACAAGGTTGGTACTTTAATATTAACCACTTCTTTCGCCATATTGTTTCTTTGAGCCGATTTTGCAATAGCAATAATGCGAATTACCTTTTGTGCGCTATTAGTAATATCAAAAACTTCGTCAATTAGTTCCTTTGTCGCAGTTTGAGGCTCATAAAATGTATATTCTACACGCTCTTTGATGTATTCGTAGCTTCCACGCTTAGGATATGAACCACCCATGCCGTTTTCGAATAGTCCAGAACTACCTGTCAATACCAATCTTTTCACTTTAGTAGGATTTTTTAACGTAAATATCAACCCTACGTGACCACCCAACGAATTACCTAATAGTGTCAAGTTGTCTAACCCCTTCCAATTAACAAATCCTTCGATAAATTCGGTTAATCCCTCACAGCCAGCCTTTGTGATAGGCATAGTGTAAATAGGCATCATTGGAATAATTACACGATAGTCTTTTTTGAAGCCTTCGATAACTCCCTCCCAGTTGCTCAATGCACCGAAAAGGCCATGCAACAACATCAAGGTTTCGCCTTGTCCTTCGTCGATATATTTATATCCGTTTCCTTCGTGAATCTGGTAGTTCATAACTATTTGAGGTTTGAAATTCCGATTGAATCAAGTATTCAAAATTCAATCTCATGGTTCGATTAGTTTTTGGATAAATTCAATAATTTTCTGAATAAAAATTAGCACAATATAATCTATAAGAGCAATAGACTTTTAAGCTTTTTTCTAAAAAATACACTTTGCCCTAATATTCATAAAATCATCTTCTTGCGAAACCTTAAAATGGTTTTGTTCAATTTTAGAAGTGAATTATCTCTATGCAAAATAACAAAAAATATCTAAAATAATCCTAGTTTTTACGAACTACGCTCAAAATTCTTTTCAAAAAATCTGTCTAAAAATATACTCAATCAATCATAATTACCTAAAAAACAGATATTTAAAATAAAAAATATAATATAGATGATTTTATTCATTTTATGAAAAATTAATAATTCAGTATTTTACGCTTAAAATCGCAAATTTTTAATATATAAAAATAATACAATTTTCCTTTATTTTGTCATACAGCATATAAACACCCTTAAAACAGATTTTTGTCAGGGAGATTATTTTTGTTTAATATTTTTTAAACAAAACATATAAATTCGTGCTTAAACTCTATACAAAGACATAAAAACGAAGTATATGGTACTCATAATTGGAGCAGGAATTGCAGGTTTAAGTTGCGCTGCTTACTTACATTCAAAAGGCGTTGAAACACAAATTTTAGAAGCTACAGACGGTATTGGAGGACGTGTGAGAACGGATATAGAAAATGGATTTTTACTAGATAGGGGTTTTCAAATTTTACTAACATCATATCCCGAAGCACAACAATTATTAAACTTTGAAGCACTTAATTTGAAGGAATTCAAATCTGGAGCACTCATCAAAACTGAACAAGGGTTTACCACGCTCGCCAATCCATTTAAGGAGCCTAGCGAGTTGCTAACTTCACTATTTTCGTCGGTTGGTACCTTGAGCGACAAACTACGAGTTGCACGATTAAGTTGGGAAACACAGGGGCTAGATGAGGAGATTATGGAAAAACCTACGCAATCGACATTGGACTTCTTAAAAGCTTATGGATTTTCAGAAAAGTTTATTTCTGAATTTTTTAAGCCTTTTTTTGGAGGTGTTTTTCTGGAAAACGAGTTAGCGACTTCAGCTTCTTTCTTCAAATATATTTTTGGAAAATTCTATGATGGCGAAGCAACTATTCCTGGCAATGGTATGCAGCAAATCGCCAAACAGATAGCATCAAAATTACCAGCAAACACTATTCGCTTGAATACTAAGGTGAGTAAAATTCAAGGAAATACGGTAGTTCTTTCTAATGGAGAGCATATTTTGGCTAATCAAATAGTCGTTGCTACTGATAGTTACCAAGCAGCTCAATTGTTGAATCAACCCTTACCTACCCAATTCAACAGTACTATTTGTAGTTATTTTGAGGCTCCAAAGTCGCCTTTAAATAAACCTATGTTGGCTTTGAATCCCAATAGAAATAGTTTGATTCACAATTTGTGTGTGCCTAGCGATATTTCATCACATTACGCACCTGAAGGAAAAGCCTTAGTTTCAGTTTCTACACAAAATGCGCCTTCTCTTTCGGATGAAGCTTGGGAGAAACAGTTAAGAGCGGAATTAAAAGATTGGTTTGGTACTGAAGTGGATTCATGGAAATTTTTGAAAAAATATGAAATTAAAGAATCATTGAATGCTTTTCCAGCGGGAAGTGTGTTGAATCCTCAGTTCAAAATATCGGAAAACTTGTACCAATGTGGTGACTGGACGAGCTATCCTTCTCTCAATGCCGCAATGATGTCGGGACGAAAAGTAGCTGAGTTAATTACCAAATCTTGATATAGATAAATATGAGTCATACATAGCGTGGTTTCATCAAAAAAGCGGTCAGGGAATATTTTCTGTCCGCTTTTTTGATGAAACGTGGAGAATAACCCCAATCCTAAAATTCGGGATAACTCATACTTGTTAGCACACTTCAATATCTAGCAAATCGCCTGAGCAATAGCTTCTCCAGATAAAAACGCTCCTTCGACGTTACCAATACCAAAAGCATCGCCACCAATATAAATAGGATATTTTTTTAATTGAAGAAAGGGCGCAGTCGCTCGTTGTGATGCCAAGGCATATCTCCAACGATGTATCTGATAAGTATCTATCTTTTCAACATTCACTATATCCGAAACCGAGGCGATTAATTCCGAAGCCACCTTTTCAGCATTCTCTTCAAGATGCGACTGCGAGTAATCCGAAGAAGCATGAATTGTTATGGTTGGATTCTCTGTCAAGCCTTTCTCAGCGTTATCTACTATCCATGAGACAGGACTATTTTCTAAAATTCTTCCCCCTGTAATAGTATTATCTGAAGTCTTGAGCTTTGCCATAACTGCCCAGCATGGGTCATATTGGATAGAACTTAGAATATTTTCTTCATCTGCTTCAAGCAAAATATTAGAGTCTTCAAACAATTGTAAAACCTGAGGGATTGGAGCAGAAATAATTAATTGGTCAAAGTCATATTGTTCTCCCGATTCTGTAAAAGCTACTCCATGAGCTATTCGTACAATTTTCTGGCTCAATTTTACATCAAGTCCTTGAGCCATAAATTTAGGAAGAGCGTTCATCCCATCAGGGCAAATATATCGAGGGTGGGTTCTGTCGCTTACTTTCCAAGATTTAACAATATGCTGTTTCTCTGCTTCATCAATAAATTCTTGAAAAATCGTTGACTTGACCGAAAAATATTGTGCACCATGATCGGCTTTGGTATCGGCAAATCTTCTGGTAGCCATTCTACCTCCGACGCCCCTCCCCTTGTCTACAATCGTCACTTCAAAAGAAGCGTGTGAAAGAACTTGCGCCGCACGAAGTCCAGCTATTCCAGCTCCGATAATAAGAATTTTCTGTTTTGTCATATCCTATAAATTGGTATTTAACAACAAAACTTCATTCTATCAGAATTGTTAACACAATCTTCGATTTACAATTAAAAAGCCAATTTTTCTCTGAATTTTTAAAGATTTTATCAAATAGTTATAAAAATCAGTTCGAATACTGATAGAAATAGCCCTAATTCCTTCAAAGATTTTATTAACTTTGGCAATACAAGTATTGTTGGTAAACAATTATATATAAAACACAGAATCTATTTCGAAAACTGCAAAAAGAACCTACTCGTTAACCATTTTTGCATTAACCAAAAACTATACTTCTCAGATGAAAAAACTATTCCTTTTTGTATTGCTGGCTACTGCAATCTTTAGCTGTAAAAAAAGTAATGAAAATTGGCAGCAAGCAGCATCAAATCCAGAATTTTTAAGGAGAACTCAATTACAACTTACAGAGTCTATTATCCACGATATTTTTGCACCTCCAGTTTCTAGCCGTATTTATATGTATTCGGCCTTAGCGGCTTATGAAGCGTTGGCAGCAGGCAACTCTAATTACCAATCAATGGTAGGACAGTTGAAAGGATTCAAAAAAGTAGCAAAACCTGAAGCAGGTAAAGAATATTGTTATCCAGTGGCAGCTGTACATGCCTATCTAACTATTGGTAAAAGCTTGACTTTTGCACAAGAAGTTTATGTTGATTTTGAGAAAAAACTTGAGCAGGATTATAAAGCAACAGGTATTCCAAGTGATGTATATGAGCGCTCGATAGCCTTCGGTGATTCGATAGCGGCATCAATTATGAATTACTCAAAAGGAGATAACTATAAACAAACTCGTGGTTTTCGTTATACTGTAACTCAGAAAAAAGGAACTTGGGTACCCACTCCTCCTGCGTACATCGATGCAGCAGAGCCATATTGGTCAAAAATCCGTCCTACGACATTGGATACCTCATCTCAGTTTATGCCCCCAAAACCATACGAATACGATATGGCTAAAGGAAGTAAGTATTATGACATGGTAATGGATGTTTACAATACGATTAATAATCTTACTGAAGAGCAAAGAAACATTGCTAATTTCTGGGATTGTAATCCATTCAAAATGAATATTACAGGTCATGCCATGTTTGCTACTAAAAAAGTTTCTCCTGGCGGTCACTGGATGGCGATTGTGACACAAACATCTCGTCAGCTAAAAGCCGATATTTATCAAACATCAGAAGCTTACTTGTTGACTTCAATGGCTGTTTTCGATGGATTTATTTCTTGTTGGGACGAAAAATATCGTTCTGTTAAAGTTCGTCCAGAAACAGTTATTAATGAAGTGGTAGACAAAAACTGGCAACCAGTTCTTCAAACGCCTCCTTTTCCAGAATATCCTTCAGGACACTCTGTAATTTCGGGCGCAGCAGAGGTGGCACTTTCAAGTGTATTAGGCAATAATGTAGCGTTTGCAGACTCTTCTGAAATGCAATATGGTTTGCCAGTTCGTAATTTCAAATCGTATAAAGATGCCGCAGAAGAAGCTTCTATTAGCCGACTTTACGGCGGTATTCACTTCCGTCCAGCTTTAGATTTAGGACTAGAGCAAGGTCGAAAAGTAGGTAATTGGGTAATCACTAAGGTGAAGACACGCAAGAAATAAAACGGTTTATCAGTATAAATCTCACGAAGTCCCAAATTTCATCGTAAATTTGGGACTTCGTTGCTTATAAGCAACTAGGAGCAAATCCACCAATAAGACTTTTTACATCATAAATGATGTAGATGCTAAAATAAAAGCCAATAATGTCCCTTCCTCAAGCTTTATTAGATTCGCTTAGTCAGGTTACTGGATACCAAGTCGATTCTTTTATCAAAACGCATGAACTAGGAGAGTCTCCAACGTCAATCAGAATTAATCCTGATAAAATAAATACTCCCCCAGCCCATCTGAATATTCAAAGTCCTGTGCTTTGGAATCAATATGGCTATTACCTTAATGCACGTCCAGCATTTACTTTTGACCCTTATTTCCATGCAGGTACGTATTATGTACAAGAAGCAAGTTCCATGTTTTTGGAATATGCTGTCAAGCAAAGTATCGACCTCGACGAGGACCTAAGAGTCTTAGACTTATGTGCTGCCCCTGGAGGTAAAAGTACCCTATTGGCAAGTTTGCTAAGCCCAGATTCGTTGCTCGTAAGCAACGAGGTCATCAAAAGCCGTGCAAACATTTTGGTAGACAATATGAGTAAATGGGGCTTAACCAATACCTATGTAACCAATAATGATCCAAAAGATTTTAGTAGAATAGGTGGCTACTTCGACTTAATTGTCGTAGATGCACCATGTTCAGGTTCAGGGCTTTTCCGTCGTGACCCAGAGGCTGTAGTTGAATGGTCATTAGATAACGTTGCTATGTGTAGTCAACGTCAGCAGCGAATTTTAGCTGATGTTTGGGATTCACTCAAAGAAGGTGGCATTTTGTTGTATTCGACCTGCTCATATTCTGAAGCTGAAAACGAAACTATAATGGACTGGGTAATTGATAACCTTTCTGCTAAAAATATAGTTTTAGATAAAAAAGACACAGATACTATACAGCAATGGGGTATCGTACGAACAGAATCGCCAGAAAATAAAGCTATTGGGTATCGTTTTTATCCTGACCAAGCCAAAGGAGAAGGCTTTTTCCTAGCGGCATTCCAAAAAACTAAAACTGATTACAAACCTTTTCACCGACCACATATTAAGCCTCAACGTACCAAAAGTTTCAAACATGAAAAAAGTGTTTTAAGCCAATGGATTACGGGCTTAGAAGATTACATGTGGTTTGAAAAAAACGATAATTTCTATTTAATCAATCCCGAACACGAGAGTGACCTCAAGATTTTACAAAGTAATTTGTATATCAAAAAGGCTGGGATTTTGTTAGGACAAATTGGAGCAAAAGATTTGATTCCAGAACATGAATTAGCCCTTTCGACAATACTCTCTGAACAGGTACCTATTTTGAATGTTTCTTATGAACAAGCAATTGCGTACCTTCGCAAAGATGATTTTGTACCCGATACCAATCAGCGAGGCTGGTGTGGTATTGCTTACGAAGAGCATATTTTGGGCTGGGGAAAGGCATTAGGAAATAGATTTAATAATTATTATCCCAAAGAATTACGTATTCTGAGCCGTTTGCCCTAAATTTCGCATTATTCTCCCACAGATACCCCTAAAAACAGAAAAACTAGAGCGTTTTGTAAACGAAAAAAAAATCAGACGTTTATACTCTAACTATTTTTTCTATTTTTGTACTGAAATTGTAATGTCTGCAAATCGGATTTTAAAGAATTGAACAATTGTTATTTGAAAGTTTATTTTAAGTGATAATGTATTTCGAAAAATCTGAAAATTAAGTGTTTATAAACTGAAAATAGCACACAGTAAGTAAACTTGATAGTAGCTCGCAAGACAAACATGCACCTCAAACTACTATTTAGTGTATAAGCTGTAAAAAGAATCGCATGGTTAACGAAGAAGCAAACGAAATTAAACAGCAACAGGCTGCCAATCCTCAGGAGGAAATCGACGCGACAACCGCACAGGTATTAGAATTGGCCGAAAACACTGAAGCTGAAACAACTGACGTTCACACAGTTGATTATTCTACTTTCCAAAAAAATGACTTTGTTGAGCTATTGTCAAAATTACTTGACGATGTCAAAGAGCAACCTTCGGTAGCTGCTTTCCGCAAATCAGAAGATGTTCTTAAGGAAGTTCGTCCGCTTTTTGAACAGTTCAAAACAGCAGAACGTGCAGAAGCTCTTGCTAAATTCAAAGAGGCAAATGATGGCTCGGAAGATGGATTTGAGTTTAAATTCGATGAAACTATCGAAAAATTTGATAAACTCTTTAAAGCACTTAAAGAAGAGCGTGCAAAGTATTTTAATCAAATTGAAAAAGAGCGTGACAAGAACTTTAGTCAAAAAACTGAGCTTCTTAACCGCCTTAGAGCTATTGTTGAAGGAGAAGACAACACTGATCCTGCTCAAATCAAAGCAGGTTTTGCTGAATTCAAAAAGATTCAAGATGAATGGAAATCAGCTGGTAACATCAACTCGCCTCACAACAATACTTTGTGGCAAACTTATCATGCCTTAGTTGACCGTTTTTACAGCAACAGAAGTATCTACTTCGAATTGTTGGAGCTTGACAGAAAACGTAATCTTCAACACAAAATTGAACTTTGTTCAAAAATCGAAAAAATTGCTGAAGCCGCTAAATCAGATACCGTAACTGGTAAAGTTTTGGATGAAGCAGTCGCTATTTTCGAAGAATATAAGCATATCGGTCCTGCTCCGAAAGAAGAAAACGAGCTAATTTGGACGAGAGTAAAAGAAGCGTTAGACGTAATTTATGGCAAACGCCGTGAACAATTAGAAACGCAAAAAGCAGAATCAGAACAAGTTTATACGCTCAAATCTTCAATTGCCGAATTGGTTGAAACATTCGCCAATTTTACCACTGAATCTATTTCAGAATGGAATGAGCGTACAAAAGCACTTTTGGCGTTACAAGACCAATGGAATAATGTGAAAGGTTTTATGCCTAAAGAAAAAGGCAAAGAGCTTAGCGACAAATTCTGGGGTAATATCAAGGCTTTCTTCAAAAATAAAGGTGAGTTCTTCCGTCAATTAGAAGGAAAACGTGAAGAAAACTTGAAAGCAAAAGTAGCTATTATCGAACAAGTAGAGGCACTTTTGACTTCTGGTGATGATTCACAAGATGCTACCAACAGCGTAATTCAATTACAGAAAGCTTTCCGTGAAGTAGGTCACGTTCCAGAAAAAGATAAAGACAATATTTACGAACGTTTCAAAAAAGCTTGTGATAGCTTCTTTGATGCAAAACGTGCGAAAAACCAAAATATCGAGAAAGAGTTTGAAGCAAATCTAGCGAAGAAGGTAGCACTTTGTGAGCAAATTGAAGCAGAAGCAGTTGAAGGAGCAGATACTTCAAAATTAGCTGAGTTCAAAGCTCAATGGGCAAGTATTGGCTTCGTACCGAAGAAAGATATGCAATCAATTGGTAAGCGCTATATCTCAGCTATCAACAAATATGTAAGTGCGATGGGTAAACTTTCTGGCAAAGAAAGAGAACAATTAGCACTTCAAACAGAAGTTGATATTTTGAAATCTAGAGGCGATTTTTCACCAAGAGAACTAGGTAAAAAAGAAAACGATATTCGTCGTAAGATTCAGCAAATAGAAAACGACATTTCGTTGTACAAAAACAACTTGGAGTTCTTTGCAAAATCTAAAAATGCAGATAAACTTCGTGTTGATGTAGAAGCTAAAATCAAGAAAGCAGAACAAGATTTGGCTCATTTCAAGCATCAATTGAAAGTAATTCGCGAAGCAGAGAAATAATTTTGCTCGAAAGAACATAGAAAAACAAAAATAGGATGCGAGTTTCGCATCCTATTTTTGTTGATAGACGCTAGTCCAATATTTTTTTCAAAAAAAATCATTTGTAAGGTTTTTGTAACATTCTTGTTATCAAAAAATTACCGACAACTTACAAAAAACTTTCATTTTTGCGGTCAAAAACATTTGCATATTACAATCCAAGCCACTAATTTTGTATCACGATAAGCGACAAACGTATCGCAGTTCGTTGAAAAAAGCCTCCTTAGCTCAGCTGGTAGAGCAACTGACTTGTAATCAGTAGGTCATTGGTTCGATCCCGATAGGAGGCTCAAAAGCTCGACAAATGTCGAGCTTTTTTGTTTTATAACGATTCCTAACGTCTCATCTTATCGGGAGTTTCTCCAGTAAATTGCTTAAAGTCTTTGATAAAATGTGCTTGATCAAAGAAGTTATTTTCATAACAAATTTCCGAAAGTGATTTCTTCTCCCCTAGCGCATCGAGCACCACATTGAAGCGCACAATAGAGGCAAACTTCTTAGGCGAGGTTCCAACAAGCTTACGAAAACGCTTTTCAAACGGACTCGCACTGATGTTTAGCCTTTCATTTAATTCTTTCACACGAATACTCCCTTGACTTTGATAAATCAATCGAACGGCCTCCATAATCAATTGATCTGTTCGAATACGTTGTAGTTGAGAAAGAAAAAACTGCTCTACTATTTGTATTCTTTGCGTATCTGTTTGTGCCAATGCGAAGCGCTCTTGTATTTCATCGACTAATGATTTTTCAAAAATATATTCTAGTCCAATACTTAAATTAAAAAGCTCATTTGCGGGATGCTTCGTAAAATGAGCTAAACCTATTTCTGTAAAAAACACTAATAATGTTCCAATCTTAGGAGAATTCTTAAAGACTTTGTAGCTATCCACTATCCCTGTAATACCTGCTGTATGTAAAGTAGAAGTTTGATTTTCTTGAATAACAGCAAGGCTACCTTTATATTGAAAACCAATTACTATACCCAAAGACGGTAACACTTTATACTCCGACTCATCCTCCATTTCTGTAATAACAAATTGCTTGATATAGGGTCTCAATGGCTCAGATGGTTGGATTATTTCAAATTTCATTTCACTTTTTTTTAGAACTAAAATACTAAAAACGAAAGACTTAGAGGTTCAGTTGAAATATTTAAAAAAAATATTCACAAAAATACTTGCGTGACATCTATGAAACTACTAATTTTGCACCACGTTAAACGACAAACAAATCGCTAACGTTGAAAAAAGCCTCCTTAGCTCAGCTGGTAGAGCAACTGACTTGTAATCAGTAGGTCATTGGTTCGATCCCGATAGGAGGCTCAAAAGCTCGACAAATGTCGAGCTTTTTTGTTTTATAGCCCTATTCTATTAAGAACGATCCTTTGCCCACTTCTGTAAACTATTGACGATCGTATCTAAACTAAAAGGTTTACTCAAATAGTCGTTCATCCCAGCATCTTCGATTTCCTTTTGGCATTCATCAATAGTATTTGCTGTCATCGCAATAATAATTGGTTGTTTTGAATGCAATTCTCTAATTTTTATAGAAGCTTCGTACCCATCCATTTCTGGCATTTGTACATCCATAAAAATTAAATCAAAGTATCTTTCTTGAGTCACCAATAAAGCTTCAAGTCCATTATTGACCATTTGGGGTTGATAACCCAATTTATTCAACACTTTTCCTATTAAGTATTGGTTCATAGGGTTATCTTCTGCCACAAGTATTTCTAATGGATACTGTTGAGCAAAATCCGTAAAAAGCTTTCTCTGATGAATGACATTCGCTCCATCCTGGGCTTTCTCAGTCTTTTTTAATATCATCAGAAGGGTTTTACTTAGCAAGTGCTGTTTTACAGGCTTGGTGAGCACTGCAGCAAATAAATCTTTATGGTTTTTATGCGAATCATCCGTCACTGAAGTCAGTAAGATAATAGGCAAGTTTTTTCGCTGTTCACGAATATTTTTAGCAAGCGTTATTCCATCCATTCCTGGCATTTGACGGTCAGTAATAACCGCATCAAAAACTACGGTTTCGTCTGCCAATAATGTCAGTGCTTGGGCAGCTCGCTCTACTAAAACAACTTCCAAGCCCCAAGAGCTCAACTGTTGGTTAAGAATTTTCAGATTGGTTTGATTATCATCAATGACCAAAACTCGTTTATTGTCAAAACTTACCTCATTGAGTAAGCGATACGATTGAATAGGTTCTTTACTAACTTTTGAATGAATCGTAAAGTAGAAATTACTTCCCTCTCCTTCCTTACTTTGAACCCCAATAGCACCACCCATCAATCGAATAAGTTTTTCGCTAATAACAAGCCCCAAACCTGTTCCACCATATTTGCGTGTTGTAGAGGAATCTACCTGTGAAAAAGCACGGAATAAGCGAGAAAGTTTATCTTCTGGAATTCCAATACCAGTATCAATTACTTCAAACAATAAATCGACGTGTTCTTCATGTTGCTTTTGAAGTTGAACTCTTACTAAAATTTCACCTTTAGAAGTAAATTTAATAGCATTTCCGACTAGATTAAGTAACACTTGACGCAAACGTTGCTCATCGCCTACAATTTGCTGTGGCACATTGTATCCAATTTCGTACATAAGGTCTAGACGAGCTTCGGAAGCCTTTGAGGCAAACACATCAAGCATTTCTTCAACGCAAGCTCGCACATCAAAGATTCGCTCTTCCAGTTCCATATTTCCAGATTCTATTTTAGAAAAATCTAGAATATCATTAATCACCGACAACAAGTCTTCGCCACATTGCTTAATGGTTCTTACATAACTAATTTGTTCTTCCGACAGATCTGTTTCGTTGAGTAAGCCAGTCATACCGATTACACCATTCATAGGCGTACGAATTTCATGGCTCATTGTAGCCAAGAAAATACTTTTCGCTTTGTTAGCTTTTTCTGCCTCCAAACGAGCTTTATGCTCTTCATCTGTGGCTTTTTGTAATTGAATGGTTCTTTCTACAACCTCTTTTTCTAATCGTTCATTTTGTTTCTGTATCGTTCGTACTCGTAGCCAATACACCAATACTATGATGCCTATTCCTAGAAAAAGTACCAAAACTTTAAACCACCAAGTCATCCAAAACGGCGGAAGTATTACTATTTCAAGCGTTATACCTTCAGAATTCCAAATGCCATCGTTGTTAGACGCCTTCACCTTAAACCAGTATGTACCAGGGTTTAGGTTGGTATAAGTTGCACTTCGATTACTGCCTACATGATTCCATTTCTTATCAAAACCTTCAAGTTTGTAAGCATACTGATTTTTCTCTGGAAGGGTAAAATTCAAAGCAGCAAACGCTAAAGTAAATACAGACTGATCATAATTGAGGACAATTTTTTTGGAAGCATTGATATGCGTTGGAAAATCAGGATTCGAAAATCCTGTCTTGATAGGAGTATTAAAAATCGAAAGATCAGTAATGTATATTGGAGGCACAAAGGTATTGTCTTTGATGCTATCGGGATAAAAGCTGTTAAAGCCATTAGGGCCACCAAAATAAATTTCCCCATCTTGGGTCATGAAAGATGCTCGAGCTTTGAATTCATTACTTTGTAAACCATCCGCCAATGAATAGTTTCGAATATCATTTCTATGGAAATTGAACCTTGTCAAACCTTTATTAGAGCTAATCCAAAGATTTCCTTTTTTGTCAATTACAATGCTTTTAATGGCATTATTAGCAAGGCCATCAGTTTCTGAGAATCTTTTAAATTTACCAGTTTTGATATTCAGCAAATTCAGACCACCGCTTGTTCCTATCCAAAGATAACCCTTGGGACCATCTGCAAAACAAGTGATATAATCGTTAGAAATACTCTGTGGGTCGTTTACCTGATGAATGTATCGAGCAAATGATTTTGAGCTTGGAATATATCGTGCGACGCCCGTTTCTGTACCAACCCAAGTTCGTCCATCTCTATCTACAAAAACAATATTAATATTATTGTTAGGAATTGAATTTGAGTTAGTTGGTTCATGTTTGAAAGATGTCACTTCATGAGTCTGAGCATTCATCATGCACAAGCCCCCATTCCAAGTGCCAATCCAAAAATTATGCTGGTGATCTCGTACAACGGAATTTACGCTCCACGAACTAATTCGAGATTTAGGGTCAGAGGTATCAATAGAATAATTTTCAAATGTCTTCGTCAGAATGTTGTACAAACCAAAGCCTCCTCGATGATAGCCCAATGCCAACATAGCAGGGTCAAAATAATCAACAGCAATTACGTAATCTGTTCGTGGGCTATTGGGATTAGAAGGGTTATTTTTGATAAAATCAAAGGCTTGGGTCTTACGATTGAAATAATTGATTCCTCCCCCATCGGTACCAATCCATATTTTGTCTTTTCCATCGCCAGTAATCGACAAGACAAAATTGTTGTTTAAGCTGTTACTGCCTATCTGATTTTTGTAGCTTTTAAACTTTCTTCCAAACTTTGGCAAGAAGTTTACACCACCCGACCATGTGCCCACCCACATATTCCCAATATCATCACGATAAATACTATATACCGAGTTATTGCTCAGGCTATTGGGGTCATTTGCATCAAATTTATAAGTGATAAATTGTAAACTTTTAGGATTCAGCACACTTAATCCACCGTTTTCTGTACCAACCCAGATGTTGTTTTTTTCATCCTCTTGAAGACAAAGAAGGTCATTATGCCCCAAGCTATTGGGATTATTGGCTTTGTGTAGAAACACCTCAAAATCATCTGAAGATTCGTTGTAGAGGTTCAATCCTCCCCCTCTAGTACCAATCCACATTCGGTTATGACTATCTTTTAAAACACTTGTGACCCAATTGTTTGACAATGAATGTTGATTACCTTCTTGGTGATAATAATTACGAAAGCGTTTGGTATTAGGATTAAAAAGCGATAATCCATTTTTGCAACCAATCCATAAATTTCCTTTGGCATCTTCCGCCATTCGATACACATAGTTGTCAGCTAAAGAATTTGGCTGATTATCAAGATGTTTAAAAACACTAAAGTTATTCTTAAGTCCATTAAATAGATAAAGACCGTCGGCAGTTCCCAGCCAAAGGCGTTGCTTGGAGTCGATAAATAAATCTCTAATTTTTATATCGGGAAGTTGTGTTGTGTAATGGGTAAAAACCTCTGTAGTTTTATCAAACTTATCAAGTCCTCTTCCTGTGGCAATCCACAGATAGCCTTTTGAGTCCTCGACAATGTCGAATATATTATTGTCAGAAAGCGAATTGGCGTCGTTTGGATAATGCTTATAAATAGTAAATGTGTACCCGTCAAATTTGTTCAGACCTTCTTGGGTAGCAAACCACATAAAGCCCTGTTTGTCTTTTAAAATAGCACCAACCTGACTTTGAGAAAGTCCTTGATTAGTACTATAATGAATAAAATATGGCTTGATTACTTGTGCAATAGAACCATTGCACAATTGCAGCCACAAGACCAACAAGCAAATTACACGAATCATAGTTGAATAGGACAGGATAGCTATGGTAAAGCCTCCCCTCAAATTAGATTGATGGTTTATTTTGGCATGTATAACTACAGCCTTTTATGATTTTCTAAAATGGATTCTACGTTTATGGATAAGGACTTAGAGATTCAATTATAATAAATACAATTCAAAATAATTTTCTTATTATAAGACTTCTTAGGCAGGATATTTTAAAATCAAATATTTTCTAATTCAAAGTTAAAAAAAAATAGGGATTCTTAAAACATACTCTATTTTTTTTGAGTTACTGTTACAAATACAAAAATTTAAAACAACACTTTCTACTTTTATCAAAAATGTACGACACTTATCAAACAATAACAAATATATAACACAACATATAATAGCATTTATTTAAAATATTGAATTTCAGTGCATTACGTTAAAATAAATTGTACAAAAACAGAAATATTTAGTTATACACATTTAATTATAAATTATTTTACCAACCCAATATTCTACGTACATCATAAATTTTCCCCTTATTTCAGGAAAATTCTTTTATTTTTTTCTTGCATTGTTCGTTTATAGCTACTATATTTGTTCAAGTCAGCTTCAAGTAGTCTCAATTTTATAAATAAATAAACTTGTAATACCTAGTCACTAGATAAACCGTCTTTTTAGTTAAGTATTACAATGTTCTGTAACATTTGGAAAATGCATTATTAGTTTGAAGCAAGAAGCATAATTAAGTAATACTTTTAAATGAGCAACACAAGGTACTACTATTGATTATCTCGTCTTTTCCAAATTCCCTTTTTTTACGAAAAATTAATCTTTTTTCAACTCATAGTCGTATATATCTCTATAGTATATCGGCGAGGGTTATTGTTTGCATAGTGGTTTTTAAAAATCAATAACAAACATATTATTTCCGAATCCAGAACAAGCAAATTCAACTATCATTTTATATTATTTCCACACTATATTTATCGCAACACATTAAAAGATTATAATTATGAAGAATTTCCTTACTTTGTTAAAAAAATCTGTTGCTAATACGTTGGTTAGCAACTCATTGATGGCTCTTGTCGCCCTTGTTTTATTGTCAAGTCGTGTTTTTGCTCAGTCTGAAAGTGTTAAGTTGGATTATTTTAGTTTAGCACTTGCTAATCAAGATGAAAAACCTAAAGCGATGTTCTTTTTTCAAGAGGTTTTGGGTGCAAACTTGATGACCAACAACGATCAAAACATTTATGAATTTGAGTTACCCAACTCTCCCGTTATCAGAGTATTCAAAAAAGAAAAACCAGAACCAAACGCTACTTGCAACTACAACAAAAGCGTAGAAAACTGGGGCTCATGTATCAACAGTTATGGTTTGGCATGGATTGTTGTTGCTACTTCAGATTTGAAAAGAACGGCCAAAGAATTGAAAGCGGCTGGCTATCCAATCAAATACAGCAAGTCAATGCTTCCTGACGAACCTACTACTGAAGTATTGATTACTTCGCCTTTCAATAATCAGTTGTTTTTGTTTGTTCAACGTGAGGATGTTAGCGCTTCGACTTGCAAAATCGAAAACATCCACTTGGTAGTAGAAAATTTAAAGAAATCAATTGGTTTCTACTCTGACACAATGGGTGCTTCAGACATTGAGTATGTAAGCGACGTATGTGCCAAAGTTCAAATTGGTGGACAAAACTTTATTCTTGCCGAGCCAGAAGGATTATTGTTGGAACCTTCTCAGTTTAACAATAGCACTAACAACGAGGCAAGCGTGATTAAAGAACACTTCGGATTCTTATTCAATGACTTCGAACAGGGTATTTATGCAATCAACGGCAAAGGTTATTATTTCAAACATACCCCACAACCACAGTATCGTGATAACAAACACAGTCATTTTTCAAATGGTCAAATCTTAAGTCCTGATGGCTTAGTGATTGATTTGGGCGATATGGCTGTCAGCAGATATTCTAGACAATAATTTACTTTTCTCGAAATTTCCTTAAAACAACATTATATTCCTTACTTATTTTAAATATATCTATTTTGTAATCGTTAAAATTTAAGGTAGCCCTCAATGGAAGGCTACCTTTTTATTTGCTATTTTGTGCAGGTAAAGCCTAGATTCAGTAGAGAATATTAATTTTGTATACTTTCATTAAAATCATCTTGTATCGACAATATGAAACTAAGAGCATATATTTTGTTTTTGTTACTCGTAGGCGCCTGTCAATTACTAACAGGCTGTATTTGGGCAAGAAGATGTCCCGAAAAAACATGTAGAGTCAGTACAGAACATCGACATGAAGGGGGTAATTTTCGTCCTCGGGCGGCATTTTCTTGGGTTACAACCAAAAAACACTGGCCTTGGAGTAGATTAGGCGGAGGGAAAAAATACAATGGTAAAAAAGATAAAAAGACAGGAAAAAAGAAATTCAAGTACTTGTTGCCAGGCGAAAGAGTTGATTTTGACAAAAAGAATTAGCGCTTAACACTGACAGGCATACGTAGGAACTTGATTGTACTAAGTTCTTGTTTTATCACAAAGGTCTAATTGACGTAATGCTTACAGCCTAAAGCTTAGGGCGGGTAAAATTCTTTTAATTTTGCCCATTAACTTACTTATCTGAAAATTCATGAATTTAATAAAAGTTGCAGCTGGGGTGGTCAATCAAACACCTTTGGCATGGGAAGGCAATAAAAGAAATATTATTGGCTGTATCGAAGAAGCCAAAAGCCAAGATATCTCAATCTTATGTTTGCCCGAGCTATGTATTACGGGCTATGGCTGCGAGGATATGTTTTATGCCTCTGGAACTTGCGAAACAGCCTTAGAAATACTCCAAGACATCGTTGAGGTTACTTCGGGCATTATTGTCTCGGTGGGCTTGCCAATTCGTATCAACAACAGGGTGTATAACGCTGCCTGTTTGATTGCGAATAAACAAATTCGAGGCTTTGCTTGTAAGAAGAATTTAGCAAATAACGGATTACATTACGAAACTCGCTGGTTTCAACCTTGGCCAGACAATCAGCGTACAGAACTTACTATCGGAGAATTTAGCTATCCTGTGGGAGATTTAATCTTTGAAGCAGGTGGCGTAAAAATAGGATTTGAAATATGTGAAGATGCTTGGATTGCCAATCGCCCTGGGCGCTCACTTTATTTGCAAGGAGTAGATATTATCCTGAATCCAACAGCTTCGCACTTTGCGTTCTTCAAAACTCAAACTCGTGAACGCCTTGTTCAAGACGGTTCAAGAGCTTTTGGGGTCGCTTATATCTATGCCAATTTGTTAGGGAACGAAGCTGGTCGTGCTATTTTCGACGGCGATGCGATGGTTGCACAAGCAGGCGAAATGTTGGTTTCGGGTACTCGCTTTAGCTATAGTGATTTTTATTTGACACCTGCCGTGATAGATATTGATAAAGTTCGTTTGGAGCAAGTTCAAAATCGCTTAACTTTTTCAGGAACCTCACAAAAAGTGCCATTCTTATATGACTTCCCTCCTATCAAACCTATCAAGCAACGTTTTGAATTGGAGCATTGGGAGGCAAAAGGTTTTCAAAAAGAAGAAGAGTTTGCACGAGCTATTGCCCTAGCCTTGTTTGATTATCTCAGAAAGTCTCGTTCATCGGGTTGGGTCATATCACTTTCAGGTGGAGCCGACTCTTCGGCTATTACAGGTCTGTGTTATTTGGCGATTGAGCTTGGTGTTGCTGAACTAGGGCTAGAAGGCTTCAAACAAAAATTGGGACATATCAAGAAAATTCAAGATTGTCAAAGTGTTCAAGAATTATCGAAGGCCTTGATTACCAATATCTATCAAGGAACTGAAAATAGCTCAAATGATACACGCTATTCAGCAAGTTCACTGGCAGAATCACTCAATACGACCTTTTACGATATTAATATCAATGGTTTGGTAGAAACCTACAAAGATTTAATTCAGGGAGCTATTGGAAGAAATCTTTCTTGGGAAACCGACGATTTGGCTCTCCAAAATATCCAAGCGAGGGTTCGCGCCCCAAGTGCTTGGCTTTTGGCAAACATCAATAATGCTTTGTTGTTAGCTACCTCAAACCGCTCGGAAGCTGCCGTTGGATATGCCACTATGGATGGCGATACTTCTGGTTCTATTTCACCAATCGCTGGTATTGACAAGCATTTCTTGCGTCATTGGTTACGTTGGTTAGAACATACAGGGCTAGATGGTCAGCTAAAACTTTCGGGTTTGAATGCGATGAACAATCTGCAACCAACCGCAGAGCTTCGTCCATTAGAAGCAAAACAAATCGACGAAGAAGATTTGATGCCTTACGACCTGCTGAATGCTATAGAAACAGCTGCATTTAGAGATAAAAAATCACCAAAAGATTGTCTTGAGCTAATGGAGTTGGAGTTTGAGGGTATTTACAGTAAAGAAAAATTGGTCATGAGTATCGACCGCTTTTTCCGCTTATGGAGTCGTAACCAATGGAAACGCGAGCGTTATGCGCCAAGCTTCCATGTCGACGACCGCAATCTCGATCCTCGCAGTTGGTTACGATTCCCGATTTTATCAGGTGGGTTTGAAAAAGAATTAGCCGATATGCACGAATATGCCAACGATTCAAAAGGAAAACAAAGAAGAAGTCGTATTGGATTTTAGGGATTTCAGCAAACCCGTGGAGAGTATTCTATGAACTCCTCCACGGGTTGTATCTTGTCTAGATAGGTAAAATCCTTAAAATAATATGTACTTTTGAGAAAAGATTTTAACCCTTTTCACATTATTCATTAAGCTTTTTGGCAGAGAGTTTCTGTCATATACTTTATGCTTTTAGCAATTGATATAGGCAATACAGATATTGTTTTTGGTGTAAACGATGACCAGCAGTGGATTCACCAGTTTCGCATAAGCTCCTCTTTTTCACAACGTTCTCAAGATTATGAGGCGCAACTTCGTTTGCTCTTCTTAGAAAATTCGCTCAAACTTAGCGACATTCAACATATTATTATTAGCTGTGTTGTTCCTGATTTACGAGCTGTTATTAAGGATATGTCGGTAACCATGTTTGGTATTCATCCCATGATGGTTGGTCCAGAAATGTACGACAAGCTCAACATGGAAATTTTGAGTCCTTATGAGATAGGTACAGATTTGGTATGTAATGCGACTTATGCTTATTACACTTACCAGCAAAATTGTTTGATTGTCGATTTTGGGACAGCGCTCACTTTTACTGTTGTTTCGGGTGAAGGCAAAATTTTGGGTGTTTCGATTGCTCCTGGGCTTAAAACAGCGGTGAAATCCTTGTTTTCCAATACGGCACAATTACCTGAAGTACCCCTTTCTATGCCCGAATCAGCCATTGGTAAAAATACCGTCCATGCGATTCAAGCAGGGATTTTGTGGGGTTATGTAGGAATGGTCAAAGAAATGATTCATCAAATCAAGCTAGAAGTTGGACAAGAATGTAAAGTATTGGCAACTGGCGGGCTTTCTTCTATCCTGACTCCTCTTCGTTCTGAGTTTGATGAAGTAGATAAGACCCTTACCTTAAATGGTTTAAAGATTATTGCTTCTTTATAATACAATGCTTCAGGATGTGTTTAGACGCACATCCTGAAGCAAAAGTTTCTACAAATTACAATAAGAGTACATTTGTTCTTCCCTCAGCTCTTTTCATTTACCTCTCATAATCAACCACTTATCATAATTTCTTCCGTTAACTAAAGTTTTTTTACAATTTTTACAACATCGTCTGCAACCTTTCATTGCACTTCTGCATCCTATCTACAAATTCTCTCACAGGTCTTTTTTTTCTTCCAAATGCTTTCTTGGCTCAATTTACCATTTATCATTTGGAGAAGCCAGTCAGGTAGTTTGCATTGCAAAGTAGCTTGTTTAACAATTAACTTTGAATCAAATCTCAAAGAGAGATATAATACTCACATTACCTCAAGTGCCTCTAAACCTATTTGAGACACGATACAATGATAAAACACTTCAAAAAGATGAAACGATTTATACTTTCGGCAATCATTACTTGTGGATTGAGCTATGCGGGAATGGCACAAGTAAAAGGAAAAATTACTGGCTCGGTTAGCGACAACCAACATAAAATTGTAGAATTTCCAACGGCAACGTTACTTAAAGCCAAAGATAGTACCTTGGTAAAAGGTGCTTTGGGCGATGCTAACGGGCATTTTGAGTTTGAATCCGTAAATGCGGGTGAATACCTTGTAAGCGTGACTCAAATGGGATACAAAAAGTATTTTACGCCAAAAATCATTATTTCGGAAGGAAATAATAATATCAACTTGGCAAGTATTGTATTAGTAGAAGAAAGTAAACAGCTTGGCGAAGTTACGGTATCTGCTCAAAAGCCATTTATCGAACGTCAGGTTGATAAAACTGTAGTCAATGTCGAAAACAGCATTATGGCGGCTGGTTCTACTGCATTAGAGGTATTAGAGCGTTCTCCCAATGTGATGATTGATAAAGATGGAAACATTAGCTTGAAAGGCAAACAAGGTGTACGTGTCATGATTGACGGTAAGATTTCTTATTTATCGGGTCAGGATTTAGCGAACTTTTTGCGTAACCTTTCGGCTGAGCAATTGGCTCAAATCGAAATTATGACTAACCCTTCATCAAAATATGATGCAGCAGGTACGGCAGGTATTATCAATATTAAGTTGAAGAAAAATGTCAATATGGGCTTGAACGGTTCAGCCAACGTAGGTATTGGTCATGGTAAATATCTTCGTGAAAATGCTGGTATCAACCTTAACTATCGTAATGGCAAGGTAAATGCGTATGGCAACTATAGCTGGAACGAACGTCGCCAAGAAAATACCAATGATATTTACCGCTATTTCAGAGCACAAAACGAAATGTATCATGCCGACGGAAAAAGAATGAGTTTTAGCTACAATCACTCTTTAAAAGCAGGCGTAGATTATTTTATTTCCGATAAAACAACAATTGGTGTCTTGGTCAATGGTTCATCAGGAAGTTGGGGCGCAGACTCGGCTTTGACGGTAACAACCAAGTATGTCAACAACAAGCTTACACAGACTATTCCGACAGCAAATAATGTATCGCAACCTTGGAAAAATATCTCGACTAACCTAAACTTAAAACATACTTACGATTCTACTGGTAGAGAATTGACTGTCGATTTGGACTATGCATATTACGACAATCGCTCAAGCAACGACTATATTACGCAATACTTTAATGGAGGAGATTTGACAAGCAAATTCCGTTCAGACTCTACTTTGGTAAATAAAAGTCTCTCAAGTATCAACCAGTATTCATTTAAGTTAGATTATACCTTGCCTGTATCGAAAGATACAAAATGGGGTATGGGGGTAAAAGCAAGCTATGTTATTACTGATAATGATTTAAGATTTTATGAAAAATTAGAAGGTAGTGGTTTGAATTTGTTGAAAAGAAATAGCAATCAGTTTGTGTACAAAGAAAATATTAACGCAGCATATTTAAACTACCAAACCAAGTGGAATAAATTTAGTGCACAGTTGGGCTTGCGTGCAGAATGGACAATCGCAGATGGTAAATCTACTAGTTATGAAACCTTAAAAGATTCGACTTTTACCCGTGACTATCTGAAGTTATTCCCAAGTGCATTTGTTCAATACGAGGCAAACAAGAATCATACATTAGGCGTAACCTACAGTCGCCGTATCGACCGCCCAGGGTATGACCAATTAAATCCATTTGTCTTTTTCTTAGACCCTTATACTTATCAGGTTGGAAACCCTTATTTGCGTCCACAATTGACCAATTCATTTGAATTAACGCACTCATACAAAGGCATTATTTCTACAACGATTAATTACAGCCATACGTCAGATTTTATGTCTGAAATCTTGAAGCAAAACGATGCAACACGAGCTACCTATCAAACGGTAGACAACTTGGCAAAACAAGATAACTTTGGCGTGACGATTTCGGCTCCAGTGCCAATTACAAAATGGTGGATGAGTGTAAATGAGTTCAACTTGAATTATACCAAAGTACAGGGAGCTATTCAGAACATCAATGTAGTTCCGTCAGCAACCAACTATTATTTCAACTCGAATAATACATTTAGTTTGGGTAAAGATTACAAACTTGAATTGGGTGGATGGTATGTTTCAGGAGGTTTGTGGAGTATCTTCAAAATCAACTCTCAAGGTGCAGTAAACTTCGGTATCCAGAAAACATTGCTTGACAAAAAGGCTACTTTGAAATTGAACGTTCAAGATATTTTCTTTACCAACAAAGCTACAGCGACAACACAATATGGCTCAGTTGATATTATTTCAAGCAATACATGGGACAGTCGTCAGGTTCGTTTGACATTCAGCTATCGTTTTGGTAACTCAAAAGTATCTGCTGCTCGTAACCGCTCAACTGGTTTGGATGAAGAAAAAAGTCGTGTGAAGAATGGAGGAAACTAACAAAATGTGGAATTTTGAATAAGGAGTTCCGAGTGAAACTATAAATCAGTAAATAAACAAAAAGACTTGAGATTGGAGAGGTTACTTTCCGTTCTCAAGTCTTTTGCTTATCAAGAGGTTGCCGAGTTGCTTTTGTTTTTTCATAGATACTTTTACTAGCTTACGCGATACATTGTCGCGCTCTGGTTGCGAAGCATAAAAGCTAGAACTGCTTTCCAGAATGATTTGCGACTATTCTTTTCAGATTTTACACTACCTTTCGTAGTTTTTGAAGCTGCGGCATTTTGTGATTCCTTCACAATTAAATCTGCCAATAACAAATTGTATTTCATTTTGAGAGTATTTGAGTGAAGAGTGTCTTCCAATCATTTATGGAAGGTTGCAAGAGATAACACTTATGCAATTTTCTGTAAATCAAAAAATTACGCAACATTTAACACTCTATAACTAAACCAGTGTTATCTCGTTTGGTATTATGACACAAAGTTAAAGCATTAAGTTTCAAAGAACCTAAAAAATATAATTTTTCCAACACAAGTTCTTTATTTACTACAATTTTATTGAATTTTACCAAGAATAAAGCCTTTAAATAAGTCAATTTTATCCTTTATTTCCACAAAATCAAAAATGGCTATCGAAACAAGATTCGATAGCCATCTGTATAAATTAAAGAAAAAGAATGTCTATAAAGCAGTTTAATCAACAATAGTTAACCCTGGTTTTCAAATTCGTCAGGTAATTGTCAAGAGAATAATTATTCAGGCTGGATGCCTATGATGGTAGTAAATCGACCAGTATTACCTTTTTCTTTTCGAAAAGAGTAATAGTCGTCATTATTTAAAATCGTAGAATACTGAGAAACTTGAATGTTTTCGATAGGAACACCGCAGTCTAACAGTTGTGAAAGGTTAGCCTTTTTCAAATCGATTAAATACTTTTGGCGCTCGTCGTCAAACCTTTTAAAATCTGGTTTAAATTCATCAGCAACCTCGATACCTACTTCAAAGTTTTTCTCATCGATACAAGTACCGACATAAGCAAAACAATTTTCGGGTCTTGTCCCAAACTCTTCTTGCATTTTCTGAAGCGCCTTTGCGGTGATTTGTCTGACTGTTCCGCGCCAACCTGCATGTACTGCACCGACTGCCTGTTTTACAGGATCATAAATCAGAATTGGTGTACAATCGGCTACTGTTACACTCAAAAAAACACCTTTTCTGTTTGAAACCAATGCATCATAACCTTGAAATGTTTTGCCTCTAGTTGCCACAACCACCTCATCGCTGTGGGTTTGTCGAGAATGTGCTACTCTACGTTCTCCAATTCCTAAGGCATCATACAAAATTCTGCGGTTTTGAATAATTGTTTCTTTTTTGTCACCACTATACAGGCCCAAATTGAGCGAAGTATAAGGTTTTTCGCTTACTCCACCATGCCTGGTGGTTTCTGCAGCAACTAAATTTGTAAATTGCTCAAAAATTTCAGGTCGTCTGAACATGTTTTATAAGTTTAAATTTTTCCCGCTACAAAGTTATAAGAATATCGAGTGTACATTTCAACCTTTCAATAAATGATATTTATAAGACAAAAAAGAGGGATAATTGCATTATTAGTGGCGCTAAGTATGAGCAGTTTATGGCTTTTCAGAAGCTACCTCTTTCCACAAAATATGCCCAAGGCTGGAATCGCACTTTCCTTTGATGACCGATACATCAAAGAATGGCATTTATTGCGTCCTATATTTAGGAAATATAATGCGCATGTAACCTTTTACTTGACTCAGCCTGATAGCCTTAGCTCAGAAGAATGGAATATGTTAAGTGAATTATCCAAAGATGGTCATGAAATTGCTTGTCATGGTGCAATACATACCCAATCCATACCTTTTGTGTGGCGTAATTCGATACGAGAATACTTTGAAGTGGAAATATTTCCCGCTTTAAACACCATGAAAAAACATGGCTTTAAACCTACGACCTTTGCCCATCCGGGAGGCTCTCAGTTTTGGTGGCTCGACCAAAAGCTCTACCAATATTTCAATCTATTGAGAGATGTTTCCCTGAAAAAAAGAAGGCTTGGGAATTGGGTATTTGAGCGAAAAATTGATGAGATCAATGAAATCTATTTTAAACCCAATCAATCCAAAAGCGTAAGTGCTTTAATGATTGATATTAGTAATGAACTCTCCGAAAAAGAGATAGTAGAAGTATTGAAAAAGGCAAAGAATACCCAAAGTGTTGCAATGCTTTTTGGGCATAAACCTTTATTTCAAACACCGCAGACAGGACAAGAATATGGATTTGAAGTCGAATTTTTGACGTATATTTTATCAGAAAGTGCTAAATTAGGTCTGAAAACCTATACCATGGCTGAATTAAGCCAATTCAACAAACCATAATTTTCATTCAATCCACAAGTGTTTGGCTCCGTCTTACACGCAAACATTACCTTTATTCATGAAAAAAAAATACTCCTTCATCACAACACTATTACTGTCGGCAACGCTCAGTCAAGCGCAAACAGCCGACTCAGTTATCGTTAAAAAATTATATGATGCTACTCTTACGCATGGACAGTCTTATGAATGGCTTCGTCAATTAACTACTCAAATTGGTGGGCGTTTGGCAGGTTCTGCCAATGCTGCTAAGGCTGTGCAATGGGGTAAAAGTGTACTAGAGCAAGCAGGTGCAGATCGTGTTTTCTTACAAGATGTGATGGTTCCTCACTGGGAACGTGGTGCAAAAGAAGAAGCATACATTGTAAATGGTAAGCAGAAAATCACGGTTCCTTTATTGGCATTAGGTGGCTCAATTGCAACGCCTAAAAAAGGATTACAAGCTGAAGTAATCGAGGTTCAAAACTTTCAAGAATTACGTGCCTTAGGAAAAGAAAAGTGCGAAGGAAAAATCATTTTCTTCAATCGTCCGATGGATGCTACAAAAATCAATACCTTTGAAGCCTATGGCGGTGCAGGCGACCAACGTCGCAGTGGAGCTAATGAAGCCAGTAAAGTAGGCGCTATCGGTGTGATTATACGTTCATTGAGTAACACATTGAACGATTACCCTCACACAGGCTCGATGCAATACGCCACAGGTGTTCCTTTGATTCCTGCTGGAGCTATTTCAACCAATGCCGCAGAACTTTTAAGTAAAACACTTAAAGAAAATCCTAAAACGCAGTTCTTCTTCAAACAAAACTGTGAAACCTTAGATGACGCTCCATCACACAATGTAGTGGCTGAAATTAAAGGCTCTGAAAAGCCAGATGAATATATTGTAGTGGGTGGTCACTTGGATTCTTGGGATGTTGCTCAGGGCGCACATGACGATGGTACAGGTATTGCTCAGTCGATGGAAGTGCTACGATTGTTCAAAGAACTAGGTATCAGACCTAAGCGCACTATCCGTATTGTTCTTTTTATGAATGAAGAAAATGGTAACCGTGGTGGTATCAAATACGCAGAGTTAGCGAAGCAGAATAATGAGAAACATATCTTCGCCTTGGAATCAGATAGTGGTGGTTTTACACCCAAAGGCTTTGGTATTCAGGGTGCTGCTGCCTCTGTTTTCGAAAAAATCCAAGGATATAAATCTTTGTTTGCTCCATACGGTTTACACGAAATCGAGCGTGGTGGCGGAGGTGTCGACATCGGCCCATTGGGTCCACAAGGAACAGTGTTGATTGGCTTTAAACCAGATTCTCAACGTTATTTTGAATATCACCATGCTTCGAATGACAAATTTGATACCGTAAATCAACGTGAATTAGAGCTTGGTGCAGCTTCTATGGCTTCATTAGTTTACTTGTTAGATAAATACGGTTTGTAAGAAACCTGAGTCGTTCCTAATTTAGTGATTTAGTGATTGAGCGGATGAGTGATTATGTTAAAATTTGTATTCTAGTAGTAGAGACCTATGCTGGTGCTGGACTCCCATCCAGCACCTACCTTTTCTAAGGATTCCAATCCTTTATTACTCTAATAAAATTACCTCTAACGCTGTTTGCTCTTTAGTATAATAATTCTTTGCCGAACTATATCGCCAATCTTCGGGCTTATCTACCAAACCAGCTTTCACAGGATTTTGATGAATATAATCCTATGCTAGTGCTGGATTCCCATCCAGCACCTACCTTTTCTAAGGATTTCAATCCTTTATTACTCTAATAAAATTACCTCTAACGCTGTTTGCTCTTTAGTATAATAATTCTTTGCCGAACTATATCGCCAATCTTCGGGCTTATCCACCAAACCAGCTTTCACAGGATTTTGATGAATATAATCCAATTTTTGCATTATCACATCATAAGAATTTAGCCATATTGGATGATTATCATGTTGCCAAAACTGGTATTTCTCATTCCCTGCTGTTCGTCTACCAGACCACTCAAAAAGCCTTAACATCCATTTTTTTCTTGATTCAAACGGATTGTTTTCAATAGCGGCTATAATACGTTTTGCGGTAAACTGTTTTAATTCACGTAAAATTTTATCCATCGGTCTTCCTCTAGTTCCGATGATGGCATGAAAATGATTGGTCATCAAGCAATAGGCATAAATATCAAGGTCTTTTTCCTTAACACAGAAAGATAGGTTTTCTATGAGGATATTATTGTACTCCTCTCTTGTAAATACATCTACCCAATAAACTGTTGCAGTGCTGATAAAATATAGACTCGATTGGTCTATAAACTTGTATTTTCTAGACATAGAACTTCTTATTTTGTTGTAAAACTATTTTATAGGTTTTAGGATTAAAATCCTAAGAAAAAGTAGGTGCTGGATAGGAATCCAGCACCAGCGTAAGTATTCTCTGGACATAGAAATTTTTGATTTGCTGTAAAACTATTTTATGGGTTATAGGATAGAATCCTAAGAAAAAATAGGTACTGGATAGGAATCCAGCACCAGCACCTGCTTTATTTAGTTGGAAATCATATTCATTAATGTGCCTCTAGCCAGTTTTGACCAACACCCATACCTGTTTCCATTTTTACAGGAAAATATATGGCATGAATCATCAAGTCATTTACACGTTCTTTTAGTAAATCTAACTCATCGCGATGAGCATCGAATACTAATTCGTCATGCACTGTCAAAATCATACGAGAACGAAGTTTTTCTTTCTTGATAAAATCATTCACCTTAATCATTGCCACCTTAATCATATCTGCTGCCGAACCTTGAATTGGCGCATTAATAGCATTTCGTTCTGCAAAGCCTCTTTCGACCATATTTTGCGCATTGATATCTCGCAAATATCTTCTACGTCCAAGAATCGTTTCACAATAACCTGTATCCCTAGCCTTGATTATTGCTGAATCCATATATTGTTTTATGGCAGGAAACTCTCTCCAGTAACTATCAATAATTTCTTTGGCTTCGGTACGAGAAATCGCAATTTGTTGTGACAAACCAAAAGCCGATACGCCATAAATAATACCAAAATTTACGGTCTTAGCCTTTCGACGCATATCAGACGTTACCTCATCCAAGCTCACATTAAATACTTTTGCAGCCGTTGTTGCGTGAATATCTCTACCTTGATTAAAGGCTTCAATCATAGATTCATCTTGTGCAAAAGCCGCCATAATGCGTAACTCTATCTGAGAGTAATCGGCTGATAAAATCAAAAACTCTTCATTTCTAGGAATAAATGCTTTGCGAATCTCACGGCCACGAGGTGTGCGAATCGGAATATTCTGCAAATTTGGATTAGTACTTGACAAACGACCCGTAACCGCCACAGCCTGATTAAAAGAGGTATGAATACGACCTGTTGTTGGCGAAACTAATTGAGGCAAGGCATCGACATAAGTAGATTTTAGTTTTTGTAATTCTCTAAAATCTAGAATTTTTTTCGCAATCTCATGTTCAGATTCTAGTTTAGACAAAATCTCCTCCCCTGTCATATATTGACCTGTTTTGGTCTTTTTAGCCTTAGGGTCAAGCTTGAGTTTTTCAAAAAGAATTTCTCCTAATTGTTTCGGTGAACCAATATTAAATTCAACTCCTGCCAATTCGAAAATTCTATCTTGTACGATACGCATATCAGTTTCCAGTTCCTTGGACATATTGCCCAAAAACTCTGTATCGATGCGCACGCCTTCCATTTCAATATCAGCCAAAACTTGTGTTAAAGGCATTTCTACCTCTTCAAACAATTTAACAGCTCCTGCATTTTCAGCCAAAATCGGATGTAGTCTATCTTTGAGTTGCAAAGTAATATCGGCATCTTCTGCAGCATATTCTTTGATTTTTTCCAGTTCTACATCACGCATATTTCCCTGCTTCGCTCCTTTTTTACCAATAAGCTCTTCAATCGATACAGGGGTATAGTTCAAATAATCTTCTGCCAAAATATCCATATTGTGGCGTTTTTCTGGCTCGATTAGATAATGCGCTAACATGGTATCATACAATTTACCTTTTACAGTCAAACCATATCTTTGCAAAACCATCAAATCATATTTGATATTCTGGGCAATTTTTTCGATGCTCTCATTTTCCAAAACAGGACGAAATTCATCTACAATCGCTTGTGCCTGTGCTTGATCGGCTGGTACAGGGACATAAAATGCCTCGCCTTTACGGTAAGCAAATGCCAATCCCACCAATTCCGCCTCCACGGCATCAACGCTTGTTGTTTCTGTATCAAAACAAATAGCTTCTTGTAAACTCAAGAAGTGTACTAAATTTTGACGAAGCTCTGGGGTATCTACCGCATGATATTGGTGAATGGTAGAGAAGATATTTTGTTTAGATTCGAGCGTCGTTTCGGTGATAACAAGAGGTTTTTCAGAAACCAATCCTCCAAATAAATCCATTTGACCTGCGGCAGCAGCTTTTGAAGCTTTTGCAGAAACAGTATCCTCTTTAGCTACAGGTTCAGATTCCTCTCCTAACAAGCGTTTTCGCAAAGTTCTAAACTCTAATTCATCCAATAATGGAGAGAGTAAGTCTTTATTTACTTCTGAAAGTCTCAATGACTCCTCATGAAACTCGATAGGTACTTCACATAGAATCGTAGCTAACTCTTTTGACAATAAGCCTTGTTGAGCAAAGTTGACCACATTTTCCTTCTGCTTACCCTTTAATTTATCTGCATTAGCAATCAAGTTTTCTACACTTCCAAACTCGGCAATAAGCTTTTGCGCTGTTTTTTCACCAATACCCGGAATACCAGGGATATTATCTACAGCATCACCCATCAAACCTAAAATATCAATCACTTGAGATACACTTTCGATTCCCCATTTGTCACAAACCTCTTGTGGCCCAAGAATTTCGACACCCTTACCCATAAAGGCAGGTTTGTACATTTTGATGCGCTCCTCTACCAACTGACCGTAGTCTTTGTCGGGAGTCATCATATAAATTTCCATATCCTCATGTTCACGAACAGCCTTCTTGACCAATGTACCAATGACGTCATCAGCCTCATAGCCTTCCATCAATAAAATAGGAATGTTCATGGCTTCTAACAAGCGCTTTACATAAGGAATTGCAACAGTAATATCTTCAGGTTGCTCTTGACGTTGCGCCTTATATGCCTCAAACTGCACATGGCGAAACGTAGGCGTTGGCGTATCAAAGGCAACACCCAAGTGGGTAGGTTTTTCTTTGGCTAAAATTTCAAGTAAGGTATTAGCAAAACCAAAAACAGCACTAGTATTTAGTCCTTTTGAACTAATACGAGGTGTTTTTTGAAACGCAAAGTGAGCACGATAAATCAATGCCATTGCGTCGAGTAGGAATAATTTTTTCATAAAGTTGGGATTTCATGCACCTAAAATTACAGAATATCATGTGCATAAAATTAAATAGCTCAAATTCATTTTGAGATGATAATACAAATTTATGGAGGTAAATCATACTTTTGTCATTTTACTAATCAAAGTATGATTTAGCCTTAATGACCTACGCTTTTTCCTCCCAAATACAACATAAATTCACAATGGTCTCCACTGCTTTTTCCATATCCTGAACTGACACCCATTCGTGCTTCCCGTGAAAAGCGTGTTCGCCTGCAAAGATATTTGGGCATGGCAAGCCCATAAATGAAAGTCTAGAACCATCTGTACCACCACGGATACTCATTTGCTTGGCAGGAATACCTGCACGCTCAATAGCTTCTAGCGCATAAGCCGTTACATGAGGATATTGATCCAGAATCTCTTTCATATTGCGATATTGCTCATGCACCTCAAAAATAGCCTTCGAATTGGGATAGTTTCCCAACACTTTTTCCATGATGCTTTTCAAAAACGTCTCATGCTCGTGGAGTTTTTCCTCTGTAAAATCACGAATGATAAAACTAACAGATGCCTCTTCTACCGCGCCTGAAATGCCAACAGGATGAATAAAGCCTTCTTTGCCTTCGGTAGTCTCTGGAGAAAGAGTCTCTTTGGGCAGATTTGCCACAATTTCGGCTGCTATTTTCAAGGCACTTTCCATTTTACCCTTGGCAAAACCAGGGTGTTGACTCACACCTGTAATTTTAATGACAACACCATCAGCCGAGAATGTCTCATCTTCCAATGAACCTAATGTTTCGCCATCGATTGTATATCCAAAATCAGCACCTAGTTTTTCAAGATCTACCTTAGCTGTTCCTCTACCGATTTCTTCATCTGGCGTAAACAAGATTCTAACTTTTCCGTGTTGAATCTCAGGATGAGTCATTAAGTAATAGGCAGCATCCATAATTTCGGCAACACCTGCTTTGTTGTCGGCACCCAATAAAGTTTTGCCACTTGCGGTAATTATATCGTTACCAATTTGGGCAGGCAAATCAGGATGTTCGGCACAACGAATTACCTGAGAATGATCATCTGGCAAAACCAAATCCTGTCCTTGATAGTTATAATGAATAATAGGTTTTACCTCTTTCCCTGAACAATCTGGAGATGTGTCTACATGCGAACAGAAGCATATCACAGGCACTATTTTCTCAGAAGTAGCTGGTATTGTGGCATATACATAACCGTACTCGTCTAGTTCGGCGTCCGAGATACCCATCGCAAGAAGTTCGTCGACCAATACACGACTCAAATCTTTTTGTTTTTCGGTAGAAGGCTGTGCCGATGAATCTGGGTCTGATTGTGTATCTATTTGAACATAGCGTAAAAATCGCTCAGTTACGGTATTTTTATATGATTTAAGCATAATTTTGAGTAATGAGTATGGTATTTTGAACAA
The DNA here is from genome assembly GCF_009905545.1 of Cellulophaga sp. BC115SP. Taxonomy (GTDB): domain Bacteria; phylum Bacteroidota; class Bacteroidia; order Cytophagales; family Spirosomataceae; genus Flectobacillus; species Flectobacillus rivi. The sequence goes on along the minus strand of NZ_JAAALB010000013.1, from coordinate 52,013 downwards.
AAACTATAATAAAACCAATCAAAATAGTCTAATAAAAATCTAATATATTTATTGTATCAGATTGATTTATTTCATTATTTGAAGAATTTTTATGGTTAAAATTATTTATTAAACAAGTTTCAACAAAGGTAATGAAGGTTTCAAATTTCGTGATTATCTTGCAGAAACATTCTTGAGGGAAATATTATGAACAGCCATAGAATTGTACAATTTCTATATGTATCTAAATTTACCAAAGAATCCGACAATGATTGCCTTGCAAAAGGCAATTTTCAGTAAATTCGCTTCGTCAAAATAAAAACAAAATTTCAAAAGGTTAAGCCAAATAATATATAGGTTATGTCAGATTTTGCAGAACTATCATTAGGTGACAAACGCATTCAGTTACCTGTTATTACTGGAACTGAAGATGAAAAAGCAATTGATATTGCCAAGCTCCGTGATGAGACAGGTTATATTACAATTGACTCGGGTTACAAAAACACAGGTGCTACGAAAAGTGCGATTACATTCCTCGATGGTGAGTTAGGAATTCTCCGTTACAGAGGATATTCTATCGAAGAATTAGCTGAGAAAGCTTCATTCTTAGAAGTAGCTTACTTGTTGATCTACGGTGAGTTGCCTACTGCAGAACAATACGCAACATTCGAAAATGCAATCAAAATGCATACTATCGTTAACGAAGATATGCGTAAGATTTTTGAAGGCTTCCCTGTAAATGCTCACCCAATGGGCGTTTTATCGGCGATGGTTTGTGCTATGTCAGCTTTCTACACAGGCGATAAATCTGGTTCTGACGAGTTAAACATTATCCGTTTAATGGCTAAAATGCCGTCTATGGCGACTTGGTCATACAAAAAATCTCAAGGTCATCCTGTAAACTACCCTAACAACTCTTTGGATTACTGCTCAAACTTCTTAAACATGATGTTTGCTTTGCCAGTAGCTCCTTACCAAGTTGACCCAGTAGTTTCGGCGGCTTTAAATAAATTATTGATTCTTCATGCAGACCACGAACAAAACTGCTCTACTTCGACAGTTCGTTTGGTTGGCTCTTCTCATGCAAGTTTATATGCTTCAATCTCGGCAGGTATCAATGCGCTTTCTGGTCCATTACATGGTGGTGCAAACCAAGAAGTAATTGAAATGTTGGAAGCTATCAAAGCTGACGGTGGTGATACAGCTAAGTATATCGCAATGGCCAAAGATAAAAACTCTGGTTTCCGCTTAATGGGCTTTGGACACCGTGTTTACAAAAACTTTGACCCTCGTGCAAGAATCATCAAAAAAGCAGCAGACGATGTATTAGCAGCTTTGGGTATTAACGATCCAGTGTTGAAAATCGCTTCTGAATTAGAAGCTGCTGCATTGAGCGATGAATACTTTGTAGCTCGTAAATTATATCCAAACGTTGACTTCTATTCAGGTATCATTTACCGTGCATTAGGTATTCCTACTGATATGTTTACAGTAATGTTTGCTATTGGTCGTCTTCCAGGTTGGATCGCGCAATGGAAAGAAATGAAAGCAAATAAAGAACCTATTGGTCGTCCACGTCAAGTGTATGTTGGTGCTACTCCACGTGAGTATGTAGCAATGGACCAAAGATAATTTCTTACCAGACTATTTAACATGTAGAGATTCCTCGAAAGAGGAGTCTCTTTTTTTTGCCTCTAAAACAACGTAGCTCTAGGCTTTATACTACTTTTCAGGAGATACTTAAAATGAAAAAGACCTCTATTTTTTCATTTTTATTGAGAAAAAATTACTAAAAGCCAAGCCTCGATTAACGCTTTGCCTTCACCTTCCGTGCTTATTAATGCAACTAGCCTATTCTTATTTAACTTATTAATTTTCAGAAGTTCTATCTATTCTAAAAGGATTGAGAAAAATCATTTTTCACTTTTCCAAGAACAGCTATATACGTTATTCTTTTCATAAAACTTGTCTTATAACTTCCAAACCAAGGAATCAAACATGGAAAGCCTCTCCAATAAAAATTTGCTTTTTGCGTTATTTCTCGAAAGTTTATTCTGAAATAAAAAAAAATCCAAAAGCTAATTTTTTGATAGTCAGATATATATTTTTTTTCACTACCTTTGTAAGATGTTCTCCAGACATAGAGCATACTATTCATGTACAGATTTCCTACCCAAAGTGGTACTTCATTTATCTTTGGTTTAAGGTTTTTTGGTCTTTAAAAAGCCAATTTTTAGCCTCTTATACCAAATAAATTTAAACCCTAATTCTATGAGGATTATCAAGCATATAGTACTTTTTTGTGTTTTCTTCTGGCAACAGTTTTTGACAAAAGCACAAGTTGGCGAAAAATATTACGGACGAGCGTCCTATTATGCCGACAAATTCCACGGACGAATGACTTCCAGTGGAGAGTACTACAGCCGAGACGAATACACTTGCGCCCATCGCAATCTTCCTTTCAATACCATCTTAGAGGTAACCAACACCAGCAATAATAAAAAGGTGATTGTAAAAGTAAACGACCGAGGTCCTTTTGCTTACAGTCGTGTGTTAGACCTTTCTTTTGCCGCTGCTAAAGAACTAGAACTTCTTGCAAATGGTGAAGCCGAAATCCAAATGAAAATCCTTTCTATGGATAACCCTGCTTATATCTTACCAAGTTTTGAGCCTGGCGAGAAGGGTGAATTTAACAAAGAGTTCCGTCAGCATCTTCCTATAAAATTTGAAATGAAAGACGGAAGAATGGTACTGGATACCGCTTACAAAGCCCCTGTTAGCACCGTAGCTGCTCCCAATGTCATCGCGAGCAACCAGTCGGCCAATGCTGCTCATAAATACATAAGAGTTATCAAAGATATCAATGGTAATTACAAACTTGATTCTTCTGGTACTGCCGAAACGGCTCTTATTACTCCTCCCAAACAGCAACCTTTAGAAGTAAGTACAGCTGTTGTCAACGCTTCATCCAATTCAATCAACACTTCTGGTCATGACTACCTGAATGTGTACACTGATGAAGAAGGTCGTATTCGTGTTAGAAATAGCAAAAACGAATCGATTGGAAAAGCAAGCGCCAATGCAAAAGAATTGAAAAAGACCGATGCTACTACTCAGGTTGTTGCAACCGAAAACAAGCCCGCTGAAAAACCGAAGGAAGCTTCAAAAGATAATTCATCTAAACACTCCTATTTGCAAGTAGTAAAAGATGCTGATGGACGTGTTAGAGTAGAAACTAAAAGTTCTAACAACTAAGATTGGTTGTTTAGAGTTGACTATCCGTGTTAGAGCGATAAAAAAGCTAGTTTCTTCCGAGAGACTAGCTTTTTTATTAGATTTGTTATTGCACAATTTACTTTTCACAAATCTTACTTCATTAACATGATAAAACGCTTATCCATTATCCTGCTAGTGGTATCCAATAGCTTGTTTGCGCAAAATGGCAAAGATAAAGTTTTGGTTACAGACATGAATAAAATCAAATCCGTGGGGTCCGTCAACTTATCCCCTGATGGCAAAAAAGTGATCTATTCTATTCGTACCAATGAACCAAGCGAAGAAAACAAACTTGAGTTTGACTATCGCTCGCATATTTGGGTGTCCGATTTTCAGACTAGCAAACAGCTTACGCGTGGTCTAGAAAGCGTAGGCAGTGCCATTTGGTCGCCCGATGGAAAGCAGATTGCTTTTTCACGTGGTGTAAAAGGTAAATCGCAAATCTTTATTATGCCATTAGATGGCGGTGAAGCTTTTCAGTTGACTGATCTCAAACAAGGTGCTTCCAATCCATCATGGTCTCCAGATGGTTCTAAAATTCTCTTCTCTGTAGGTACAACAGTAAATGAGATGTTGAGAGATACCTTATTGAATCCCTCAAAAGCATTACCTTCTTGGTCATTTGAAAAAGCTGGCTTTAAGGATAACACCTTTCTTAAAGCTGACAAAAAAGTAAAACCAAATCCAGATGGCTCATTAGCAGAAATTAGAGCTTATTTAGACAAAGATGTTGAAGATAAAAAAGCTAAAGTTTTCAGTCGTTTAAATTTCCAAGGAGAGGCCAATACCGATCCAGAAATACGTTTCAATCTACTTTTTGTCATAGAGGTAAAAGAAGGAGCCAAAGCCAAACAAATTACGCATGGCTACTGGTCGTACAACGGAGCTACATGGTCGGCAGATGGCAAAAAAATCTTTGCTTCTTGTGGTAGAGATACGACATTGCACCCAGACAGAGAACAAAATTCTGCTATCGTAAGCATGAATGTCGATGGTAGTGATTTGAAATATATTGTTGCCAAAAAAGGGGTTAGTTACAGCAATCCTACTCCATCGCCAGATGGTAAATTGATTGCCTTTACACAATCAGAAGTGAGTTGGTTAGGCTTCAATCAGCTATTAATTGCCAATGCAGATGGAAGTAATATTACGCCTATCGTGTTTGATAGAGCGTCTGGAAATTTGGAATGGACAGATGATTCAAAAGCTTTGTATCTGACAGCTCCCTCAAATGGTGGAACTCCAATTTACAAATTAGATATTGCGAGCAAAAAAGTTGAAAAACTAACAGATTTCAATACTGGCATTACGGCATTCGATATTGCTAAAGATAAAATTGCCTTTGCTAAAACTGAAGTTAAAAATCCATCAGAGCTATACGTTGCGGACTTATCGGTAAAAAATCCAGTAAAAATTACGTCATTAAATGATGACTGGCTTAGTGCAAAAGCTATTAGTTTTCCAGAAAAGCGTACTTATAAAAACTCAAAAGGCTTAATCGTAGAATATTGGATTATGAAGCCTGCCAATATGGAAAATGGGAAAAAGTATCCATTGTTACTCAATATGCACGGAGGCCCAACTGCGATGTGGGGACCTGGCGAAAGTTCGATGTGGCATGAGTTCCAATATTTTTGCTCGCAAGGTTATGGCGTTGTATATGCCAACCCTAGAGGTTCGGGTGGATATGGAAAAGATTTTCAATTTGCGAACTATCAAGATTGGGGTACGGGTCCCGCAGAAGATGTACTCGCAGCAGCTTCGGATGCTGCCAAAGAAGCATGGGTTGATACCTCGAAGCAAGTACTGACAGGAGGTTCTTATGCAGGTTATCTTACCGCTTGGATTGTAGGACACGACAATCGTTTTAAAGCTGCCTTTGCACAACGTGGCGTATATGACCTCACAACCTTTATGGGTGAAGGAAATGCTTGGAGATTGGTACCAAACTACTTTGGAGGATATCCTTGGGAGGAGAAGATCAAACCAATTTTGGAAAGAGAATCCCCATATACTTACATCGACAAAATCAAAACGCCATTGTTAATCAAACATGGTGAAAATGATTTAAGAACAGGGGTAATTCAAAGTGAAATGATGTTCAAATCTATGAAAATCATGGGTAAAGAAGTAGAGTATGTACGTATGCCAGGTGGCACACATGAGTTATCTAGAAGTGGAAATATTCGTCAGCGAATAGACCGCATGTTGCGTATTTACGAGTTTTTTGAGAGATATGTTGGAAAAAAATAACAGCAATGCATTTCGATAGCGAAAGCCAGCTTGACATTTTCAGGCTGGCTTTTACTTTAATCTACTTTTTACTATTTACCTGTAATTTTTTCTTTTTCCAAGAAACTATAAATCAAACATTTAGACAGTATAGAGGTAAGTCCTGAAAATTATCTAACTTTGGATTTTAGAACTACTCCTTTACAAACATGAAAGCAAAATATCTTAATCCATTTACGGACTTCGGGTTCAAAAAAATCTTTGGTGAAGAAGCCAGTAAGCCACAACTTATTGACTTCCTAAACTCCCTTTTGCCTGAAAGAGACCAAATCGTAGAACTCACCTTCAAAAACAATGAACAATTAGGCTTTACGCCTTATGACCGAAAAGCCATTTATGACATTTATTGTGAAAATCAAAATGGTGAAAAGTTTATCGTAGAATTACAAAAAGCCAAACAGAATTATTTCAGAGAAAGAACTATTTATTACTCGACTTTCCCGATTCGGGAGCAAGCCGAAAAAGGTATTTGGAATTACAATCTCAAAGCGGTGTACTGCATTGGCGTGCTGGATTTCACCTTTGATGATTATGAATCTGAACCTGAAAAGTCAGAGGTTGTACATACCATCAATCTCAAAAATCAGCATGGAAAGGTATTTTATGATAAGTTGACCTACATCTATCTTGAAATGCCCAATTTCAAAAAAGAAGAACATGAATTGGCTACCAGACTAGATAAGTGGTTGTATTTTATCAAAAACTTGGAAGACTTTCAGAACATTCCAGAGTTGTTCAAAGACGAAGTGTTTACTCATGCTTTTCAGATAGCTGAACTAGCCAAAATGGATAGGGAGGATTGGGAAAGATACGAATACAGTCTCAAAGTATTCAGAGATAACAAAGCCACATACGACTATGCCGTGGAAACTGCCCGAGAAGAAGGACTCCTAGAAGGTATGATGGTAGGCAAACAAGCAGGCAGAGAAGAAGGAAAACAAGAAGGGAAACTAGAAGGAAAATTAGAAGGAAAAAAGGAAGAGCAACGAAATATTGCTCGACAAGCTAAGATGATGGGACTTGATACTTCTAGCATTCAACAATTAACAGGACTTTCTTTAGAGGAAATTGATAACTTATAAAATTTAGACATGAAGCATTTCCAATTTTAGTATTAGGGTTAGTCTCCAATTTTTCATCAAAAAAGCGGTCGGAAAATATTTTCCGACCGCTTTTTTGATACTATCATGCTAGATATGACTCGGCTCTAGACGAAATCATTGCACCTCTACTGCAAGAATACAAATTTTAACATAATTACTCCTTCATTCAATCACTAAATTAGAGGTGACTGATGCTTGTTTTTTACCCTTACTTGTTATTTACAGTATATGTCTTTTTATGAACACCAACACCTTTTATCGTAAGCGATTTCCATTGCTTAGGGAGCCTAATGGGCTTTATCTGTTCAACTCCGTTTTCCTCTATTTCTAACCCTCCAAAGCCATTGATAATAGTTTGTAAAAAGCCTCCAGCACCAGTGGCAAAATAGGGATTATCACCTCCAGCCGTTTCTGCCAAGACTTTAAAAGGAGGCACTTCATTGGGTTGATAACTCTTTACCATTAGCTCATGTGCTTTTTCGGCTTCCCCTAAACGTGCATATAAAATGGATAATATAGCCCAAGACATAGCAGGTCCATCAGGAGACATTTTTGCCTCATAGTAGTGTAAATCCCGCTTAATATCCTCTGGTGTGCTCACCTGATGCATTGGATACGACAACAAATTTACATCTGCTTGTTTGATGATTTCGCCCTTATAGGTAGCGTGTTCCATGGTCACACCATTGGCATCTTTCAGAATTACTAGATTTTTCATCACCTCTTCCCACATAGGATTAGCATCGAAATGTAACTCATCGGCTGCATCTATAGCAAACTCAAGCACTTCTTTTGCCATTCCATTGGTATAAGCATTATCATCTACATTTTCTGCCCATTCATCAGCACAAACCACATTGATGATATGGTATTTGTTGTCTGCTCCTTTTTCGGCTCTACTTACCCAAAAATCTGCTACCTCCTTTAACATGGGATATCCACGAGTTTTGAGCCATTCTTTATCTTTGGTTACTTGATAGTATTTCCAAAATGCCCAGCCAACATCTGCTGTGATATGATGCTGAAAAGGACCTGTTAAAGCCCAAACTGGGGTAGATTCTTGACCTTTATCGTCCGACTCCCACGGAAACATCACGCCTTTATAGCCATGCACTTTAGCATTGTTGCGAGCAGCCTCCATCCGTTGAAAACGGTATTCTAACAATGACTTGGCCATCTCAGGGTGCAATAACAATATCGGAGGAAACATCCATACCTCTGTATCCCAAAATACATGACCATTATACCCCAAACCTGATAAACCCATAGGAGACAAACTATAGGCTTGTCCTTCGCGGCAAAACGAATACAAATGATACAAGGCAAAATGTGCTGCCCGTTGCGCTTCATCATCCCCTTCGATCTGAATATCTGATTGCCAAAGCTCATCCCAAGCCGCCTTATGTCGGGCTAATAAACGATCATGCTTTTCGAGGGCTGCATAAATAGTCAGACGCTCTGCTTCATTCAGTGGATCTACGTTTTGTTCTGTCGAAATGGTAGAACCTACAACGCTAAAACGGTAAGTTTGACCTGCTTCAAGTTTTTTAGTAAACTTCAATCGGTGCAAACCATAATCCCATTCTTCGTGAATTACCTTCGGCTCAGTCCCTCTTGGCTCTTCAAAAATAAAAGAGTTAGAGGCAGCTAAAGTATGCTTCCCCGTTGGAGATTTAGCGACCGAAGTCAACAATGGAATTTGAGCGTGAGGACGGTCTATTAAATGAAAAGTATTCTTGACATCTCGTAAAATATCTGGTGCTGACATCAAGCTGTAGGGCGTTATTTCACAAGTTTTCTGGGCAGTAATCTCAATATCAATCATCATAGAATGTGGCAAATGGCGTAATGCCATCATCGATGATTTTACACTTACTTTTCCTTGATAATCAAAACTTGTAGAAAAAATGGCATTTCTCATATCAAGGGATTGTTGATATGAAGAAATATCATTTTTAGTAACCTTTTTTCCATCTACCTCTAAATCCATATTCGCAAAATCAAACGTTTTGAGAATATTCGACACTCGTCCACGACCGTAAGTATCAAACGCTCCATTTAACACCACGTCTTTTACACGAAGAGGCTCTGGTGACGACACTATACCAATCATTCCGTTGGCAACGGTCACACCATAATAACCTTTTGAGTCAATTTTATCGGCTTTCACTATCCAAGGGTCTTGCGCCATCAGCTTCACGCTTGCCAGACAAAGACTCAATACAAAAGCAAGTTTTTTCATAATTTTAATAGATTGTTTATAAAATGGATAATACCTTCCCTAGGATACTCCTAATGCCACGCCTACATGATAGACCTCTGTAAAAGTATTATACAAAGGAACAGGCGACAGCCTGATTACGTTAGGTTCACGCCAGTCACCAATAATTTGGTTTTCTACTAATCGATTGAAAAGCTCTTTTCCATTTTTTTCCGCTAAAATAGAAATCTGACAGCCATTTTTTTGAGTATCTACAGGGGTAATGATTTTTAGAATGTGATTATTTTGCTCATTAAATTTTTCCAGAATAAACCGTAAAAAGCCTGTTAATTGAATACTTTTAGCCCGTAAAGCTTGTATGCCAGCAGCGTCAGTTATTTCTAAGGCTGCCCGATGGCAGGCCATAGCTAAAATGGTTGGTGTACTCAGTTGCCAGCCATCTGCGCCTTTCATGGGCACAAACCCTTTTTCCATCTTAAAACGTGTAGCTTGGTCATATCCCCACCAACCCGCTAATCTTGGCAAATTAGAGGTATGATGTTTTTCGTGAATAAACACCCCTGATACGCCTCCCATTCCAGAATTAAGGTATTTGTAGGAACACCAAACTGCGAAATCAATGCCCCATTCATGTAGTTGAAGCGGGATATTGCCCACACAGTGTGCCAAATCAAAACCTACAACGATTCCATACGAATGAGCAGTTTGTGTAATCAGAGGCATATCTAATACTTGCCCATTGTAATAATTGATTCCGCCGAGCATCACCATTGCTAAGCTGTCCTTATTTTCATGAATCAATTGAAGAATATCTTCTGTGTAAAAAATATGTTCATTTTCTCTTGGAAAAACTTCAAGAATTGCTGTTTGGGGATCGATACCTCTTGTTTGGAGATGCGTTTCTAAAGCATATTGATCAGAAGGAAAAGCTCCTGCTTCAGTCAAGATTTTGAAGCGTGTAGAAGTTGGCTGATAAAAAGTCGTCAGCATCAAATGTAGATTTACCGTAAGGTTATTCATCACTGTAACCTCTGAAGGCATAGCTCCTACTATTTTAGACAAAGGTGCTTTAAGGTGCTGTAAATAATTAATCCAATTGTCATCACCCGTAAACCAGCCTTCTACGGCAAGATTACGCCATTTTTCGAGTTCTTGATCTAGATAAACGGAAGTATTTTTAGGCTGAAGCCCCAATGAATTACCACAAAAGTAAATTTGTTCCTGACCCTTGTGGATAGGAATATGAAATTGAGAACGAAAATCTTTTAGTACATCTTCTGCATCAAGTTGTTCTGCGAATTGTTGTTGGTTGAAGTATTCCATTTTGTTGATGATTCCTGATAATGTCTTAGTTCATCAAATTTAATCATTCCTGAGAAAACTTGTTTATTACTATACACTGGGAATCCCAAAATCAAATACTTTATCCGCCCGATTACTTGATAATGAATATACGAGAGCGTAGTTTGTTTTACAATCGAATCTTGCTGCCACTGCAATCCTGCGATAAGTCCCTTTAACTTTGAAACAACATAAACACTAGAGTCCTGAGCTTGAAGTCGGGGCATGAAAGAAAGTTCTACTTGACAAAGTGGATCAACAGAATAAGTACGATTGACGGAATGAGCCGAAAGGGTCGAGTTATTATTTGTGGGTGTGTTAATCGTAGAAATAGTAAAACATATAAAAACAATTGTTAAGGTGAATAATAAGTGCAGGGTAGTTTTCTTGGTTGGAAATATCCTTTGTATAAGTAAAAACAAAAAAACTATGGTATAAATATTAAGTAGGATGATTAGTAAATGAATGACAATATTCATTGTGGTATAGATTTCTGGTGTCTAAACGATACAGTTAAACAAAACGTTGGTAGACAAGTATTAGGGCTCTCCCCTACAAACAAACGAAAGAACGAAAATTGATTTTATGACAATAGTGTGTTATACAAACGTATTTTATTTTTTAGACGAATTAGCTTTGCGCTGAGGTACCATATCGAGCAATCCAACTACACGTTTGATACTAATAAATCTTCTACGATAATAGTCAGACTCCAGATAATCATAGCGCACACCACCGTTCCAAGCTGAATGTATAAACTTGATATAGGTATCACCAACTTCAGTAATAATGCCAACGTGACCTATACGGCTACTCCCTGAATTATGTCCTTTAAAAAAGATTAAATCGCCTGGAAGAGCTTCTGCTTTTGCTATTTCATCTCCAATTAAAGATTGTGCTGCACTGCCGTGGGGAAGCATCATGCCAAAGTTGCGAAAACAATAACGGACAAAGCCAGAACAGTCGAATCCGCTTGTAGAACTTCCTCCCGAACGATACCTAAAATGTAGGTGATCATGAGCAAAACCGAGAAGATTGTTGACAATCGACAAGGGATGATAACTAGACCTTGTTTCGGTAGTATCTTTCCGAATTTGTTGTGCTTTGGAGGCGATACCAGAAGTAATGAGAATGCAGGTTAGAAATATTTTTTTTAGCATAATATTAAGGCTTCTAAAAGGTAACTCTTTGCAAATTAGTACAAAATCTTCATAATTAAAAGATTCTGTACTAATTGCAACGTATTTTTTCGTCCTTTAATTATACTTTTTTTCAGAAAAAATATTTTTTAGTCGTTTATCACTAATGAACATGATTCATTTTATATGGCAATTTATTGCCTTTTTCCATGATAGATACTGTACCTTACCATACATAAGTAGCCACCGTTCCTGCAGGAAGAGTCTGCTGGATTTTCTTGTTTTGATGACTAATCATAAAAGTTGAAGGTTTGTTACTTTCATTTAAAACAATCAGAACAATACGCCCTTCTGCTGTTTTAAATGCAATATTTTGTAATCCCATAGTTGTATTTGAGGCAATTCTTTGAGCATTGGGACGGACAAATTTTGAAGCATGCGCTACAATATAATAGGCTGGATTACGCTTAATCTCGTTTTTATCAATCGTCAGAGCTCCCAAACATTCTGTACAACCTCCTTCTGTATGTGGATTTTGCTGTGGGTCGGCTGCGAGATTCCATTCCAATACCGTTTTGCACCAGTTACGCGGCGCTCCAATGATTAAGGTCTTAGTGTGCCAAGCCAAATCTCCTGCAAAATTCCCAGGCGCTCCAATCCATTGTTCTGTAAAATAAAGATTCTTGTCTGGATGAGCTTCGTGTACTTGTCTAATACTTTCTACGCTTCCTCCATACAAGTGAAAAGCTGAACCGTCGACATACTGGCGTACTTCTGGATCATTTAAGATAGCAATTGGATAATCTGGTCTGTCGGCGTTGTGGTCATACAACCAGATTTTAGTAGTAATTTTTGCTGATTTCAACGCTTTACCTAAACTTTGTTTGATAAAGGCTCCTTGTTCTTCAGGTTGCATCAACAAACTTGGATTATTGCCTGGATGCAATGGCTCGTTCTGGATGGTGATAGCATCAATATTGACACCTTCTTTTTTCATACTTTGAATATATTTGACCAAGTATAAAGCGTAGGCATCATAATATTTTGGCAAAAGGCTTCCTCCTTTCGAGTTACCATTGGTCTTCATCCACACGGGCGGTGTCCAAGGTGACCCTAAAATTTTAATAGCAGGATTAATTGCCAAAATCTCTCTTAGAACAGGAATTAGAGCCTTTTTTTCCTCTGTCAAATCAAACTTTTGAATCTTTTCATCAGTTTGACCTGTCGGCAAATCATTGTAGGTAAATACGTGATCGCTCAAATCCGAAGCACCGATACTAACGCGTAGATAGCTAATACCAATATTTTTACCATCGAAAGCAAACAGTTCTTTTAAAAGTGCCTTACGCTTGTCGGCATCCATTTGCCATAACAAAGTTGCACTTCCCCCTGTCAAGGTAAATCCAAACCCATCCATAGATTGAAACTTCTGTTTTTCATCTACAAAAATCGTAGGAAGTGTACTTGATTGGGGACTGAACGTAAAGGTTTCCGCTTGTTTCTCAAACAGTTTTGATTGATCTGCATGAGTCAGCCATACCTCGGCAGTTCGTGGTCCTTGGGCATGAGTTACTTGCCAGCTTACTAGCGTGGCCAGTAACATTGTTGAGATTGTTTTTTTCATAAAATAATTTTAAATGAAGGGAGATGTATTAGTTATGAATGATGAGTTTTGAATGATGAATTGCGAATGTAAATTTTCGCCCTCGTTGGAGTTTTATCCAACGAGAGGAGCGTCAGCAACTAGCCACAGTTAAATAACAAGGATAGTGCCTTTGTTGCTTACGCAAGTTTGTTGGAGAAAAAACTCCAACAAAGGCGGTAGAGAAAATTCCAGCAAATCTGCAATCCAATATCCGAAATCCGAAATTGTCACTCTCTATTTCTATTCAAAGCTTTCTTCCACTTTGAATTTATTCCATTGTTTTTTAGCAAAATCTAAAAAGCCCTTTGGTGCTGTGGTAAAACTTTTGTCGACCGTAAACTTACCGCCCTCTTTCACCATTTTGACATAAGTTTCGCCACGGAGAATATATTTGTTTTTTTGTTCATAGACCAATAGTTTCAATGCAGCTGGACTCACATCACCACGGCAAGCTGTTTTGTACAAAAATGATACTTCTCCTTTTTGGTTTGCATCAAGGTCAGTTACTTGTAGCGATTTAGGAATAAATGTAGCAGCAACATCCAATGGGCATTCGTCTATGCCATCTTTCAATTCCCAAACAAGTTGGTATTTATCCCCTTGTTTGTTATACTGATATGCATGCACTTTAGCAGTTTGGGCATCTCCAGAAGGTGTATCTACCCCAGTAACCTGTTTTCTTTCAACGCTCAGAAAAACAATATTTTCGCCCGTCTGATCTTGCCACTTAATAGCATCTGATACTTTGCCTTTTACGGAAATACCAGTAGGGACTTTTTTGTCGAAAGGAAGTGTTTTGACTTGTGCTTTAGCGCCAATGGCGAAGCAGAGAAGAAGGATAGCTTTTTTCATTTTCTAGTGAAATGGTTCGGATGGGTTTTAGGGGTCAGGCAAAAAGGCATTAGGCAAGAGTGTGATTGGTCATATTTTGAAAACTTTTCATTACTAGTGCCTAATGCCTCTTTGCCTATCCCCTTTTAGTTGATTTTCTTATACTCTCTCAACAACCCAATTGTTTTATCAATGGGTAACGCTTGAATCGTTCCGTTTTTACCTTTAAGGGTTTTGGCAGCAAAAAGTGAATTGAGAATAGCCTCCTCTGTGGCTTCAATGGTAGCCAAAAATAAAGGCGAAATCTCGTCATTTCGTAGTTCTTGTACGGTTTGCAATTTTTCTTTAGAATCGTGAGCGACACGTAGGCCTTCTGCATTGGATATAGCAATGACATAATCACCACTTCCATTGGAAGCAATACCGCCCGTTTTGGCTAATCCCATCATGGCTCTTTTAGCGATTCGTTCGAGGTTTCTGGACGTAACTGGTGCATCAGTAATCACTACAATCATACAAGAACCATCAGCAGGGTCATTTAGCTGGTTATTGAGAAAATATTGGTTCAACGCCACGCCTACGGGCACTCCATCGATTTGCAATACACCTCCAAAATTGGTTTGTACCAGCACACCAACGGTATATCCTCCCGATGCTTTGGGCAATACTCTTGAGGCTGTACCAATACCGCCCTTAAAACCAAAACAAACCGTTCCTGTTCCAGCACCTACATTTCCTTCAGTCACCGCACCATTTTTGGCATTCTCAATTGCCTTTAGTACATGTTGCTTTTTGACATGACGCCCCACTATATCATTGAGATAGCTATCGTTGGTTTCTCCAACAATTGCATTGACAGAACGTAGATTTTGATTTTCTTTTTGGGATACTGAATAGTCAATGATGGCATCAGCAGCAGTGGCAATCGACAAGGTGTTGGTCAGGATGATAGGCGTTTCTATATTGCCAAGTTCTTTCACTTGAGATATTCCCATGAGTTTTCCAAAGCCATTGCCTATGTATATTGCTGCTGGCACTTTACTTTGAAAAAGATTCCCTTCGGCAGGAATAATGGCTGTTACTCCTGTATTAATGGTATCGCCCTGCTGAATAGTGGTATGACCTACCTTCACGCCCTTGACATCAGTGATGGCATTAAGCGTTCCTGTTTTCATGACGCCGATTTTGACGCCATAATCACGTAGTCTTTTTTGTGCCGGTAAATTCAATGCCATCGACACAAAAATCAAAAAGAGGTAAGTTTGTTTCATGAGTGTAAAAAGCAAATTGAATATAAAGTTTGAAGACAATTAGGAATTATAACCTTTCAACATTTTTACAAAATCATCTTCATACTTTTTCAAAGCTTTCAATAGCTCTTGTAATTCTTTGTGTTCGGGTGTGCCTGGTTTTGCACCGAAAATCTCGTCTGCGCGGTCTGAAGCTTTTTCGTATTCGCCTTCATTGTTGATAGTGATCATGTTACAAATGTTTTATTGTTTGATAAAATAAAGTTACTGAGATTTTTTTGTGAGTTATATTTTACCTTGAAAAACTCTAGAAAAAAGGAGTTTCAGTTTTAAAAAACAAACCAGAATTGTTTACCAAGGTATTTCAACAAAAACGCCTAGCAAGCGAACTTACTAGGCGTTTTTATATTTTGAAAAAGAATCTTTTACAATTGTTCAAAAACTCTCTCCATCGAAACGGCAAAGCCAATTTTTTCACGAAGATCAGCAATCGCTACACGCTCCTGCTCCATGCTATCACGGTGACGAATCGTAACGGTATTATCTTCCATTGTTTGGTAATCCACAGCAATACAGAAAGGTGTTCCTGCCAAGTCTTGGCGAGTATAACGCTTACCAATCGCTCCACCGTCATCATAAGTTACGTTGAATGAACGCTTCAATGAGTGGTAAATATCTTGTGCTTTTTCTGCTAAACCGTCTTTTTTCACCAATGGCAACACAGCTGCCTTAATTGGAGCGACAGATGGGTGGAACTTCAAGTATGTTCTTTCTTTCGCTGCTTCTCCCTCGCCTACTACCTCGTTAGTATAAGCATTACAAAGTACTGCTAAGAACAAACGGTCGGCTCCTACTGACGTTTCTACTACGTAAGGAATATAATTTCCGTAAGGTTTACCATTTTCGTCCAAGTCTGCATCGAAGTATTGTTGTTTTTTCTTCGAAAGTCCTTGGTGCGATTTTAAGTCAAAATCTGTACGAGAGTGAATACCTTCCATTTCTTTGAAACCGAATGGGAATTCATACTCAATATCCACAGCGGCATTGGCATAGTGAGCCAATTTCTCGTGGTCGTGGTAACGTAATTTTTCTGCTGGCAAACCAATAGCTTTGTGGAATTTCAAGCGAGTTTCTTTCCAAGCATTGTACCATTGCATTTCGGTACCAGGGCGACAGAAAAATTGCATTTCCATTTGTTCAAATTCACGCATACGGAAGATGAAGTTACGAGCTACAATCTCGTTACGGAAAGCCTTACCAATTTGGGCAATACCAAATGGCACTTTCATACGACCTGATTTTTGTACGTTCAAGAAGTTTACAAAGATACCCTGAGCCGTTTCTGGACGAAGATAAATCAATGAAGCATCTTCAGAAACTGCACCTACTTGTGTAGAGAACATCAAGTTGAACTGACGAACTTCGGTCCAGTTGCCTGTACCTGAAATAGGACATTTAATTTCTTCATCCAAAATCAGTTGACGTAAGCCAGACATATCGTCGTCGGTCATGGCTTTTGCCATAGCTTCTAATAAAGCTTTACCTTTTTCTGGAGTACCTGCTTTTTCGTATTCTTCAGCGCGACCTTCCAACAATTGGTCGGCACGGTAGCGTTTTTTCGAATCTTTGTTATCAATCATTGGGTCGTTGAAAGAGTCAACGTGCCCAGAAGCTTTCCAAGTGAGAGGGTGCATAAAGATGGAAGCATCAATACCTACTACGTTGTCGTTCAACATAGTCATCGCTTTCCACCACAAAGTTTTAAGGTTGTTTTTTAACTCAACACCATTTTGACCGTAGTCATATACGGCTTGTAGACCGTCATAAATCTCAGAAGAAGGAAACACAAAGCCATATTCTTTGGCATGTGAAATAATGTCTTTTAATGCAGATGCCGTATCTTGTTTCTGTTCAGCCATTGTTTTTTCGGTTTCAAAAATCAATCATCGACGTCCAACCTCAGCCTTGTAAATTGAGAGGTTTACGTTCGGTCTGTAAAGTTATCCCTTTTCTTGCTGACTTTTGTAATAATTCATTAACTTGCTTCCGCTGAACCCTAAATTTTTTCTCAAAATGACCTTTCGTTATTTCAAAATCTTCGTTTTCCTATTCGGATTAACGCCAAATCTTTTTGCTCAAACCAATCCTTTCGCTGGACAGTGGATTAATGAAAAGTACTACAATACACTCATGAAAACCAAATCGCCCATGAAAGCTTTCTCTAGTTATTTTCAGAGTAATATTGTTTTTAGCAAACAACTTAAAGGCGGGCAGTTTCTGGGTTGGAACTTCCATGAAGGCGAAGAAACAGTATTAAAACCTGTTGGTAATGGCTATGAATTATGGCGCACCGAACCTAAAGAAAAAATCGGAGCGATAAGCATTATTGATGCAGACAAGAAAATCAAAGTTGGTAAAGAAACCTTTGTCAAAATTAAGTCGACCGACCCAACGATGTGTTTGGAGGAAATCTTATTTGAGGGCAACTATGAATTAAATGGTAAACCAGTCAAGTTTAATGCAAATGGCACAGTAACGGGGCTACCTAATATCAAATACTTTTTCCCGAAATGTGATTTTATTGAAAAAATCCTACCGTTTGACCTCATTGTTCTCAACAAAGTCAAAGACGCTATGACTGGTCAATCTTACATTTATGAGTTTAAAGACGACTCTTTGATTATCTATAATATCGACTGTCAACAGCAAGACCCAGATACCAAAGATTGTATGAAAGGACGCAAAGGAAAAGAAAAATATGTATTAAAAAAGCTTTCTAACTAACCAGTTGTTAGTTCATATCGCCCATATACAAATCGAAATAGACCTGTTACAAACCATAGTTTGTTTGTATGAAAGTTCTTTCTGAATATTTGTGAGTGTGTAATCTCCGACGTTTTATAAACTTTCGCTTGAGGTTCTCATCAAATAACAATTAGTGGTTAGGTAATCTTATTAATAGGCTTCTCCCGATAGAGATGCCTATTATTGTTTTTAGGTCATAATAAAGTCGTAGCAAAAATCTAAGGCAGGTTATATTCTTTACTCCTACGTTAAGACAATAGCTCAAAAGCACCCGCAAAGTGATTCGGAAAAGTATTTTGTGTATCTTTGCGAAAAATTAACACTGGCCACCATGCCTCAGACAAAATTCCTTATTCTTCGCTTTTCATCTATTGGTGATATTGTATTGACAACTCCCGTAATTCGCTGTATCAAGCAACAATATCCTGATGCTCAAGTACATTTTGCGACAAAAAAAAGCTATCAGTCTTTACTGAACAACAATCCGTATGTGGATAAAACCCACGTGTTGGAGGGCTCATTATCGACTTTTGTAGATGAACTAAAAGCTGAACAATTTGATTATGTCATCGACCTTCACAACAATTTGCGAACCCGAATTATTAAGTTTAGGTTGGGGGTAAAAGCCTTTAGTTTTGACAAACTCAATTTCAGAAAATGGATTTTAGTTAAGTTTAAAAAAAATCTGATGCCTCATGTGCATATCGTAGAGCGCTATTTGGCTACTACCGCAACGCTTGGCATTAAGAATGACAACAAAGGCTTAGATTATTTTATTCCTGAAAAAGACCAATTACCAACGGATTGGCTTCCAGAAGAATATCGTAAAGGATTTGTGGTTTATGCCATTGGCGGACAACATGCAACGAAAAAACTTCCTGTAAAAAAGATCATTGAAGTATGCCAAGAGGTATCGCATCCGATTATTCTGATTGGTGGACCAGAGGATAAAACAGAAGCTGAACAGGTGGTGAAAGTACTTAAAGGAAAGGTTATTCTGAATACTTGTGGCAATTGTAATCTCAATCAATCAGCCTCATTGATTCAACAATCGCTTTGGGTAATTAGCCACGATACAGGCATGATGCACGTAGCGGCTGCCTTAAAAAAGAAAGTGGTATCGATTTGGGGAAATACAGTTCCTGAATTTGGGATGTATCCTTATCAAACACCATTTGTAGCTATCGAAAATAAGGAAATCGGATGTAGACCATGCTCTAAAATTGGGTTTGAAAAGTGCCCACTGGGGCATTTCAAATGCGTCAACGATTTGAATTTTAAAGATTTAGAACAGAATTTATTTAAAACAAATTAAATATCATGAAAAAAGTAAATATTGGCCTAGTACAAATGTCTTGTTCGGTTGATGTGGCTAGCAATATGCAAAAGGCTATTGCGGGTATTCGTGAAGCAGCCGCTAAAGGCGCTCAAATTGTTTGTCTTCAAGAGTTATTTACTTCATTATATTTCTGTGATGTTGAAGACCACGAAAACTTCAAATTAGCAGAGGCTATTCCAGGCCCATCGACAGATACCTTATCGGCTGTTGCCAAAGAATTGGGCGTTGTCATTATCGCTTCATTATTTGAGAAAAGAGCCGCTGGATTATATCATAACACTACGGCAGTTTTGGATGCTGACGGAACGTATTTAGGAAAATATCGTAAAATGCACATTCCAGACGATCCGGGGTATTATGAGAAATTCTATTTTACGCCAGGCGATTTGGGATACAAAGTATTCGATACCAAATTTGCTAAAATTGGTATCCTAATTTGCTGGGATCAGTGGTACCCTGAAGCCTCTCGCATTACGGCTTTGATGGGTGCCGAAGTGTTGTTTTATCCAACCGCTATTGGTTGGGATACCAACGAAACCGATCCCAATACCAACCGTGAGCAATACAATGCTTGGCAGACGATTCAGCGCTCGCATGCTGTAGCCAATGGCGTACACGTAGTATCAGTCAACCGTGTAGGTCGCGAAGCTGATCAACAGTTTTGGGGTGGAAGTTTTGTGGCAAATCCGTTTGGTTCATTGCTATATCTTGGGTCACACGAAAACGAAGAAGTTCATGTTCAAGAAATAGATTTAGCTAAAACAGAATACTACAGAAGCACATGGCCATATTTGCGTGACCGTCGTATTGATAGCTATGACCCTATTTTGAAGAGATATATTGATTAGAAAGCTTTCGGCTGTCAGCTATGGGCACTCGGTAGAATATTTCTATGGTTTCATAAAAAGCATATTCAAATTTTTAGCCTATTGCCTAGAGCTTAAAGTGGGTAAAATTAAATTGAATTATTAAGCATTAGGCTGTAAGCCGTAGGCATTAGGCAAAAAGCTCGTATTATTTCATGAAAAGTATTTTTTAACTTTTAGCCTACTGCATAAAGCCTAGAGCTTAAAGCAGTGAAATTATTTTAATTTTGCCTTAGTACTCACATAAAAAAGACCGTTCGGGTGTGGAACGGTCTTTTTTGTATCATATTTTTCAGGAAATTATCATAGATTTTATACAATCGTCTCGTTGAGCTGACGACTTACAGACTCGTGGTAGGCAGCCAAACGACTGTCGAGGTCATCGACCAATTCGGAAGAGCCTACATAAATCGCAGAACGCTGGTGTATCTGCGTAGGTTCAACATCCAAAATTGGGCAAATACCATTGGTAGCCTTCCCTCCCGCTTGTTCGGTAATCATGGCTAGTGGATAGCATTCATACAACAAGCGAAGTTTCCCATCTTGGGCTTTACGCGTAGGTGGATACAAATAAATCCCTCCTTTGAGCAAGTTACGATGAAAATCACCTACTAATGAGCCGATATAACGAGCCATTGCACCAGAAGTTTTGCGCATATCCCCAATAAAAGATTTGATTGGTTCAGCAAACTCATCATAATAAGCATCATTAATAGAATAGATTTTACCCGTTGTAGGCATTTCCATATCTGCATGAGAAAAGAAATACTCACCAAGCGCATTTTCGTACGTAAAGCAATTCACTCCTTTGCCAGTAGTATAAACCATCACAGTCGACGAACCATATAAGATATAGCCCGCAGCCACCTGTTTACGACCACCTTGCATGAAGTCTTCGAGGGTAGCTGGAGTACCAATCGGACTTACACGGCGGTAAATGGAAAAAATTGTTCCAATCGAAACATTTACGTCAATGTTTGACGAACCATCGAGTGGGTCCATTGCCACCACATACTTGGCATTGTTGTTACCAGTCTGGATAATGTCGTCCTCCTCTTCCGAAAGAATACCACATACCTCACCACCATTCACTAATGCTCTTTTGAAACGAATGTTGGCAATTACGTCTAGTTTTTGTTGGCTTTCGCCTTGTACGTTTTCACGACCTAGTGCTCCAGTAATATCCGTAAGACCAGCACGGTTGATTTCACGGCCAATAATTTTAGAAGCAAGAGCAATATCACGCAACAATTGAGAAAGCTCTCCTTTAGCAAAAGCAAAAGCTTCTTGTTGACGCATAATAAAGCGGTCGAGGGTAGTACCAACGGGTAGTGCAAGGGTTGATTCTGCTGTCATATTCTTCACTTGGTTTTAAGAGTAACACGTGATTTTTAAGTACAGTGGTTATGGGTAGCTTGTAACAAACTTTTCACCGCGCCAACAGAATCAATCATAAGGTATGTGAGCATGGAGTAATGATTTGAAGGCTTATTTTGAATAAATTGACAAGACTTTTACTATTTGAGTGTCTTGAATATATCCAATAATAACATCCTTGTTCATCTATTACTCTTCAGGCATAATATAAGAAATTACACATCGGAAAAATTGTAGCATTTGAATGAGGATATTACCAGTTTATCCCCCTTTCTTAGGCCTTATTTCCTACGCACAATACTTACTTATGATTCAAATCAAGCTAACAGTTTTAAGCTAGCTGAAGCCCCCATATACCCATAAGATATATTAGATTGTTTTGGTAGCTATTCAACTATTGAGGTTGACATACAAGTCATGATTTGAAATTGATTTACCAGCTAATCATTGCTCCAAATCATGTCATTTATATGCCAACAACCAATAACCGAATAAGTTATTTACTGCAAACCTATTGAACTTAAATCACAAAACTTTCCTATTCCGTCCTGCTTGGGGTAATATTTTTTTATTGATTCTCTATTTTTTCCAGAAAATCAACATCCAAACTCCCTCAAAACCAACACGAGATTAGAATTGTCTGATAGGCTTACACTTATTAAAAGTACAGCATTAAACAAATCTAATCTCGTGGGCAGACATTATCCTAAAATATTTCAACAAATAGGTAATATAATACTAAATCTCATTGAATTGTATTGGACATTTCCATGAAAGTCCAGCTTTTTGATATATTAAAAAAATCCTAATTTATTGAACTGTGACTAACCAACATATTTTTTATAATTCTCTTCAAACAAGCCTTCCAAATATTTAGCCTTTTCGGTGTAGGCCTCTGGACCTTCCCAAGTATTGATTGGGTTTAGAATTTCGGTAGGTACATTTGGGCATTCCGTTGGGATTTCAATACCAAAAATCGGATGTTTTTCAAAAACCGTGTCAGCAAATTTTCCTTCCAATGCCGCATGAATCATAGCACGAGTGTATTTCAACTTCATGCGTGAGCCAATACCATAAGGTCCACCAGTCCAGCCAGTGTTAATCAACCATACATTTACTTCCCCATTATTGATTTTTTTCCCTAACAAATCGGCATATTTTAAAGGATGTAAAGGTAAAAATGCCGCACCAAAACATGCCGAAAATGTGGCTTGTGGTTCTTTTACGCCCATTTCGGTACCTGCTAGTTTTGAGGTATAGCCTGAGACGAAATAGAACATTGCTTGCTCTTTGTTCAACTTCGCAATTGGCGGTAATACGCCAAAAGCATCAGCCGTCAAGAAGAAAATATTTTTAGGTGAACTTCCTATCGATGGCTCCGCAACGTTAGGGATATAGTTGATAGGATAAGCTGTACGAGTATTTTCAGTTACACTTTGATTGGTATAATCTACGGTTGTTGTTCCCTCGACAAATCGAGTATTTTCGAGAATAGCTCCATAACGAATGGCGCCAAATATTTCTGGCTCTTGCTCAGCACTTAAATTGATTACTTTGGCATAACACCCTCCTTCAAAATTGAATACCTCCTCGTCTGACCAGCCATGCTCGTCATCACCAATCAACTTACGATCAGGGTCGGCAGAGAGCGTTGTTTTACCCGTTCCTGACAAACCGAAGAAAAGAGCAGTATCACCCTCAGCACCAATATTGGCTGAGCAGTGCATAGATAAAACTTGTTTTTCTTGTGGTAAAATATAGTTCAGAACGGTGAAAATGCCTTTTTTCATTTCACCTGCATAACCAGTACCACCAATCAAAATAATCTTACGGGTAAAATCAATAATGGTAAAATTACCTTGACGAGTACCATCCACTGCAGGGTCAGCTTCAAATTCTGGAACATTTAAGATCACCCATTCTGGTTCGAATGTATCGAGCTCCTCTTCTTCTGGACGAAGAAATAGATGATTACAAAACAAGTTATGCCATGCCAAAGTATTTATCACCAATATATTCAAACGATGCGTTGGCGACGCACACGCATACGCATAGCGAGCATACAACTTTTTATTTGCCACAAACGCAATCATTTTCTGATATAAAGCCTCAAACTTGTCGGCCTCAAACGCCTGATTGATGTCGCCCCACCAAACTGTATTGGCAGTTTTATCATCATACACACAAAACTTATCTTTAGGCGAGCGACCCGTAAATTTTCCAGTATCACACATAAAAGCTCCTGTATCAGTCAATACGCCTTCTTGATTCTTTAATGCTTCCTGAATCAAAGTCGATACACGCAAATTAAGGTGAATATCACCGTGCAGTTTGAATACTGGATGATTAACGATTGGTTTGGCAGTTTTGCTCAGGTCTACTGCTAGCATATCATGTTTCATAACGATTGTATTGATTTGAATGAATGGCTGTTTTTAGGCAACCGTTTTATTTGGTGAATAAGTTGATGCCACTTTAGCAAGAATAATAGGAGTAATTGAGGCTGAAGATCATAAACAGCCAATGGGGAAAAGCAGTTATTTTACTTTTCCTTTTATTTACCTGAAACTATCATGATTATCTATCTTTTGCACTGATGAATATTGGTCAAAATACTGATTTTGAGAAGAAAAGCCTGCCTGACATACGAGACAGACTTTATCCAAACCAAACTATTCACCTAATTTGAATTGTGAGTTAGTGAATCAAGAGTTTACGAATGATTCTAAAACTGTTTATTTCGGATATCGGATGTTGGATTTCGGAAGTGTAATTTTTTACATTTCTTAAAAAACAAAGGTATTTAACCTTATTTCCGAAATCAGAAATCCCAAATCCGCAATTATTAGAAATCCTCCGAACAATACTAATTCACAATTCAACATTCACAACTCATAATTATTTTAATGAAACTGCTCCTCTTCTGTTGAGCCTTTCAAGGCGCCCGTAGATGCCAAGCCTCCTGTAACGGTATTTTGAATTGCGTCAAAATAGCCTGTTCCTACAAATGCTTGGTGTTTTACGGCCTTGAAGCCTTTAGATTGTAAAGCAAATTCACGTTGTTGCAATTCTGAGAAACCAGCCATTCCACGTTGTACATACGCACTGGATAACTCGAACATAGCGGTATTCAAAGCATGGAAACCTGCCAAGGTAATAAACTGGAATTTGTAGCCCATATCCGCTAATTCTTCACGGAATGTTTCCATTTTTTTCTCATCCATAAATTTCGCCCAGTTGAATGATGGTGAGCAGTTGTAAGCCAACATTTTGCCTGGATACTTGGCATGAATACCTTGTGCAAACTCACGAGCCATTCCTAAATCTGGATTACCTGTTTCCATCCAAATTAAGTCTGAATATGGCGCATAGCTTAAGCCACGGTCGATACCTTGTTCAAGACCATTTTTCACATAGAAGAAACCTTCCGAAGTTCTTCCTTTGTCGGCTTGGATAAATTTCAAATCTCTTTCATCTACATCAGCCGTAATCAAATTAGCTGCCTCTGCATCGGTACGAGCAATTACTAAGGTTGGTACGCCCATTACATCTGCTGCCAAACGAGCCGCAACTAATTTATTGATAGCCTCTTGTGTTGGCACTAATACTTTTCCTCCTAAGTGACCGCATTTTTTAGCAGAAGATAACTGGTCTTCGAAGTGTACGCCAGATGCTCCTGCTTCGATCATCCATTTCATCAACTCGAAGGCATTCAAATTACCGCCAAAACCTGCTTCTGCATCGGCTACAATGGGTACCATCCAATGCACGTCCCCATCACCATTAACATTTTGTATTTGATCAGCACGCAATAGTGCGTTATTAATTCTTCTCACCACCGCAGGAACGCTATCGGCTGGATACAAACTTTGGTCAGGATACATATTGCCCGACAAGTTCGCATCCGCAGCTACTTGCCAACCAGATAAGTAAATGGCTTTCATACCTGCTTGTACTTCTTGTACGGCTTGGTTACCTGTCAATGCACCCAATCCAGCTACCCAATGATCATTTTTCAACAAGTTCCAAAGGCGCTCTGCACCCATACGTGCAATACTGTAATCAAGTTTGTATGAACCCGCCAAACGAGCCACTTCTTCAGCACTATAAGGTCTTTCGATTCCTTCCCAACGAGGGTTTGTAGTCCAATCAGTTACCAACTGTTGGATTCTTTCTTCTTGTGAAATTTTCATGGTTTCAATTAGTTTTTTGTTTTGTTATAAGAAAAGCATACACATAGCAGAACCAGACTATTGATGAGTTGTGAATGATGAGTGATGAGTGGTGAATTATTAGAAGTAAATTTTGATTTAAAATCACAAACAACTGACTACCAAATCATTAACCTCAAAACTCAGCATTCAAAACTCATAACTCATCAAAGTACTATCGTTCTAGAAGTATAGCTAAATAAGCTCATTGGGGTGTCTCAAGGCTAACACCCCGCCGAACCGTTATTGGTTATTAATACCCTTTAGACTGTGAGCCATAGGCAGAAAAGCTTCAATTATTTTATGAGAAATATCTTTATTTATGACAAATCATAAATAAAAAAGTAGGTTACATTTCCGAAATCCAACATCCGATATCCGAAATAGATAGTGCTCACTCACAACTCCTAACTCTGAAGCGCTTCCTCCTGAGTAAGAAGTACTTCATAAGCATCAGTTGTTAGAAAATAGTCGAATCCTTCTTGTGAAACAAGCTTGTCAAACAATTGGATTGCTTCTATAAATTTGCCAGCATCGTATTTTTCAATTCCTACTAAATGCTTGATTCTTTGGACTTCATCGCTGAGCAAATACTTATAATAATCTGTATCTATCAATTGTCCTTGGTCGGTTTTGGCACCATGATGAAGCCATTGCCATACCTGAGCTCTGGAGATTTCGGCCGTGGCTGCATCTTCCATAAGGTTATGGATTGCTGCCGCTCCTACACCTCTCAGCCATGACTCGATATACAAAATACCTACTTGGATATTCATTCTGATACCTGCTTCGGTAATAGCTGTATTCGGAATCGTAAAGTTGATTAGCTCGGCACCAGTAATGACTTCATTTTCAAGCATTACTTGCTTTTGGTTTGGATTTTCTCCCAAAGCTTTATTAAATGGTACTAATGCCACCGCCACCAAATCGGGGTGAGCAACCCAAGTTCCATCAAAACCTGTACTAGCTTCCAGTTCTTTATCGGCGTTTACTCGCTCAAAAGCCATTTTATTGACAGCTTCATCCTTACGGTTAGGTATAAACGCAGACATTCCTCCTATGGCATGAGCTTTACGCTTGTGACAAGTTTGCACTAATAATTTTGCATAAGCACGCATAAATGGTACAGCCATCGTTACCTGAGCACGGTCAGGAAGAAGGCGGTCGGCATATTGATGAAACTTCTTGATACAACTAAAGATATAATCCCAACGACCTGCATTGAGCGCAGCAATATGGTTTCGTAGTTCGTACAGGATTTCATCCATCTCAAAAGCTGCCATGATGGTTTCAATCAAAACAGTTACTTTGGTCGTACCTTGTGGAACTTCTAAAGCATCTTGTGCCGCCACAAAAACATCATTCCAAAGACGAGCTTCCAGATGACTTTCCATTTTGGGTAAATAGAAATACGGACCGCTTCCACGTTTGATCAATTCCCAGGCATTATGAAAGAAATACAAACCAAAGTCAAAAATCGAAGCCGAAGCGGGCTCCCCATCAATTAGAACGTGTTTTTCTTCCATGTGCCAACCACGAGGACGAACTTTCAAAACCGCCACTTCGGGATTTAGGGCATAAAATTTACCATTATCAGCCGTAAAATCTATTTGTTTACGAATGGCATCACGTAAATTAATTTGCCCTTCAATCACATTGCTCCAAGAAGGCGTGTTGGCATCCTCAAAATCAGCCATAAAAACTTTTGCACCAGAATTAAGCGCATTGATTACCATACGACGATCTACGGGTCCTGTGATTTCAACACGACGATCTTGTAAATCTTGTGGAATTGGGGCAACACTCCAGTCAGCCTGACGAATCTCAGCTGTTGCTGGCAAAAAATCTGGCAAAATACCTTGATTGATTTGTTCTTGACGCAGAACACGATTATTGAGCAAAGCCAAGCGCTGACGATTGAACATTCTTTGCAAATCGCGCACAAAGGTCAATGCCTCTTTGGTTAGAATGGTCTCAAACTGCGGTGATACTTCTCCCAATATCTCCACTCCTTGAATTGAATGCTGATTCATGTCTTTCTGGTGGTTTTGTTTTGTTATTTTCAGAGCTAAAGGCTTTGAGCAAAAGTATCTGAGAAACACTATTTACTTCGAGCGCCATTTTGTTGATTTTCTTCTCTGCTTACTGCATTGGTTTCGGCGCTTGGGCACTACATTGACAGAAAAGATGGCTTTTTTTATTTTTGGTGAAAATTCGCTAAAGCTTTTTCTTATATCTGATGAAAAAGAAATAACTTATTGCTGAACTTCGAAACAAAGTTATAAATGCGAAATTTAAAAAACAAGCGAAATTTCGCTAAATTTTAATATTTCGTTATTTTCTTTAAAAATTTATACGTAATTTTGGAAAAACTATAAAAGATATGAGTGCGAACAGCGATAAAGTAAAAATAATTTTCGGACTGAAAATCAGACAGTTACGACTAGACAAAAAGCTCTCATTGAGCGAAGTTGCCGAAAAATCGGGTTTGTCTATCTCCTATTTGAATGAGATAGAAAAAGGGAAAAAATATCCCAAAACCGAAAAAATCATGGCGCTATCCGATGCTTTAAATATAGATTATGATTCTTTGGTATCGCTAAAATTGAGTAAACAGCTCGAACCTATTGCCGAATTACTCAACTCGAATATCCTAACAGAACTACCTTTAGAGATTTTTGGGGTTGAACCAGCCGACTTCATTGAGCTAATGTCGGAAGCTCCAGCCAAAATTTCGGCCTTTATTAGTACGATTATCGAAATAAGTCGCAACTACGATATGCGCGTCGAGCAGTTTTACTTTTCGGTATTACGCTCGTATCAGGAAATGTATGACAATTATTTCCCCGATATTGAAGAATCAGCACAGCAGTTTCGTAAGCTTTTCGAGATTTCGGAAATCACTTCACCCAACGATACCTTATTATCTGACATTCTCCAAAATTTCTATGGCTATCAGATAGAAGAATTCACGCGTGAAAGTCATCCTGATTTGATAACGATACGCTCGGTGTATAATCCCAAAACATCAAAATTATTGGTCAATGGTGATTTAAGTCCCGAACAAAGAGCTTTTACTTTTGGTCGTGAGTTGGGATACCAATTTTTGCAACTCAAAAATCGTCCATATATCTCGTCGGTCATAGAGGTAAACTCTTTTGAACAAGTACTAAACAATTTCAAAGCATCCTACTTTGCAGGTGCGGTACTCATCAACAAAAATGTATTGGTTGACCGACTGACATATTTCTTTGCTAGTCCCAAATGGAATGGCGATATGATGTTGAGCATTATGCGCTTGTTTAATGCAACGCCCGAAATGTTCTATCATCGCTTATCTAACTTGATGACAAGTCATTTCAAGATTAACAACCTTTTCTTTTTGCGTTTTAATAATGAAGTAGATCATAAGCTGTTTTACTTGACCAAAGAAATGCACTTGGCAAAATTACATACGCCACATGGTACGGCACTCAACGAGCATTATTGTCGTCGATGGGTTTCGTTAACTATTCTGAAAGATTTGGAAAAAATCCAAAAAGAAGAAGGTTACGACCCAGAAAAAGTATTGTGTAAAGCGCAGGTATCAGAATACATTGATACCAACAATCATTATTTTGTTATGTCTTTGGCAAAACCCTCGCCACCCAACAAAAAAATGAATAGTAGTATAACGCTTGGTTTTGCGATTGATGATAACCTTCGTAGCATGGCTCAGTTTCTCAACGATCCAGCTTTACCAAGACGAAAAGTTAATGAAACCTGTGAGAGATGTGGTGCTGTAGATTGTGCTGAACGTATGAAACCACCCTTGGTGCTTGAGAAAAAACATTCGCTAGAACGCCTCAAACAAGCGATTGCCTCTTTGGAGTAGATTAATTTTATGTACTCAAGGCTTTAGCTCGTAAGCTAAAAGGTTAAACGTATTTCCGTTAAAATAATGGAACCACTTTTGCCAAAGGCTTACAACTTATTGCTTAAAATCGTAATAATGTCATCTTTGGGAGGATTATTACCTAACTATGAAATAGCTGAGTAATTGGTATATAAAGTTATCTTAAACGAAAATACTTTGTCAAAAAGCATGAAATCCTAGGCACTTTTGTCTTTGTCTTGTACAACTTACAGATTCAACAAGTCGCAGACTATGAGAATTTTGAGAGAAGATTTGAGCAATTATTCGAAATTTATGATTTCGACCTATCGTAAAATGACAAAAATTTCATTTTTACTGAAAAAAAAATTAAGTCCAATTATTCTTCGTTTTGTACAACGTTTTATACTTGACTTTGGACAAAACAAATAATATTTCGATAATTATCCATTTTTAGAATAATATTTTGAATAAAACCTCTAATTCGGATTATTTCAGTAGAAAAAATAAGTATCTAAAAACTTTTATATTGTTGCTCAAATGATATATATTTGCTAACCGTAATATATCACAAAAAAATCTATGAAAAACCCAAATTGCCCAAAATGTGACTCTTCTCTAGTCACCAAAAGCGGAGTTATCAAGGATAAGCAGCGCTTCAAGTGTAAATCTTGTAATTATAACTTCACCGTAGAGAAGCTTGGTAAAGGTATTTCTCAATACTATGTAATTAAGGCGCTTCAGCTATACATTGAAGGAGTTACTTACCGCGAAATTGAGCGATTATTGGGTGTTTCACACGTATCTGTGATGAACTGGGTAAAGAAATATCAGATTAAAGTACCAAAGGGCAACGAATACCATCCGACATATAAAATACTGAACCACAAAGAATTAGCTGAATTTTATGCTAATAGAGAAAATCTTAAAGGAGCAGGAATGATTGTAACTGAGTTAGGCGACAAATTCATGCTCATCAAATGGGAAAGACTAAAGCATTAAGTAAAAACGATAGGTTTTTCAATGTAGATTTATTACCGAAAACACTACCTAACTACTAATTTCATCATTTTTCGAAGAATAAAATAGTCTTAAAACTATACAAAAATTGCAAAACTATACCACTGCTATTGCTGGTATAGTTTTTTTTATGAGGTTTGTATCATAAACCAGTGCAAAAAAAGCACAGAATATTACAACAAAACAAAACCATAGAGCTGTTTTTAGTTCTTTTTGAAAATACCCTCATAAGGCAATTTTATAACAAAACAAGACCACAAAAACCATTCTTCGATTATGAAAAGATTTTTATTGTCGGTGTTAGGCACGGCTATTTGCACGTCTAACATTGTCGCTCAAAGTAGCACATCCTCTAGTTCAACAACTGCGTCAACGCCAGCTAAAACAGAGGCACCTGCTGAGCAAAAAGTGACAGTGTACGGGTTTGTGAGAAATGATATTTACTATAATACAAGAAGAAATTTAGATTTGAGAGATGGGGTATTAGATGTATATCCATCAGATGCCACCAACCTCCCAACTCGTTCAGGAACAACACTAACACCCAACGGTAGCGACGACGGAAATGCCATTCCACAACTTGGTTATTCGGCTATTGTTACAAGATTAGGCGTAAAATTCGGTGGCATTAGCGCTTTTGGTGCCAAAGCAAGTGGAGTATTAGAAACTGATTTCTTTGGTATCACCAACGGAACCGCAGGAACATCGGGAGGCGGAACAGAAAACCTACTACGTTTACGCCATGCTTATGTAGCCTTGGATTGGAACAAAACACAATTATTGGTAGGACAATACTGGAATCCAAACTTTATACCAAAGTGCTTTCCAGGAACAGCCAACTTTAACACGGGGATTCCTTTCAACCCATTCTCGTTTATACCACAAGTTCGCTTGACACACAAACTTTCGAGCCTTGTATCTTTTACTGGAATGTTGTTTGGGTATGATTTACAAGGATTTAGCCCAGCAGGTACATTTGGTTCGGGAACTGGTGTTGACGCTTACAAATTTGCCACTACGCCATCATTTGCAGCACAACTAGGTGTAGAAAACAAGAAGTTTTTGGCAAGCATTGGTTTAGAAGGCAATACAATCCGCCCAAGAATTACAGATACACAAAACCCTAGTACAGGCGTTTGGGGAGGAACAGGCGCTCCGAATGTTTCTAAGAATATTTCGACAAACCTATTTACGCTCAATTTGTTGGCTTATGCCAAATATACCTCCAATAATTTGACCGCCAAGTTTCATACAACGTATGGTCAAAGCTATACTCAGTATGTTGGTTTAGGTGGTTTGGCTGAATATCGTAATGCCACCACTGGTGAGTGGAAATACGCAGCGCAAAATCAATGGAACCTTTGGGGTGAATTGATTTCAACTAAATCAAAGAAAGTACAACCTGCTGTATTTGTGGGATATATGAAAAACCTAGGTTTGTCAGATGCTATTAACAAATCTGATATTCAAAGCGGAAGCTTGGCATTCTTAGGAAGAGGCATCAGTACCACAAGAACTTTTGATAGCATGTTCAGATTAGCGCCAAGAGTTGATTTCTATTCAGGTAAAATGAAGTTTGCTCTTGAATACGAAATCTCATCAATGAACTGGGCAGATGTAGACAGCACTGTGCCAGATGCTTCAGGAACATTACCAAGTACCATCTCATTCAAGCCTGCAAGCGGTGATTTAGCTCGTTCATTTACAGCCACAAACCATCGTTTACAAGCAGTAGTAGTATATAATTTCTAAAATCACTTTTACAAAAAATTGTAAAGCAAGGCCAGAGGGGCTGAGCGCGTAGAACTAAGCCCCTCGAACTTCCACTTTACCCTAAATCAAAGTATTAACCCCGTTTAACCATTAGCAACTATGTCAGAAAAGAAATCTACCGCAGGACTAGCATCCATCATTGGAGCTTCATCGGTTGGAACCCTCATCGAATGGTATGACTTTTATATCTTCGGAAGCTTAGCCACTATTATCTCAACACAGTTTTTTCCAAAGGACAACCCTACAGCGGCATTTTTGTCAACACTTGCCACTTTTGCAGCGGGTTTTGTAGTTCGTCCTTTTGGTGCACTTTTCTTCGGTCGTCTTGGTGACTTGATTGGTCGTAAATACACTTTCATGGTAACACTCGTATTGATGGGTGGTGCTACTTTCGCTATCGGTTGTGTGCCTGGTTATGAAACGATCGGTTTCTTTGCGCCACTATTGGTATTAGTACTTCGTTTGTTGCAAGGTTTGGCCTTGGGCGGCGAGTATGGTGGCGCTGCTACGTATGTTGCAGAGCACGCACCTGCCAACGAAAAAGGTTTTTGGACCTCTTGGATTCAAATTACTGCAACGGCAGGTTTGTTTATCTCATTGGCAGTGATTTTGATTACACAATCGTCATTAGGTAAAGAAAAATTTGAAGAATGGGGATGGAGAGTTCCGTTTTGGGTATCTATCATCATGGTATATGTTTCTGTCTTAATTCGTAAAAATATGCACGAGTCGCCTTTGTTTGCAAAAGCTAAAGCAGAAGGTAAAACATCGGCTAATCCATTGAAAGAGTCGTTTGGTAACAAGTACAATTTCAAATACGTTTTGCTTGCATTGTTTGGTGCTACGATGGGTCAAGGGGTGATTTGGTACACGGGTCAGTTCTACGCGCAGACCTTCTTGTTGAAAATTTGTAATATTGATTTCCAACAAGCCAACACCCTTTTGATTATTGCCCTAATGATGGGTACTCCGTTCTTCGTATTCTTTGGATGGTTATCAGACAAAATTGGTCGTAAAGGTATCATGTTGACTGGTATGTTGTTAGGCGTACTTTGCTACCGTCCTATTTATGAGAAAATCTACCAGACTGCCAACACTAAGAACAAAGAAGAAATTACGGCTAAAACTACAGAAGAAGTTAAACGTGCTTTGGTAGAAGGTACAGCAGATTCTTTGATTACAACGACCGTGACAAAAGAATACACAGACGGTACAAAATACAAAGAAGTGAAAAAAGTAACTGTATTGGCAGATGCATCAAAAGAAGCTCCAAAACCAGATGTTGTTAAAACTGTTAAATTGAACGAAGGCGACAAATGGACTATGATTTGGATGGTATTTGTTCAGTTGTTATTTGTAACAATGGCTTATGGACCAATTGCTGCATTCTTGGTAGAAATGTTCCCAGTAAAAATCCGCTACACGTCTATGTCTTTGCCATACCACATTGGTAACGGTGTATTCGGAGGTTTGATGCCAGCGATTGCTACTTACTTAGTTTCTAAAGCAAAAGATGCCAACGAAGCAGCCGAAAAAGCTGGTCAGGCAGTTGTTAACTCACAGCCATACTTAGAGGGTTTGAAATACCCAATGTTAATTGCAGGTATCTGTTTTGTCATCGGCTTGCTTTATATCAAAGAGAAAAAAGGAGGAGTAGAGTAATGGCTGTAGGCTTTGAGCAATAAGTACTATTAAATCCAGTATCAATCAATAGTAACAAACATAAAGGCGGGTTTATCTGTTGATATTTTCTGATGAATGAATAAGTGTATCTTTAAAATTTCATTGGGTGTTTGTCGAAAGAACGAAATTTCCCTTCGCCACTCCTTACTTTTCTTGTCTTGACACAAGAAAAGTAACAAAAGAAAGTCAAGAAATCCTAAACTCGCCTGCGGCTCAAACAATAGGATTTCAGAAAGCTATGAAACATTTGCTTTGAATATTTTGTAAAATTCAAACATGCTTTAGCTTTCTAATCACAGATTACAATTAACGAATAACTTCTATTGAATACATTTTAAATTTTTATACAAAATGGACGGAATTAAAAAAATCTTAGGTATCGTTTGGATCCTCCTCGGTATCGCCGCCGCTTGGTTTGGCATCACAGTATTAGGGCTTCCTAAATTGAGCTCTGGAAAACAAGATGACTTGGTATTTGGTATTATCATCATGTTTATCTTAACGCCAATTATTACAGGTGGTTTACTAATTTTCGGAAAATACGCTCTTCAAGGAGAGTTTAGCGAAGAAAATGCATAATCAGGTCTGATGGCTTTTGACCTTTTGAAAATTGTTGATGGTGTAAAGTCATTTAGTCACTAAATACTTTACACCAAAAACCAAAACATAAAATAGTTTTTAGGGATAGATGAGTTGAGTAATGTATGTCAATGAAGTCATTTTTGGCTCTTGGCATACATTCTTAGTTTATGGGAATACCTCTTTCCAAAAACTCTACCAACTTAGCTAAGTAATTGTCTATTTTTTATTGAATAAGTCTTATTTGTTATTATTTTGCTTGACACAGTCAGTAATTATGTATATATACTAGATATAGCCTCCTCGAAGGTACTTGACAAGTCAGTTTTCCTCAATAAATCAAAAATTTGGGGCAATTTGAATCGTCTAAAATCAAGAGAAAGTATATTTCTGGTAAATTGGTAATGATACAAATAGATAAAATAGACAAATTCAGCATAAAGCCTTTGGTCATCGGTAAAATATCATCAATATGAGCCTGGTGACAATGCTGTAGCAATTCGACCGTATTCCTAAAAACATGAAAGAATCACTAAAAGAGCAAAGACTTTTTATCATAAGTTGCTTGTTTTTGCTGCTATATAATTTTCCGATTATATCAATCTTCAATCTGGATACCCAAATAGCAGGCATTCCAAGCCTATTTCTATATGTTTTTGTGCTTTGGCTGATTTTGATTATCGTTATTTACTTAAATGTCAGAGAGCTAAACAAAAACCAAGACCATTCAAATCACGATGAATAGCTTAATCTTAGTTTTGGCTTCCCTGCTATATCTGGCATTCTTATTTGGTGTAGCATATTGGGCCGAAAAACGTTCCGAAAAAGGCAAAAGCCTTGTAACAAACCCATACATATATGCGCTTTCTTTGGCTATTTACTGTACGGCATGGACTTTCTATGGCTCTGTTGGACGAGCTGTAAGCTATGGCATCGAATATTTGTCAGTATATATTGGTCCAACCCTCATGATGCCTCTTTGGTGGTTGGTGATTCGCAAAATCATTCGTATCTCCAAAGTATATCGCATCACTTCTATTGCAGATTTTATTTCTTCCAGATATGGCAAAAACGTAACGCTTGGTATTATCGTCACGCTTGTATCTTTGGTGGGAGTATTACCCTATATTGCTATTCAGCTCAAGGCGATCTCTAGTAGTTTTAGAATCCTAACACGCACCGATTCACCTTCTAATAGCCACATTTTCCTAGACGACCTTACCTTCTATATATCAATGGGTTTGGGTCTTTTTACCATTATTTTTGGTACCAGAAAAATCGACTCTACCGAGCGCCATGAAGGAATGGTGGCAGCCATCGCTGCCGAATCAATCATCAAAGCATTGGCTTTTATCATAGTGGGTATCTTTGTAACCTACGGCATTTTTAATGGTTTTGGCGATATTTTCAACAAAGCAGCTTTACACCCGCAATTAAAATCTCAGTTTTTGATGGATGGCAACAAAGGTGAATATTCCTCGTGGTTTTGGCATACGGCATTATCAATGAGTGCCATCTTGTTTTTACCTAGACAATTTCAGGTGGCGGTAGTCGAAAATGTCAACGAAAAACACCTCAACAAAGCCATGTGGTTGTTTCCACTGTATTTGTTGATTATCAACATTTTTGTGTTGCCTATTGCGTTCGGAGGAGAATTGCTTTTTCCCAATCATGATGTCAATCCAGACAATTATCTATTAGCGATTCCGTTAAAATACGATGCAAAATTTTTGGCACTATTAACCTATATCGGAGGATTTTCGGCTGCAACGAGTATGGTTATTGTCGAAACTATTGCCCTAAGTATCATGGTTTCTAATAGCTTAGTCATGCCGATTTTATTGGCATATCCCAAGGTCATCGGCAAATATGAAAACAACCTAAGTGGCTTAGTCAACAACATCCGAAGAGTCAGTATATTTATCATCCTACTGTTAGCTTATATTTATGCCAAAGCGATTGCACGCTATTTCTCGCTGGTATCTATCGGTATGGTTTCTTTTGCCGCTGTTGCCCAATTTGCACCTGCCATTATTGGAGGTATTTATTGGAAAGAGGGCAATCGAAAAGGAGCAATCATTGGGTTATTGTCAGGAACATTTATTTGGTTTTATACCCTCGTACTTCCTTCCTTGATTGGCGCAGGATTATTTCCTCATTCCATTTTGGAAGAGGGCCTTTGGGGTATCAAAGCCCTACGTCCTTCTGCCCTATTTGGCTTAGAAGGCATGGACGATATTTCGCATGGGATGTTTTGGAGCATGTTTTTCAATATAGGTAGCTATGTCACTTTTTCACTCATAACCAAAGCTACTTCTATTGAACTCAATCAGGCTGTAACTTTCGTCGATGTGTTTAGCCACTCCAAGTTTACTGACAACACTACTATCTGGCGTGGAAC
This sequence comes from Cellulophaga sp. BC115SP, assembly GCF_009905545.1. Classification (GTDB taxonomy): domain Bacteria; phylum Bacteroidota; class Bacteroidia; order Cytophagales; family Spirosomataceae; genus Flectobacillus; species Flectobacillus rivi. The sequence goes on along the minus strand of NZ_JAAALB010000013.1, from coordinate 15,008 downwards.
CGCCTATTTGAATGATATACGTACTTTACTAAACAACTTTTTTGGCGAACGCCGAACCGACAGGGTACTGAGGCTTTTTGCACAAAAGCATAGTTTAAATTTAGAAAACAAAAAGGCTGACCCAAAGTTAGTTACTTATTCCGAAAAGCTTTTGGCAGGTGTTGTGGGAGCCGCCTCCGCTCGTATCATGGTAGCTTCAATTTCGAAAGAAGAACATATTTCGATGGATGAGGTTATCAATATTTTAAGAGCCTCTCAAGAACTGATGGTAAACAATAAGGAACTGAGAAGAAAATCCATCGAGTTAGAAAAAGCTACTTCTGAACTTAAGGAAGCCAATGAGATTTTGAAGAGAACCGATAAACTCAAAGATGACTTCTTATCGACAGTAGCACACGAAATACGTACTCCACTGACTTCTATTAGGGCATTATCAGAAATTGTGTACGATAATCCTGACATGGATCAAGAAGAACGTGAGCATTTTTTAGGTACTGTAGTAAAAGAATCTGACCGTTTGAGTCGGTTAATTAACCAAGTACTAGATTTAGAAAAATATGAATCTGGTCGCCAGAAATTGATTAAAGAAAATGTAGATATACAGGAAATTGTTAAAGATAGTATAGATGCGTTATACCAACCAGCTAAAGAAAAAGGTATTAAGGTAGTATTCTTACCAGATCGTTTTGCGCCAAAATTTGAAGCAGATAGAGATAAGTTGGTACAAGTGGTGGTAAATCTTATATCCAATGCCATCAAATATTGTGAGGCTGACAAAGGCGAAATCCAAATAGCAACACATTATGTCGAAGGAGCGATTTATACGAGTATCCAAGATAATGGCGTAGGGATTGCCAAAGAGTTTCAGCGACTGATTTTTGACAAATTTTTCCAAGCAGAAGATCAAACTATCAAAAAACCCAAAGGAAGTGGATTGGGCTTAGCTATTTCCAAGAAAATCGTTGAACTACACCAAGGTCAAATCTGGGTGGAAAGCGAAGTAGGACATGGCTCCAAATTTACCTTTATGCTTCCTGTGGTATAGGATAAATGGGATAAAGTGAACAGGCACAAAGTGGCAAAGTGGAATAAAGTATTGGAGAACAAGAAAAACAATTATCTGTTTATCAATCATTTATCAATCTAAATACACTTTGCCACTGTATGCCTTTGTGCCTATTAATAAAACTAACTCATTAAAGATGAAACAGCAATTAAAAGTATTAGTAGTTGACGACGAGCCTGGCATTTTGATGTCGCTTGAATTCCTGATGAAAAAAGAGGGTTATCAGGTATTTATTGCTCGTGATGGAGAGGAAGCACTTGACATCATCGAACGTGAGATTCCATCCATTATTTTATTGGACATTATGATGCCCAATGTGGATGGCTATGAAGTATGCCGTTTTGTAAAAAGTACCCTCAAGCTAAGTCATATCAAAATTGTGTTTTTGAGTGCTAAAAATAAAGAATCAGATATGGAAAAGGGCTATGCTATTGGAGCAGACCTATATGTACCCAAACCTTTTTCTACCCGTACTTTGGTCTCAAAAGTAAACGCTTTAGCCCTTGGTATCGCAACTAGCTAAGTTTAGCGGAGTTTTTCACTGAAATTCCGTGTAAACGCTTAATTTAGTATTGTGAAAATATTCATGTTTTCTCATGGAATCAGTCAAACTGATAGCTATTCATAAACCAACAATTACGATGAATAACTAGGGTATTTTTAAGCAAAATCACCAACTTGACTGCTCTTTTTAAAGTTATAACAAAACAAACATATAAGCTTATAAACCAATGTCTTACGCAGAAAAATACCAATTCAGCATTGATAATCGTGAGGCTTTTTGGGCCGAAGAGGCTCAACAAATCTCGTGGTTTGAAGCTCCCAAGCAAACCTTGTCTATCGACGAGAAAGGTTTCTATCGCTGGTTTAAAGGTGGCAAGATGAATACTGCCTATTTGGCGCTCGATTACCATGTCGAAAATGGTAGAGGCGACCAAACTGCCCTCATTTACGACTCTCCAGCTACCAAAAGTATAAAAAAGTATAGCTATAGTGAACTTACCAAAGAGGTAGCCAAACTAGCAGGCGGACTCAAAAGTCTAGGCGTTCAAAAAGGTGACACTGTCGTGATTTATATGCCGATGGTTCCTGAAGCAGCCATTGCTATGCTCGCTTGTGCTCGCTTAGGCGCTGTCCACTCAGTAGTATTTGGTGGCTTTGCGCCTCATGAGCTAGCCGTGCGCATCGACGATGCCAAACCAAAGGTCATGATTTCGGCATCTTGTGGTATTGAGTTCGAAAAAGTAATTCCTTACAAACCTCTTCTCGACGAAGCTATCCAAGCTTCTGAGCATAAACCTGCTCATTGTGTAATTCTTCAGCGTCCACAGGCTCAAGCTAGCATGGTTGACATACGCGATGTGGATTATGCTCAATTAGTAGCTCAGTCAGATGAAGCTCCTTGCGAAATAGTCGACGCTACCGACCCTTTATATATCTTGTACACTTCTGGTACTACGGGCAAACCCAAAGGTATTGTCCGTGATAATGGCGGTCATGCCGTCGCGATGAATTTTTCGATGCGAGCCATTTACAACGTCCAACCAGGCGATGTGTATTGGGCTGCTTCAGATGTAGGCTGGGTAGTGGGACACTCATACATAGTATATGCCCCCTTGATTTATGGTTGCACAACCATTTTATTCGAGGGCAAGCCTATCAAAACTCCTGATGCTGGAACGTTCTGGCGTGTTATTGAAGAGCATAAAGTAAAATGCTTTTTTACAGCACCTACTGCCTTCCGAGCTATCAAAAAAGAAGACCCTCACGCCGAATTAAAGGCAAAATATGATATTAGTTCGCTCAAGGCTATTTACTTGGCGGGCGAACGTTGCGACCCTCCTACCCTTGAGTGGCTGCAACAGATTACCCAATTACCTATTCTCGACCACTGGTGGCAAACCGAAACGGGTTGGGGAATTGTGGGTAACATGGTCGGTATCGAAGCTTTCCCCGTAAAAGCAGGTTCGGCAACCAAGCCAGTTTGTGGTTTTGAATTAAAAATCTTGAACGAAGCAGGTGAAGAACTCGGCCCTAATCAGGATGGCTATGTTTGTATAAAACTCCCAATGCCTCCAGGCTGTTTACCAACGCTTTGGAATGATGACGACCGCTTCAGAACATCTTACTTGAATACTTTTGAAGGCTATTACCTCACAGGCGATGGCGGTTTTATCGACCAAGATGGCTATGTATTCATCATGGGTCGTATCGACGATGTCATTAATGTGGCAGGTCACCGACTTTCTACTGGCGCAATGGAAGAAATCATTGCCTCACATCCAGCAGTAGCAGAATGTGCTGTAGTAGGTATTGCCGACGAGCTTCGTGGACAGCGTCCTGTGGGATTTGCCGTTTTAAAAGATGGGCAGAACATAGATGAAAATACGCTTGAGCAACAAAGTATCGCTTTGATTCGTGAGCAAATAGGCGCTGTGGCTTTTTACAGAAATACTATTTTGGTAAAACGCTTACCCAAAACTCGTTCAGGAAAAATCCTTCGAAAAATCATTCGTCAAATGGCCGATGGTGAAAAATTTGGTATTCCATCAACAATCGATGACCCAGCTATCTTGAATGAAATCGCCCAACGTTTGCAAGAGCGTTGTATTGGCGTAGCATATACAGAAAAACAAGTACAGAACACTTAAAACCCATTGTAACATGAACACAGAAACTGAAAAAAAACCGAACTGGATTTTGAGAATCATTATCGCAGCAGCTATCATTGGCGCCGCTATTTGGTTAGTAAATGTAATGTCGACTAGCGAAATCGAAATTGGTGGAGGACACTAGGAAGTGTTGAGTTTTGAGTGAGGAGTTTTGAAAATTTTATTTCGGAGGATTTACCAAAAGTATCGTCGAAGCCGATATATCTACAAAACTTTTCTTAAAACGCTTTCATCAAATCATATTTCTCATCATTTCAAGAATGGCAAAGCACAAGTGGCTTTGCCATTCTTGTTTTAAGGCATTTACCTGTTTTAAAAACACAAACAAATAGTATTTTAACTATAATCTAGTTCAAGAGAAATCGGCAATATTTTCTATATCAATTTTTCTTACCAAACACTTAGTCCTCTCTTCTTATAGGTTATTTTTTATTTTTATACTTCAACAAAAAGTACAATTTTATTTAAAAACTCTTTGAAAAATACAACATCCACTTTTCAACTTGTATTATATTACAAGCATATAGTATTTTAGCAATAAAATATATATTAAATTAGCATAAAACATTTTCAAGAGTTAGTATAAAGAAAAAAACATCTTGTATTTTTACAGTATAAAATTTAACAATTCGTACCTTCTATTCTGACCTGTCGATTTGACTATGAAAAAAGTAGTTTTCAGAAATTTACTTTTCTAAAGAAGACACGAGCAGGCCAAAAAACATAATCACACAATGGACTTAAGAATAAAATCATTCGAAGACTATCAAGAAAAGTATCAGTATAGTGTTGAAGACCCAGAAAGTTTTTGGGGAGAAATTGCTCAGAACTTCTATTGGAGAAAACCTTGGAAAAAGACCTTAGAATGGAATTTTACCGAACCAAAGGTGAATTGGTTTAAGGGAGGAAAGTTGAATATTACAGAAAACTGTCTTGACCGTCATTTGGCAACAAGAGGTAATCAACCTGCTATTATTTGGGAATCTAATAGCCCAGACGAGCCTTCTCAAGTAATTACCTATAAAGTATTGCATGAGCAAGTTTGTCGCTTTGCGAATGTATTGAAAAGAAACGGTGCTAAAAAAGGCGACCGTATCTGTATTTATATGCCAATGATTCCAGAATTGGCGATTGCAGTATTGGCTTGTGCTCGTATTGGTGCAATTCACTCGGTGGTATTTGGTGGTTTTTCTGCTCAATCTATCGCCGACCGTATCAACGACGCTCAGTGTAATATTGTAGTTACAACCGATGGAGCTTTCCGTGGCAACAAAGAGATTCCTTTGAAAGCTACTGTAGACGATGCTTTGATTCAATGTCCAAGTGTTGAGCGCGTAATTGTTTCGACTCGTACTCGTACGCCTGTGTCTATGCTCAAAGGTCGTGACTGCTGGTGGGAAGACGAAGTGAAGTTGGTTTCGGCTGACTGTCCTGCGGAAGAAATGGACTCAGAAGATATGTTATTTATCCTATATACTTCGGGTTCGACGGGCAAGCCTAAGGGAGTAGTTCACACTGTAGGCGGATATATGGTATTTTCGTCTTATACATTTGCTAATGTTTTCCAATATGAAGAGGGACAAACTCACTTCTGTACAGCTGACATTGGTTGGATTACTGGTCACTCATATATCGTATATGGACCTTTGGCTTGTGGTGCAACTACCTTGATGTTTGAAGGTGTACCAACCTATCCAGATGCTGGTCGTTTCTGGGATATTGTTGAAAAACATAAAGTAAACATTCTATATACAGCGCCAACAGCAATCCGTTCATTGATGTCATTTGGAGATCAGTTTGTGGAAGGCAAAGACCTAAGCTCATTGAAAGTATTGGGTTCTGTAGGTGAGCCAATCAACGAAGAAGCTTGGCATTGGTATAACGAAAAAATTGGTAAAGGTCTTTGTCCAATCGTAGATACTTGGTGGCAAACCGAAACAGGCGGTATTTTGATTTCGCCAATCGCAAATGTTACTAAAACCAAACCTGCTTACGCTACTTTACCGTTACCAGGAGTTCAGCCTATTTTGGTGGATGAAAGTGGTAACGAAATTGAAGGAAATGGCGTTTCGGGTAACTTATGTATCAAGTTCCCATGGCCTTCTATCGTTCGTACGACTTACGGAGACCATGAGCGTTGTCGTCAAACGTATTTCTCAACTTACAAAAACTTGTACTTTACAGGTGATGGTTGTATGAGAGATGAAGATGGCTACTATCGTATTACAGGTCGTGTGGATGATGTAATCAACGTATCTGGACACCGTATTGGTACAGCTGAGGTAGAAAACGCCATCAACATGCACTTGGGTGTGGTTGAATCTGCTGTAGTAGGTTATCCTCACGATATCAAAGGGCAGGGTATTTATGCGTATGTTATCTGCGAAAAACATGTTGGAGATTCAGATTTAACTCGCAAAGACATTTTAGCAACAGTAACACGTATTATCGGACCAATTGCCAAACCAGATAAAATCCAGTTTGTATCGGGCTTACCAAAAACACGTTCGGGCAAAATTATGCGTCGTATTCTTCGCAAAGTAGCTGAAGGGGATACTGGTAACTTGGGCGATACTTCAACCTTGCTTGATCCATCGGTAGTAGATGAAATCAAAGCTGGTGCGTTGTAGGAAGAACATTTAGTGATTTAGCGAATGAGTAATTGAGTGATTATTTTTAATGTGAATTTCACCCGTAGAGACGCAATGTTTTGCGTCTAAAAATGTATCATTCTGGAATATAATATCAAAAAAGCGGTCGAAAATAGTTTTCGACTGCTTTTTTGATAGATTAACAATAAGCCTAAATTCGATGTGACACCTACATTAAACCTCCTTGCCAAACTGTAGTAAATATCCATTGTTATCATAGATAGCAAACTCTTTCATTCCCCAATCGAACACTTCTAATTCATAGCAAACCTTTACTTGATCTTTTATCTGTAACCAGAGCTCTTCGACATTTTCAAGATTGATATAAAAACTTCCTGTAAAATGAGGTTTTTTAAAAGGCTCATGTGCATTTGGAAGTGCAATCATCAACTCAATATCATCGGATATTAGTGAAGCCCAACCCCATTCTTCATTTTTTGCTTCTAATTCAAACCCTAGGATTTGGGTATAAAATTGAATCGTTTCTTCCAACTGAAGTGTTCGAATCAAAGGTCTTAAGCTTTTGTATTTCATAATCTTTCAGATTATTCACCTTGATGAACCCATCGATATTTTTTACCTGTCCAATACACAATTCCTCCAGCATTCATGGCTCCATCTTCCATAGCTCCAATAACTAATGAAGGGTTTTTCAATAAGATTTTTTTTGAACCAATCATATCGCCACTCTCATTAAAAGTTGTCTCGAAGGCATATTTTTCCTTGATTAGATACCAAATATTCAACCAATCAAAATTGTCACCCCCATTTCCAAAAGCTTTTCCCGCTCCTAAAACAAAGTACTCATTTTTCTTTTGATGAAAAATAATGATACCTTTTTTAGCGGTCCGTTTTTCAACAACTAGTACAGCCACATCTTGATTTCCATCATTGTTAAAATCACTTTCGATATAAGCTGTCTTCAAATAGGGCTGTATTTTGTAGAGCTTTTCAAGTCCATAGTTTTGAAAAGCTTGTATTGTCCATTGCGGAGGTGTTGGCTGTATAGCATTCCCCAAAAAACAGAAAGTAATATTTATCAATATCATTAATATTTTCATAGTTAACTCCACATCTCAATTTTTGATACTCTGAATTTACTACTAATAAATAAAATAGCTATCTGAACATCATTTCCAGATAGCTATTTTTAGATTCTATCAGCACATACGCAAATCATTGCATTGCTACTGAAAAAATTTACTCGTCAATATTCGTGGTCTTAGCAGGTTTTTCAAATTCCCATTCGCTACGAATGAGTTTGTTATTGCTTGGATATGTTTCGTTTAGGGTATTGGCATCATACACACGACCATTCTTTACAACCATTTTAATGCTATTCGAATTGCGAATATTTTCTAAAGGGTTGTTATCCAAAATCAACAAATCGGCTAGTTTTCCTTTTTCAATACTGCCTAAATCCTTATCCAAACCTAAGGCTGTAGCGCCCAGAATAGTCGCTACTTTCAAGGCATCATGCGTTTTCATACCACCACTTTGCATCGACCATAGTTCCCAATGATAACCCAAACCTTGGAACTCTCCATGACTACCAATACCTGCCAATGAACCATTTTCTACTATTGATTTCATAGACTTGGCATGTTTTTGGAAAACGTGTTCTTCCGGTAAAAACCAACCACTCACACGTCTAGTTTTCTCTGCTAATTCTTCATACGGCATGAAATATTGCATCTTTTTGTCATGATAAGGATCTTCTGTTTCGAAGTAATAAATTTCAGCAAATGGACCACCATACGATACTAACAAAGTTGGAGTTACTGCCATTTTTGAATAAGAAATAGATTTTACCAAATCATTGTACAATGGATAAACAGGGATTGTATGTTCATGACCGGGGTAGCCATCCAGCATATTCGTGATGTTCAATTTAAGATTCAAACCACCTTCCGTTGTTGGCATCAATTGCTGTTCTTTCGCGGCTTTGATAATCCACTGACGAGTCTGGCGGTTACCAGTCAAATACATTTTGATGTATTTGGTATTAAAATACTTGCTGTATTGTTTGAGGGCATTGCTTGCACCTGTTGAGTCTTTGATATTATATGACCAAAAACCAACCCCAGGACCTGTTGAGTACACACGTGGACCAACCATTTTACCAGCTTCTACCATATCGCTATAAGTCAATACGTCTGTTGTTGCAGTTTGTGGGTCACGAGTTGTGGTTACACCGTAGGCGAGGTTAGCCGCATAAATCCAAACCTGATTTTTTTGGATACCCCATTGTGGCCACATGTGTGAGTGAGTATCCACAAATCCTGGGATAATCGTTTTTCCACTCACATCTACGACCTTGGCACCTGATGCCTTGAGCGTCCCACTTTTTCCTACAGCTTTGATACGGTTATTCTCGATTAATACATCTCCATTGGCAATTACCTCCTCACCTTTCATGGTGATGATACGACCTCCTCTCAACAAAATAGCAGATTGAGGAATATCTTTTTCGTAATATACCTTAATCTCTGTTTCTAAAGGTTTGTAAGTATCGTCCGTCTTTTTAGTAGTCGCTTTAGCCACTTTCGGTTTAGCGTCAGTCTTGATTTTTACGGTATCTGTTTTTGCTTTACTAATTGAGTCAGCCTTAGCTTTTTCTTGTGCTTTCTTCGCTGATTTTACACTATCTTCAAAAGCTACAGATTTGTCAAAATCATATTCAAAATGGAAACGCCCTAATGCCCAACGAATTTTCTTAGAATCACTCGACCAAGATGGAAACTCACCACCTAAATCGGTAAGCTTTTTGGCTGGAAATTGCGCTGAAGAAGCATCTGCTACAGAAATAGAAACCGTTTTACCCGTTTGCGGAATCGTCATCGAGTAAATATCATTGTTAATTTGTGCCAAAGCTTTTTCTCCGTCAGGGGACATCAAAACTTTAGAAGCATTGGATGCTCGGTTTACTTCCATCGCCGAAGCCGTACGCTCGGAAAGCATACAGTTATGGGCAAAATCTTCTCCTTCGATGCTCATTCCGTAGGTAGTAATACCTGAAACTTTCGCGTGAGTTTTTTCGTCTGTACCATCCCATTTGATAGACACTACACTTCCATCACCTCCGCTGAGATATATTCTATCTGTTTGTTTTTTGACAAAATGAGGATATTCTCTTCCTTTGGCTTGGTCGATTACGGTAATATCACCGCCTTTGGTATCAATCCAACATAATTCATCTTCCGAACCATTTGCTACTGGACCTACAGACTCTTTGTAGGCACGCATTTTACTACGGATAAAAACAATTTTATCATCCTTTGGAGCGTATGCTGGTTGGCTGTAAAGGGCAGGTACAGAAGTGATTTTTTGAAGATTACTTCCATCTGCTTGAACTTTGTAGAGGCTTCCTCCTTGAGCTGTCCATGTCACAAAAGTGAGTTGGCTTCCATCATTTGACCAAGTTGGTTGAGCTTCAGTAAACTCCAAATTAGTTAAACGCTTCGGCGTTCCTTTTGGATAATCGGCCACGTACAGTCTGTTTAGTACCGTAAACGCGATTTTCTTACCATCTGGCGAGCTTACTACATCTCTAATTTGAGTGGCCAAAGTACGAGTAGTATCGCTAATAGGATATTTAAACTCTAATCTCGGACCCATTTCAATGTCCATATCTACCGTAAATGGAATTGGTGTTGGACTACTACCATTCAAGGCTATTTTGTAGATTTTGCCACCATAAGAAGCAATTACAGCTTGATTATCTGGCGTAAAAGTCATTGAAGGCAAAACTCCCATCGTTGCAATCGACTCTTGGTCATCGCGTTGTACTGGATACGCTAACCATTTTTCATCACCCGAAACGAGATTACGAAGTACTAAACCCGTTTTATCTTCAAAACGAGAACCATACACTAACCATTTGCCATCACCCGAAATCGTTGGGGTAAATGCCGAACCATAGCGAGAGGTAATAGTGGTACGTTTGCCATTGTCACGGTCATACATTCCAATTTGGTATTGTGGAAACATGGCATTGTAATTCCAAGCACCATTGCGTTGTGAGAAATAGATATATCTTCCATCAGGACTTACCGCAGGGTCGATGGTTTTTAATGTAGCAGGTTGGTCTATCAACTGCACACCGCCTCCTCCATCTTTGTGTACCATCCATAGTTGGACATTCATACGTCCTTTGGCAAATACAATATAGTTGCCGTCTGGCGTCCAATCTGCCGCTTCGTAGTTTTGGTCACGATCTTTGGTAACTTGAACAGTATCTTTTTTCTCAAAATCAATCATCCAAACATTGTCCGAACCACTTCTATCTGAAATAAACAAAAGCTTTTTTCCGTCTGGACTATATCTTGGATGTGTATCAAAGGCCAAGCCTTTGGTAATATTCTGAGCTTTTCCTCCTGTGGCAGGAATCGAATACAAGTCGCCCATGTGATCAAATACCAGACTTTTCCCATCTGGACTTATATCCAATGACATCCAAGTTCCTTCGTCGGTTTGGTATTTGAATTTTCGAGAGGCTTTTAGCGGTAAATCTTTATAACGAACATACTTTGTCGTGTCTTTTTTAACGCTGTCGCTCGTATCCTTGGTTAGAGAAAGATGCTGTTGCCTTTCGGTCATGCCGACCGCCGCAAAGGCACTCAATCCAAGAGCAAGGGCAAGGTTTTTCAGTTTAGTTTGATTGATAAAGGTAGGATTCATGATGAAATCACAAGTTAAAGTGAATGGAGATGAGATTTAGACTAATTTATCTGTACCTAGGAATTCAAATCAATTACAGATTTGGGATTTCTGATTGTGGAAATAAGGAAGTATACTTTTATTTTCAACAAAATAGAATTCAATAAAGTAGATTATAATTCCGAAATCCAGCATCCCATATCCGAAATGAGTGATTGTAATAACCCTTTGTACACTACTAACCAAAAGCCTAAAATACAAGGTGTTCAAGAACTTTCAAAGTGATTCCAAACTCCAATCATTCTACAAGGCGATTAAAATCAGTATTTTATCATTGTTAAAATTAAGAGAAGGGCGTAATATTGCGCTCATGAAACAACAAGCTACTATTTTAGGTTGACTAAATAGCTTGATGTTTTTCGAAAACAGTAAACCCAACAAATCATGAACAAAGTTGATCTTGCTGCCTTGCGAGAGAATTATACCAAGGGGAGTTTGGATGTGTCGGATGTATTGCCCTCTCCTATTCAAGAGTTTCACAAATGGTTTAATCAAGCCGTTGATAGCCAAATTCTTGAACCCAATGCCATGCACCTTTGTACGGTTTCGCCCGATGGCAAACCATCCGCTAGAATTGTACTCCTAAAAACCTTAGATGCCACTGGTTTTACTTTTTATACCAATTATCAAAGCCGCAAAGGACACGAAATGGGTGCAAATCCTAACGCTTGTTTGACCTTTTTCTGGGGTGAATTAGAGCGTCAGGTACGTATTGAAGGAACGATAGAAAAGGTAGATGCTAAAGATTCGGACGATTATTTTGCTGTTCGCCCAAGAGGTAGTCAAATTGGTGCTTGGGTATCTAACCAAAGTCAAGTGGTGGAAAGTCGTGAGGTATTGATTGAGAAAGAAAAAGCTTTTATCGCTCAGTTTGAAGGACAAGAGGTACCACGCCCAGCACATTGGGGGGGATATAGATTAGTACCAAATTATATCGAATTTTGGCAAGGTCGCCCTTCTCGTCTACACGACCGTATTGCTTACACGCTCGAAGAGTCAGGTAGCTGGAAAATCGAAAGACTTTCTCCGTAGAGTTGTATTATTTAGTGAATGAGTGGTTGAGTGAATGAGTGATTTTATCAAAATTTACTCCATTACTCACTCATATATTAGTGTACGAAGTTTTCTATTTTACCCAAAAGAGAACTTACTTTATTGGTATTTTGGGGTGTAGTGGCAACTCTTGCAGTTGCCACTACACCAATTTCATTTTAGTTATAAAACTCATCCTTCGTACAATCCTAACTCATATACACTAATTACCCCCGAAATCACCCATTCACTAAATCACCAAATAACCGCCCCTTATCCTTTTTTTTCTTCTCTAGCCCCTTGGCAAGGTATTTGTATTTCTCTTGAATAGTCATTAAATTGCTCTTATACCATACCAACCGACTAGAGACATGAGCTTTTTTAAAAATCCTGTTTGGCTTACGCAATACGTCTATCCTTACGCTAGCGTAGATGATATTCCTGAAGAGGTATACGCTAATATCAATCAAAAACTCCACAAACTTGTTGATTTTGAACAACCAGAGGTAAGCATTGTCATTGCAGCTTGGAATGAAGAAGTAAATATGCTACCCACCATAGGCTCATTGGCTGACTCGACGACAAAGATTCCTTTCGAGATATTAGTGGTCAATAATAACTCTACTGATCGCACTCAGGAGGTATTGGATAAGCTCTATATTCGTAGTTGTACTCAAACGATTCAAGGTTGTGGTCCTGCACGTCAAATGGGTTTGGAGCAAGCCAGAGGGAAATATATCTTATCTGCCGATGCCGACTGTATGTACCAACCTGAATGGATTGATCAAATGATCAGTGCGCTTCGTCCTGATGATGTGGCGGTAGTGTACGGTCGCTACTCATTTATTGCTAATGAACATACGCCACGTTGGAAACTCGCGATTTATGAAATGATGAAAGATGTCATGGCTGAAATTCGTCAGTTGAAACGCCCCTATCTCAATACTTTAGGAATGACGATGGGATACAAAACCACTCAGGCACTCAAGGTAGGGTATGTCATGCGTCATGTACGAGGCGAAGATGGTCGTTTGACCTTTGATTTAATGCAGTTTGGGAGAGTTGTACAGGTGAAAAGTGCAAAAATCAGAGTATGGACGGGTACTCGTACTTTAGACAAAGACGGGAGCTTTTTTAATATGGTTGGTAGCAGAATAGTGAAAGAAATAAAAAGGATATTCACCTATTTGAGTCCACTCAAACCACACGACACCAAAACCTCCTAATGAATTTGTGAGGCTGATAAATGGCGGAAAATCGATTAAAATTTGTCAGCTCGATACAACTTTTGTACTTTTATCGGATAAAAACCCTTCAAGGTTTTGTACAAAATAGTAGAAACAAACTTAGGGTAAGTACTTGACTATTTTATAAACACTCAATTTCAAAGTCAGGTAATTACAACATTGTATCAATCACAAAAACAATATTTGGAATGATTATCGAACCAAGAATGCGCGGATTTATCTGCCTAACAGCACATCCAGTAGGTTGTGAACAAAATGTAATTAACCAAATCAATTACGTAAAATCAAAAGGTAAAATCGACGGTCCTAAACGTGTATTAGTAATCGGAGCTTCGACAGGTTTTGGTTTGGCATCACGAATTACCAGTGCTTTTGGATCAGATGCGTCAACAATTGGTATTTTCTTCGAAAAACCATCATCACCAGGCAAATTAGCTACACCAGGCTGGTATAATACTGCTGCATTTGAAAAACAAGCACAAGAAGCTGGTTTGTATGCAAAAAGTATCAATGGCGATGCTTTTTCTAACGAGGTAAAAGAAAAAACGCTTGCCCTTATCAAAGAAGATTTAGGTCAAATCGACTTAGTTGTATATAGCTTGGCTTCGCCAGTTCGTACCGACCCAACTACAGGTATTACTCACCGTTCGGTATTGAAACCGATTGGCGCCCCTTTCAAAAATAAAACCGTTGATTTCCACTCTGGAAAAGTAACTGAAATCTCAATTGACCCTTGTACTGAAGAAGACATCCAAAACACCGTTAAAGTAATGGGTGGCGAAGACTGGGAAATGTGGATTGATGGCTTGAAAGCAGCTAATTTGTTAGCGCCAAATGCTTTGACAATCGCTTATTCATATATCGGACCAGAATTGACTGAACCAGTATATCGTAAGGGTACTATCGGTCGTGCTAAGGACCATTTAGAAGCTACAGCTTTCACTATTGCTGATAAATTGAGCGATATTGGTGGTAATGCGTATGTTTCTGTAAACAAAGCTTTGGTAACGCAAGCAAGTTCGGCGATTCCTGTTATTCCTTTGTATATTTCGTTATTGTACAAAGTAATGAAAGCAGAAGGTATTCATGAAGGTTGTATCGAGCAAATCCAACGTTTGTATAGCGAGCGTCTTTACACAGGTGGCAATGTGCCAGTTGATGAAAAAGGTCGTATTCGTATCGACGATTGGGAAATGCGTGCAGATGTACAAGCTAAAGTGGCAGCACTTTGGGAAGAGGCAACTACAGAAAACTTACCAAGTATTGGTGATTTGGAAGGATATAGTAATGACTTCTACAATTTATTTGGCTTCAAAGTAGGTGGTGTTGATTACACTGCTGATACCAACGAAGTAGTAGAAATCCCAGGCTTGCAAGCGTAAAATATATTGAGTGAATTGTGAATTAGAAGATAGTAGTGTATGAACGATTTCAAACAATTTCAGATTTGGGATTTCTGATTTCGGAAATAAAGTAAAATACCTTTATTTTTTACAAAATATAGAAGATTATACTTTCGAAATCCAACATCCGATATTCGAAATAGGCTTCCCTTTTAGAGTATAAACAATTGATTATCAGGCATTTTTATCAAAAAGCAATCCCCGAAAATGCACAAATT
>NZ_JAAALB010000129.1 GCF_009905545.1 Cellulophaga sp. BC115SP | reverse complement strand
AGGCTTCCCTTTTAGAGTATAAACAATTGATTATCAGGCATTTTTATCAAAAAGCAATCCCCGAAAATGCACAAATTTGGCATATTTCGGGGATTTTTGTATTTTAGTTGTGCGACCAAATTAAAATACTTATGCAATATACACTTTTTCCTCTTGATTCTCCAAATTTTACTAAATTGTACTTATTTAAGAATAAGACAGATTTAGGGTCAATTTATCAGACAATAGATTGGGCGTCTTTGATAAAGCTTCTTCCTGAGAAAAAAACTATGGTAGGAGCATCCTCGTGGCTTCCGCCACAAGGTTACTTCGGACTTATGTTTCTCAAACATTATCTAAAACTAAGTGATGAGAAATTACTGGAACGATTTAATACTGACTGGGCAATTCAAATGTTTTGTGGTACATTACTATCTGATAATGAAATAATTAAAGACAATTCTTTTGTATCAAGGGTACGAAAATATATTGGAAAGCATGTTGATTTTGAAGAGTTTCAGCACAAAATAATTGAGAATTGGAAAGACGAAATTCCAGACAAAAATATACTTTTAGAAGACGCAACCTGCTATGAAGTTTATATTCGTTTTCCGACTGATGTCAAACTTCTTTGGGAATCCTGCGAATGGTTATGGGCAAAGCAAATTCCAGCGATTTGTAAGCTAAATAAGCTGAAAGAACCACGTTCAAAGTTCAAAGACCAGCGCAAAAAATATTTGACATATAGTAAACTTCGTAAGAAATCTCATCAAAAAACTAAGGCAAGAAAACGAGCAAGTTTACGCTTATTATTGAAGGGAATTACAGAATTTCAGCAAATTCTTAATGAAACAAAAGCCGTTAATTTAAGCCCGCAAGATGCCCAAATTTTTAAGACGATTAAGGTAGTTTATCAACAACAAAAACATCATCTAGATAATCCCAAAGCTAAAATTTCAGACCGAATTGTGAGCATTTACAAGCCCTACATCAGACCGATTGTCAGAGGGAAAGAGAACAAACCTGTCGAGTTTGGTATCAAAGTACATAAGATGCAAGTAGGAGGAATTAATATAATTGAACATGATAGTTACAGTGCCTATAATGAATGTAAACGCCTAAAGATAAGTATATTAAAGCACAAAAAGATGTTTGGAGAATGCTCTCATATATCAGCCGACAGGATCTATGCGACCAATGAAAATCGAAAACATTGTACTAAAAATAATATTCAAACGAATTTTTGTCGGAAAGGATCAGGGAAAGATGATAAGCCAACTAAGAAAATAAAAGAGATTTTAAATAAGCAACGAAGTACTAGCTTAGAAGGGAGTTTTGGGACAGAAAAAGAGCATTATTTACTCAATAAAATCAAGGCTCACAATCCTGAAACAGAGAAAGTTTGGCTCTTTTTTGGAATCCACACAGCGAATGCTGTTAAGGTTGTAAGAAGACGAGAAAAAGCCAAACAAGAAATTCCCCAAGTTGCTTAAACATTCCTATTTTACTGTCAAATTTAATAGATCCTAAAATGATAGGGCTAGATAGGTATGCTCAAACTTTAGAGGTAAAAAGGTCGGATAGTTGAATCTGGTAGAAAATTGTATTATTCATAGTTTAGCTAGTTGTAAAATAAAAAATCCACCCGTATTTGAGTGGATTTTTTGTAGGCCTTCGCAGGAAAAAGTAATTTTCAAGGGAAGCC
>NZ_JAAALB010000128.1 GCF_009905545.1 Cellulophaga sp. BC115SP | reverse complement strand
TTTTTGGGTAAAAGATGCCAATAAGTGCTTAGCCACCTCACAACTATCAGCTACAGAGCCAGCCCTCCTAGACTTAAGTCTATTATCAAAATCTAATCCTTTATGCCTAGGTGAGTCAAATGGAATTGTACAACTTAAGGCAACAGGAGGAAATGGAGGCAATATTTATTGGCAAGATAATGCAACCAAGCAATCAAACGACCGATTTATAGGGCTAACTCAAGGGCAATACACCTATAAAGTAGTGGACCGCAAAGGTTGCCAAGATACCGTTCGATTAGTCGAGCTCAAATGGCCTGCAGCCATATTGGCTCAAGTGAGCAAGTCAATACCTATTTGTTATGGTACAAACACGGCTAAGCTCAATGTGCAAGCATCTGGAGGTGTTGGTACATTTACGGCCGTATTAAGCAATACCAATTTAAACAAAACCATAGCATTAAACAGTGGAAAAGGAGTATTTGATTCACTGAATGCAGGAAACTATCTTGTCAAAATCAAAGATGCTAATGGCTGTCAATTACAACTGACCAACACCATT
The DNA here is from genome assembly GCF_009905545.1 of Cellulophaga sp. BC115SP. Taxonomy (GTDB): domain Bacteria; phylum Bacteroidota; class Bacteroidia; order Cytophagales; family Spirosomataceae; genus Flectobacillus; species Flectobacillus rivi. The sequence goes on along the minus strand of NZ_JAAALB010000128.1, from coordinate 1,180 downwards.
CAAGAAACAGACAGTCTAGAAACTTTTGTACTAGGATCAGGTAAAGGAGCAGACACGCTTTGTATCGGACAAAGTATTACGCTGGATGCAAAAAATAAAGGGAAAAATATTCGTTGGTATTTCAACGGTACCGAAGGTATAGATGAGCTAGCCCGTGCAAATCAATCTACCTATACCATTGTTTCTCCAGGTATTTACAAAGTATCAGTATCTAACAAAACAGGATGTACGGTCGAGAAAAGCTATACCCTCACAAATAGCAAAAATGCACTGAAGGCAGATTTTACTTTAGCCACACAAGCATTTGTTGGAGATACGATTGTTGCATTGGATGTCACCAAACCTGTTCCTGACCGTATTGTCTGGTTTATACCCAATAGCTCAATCCTTGTTAGCAAAAACTCAAATAAAGTAGTATTCATTCCTACTACAGAAGGAGAAAAAACTGTGGCTATGTACGCATATTTGGGTAGTTGTGAAAACTATTTAGTCCGTAGTATAAAGATATTCAGACCCGAAGATATCGATGATACAGATTCACTGTATTTCTACCAAAACAACCCAGTCACCTCTGCAATCATATTTCCGAACCCTAATCAAGGGCAGTTTTTTTTGAAGCTCAAAGCGAGATTGAGTACGGATGTGTCTGTTCGATTGGTTAGAGTTGCCACAGGAGAAACGGTGTATACCAAGACTTATCAAATAGCAGAGAAAGATGTTAATACAACACTATCATTTCCTTTTGACCTCGATTTAAGGATGGGAGCATACTCCATGATAATAGAAGCTAATAAGCAAAAAATCACTAGGCAAGTAATGATAACAGATTATTGACCTAAGAGTTTATTGCACAATTTAAAGTAGAAATAGAATATAGGTACAATTGCTAGTCTGTTTGGATACACCTCCTACAGACTAACATCCAACTGAAGACTTAATATGAAAAGAACCTTTATTGCACTTACATCTATCATTTGGGTAATGTTATTGATAAGTATCACTTTTCCTGCCTTCTCAGGTGACGATATGCCCAAAGATGCCTATGAAATGTCAGAGGAAGAATCTCTAAAGTCCGGTATCCGTCCTTTACGATTAGAAAACCAAACCGTCATGCCAAGACATGATGGAAGACATTATTTTATAGATGATGGACGAAGTGTATTGCCTTCTGCAACGGATG
>NZ_JAAALB010000127.1 GCF_009905545.1 Cellulophaga sp. BC115SP | reverse complement strand
TCTTCGCTACAACTCCTTTCCCGTCGTTTGGGAGTGCAAAATTCCCACTTTATTCTCAACCTTCCAAATCTTTTTAACACTATTTTTTAAAGTTTTTTGTAAGTCGTTGAATGTCAGAAGATACAGGTAGTAAAAAAAATGACACCAAATTGATTTAATTCAATTGGTGTCATATCTACAAACTCACAAATACAATTAATACTTTGAATATTTATAAATAATATTTTATACTTTTGCTTACTTCTAAACGAAAATCGCATGTTATAGACCTGATTTTCGTATTTATATTTTGTAAAGGCGCTACAAGAATTCACTTTTTCTCCATCAATTCTATTTTTATGTACTATTTTTTACTACTCCAATAGTAAATTTCATATTTGGCTTATATAAAAGTTTTCAAACCATTATAGTTTTCTGATTTCAGAAATGTTGAAACATCCCTTTGTTGTTTTTAAAGTAGAGTTTTATACGATATATTATACTTCCGTAGTCTAACCTCCAATATCTGAAATGAATGTTTTAGAAACCCCTTCGCACATGACTAGTGTCATACTAAGAATATTAATCGAAGATACATAAAAACATATTTCATTTCTTGCATTTATAAATTGATCATTTATCTACTAAAGACCTATCGAGGTATTGCATATGCTTCTCGTTTTCAATAAATTTCTTGTATTTATACTTATTTAAAAGTGAGTCTAAAACCTGGGTATTTTCAATTTCATTACATAAAATCGCTTGTTCATATAATTAATTGTGCATTTCCTTATATTCGACTTCAAAAAATTTTAATAATACCATAAAAAAACATAACTTTGTTTCAGGCTTAAATGAAAAGTATTTAAGTGCCTAACGAATAGTTCGACACTTTCAAAATACCCTACATTATTGTATAATGTAGGGTTCTTTTTTGTTTTACCCTTTTAATCTTCATTCCTTTTAGCAACCATTCTAATAAGCAATAGAGTAAAGCTTATTACTTATTAAAAATCTCACTAATAACTATGTCGGCTTCCCATTTTTAGTACAGTTTAAAAATATACATAATCTCGTTGTGTTGATTATGTATTTACTCCTTCTTTGGCTGAGTGTAGCGTAGCGGAACGAAGCCCAAGAAGAGAGTTTTGTTTTTTATTCTATAATCTACTGGGCTCATACCTCCCAAAGAGACATGTGGACGAACGAAATTATAATCGCTCATCCATAGGTTTCTTGGCGTACTTCCTCCAAAGAATCAAATACATAAGCATCTAATACATGTCTGCGGTAAGTTTGGTTGAATATAGTGAAATACAATGTCATTCATCTGACTCCATTCTTGCGATAGCTTTGCTACAAATTCTGGTCCATTATCCATTCGAATCTTAGTGGGCTTACCATATTTGTTCACCAAATGACGAAGAATATAAATCACCCTACTACTCTTGAACGAGTAGTCTGTCTGTATGAAAAGTACTTCTCGATTGTAATCATCTATCACGTTAAAGCTTCGGAATGAACGCCCATTGCTCAAAACATCACTCATGAAGTCTATGCTCCAAGTATGAGTAAAGCTCTCGGGAACTTCTAAGGGCTCTTTTACTCTAGCCACAAGACGTTTTTTAGCCTTTCTACGAATAGAAAGACCCATCTGAACATACACCCGATGCACTCGCTTATGATTGAAATGATGACCCGCATTGCGCATACGGTAGTAAAACTTCCAAAAGCCTTCACGAGGATGGTCTTTGCTCAATTGAGATAACTCATCCATTAACACTTGATCGTTCTTAACGGATTGATATCCTAAACTGCTTCGGCTCGTTTT
>NZ_JAAALB010000126.1 GCF_009905545.1 Cellulophaga sp. BC115SP | reverse complement strand
CAAGAAGGGTTAAAAACATAATCAAAGTAGACAGATTATGTATATTTTTAATCTGTACTAAAAATGGGAAGCCGACAGTACCTGTCGACTTAAATAAACTAGAGGCTACAGACGGACATATATTTTTGAAGGATAAAACAGGAAAAAGTAATCCCATGAATATATTTGGGGATGACATAGACGCTATTAAAAGCTATATTGTTGATAATGACAATACCCTTGATCAAGCACTAAGTAAAATGGAGGAGCTTGCAGCAAAACATATCCCGTATAGTCAACAGGGTGTTCGAGATGCCAACCAAGCAGGGGCTGATTTGGCGTATGATTGTTCAGAATTTGTTGGAGCATACTTAATGAAGCTGGGTATCTCCTATACAACAAACATCAGTACTGGGATAATGACAGAAGAGAAAATGTTTAGAAAAGCGATAGGAAGTGAAAATATTAAATTTATGGCAGAAAGCGATGAAAAAGGCTTCGAGCCTCAGCGAGGTGATATATTTGTTTGGAGATATGGCACAAATGGGCATACAGGAATTGTATTGAGTTACGATGCTAGTAAGAAAAGTGTTACCATACTAGAATCTATTGGTAGTAGTTGTAGTGCTGATGAGAACTACAATACTACCAATGGAGGAGATAATGTTTGCGGTAGTACCAGAAAAGCAGTATACAAGTATACAGATTAAATGCTGGAGCTCTCAATTCGCATTCAGGTTGGATAGGCTATTTTCGACCAATCATCAAGTAAAATCGTAAAAATTTTAATTCATTAATTATGAAAAAGAGCCAAATTATTTTATTGATTTCATTATTAGGCTTGTTTGCCTGCCAAGGTCAAAACAAAGAAAATAATAAGAAGCAAGTGATAGAATATAGAGTTGCTACTGAAAATAGCTATGAACTCGCTTACCATGGATTTAACTTCACTCCCTTTTTGAGTGATTTTACTAGTAATGATGATACTGATTCCACAAATGTAATCAACATCGAATTACCTTATAAAGAAGATTCACTTAATCATTTTGGTCAAGGTAGAGGCTTTATGATTCATAAAAAAGGGATTAAATATTGGTTTAACTATGCACAAACAAAATACAGGCGTATAGGTAAATATGATAATATAAATTACGGATATTCCAGTGCCTCCAAAATGTTAATGGGAAAGGATTCTGTTTTATTGAAGGACTTTAATAAATGGATTTTTTTTATAGACAGAAAGTACCTTAGAGCAATACCTGGTACAGGAGAATGGGATGCGGGTTCACCAGAGGCACTTGCCAATAAGCCTCTACCAGAGGAGTATTATCCCAAATTAAACTCAAAGATTGAGATATTGTTGTTGGAACAAAAAGCAGGAGAGAATGTTTGGCATATAATAGATAGAGCTACATTTGATACAGATGAATATGGAGGTTATAAACCATATATAGACAAAAATAACCAAGAACGTGATTTACATGGAGAGTGGATAAATTCATTTCAAGAACGCAAGATAAAAGAAAATCAATAAGTATCAATACTTGAAAAACCTCTTTGATTCCCAGCAAATCAAAGAGGTTTTTCACTTTAGATAATAGTTTGAAAATATTCAAACCCTTCTGACTGAATTCTTAGAGTATGAAACACTTCTTTCGAGAACAAAACTCATTTGTGGATGTACAGATCAAGGAGATATAGTTCCCACATGGGCTGATATATTGACATGGGATAGAGACTGTAAACAATTAATTATCTATCTCGAAGGACTGAAGAAATCTATTAGTACCAATAAGCCAACACAAAATTACACAAGAGGAGTATCTACGATAGGTCAAATAAAGAT
>NZ_JAAALB010000125.1 GCF_009905545.1 Cellulophaga sp. BC115SP | reverse complement strand
GCTGACAGCTTTCCAGAAAACTTTGAGATTGACCCGACCTTATTTCATGCTTATGATTCTGGTGAGATTAGTTATAATCCTACTAGAACGGATTATCCTGCTAATACGGTGGGGAAGCAACTATCTGAAAATACGATGAGGTTATCTTCCTTAGAAACAGTAAAATTTACTCCAACGAGAAATTTAAATTTTTCAAAAATGAAAAAGATACCATCTAGTTATGCATTCAATCGAGCATCTGTTGGTAGCTATGTGGACAAATTTGGCGTAATCCGCTATGCGACGGTCAATACTCCTCGATTTACACATAACCCTTTAACAAAAGAATCTCTTGGTATTTTAATTGAGGAAGAAAAAATAAACTTCGTTACAAATTCTATTACAATAATTAGTAATAGTAGCGAAATCAGTAAAAATATTGGACAAGTAGCTCCGGACCTTTCATTAGATGCTCAAATTGTTGAAAAACTTGTGAATAGCGCTGTTTACTTTCAAGTACCCATGTCTGTACTTTCAGATGGAGTTTACACCAAAAGTATCTTTGTAAAAGCTAATAACAATATTGAAGCCATACTTGGTTTTGAAGGTATAGGGGGAGATTCATCAAATGGAGGATATATACAGTTTAATATATTGTCAAAGCAATTTTCTGGAAATACTAGTATTGCGTTGGATTATGGGTATGAAATATGGGATGATGGATGGCTTCGAGTGTTTGTCGTATGTCAGAAATCATCAAATAAAATCGTTTCTAACAAATTTTTCATAGGAGGGTTTCAAGTAAATACTACTAATAATCAATCTATGTATCTATGGGGAAGCCAGATAGAGTCGGGTGGATGGATGAGTAGCTATATGCCTTCCAATGGAATTTCTTTTAACCGTAAATCAGACATCTTCCCAATGCCAAAATCTGAAATATCTTCAAAAGAAGGTACTATTGTTGTGAATGGCGTTAAAAGGGGAAAGACCGATAGCACAGGTGGGTATAGGAAGATAATTTCACTTGATAATAAAGAAATAGTTGGATATATTCCTAATGATAATATAGTTTCCAGTGATTCTTCATCTAACCCAATGTTTTCTATTCCATCATCCTCTGGTGTAGATAGCATAGCTATAACTTACAATTCCTTTGAACGGAAATTGAGCGCGAATGGTGGACCAGTAATATTAGGAAGCAGTAATCCTGATTTCTTTAAATCTTCGACAACTTCTATCTATATTGGGAGAGGTATATCAAGTAATTATCTTAATGGGACTATAAAATCTATAAGATTCTATTCACAGAAAGCCACTGATAATCAATTGATTAAGCTATCACGAGACTCTGACCTTGTTTCAATAGCTGACGGAGGCATTACAAATAACAATGATTTAGGCTCAATGGCTTTTATGGACTATGAGACTTTATTGAACGAAAGGTTACGACAAGAATTTTCGATAGATGGTACAGGGATATCTCAAACCAGAAATATCCGAAGACCATTTAATTTCAGATTCGAAATTGTAGATAGTTCAGGGGTAACACTTACAGCTCAACCTGCCTCAAGCTGTACTGCTGGAACGGACAATGCGCTGACCTTTACAGCCCCGTTGGGTAAGACGCTCACCTATGCTATTACTCCAGTCTACGAAAACTAATTTTTACACCTGAGAGCAAAGGTTTCTTTGCTCTCTATACACATTTCTTATTATGAAAATTGCAACTATTAACATTTCGACGCCGTACAAGGTAACGGTTATTCCTACCCAAATGCGCTTTTCTCTCAAACGAGACTTGTTTGAGTACGAAGGTGCAAAGCTCTGTGAAATCCAATACGAGATTTTAGCTGAGAAATACACGCAAATGGTGCCAAAGATTGATGAAAATGGACAACCCGTTTTAAAATCCAATAAACC
>NZ_JAAALB010000124.1 GCF_009905545.1 Cellulophaga sp. BC115SP | reverse complement strand
ATATAAATCACCCTACTACTCTTGAGCGAGTAGTCTGTCTCTATGAAAAGTACTTCTCGATTGTAATCATCTATCACGTTAAAGCTTCGGAATGAACGCCCATTGCTCAAAACATCACTCATGAAGTCTATGCTCCAAGTTTGAGTAAAGCTTTTGGGAACTTCTAAGGGCTCTTTTACTCTAGCTACAAGACGTTTTTTAGCCTTTTTACGAATAGAAAGACTCATCTGAACATACACCCGATGCACTCGCTTATGATTGATGCTATGACCTGAATTGCGCATACGATAATAAAACTTCCAAAAGCCTTCACGAGAATGATCCTTACTCAATTGTGTTAATTCATCTATTAACACTTGATCGTCCTTAACAGATTGATAGCTTAAACTGCTTCGGCTCGTTTTGAAGATACGGCATGCCTTGCTAATGCCTCTTGGATATAGCTCTTTCAAGTCTAGCACAAGTGCTCGCTTGACACAAGGCTTTAGAGCTTTTTTTCTATGACATATTTTGCCATATCCAGCTCCAAGGCTAATTTAGCATACATACGCTTGAGTTTAGCGTTCCCTTCTTCAAGTTGTTTAACCTTCTTGAGTTCGCCAGCTTCCATGCCGCCATAACGCTGACGCCATTTATAAAATGTTACCTTGCTGACTCCATATTCGCGAACAATGGTGTCTAAGGATTTGACAGATTCAAATTCCTTAAGAATCTTTGCAATTTCGGTTGAACTAAATTTGCTCTTTTTCATAATACATACTTAAAGTTAAAAAATATTACACCTTTTAAACTTTTAATCCGTACTATTTTTGGGGAAGCTTACAACTCAAAGCCTACTATTTTTTTAGCTTTTTCATCAATTTGTCCATCATGTCCTCTGAAATAGTTAAATGCTCCACTTTGATAGGCAAAATGGCTAGGTTTGTCTATTATATGGATAATTTTACCATATTTGATATCAATACCTATCAACATTTTAGAGCCAACTCCAATCCACAGTATATCATTACAAACTCCAATTATTTTATCTATCTCCCCATAAGCCCCCAAATCTACCTCCCATTCGTACTCGCCTGTGAGAAGGGAAAAAGAAAAGAGAGTGATTTTACGTTTTTCAAAAAAATAAATAAAATCATTCTTTCTAATTAAATCCCAAATTGGCAATTCTTTAAATAGTCTCGTTATAACGAAACTATTTAAAGAATCATAAATAAAGATTTTGAATGCCTTTCTAGTAGGAATATAATCATAACCTACAACATTGTTTTTTTCAATTGTATGTAACCAAAGGACAAATGGAATCTCTTTGACTTGATTATTAAAGAATAAATAAGTTTTGTTTCCTGAATATGAAGGAAGAAAAACAAAGTTGCTGTGGCAAAAAATCCTTGTACCATCCACATCATTTGTTATTGGTACATCATTGTAATATGCAATATTATTCTTATCGCATATTAAGATTGTATTATTAAAGATTTTAAACCCAGCTATGTTAGCTTGATTATCTAATAAATGGAACATATTATTTCACTTTTATAAATTTAAAGAAATCATCATCCAAGTCGTTAACCATTCTTAAAAATTCGGATTCAGCTTGAGTTCGATTAAGATTTGGAAACAAATCTTGTGGTAGTCCTACCGTATTCCCCCAAATGGTATTGAATAAATTTGTTCCCATATTAGTGAGCGTAGTACCATTATACAACTGTTTTTGTATTGCTTGTTTGGCTTGAGTTTCTGTTCCTGCTTTTTTAGTGTTGAAAATATACTCCAAATTAGAAATATTTCTTATTACTGAAAAATAGGCTGATAACTGCCCCATGTCAGCAGGCAATTCATCAGTACTTTTACATTCTATGAACCATAAACCAGTGTTGGTTTGGTCGCCAGTATACATATCAAACTCATAATTGCCTTGTACTTGTGGGAAAAGCAAATTAAACTGTTGGTCTAT
>NZ_JAAALB010000123.1 GCF_009905545.1 Cellulophaga sp. BC115SP | reverse complement strand
CATTAGTGCCATATAGATAAGTAGATAGCGCTTCATAGATGCTTTAAGGTTTGGGTTACTTAGGGCAGCGTTTGGTGTTGAAGGGTGATAAACTATTATGTGAGCATAATTAAAACATTATCTAGTAATAGTTTGTGATTAAAGGAATAGGGTATTTAAGATAGAGTGTAACTGCTTGTTTTGAGGATTGGAATCCTTAAAACAAGCTAGTACTGGCTTGGAGGGCAGTACTAGCGGTGGTTTATTTTTCTTTTGATTCTGAACAATACCCTAAAAATTACCTATAGTACAACAAAATATGCTTAAACACATTTGGAATATTACAGTAATTGGCAAGTATAGTTAGATGAGAAAATTTTAAGAATTAGCATTTTTAGTATTTGCTAGTATTGGCTTGAAAGTTAGGACTAGTAGGTGTATCATCATTTCAAAACGGGGCACCCTACCCAATCTGTAATGACAGGTACATGAAGTTCATGCCATCGTTTTACAAAATAATCAATGTTTTCCATGTCTTTTTTAATTAGTTTTTTTAGCTTAGCTACTTCACTATAAAACCCCTGCTTAGAAATATATTTACCTATCTTATGTTCAGGTAAAAATAGCATGTATAATAGAGGGGGGAGGGTATAGTCATCATTTCTTAATCGCATTTTAGATATACTGTTGGGGGGTAAATGAAATTTGACACCATCGCAATCATGCAAATCTGATAATGAACTTGTTTCTGGATATAATTCAAAAATATTCATCGAAATATTTATGTAGCTATCACCAGTAACAATATAAACCGTAATAATTTCCAAATACTTTTTTGTTAGTCTACATAGTTCATAAGAATATCCACTAACATTTCGGTCATATTCACCAAACCAAATACCTCTAAATGGTGATTTTGAAAATCCTTTGTTTTCAAGTGATGGAATACCTGTCTCCTTGAAAATTTTGTTTCTAACAGTTAAAAGTTCTCTATCCGAAGCCCTGTAAAATAAATTACTCATATAGTTAGTGATTTTGATTTGTTTGTGTTCCAACTCCAGCACCTGTGGAAACTGAAGATGTTCTTGCTACATTTCCGACTTGTTGACTTGTAGTTCTATCAATAATTAACCCCCCTGTGGTTACGCTTGGTCTTGCTGCTACTTGATTGGATGTAAGTCCTGCGGTATTAAATTTACTTTCAACTGTTATACGATTACCAGTAAAAATATTTTTAAAGTTATGATCATATTTGGCGACTTGTACTCTTCCTGTAGGAGTAGCTCTTCCTGTAGGAACTACAGCTTTTCCCTCACTTACATAACCCTTTGTAGCATATTTTATTTCTGTTGCAATTTCACCCAATCTTCCCTTTGTAGCTGTAGTTGCATTATCTAAAGCTTTTTTCACTACATTTCCTACAAATTTTCCACCTGCTCCAACAACGCCTCCTACAGCGGCATCAACAACAACATCTGCTGTTGTTGTTTCTTTTCCTTGTAAAGATCTACTTGCAGCTCCGCCTACAACGTTAGCGCCCGCAGCAGCACCAGCAGTTGCTAAATAACTTATACCTCCAGTAGCAGCAGCAGCTCCTCCAGTAATTGCTCCTTGAAGAGCAGCCCCACCAACGGCTCTCCAATTACTAACTTTACCTTCATTCCATACCTGTCTGCCAGCTTCTATAGCTCCCCCTATTAGCCCTCCAGCTATTGCACCTGCAACTACATGTGGTATCCTTCCATCTGGATCGGTATGGCCTGCAGGGTTATTAAACACATAGCCATAAGGTGTAGAAGATTCTTGTCCACCATCCTCATGAGATGGATCCACCGCCATCCATCTACCCAACTCAGGGTAATACATCCTTGCGCCATAGTCTAACCAGTTGGTACCATCCTGTAGCTCTTTTCCGTTGTAGAGCCTGTCGTTGGAAAGCACCGTTTGGGTAGGGGTCATATTATCACCTAAGGATAATATCGATACGCCAAAGGCACTGTAATAATTTCCCTGATA
>NZ_JAAALB010000122.1 GCF_009905545.1 Cellulophaga sp. BC115SP | reverse complement strand
AATAAAAAATCCACCCGTATTTGAGTGGATTTTTTGTAGGCCTTCGCAGGAAAAAGTAATTTTCAAGGGAAGCCTATGTATATTTTTAAACTGTACTAAAAATGGGAAGCCGACAACAAATATTATTATAAGGAAGACACTCCAATGTTGTCGTAGTATAGGATTGATGTAAAAAAGAAAAGATAGAAGTCATCTTGACTTTTTAAATTTCTTAATTGCCATAATGATAAATGCGATAAAGTTAAACACCATCCAACTTGAAAGCGTTGTATCATATCGATTTAATAAAGACCTATAACTATCTATTCATGCGTTAGTTCTTTCAATTGAATATCTCTCTTTGTAAAGTTCTTTGTCAGTGATGCGTGACCAATTATCGTCAGTGGAGTTCCTTTTATTAGTGGCTATATTGGCGATAATTTGTTTTTGATGGCATAATTGATGTAAATTTTTGCGTCGAATCGCAACGGCGAATCGTCCAGCATCTGCATTCATAAATAGTCCACCTACTGAAATAGTAGCGTCCTCTAACATCGTGGTAAGTTCTTCAAAAGTTCAATATTAAATAAATCATTATGATTCCGTGAAACAGGTGTTGACATAGCCAAAACAAGTCCTTGTTTATCAGTCAAGTAAAGATCATTAGTTGTCTTTCTCTTCTTTCTACCTTGATAAGAAACTTACTCGCCACCACGAATACATGAAGAATAACTTCCATCTAAATTTACTATTGAGAGGTCGAAAGAAGACTTATATTTATTCAAAAGTTTTATCAAACATTTCTGCCAAACACCTTCCTTACACCAACGACAATAATGTCCAAAAACAGTTTTATGGTGAAGAATGTGGGTGCTAAATAAGAATTCAATAGGTAATAAATGCCGTTGAATCCCTCAACTTGGTTGTCAGTTTCAATTTATAAAGAATGCAGTTAATAATCTCACTAAGAGGAGCTTGAGGTTTAAAGCCTCGCTTTCTTATAGGTAAATGACAAATTATTTCTGATTCTATTATATCTTTGCTAAGTACTTAGTACATAAAAAGGTTGCTTTGGTATGGTTCGCAAAACAAATATCAGCAACCTTTTTTAATTTTATGTAATTCTACCAAAAGTCAAGATGACTTCGATATTAAAAAGTTACTTTTGCAAAAATCCATTAGTTAAGTCGTCTAACTTTACCATTGTATAGAGCATTCATACCCTAAATATAGTAGTTTAGTAGATTTATAGTTGTTTAATCGAAAGATTTATTCTACCATATTCATCCATGTTGATGATTTTGGCTTTTACCTTTTGTCCTACGTAGATTTTCTGACCATCGTATTCGTAATCAGAAATTTTTGAAAATTTTTGATTTTTAAGTTCTCGAATATGAATACTTGCTAATCTAGAATCTTTCTCTATTTTTACGAAAATTCGATTAGTAATAATTTTGGTTATGATGCAAGATAAATACTCTTGTTGTACATGTTCAACTATTTTACTAAGTAAATGGAACCAACTATAACTTAATTTATTGTATAAATCTTTTGAATTTTCTACATAAAAATTTTTGATTTCGAAGGATTTATTTACACTCTCAGATAATATACTAGTAAACTTTGTATCAATTACTATTTTATCGTTGCTACATTGCTCTAAGAGTTTAAAAAAAGTTATCGCATCAATTTTTTTTTGAAATATTGAAGAATAAGTGAATTTATCTGGAAGAAATCCTTTGTTAGTCATTTTAGAAAAAACCTTCAAACAAAAATCTACATCTGAAACCTTTTTGATAAACACATTAAATAGAATTTTATTAAGTTCAAATTTATGTTTGTTCATTTCGTAATACAAGTGAATACAATCACGTTCATCTTGAAGTTCATCTATTAGATTTGTAAAAAAACTTTTATCTAAGTTTTGTTTGTTAAACAAAGGCTTCAAAAGAAATGAAAACTTTGTTATTGAAAATTTTATAAATATTTTTTTGAAAACATAAGCATCTAATTCAACAATTGAAAGATTAATTTCTTGTATTATTTTATAGA
>NZ_JAAALB010000121.1 GCF_009905545.1 Cellulophaga sp. BC115SP | reverse complement strand
GTCTGTATCGACAAAGTATATATCCATACTCAAGAAAGCCCAAGCTTTGAGGTATTACTCCCAAGCAAAAAGAAAACAACAATGGGAGTAGAGTTTGATATTAGTAATTCTACCAACAAATTTAAAATAGACATCCAAGACACCGAAGCTAAAGATGTTAAAATCGATGCCGTTTGGAAGTATTTGGGTAGTAAAGCTCAAGAGCATCAAGCCACTTTTCCTATTACTGGAGCACAGCTGCATGAGATATTTTCGAGTACCCCACAAGAGAGATGCGACGAAGTAGCAAGTATTATCAATAAATACAGTGATAAATTTGAGATAAATACTCCCTTGAGAATGGCACATTTTTTAGGACAGATTGGTGTTGAATCAGCAAACTTGAATGCAATGGGAACTAAAAGTGGAGAAAATCCATGCTACAAAAAAACAAATAATGCTTGGACTTACGATAGTGCCCCTGGACAAGGTTGGATAGCAAAGAAAAGATGGAGTGAACCCCCGATAATGGAAGGATGCGATGATTTTACAGAAGATTTAAAAGGTAAACGAAAACATCCCAATTGGAATAGCATAGATGATGTACCAAAGAAATTTGTTTGTAGTACTGAAAATCCATCGAGTATTTCTGGTAAAGTTCTATTTAGCTACGTCTACCGATGCGAAGGAGGTAATGGCGATGAGGCAAGTGGAGATGGTTTTCGCTACAGAGGTCATGGTATATTACAATTGACATGGAAAAAACAATATATTGCATTTAATGAATGGTTAAAAAAACAGGGGTTTTTAGATGATTATAAAAAAGTGTTAAGTAGTCCAGATGAAGCATTCATAGATAGAGATATTGATATACTCTCAGCAATGTGGTATTGGGATAAGGAAAAATGTAATGAAAAGGCCGAACAATTAAATAAAGGATGCTCGCAAACTGAGTTTGATGTACTTACTAGAAAAATCAATAAAGCCTTATTAGAAACAAGTACTAGAAGAGAATATTTTGAATTAGCACTTAAAACAATTGAGAAATGAGAAACGTGATTTTATTTTTTTTGTTCCTAAGCATGAACAAAAATTTTGCATTAAGCCAAGGTTTAAGAACTGCAAATACAATTCTGGAAGGAGTATGGAAATTAGACTTAAATGGTGATACTCGATACCCTAATTATGAGATGTATGTATTTTATTATAAAAATAATCGCTATCAATTTGATTTTCATCCTAAAAAACCTTTGCCATATAATTTGAATAATTTGAGTAAAACGGAGTACTACTTTTTGACAGATCAAGGGGGGAGAAAGCTTGAAGAAATAAATTTTGATGAATCTACAATTAGTACAAATATAAATACATATAAAGAGTTATTCCAATTGGATAAGAAAGATACTTTTGAGAATATACCAATTAAGGTCATACACTTATCAAAAAAAAATCAACACATAGAATACCTGGATGTATGGGATTATGAGTTAAGTGATTATGTGATTAATCTTCATGGGCTTGGAGAAGGTGCATCACAACCTATTGATGGTTATATTTACAGAAGAGCTCAAAATATACCCAAAGAGGTTCAAAGTGCGATTAACCAAATCCAATCTGTTAAAATTTTGAAAGTGAGTTCGCTAAGGTGTATATTGAGTTTATCTCCAAACAATCCCACCAAAATGTATCTTATAAAAGGCGATAAGGTAGAAGTTTTAGAAGAACAAGGCAATTGGCTCAAGATTCGTTATTATGGTAAAAAGGTAGTAGAAGGCTGGATAAAACGAAGTGATGTAGAATAAGTATTTATACAAAAGCTCTTAACTATCTGTTAGTTAAGAGCTTTTTATGTATGTAAAGTCAGACTGCTTAACAAGTCCACACATCCCAAACTCTTCATCCACAGGCGGCAAGAAACAGGTAATGCTGAATTTGTATCGACTCAAACTAGCCGATTGTTTGGATGATAGTAATGTACTACAAGAAACCCAAGAGTATGCTGAGAATACGACGGAATTACTTAACAATTACACTGATTTTGAAACCTTGGTA
>NZ_JAAALB010000120.1 GCF_009905545.1 Cellulophaga sp. BC115SP | reverse complement strand
CATTAGTGCCATATAGATAAGTAGATAGCGCTTCATAGATGCTTTAAGGTTTGGGTTACTTAGGGCAGCGTTTGGTGGGTGATAAAACTATGATGTGAGCATATCTAGTAATAGTTTGTGATTAAAGGCATGAAGTATTTAAGAATTGGAAGCCTGAGAATTTGCTAGGACTGGCTTGGAAGCCAGCACTAGCGGTTAGAAGTTTGTTGTTAGCAATATTGATTGTCTAATACTTTAGAATTAATATTTCGAAAAATATCTTCAATCACTTTAGTATCAGCCTTATAAATTGTTAAGATTTTTTCAATACCCTGTCTTAAATAATCCAAGTATGTCAAAATCATTATGGTACGACTCTCATTTTTTGTGACAGGTTCAAAAGGAATGTAAATTACATATTCTAAATACATTTCTTTTTTACTCTCATATGATTTTTTTACAGCTATTTCTATAATTTCTTTACCAGTATTAACTATTAAAAAAAGAGAATAATCGTCTTTCCCATATAAATGAATCTTTCCATCCTTTAATTTTAAATCTACTTCGTGTATTATTTCATTTTGAATTTCTAAGGGAATATCAAACGAATAACCAACTTGATGAAATATAGAATCAATCCTAAAATTATTTTTCATACACTTACTTATTATTGGGGTTTAAAACTTTTAACATTCCCAGGCAATACAGTTCCAGTTTGATTATAATATGATTGTATAGTTTGGGTCTCAGCTTGCTTTGCAGCTTCAGTAGTAGTTACACCCAAGTCTTTAGTCACATAGCCGCTAATTGTCTTACCAGCATTCTCTGGAGCTTTTCTTAACAACCTTAGTTGTTGATGTAATCTCGTTGGTAAACCACTACTTTTCGTTATCCTGGATAAGTCAGCCTTACCTACTTTGTGTAATACATCCCCTATTTTAATTTCATATAATCCAAAGTGACTTTTTGCGGAATTTGTGTTTAAGTTACAATTATTATTATGAACTAGTATGTTGGAATTGGAAACAAAATATGTATGATACTGAGAAACCGTAAAATTGAAAACTTCTGTTGACTCTATAATTATTTTAATAGCACTTATATCTTTATACTTGCCATTTAATAGTTTTACTTTTTGCCCAACTTTTAAAGATTTAACATTTAACCATCTACCTTCAATATAGAAAGGATGATCAGCAGATGCTTTAATAACTTGATTATCTATATAAATCGCATAAACGGTATCACGAGTATAGTTGAATGTTCGAGTTACTAACTTAAGACCTAATCTATTTCTTTTAACATCATAGCTCCATACTTTATCTCCTTTCTTTATCAACTCAATTTTTTTATACCCAAAATTTGTTAACACTTTTGTGCCTTGTGTGAAACAACCACAGGGGTTCGCAATTTTATATTTCCCAATAGCGTTGCCTATTAGCTTTCCAGCTAACCCACTAGCTGCTCCTATAGCCACATCCCTGATGACAGAACCCGCTGTAATACTTTTACCCTGAATTGCATTATTTACAGCCCCTCCAACCCCATTAGCAGCTCCAGAAATAGCTGCTGTACCTAACAAATTAGCTCCACCCGTAGCAGCAGCCACTCCTCCAGTAATTGCACCTTGAACAGCAGCTCCACCAACGGCTCTCCAATCGCTAACCTTACCTTCATTCCATACCTGTCTGCCAGCTTCTATAGCTCCCCCTATTAACCCGCCAGCTATGGCACCCGCAACTACATGTGGTATCCTTCCATCTGGATCGGTATGGCCAGCAGGGTTATTAAACACATAGCCATAAGGTGTAGAAGATTCTTGTCCACCATCCTCATGAGATGGATCCACCGCCATCCATCTACCCAACTCAGGATAATACATCCTTGCACCATAGTCTAGCCAGTTGGTACCGTCCTGTAGCTCTTTGCCGTTGTAGAGCCTATCGTTGGATAGAACCGTTTGGGTAGGGGTCATATTATCACCTAAGGATAATATCGATACGCCAAAGGCACTGTAATAATTTCCCTGATATATCTTGGCTTGCTCGCTGTCATCGTGTACTAGGCGGACGTTACCCAAGTGGTCTTTGATGTCATACAAGTAAATGTATTTACTTAGTGGACTGTTTGGTGTCCAACCTTCTCGCAACTG
>NZ_JAAALB010000012.1 GCF_009905545.1 Cellulophaga sp. BC115SP | reverse complement strand
AACTAAAGGTACTTTAGGCTCAAAACCCCGACTTCCAATTGATAAATTTGGGATAATCCACTTCTCTATTGTATTTTACTCAACATTCCCTGTAAGTGATATTTTATGATTAGATACCACAAAATTCTCACTTATTTGGAAATGTTTTGCATTTGTTTAAACAGCTTCATTTCCAACATTACTAACGCAAAATCCCCTTTTTTGTTATCATTTAGCCATATTAATACAATTTCTAGCTTGGTATCTTATTTATTCAAGTGCTTTAATATTATCAATATATTTTTTTCCAACTGGTAATTCAACCTTCGATAATAAGACTTTCGAATGATGAAAACCTGTGATTTTCTGTTTGTTGACAATGTAAGAATTGTGAATCCTTACAAAGATTTGTTCCGACAATCGGCTTTCGATTCCTCGCAAATTACTACGTGTCAGAATAGGGTACGTTTTTTCGTGAATATAGATTTTTACATAGTCTTTTAAGCCTTCGATATAGATAATTTCGTCATAAAATATCTTAACTTTTTTGTATTCAGCATTCACAATAATGTACTGTTGAACTTCCTCTTGTGGGGGCAAAGTTCTCAATTTTAGTCTATCCTCTATCTTTTTAAGCGCAGCCGATATCCTCTCTTTTCGAATTGGTTTTACCAGATAATCTACCGCATTTAGTTCAAAGCCTTCCACTGCATATTGATTGTATGCTGTCGTAAAAACCACCAAGGGAGGATTTTCCAATGTTTTGACAAATTGTGTTCCCAAAACCTCAGGCATTTGAATATCCGAGAATAGTACATCTACCTCCTGAACTTGTAGAAAATCTAGTACATCACTTGGATCATGAAATTTACCAAGGACTTCTACTTCTGGAAATTGCAGTAGGTCATCTTCCAGAATATTGAGCGCAAACGGCTCATCATCAAGTAAAATACATCTAATTTTCATCTAAAATAAGTTCAAGTTTTACCTCAAAATAGCCCTCTTGATTATTAATTTCTAAGTTATATTTATGAGGATAAAGTAGTTCTAATCGTCGTTTGATATTACTAAGACCAATACCCTCTGTGTTGAGCGTTGTCTTGTTCAACAGCACTTTATTTTTTGACAAAAACAAAATTCCATGCTCTGTATTCTGTAAAGTAAAAATGATTTCTGGTGAATTTTTACTATCGATTCCGTACTTAAATGCATTCTCGACAAAATGAATAAACAGCAAAGGTGCAACGCTATATGGCTTGATAGATGGAGACACTTGAAACTCCACCTTCCCCTCAATGGGCAATCGCAAAGCTTGTAATTCTATATAGTTTCTCAGATGTTCAATTTCTTTGTTGATGTCAACATTCGAATCGCTTACTTCATAAATAATATATCGAAGTATTTCTGAAAGCTTAATAATAGTGTCTTCCGAATTAGGGTGACTTTTGCGGACTAGCCAACGAATATTATTGAGGGTATTAAATAAAAAATGAGGACTAATTTGGAGTTTGAGCATATTTAGCTCAGCCACAGTTTTTTCCAATTCCATTTGTTTGTATAATTCCTTTTGGCGCGCTTGCTCATTATACAAAAACAACATCGTACTTGCCAAAATACAAACTGTATAAAAAAATAAAGGACCAATAATTCTAGCAAACAAAAAATCCAAAGTACCTACTTTTACAGGATGTGGCGGTCCCATCAGTGAGATTAAATAATTGACACCCGCATAGGTCAACCCTCCTAATAACAACACGCCAAAGTATTTCCATCGCTTGGTCGAAAAGAATAGTTTAGGACCAATGTAAAGCAGGTGTGAATAAAAAATAATTGCCCAAACAATCATGTTGGTTGTATGAGTTTTGAAAAAAGCAAAATCTAGCTTTTGAAGCTTGCTGGGTTCATACAAAAAAATGATATAGGGAAACAGATAAAGGATTGTCCACGTAAGGATATGTCCCGTATATGGTTTGATGGCTTGTTTCAACATAAGTTTAACATGTTATTGATTAATTGTAAGGTTGTTATCAGTCATGGAAAAGTCCTACTTTGAGACTATTTTTTTATTTAGCTTAAATAGCTTTTTGTTAGACATTTTTAATCTGTTGATTTTAAACAACTTAATACAAAACACATAATCTTGTGACTTGTTATTCATTTCGACAACAAACTTACTGAATAGATTCTAATCCACGATGTTCATCCATATACAGTTCACATCATTGCGTCTACAGCCGAATGGAATTTCGAGAAATTGCCCGCAAATTTGAATCATCAATCGCAAGAGAGAGTGATGTTATTCAAAATGTAGTAAATAAAAATTTCCTCTGATAAACTCTCGAATTAACTCTATCAATCATGAATAAGATATTAACAATTATGTTGGTGCTTTTCTCAATGTCGGGATTCGCACAGATGCCCTCAGGTGGTGCAGGCAAAATGCCTGAATGGAAAGCGTATGGCAAAATAGTAGATGAGCAAGGCAAACCCGTAGAATTTGCTTCAGTCGTAGTACTTAAAAGCGTTGTTGACAAGGATACTAAGAAAGAAAAAGATGTTTTGGTAAAAGCTCAACAGACCCAATTGAATGGTGATTTTAGTTTTTCTGGTTTACCTATGATGGCTAAATTAAAACTTAAAATCAGTTCGGTAGGCTATAAAACGTTGGAAATGCCTTTGGCAGTATCTATGCCTAAAATGGAAGGTGGCGCACCAAAGCCAGGTCAACAACCTGACCCTGCGATGATGGCGAAAATGATGGCAGCGATGGACAAAGATCTAGGAAATATCAAATTAGCTTCAGAGTCTACTCTCCTTGATGGTGTAACCGTTAACGGTTCTAAGCCATTATTGGAAATGGATATTGACAAAAAGAGTTTTAATGTTTCTAAAAACTTAGTTACTTCGGGCGGTACTGCGGTAGACATCATGCGCAATATTCCTTCGTTGCAAGTAGACATTGACGGTAATGTTAAGCTAAGAAATGCATCTCCTGTATTGTACATAGACGGTCGCCCAACAACATTGAGCCTAGACCAAATCCCTGCGGATGCTATCGAAAAAGTTGAGGTAATCACCAATCCATCAGCTAAATACGATGCTTCTGGAAGTACTGCTGGTATCTTGAACTTGGTTTTGAAGAAAAACAAAAAGAGTGGTTACAATGGTATGGTAAACGTAGGGGCTGACCGTTTTGGTGGCTCAAATATCATGGGAAACCTAAGCGTTCGTCAAAACAAAGTAAACGTTTCATTGATGTTTATGAATATGCGTATGCGTAACAACGTTACAGGTAACAGCGACCGCTCAAGCACCATTGGTGGTACACAATCGAGTATCGCGCAGGACATCAATAGCAAAACAAAAGGTAACATGACTTTTGGTCGCTTAGGTATGGACTACTATGTATCAAACCGTGCAACACTTTCGGTGGCTGGTTTCTTCGGACAAGGTAATTTTGATCCAACTGAAGATTTGAAAATTACGACCAAAATTAATGGTGTTACGAGCTTTAGTAATAGACTTTCGAATACGGAAAGAGCTTTCAAACCAAGAGGTTTGCAATTAGGATTTAAACAAAACTTCAAAACAGAAGGAGAAGAACTTTCTGCTGACTTAAACTACTTTGGTGGTGACAACTCTTCCAATGCAGTTTACTCTACCAATTATTATAATGCACAAAATGTTATTACTGGAAATCAAATTCAGAAAAATATTGGTGAAGGGAACAACAAAGTTTTGACCGTTCAGACAGACTATGTAAAACCTTTGAAGGGAAAAATCACTCTAGAAACTGGTGCAAAAATCCAAATCAATTACAATAAAAACCTGAATAACAACACCTTAAAAGCTGTAGGTTCTGATATTTACAAAGATATTACTTCTGCTTCTGTAAATTATGAAGGTGAAAATTATGTGTATGCTGCTTATGTTTCATTTGCTGGAAAATTACCAAAATTGTTTTCTTATAAAGTTGGTTTACGTGGTGAAAGCTCAAAATATGATGGTTCGCTTTTAGCCAACAACCAAAAATTTAGCAACGAATATCCAATAAGTTTATTCCCTTCGATATTCTTAACCAGAGAATTATCTAAGACAGACCAATTACAATTGAGCGTAACAAGAAGAGTAAATAGACCAAACTTTTTCCAACAAATTCCTTACGTAGATTATAGCGATAGCTTGAATATTACTAGAGGTAATCCCAACTTGGTACCAGAATTTACTACCTCAAGCGAGATATCATATAGTCACTCAAAAGGTAATTCAACTTTCTTAGCTTCGGGCTATTACAAATATACTAATAACCTAATCACTAGATATTTGAGTCAAGAAATCAACCCAATAAGTGGTAAAACGGATCTGATTAATACCTATATCAATGCCAATTCGAGTGTAACGTATGGTACTGAGTTTACTTACACAACTAAATTGAAAGCATTTTGGGATTTAACGGCGAACTTGAACTTTTATAACTCAAAAATCAATACCCAAAACATCGAAAACGCGCAAGCTACAGATGCTCTTTGGACAGTGTTTGGTAAAATCAACAACAGTTTTACTTTACCTCAAAAATGGGTAATCCAGCTTTCGGGTGACTATCAAGGCAAAACCAATATGCCAATTACTCAAAACCAAGGTTTTGGTCCTCCAATGAGTCAGGCACAAAGTTCATCACAAGGGTATATCAAACCTTTTTATGGAGTTGACATTGCCATCAAGAAGAGTTTCTTGAAAAATGATATTGCCTCGGCAACACTTTCGGTTAACGATATTTTCAGAACTAGAGGAAACACACAAGTATCGTACGGTGAAGGATTTACACAAACTTACTATCGTTTGAATAACCCACAATTGGTGAGATTGAACCTCTCGATTCGTTTTGGACAGATGGATATGAGCATATTTAAGAGAAGTTCTAAAAATGCCTCATCGATGGACGGTATGCAAATGCAGTAGTTTTTTGGATAATAAATCATAGAAATAGTGACAAGGTGTATTATGATATTGTAATGCACTGAATAAACCACCGCGCATTTTGTACGGTGGTTTTTTGTTTGGCTTTGGGTAGCAAGCTTTGGAATACAAGCTAAAATCGAATTCAGTTTTGAGGGCAACCTATTTTAGGCAAGGGCAAAGGACAATTCATCACTCACAACTCAAAACTCCACACCATTAATTGATTCCTTGTTCGCTCAAGATATTTTTCAACAAAGGCTCAAGGTCTTCCTTTTTAGTTTGTGAACTTATATGCTTGGTAAGATTATCATAAATAGATTGGTCACCAATTTGGTCTATTTGATAAGTCAACACCTTAATCAGTCTCAAATACTTTCGTCGTTGATACCACACAAATCCAATAATCAGTAACGCTGCCAAAGTGATACCTCCGATTATCATGGAGGCTTGACGCTGTACGAAAGGTATATCTTTATGAACAATCTTGTCAATCCTACTTGTGAGCGTATCTATGGTCGGTTGAAGGGTATTATTGACTAATTGTTGGGTACGCATAGAAGTTTTTTCACTTAAGATATTACCAATAATTGAATCCAATTTTGCTTTAGAGGCAGGGCTATTCATGGAATCCAAGGCATTTTGAAGCATATTAGTCAAAAGTCTTTGCGAATTTTTGTCGAGTGTTCGCATGATTTTGACAACCAATTCATCGGTGAATTTCAAATCGCCTTTGAGCCGCCCAATTTGCCAATGCAGATTATCTCCCAATTTTGTCAACTGAATATTGGTGGTATCGCCTGCAATAGCAATCGCATGAATGAGTTTTTTAATATCAGGGTTCAGCGTATCTGCAAATCCCTTCAGTCCAGAAGCAGCATGTGGTAGGGCTTTGGTAGCACCCAGTACAAAGTTTTCTCCTGCTTTTGAGGTTAAATCACTTAAGGCAGGTTCGGCTTTATTGAGGGGTTTGGTCAAATCAATTTTGTCAACCTCATTTTTGAGAACGTTACATGAGGTAAAAAGTAGGGACAAAATCATCGCTAAAACAGACTGTTTTAGGATAGAAAGTGGTAGTAGGTGTTTCATAAGAGATTAAAAAGTGTGTTATGATAGATTTTATGCAAAATAGGCAATTCAACATTCATAAAACATCATAATCTATTATTCGGTCAAAAACAAAAGAGGGATGATTGTTTAAAACAATCATCCCTCTGGTATATTATATTCTGCTTAAAGCAATCTTATTGTTCTTCCAACACTACAGCTTTAGTTTTTCTAACATCCAATTTTTTACGATTGATTGTCAACAACAATGCTGGTAACAAAATCAAGTTGGTACACATCGCAATCAAAAGTGTAATAGAAACCATCACACCCATAGCAGCAGTTCCACCAAAACTTGAAGCTGCAAAAATAGAGAAGCCGCAAAACAATATTATCGCAGTATAAATCATACTTAAACCTGTTCCAAAAATCGTATTAGTAATCGATTCGCGAACGCTATTGCCTTTATCTTCCAATTCTTGACGATAGCGTGTCAAGAAATAAACTGTTCCATCCGAAGCAATACCGAAGGTAATACTAAAGATCAGAATTGTTGAAGGCTTGAAGTGAATATCAAAAAAGCCCATAATTCCCGCTGTCAATGCCAATGGAATCAAGCAAGGCAATTTTGATAAAATAATGATAGGAATCGAACGGAAAAGTACCATACCCACCAAAGCAATCAACACAATGGCAATCAATAAACTTTCGTACAAGTTGCCCAATAAGTAATCATTACTTTTCAAAAACACCAAACTATGTCCCGTTAGGCTTACTTTATATTGGTCTTTCGGGAAAATTTCATCTACCTGTGGTTGGATTTCTTTCATCAGTTCTTTGATACGAACCGAACCCACATCAGCCATTTGGTAACTGATACGTGTGATACTTTTATCATCGTTCAAAAACGGCTTGATTTGTTTTGAAGCTGACGAAGAATCTGTTTGAAGATATTCCGACAGTTTTGACAACTCAAACACACTTGGCATAATAAAGTATCTTGCTTCGCCACCTTTATAAGATTGATACAAGAAACGAACTGCTTCCACAATCGATAATGGTTTTGAAAACTCTTTATATTGTTTCAAGCGATTTTGAAGCGATTTAATTTTGTACAAAGCCTCTGCTTGATTATCAAAAACACCATTTTTACGTTTTGTATCAATCATAATTTCAAACGGCAATACTCCGTTGAAGTTTTCTTCGAAAAAGCGTAAATCTGTATAAATTGGATCCTTTTTAGGAAGATCATCTACCACATAACCAATCACGTTGATTTTGGTCACACCATAAGCAGATACCAACACAACCACCAACGCCGTCAAGTAAATCGCTGGGCGGTTATTATGTACCGTATGGTCAATCCAAGACAAGAATTTCTTTGCCCATTGTCCGTCCAAATGCTTCAAATGCTTTACCTGAGGCAAGCCCATATAGTACACCGAAATAGGAACCAACACCAAACATAGCACATAAGTTACCATTACGTTGAGCGCTGACACTACCCCGAACTCGACCAACAAGCTACTATTAGTAAAGTAAAATACCCCAAAACCAATAGCAGTAGTCATATTCGCCAAGAATGTAGATAAACCAATACCCGTAATCATGTTGCGAATGGCCAATTGTTTGTCACCATGCGCTAACAACTCAGCTTGGTAGCGGTTAATCAAGAAAATACAGTTTGGCACACCAATCACAATCAACAATGGTGGAATCAAACCTGTAAGCATCGTAATCTTATAGCCCATCATCACCAATGTACCTACCGAAAATACTACGCCAATCAGCACCACAAGAATCGAAACTAAGGTAAAGCGAACCGAACGGAAGAAAAACCATAAAATCGCCGCAGTTACCAATACCGCCAATCCCATAAACAATTCCATTTCATGAGAAACCTTTTGCATCGTAGCAGTACGAATAAAAGGCATACCTGAAAAATGAAGTGTTGTTTTGTGTTTTAGTTCAAACTGATGAGCTAAGTCTCTGATTTCCTGAACAATTGAAATACGTTTCTTCGAATTCAAATCCTTCTCATTGAACGTAATTGCCATCAAGGTAGTGTTGGTTTTCGAATTAACAACCATTCCTTCGTAGAACTTCAGATTAGCAATTTTGTCTTTGATTGAATCAACCTCAGCTTGAGACTTCGGCTTCTGAGTCAACAAAGGTTTTACGTCAAAACGCTTCGTTGTTTCATTTACTTTCAAATCAATCAAGTTAGTCAATGAAATTACATTCTTGATACCTTCATGTTTTTTGATTGCCTGCGAAAGGTCATACCAATCGTTGAAGTTATCTAATTTATACATCTCAGATGATTGGTATCCAATCACCATTAGACTACCATCTTCACCAAATAATTTTCTAAAGCGTTGATATTCTTGTTCAATAGGGTCGTTGGCAGGAAGGATTCGAGCAAACTCATACGAAAGTTGGATTCTACTCGCTTGATACCCCATATAAATGGTTGATACTATAATCAATCCAATCCAAAATAATCTATTTCGGATGATTAGCTCGGCAATTTTATTCCACATAATGTGTAATGTTAAATGATGATTGGGCCTTTTTTTAAATCACTGTTTGTATGCGATACTTCAAAAAGGCGGTGTTCAGTGATTTGGCTTGTTCCTAACTGTAAAAATAAATTGTATGTCTGAAGAGTTCAGTGATATTACCCAAAATTCATGGAGCATTGATGTCGATATAATATTGGGTTAATAACTGATACGGAACGAGAAGAAATATATTACTTAACGCATTTGAAGGCTTGAATCTTATGAGTGCGTTAAGGCAATTAAATTCTAATTTGAAACTTAGTTTGTCAAAGTCATGTAATATTTTGAGAATACTTCCTATGTTTTTTGAAAACGCTAGCGTCATTTCATCAAAATAGGTATCTGCTTGTTCGAGCGTCAATTTGGCCAATAGGCCATTTTCGCATTGATATTGCAACATAGTTCGCCCTGTAATGCTGTAGCTAATAACCATTACTGATAGCATCAAAGCAAAAATGGGCAATATGTTACTTTTAAAATATATCATGCTTTGTTACAAAATTAGTGTAGATGTCGGGAGTTGCCCAAAAAAATAGGACTTTTCCAAATTTTTCATCTTATAATCATACATAAAATAGTAAAAATCTAATTTACCATTTTGAGATAAACAAAAAAAGACAGCCCTTCAAGAGCTGTCTTCCATTCAGTATTTTGTATTTTTCTTATTTCTTTACCGAAAACTTATAAACAGTTGTTGTTTCGTAAGTTTCACCAGGCTTCAAAACTGTACTTGGGAATTTTGGTTTGTTTGGAGAATCTGGATAGTGTTGTGTTTCTAAACAAAGACCAAAGCGATGCTTATACACTTTACCGCCTTTTCCTGTGATAGTTCCATCCAAGAAGTTACCCGTATAAAACTGAATAGCTGGCTCTGTTGTGAATACTTCCAACACACGACCGCTTGTTGGCTCATATACAGAAGCTGCTAATTTCAAATTCTTTGTTGAGTCTGTTAATACCCAGCAATGATCATATCCTAATCCAAATTTAATTTGCTCATCCTTAGTATCATTGATTCTAGCACCAATTTTAGATGACTTTGTAAAATCAAATGGAGTTCCAGCTACTGGCTTCAATTCTCCAGTTGGAATCAACGTTGCGTCTACTGGTAAGAATTTATCAGCATTTAAAGTTACTTCATGATCTAGGATATCGCTATCAAAACCACCTTTCAAGTTGAAATAAGCATGGTTTGTCAAGTTTACAACCGTCGCTTTGTCTGTAGTTGCTTTATAGTCGATTTTTAATGAATTATCTTTTTGCAAAGTATAAACAACTTCTACTGACAAATTACCTGGGTAGCCTTCCTCACCATCTTTTGCGGTGTAAGTCAATTTCAATGATGGCTCTTCACCTTCAATTGGAGTAGCTTTCCAAAGAACTTTATCAAATCCCTTCAAACCACCATGCAAAGCATTTGGTCCGTTGTTTTTAGCAAGTGAATAGCTTTTACCATCCAATGTAAATTGTCCTTTGGCGATACGGTTGCCATAGCGACCAATCAAAGCGCCGAAATACGGAACACCTTTTTGATAACCCGCAAGTGAATCACATCCGAGTGTAATATCATCAAATTTACCATTTTTGTCTGGAGCTGTCCACGATACAATCGTACCCCCAAAATCAGAGATTTGAACGGTAGTTCCTGCTGCATTGTGCAAGGTGTAAAGCGTAGCTTGTGTACTATCAGAAACTTTTCCGAAAGCCGATTGTTCGATTTTCAAGCTATCAGAAGTACCTTGAGTAGATTCAGATTTTTTACTTTCGCAAGCCCACAATAAACTGGCTGTTAATAAACTTGCTACGAGAAGATTGTTTTTTTTCATAGTTTTTTTACTGTAAAATGGAAACATTTGGGTTATCAAGAATTATATCGGATGTCGGATTTTTGATTTCGAATTGATAAAGTTTCCCATATCTTGAAATCAAAAATCCTATCCAAAATTGCCTATTTTTTTTCTAATAATTCAAAACGCCACGCTCAATTAGTTCCACTTTCCTGCCATATCCTTCATAAACTTCTCTAGACCGATGTCAGTCAAAGGATGTTTAAGTAATGCCAAGATAGCACTCAAAGGACCAGTCATCACATCCGCACCGATTTCAGCACACTTAAGAATATGCACAGGATGGCGGATAGATGCCGCTAGAATTTCTGTTTCGAAACCATAATTGTCATAAATCGTACGAATTTGCTCGATTAATTCAGTGCCATCAAAAGAAATATCATCTAAACGACCCACGAACGGAGAAACATAAGTTGCACCAGCTTTTGCCGCTAATAAAGCTTGTCCCGCTGAAAACACTAAAGTACAGTTGGTTTTAATTCCTTTATCAGAAAAATAGCGAATCGCACGGATACCATCTTTAATCATAGGAACTTTCACTACGATTTTTTCATCCAATGCTGCAAGTATTTCTCCCTCAGCAATCATGCCTTCATAATCAGTTGAGATTACTTCGGCACTTACATCTCCATCAACGATAGCGCAGATAGCTTTGTAATGTGCAATGATATTGTCTTTGCCACTGATGCCTTCTTTCGCCATCAATGATGGGTTGGTTGTTACACCATCTAATACACCTAAATTTTGTGCTTCTTGAATTTCCTGCAAATTGGCAGTGTCAATAAAAAATTTCATGTCAAATACGTTTTAAAGTTGAAAACAGATTAAGGGTTGTGTAATCGGGCACGCAAAACAATACGCTTGCAAACCCGTCAAACTCGTCCGCTTTGTGCGTCGTAGTAATAATGACAGCCTTCATTCCAGCATTGAGTGCGGTGCGGGCTCCTGTGGGCGAATCCTCAAATACCAAACATTGCTCGTAAGGCACGTCCAATTGGTCGGCTACCTTAAAAAACACTGTTGGGTCTGGTTTACCCAAAGTCACATCGCGATCGCAAACAATCGACTTGAAATAATGACGAATGTTCAAATTGTCTAACACAAAATCTACATTTTCGGCACGCGCCGCTGTACCAATACCTATCGGAATACCAGCTTCATGAGCCGTTTGTAGCAATTGTGCTAACCCATCCACCAATCTGAGTTCAGGCAAAAATACCTCTCGGTAAATTGCCTCTTTCTCAAATGAAATTTTATCACGTTCTTCAAAAGAGTATTGCTCTCCAAAAATACGCTGTAAAATTTCATCATTTTTGCCATGACATGTAGCGATAACTTCCTCCAAAGTCATTTCTTTCCCTAGTTCGGCGAGTTTCTTTTGCCATGCACGATGATGAACCATCATGTTGTCCACCATGGTTCCGTCCATATCAAAAATTAGAGCATTTTGCATCACAAAAATTATTGTTTTAGTAAAAACTCAACATCTGCCTTACTTGCCTTAAATACCGTTCCATGACGAGTACCCTTCGGAAAATGAACTTCTTCAGAAATATCTATCCAATTTTTTAGGTCTTTCGATTTCAAAGCTCCCATTTTGTGGCGTGTATATTGGTCGAAATATACAACCCAATCCTCACCAATTTTAGTTACCGTTGGTCCTTCAATCCAATCTAATTTTGAGATTGGTTCAGATGCAGGCGAAAAACCACTGTTCAAATGTTTGCTCAAAGCAAGCTTCAAATTCTTTTTTACAGGGTTTTTGGTCTCATCTTTCATAATCATAGCATATTTTTTCTTGGAAACTTGAAAAATTGATACATCGATTACGTTGAAACCAGGGTCATAAAATAAGCGAGTAGGGGTAAATGTCTTGAAATCCTTTGTTGAAGTCGAATACATACGGTGGTTGTATTTGCCATCGCCTTTGCCACCTTCGGTACTGGCAAATCTATCAGGAATGGTAGTAGCCCAATAAATCAAATATTCCTTGGTTTTAGCATCATAATTAATCTCTGGTGCCCAGCAGTTGAGCGCAGTTGGCTCATGTGCCATCACAGGGATAAATTGTTGTTCTGACCAATGCACCAAATCTTTCGAACGTGCATAGCCGATGCCAAGGTCATTCCAAGAAACTGTCCATACCATGTGAAAGTAACCATCTGGACCTTTCAAAATACAAGGGTCACGCATGAGCTTGTCTTTGCTAACTGTTGGACGTAAAAATGAACTATCCTTTTTCAATGCAGTCCAATTATAACCATCATAACTATAAGCCAAATGCAAACCATCTTGACCATTATCTCTGAAAGAAGAAAACAAATAGACATCATTCTGTGCCATAGATGTTGTTCCAAGTCCAAGAAGCATTCCAACAAAGAGTCCTAAAAAAAATCGAATTTTCATATCAATAACTGAAATATTGGGTGGGTATAAGTATTGAGTGATTTATTGAATTAGTGGTTAAGTGATTTATTGAAATTTGTATCCATGGTTAGGAGTACTCGCCACAGATACAAATTCATTTTCAAATTATAAAATCTTCAAATTTTCAAATCGAAAATCTTACCAGAATATCGTATAAATCAATACGACAACGGCAGTAATCAATAGTGCACCAAAACGGAAAGCTTTGTCAGATTTAAACCAAGTACTATCCACAACAAAAGCTTTTGGATGGTCTTTTCCTTTTGATTCAATTAAACTGATGACAACAGTTACCAGTGCACAAATCCAGAATACAACACCCATACGGTTAAGGAAAGGCATATCTGGCGCTTGAACTTTTAACAATGCCGACATCGGAATACTCAAGATAGTAGCAGCTAATGCACCGTTGGCAGTAGCCTTTTTCCAGAAGAAACCTAACAAGAAAATTGCTAAGATACCTGGAGAAATAAATCCTGTGTATTCTTGAATGTATTGGAAACCTTGACCTAAGTTTTTCAACAATGGACTAATAGCCAATGCAATTACAAAAGACACTACAATAGATACACGACCCATCCATACCATTTGCTTTTCGTTTAGGTCTGGTGCGAAGAATTTCTTATGAATATCCAATACATAAATCGTCGAGATACTGTTGGCTTTTCCTGCCAATGACGCTACAATCGCTGCGGTAAGTGCTGCAAACGCCATACCTTTCAAACCTGTAGGAAGGATATTTAACAAAACTGGATATGCATTGTCTGGTTTCACAATACCGCCTTCTCTAATTCCTTCGACAATTGCCATATCTGCATTTTCTTGGAATAGTACATACGCTGCCAAACCTGGTAATACAACAATGATTGGCATCAACATTTTGAGGAATGAAGCAAACAACAAACCTGAACGAGCTGTTTTTAAGTCTGCACCTAAAGCGCGTTGCGTGATATATTGATTACAACCAAAGTAATTAAGGTTTACAATCCATTGACCACCAACAATAAACATTAATAAGCCTGGCAATTGGTTGTACGCATCAATCATACCTCCCTGACCATCATGCACTTGGTATTGTCCTTTGGCAAAAATCATGTGCAAATGACTATCCGCTTTGTCTTTAATCAAACTTAAGCCTTCGAAAATACCTGCTCCAGAACCCACTTTTGCTGAAAGTAAATCTAATGCCAAGTAAGTCGTTGCCAAACCACCTACGACCAAACAAACAACCTGAATTACATCGGTATAACCAATTACCTTCATACCTCCAAGGGTAATAAAAATCGCAAATATGGTCAAGAAGGTTGCACAAGCCATAAAACTAAAGCCTGTCATCGTCTCAAGACTCAATGCTCCTAGGTAGATAATAGAAGTTAGGTTGACCAAAATGTACAAAAACAACCAGAATACTGCCATAATCGTACTGATACGATTGTCATAGCGACTTGCCAAAAACTGTGGCATAGTGTAAATATTGTTTCGGATATACATCGGTAAAAAGAATACCGCAATCAAAATCAGCGAGAAAGCTCCCACCAATTCGTACACCGAAATAGCAATACCTAATTGAAAAGCCTGTCCACTCATACCGATAAATTGTTCGGCTGAGATATTTGAGGCAATAATCGACGAACCAATAGCCCACCAAGTAAGTGAACCTTCCGCCAAGAAAAAGTCTTTTGAGTCAGCAGTTTGCTTACCCTTATTTTTGTAAACCCAATAACCGTAGCTTGCCACGATAACGAAGTACACAAAAAAGATAATGTAGTCGAGAGATTCTAATCCGAGCTTCATAGATTAATAGAAGGTGATAAAAGATGGTGAGGCTTCACCAAGGGCTTTTAGGTTTAATTTGAAAATTACGTTTCTGTACCGAATTGAGAATGAAAAGTTTAGTTAATAAAAACCTTCCTTATCTTCTCAACTCAGTACGCTTATTTATTTTATAGTGTTTGACTTGTAGGTTGTTTCGCTATTAGTTTTCAAGAAAATAAAAACCAATAGCGAAACCTTTTTTACTTTTAGAGAAATGCGCTATAATACTTAGTTTTCAAAACTCAGAAATCTAAACTCATCACTTAGCATCCTTGACCGTAATACGCATTTTTGCCATGCTTACGCTCATAATGCTTTAAGCGCAAAGTGTCTTTAATGCGTGGGGTATTAGGATTGATTTGTAATGTCAAATAAGCCATACGTGCGACTTCTTCTAGAACAGCTGCGCTATAAACTGACTTTTCAGCCGTTTTTCCCCAAGTAAATGGTCCATGGTTTTGTAAAAGAACCATTTCCATTTCTTTGTAAGAAAGACCTTTATCAGCAAAACAGTTGAAGATTTGATTACCCGTTTCAAATTCATAATCACCTTCAATCATTTCGTCAGTCAACACAGGTGCGCATGGAATATCTTGGTGAGTATGATCCGCATGCGTAGTTCCGAAGATAGGAATGTCTAAACCAGCTTGTGACCAAGCCACAGCATACGTACTATGTGTATGTGTGATTCCGCCAATACCTTCCCAGTTTTTATATAACTGAGCATGTGTTTTGGTATCTGATGAAGGACGCATTTTGCCATCTACCACTTTGGCATCATAGTCCATAATAACGATATCCTCAAGTTTCAAAAACTCATAAGGTACACCACTTGGTTTGATAGCAAACACCGCTTGCGAACGGTCAACAGCACTTACATTACCAAAAGTAAAAAGCACCAAACCTAGTTTAGGAAGCTGCATGTTTGCTTCATAACATTCCTCACGTAGAGATTGATAAGTCATGATTGTAATTAATTTTAGGTAAAAGACTCGCAAGAGGTTTCTAGCGAGTTTTTACAATTGTATAGTAAAAGCTTTATTATTTCAGCTCCAATACTACTACCGAAGTAGCAGGTAATTTTACTTTAAGCGTACCTCCAGAAATACTTGCCCCTGTAAAAGTAGTTGGCTTTACTTTTTCAGGATTATCAAAAGTATTGTGGTCTTGTACTTTTGCCGACGTTAACACACGACCTGTAACCGCTTTCGCCGTGATTCCTTTCAAGTTGATAGAAATCTCTTGTCCTTTGTTAATGTCAATGTTAGTTAATGAAATATGAACAACACCCGCTTGGTCTTTTGAAGCCGAAACCGAAACCGCTGGCAATTTTTCAGTACCAAATACATAGTCATTCGACTTTATTTCAACAGGAATATTGGTCGCATCTTGGTGAACATTGTACATTTCCATGACGTGGTAAGTTGGAGTCAAAATCATTTTTTCCTCCTTTGTTAGCACAACTGCCTGCAACACGTTTACGATTTGAGCCAAGTTTGCCATTCTCACACGTTCAGAATGTTTGTGGAAAATATTCAAAGTTGCACCCGCTAACACAGCATCACGCATGGTATTTTGTTGGTACAAAAACCCTGGGTTTGTTCCTTGTTCAACTTCATACCAGCCGCCCCATTCGTCAACTACCAAAGCAACTTTCTTTTTAGGATCGTATTTATCCATAATCGCAGTATGCTTTTGGATAAGCTCGTCCATAAACAAAGCTTGTTGCATCGTTTTGAAATAATGTTCTTCTGTAAAATTCGCTGCTGGACCTTTTTTGTCCCAATTAATAACAGAATAATGGTGTAACGCAATACCCTCCAACATGTGGTGAGGAATATCACGCATCAATACTTCCGTCCAATTATAATCTTTCGAGTTGGCTCCAGAAGCAATTCTAAACAACTTCGAACCGTTATCCCAATCCGTCATAAAAGTGGCATATTGACGATAAATGTTGGCATAATATTCAGCCTTCATATTACCACCGCAACCCCAAGCTTCGTTTCCAACACCCCAGAACTTCACACCCCAAGCTTTATCCTGTCCGTTTTCTTTACGCAAATTTGCCATTGGACTTACGCCATTATGGTTTACGTATTGAACCCAGTCAGACAATTCTTTTACCGTACCACTACCCACGTTACCAGCCAAGTATGGTTCTGTACCTAATTCTTTACACAAATTCAAAAAATCATGTGTACCAAAGCTATTATCCTCTGTAACACCACCCCACCAAGCATTAACGATTGAAGGACGTTGTTTTTTAGGACCAATACCATCTTTCCAGTGGTAAGTATCGGCAAAACATCCCCCTGGCCAACGAAGATTAGGAATCTTCATTTTTTTCAAGGCCTCAATTACATCCTTACGAGCACCGTTGATGTTTGGAATCTTCGTGTTATTTTCACCAACATACAAACCTCCATAAATACAAGCCCCCAAATGTTCCGCAAAGTGACCATATATCTGACGGTTGATTTGAGTTTTAGCTTGCGAGGCATCAAGCGTTACTTCGTTTTGAGCAAATCCTTGTAATGACATAGCTGCAAGCGCTAATGTCGAAATCCATTTTTTCATAGTTTAGTTAATTAATTTAGGAGGACAGTTTGAGTGCAGTCTTTAAAGCAATGAGTATATTTTAAACACCATTCATCACTCAAAATTCTGCCGTATTACTTGCAAGGTTTAACGAGCGAATAGTGTCGAGAACACTACTCGCTCGTTTAGGATTATTTGAATGCTACTTCATTCCAACGCAACTCATTTTTAAGATTACGCAACTGAGTATCTTTATTGATTACGACTAACTCTACGCCAAACATATCAGCTAAATCCTCGATATATTCTGTAGTAAGGTTTTGGCTAAATACTGTATGGTGAGCACCACCAGCCAAAATCCATGCAGCACATCCTGTTGCCATATCTGGTTGTGGTTTCCACAATACGCGCGCTACTGGCAATTTTGGTAATTCTTCTGTTACATCTACGCCGTCTACTTCATTTACCAAGATTCTGAAACGGTTACCCATATCAATCAAAGAAACGTTCAAGGCTGCACCAGCACCACCATTGAATACCAAACGTACTGGATCTTCTTTACCACCAATTCCTAATGGATGTACTTCACATTTTACAGCACCTTTAGCAATACTTGGACAGATTTCCAACATGTGTGCACCCAAAACCATTGGATTAGCTGGATCGAAATGGTAAGTATAATCTTCCATGAAAGAATTACCTCCTTCCAAACCACTAGCCATGAATTTCATGACACGAACCATAGCAGAAGTCTTCCAGTCACCTTCACCACCGTAACCATAGCCAGCGGCCATCATACGTTGAGATCCGATACCTGGTAGTTGTTTCATACCATACAAATCTTCGAAAGTATTGGTATAGGCACCAAAGCCACCATCTTCTAAGAATGCTTTCAAACCAAGTTCGATACGTGCTGCTTCAAACAAAGACTCACGCATAGCACCACCTGCTTTCAAAGAATCCATTACTTGGTAAGTATCTTCGTATTCTTTTACCAATTGGTTGATTTCAGCATCAGAGAATTGGTTGATTACCTTTACTAAATCACCAACACCGTGTGTATTTACTGAGAATCCAAAAGTCATTTCAGCACCTACTTTATCGCCATCTGTTACTGCTACTTGACGCATATTGTCACCGAAACGAACCACTTTCAAACGTTGCATTTCGAAACGACCTGCCGCTACACGTGCCCAAACATTGATTTTTTGTAAAACATCTTCTTGCTGCCAGTGACCAACCACAACTTTACGGCTCAAACGCATACGAGACATAATGAAACCAAACTCACGGTCACCATGTGCCGATTGGTTGAGGTTCATAAAGTCCATGTCGATGCTCGACCAAGGAATATCACGGTTGAACTGTGTATGTAAGTGCAACAATGGTTTTTTCAAAATATTCAAACCACGAATCCACATTTTTGCTGGAGAAAAAGTGTGCATCCATGCGACAATACCAATACAGTTAGGAGCGAAGTTTGCCTCCTGACAGATATTATAAATTTCATCTGGTGTTTTCACCACTGGCTTGAAAATCACATTTACAGGGATAATCGAAGATGCTTGGAACGAGTCCGCAATGATTTTCGAATGCTCATCTACCTGACGAAGTGTTTCTTCACCGTATAAATGTTGGCTACCTGTTACAAACCACACTTCTAATGGCAAACCGCCAAATGTTTTTAAATTACTCATTGTTCTGATTGTCTTGATGTTATATTTTTTTGGAACTAGATTTGGCAATCGGCTATCGGCAGTCGGCTATCGGGAAAAACTGAAAGCTGACTGCTGAATGCCGACTGCTATTTATATATTCTCCTCGATATACTGACCGATGCCTTGGTATCTTTGATATAATGCTTCGTAGATAGGCACAACTTCTGGACGAGGTTCGTAAGTTGCATCAAATGCTGAAGCCATATTTTTCTGTGCCGAGGCCATATCTGGATATACACCAGCTGCAACCGAAGCACAAATCGCTGCACCCAAAGCACAAGCCTGATCTGAACTCGCTACCTTAATCGGCATATTCAATACATCTGCCAAGGTTTGCATTACAAATGGTGATTTTTTGGCTACTCCACCAATGGCAATAACTTGCTTGATAGGTACACCTTCTTGTTGGAATCTGTCAGAAATAGCACGAGCTCCAAAAGCGGTTGCCTCAACTAGCGATTTAAAGATTTTCACAGCATCGCTACCCAAGTTTAAGCCAATGATTCCTCCCTTGAGGGTATGATTTGCATCGGGTGTACGACGACCATTCATCCAGTCAACAGAGACAATATCGGTAGCTTTTACAGGCAATTCCAAAGCTTTTTCTGAAAGGTAAGGAATCAATTCGGCGCTAAGTTTGTCGGCTGCTTCCTGACCCAATAAATCACGCACAGGTCCTACAATCACCTTTTGGAACCAAGCATACAAATCGCCAAATGCCGATTGTCCAGCTTCCATTCCTAACATGCCAGGAATTATTGAACCATCTACTTGACCACAAATACCACGAATCAACAAATGTCCAATTTCCTCGTTTGGTGCTACCAACATGTCGCAAGTAGACGTTCCTATTACTTTACACAAAGAGTAAGGTTGAATGTCTGCCCCAACTGCCCCCATGTGACAGTCAAAAGCACCTACACCAATTACAGCTTTATCTGAAATACCTAGTTTATCAGCCCATTCTTTTGAAATGGTACCCATACTATTGTCTGAAGTATAAGTTTCGCTAAAAAGTCTATCTCTTAACCCACCCAAAAGTGGATCTAATTTTGTCAAAAATTCTTCAGAAGGAAGACCTTCAAACTCTTGATGCCAAAGAGCTTTATGACCCGCAGCACAACGGCTTCTTTTCATGGCGATTGGATCGGTATTTCCTGTCAATACGGCCGAAATCCAGTCACAGTGTTCTACCCAAGAGTACGCCTTTTCACGAATGGTTTCATCAACACGTAGGGTACGAAGGATTTTTGCCCAAAACCATTCAGACGAATAAATTCCACCAACATATTTCGTAAAATCCGTATCCCAATGATGTGCCAAGTGATTGATTTCCTCAGCTTCAGCATTGGCAGTATGATCTTTCCAAAGAATAAACATACCATTCGGATTTTCAGCAAATTCTGGCAACAAAGCCAAAGGTGTACCGTTTTGGTCAACAGCTACGGGAGTTGAGCCAGTAGTATCTACCGAAATACCTACAATATTTTGTTTTACCTCATCGCTCACACCTTCTAATGCTCCAGCTATCGAATTTTGCAATCCCTCTAAATAATCCAAAGGGTGTTGTCTAAACTGTGATGAAGCAGGGTCGCAATACAAACCTTGCTTCCAACGAGCATAATAATGAACGGCTGTACCAACTTCTTCGCCTGTTGCGGTATTTACTACCAATGCTCTTACCGAGTCTGTTCCGTAATCAACTCCGATTACAAATTGATTTTTCATTCGTTGAATATATGTTTAAAGCCGAGCTGAAATCAGCCAAATGCGTTAAATTGACACAATTTTATTTTTCAAAAAAGCGAATAAGTATTTTTTCTTATAAACCTTTTGTTATTTCCCTAAGCACAAGTTATTTACAAAATACTCATGTCCTATTCAGATTTATATGGCTTCACTTATTCGCTCTTAGTATTTTAGTGCTTTAGACTTTAAAATCAGACACAAAATAATGAAAAGCATTAAACTGTTTCTGATATTTTTCTTGATCTAATTTATATAAAATCGCCTTTTTGGTCGCCGAATTTTCGTTTTTCTCGCCTGTGTCTATCAATAATTTTGTCGATAGAATCTTACGGCTAAAATTGCGTCGGTCCAAAGGCGTATCATAAATCGCTTCATAAAGTTTTTGCAATTGAGGAATCGTAAATTTCTCAGGCAATAACTCAAACCCAATCGGATGCAAGGCTGCACGATATCGCAATCTTTCAAGCGCCAAATCAACCATATTGCTATGATCAAAAATCAAATCTGGGCGGTCTTTCAGACTAATCCAAAATGCATTTTGTGCTTTTGCTGCATCCTGACTGTGTGCGTGGATATTAATCAAAGCAAAAAAACAAACTGAAACTGTTCGCTCCACTGGGT
Organism: Cellulophaga sp. BC115SP; assembly: GCF_009905545.1. GTDB lineage: Bacteria > Bacteroidota > Bacteroidia > Cytophagales > Spirosomataceae > Flectobacillus > Flectobacillus rivi. The sequence continues at coordinate 143,385 of NZ_JAAALB010000012.1, read as the reverse complement.
CACGATTGATTTCACCAAATGTCTTAATTTCTTCGAAATATATATCCTTCAAACCTGTCAAGTCGTACAAAATACGGTTGGCTGCTACCTCTAAATCCTCATCCTCATTCAAGAAACCACCCATCAATGACCACTTGCCACGCTCAGGTTCAAAATCACGTTTGATTAATAATAACTTCAACTCTTCTCCATCAAACCCAAATACAATACAGTCGAGGGCTATAAGGATTCGAGTACTATGATTGTATCTTGTTAACATTATTTGTTATAGTTTTTATAAAGCTTTGGGCTTTGTCATAAATAGCCTGATTACTCCTAGTAAAATAAGTTATTCGATTAAGGTAAAGTGGAAAATAAGCCTTGTGAGATTTATTTTCTACTTTAAAACATCGAAATAACTTATTTTCACTCAAAAAAGGACTAAAATGAAGAAATTATTTCAATTTTAATCCTTTTTCAGGAAGTGAAGGGAACCAGTGATTCCCCCACTATACACTATTTATGAAATACAAATCGCTATGATTATTCAAAACGTGTTATTATGACACAATTTTAAATCAAATATTTGATTAATACAAAAAATAATGAGAAAAATTTAGAAGATTATAAAAATTATACCCCATAAGCCCCTGTAAACAAATGATTTGAATACTTAAACATCTACAGAAAAGGATAGGAGTATTCAGTTTTGAAAAAATGGGCTATCTATGTTACTTCCAAGAAAGCACTGGCCAATCATTTTTGAATTTCATATTTATCAATCCAAACTTTGACTTTCCTTCTTCTAAAGCATCGTAGAAATGTATGGAAGTAATAAGTTTTTTTCCATCACGTAGTAATCCCACATGTCCAGGTCCCAACCTCGTATCTTGACTGCGAAGCAAAACTGTACCGCCACCTTCGGTAAGCTTACGACCAGATTGATCTATGAAAGGTCCCAATGGGTTTTCCGAACGACCCACCACGATATAATAGGTACTATTCAAACCCTTACAACATAAGCCATTATTCACGAAAAGATAATAGTACTTTCCTTCACGAATCAAACAGGACGCTTCCCAATCGGATTCGCGACCACCAGCTAATTTTACAATTGAAGCTCCCACTTTGATCTTACCTGTTAAAGTATCCAACTCAACCCCTGCAATACCCGCATGAAAAGAACCATACGCCATATATACCCGTCCATCAGCATCTTTCAAAATGCTTGGATCGATGGCATTAAAATCCTTTTTCTCTTGTGACTTTACGACCATACCTTGGTCTGTCCATCCGTAGTTGTGACTATCAGGATTAAGGCTTGATGACGTCACCAATCCAATAGCAGAGGTTGGGGAACCAAAAGTTGAACATGAATAATACACATGATATTTTCCATTCATAAAAATCACATCAGGTGCCCAAAAATGCCCCTTGAAGCCTTTTACAGTGCTATCAATCCAAGCAGGATGTTCTCCGTTTTTGAATATGGGAGGCGTTTTGGTTTCCCAATGTTTCAAATCTTTTGAAAATGCTGGCGTAATTCCCCATCCAGTCGAAAAATACCAAAAGGTATTACCTTCCTTCACAACAGCACTAGGATCATGTACATAAGGATGCTCAGTTTGAGCCAAAGAAATTTCATATTGACACCACAACAGTAGTGCCATACAACCGATATAAATAGATTTCATTTTTGGAGGAGTTGAAAAAAAAAGGGGAAAATTGCTTTAATTTTCCCCTTCAAACTAACCTAATATTGAATCAAATTCGCAAATGATTTGCTATAATGTTTTTATCCTCACCACATAGAATGAATATGGTGCTAATTCAAGACTAACTTTTTTAGTCTTCGCATTTACCAAAATTTTCTTTTCAGAAGGACTCACTTTTAGGGCTTCCTCAAATGTATTTACGGCATTTGGATCACTTTGCATCACAATCAATTTAGCGTTTGGATCTAGTTTTTTTACGCCATCCAATTGAATTTCACGCACTTGAGCTTGACTATTATTGTTCGCAATTTTCAAGATAATTTCATTACTAGCTTTGTCCCAACTTGCTGAGGCATACAAACTGTCTTGTCCTATCAATGGTTGATTATTTTGAGTCATCGATAAAACGTGTGTGCCTTTGTTTAATGAATAAAGTTGTTGTACATAATAACTTGGAGTACCAAATGATTGCAAGTTGTCCACCCAAATCAAATCAGGATTCCATTGCCAACCTTCAACATGGGCAAATAGCGGAGCATAAGAAGCCATTTGAACCACAGCAGCATTACGTTCCAAGCCAGTCATAAATGCAGCCTCAGAAAGCGCAGCTCTCCAAGTGTTACGATTGCTAGCAGAAGCGCCATTGTTGGTATGAGATGCATATTCTCCTGCAAAAACTTTTGAACCATTGCGATCGTAGCTATCATAACGCCCTGCATTTTTCAAGAACCACTCTGGTGCACGGTAATAATGCTCATCAATAAAATCAGCGTTCATAGCACGCAATTCTTTATTCAAATAGTCAAAACGGTCGCCGTTAGGGTCTGTACCAGAGCTATTTATCAATTTGAAATTAGGATATTTTGCTTTGATAGCTTTCGTGAATACTTTCAAACGCTCGATGTATTGTGGTCCCCAGTTTTCATTACCAACCCCCATCATTTTCAGATTAAAAGGTGCAGGGTGCCCCATTTGCGCACGAACTTTTCCCCAAGTAGTATTGATATCGCCATTGGCAAACTCAATCAAATCTAAGGCATCTTGTACATACGGTTCAAGTTGATCCATAGGTACAACTTCTGCCGAATTGAATTGGCAAGCCATACCGCAGTTTAAGATAGGAAGTGCCTCAGAACCAATATCTTCTGCCAATTGTAAATACTCAAAAAATCCTAAACCAAAAGTTTGGAAATAATCTGGTGCAGGACGATGTGCAAACTCGATATTCCAACGGTTCATGATCAATTGGCGTTCTTCGATTGGGCCAATTGTTTTTTTCCATTGGTAACGGTTGTTCAAATCAAAGCCTTCAACAATACATCCTCCAGGGAAACGAATAAAGCCTGGTTTTAAATCGGCCAACTTCTGAATCATATCGGCACGCATCCCTCCAGGGCGTCCTTTCCAAGTATCTTCTGGAAATAGAGAAATCATATCTAAGTCGATTTGACCATTTCCTTCAAACCACAAACGAAGTTTACCTTTTGCCTCAGTAGCTTTGGCATTGAAACTCACAGCTTGTCTATGCCATTGCCCATCCGTTTGAGATGGCGTCAGCGTACCTTCTCCAATTACTTGTCCTTTGGCATCAAGTAACTCAGCATGAACTTTAACAGGACTTCCTGACTGGCGGTACATCACGGAAAAATCATATCTTAATCCATTTTTGATACCCATTCCACGGAAACCCTCATTGGTCAATCCAAGGTCTCCTTTTTGTGCGTTTTCAACCTTAACACTCACAAAGCGAGGGTTGGCAGTGTTTTTATCAGCACGATTTTGAATCAATACTTCTCCTTCATGAAAAGTTTTTCTTTCTATTTTCCAACCCATCAATGGTTTTTGGAATTCGAAAGAACGGTTTTTAACCAATTCGGCATAAATACCTCCATCGGCACCGAGGTTGATATCTTCAAAAAATATCCCCCACATAGTAGGTTGTATTTCTGAAACTGGTTGCGCAACATTCACCTTTATCGGAGTAGGTGCTTGTGCTTGCGCCAACAAAGTGGTAGCCACAAATAGACTAACGGTCTTTATTATACGGTTCATATAAATAGATAAATGGGATAAGTTAATGTTTCGTATGTATATTGCTTTTAGTAAAAAAATTATCGGTTAATAGTGTATCAGTTATTAGATTAAACTCACAATCAAAAAGACAAATCAAAGAGCATTACAGACATATTATTAATTTAATCTTTATTATCACTTAGAGCGTAATATTTTAGTCTTTGATTATTTTCTGATACCACCAAATAAGACTTCTGAGCACTACGAATGAGTTGAATTGCCTTAACGTCACCTCTTAAAAATAAACCCTGATAACCAATAGGTTGAGGTACAAAGCGCTTTTGTTTTGTTCCTAATAAAATTAACCCATAACTGGCGTCAATTCTTCCTGTGGTTATTTCGGTTTGAAATTCATTGCCTCCCAGAATCAAATCTAGTATTCCATCGGCATTGACATCAGTAGCTTCGATAGCGTTAATTGGCGCTAGTTGAGCCTCAATGGGTAACTCATGCGTGACAAACTTCCCTGCTTGATTTTCGAGCCAAACGCTTTGACCATAGTCACAGCTCAAATCAATAAGTGACTCTTTTCCAATATGTTCCAATAAATCAATCATATTTATTTCAGCAAAATCGCGGTGCAATAAAAATTTCTTTTTTATCGTGGGCGTTTGTTCCGCAAATTGATTGCGGTCTAAATCGGGATACAATTCAAAATTTCCTGTTTTGTTTTTCAAAAAGTAGGCTGGAAGCAACTCATTTGTACAATTATTGTCAATATCTTTGGCAAAAAGATGATACGGTCTTGTTTCTGAAATATGATATTTTTGATTCATTCCCCAATTTCCCAACACCAAATCTTGGTCACCATCGGCATCTAAGTCTTTGGCAATAATACTTCGCCACATTCCTTTTCTTTGAGTCAATTCGCTAGCTTCAATATCTAAGCTTAATTTTCCATGTTGATTTTTGAAAAATTGAACGGAAGTCCATTCTCCTACGATTACTAAATCAATCTGATTATCGTGATTATAATCTGTCCAAACTGCCCCTGTAATCATTCCAGCATACAGAAGGTCAGGTGCTAATTGAGCGGTTTGTTCTTTAAAAAAACCATTTTGGTTAATCAATAAATAACTCTGAGGAAGTTGAGGAAAATGTTCGGCATCGAGACGACCACCTACAAAAATATCTTGGTCGCCATCATGGTCAACGTCTGCAACTGCTAAGGTAGTACAAAAAGTTTGAAGCTGTGCAGGGATTGCCATTAAATTCTGTTGGAAATTGCCTTTCCCATCATTTAAAAATAATTGTACCGAACTTTGATAGCCTCTTGGGTACTCGGTACTTCCACCTGCCAGAAGCAAATCCAAATCGCCATCGTTGTCGGTATCTACCAAAACCGAAGCCAAATCTTCTTGCAATTTTGAGGTTTGAACTAATACTTGCGCTTTAAAACCACCCGTTTTTTCCTGCATAAAAAAACATCCATTTTGACGAGAAGCTCCTCCTACAAAAATATCCTCAAGCCCATCCCCATTGACATCACCTTTGGCAAGACATGGACCTAATTGTGAATACTTTTGAGGTTGTAATCGACGATTATAGTAATCAAAAAAAGAAGTTTCTTGATGTACAAAATCAAGTCCAATACCTTTGTCTTCAAAGAATACAGTATGGATATTTGCTTAATCATTCGCATCACTTTGTTTTAAAAGTAAGCTTGTATTTACTTTTACTCGAAAAATCTTTTGCACTTTTTGATTAGGCCAAGTTACTATTAATGAATCAATTAGATTAGATTCTCCTAAGCCAATATGTAAACGATTTTCGACAGAAGAAGCATATCCACGAACGGGTTGTTGTTCGAGCATTTGTACTTTACCTTCTGTATAAATTTCAACCTTTGTACCAAAACCATCTAGATTTCCTTCATTTCCCTTTAAGGTAATCGTTAAAAAGTGAACCTTATCATTATCATCATTCAGGGTATTCTGGTAAAGAAACGCCTTTTGATTAGTATTATTGATGACTAAATCTAAATCACCATCATTGTCAAAATCGGCATAAGCAGCCCCATGCGAAATAGAAGGATTTTCGAGTCCAACATCTTGAGTAATATCTTCAAATTGAAGGTTTTGAGTATTTCTAAAGAAAAAGTTATTCAGCTTAATGGCTCCAAATTCATCCAATTTTTTCCGTAAATCATGAATACTTTTTGTGTCAAAAGCATTTAAACTATTGTTTCCACCGCCAAATTGGTAACTACTTTGTTGGGCTTCTTTGGTAAAATTTAGAAAATCATTGTTGGTCAAATCCTTGGCTAATCCATTAGTGATATGTATGTCTTTCCAGCCATCATTATCAAAATCAGCACAAAGCACACTCCAACTCCAATCTGTTTCTGCCACTCTAGCCAGATTACCTATTTCACTAAAAACAGGAATCTGTTGTTGATTCACACGTTGATTTCCTCGATGAAGCTGTAGCATATTTCGAGAAAACTCAGGTTGATAACCCAATTTTCTTTGCAAATCATATTTCTCAGGACTAACACCCAATGCCATCATTTTTTTACGCTCATTGGTGGGTGGGAGCATATCCAAAACCATGATATCAGGCAACAAATCATTGTTGAGGTCAGCGGCATCGACCCCCATACTGTTATAGCTCTGATGCTGTGTGGCTTGAGCTATAACATTTTTGAAAGTTCCATTTTGTTGGTTCAACCATAGTTTATCATTACCAAGATAATCATTGGCAACATAGATATCAGGATAGGTATCTTGGTTAAAATCGGCAACTGTTACTCCCAAGCCATAGCCATCTTCCAAAATACCTGTCTGCTGAGATACGTTCTGAAAAACAGGATGTCCTAATTTCTTATCAAAGCCAAGATTTTGATAAAGGTGATCAGCAGCAGGCGATGTTCCAGAAGAATCTGGCGAAACCAGTTTATTGGGTTGAGGATTAAATAGTTGGTGATTCAATACATATACATCCAAGTCGCCATCTTTATCATAATCTAAAAAACAAGCTTGTGTCGAAAAGCCTTCATCAGCCAGTCCATAGGCTTGAGCTTCTTCCTTGAATATCAAATTTTTCTGATTAATCAATAAAATATTTCTTCGATTTTGAGGATTTTTATGGTGTGAAACACAAAGGTAAATATCCTGCCATCCATCTTGATTAATGTCTACGATGCTCACACCTGTACACCAAGACAACTCTGGAATATTAGCTTTCGTAGTGATGTCCTCAAATTGCATTTTTCCTTTATTCAAATACAAGCGAGGACGCACCTGACTACCTACAAAAATCACATCTTGTAAACCGTCATTATCGAAGTCACCAACACCTACGCCTGAGCCAATGTACATATATTCATTCGTGTAAAAATTCACAGAATCAGATTCTGTCAAAATATTACTAAAATCGATATGCGACTGACTACTCGAAACGGACACAAAATGCAAAGGGCTGTTAGACTTCTTTTGACATGAAGTAATTCCACCCAAAAAGATGAAAAACAAAAGGGTATATCTTTTTGAAAATGTCAACAAAAAATGGCTCGTAAGCATTTGGTAAGTTATTTTAGTGGTACGTCGTTTATTATGAGCTTATCAATTCCTGAATATTGAATTTTAAAGTTTATGGTGTGACTACTACTAATTTTTTACACAATGCCATTTCTCAAAACTATTTCTTCTTTCCCCAAATAGCAGTTCCTTTATTATTTAACCCTGAAAAAAGGATTGTTTCCTTCTTGTTTTCCCAATCACGACCTCTCTCGACCAATACTTCGTCGGTAAAACCATTACTCCATTTCATAGTAAGCCAAGGCGCTGAATATGACCATGTATTGGCAGTACTTCCATTAATGCCGCCATTGGCATCTAATGAAATAGTAGTGGCTACTTGAAAATCAGGCGAATTTTGTTCCTTATCATACCCAGGTACAACTCTATAACCTAGAATAACTTGCTCCCAATCACCCACTAAATTTTCTTTCGTAATAGCAGTGGTAAATTCTCCTGCATAACGTTCAGGCGAAACCACTGGCCAACCATCTTTTGTCCAAAATATTTTACGCACATGCAAAATCATAAAATTAATATCTTGTCCCGGACGACCCTGATGCGCCATATAATACTGTCCAGCATTTTCGAAAACACTACAATGCGCCACACCTTGCCAACCCGCATGACCTGCAAATTGATAAGGAGCCAATATCATCGGACCATGGTCAATATCCTCATTCAGGTTTCGGCCTTCGAAATCATAAAAAGGTCCTTCGGGAGAGTCAGAACGCCCTACTCGGACATTGTACTTGGTAGCTAACCAATCATAAGAGATAAATAAAAAGTATTTTTTGAGGTCTTTGTTATAGATAATTTCAGGTCCTTCGATATTACCATTATATTGCCCATTGGTAAATCCACGATTCGCGATTCTTTTACCTTTATCACCTGCTACCAATGGTAAACCAGCGGCAGGATTAAGTTTCAGCATATAAATTCCATCCCAAGCCGAACCATAATAAAAATAGTGTTCTCCTGTTGGTGTAACTACCACAGTTGGGTCAATCGCATTAGTTTGTCGTGTATTATCATTTTGAGAAGTAACCACCAAACCTTGTTCTTTCCAAGGTCCTAAAGGCGAACTAGCCGTGGCCAATCCAATCACACTTAAACGAGGGTCACCAGAAGAAAGTGAGTAGTACAATCGAAATTCATTTCCAACTTTCATTACATAAGGCGCCCACAAAGAATTAAATGGCTGAATTCCTTTTTGCTTGATAAAATTTACTCCTAACGTTGGCAATCCATCAAATACCCAACCATAAAACTTCCATTCTATCAAATCTTTTGACTGACGAATCTGAATTCCTGGGCGAATATCTGTTCCATAAGCTACATCGGTGTTGTAGCAATAATAGGTATCACCTTCCTTGATAATTGATGGGTCATGTACGTTATAAGGTCCCCAACGCAAATAATTACTAGCCGCTGCCACATCTGCATAAGAGTCTTTGATAGAATTAATATCAAAAGCTGGCGCAGTAGGAGTAGGATTGGGGGTTGGAGTTGGCGTGGGATCAACTGCACTTTTTGAACAAGCACTTATTCCCAAGATTAGTAAGAATAAGGTAATGTATAAATATTTTTTTGTTGAGAAAAGCATACGTCTTTAAGTTGAAATACCTTATTGGTAGTTACCAGTGAAGCATCAAATACTTTTTAGGTTTAGAGGCAAAGCCTAAATTTGAGAGATGTAAGCCATAGACAATAGGCAGCATAAGTAATTTTTAAAGAGAAACACTTACTTTGCCTACTGTCGACAGCCTATCTATATTTTACTAGTAATCAAACTATTACAAAAAAGTTCTAGTAACCAGCATTTTGCTTAACACCAGGATTCGTATTCACCTCACGTTGTGGTATTGGATAAAACTCTCTACCTGCTTGGTAAGTGTTAAACTCAGGGTCACGAAGCTTCAGTTCTGCTAGCTTTGTGGCATCCTGCAACCAACCCCAACGACGAATATCATCAAAACGGTGACCTTCTAAACAAAACTCCAATAGTCTTTCGTGTGCCAATTGCTCACGCATTTGAGCAGGAGTCATATTTGGTTTTGTGGTTGCCAAATTTGGTAACCCTACACGCGAACGAACTCGCTGAACATATTGGTAAGCCTGCGCTGTTTGTCCTGTTTCATTCAAACACTCTGCATACATCAGCAAAATATCCGAATAGCGCAACAATCGATCGTTGATGCCCGAACGCCAATCAAATTCATCGGCTTTAGTTTCATCGTTTTCATATTTGCGACAGAACAAATCATTTAAGTCGTTGGGATTTGTATAAAAAGTAGCAAAGTCTTTTCCATATAATTTCATACCACCGGGTTTGTTATAAAAAATCGTTGCCTCCAAACGAGGGTCATCTTTCCCTGCGGCGGTTTTTTCGACCAAAAATTCATTGAATACCGAGCGAGTTGGTTGCACGTCTGTCCAGCCAAAACCACGCGGCCCATAAGTAATTGCACGACCCGAAACCGCTCCCCAACCTGGAGCAGGCTCGCCACCCCAGTTCATATCTTTACCGCCCGCATCACGAGAAAATTGAACTTCAAACAATGATTCTTTATTATTCTCTGCAACTTCAGTGAAATTATCACGGTAATTTGGCATCAAATCATATACACCCAAATCGATAATCGCCTTGAACTGCGTAGCAGCTTCGGAATATTTCTTAGTAAACAAATACGCTTTTCCTAAAAACCCTAAAGCTGCACCCTTGGTCGCGCGACCTGTTTGACCTTTATCAGGGCCAGCCACATTATCATAACTTACAGGAAGTAATTCAGAAGCTTTTTTCAAGTCAGAAATTACTTGTGCCCAACCTTCCTCTACAGTAGATTGTTTAACATAAAAATCTGCTGTGCTTTTTACCGAAGTAGTTGGAAGCATCACATTGCCAAACAAATTGACTAAATGATAAAAGTAAAGTCCGCGCAAGAAGTAAGCCTGTCCCAAAACACGGTCTTTTACTGCTTGATCCATGGCAATTTTTGGTACGAAATCTAATACCTGATTGGCTTTAGAAACACCTTCATAATACGCACCAAACGCCCAGCCATAAATCGCATCATTCCCTGTATTCAAGGCAAACTTCCCTGAATTGTACATTTGGTCCCAAGGACTATTACTCTTAATATCATCGCCACGGGTATCGAGCAACAATGGCGTACTACGCATATAGCCACCATCGATAATCAACGTTTGGTAGGCAGCATTTACCCCTTTAATCGCATCATCTTGTGACTGCCAAAAAGTAGCCGAAGTTTGCTGGTTGGGGTTTGTTTGCTCCAAGTCTTTTTCACAGCCTGTAGCCAACACCATTGTGGCAACGAACGCTATTATATATTTTTTATTCATGGAAAATCTAAAATTAAACGATTTTGTAAAGTAACTCACAGACCGATAGTACTCCCAAAATGGCATGTATAACAGTCTACATCAAATTAGAAACCTACTTGCAAACCAAGCATAATGGTACGAGGGTTTGGATAGGAACCATAGTCTAATCCTCTACTCAACAAACCATCACTTGCAAAGTCAGGGTCATATCCACGATACTTCGAAATCAAGAAAATATTCTGACCCGATGCGTATATTCTGATTTTACTTACACCTTTAATTTTGTTTAAAATACTCTGAGGAACGTTGTATCCAATTTGTGCATTTTGCATACGCAAATACGAGCCACTTTCTACGAATCTGTCAGAATCACGTGTATTGGCATTTGGATCACCAATGACTGGACGAGGCACATTGGTATTGGTATTAGTTGGTGTCCAATAATTCAGAGCATCTACGTGATGATTACCGTATTGCTCAGCCATCAAATCACGATATACACCATTGTAAACCTTGTTACCTGCCTGACCTTGCATAAAGAATGATAAATCAAAGTTTTTGTATGATGCGCCAAAGTTCAAACCGTAGTAAAAGTTTGGAATAGAAGAACCCAAATAGGTGCGGTCGCCTTCGGCTGTGATTTTGCCATCGCCATTGAGGTCTTTAAACTTAATATCTCCAGGAGCAGCGTTTAATTGTGTAGCATGATTTTTTACCTCATCCGTATTCTGGAATATACCTTCGGTTACATATCCATAAATCTCTCCTACAGAATGTCCAACTTCTGTTTTACTGGCCGCGCCGTAAATCGGTTCGTTGTTTCCACCCAAGGCTAATACTTTGTTTTTGAGCGTATGTGCATTAGCAGAGATTTCATATTTAAAATCTCCTGTCTTTTTACGATAAGTTGCCGTTAATTCAACACCTGAGTTGCTAACAGAAGCGATATTGGTCGTAACGCTTGCGTTGGTAGAACCCACCGAAGCAGGAATAGGGATACCCACCAACATATCGTAAGCACGGTTATCAAAATATTCAGCTGTAAATGAGATTTTATCATTCAAGAAACCAAAATCAACTGCTACATTGGTTGTTCTTTTAGATTCCCATTTAATAGATGGGTCAACCACTTGCGTACGAGTAGCACCTGGAGCTAAAGTATTGTTGAATACATAATTAGCATTGGTATTGACATAGGTATCATAGAGATATTGCCCAATAGACTGATTACCTAATTCTCCAAAACCACCTCTTACTTTCATACTATTGATAAATTCTGGCAACTGAATATCATTGTGAACATTCCAAGCAGCAGCCAATGACATGAAGTTACCAAAGCGATTAGATGGACTAAATCTTGAAGAGCCATCACGACGGAAATTGAATGTCAATAAGTATCTATCTCCATAATTGTAGTTCACACGCCCCAGATACGATTGAAGTGCAGCATTCCACTGATATTCGCTAATTCCACGACCTCCTGAAGCCTCTAATCCAGAACTTAATGTTAAAAAATAAGGCTCCGTAAGACCTAAAGCCGTACCAGTCATAGACGCCCACTCATCTTTTTGATGTGTAATACCTGCCAAAACATCAATCTTATGTTTACCAATTTCTTTCAGATACGTTGCAGTATTTTCAATCAAGAAAGTATTAGCCCCCCCACGTGTTTGAGATAAAAACGCCAATGGAGTAAGGTAGTAAAAACCTAAATCATATTTTGGTTCAAAGAAGAAGTCTTTCCAATCTGTACGGTCGTAACTAACACTTAATCTATACTTTAGATTTTTAGCTAATTCCAATTCGCCCCAGAAATTGCCTAAAATACGATTACGATCTCCTGTACTTTTCAACAAAGCATTCATCCCTACTACGTTCAAAGTAATAGCTCGTTGTGTGTTATTGTCGCTACCACCATAGCCGCCTAAACGATTTGAATCATAAACTGGCATAGTCGGAATGGCAGTCAATAAACTGGTTACACTTCCACCAAAAACAGCATGCTCACGGGTATTGGCATTATTTACCTTATGTGACTGTGTGTAGGCAAACTTTGCCCCAAAAGAGAAAATACCTTTTTTACCTGTCAAGTTACCATTCAAGCTATAACGTTTATAGTTTTGTGGGCCAGTATAGGTACTACTTTGGTCAAAATAGCCTACAGAAACACTTCCTCTTAGTGCCTCAGTACCACCCGAAAAGTTGAGGTTATGGTCGGTAATTTTACCAGTTTTAAAACCCTCTTTTTGCCAATCAGTATCTACTTTACTGATAAAAGACGGGCTTTTCGGGTCATTTGCAGGCGCTACCAATAAGCCAGCATTCAACTCTGCTGCACTTGTAATATTTTGATAACCAACGCGATTGGTCACAGGAATACGTCTGGCAATTTCTTGCACACCAGCATATCCTGAATAATCAACTTTCAACGGTCCTGCTTTTCCTTTTTTCGTTGTAATAATCACAACGCCAGTGGCTGCACGAGCTCCGTAGATAGCACCAGCAGAGGCATCTTTCAAAACTTGAACACTTTCTATATCATCTGGTGAAAAATCAAATGGAGCATCTACAGGAACACCATCAATCACGAACAATGGACTGTTGTTATTGAAAGAACTAATACCACGAATCTTGATACTTACAAATCCACCTGGCTCCCCAGAGCCATGCACTGTAACCCCAGCCACTTGACCTTGAAGCATTTTGGCTACATCATAAGTCGCTGTTTTCTTGGCATCTTCCATTTTAACGATACCAACAGAACCCGTCAAATCTTTGACTTTTTGCGTACCATAACCAACCACAACAACTTCGTCTAGTTTGGCAATGTCAGCCGTTAACTCAACATTGATAGTACTGCGACCACCCACACGAATTTCTTGTTTTAAGAACCCTACAGATGATATTTCAATGACAGCATTGGCATCGTCTACCTCAATTTTGTAGTTTCCTTGTGCATCAGCTACCGTTCCTTTGTTCGTTCCCTTAATTCGAATAGTAGCACCAGCCACAGGCTGATTATCTTCACGGCTTGTCACTCGACCAGACACGTGCAATACTGCGCCAGACACTATAATATCTTCGAGAATGGCGTTTGACTGTACGTTTGGGTTAAAATTTCGGTCGGTATTGGCTGTATTCAAAACATGGATATTACCACGTACTTGCTTGAATTGAAGGTTTACCTCTTTGGTCAAGAAATTAAGAACTTCCGAAAGCCTCTTGTTTTGCACATTCAACGTAACTTTTACCTGCTCGTTGAGATAAGCATCATTGTATGAAAAATGAAATTGCGTTTGCTTTTCGATTTCTTTGAATACCTGAACAATCGTAGCTTTTTCTACTTTCATGTTCAGACGAGTATCCTCGATATTTTTGGCTTGTGCACCAAAAATGCCTAGAATATTAATTTGTAAAATACTCATGAGGAGCATTAACATAGTCGTAAATCGTTTTTTTAACTGGAGAAGCGACTTGGGTCGAAGGATTTTCATATATTTGATTGGGATTTTGATGATTGAAATAATTAAAATTCCTAGTTCTGCTCTATCGCACAGACGCCAATCTTTTTAGATAGCTCAGAACTCAATCAAGGAGCCGACGCATAGTCGGCTTTTTTTGTTTGGTTAGCTGGAGTTTTGAAGCAAAGAATTCATAATTAATGTTTAGATATGTTAGCGAAAAATATGAATATGGTTGGTGATATTGCTTTTGGAAATAGCTTATCTATTTGATACGATTTTTACTTCTTTTCCCTTGATTTCAAAATCAAATCCTGAAGTAAATCCTATACCTGTCAAAACATTTTCGAGAGATTCGTCATAAAACTCACCACTGTATCTCCCTTTCAATTTTAGGGCTGGGTCAACTATAATTTTAACACCATACCAAGTTTCGATTTTTGATAAAACGCTTGGCATGTCTTCCTTAGAAAAGTACAATATATTATCCTTCCAAGCGAGCTCAGATTTTGGGTCAAACGTACTGACCTCTATCTGCTTTTGAGTTTCATGCCAGACACCCATTTTACTAGGAGTAAGTATTTTCGATTGATGATTTTCGACAACACTCATACTTACTTTTCCTGTTCTTACAGCCACCTTTCCAATGGCATCTTTTTCAGAATCATTTACAGAAAAACTTGTTCCCAAAACTCTAGTTCTCAAATGTTTTGATTCTACCACAAACGGTTTTTGTAGATTTTTCACAACATCAAAAAATGCTTGTCCATTCAGTTCAACTTTTCTAATTGTATCTTGAAAATCAGAATTATACGAAATAGAACTTCCTCCTTGAAGCGTGACAATTGAGCCATCAGGAAGAATCACTTTTATTCTTTCGCCAGGATTAGCACCATAAAATTGCTTATTTCCCATGGTCAAAACAGAAGTCATCAAACGCTCTTTAGCAAATTCTGTTTGTAATGAATAGGTAATTCCAATAACCACGGAAGCTGCCACCCACCAAAATCTTTTAAGATTATTCGTGAAAATTGAAATAGCGTGTTGCTTTTCTGCGTCAGAATTTTGAGCAACAGTCGATTTGATACTTTCAAACATCGCATCTAACTCCTGTTTGTCTAAATGATACTGATGCTTATAGGCAAGGTTTTGAATAATATTTTTGGCAAGCTCAAACGTCTCTTTTTTGTCAGGATTATTCAAAAGCCAATTGTTCCAAAACTCGTTTGAAACATCATCTGGCTCTTTTACCCATTTTACAAATGAAGAGTTACTCAGAAATTGCTCTATATTGGGTTGATTCGATTCCATAGTTTAGTTCTTTCAAATACAGAAAGACAAAAACTCAAGGAATGACCATAGTAATCGAAGAAAAAATTTTACTTTTTTTAGAAAAAATGAAATATTACCATTTAACATTCTGATAATGAAATATTTACATTATCAATAAAAATTATCAAATACTAGCTATTTAATAACTTTATAAATTTTTTTTTGCATTTTATTGAGTAGTAAATCAAAAAATATCCTACATTTGACCTAAGGAATGAACAATTCCCTTTTTAATTAGCCTCAATTGTGTAATAATGACACATATAGGCCTTTAAATTGAATTAACAAGCCATATATTTTAATTGAATAGCCATGAAGAATTTCTCCGAAGAGCAAATTTGGAAAGCATTTAAAGATGGAAGCGATGAAGCCTTAAGTTTTATCTACTATCAATATGCCCCAAAGTTATATAACTATGGCAGACAGTTTTGTGCTGAAGCAGACCAAGTAAAGGATGCAATTCAGGATTTATTTTGCGAAATGATTCAATCAAGAGGGCGTCTAGGAGATACAACTTCGATTAAGTTTTACTTATATGCGAGTTTGAAACGTAAACTGATGAGAGTTCAGGAAAAGCAACAAAAACAGTTTGCTTTTATAGGCTTAGAAGGCGGTTTTGAACTTAATATTTCTGATGGAAATGACTTATTTAATCAGATATTTTCAGCAGATACCAGTCAGATCATAAAAGAAGCATGTGCAAAGCTTCCCGAAAAACAACGAGAAGCTATTGCCTTATACTTTTTTGAAGGGCTAAGTTATGAAGAAATTGCCCAGATTATGGCTATGACTAAAGTGAAGTCAGCGAGAGCCTTAGTCTATCGTGCCCTAGAATCATTATCTGAAGATTTGACCATACAACAGCATGTTTCACAGGCTATTACAGCTTTGTGGGCTATATGCCTAACCACTAATTAATGATTGGCTTGCTGAGCCATTTTTTCGCCACGCTTTCGGGCTAGATAACTTGCACCAATAAGTTGTCTAGCATGATAAATCATAATGGGTAATAAATAAATCCCAACCTCAGCACCTGCACCAAACAACACTTTACTCATAACAGTACCATGCACTAATGATTTTTTGGACCCACAGAATATGGCCGTTGAAGTGTCAGCTTCGTTAAATCCAAGTCGATGTGCACACCATTTTATCAATTGATACACTACTTGAAATAGTACAATCATACCTACAGACAACCAAATAATATTACTTATGGGTAAAGTTGCAAATATATGGTGGTCAAACGAATCACAAAAAGATTGATATACAATCAAAATGATTACTGTTTGATCGACCATCTTTAAGGCAACTTTGTTTTTTTGTGCCCAAGCGCCTCCAAATTTGTTTAGACTCATCCCGATAATTACAGGTACTATTACTTGTAAGACTAACTTCATTAGGACATCTGTCAAATCGAAATTACTGTTGACTTGCCCCATAAACATTGACATCCATAATGGTGTTAATACAATTCCCAACAAGCTCGAAAGCGTAGCATTGAAAATAGCAGACACCACATTACCACCTGATAATGAAACCATTACAACCGAAGAAGAAACCGTAGAAGGCAATGCGCCTAAATAAAATATTGCTAACCATAAGACAGGTTGCCCAATAGAATCGAACCAAGGTTTGACCAAAAGTGCAAGTACAGGAAAAAATATAAAGGTACTCGTTTGGATCAAAGTATGTAGTTTCCAATTACTGATTCCGACTAATAACTGTTTGGTATCTAATTTCAAACCATATAAAAAGAAGGTCATACTAACCCCGTAAGTCGTTGCAAAACCCAATGCTTTATCTAAGGTAACTGCTCCTAATTGTGGATATAGATAAGCTAAGACAATAGCTCCTATCAAAGAAAGAATAAATCCATCTATTCCATATTTTGCCAAAAATTTCATATTTACTTTAATTATTGATTTCCTAAAAAAACAAAAATAGGGCTTCATGGCTTTGTTTTAGCATTTTCAGAAAATTTTAATAAAATATCTTGCAATTAAATTGTTTACAATTTAATTTTACACAAAAAAAACAAGCAAATGAATCAACTCAAGTTAGAAAACCAGCTTTGCTTTCCTTTTTACGCTATTTCAAGGCAAATAACTGCCCTGTATAGACCATTGCTCGAACCACTCGACTTGACCTACCCACAATATCTAGTCTTGTTGGTTTTATGGGAATCCAAAAGTTTATCTGTGAAGGATTTAGGGAAAAAGCTATTGCTCGATAGTGGGACATTAACTCCGCTGTTAAAGCGTATGGAACAAGATGGATTAGTAATCCGCCAACGTGACAAAGCAGATGAAAGAGTCGTATTGGTAAGCTTGACTGAGAAAGGAATTACACTAGAAAATGAGGCGAAAGATATCCCCTTCAAGTTAGCCTCATGCTTGGCACTTTCGATGGAAGAGTTTATCAATTTGAAAGCCCAATTAGATAAACTAATGGAGACAACCTCAGCTTTGAAATAACAGAAAAATACAATTTTAATCATAATTCAATAAACTAATATTTGCTCTTATTAGTGGTATGTTTTTCTAATAAAGCAATAAAATTATACAATCATGCAAGCATTATATCAGGCATCGGCAACAGCGACAGGTGGTCGCAATGGACAAGTAAAATCTTCAGACGGAGTATTGGATTTAGAAGTAAGAATGCCCAAGGAATTAGGAGGAACAGGAGGTGCATTTACCAACCCTGAACAACTTTTTGCTGCTGGCTATTCAGCGTGTTTTGATAGCGCTTTGAATCTTGTGATTCGTATGCAAAAAGTAACTACGGGTACAACTTCTGTAACAGCAGAGGTTGCTATCGGTAAAAACGACGCAGGAGGCTTTGGTTTATCAACAACATTGAAAGTACATATTCCAGGTGTAGAAAAAGAAGTTGCACAAGCGTTGGTTGAAAAAGCCCATGAGGTATGTCCATACTCAAATGCAACGAGAGGTAATATGCCAGTTACACTAGAAATTGTGTAAAACTGGCAATAGCTTAAGTTTTGTCAAAAAGTCTGATCAGCACACGAGTTGGTCAGACTTTTTGTCTTTAAGAGTGGATGTCATTTGGACTTATGTATTTTTCTATTATTTTTACAAGACAATAACGAGCATTGTAGCCTTGTAAAATTTTCTAAACTGTTATATGAAGAAGTATATAGCCTACCTGAGAGTTTCGACTAAAGGACAAGAACGCTCAGGCTTAGGATTAGAAGCACAGCGAGCTATCATTTATCATTATGCAACTCTTGATAAAATTGAAGTAGCGCAAGAGTATATCGAAGCGGAGTCGGGTAAAGATATAGACAACAGACCGATGCTTCAATCTGCGATTGCCGATTGCTTAAATGACAAAGATGCGTTTTTGATAGTAGCCAAGTTAGATAGACTCAGTCGTGACGTGAAAGATACTTTTGATATTTTAGAAAAAGTTCGAGGGAAATTTGTAAGTTGTGACATTCCTACTCAAAACGGGGTTTTGGATACCTTCACGTTAGCAGTTTTTGCAGGTTTGGCGCAACGTGAACGTGAACTGATAAGCATCCGAACTA
Source organism: Cellulophaga sp. BC115SP (assembly GCF_009905545.1). GTDB lineage: Bacteria > Bacteroidota > Bacteroidia > Cytophagales > Spirosomataceae > Flectobacillus > Flectobacillus rivi. Next base: position 124,406 of record NZ_JAAALB010000012.1, on the reverse strand, counting down.
AAGCTGCCTTACAGGCAAAGAAGAATCGGGGCGTGAAATTAGGTAAACCTGAAAATTTTACAAATGAATCAAGAGCCGTGGGAGCCGCATCGACAAAACAAAAAGCCTTAAAAAATTTAAACAATCGCTTGGCTTCGGCCTTAATTGAAAGATTCGACCGAGGATTGTACACCCTTCAACAAATTGCAGATGAGCTAAACTCTAAAGGATTTAGGACTTCGAAGGGAAAAATGTTTCACCCAACTACCGTAAAAAGATTAATTGAGCGCCGAAAAGTACCTATTTCAAGCATTTTGAAGGCGTCGTAGGTAGCTTATTGTAAGGCGTCGTAGGCTGTTATCGAGAATATTCAATTCTCAGCGCCTTCGACGCTTTTATTTTTTTAGCAAACTCCTTAAAAAAGAGTTAGTTGCGTGCCTATCAGATGCTCTATTTGAACACGCTTATTTCTTTCAAAATATTCAAGTGCACGAGTCAATTCCTTTCTATTCCGACAAATTAAATACGGCTTCTTATTATGTGGACGTACCAGTCGAACATCCAATTTAAAAACCGTACCTACTCCATATTTCTGACGAAGTTTTCGACTGCACTCTATACGAAGTGTGCTATCAGCTGTTTGTCCATCCAGAGGGCGTAATCGTACACGACCTTTTTCTAGGATAGATTCAGCAAAAACATCCAAATACCAAATAGGTTGTTCGTTAAAAAGTGAATATCTCATCGGATTCAATCAAAATTACCGAGTTGGCAAACTCAAACCAAACTGTTAGTAAGATACTAATTTTTTCAATATCTTGTATAATTCCAAAACGTAGGAAGAATCAAATTCCTTTTATCTCATAGAAGCTTATTCAAAAATAATTTTGCCTAAGAATCTGTCCGCTTAATAAGTTTGGCTAAAAATTTGAGGATATTTTATAGTAAAGAATAGGCAAAGTGTGCTTTTAATAGTGGAGTTTTGAAAAGAAATATTCAAATTATTACTATCATAATCCAAACGAAAACGTTACCGATAACGATTGCGTAAAAAAAATATTCATCCTCGTTGGAATAATTTGAATACTATCCTAATTTAGTTGTCAAATTTGCGGTAATATATTACTTTTACAAAAAAATCTTATTTTCCTGTATCACAGGTAATTCTCATGATTTTAAGCGCTCTCTGAGCTAAAACATATTATCATAGTTTTTATAGAAAATTGGGTGTAGTTACTGGCACTATAATATTTATGGTGTCAGTTTTTTTTGTGCCTATACCAAAGTGATTATTCTCATTTCAAGAAAATATTAAACTTTTCTTTGTAAATTCCTATCATAATTCACTTTGAAAAAACATTGTATGAACTTCTCTCATTCTCCTAAAACACTTGACTTGATTCAAAGAGTTGAGCACTTCGTCCATAAATACATTTTACCCATTGAAGAAAAATTTCGAGAAGAACCCTTTATCTCGAATCCAAAATTTCAAGAATGGTCTCTCGATGAAGGGATAGAATCTTTAAAGAAACTAGCAAAATCTCAAGGATTGTGGAACCTCTTTCTTCCAGAAGTTAGTGGCTTGAGCAATGTTGAATACGCGCCTCTTGCCGAAGCAATGGGATATTCGTTATTGGCTCCAGAAGTTTTTAATTGTAATGCTCCTGATACAGGCAATATGGAGGTACTCTGGAAATACGGAACTGCTGAACAAAAAGAAGTATGGCTTACTCCTCTCTTGGAAGGCTCTATTCGCTCTGTTTTTTGTATGACCGAACCAGCAGTTGCCTCAAGTGATGCAACTAATATGAAGGCTACGATTGAAGACAAAGGCGACTATTTACTCATAAATGGTACCAAGTGGTGGAGTACGGGCATAGGGCATCCTAATTGTAAAATTGCGATATTTATGGGTTTATCAAATCCAGAAGCAGCCAAGCACGCCCAGCACTCAATGGTACTAATTCCGCTAGATGCAGAGGGAGTAACCATCAAACGAATGTTGCCTGTATTTGGTACTTATGACCCGCCGTATGGTCATGGGGAGGTGAGTTTTGAAAATGTCAAAGTCCCTAAATCAAATCTTATCGGCGGACTAGGAAAAGGCTTTGAAATAGCACAGGGTCGCTTAGGTCCTGGTCGAATCCATCATTGTATGCGGGTGCTTGGAGCAAGTGAACGAGCCTTACAACTAATGATAGAAAGAGGAAAATCAAGAACCGCTTTTGGAAAGTCGCTTATTGAACTTGGAGGAAATACAGATATTATAGCCAATGCTCGAATGGAAATCGATATGGCAAGATTGCTCGTTATGAAAACTGCCTTTTTACTAGATACTTATGGTATCAAAGGTGCCTTAAGTGAGGTCTCACAAATTAAAGTAGTTGCACCGACAGTTGCTTGTAAAATCATAGACCAAGCAATGCAACTATTTGGAGGTAAAGGACTTAGCAACGATACGCCACTCGCTGGGTTATATGCCTACGCTCGAACCTTAAGACTAGCTGACGGTCCTGATGAAGTTCATAGAAATGTGGTGGCAAAACTAGAACTAAAGAAATATCGAGAATCCTAAAAGGGCTGAAAATGGAAAACTTATTGATTGATAAACCCAAAGAAGTTCGTAACGAAGACCAACTAGATTTGGATACATTGAAAAGCTATTTAGCCAAAGAGTTCTCTATCACTATTGACTCCATTACCTTGAAGCAGTTTAGTGGTGGAGCCTCTAATTTAACGTATCAAATTACAATAAATGATAAAGAATACATTCTGAGGTGTCCGCCTAAAGGTACCAAAGCCAAGGGGGCACATGATATGGCAAGAGAGTCTAGAATAATGACGGTATTGTCACCTTACTACCCCTACGTACCCAAAATAGAGTTACACTGTAAGGATACTGCCATAATAGGTCGAGAGTTTTACATAATGGAAAAAATCTCAGGAATTATTCCTAGAGCAAATCTTCCTAAAGGTTTAGAATTAAGTCCTGAAAAGGTACGAAATCTATGTATTAGGGTAATAGACAAATTAGTTGATTTACATAAAATCAATATTGAAAATACTGATTTACAAGAATTTGGCAAAGGAAAAGGCTACGCAAATAGGCAAATCACGGGTTGGGTAGAACGGTACAGAAAAGCCAAAACATGGAATGTGCCTTCTTGCGAATATGTGATTCATTGGCTAGAAAACAACATTCCGTCTGAAGAATATACCTGTTTTATTCACAATGATTTTCGTTTCGATAATATCGTTCTTTCAGCAGATGAACATTTAGAAGTAATCGGTATTCTGGATTGGGAAATGGCAACGGTGGGCGATGGACTGATGGATTTGGGCAATAGTCTAGCTTATTGGATTCAGGCAGATGATGATTTTGTTTTTAAAATGTTCAGAAAACAACCCACACATCTAAGAGGAATGCTAACTCGTAAGGAAGTCATTAGCTACTATTGTGAACGAATGAGCCTAAAAAATGTAGATTTTACCTTCTATGAAGTATATGGACTATTTAGATTATTGGTGATAATTCAGCAAATTTATTTTCGGTATCATCATAAACAGACTAGTAATCCTGCATTCAAAAACTTTTGGTTTATGGTCAATTATCTCAACTGGCGTTGCAAACGAATAATTAAGAAAAATAATTAAAAATACAGGCGATAAGGAACTCTTTTCGCCTGTATTTCTAATTACAAATAATGGATCATGTTATATTATTTTTTATACAACTTAACACGACCGTCTTTGATAACACCTTTCCAGTTTAGGCCAAAACCAAAATCGTAGATATTACCTTCTGAGTCTTTATGACATTCCATATCCTGCGGAACATCCTCAGCTTGTTTTTCTACAGTACTCATATTGGCTGGCATCTGAATTGGCAACAAAGCAGATGGTTCTTTTTTACCAGAAATAATTTCAAAAATGGCTTGGTCTTGTACTTTAAAGTTTACTAAAATACCCTCTACCTCCTTCTCAAATTCATTAAATACCATCGGATTATCCATAGAAACTGAAACGATAACAGGCTTTCCTTTCATTTTAGCTTTTGTCTCTAAAATCATATCCAAATCTGTAGAGTTTGCAGCTTTAATGGTTTTACCCTTATAAGAGCGGTTCGTCGAAGCCTCCAAAGGATCACCACCAGCAATACTCGTCTCACGAGCCTCAATAGCAGTGTATTCTTTATACTGCAGACTTATCGGTAAATAGCCATTACCGCCTTTTGCTAAATCAGCTTTATCATAACCAATACCAGAGGCAGGGTTATTCACAAATACGATAGCACAATCTGCCTCATCAGGATTATCTGTAACATTGTAATACTTTTTAACAATATTCAAATTGACAGGATAATCTAATGATTCAGGGGTTTCCATGCCTAGGAAGTTACGAGATTTGGCAACGAAACGCTTAGGTATATATACCGTTTTACCCAAACGAAGTGGTAAGGTATTTCCTTTGTTTTTTAGCATTACAATCGAACTCGTCTGCGCTTCGAAACCCTCACGCATAAATGTAGGATTACCTACTACTTTCACCGTTTCTTGAACATCCAAATAAGGGTTTTCAAACAAACCTACACGGAAAATATTACGTAACAAACGAACCGCTGATTTTTCCATGCGAGCACGCATCCAAGTCTCTCCGTGCTCCTTTACACCCATCGCATAAGCATCGATAATAGGTTTAGAATCATTGTTACCACCAAATTGATCAACACCAGCCATCAAAGCTTTATAATGCAATTCCGCTTCAGTAAGTTTTTCCAAGCCCCATGGCTTACCATCAACAAAATTATCCATCACTGTATGCGCATGGGTAATACTCCAGTCAGTACAAACTACGCCATCATAATGGTATTTATCTCTAAGTAAGTCTGTAATGATATATTTGTTGTAACTATTACCTACGTTTTCATTATTCTTTGTATCAAATCCCCAAGAAATTGTATAGTACGGCATCACAGCAGAAGCCATCTTAGTTTTCCCTTTTAGTTTAAAAGCACCCTCTGTAAAAGGAATAAAATGTTGTGAATAGTTTTTACCAGGGTAAACAGCATACTTCCCAATAGCATAGTGAGCGTCACGACCAGCTTCGCCAGAACCACCACCAGGCCAGTGTTTCACCATCGCATTCACACTTCCAAAACCCCAACCATCCTTAATTTCTCTATCACCATAAGAAGTTTGAAAACCATCAGAATATGCTTGCGCCATGGCTGCACTCAGATAAGGATTTTCGCCAAAAGTTCCACTAACACGACTCCAACGAGGTTCGGTAGCAATATCTACTTGCGGGGATAAGGCCGTAGCAATCCCCAAAGCACGGTATTCGGCAGAAGCGACTTCTCCAAAACGATGTGTAATTGAAGGATTAAAGGTTGCAGCTAAACCCAAAGAGCCAGGCCACATCGAAATAGTACCACCAGCCGCAGCATTATATTCGGCACTTGCCAAAGTTCCATGTCGAGGGTCAGAACTATTATTGGCAGGAACACCCAATGCAGTACTTTCGACAAAAGCTTGCATTTTATTATTCCATTTAGCAGCTACCTCAGGGCTTTTTACTGTAGTCAACAGAACGTGTCGTAGATTATCTTTATCCAAAAATGTTCTCTGCTGGTCGGTCATGTCCGAAGGGTCAGTTTCACCTTCCTTATAAGGCTTACCATTATAGGTTCCAGAAAAATATCCCATAGGTCTTGCAGGCAACGACTGGTGACCTGAATATAACATCAAGCCTGCAATTTGCTCGACTGACATCTTTGATGCTAAATCCTTAGCACGAACGTCGATAGGCAAACGCCAGTCTTCATATTTATCAAGCTTTCCGTTTTTGTTCAAATCTTTAAATGCCCAGCCATCTACTGTCAATATTTTCACACCAGAACTCGGAGCATAGCCTAATTTAACGCCACCTTTGTTTTGAATAAGAGTAAAATCGCTCTTCGATTGTGCTGTATATTTCTGAGCTTGGGCACTCAGTGATAGCGCCAAAGTAGCAACAAATAATGGTATATGTTTATATTTCATATCGTAAAAATTAATAAGGTTATTATTGAATTAATATGATACAAAGAAAAGGATTATTACCATTATTTGATTAAATTTTTATATAATTCATGTTAATTTTTAGTCAGATAAGGGAAATAAATCGATAGATACAAAAAAAGGATAACTCAGTAGGGTTATCCTTTCTATCACTATTTTACTTGAATTATTATCTTTTGTTTATCATTTATTAAACAGGAATTACATCTACCGAAACCGACAATTGGTGCCCACCAGAACTAAAGATTACTCCTTTCAATGGAGCTACATCGCTATAGTCACGACCATAAGCTGTAATAATATGACGCTCCTGAGGAATCATGTCATTCGTCGGGTCAAATTCACACCAGCCCATCTCAGGGATATACACCGAAATCCAAGCGTGAGAAGCATCCGAGCCTTGTAACTTCTGTTGTCCAATTGGAGGAAGCGTTTCAATATACCCGCTAACATATCTCGCTGCCAGTCCCATACTTCGAAGACAAGCAATCGCTAAATGAGAAAAATCTTGACAAACCCCTCTTCGTTCTTTTAACACCGTTTTGATAGGCGTATAAATAGAAGTAGTATTTGAAACAAACTTAAACTCTTTGAAAATCTTATGACATAACTGCATGACACCTTCATAAAGTACAATATTACCTTGCAAGCAACTAAGCGCAAACTCTTGTATTTCAGCGTCCCAATTAATAAATGGACTTGGTAGCATATATTGTAAAAGTTCAACTTTAAGTTCACGGTTATTCCAAAGCATATTTTTACAATCTTGAACTGATATGGTAGATATATTCTTTTGAATTTTGGGTAAACTATGTACTTTACTAACAGCCTGTACAATCAATTCTTGATGAGGAACATGGATTGAAAAATAGTGGACAGTATTTCCAAAATAATCTTTTCTTTCAATAATTTCATTGGGAGATGGTGTTATTGTTAATTTAAAACTATCACAAACTTGACCTTCCAAATCTTTCGGTTTCAAACACACCAAACTATGATAATTATTAACTGTCTCGTAATATTTATAGGAAGTTTTATGAATTAAGTTATATTTCATTCTGACTCGAATTTTCGGTACTACTCAAAAAAGAATGTTGTATTTCAGTATGAGTAAAGTACAAATTTGTCAAAGAGTTGTTTACTGATAAGATTAAATCGAATACATCTGCCAGTAAGCTATCTAAGTATTCACGATACAAGGTATCTTGCTCGAAAATGACCATTTGAGAAACATCAGCGAGTTTGATTTTCATAGTCGCCTGAAGGACAGCCTTCTGTGCCAAATTGAGACGCTCTGTATGTGATGGTTTAGGTAATTCTGATAAACAACGCCCCAGTTCATCCAACTGAAAAGCCAAAGAATAAGGTAGTTTTGTTTCCAAAAAAATCATATCAAGCATGGCTTCCAAATTCAAGTTGGATTTATAAAGCTGTCGATAATGAATCAACAAATGATGGTTGATAAGAACTGCTTCAATAAGTTCATTCTCAATGTGGGATTCGCTTTTAAAGCTAAAACAAGCACGAATTGTACTAATTTTTAGTAAAATTCTTTCAATAAATTTTCCAGATTCGAACAAATAAAACCCACTATCCCTTGGCATAGTATCGGCTACAATTCCGTAAAAAGTAAATAAACGTGCATGAAGTTTATCTAATAGCTTTTGCATGGTGTTGCTATTAGAATAAGCATCGTCGGGTCGTTTAATTTTTTTAAATGTATTCTCAATCGAGTAAATAGCACGCCATGTATCATGATTCCACCGATCACTAACTGAAATCACACCTCTCAAAAAAGCTTCAGTACTGGAAGCCACGGAGCCCAATATTTTAAGATCATGAACTATCTTGTGTATTTCGGAGTAAGGATTAGCCAATAGCTCAGGTTTTTCCTCATCTAAAAATCCAGGATAAGTTAACGTCAAATGTGTTAGACCTTTCAACAAAACTTCGATATGTTCTGACTTTGAAGCATTCCCAAACTTGACACTTTCATGGAGTGCATTAATCAACAACTTGATATATTTGGTAGTCGACATAGTTCGCTCGGCATAACGACCAACCCAAAAAAGATTCTCAGCACTTCTACTAGGCAAGGAAGTATGATGATGCACCGACTCTTTGGGCATTTCGATGCGAATCTCCTTTTGCGCTATTTCAGTGTCAGATACAATCCAAGTATCTTTAGAACACCCCCCATGTTGATGTGAAACTTCAAAACGACCTTTTACAGCAGAACTTCTTGTCAGCCCACCTTGCATAACCATATAGTCGTCGCCATTGGCTACCAAGTAAGCTCGAAGCGCCGCCAAACGAGGCACCAACTTCCCATTTACCAAGGCTGGTGTGGTCGAAAGTCCAATTTCTTCTTGGGCAACGTATTCGTGAGGTGCCAGTAAAATTTGTTGTATTAACTCTTCTCGCTGTTCTGGCGTTAACAATCTGCCATATACAGAACGAAAAACTTGCTTACGATTCGCTTTTTTAATGATAAGTTGAGGCAGGTTTTCAATCACATAATTGAGTTCATGTTGATGTCCACACCACCATGTGGCAATGGAAGGTAATATCAACTCTTCTTTCAGAAAAAAGCGACAAGCAGCCGCCATAAAAGCTAAAAGACCACTATTTTCAAGAACTCCAGCTCCTGGTGTATTGACCACTGCTACATTGCCTAAGCGCATAGCCTGTAATAAGCCAGGAATGCCCAATCGAGAATCCTCCCGCAACTCAAGCGGATCACACCAATCGTCATCTACTCGACGAATTATCACATCAACCTTTTCTAAGCCATCTATTGAACGTAGCCATACAAAACCATCTCTCACTACTAAATCATCGCCCTGAACCAAAGTATAGCCCAAATACGAAGCCAAATACGCATGCTCGAAATAGGTTTCATTACCTGAACCTGGGGTCAGGTACACAATAGTCGGGTGTTCTCGACTTTTTCCTGTCAGAGCAGTAACTTCTTTATGAAAAGTTTTGAAAAATGGAGAAAGACGATTGACCGTCATTCCAGTAGTCAGTTCAGGCAATATGGCACTCATAACCGTACGGTTTTCGAGTGCATATCCAGATCCCGAAGGCGCTTGTGTTCGGTTATCGACTACCCACATGCGACCATCTGGTCCACGGGCTATATCTACGGCATGAACAAGTAATTGTTTTTCGGATGCTAATTTTACATCCATACAAGGGCGAAAGAAGCCACTATTTTCGTAAATCAACTCAGGAGGTAATATACCTTCTTTTACTAAAAGTTGAGGTCCATAAATATCTTTCAGCATCAAATCCAACACCACGGCTCTTTGCTTCAACCCTTCCGATATCAAATCCCATTCTGACTTTTCCAATAAAAAAGGAATAGGGTCTAATTGCCAAGGTCTAGCGCTTACCTCAGAACTACCATATACGTTGTAAGTAACACCATTTTCACGTAGTTTATTAGCTAATTCCTGACTACGCACCACCAGTTGTTCCATACCCAACTTTTCGAGGGTATCAAACATTTTTTTCCAATAAGGTTTTACTTGTTGATTGGCGTCCAAAATTTCGTCGTAAGACTCTATTTCGCCAAGGTATGCTTTGAGTAAACTATCTTTCACTTCAGTAATCATATTATCATAAGCAAGCACTCAAAATATTGACTGCAAAATGGTAAATCATTTACGATTTATTTATCTCATATAATTCTATGAGCGTAAAAAGTATAAATGTAAGTATTTACGAAAAAAATACAAGGATAGGTTATCCCGACGAATCAAAAAACATCAGATAACCTATCCCTTTCAAAAGTCTTACTCAATTGTTTTCTACACAATGATAAGTTAGGAGTCTGTAAACATTTTTAAACTCATATCTTACCACTCCTAGCACTACAGATAAACTTATCTCGCCTTCCAGAATCTTCTCAAGTCGAGTGTAGTAGGATATTCAGCATTGATAAGTTCAACAGGCGTATCGATTTTCATTTCCTTTTTGTTTTCAGCCACAAATCGTGAAGGCGCTGTATTAAATCTAACAGGAGCAGGCACCATATCTGTTGTCGATGGAGTATGTCCAAAGCCCCAGAAGCGACTAATTCTTCTCGACTCGGCTTCGTAGCTATTAATCGGATACGTATCAAAACTTCTTCCGCCTGGGTGTGATACAAAATAGGTACATCCACCAATCACACGGTTATTCCAAGTATCTACAATATCAAATACCAATGGTGCATCGACACCAACTGTAGGATGGAGAGCAGACGGTGGATTCCAAGCTTTGTATCTGATTCCAGCTACATATTCGCCTTTAGTTCCTGTTGGACGTAATGGCACTCGACATCCATTACAAACTAAAATATGTCGATCTTGAACAAATCCAGAAACTTTAACTTGTAGTTTTTCTAATGATGAGTCCACAAAACGAGCGGTGCCAGAATTTGAGAGTTCTTCGCCAAGTACATGCCAAGGCTCGATTCCTAAACGAAGCTCCAGTTGTAGATTATCGACAGTTACCCCACCATGGTGTGGGAATCTGAATTCGAAAAAGGCATCAAACCATGAAATATCAAAATCATAGCCTGCATCTTTCAAATCGTTTACTACATCAATCATATCCAAATAGGCGAAGTGAGGCAGTAAAAATCTATCATGCAATTCTGTTCCCCAACGAACTAACTTTTTCTTATATGGCTGTTTCCAAAACTTAGCAATCAAGGCACGAACTAGTAAATTTTGTACTAAATTCATGTGCTTGTGTGGTGGCATATCAAAAGCTCTAAACTCAAGAATTCCCAAACGACCTGTAGAAGAATCGGGTGAATACAGCTTATCTATACAAAATTCGGTACGGTGTGTGTTTCCTGTAATATCAACCAAGAGATTCCTGAAAATTCGATCTACCATCCAAAATGGCACATTGCCATCGTCTGGGATTTGGTCAAAAGCAATTTCGAGTTCATATAAACGCTCGTCACGACCTTCGTCAACTCGTGGTGCTTGACTTGTTGGACCAATAAATGACCCAGCAAATAAATAACTCAATACAGGGTGATGCTGCCAATAAGTAACTAAACTACGCAATAAATCAGGGCGACGTAAAATCGGACTATCAGCAGGTTTTGCTCCACCAATCGTTACGTGGTTACCACCACCTGTTCCTGTGTGTCGTCCATCTACCATAAACTTTTCTGTACCTAATCTCGACAGAAATGCTTCTTCATACAAAGCCGTGGTATTGTCGACTAACTCCTGCCAATTTTTTGATGGGTGAATATTTACCTCAATTACCCCAGGGTCTGGCGACACCACAAGTTTCTCCATTCTATAATCAGATGGAGGGGTATATCCTTCTATTCTGATAGGCATTTGCAGTTTCTCTGCGGTAGCCTCAATAGAAGCGATAAGATCTAAATAATGCTCTAGGTATTCTGTTGGAGGCAAGAAGGCATATAGGATTCCTTCTCTTTCCTCAATTACCAAGGTTGTTTGAATCGTATTTACTTCAAACAACAAAGGCTTTTCTTCCAAGTCATCTGCCTTCTTTATTTTTTCTTCATCCTTGATTTTGGAGGCTTTTTTGACAGGAGCCACATAGTCGGGTGCTTCAGATCCATATCGTGCCTCGGCAACCGCACTATAATCTCCCAGTTCGGGTAAATCTTCAAATGGACTACGTTCTAGCGGTTCTTCTCTTTGAAATTTAGAAATTGCGGGTAAAGAATTTAACGGCAATCTTAAACCTACAGGAGAATTACCCGGAATTAAAAAGCAATTCTCTCTTCTAAATTCCCAAACACAACTAGTCCATGAGCTGGTATTCCAGTTCCATCGTATGGGTAAGGCAAAACCTACAGGGTTATTTAAGCCCTTTTCCAATACCTTGGCTAAGGTTCGACGTTCAATCGAATCCTTTAGGTTGACTGCCAATGGGTCTACATTCACAGGTAATTTACCTTCTTCTAACGTCCAATAAATAGGGTCTTCAAAAGCAGGGCATAAATTACTCGGACGAATACCCAAGTATTTGGTGAGCTCTGTTGCAAATAATTCAGCATCGTGGAAAGTATAATTTGTTTGTCCTTCTTTTGCGATAAGGTCATCATTTTTCCAAATAGTATGTCCGTCTTTTCTCCAGTAAAGGGCATACTGCCAACGTGGGAACAATTCACCAGGATACCATTTTCCTTGCCCAAAATGCAATAAGCCTCCATGAGCAAAGCGATTTTTAAGGCGCAAAGCAAGATTATAGGCAAGTTGTCGCTTGAGTGGTCCATCGGCGGTAGAGTTCCATTCAGGAGACTCAAAATCGTCGATTGATACAAAGGTTGGCTCTCCTCCCATCGTCATACGCACATCCCCTTCTTGTAAATCTTTCTCTACGATATTCCCAACTTTCATGATTTTCTCCCACTGTTCGTCAGTGTAAGGTTTGGTTACCCTTGGGTCTTCATGAATACGGAAAACTTTATTATCAAACTCAAAAGTTACTTCACAAATATCTGTAGCTCCAGTAACAGGTGCCGCACTCGCATAATCAGGTGTACAACACAGCGGAATGTGTCCTTCTCCTGCAAATAATCCTGATGTTGGATCTAATCCAATCCATCCTGCACCTGGAATATATGCTTCTACCCAAGCATGTAAATCTGTAAAATCTTCTTCTGGACCAGAAGGACCGTCCAATGACTTTACATCTGGCGTTAGTTGAACCAAATAGCCAGATACAAATCGAGCAGCAATACCTTTATGACGTAGAATCTGAACCAGTAACCAGGCTGAATCACGACAACTCCCACTTTTAATTGTTAGTGTGTCTTCGCAAGTTTGTACCCCTGGCTCCATCCGAATATTGTAATCAAGATGACCATAGACTTTTTGATTGGCATACACCAAAAAATCAACAGTATTAATATCTTCCTGAGCTTCTACTTCTTTCAAAAACTCCGTCAACAATGGTCCTGATTCACGTGCTTCTAGATATGGTACTAATTCTTTTGCTAAAATCTCATCGTATCTGAACGGAAATTTTTCAGCATATTCTTCCACGAAAAAGTCAAAAGGATTAATCACTTCCATGCGAGCTATTACCTCAACTTCTACACTTAGCTCTTTTGTTTTTTCAGGAAAGACAACTCTTGCTTGATAATTTCCAAATGGATCTTGCTGCCAGTTAATAAAATGCTCTTCAGGAGTAATCTTTAAAGAATATCCTTCAATCGCAGTTCGTGAATGCGGTGCAGGTCTTAATCTAAAAATATGGGGAGACAAGCTGACGCTACGATCAAACTTATACTTAGTTTTATGAGAAATCGCAACTTTTAAAGACATACGAGATTATTTTGAAGGTTCAATCATGGATTTATGTAAAAAAAGTGAAAAAATCCATGAAATATCAACCTCCAAATGAAAATTTATAAATTCTCTTAAAGAAATTATATTCTACTTAATATTCATTTTACTTTTTGATTATTTTAGAATACGCTCTTTATTCAAAATTATATTTTAGCATTGTTAAGAAATAGCTACTTGCCCTTGATATCTATTTGTCATTGATCATGCTCTCTGAAACGCTCAAACCATAGTGCTCAAAATGAGCAATATGATAATGATCAAAACGCTCAAACCATAATGCTCAAAATGAGCATTATGATAGTGATGAGAATGCTCAAACCATAGTGCTCAAAATGAGCAATATGGTTGATAACAAAAAAGAGGTCGATTGACCTCTTTTTTGTTAAAGTAATTCTTCTAGTTTACCAACTAACTTTTTTAATTCTTCTAGTCTTTCTTTATCCTTTGCATTAACAATTTTCTTTACAAGGGCTATAATTTCATTGGAACAATTGACAAGTGTATGGTCTGTTGGAACGGTTTCAACTCTTTCTACTAATCCACTTGTTTGTAACACCGTTACCAATTCATCAGCGCTTTCAATAGGTTTAGGTAACTCCCTTACTTTAGCGACTTTTTGTAAAAGCCCTTTTTCAATATTTTGATTTCCAGCCAAGACTTCATTTCGTAAGGTGGTAGACAATTTTCCCAGCCCTTCAGCAAACTCAGCATCACGGCGAATTGTAGCAGGACTTACTTTATATTCCTCAGATAGTTTCGATGCTGTGGAAACTTTCACCTTCTTACTTTCAAAATAATCATCGACGTTAATGAGTCCTTCGTCAGTAACACGGTCATATTTACCTCTTTCAGATTTTTCGTTGTTATAGCGCAAACCTCTGAAATAAGATGCCTGTTGAGGTGTAAGATTACGACGCCCCAATTGCAAATCAATCATATAGTCTTTTACTTCCTTCAAGGTGTTAAAAGACAGTAATTGAATATTGAAATTCAATTGATTGGTTTGACAAATTCGATAGCGGTTGTGTCCATCTATTAGGATATAGGCTGGTGTGGAGTCTTCTGTGAGACTTAATCCAGCTACACTTCGAGTGGTTTCCCATACCAATAGTGCATCTTTACATCCGTATTTTAAAATGTTTTGTTCAAGTTGTTGAGATTCTTCAACACTCAAAGGAGGTATAAAATCGCGAAGTTCTTCAAGGATTTGTATGTTTTGCTTGATGGCCTCGAGGGATATGAGATTACTACCCAAGGCTTGCTTGGTTTTGGAGGCTATAACGTCTTTAAAATTTGCTTTCATCTAATCTCTATTTTACCACTTGTAAATACTGTATAAACTCTTCCGAAAACTCACGATACAATTTGGCTGCTTCCGAATTTTCAGCAAATTTGGATATTGTGCTTTGTTCTATTTGTGCTTTTTGAAAATCTACAAGATGTTTTATTTCAGTACGAAATACTCTGAACTGTGACATACTTTCTCTAACGTGTTCTTTCACGCCATCGTGTACAGAGTTTTTCTTTACCATGGTAAATACGATTCCATCTATTTCAATAGCAGGGTTCCAGCTTGTACGAACTTCCGAGATTCTATCTAAAAGGGTGTTTAATCCTTTTACAGCAGATATCTCCGGTTGAAGTGTGATTAAACAGCTTTTGGATGCAATCAATGCCGAAGAGGTAAGTGCGTTGAGCGAGGGAGGGCAATCGATCAGAATGTAATCGTATTGCTCCATCAATGGGACTAATTTGTTCTTGAGCCTCGACACTCCCCCCAAAGAAATAATTAATTCTATTTCGGCCTTGGCCAAATCTATATCTGATGGACTTAGATCTAAATTTGGAGCAATATTCATGACTGGCAACTCATCTGCTTTCAGCAGGGCATCTACAACTTGCTTTTCTGGGGTATCTACTCCTAGTATTTGAGACAAATTTCCCTGAGGATCCATGTCTATCAATAATACATTAAATCCCTTTCTGGCTAAAGCTTCCCCCAAAGAACCTGTCGTAGTAGTTTTACCAACACCTCCTTTGTGATTAATTATCGAAATCACACGAGCGTTTTGATAAAGATTCGGCGAATATCCATATTTAGTCAATACTGGTAATAGCGCAGCTAAATGCCTTTCATTCAGATTTCGCTCGCCTGTGATGGCTTTGGTAAGTGTTCCTTTCGCTAGGGTTGATTCCTTTTCTACAGTCGAAACAGAAAGTGCTGGATTATGTCTTAAGAATTTTAGGACTAATTCTTGGCTTATCATAGGTAAAATCGTTTGTATTACATTTCATACAAATATACCAAAAAGGTATCAGTTTTGATACAACTACCTTATAATAATTCTTTCTTTAAGCAACATATTTTATTGAAAGTAAAAACGACTTTTATGGTGTCAATTTGTAAAAGATAAGCCAACAATAAAAACGACTTTTATGGTGTCATTTATAATTTTGATGGAATTTCAAAAAACTACTTTTATGGTGCATTACAAGGTCTAATCATAAATTCAAAAAAGACTTTTATGGTGTCTATATTCTTCTATCGAGTTACTCAAAAACTACTTTTATGGTGCCATGAGGATTTTTTACAGCTTTAAAAAAACTACTTTTATGGTGTTTGGTCAATTTTTATCGTTTTATAAAAACTACTTTTATGGTGCAGGTGCTGTTTTAACTACTTTCACTAAAAACTACTTTTATGGTGTCTCCACTTTCAATTCTTTCTCGTACGAATTTTATCCATGACTAATTTTAGAAGATTTTTAAACTTGAATTTTTAAGAAAAAAATTAATAAAAAATCAACAATTTCCTTTGTTGTCTTTTAAATCTTTTATTCTTTTAAATCTTTTAGGGGTTTGTAACTATTTGATTTTCAGTTTTTTAAGCACCATTAAAACTACTTTTATGGTGCTTAAAACTACTTTTATGGTGCATTAAAACTACTTTTATGGTGCTTAAAACTACTTTTATGGTGCATTAAAACTACTTTTATGGTGCTTAAAACTACCTGTATAAATTTAAAGTAGTTTTTGTGATGCTTTTTTTTTAATTACTCTTATTTTTGTACAATAAAGGAAAGAAACCGAAGTCTGTGACAATTTTTTGATTAAGGGTCTTAATAAAAAATTAAGTATTTCATTCTAAGCCAATTAGTATAAATACTCGGTTTCCCTAATGTCATGGAAGATATGAAGACAGAGAAAAGAGAGCAAGCTTTGGATAGCGTGACCAAAGACCCTTATCGGATTGTCAAGGGCAATCCTCTGATAGAAGCTCGTTTTGAGTTAACTCCGACTCAAATGAAGCTTTTTATTTACATGCTGTCGTTATTGGACATCAGCAAAGAAAGTTTTGTACCACTAACTATCACAGTGAAAGACTTTCAAAAATTTACTGGTGTAGAAGGAGGAAGTTTGTATTCGCACCTGCAACAAGAGGTGAAGAAGATGATTGACAAGAAAGTTTATTACAAAGACGATCGCATAGAATTAGATTCACACTTGATAAGTGGCTATGTATATTTCAAAAAAGAAGGGTATTTTGTATTAGAATTTCCCAATCTCCTAAAACCGTTTTTATTACAACTCAAAGAAAACTTTACGGTATTAGATATTCGAAATATTTTACGGCTAGATAGCTCGTATGCAATGCGTTTTTATGAAATATGTAAAGAGAAAGAACGCATCGGGACATTTGAATTTGAAGTAGATAAGCTCAAAAGAATGTTTAACATTGAGCACAAGTACAAAAACTATTTTGATTTTAAAATGAAAGTAGTTGTACAAGCACAAAACGAGTTAATGAAAAATTCGGAATTGTATTTTGAGTTTAACGAAATCAAACAAGGGAAAAAAGTCGTTAAATTAAGGTTTGTGGTAAAGAAAAATAAACTAGAGGAAGTTGAAGATCCATTGGTAGAGCAAATATCGGCTAGTTTTAAAGAGGCTAATAAAGACCCATTGCCGTTGATAACGCAATCAATAGAAATTCAAGCAAACGAGACTCTAAACTTAATTTACGAGCAGGTAAAAGATTTTGGAATTACGCAGCACACCATTAAAGAGTGGCTTGATGAAATATCTGTCGAGCAAATACAACTAGCAATTAACTATCTGAAAAAAGAACTTGCTACTGGACGAAATATCAAAAATATTGGAGGTTATTTGACCATCATGGTAAAAAGTCCAGACCTAATGCACGCACAGCAACGGGAGGTAAAAAAGAAAGAGGAAGCCAAAAGAATACAAGCCACCCAAAAGGCGGAAGTTCAACGTAAAAAAGAACAACAATATCGGAAAGATCAACTATTAGAGGAGTATACTAATGCCAAGCGGCATGAAGCCAATAACATACTAAATCAAAATCCTCAGCTATACTTAAGTATTCTCGACAGAATGAGCGCTAATTTACTTGGATCGATGCAGTATGATAGTTATCTCCAGTTTTGTGGTGGACAAATATCTATTGATACGTTTCTGACTTATTTTAACCTAGGAACTGGTTTTTATGGAATCGTAATGAATATTTTAGAGGCCGAATTTCCCGTATTTGGATATATCAAAGATGAATATCTACCTAAAGCAAAAGAAATAGGCTTGAGATTGACCTACTAGTAAAGAATAACAGAAAAGGCATTGAACTAATTAGTCCAATGCCTTTTCTGTTATTTGAGTAAATAGGGTTTGACAGTTTTGGTCTTAATAACCTGCTCCAATGAACTTTTGGTGATAATACCCACGTGTTTCCAAATAAGCTCGCCTTGTTGAAATAAAAACAGGGTAGGCATACTTTTTACACCAAAATAGTCGCTTATATTTTTCTCTCTATCCACATCTATTTTTTGTATCAATATCCCATCACCCATTTGTTTGCTCAAATCAGTTAAGATTGGAGTAAGTCCTTTGCAAGGCTGACACCATTGTGCATGAAACACCAACAAAAGCGGTGTTTTAGCATTAATATAAGCTTCGATTGAAGCAGGAAGCTCCATTGACTTTTTTTTCATTGTGAATCGTCTCTTTTCAAGTCAAAATTACTCCTTTTATCATAAAGGAAAGTTGTTTTTCTACCAAAGGTGTGGTTTTTAGGTAGAAAAATTAAACAATTTTATAAAAAAACAAAATATTTTTATGATATAATGTTCAGTAAATCAATTACTTATGATTATTTATTTGTTTGATACAGGACGGTAAAGGAAAGTTGACTGAATTACAACTGTTAAGTTTGTGCTATCTAAGAAAAAAACAATTCGATATAGAATAAATGATAGAGAAATTTTTGGGATTAATCACATAACGAAATTTTAAATCTATCTTTAATTACCCTTTAAACAGAAATAAAACAATCTATTCAAAAGCGATGCAAATTCGCTTGAATATCAAATACCAAAAAACAATGACAACGATTTCAACAGTGGATGCAACTAAATTTAAGCATGTAAGCTATTTATGGGACGATGCCAAAGCAGCAGCGTTGGCAGGCGATGAAGTAGCTCTTTTCATTTACCGTTCAAACATGTTGGGTGCCGACCTTCGTTTGACTAACTATGGTGGTGGTAACACTTCTGTAAAGCTCAAAGATGTGGATCCGCTTACAGGTCAGGAAACGGACATAATGTGGATTAAAGGTTCGGGTGGTGACATCGGTACTTTGAAAAAAAGCGGTTGCGCTGCGTTGTACGTAGATAGACTTCGTTCATTGGAAAATGTATATCGTGGAATCGAATTTGAAGATGAAATGGTAGCATTGTTCAACCATTGTATATTTGATTTGGATTCAAAAGCGCCATCAATTGATACGCCTCTTCATGGATTCCTTCCATTTGCTCATATCGATCACCTTCACCCAGATGCTGCGATTGCTATTGCCGCTGCGAAAGATGGTCAAAAAATCACAGAAGAATTATTTAATGGCGAAATTGGCTGGGTAGGCTGGCAACGTCCAGGTTTCGACTTAGGATTGCAATTGCGTGCTTGTTTGGAAGAAGCTGCTGCTAAAGGAATCAAGCTTCGTGGTATCATGTTGGGTTCTCACGGTTTGTTTACTTGGGGCGACACTGCTTACGAAAGTTATATCAACACGCTGGAAGTAATTGAGAAATGTGCTGAATATTTGGAATCTAACTACGGTAAATCTCGTCCAGTGTTTGGAGGTGCTAAAATCGATAGTTTGCCAGAAGCTGATCGTAAATTACAAGCGGCTAAAGTTGCACCAATTTTACGTGGTTTCTGCTCATCAGAGCGCCAAATGATTGGCCATTTCACAGATGATATACGTGTTTTGGAATTCATCAACTCTAACGATTTAGAGAAATTAGCTCCACTTGGCACATCATGTCCTGACCACTTCTTGCGTACTAAAATTTCTCCTTTAGTATTGGAATTGGCTCCAAGCGAAGATTTATCTAATGTAGCAGGCATTAAAGCTAAATTGACTCCTGCGTTTGAGGCATACCGTGCGATGTACACAGAGTACTATAACACTTGTAAGCATGATAACTCGCCAGCGATGCGCGACCCGAACCCAGTAGTAATTCTTTACCCTGGTGTAGGTATGTTTACTTTTGCAAAAGATAAAACTACAGCTCGTTTGGCATCAGAATATTACATCAACGCTGTGAATGTAATGAAAGGTGCTGAAGCTGTTTCTGAATATACTTCATTGCCACGTCAGGAGGCTTTTGATATTGAATACTGGTTGTTGGAAGAAGCAAAATTGCAAAGAATGCCAAAACCAAAAGCATTGTCAGGTCGTGTGGCATTAGTGACTGGTTCTGCTGGTGGTATTGGTAAAGCAATTGCTAAGAAATTTGCTGAAGAAGGTGCTTGTGTTATTATCAACGACATCAACGAAGAGCGTTTGGATGGTGCAAGGGCTGAGTTTGTTCAAATCTTCGGAAAAGATGCGGTAGCTTCTACTTTGTTGAACGTAACAGATGCAGCTAGTACTGAGCAAGCGCTTGATAATGCTTGTTTGGCATTTGGTGGTGTTGACATTGTTATCAATAACGCAGGTATCAGTATTTCAAAATCTATTGCTGATCATAGCTTAGAAGAATGGGATAGATTATATGATATTTTGGTAAAAGGTCAATTTATCGTTTCTAAAGCTGGTATCGAAGTAATGCGTAAGCAAGGTTTTGGTGGTGACATCGTAAATATTGTTTCTAAAAATGCGGTAGTTGCAGGACCAAACAACCCTGGTTATGGTTCGGCTAAAGCGGCTCAAGCGCATTTGACAAGATTGATGGCAGCAGAATTAGGTGCTGACAAAATCCGCGTGAATACTGTTAACCCTGATGCGGTTATCTCTGACTCAAATATTTGGGCAGGTGGCTGGGCTGAAGGTCGTGCAAAAGCGTATGGTATTACAGTAGCAGAGTTGCCAGCTTATTATGCCAAACGTACGTTGTTGAACGAAATCATTTTGCCAGTTGATATTGCTAATGCTTGTTTTGCGTTTGTTGGTGGTTTGTTGGGTAAATCAACAGGAAATGCCTTGAACGTAGATGGTGGTGTTGCAATGGGCTTCTATAGATAGATTTATTTAGCGAATGAGTAAATGAGCGATTTACAAACAAAATCATTCATTTGCTCATTTGCTCAATCACTCCATAAATTATGAAACGAGTTGCCTTCAAAATGCAATTGCATCAAGGACAGGTAGAAGAATACAAGCGTCGTCATGACGAAATTTGGCCTGAACTAGTAGAATTGCTCAAAAGCATAGGAATTGAGGATTATTCGATTTTCCTTGATCCAGACACTTATGCCCTGTTTGGCGTTTTAAAAATAGAAAACCCTGCATTGATGGATGAACTTCCTAAACATCCAGTTATGCAAAAGTGGTGGAAATATATGGGCGATATCATGGATGCCAATCCCGATAACTCTCCAGTAAGTGTACCACTCGTTGATGTATTTCATTTACCTTAGGACAAACTATCCGAATTTTAACAGAAACATCTCATGTTACTCGAATCATACAAAATTGCCTCACACAACGACTCTTTGTTGAAAGGCCACGAAAATAAATTGGCGTTTACTCGCTCTGAAATCGCTGGAACCGAAGAAATCATTCAAAAACTTGTTGACTTCCAAATTGCTATTCCTTCTTGGGCTTTAGGTACTGGTGGTACTCGTTTCGGACGATTTGCAGGTGGTGGTGAGCCACGTACTTTGGAAGAAAAAATCGAAGACGTTGGTCTTTTACACACTTTGAACAAAGCTTCTGGGGCTATTTCGTTGCATATTCCATGGGATATTCCAACTGATCCTAAAGCGATTCGTGCTTTGGCAGCTCAGCATGGTTTGAAGTTTGACGCAGTAAATTCAAATACATTTCAAGATCAAGCTGATCAAGAACATACTTATAAGTTTGGTTCTTTACAAAATGTAAACAAAGCCATTCGTAAGCAGGCTATCGACCATAATATCGAGGTGATTAAGCATGGTATCGAGTTGGGTTCTGATTCATTGACTGTTTGGTTGTCGGATGGTTCTTGCTTCCCGGGTCAATTAAACTTTAGAAAGGCTTATCAAAATACCTTGGAAAGTTTGCAAGAAATTTACGCAGCTTTACCAGATGATTGGAAAATCTTTGTTGAGTACAAAGCATTTGAACCAAACTTCTACTCAATGACAGTAGGAGATTGGGGACAATCATTATCGTACGCTCGCAAATTGGGAGATAAGGCTTACACATTGGTTGACTTGGGACACCATTTACCAAACGCTAACATCGAACAAATTGTTTCGTTGTTGTTGATGGAAGAGAAATTGGGTGGTTTCCACTTTAACGACTCTAAATATGGCGATGACGATTTAACAGCTGGTTCAGTAAAACCTTATCAATTATTCTTGATTTTCAATGAATTAGTTGAAGGTATGGACGCTCGTGGTATGAATCATGCCAAAGATTTGGGTTGGATGATTGATGCTTCTCACAATGTAAAAGATCCTTTGGAGGATTTATTACAATCTGTTGAGGCTATCATGATTGCTTATGCTCAAGCCCTTTCAGTAGACAGAAAAGCCTTAGAAGATGCACAAGAGAACAACGACGTAGTTCGTGCTCAAGAAATTCTTCAAAATGCTTTCCGTACAGATGTTCGTGCTATCGTAGCTGAGGCTCGTTTGCGTGCAGGTGCTGCTTTGAACCCAGTAGCATTGTACCGTGAGTTGAAAGTAAGAGAAAATCTTATTGCTGAGCGTGGTCTGAAAACTGTATCTACTGGTTTGTAAGATTTTAAAAGAGAAACCTCTTCTCTTTTTCTATATACTTTAGAATTTGTATTCCCGAGTGACTAATAGCTCGGGAATATTCTTCCCTTCATTTACTGACATATCTGTTGAGGCCTTAGGCTGTTTTAAAATTCATTACCGAAATATGAATCCGATACCAGTTTGCGCAATTTTTGATATTGGCAAAACCAATAAAAAACTGTTTTTATTTGACGAACAATACCAAATTGTTTGGGAAAAAAGTATGCAATTCCCCGAAACTATCGACGAGGATGGGGATGCTTGCGAGGATGTAAACTTGCTGCAATCATGGGTATTAGAATCATGGAATGAAGTGCTAGGTTTGGATAATTTCGTCGTAAATGCACTTAATTTTTCAACTTATGGCGCAAGTTTTGTCTATGTAAATGAAGAGGGAAATATCTTGACACCTCTCTATAATTATCTCAAAGTGTATTCGGCTGAGTTGCAGAAGCAGTTTTATGATACTTATGGTGGCGAAGAAGAATTCGCAGTCAGAACAGCGTCTCCAGTATTAGGTTCTCTTAATTCTGGTATGCAGATTTATCGTTTGAAATACGAAAAACCTGAAATATTTGAACAAGTAAAATATTGTCTTCACTTGCCTCAATTTTTACATAGCCTCTTTACAAAAAAATATTATTCTGATATTACCAGTATTGGTTGCCATACCAATCTCTGGGATTTCAGAGTGCAGAAGTATCACGAATGGACTTCTCGCGAAAAAATTGAAACAAAACTACCAACACTTTTCTATTCAGACGAAGTGGTAAAATTAGCGAATGAGGATAAGGCTGTTTCTGTAGGTGTGGGCTTACACGATAGTTCATCAGCTTTGATTCCTTATTTGATAAATTTTCAAGAACCTTTTATTTTACTTTCAACGGGAACATGGAGTATTACCCTGAACCCATTCAATGATATTCCGCTTACTTTTGAAGAGTTGCAGTATGACTGTTTGTGTTATATGCACTATCAGGGTAAGCCTGTAAAAGCGTCTCGTTTGTTTTCGGGTTACGAACATGAAATTCAAACGAAGCGTATTGCACAGCATTTTGACGTAGAAAATGATTTCTTCAAAACCGTAGCTTATGATGCACAAATCATCGATCGATTGAAAAATGCACAAAGCCCATCGGTTTCGGAAGAGGATAATAAATATGAACTATTAAAAAGTTCTTTATTTGAACATCGTGACTTAGCAGATTATTCATCCGTTGAGGAAGCTTACCATCAATTGATGTTGGATATTATGACCCAACAATTAATTTCTACGGAATTGGTTTTGCACAATTACCCTGTGAAGCGAGTTTTTGTAGATGGTGGTTTTAGTAAAAATCCTATATTCATGAACCTGTTAGCTGCTGCTTTTCCTGAATTAGAAGTGTTTGCGGCATCGATGGCACAGGCTAGTTCTTTAGGGGCTGCATTAGCGATTCATAAGCATTGGAATTCAAAAGCTTTGCCAGGAGATTTGATAGATTTGAAGTTTTATGCGTGTCAGCCTACGCTTTTACCTAAAGGTTAAGTTGAACCTCTATATCTCAAGTTATAGAAAACCAGTCTGAAATAAGAGTAGTTTTTTAGTAAAATACCTTATTTGAGTGGTGATTGAAAATATTTGACATATTTGGGTAAACATAAAAAAGTACAATTTGTTGATTATAATAGCTTTAGGCTTTTTTGAAGATCACTTTTATTGAATTTGAAATACATTTAAAGTGGTACGCTCAAGTGCCACCAATATGAAATATCCAAGATTATGCGTGTTGGCTTATTCATTCCTTGTTATGTTGACCAATTTTATCCTCAGATAGGAGTGGCAACTTTGGAGTTGCTCGAAAAATTGGGATGTGAGGTTCATTTTCCTTTAAATCAAACTTGCTGTGGTCAGCCGATGGCCAATTCCGGTTTTGAACATTTGACAGGAGGATGTAACTCTTTGTTTATCGATAATTTTGAAGGCTTTGATTATATCGTTTGCCCTTCTGGAAGTTGTACTTTGCATATTAAAGAACACTTACATGAGGAGAAAAGAGAAGAAAAAGCTTCCACGATTCGTAAACGAGTTTATGAATTGACAGAGTTTTTGACAGATGTACTAAAAGTGGAGAATCTGGAGGCTAATTTCCCACACAGAGTAGGTTTGCATCAAAGTTGTCATGGTCAGCGAGGTTTGAAACTGGCACAAATGTCTGAGTTGAATGCTCCTTTTTTCTCAAAACCTGAACAATTATTGAAACAAGTCAAACAATTGGATTTGGTTTCTTTGTCTCGAAAAGACGAATGCTGTGGTTTTGGTGGAACGTTCTGTGTGACCGAAGAAGCCATTTCGGTACGCATGGGACAAGACCGTGTGAAAGACCATGAAGACAAGAACGTGGAGTTTATTACTGGAGGAGATATGTCTTGTTTGATGCACTTGGAAGGAATACTTCGTCGTCAACAAAGCCCTGTAAAAGTGATACATATTGCGGAAATATTAAATAGTACAGTCAAATAGATTTTGCTACCAACTTAAGTTATAATGCTGAGTGGTAACTGTTAAATTGTGAATGTAAGGTTCTAATTGTCAGTTTTTACACAAAGTTCACAACTCATCATTCAGCACTAGTACTTACTTATTCAGTAATCAAATATGGAATCTAAAGTTCTTGAACATAGCAAAGCCTCGGAGGTATTTAATAAAGACAAAGAGCGTGTAGGTTGGCATGACGAAACACTTTGGTTTGTAAGAAGTAAGCGAGATAAAGCTGCCCATAATATTCCTGATTGGGAATTATTGCGCTCTACGGCTTCGAACATCAAGCATAATGTGCTGTCAAATATGCACGACTATTTAGTCGAGTTTGAGAAGAATGCCTTGGCCAATGGCGTACATGTGCATTGGGCTGCCGATGCCGAGGAGCATAACAAGATTGTACATGGTATTATTGCTAAGCATGGCGTTACTCGTATGGTAAAGAGTAAGTCAATGCTGACCGAGGAATGCCATTTGAACGATTATTTAGCCAAAAATGGTGTTGAGGTAATTGACACTGACTTAGGTGAACGCATTGTTCAATTGCGCGATGAGCCACCAAGTCATATTGTTTTACCTGCGATTCACTTGAAAAAAGAGGATGTTGGTGAAACTTTCCACATACATTTAGGAACTGAAAAAGGAAATAAGGATCCGCAATATCTTACTGAAGCCGCACGTCACCACTTGCGTGAAACTTTCTTGACTCGTAAAATAGCACTGACAGGTGTGAATTTTGCAGTAGCTCAAACTGGAGAGTTTGTGGTTTGTACCAACGAAGGAAATGCAGATATGGGCGCTCACTTGGCTGATGTTCATATTGCATGTATGGGTTTTGAAAAATTAATACCTCGTCGTGAACACCTCGGTGTATTTTTGAGATTGTTGGCGAGAAGTGCTACAGGGCAACCCATTACAACATACTCGAGTCATTTCAAAAAGCCCCGTGAAGGTCAAGAAATGCACATTGTGATTGTCGATAATGGTCGCTCGACGCAGTTGGGTCGTGAAGATTTTCGTAACTCGTTGAAGTGTATTCGTTGTGGAGCTTGTATGAACACGTGTCCTGTGTATCGTCGTAGTGGTGGTCACAGTTATCATAATGCGGTTGCTGGTCCAATTGGTTCTATTTTAGCGCCTAATTTGGATATGCGTAAGAATGCAGATTTACCATTTGCTTCGACGCTATGTGGTTCATGCTCGAATGTATGCCCCGTCAAAATTGATATTCACGACCAACTTTATAAATGGCGTCAGGTGATTGTAAAAGAGGGTTATGCGACCACTTCCAAAAAACTAGGAATGGGCGCAATGACCTTTACATTATCAAATCCTGCTATTTATCAAACAGGAGGGAAAGTTGGGCGATGGTTTATGCGTAATATACCTTTTGTGGTTAATAATGGGTTAAATCCTT
This sequence comes from Cellulophaga sp. BC115SP, assembly GCF_009905545.1. Taxonomy (GTDB): domain Bacteria; phylum Bacteroidota; class Bacteroidia; order Cytophagales; family Spirosomataceae; genus Flectobacillus; species Flectobacillus rivi. Next base: position 97,823 of record NZ_JAAALB010000012.1, on the reverse strand, counting down.
GGTTCAAAAATAGAGAAATGCCAGAGCCTCCAAAGGAATCTTTTAGAGAATGGTATCTGAATAATAAAAAATCTTAGTTTGTCCGAGAGGATTTACAAACGACAATGCAAAATTTGGAGTTTATCCATGACATAGTGAGGTGTAAAAGTCGGATTGGGTGAGAGATTTTCCACCCGCCTTCTTTTCTTTCTATTTTGCATCAAACTAAAGTTGAATCACATTGATAAAACCTTCATTGGTTGCCCAAATATCATGAGTAGCAGAGATAAAATTTTAGCAAAAATAGCTCAAAATCAACCAGAATTTAGTGCATTACCTGATTTGAAAGGATTGGGGAACGTCTATGAAAGCCCTGCCCAACAGTTTAAAACAATTTTGGAAGGTATTGGTGGTAAAGTAATCGAGTTTTCGGATTGGTCAGAAATAAAGGCTTTCGTCCACGAACATTTCGATTCGAATGCCAGAATCACCTCAACTCTTCCCGAATTGGCGGATATTGCCGAGCTTGATTGGGTCGATAATGACCCGCATACTTTGGAGAATGTTGATTTCACTATCATACGAGGTCATTTGGGCGTTGCTGAAAACAGCGCTATATGGATTACCGAATCCCTTTTGAAGCAACGTGTTTCGGCATTTATTCCACAATATTTGGCGATTGTTTTAGAAGCAAATTCTTTAGTATCATCAATGCATGAAGCTTATACTCAAATCGGAATGGAGGAATATGGTTTTGCGACTTTCTTAGCTGGACCTTCTAAAACGGCCGATATTGAACAATCATTGGTATTGGGTGCGCATGGGGCTCGTGGTTTAACCGTGTTTTTAAAAGTGTAATTGGTATATCCTGATTTCAGGAATTGTTTTTAAATGTTTACGTGAATAATATTTATAAAATGTTCATTTAAGCACTGCGTTTTAGCGATTGAAGCTATCCTGAATAGGATAGCTTCTTTTTTATTTTTTGATAAGTATCTGCAAAAATCCCTTTATTAAATTTAGACTTTACGAAGTATTTGTTTGACTATATTTATTGTATCTTTATGATTCAATAAATATCTTATTTTACTATGAAAAAAATTTGGTGCGCTATCTGCTTGGCTGTTGCTTCTCATCATGGTTTACAAGCTCAGAATTTCTCTCCCAAAACTCCTTATTATGGTGTAGCTTATTATGATGAGTATATGCCCTATGATAGGCTTCAGCAAGATGTTGAAATGATGAAAAAGGCTGGCATTAACGTGGTCCGTATTGCTGAGTCTACTTGGAGCACTTTAGAGCCTCAAGAAAATACCTTTGACTTTTCGCATATTGATCGAGTTTTAGATGCCATGCACAAAGCTGGAATCGCTGTAATTATAGGAACGCCTACTTACGCTGTACCAACTTGGCTGGTTCGTAAGCATCCTGATGTTTTAGCTGTGACCTCTCGTGGACAGAATCAATATGGGGCGCGACAAAATATGGATATTTCGAATGTGCACTATCGTGAAGCCAGCGAGAGGGTTATCCGCAAATTAATGGAGCATGTTAGTAAACATCCTGCTATAATTGGGTATCAAGTAGATAATGAAACTAAGGCTTATGGTACAGCAGGGCCCAATGTACAAAAGGCTTTTGTAGAATATTGTAAACAAAAATTCGGCACACTTGATAAACTAAATAAAGCTTTTGGTTTTGATTATTGGAGTAACAGAATTAATACATGGGAAGATTTTCCTTCAACAGTTGGGACTATCAATGCAAGTTTCGCTGCTGAATTTGCTAAGTTCCAACGTAAATTGGTGGTTGATTTCTTGAAATGGCAAGCAGATATAGTTCGTGAATATAAGCGTCCTGAGCAATTTATTACGCAAAATTTTGACCTAGATTGGCGAGGGTATTCTTATGGGATTCAGCCTGATGTAGATCATTTTGCAACGGCTAAAACCTTGGATGTGGCAGGGATAGATATTTATCACCCTAGTCAAGACCAATTAACTGGGACTGAAATTGCTTTGGGGGGAGACATTACTCGTTCGATGAAGAATGGAAAGAATTATTTTGTATTAGAAACTGAAGCTCAAGGCTTTCCTCAATGGACACCATATCCTAATCAATTACGTTTGCAGGCTTTTAGTCATTTAGCTTCTGGAGCAAATATGGTTGAATATTGGCATTGGCACTCAATTCATAATTCGGCCGAAACATATTGGAAAGGTTTGCTAAGTCATGATTTTCAGCCTAATCCTACGTATAATGAAGCTATTACGATAGGTCAAGATTTTCAAAGAGTTGGACAAAAATTAATCAATCTTAAAAAGAATAATCAAGTAGCAATTCTATTCAGTAACGAGGCTTTGACAGCATTTAATGCGTTTAGTTTTGGTTGGGGAGCTCGTGAGACTTATAATGATATTTTGAGACCTTACTATGATGCTTTGTATAAAATGAATGTCGAGCTTGATTTTATCGACCCTTCAACAGAGGATATTTCGCAATACAAAGTAATTGTTGTTCCTGCCCTTTATGCCGCCCCAACCAATCTTTTGAAAAAACTGAATGATTTTGTCAAAAATGGCGGACATGTGGTTTATACTTTGAAAAGTGGTTTTTCTGATGAAAATGTCAAAGTCAGAACAGAAATACAACCTGCCATCATATCCGAAGCTTGTGGAGTACAATATTCTCAGTTTTCTATTCCTAATGGTGTAAGTTTGAAAGATACAGAAGGAAAATGGACATCAGACAAAACTAAAGTAACCCAATGGATGGAATTGCTGACTCCAACAACAGCCAAAGTTTTGGCTAATTATGAGCATCCTCAATGGGGAAAATATGCAGCTATTACTCAAAATCAATTTGGTAAAGGAACAGCAACTTATGTTGGATGTTTGACCAGTGAGTTTGTTTACAAGCAGGTTTTACAAAATGTTTTGGATAAAGCCCAATTACCAAAAGAAAAATCAGGGTTGGAGTTTCCACTAGTTCATCGTTCGGGTACCAATCAACTGGGGAAGAAATTACATTACTTTTTTAACTATTCAGGAGCTTCTCAAAATTTTACATACAAAGAAAATGCTGGTACTGAATTGTTGGCCAATAAAGCTATAACTTCTAATCAAGGAGTATCGCTTGAGCCGTGGGGATTTGTGATAATAGAGGAGAAATAACAGATTCTTTTTCAGCTAATGGATTGTCTTTCAAAAGGGTTTTGGACCTATTTTGAAAGACAATTTCATTTTAAAGAGATTTATTTTTAAAAAACCATGACAAATCATGATTTAGTTACTTTTCTGTTATTTATATTTGTGTCAATAATACACAATTTATTTTTTGACGATAATGACAAAAGTAACCTCTATCCTCATTGGGCTTGGCTTTACGATAAGTTCTTCAGTAAGCTATGCCCAAAACTCTCCAAAGCCGATTGAGGCTTTTTCTTTGAATGAAGTCAGATTGACAGGCGGTGCATTTCAGCATGCCCAACAAAAGGATTTAGACTATATTCTTTCACTTAATGCCGACAGATTGCTTGCGCCGTATCGCAAGGAAGCTGGTTTACCCGTAAAAGCACCAGCGTATGGTAACTGGGAAAGTTCGGGCTTAGACGGTCATATTGGAGGGCATTATTTGTCTGCATTGGCGTTGATGTATGCATCTACAGATGATAAGCGTTTGAAAGAAAAGCTAGATTATTGTATCGCTGAACTAGCACTTTGTCAACAACAAAACAAAAATGGTTATGTGGGAGGAATACCCAATGGCAAAATTTTTTGGGAAAGAATCGGTAAAGGTGATATTGATGGTAGTGGCTTTGGTTTGAATAACACTTGGGTGCCTTTGTATAACATTCACAAGTTATTTGCTGGTTTAAGAGATGCCTATTTGATTGGTGGAAACCAAGAAGCTAAGGAAGTGCTGATTCATCTTACGGACTGGTTTTGTAATCTAATTGCGCCACTCAATGATACGCAAATTCAACAGATGCTTAAAACAGAGCATGGAGGTATGAATGAGGTTTTGGCAGATGTGTATGTAATAACTCAACAAAACAAATATCTGGATGCAGCCGAAAGAATGTCGCATCAGGCTATTCTTGCACCATTGGTGTCGCATGAAGACAAACTAACAGGTTTGCATGCCAATACACAAATTCCGAAAGTCATAGGTTTTGAACGAATCGCTGAGTTGAAAAACCGTCAAGATTGGCATTCTGCGAGTGAATATTTTTGGCAAAATGTAACTCAAAAACGTAGTGTGGCTTTTGGAGGAAATAGTTATCGTGAACATTTCAATGCGACGAACGATTTTAAGCCTATGTTGGAGTCTAACCAAGGACCAGAGACTTGTAACTCGTATAATATGCTAAAACTCACCAAAGCCTTATTTTTGCATGAGCCAAAGTCTTCATATATAGATTTTTACGAAAGAACACTTTACAATCATATTCTTTCTTCCCAGCATCCTGAACATGGAGGATTGGTTTATTTTACACCGATTCGTCCTCAACATTATCGTGTATATTCTGATGCTCAGAAAGGTTTTTGGTGTTGCGTAGGGTCTGGGATAGAAAACCACGGGAAGTATGCCGAGCTGATATATGCTCATGATGATAAAAATATTTGGGTAAACTTATTTGTGCCATCGCAACTTGATTGGAAAGAAAGAGGTATTCGTTTTATCCAAAAAACAGATTTTCCAAATCAAGAAAGCACTGTTATTCAACTTTCGTTGAAGCAAACACAAAAATTTAAGTTATTTCTGAGAAAACCTTTTTGGCTAAATAGTGAAAAACTATTGGTGAAAGTTAATAATCAACCTCAATACTTAACGGTTGATGCCCAGGGATATGTCTCACTTGAGAAGACGTGGAAAAATGGCGACAAAATTCAATTAGCATTACCAATGCAAACTCGCTTGGAACAATTGCCTGATGGCTCTAATTGGTATGCTTTTGCTCACGGGCCAATCATTTTGGCTGCTGCTACAGATTCTTTAGATTTGAAGGGATTAGTAGCAGATGATTCAAGAATGGGTCATGAAGCTATGGGCAAATTGTATCCTATCAATCAAGCTCCTGTATTGGTGGGTTCACAAAATGCCGTAATTGCGAGTTTGAAGCCTCTTAAAAACCAGCCTCTTGCTTATAAAATAGAAAATCCTAATTTGTTTTTTACTCAAAAAACAAGTTTGATTTTAAAGCCATTTTATCAGTTGCATGATGCTCGTTATATGATGTACTGGCCTTTGATGAATGCTAATGAGGTAAGTCAGCATCAGGAAAAATTGAAGGCAGAAGAGCAGGCTGATATTATTTTGCGTCAAAAAACTGTAGATTGGATTAGTTTGGGCGAACAACAACCAGAAGCAGACCACGCATTTGACGGAAAACAGACTAGAGTAGGAGGGAGTATTGGTAATTTTTGGCGTTCGACAACCGCATGGATGTCTTATAAACTAAATAACCCAGACTTAAAGTCTAAAGCGATTGAAATAACCATATTGAAAGATTCAAAAGCTCATGCCTTCGAAGTTTGGTTGAATGATACCTTAACTCAAAAAGTGGAGACTAGTACAGAAAACGGAAAATCACAAGTCTTTACCATAGACTTAGGGGAAAATATTTTGATGCAGAAAAGCATTCAAATTAAAATAGTCGCGACAGGAGAAAATGGTTCTGGTGCTATACAATCTATCCGATTGGTGAAATAGAGGCTCAATTCATGCAAACACTTGCAGTAACCTAACTAATTTTGTCAATAAAACGCTTTCTGAGGTACAGACCTTAGGAAGCGTTTTTTGTTTAAGATAAATAATCAGCAGATTTTAGGATAGTAAGGAGAATAAAACTAAAGGATACAAAACTCTTGAGTTTTTACTAAATTTGAACATTATCCGTAGAGATTTAAAATCCTATTTTCTATAAAATTTTGTACCATGATAAGAATAACAATGCTAGCAAGTCTGGTGGGATCGATTTTAAACCCGATTTCTCCTGAAGCTATCACCACACAGCAAAAGCCTTCTGTAGTTGTTTGTAAAACAGAACCTAAGAAAAAAAGCTTAGCTAGAATAGCCACGAAAAATAGTATCAAGGCTAATGCAGACAAGAAAGATAACGGAATGGTGTTTGTGCAAGGAGGTAGTTTTATGATGGGAAATAAAGACTTCTCAGATGCAGTACCTGTTCATAAAGTCACAGTCAACTCATATTGGATAGATGCTCATGAGGTAACGAATGCGGAGTTTTCAGCATTTGTAAAAGCTACCAAATATATCACTGTGGCAGAAAGACCACTCGATCCTAAAGCATTTCCTGGTGTTCCATTAGAAAAATTAAAGGCAGGGTCATTGGTTTTTAAAGCACCAAAGCAAGTTAGCTCGCTTGATAACTACTTCGAATGGTGGGAGTTTGTAGCTGGCGCAGACTGGCAACATCCATTAGGTCCTAAGAGTAATATTGCAGGAAAGGAGAACTATCCCGTTGTTCATATTGCCCATGAAGATGCTATGGCTTATGCCAAATGGGCAGGAAAACGTCTACCTACGGAGGCCGAATGGGAATTTGCCTCGAAGGGTAAAAATACTAGTTCCAAATACGAATGGGGAAATCAATTACTACCTAATGGAAAATGGATGGCAAATATTTTTCAAGGTACCTTTCCGACAAGTAACCTTAAAAAGGATGGTTATGCTGCTACAGCTCCAGTAGGGTCATTCCCAGCTAATACCACAGGTGTGTATGATATGACAGGAAATGTTTGGGAATGGTGTAGTGATTTGTATCATGTGAATTATTACAAGTCGAGTCCAGCGCAAAACCCTAAAGGACCTAAAAATAGTTTTGACCCAGAAGAACCTGGCGTCGTAAAGTATGTTCAAAGAGGCGGCTCTTATCTGTGCAGTGATCAGTATTGTGTAAGATATGAGGCGGGGAGTAGAGGAAAAGGAGAGGCCATGAGTTCGACAAACCATATTGGCTTTCGATGTGCTAAAGATATGTAAGTACTAACTAGGAATATTTACAAAGGCTGTTTCGTTTGATTTGTGGGAGGCATTTTGTAATTCGAACTGTTGATCAAACTCATCTTTTGTCATGAAGAATAGTTCTTCAGTTGTATCGTCGAATCGAGTAAACATTACACAGAAGGCTTCAATATCGCGATTATAGATGGAACTACTAATTACCTTTATACAAGAAAGGCTTTTTTTGTGTCTGTATAGCATGAGGTTTAATAAAGTATGGATTGGACAAATAAATATTAAACAAATATTGTATAAAATTTAAATTATACACGCTATTTATTTCATTTTTTTCTCAAAAAAGAGGGCTGTTATTAACCTAAGTTGATAACAGCCCTACTATTTTTAAGCCCTAAATTAGCTTATTGTGGGTTTTGAACAACCACACCATTAGTGTTATTGATTTCGTCTTGAGGAATCAAGAATACCCATCTCTTATCACCAGCAGGTACATCCATTACACCGTTTGTATAAGCAGCATTGTGGTTACCACCATTGCGGTTCAAAGCAGCATTTGTACGTTTCAAATCGTAGAAACGGAAACCTTCACCCCAAAGTTCAACACGACGCTGAGTCATGATTTCTTCGATTAATGCATCTCCAGTCTTTGTAGATTTTACATAAGAAGGGTCACGGTTAATTGCTAAAGGATAAAGTGCATCGGCAGCACCTGAGTTATTTCCTGAACGAGCCAAAGCTTCAGCTTCGATCAAATACATTTCGGCAGCACGCATGTAAGGAACATCACCGATACTTAAGTTAACGTCAGCCACTCTAAATTTCTTAGGATGGTATGCATATCTGTTGAACGTAGAAGCTGGAAGAGGGAAATCAACGGTGTTTTTACCTGTTGGATCCCACAATTTCTTACGAATATCTGTATCAGTAATTTTATTGTACAATGCTGAGAACATCACTTTTGGAGTTGAACGAATAGCCGTTGAACTATAGTTGTTCGACATATAAGCGAAGAACGAGTAGAAGTAGTTAGTCTGATCTGCTACAATTCTAGAAGCCCACATCCATTCTCCATTTGAATAGTTGTTGAAACCACCCAAATAGTCTGTATTTGACATCAACGTAAAGCCAGCTCTTGCTTCTTTTGCTAAGGTAGCAGCAGTAGTCCAATCTTGTTGAGTAAGTGCAACACGAGCCTTGATACCTTTAGCTACATTGATATTGAAGTGAGACTTGTCTAAACGAGTATAGCCTGAAAACAAAGCAATAGCATCTGTTAAGTCTTTGTTGATTTGAGTATAAACCTCAGCAACGGTAGCACGTGGCGTTGGAGTAGTTTTTGGTTCAAGAACTAATGGAACACCTAAACCACTGTTAGCAGCACCAGCCACAAAGCGTTCTCCAAATAACTGTACCATTTGGAAATAAGCCCAACCACGGTAAGTTAAAGCCTCTGCTTTAATCGCTTTTTTGTCAGCATCAGAACCTTCTGCTTTATCAATATTCGCAATAATCATGTTTGCGTTACTGATAAGCATGTAATAGAAAGTATAGTTATAATAACAAATTGAGCTGGTTGCAGTACGGTGACTAATCCATTGGTATTCATTTCTCAAACCTGAATTAGAAACGTTAGGAAACACCAAGTCGTCACCCATGATATCCATGTATAACATGTTTCCTGATTGACCACCTTGTGGTTGAACACTAAAAATTTGAGAGTACATCAAACGGTGGATACCATTCAATGCAGCCCATGCATTTTTAGTTGTTTTAAAAGCATCTACTGTAGCAACTTGGTCTGTAGGTGCTGTTTCGAGATAATCCGATTCGCACGCAGATAATGACAGCGCAGTCATTAATCCTAGAACGCCTTTTTTTAGTATATTTTTCATTTGCTTTTTCTCTTTTATCGATGATTTCCTAATTAAAAACCTAAACGAGCACCAATTGACATAACTCTGTTGAAGTTATAGGTGTTGTCTACAGTACCGTTAAATGAACCTGTTACGTTCATACCTTTTCTTGCTGACAATAGACCAAGGTTTTCACCTGAAAAATAGATGCTTGCATTTTTAGCACCAATCTTAGCTAACCAGTTTGAAGGGATTTTATAAGTTAGGGTAACGTTATTCAACATTAGGTATGAAGCATCTGTTAAGTATCTTGTACTACCACCAGTCTGGTTAGTGATATTTCCGTTATCGAAACGTGGAACGTCTGTTACGTCACCCGGTTTTTGCCAACGTCTTAATGCATCAACATGTAATGCGTTACCATATGTACCACCGTGCATCAATGAACCATATGCAGAGTCATATACTTTACCACCTAATTGGTAAGTTAATTGTACGCTCAATGTAAAGTTTTTGTAAGAAAAGTTGTTATTCATCGAGCCATAAACATCTGGAATAGAAGATGTTCCATTGTAACGTTGGTTAGCTTCAGCTAATACAGTTGTAACTGTATCAGCACCAATTACTTTACCGTTAGTCGTCAAGATGTTCGTTTTGTACAAGGCGTTACCTGTTTCGGAATCAACACCATAAAATTGACGCAAGTAGAAATCGTAAATAGAGTGACCAACGCTATATGCTTTAGAGCCATTGATAATTAACGGTTGGTTTTCTGGCATTTTAGTGATCTGGTTTTTCAAAGTAGTAGCATTAATAGTTGCTGAATATTTGAAGTCACCTGTATTAATGATATCACCTGTCAATTGCAATTCAAGACCTCTATTGTAAAGGTTACCAATGTTTTTAGGAATAGTAAAACCACCACCTGTTGTACCACCAGAAGCTAAAGGAAGAGGCACGTTGAAAATCAATCCTGCTGTTTCACGATTGAAATATTCAAGGCTACCAGACAATTTACCTTTAAATAAACTGAAGTCAACACCTAAATCAAAGTTGTTTGCTGTTTCCCAAGTCAAATCAGGGTTTGGAATGGATGCTTGTGAAAATCCAGGTTCAGCATTGTTATTTCTACCTAAGGTATATAATGCTTGGTAAGGATAAAAACCTAAACCACCATCATTACCTACTACACCATAAGAGGCTCTTACTTTCAACAAGTCAACCCATTTTACATCAAAGAAATCTTCTCTTTCGATATTATAAGCGCCGCCTACTGACCAGAAGTTAGCCCAACGTACAGCAGGAGCGAAACGAGAGTTACCATCACGACGGATAGAAGCGTTCAAAATATATTTCTTGTCAAAATCATAGTTTGCTCTTGCAAAGTAACTTTCAATTGTGTAATTGTCTTCATAAGAAGAAACGCCTAATACTGTTGCAAAGTTTGGTAATTCAGTAATACCATCAACGATAATTCCAGAACGAGAACCTGTCAAATAGTTATATTTATAAGTAAAGTTTTCGTGTCCACCTAAAACTGTTACATGGTGTTTTCCAATCTGTTTGTCATATTCTAACAATTGGTTCCATGTGTAGTTAGTCGTACGGTACAAGTAGTGATATGAGCGACCCGCTGGAGCACCATCACCAATCGTTGGGTTATCGTAAGTACGGTAGTGTGTATCTTGTAAATCAAAGCTCAGGTTAGTTGTAGCTTTCAAACTTGGTAAGATTGAGATAGTAGCAAAAGTACGGGCACCAATTAAACCACGGATTTGGTTACGTTGGTTCAACTCATTTTCCCAAATTGTATGACGACCACTAGAGTTTGGTCTTGAGTCTCCCATGTCATATACCTTATTTCCATTAGCATCCAATACGTAAGCGCCTGTTGTTGGATCATGCTTATAAACAGGATAGATTGGAGCCATGAAACGTGAAATGAAGAATGGGTTGATAAATGAAGTACCACCATCTGAACCAGCATCAACATTTGCCATGCTGTAAGTACCATTCAAGTTCAAACCAGTTTTCAACCATTTTGTAGCTTGCGTATTTACACTAACACGACCAGTGAAACGTTCGAAATCAGATTTTAACAAATAACCTTGTTCTTTTGTATAACCTAATGATACAAAGTAGTCAGACTTGCTAGTACCACCATCATAATTGATCGTATAGTTTTTTCTGCTTTTTCCCCCTTGTTGCATAGCATTTGCCCAGTTCAAGTCTTCTGGATATAATAGCTGAGCATTAGGGTTCAATTGTCCATTTACATCTACAATTTGATTTGATGCTACGTTGAATGGGTTGTAGTTACCAAGCAAATTGTAAATACCAGTGTAAGTTCTACCTCCATAAGAAGTTGTCAAACCTGAGGCAATGCTACTAGCTACATCTTGAGGTACTTTTAATGAACCGTATGCCAACGTATTACGATATACTTCCCACATCAAAGGGTAATACTGTTGAGCACTTACAGTTTCATATTCAGGCAAACCTCTAGCAATTACACCTACTGATGCACTTACATTGAAGTTATTACGACCTTCTTTTCCTTTTTTGGTAGTAATCATGATTACACCGTTTGCACCACGTGAACCGTAAATAGCTGTAGTAGCAGCATCTTTCAATACTGAGATTGACTCAATATCGTCTGGGTTCAAAGTAGAGGTACTACCATTGAATGGTACACCATCAACTACATAAAGTGCGTTGTTTGAAGCAGAAAGTGAACCAAAACCTCTTACACGAATGGTAGGTTCAGAACCTGGAGCACCACCAGACAAGGTAGCCTGAACCCCTGGAGCAGCACCAACTAGGGCGTTCATTACGTTTGCTACTGGTTTAGTTGCAATTACGTCTTTTCCTATTTGAGCAGACGAACCAACGTGAGTAGCTTTATTTACTGTACCATATCCAACAATTAATACTTCGTTCAACATTTGAGCATCACCTTCAAGTGATACATTGATAGTCGTACGGTTTTGGATAGCAATTTCTTGTTTTGTGTAACCTACCGATGAAATAACTAAAGTGCCATTTCCAGTAGCAGCGATACTAAATTTACCATCCTTATCGGTGGTTGTACCTTTGGTAGTACCTTTTAGAACAACTGTAACACCAGGTAAGGCTGTACCGTCTTCTTTCGAAGAAATAACCCCCTTCACGGTAGTTTGAGCTTGGGCATAGCCACAAGTCAACACAAACAGAAATAATACGAGAAAGTTTCGTAAACGATTATTCATTTTTTGTGCGTTTTTAGTTAGTAGATAAAGAAAATACAATAATTAGCAAAAAGAAGATATCTATGAAAAGTACCAATAATAATGCAGTCCAATAGGGTGCTGTGGTTTATCGAAAAAATTATGTATGGTGGTTTTTATAAATATCAAAATAAAATAACTGTTTGTATGTGAGAAACAGGAATTTTATTGCTATGAGGTAAAATTAGCGTATTTTTTACTAAAATTTTACAAAAGATTAATATAATTTCTTAAAGATGAGTATTTATTCTTAATTTTTACTTTCAAAAATTCTTCTAATGGCTTTGGTTATCATGATATTTCTTCGCTTAGGTACATAAAAAATGCCTTAGTTCAACGGTCTACAGTTGTTGAACCAAAGCATTTGCAAACTTTGTTTTGTCTTATTTTAATTATACAAAATAGTATTGTGTACCTTGTTAAATTTTTATATTTTTATTCGTCAATTTGACTGTTTGATAGTATAAATCGTGCTTCAATAACCAACAATGCTTCGGTTATGAAATCACATAGTTCAAGGATTTCGGCTTCTGAAAACAATAAAAAGAAGTGCTGTAGCGGAGTTTTGAATAACAACTCTTTCCCATGAGAACTTGGATACTCATAAAAGCCTATTTTTTCCTCCATAACAGCTTTAAATTGTCTAAGCTCAGCCAAAGAAAGTGCAAAAAGCAAATTTTTATAGGAAAGATTATATTGATTGCAACAAGTGCAGTGACTAACAAAAGCATTTTCTTTTTCCAAAATGCTTTGAGTTTGATGTTCTTGATGACGCATAGTATATACGTTTTTAGTTTATAAGGTCAAAATCTACTTTGAAAGGTATTCGCTGTAATACCCAATCCCTTTCAATGCAGTACTGATTGATTGAGGAGTTATCAGTTCTTCTGACACCACAGAAAGCGCATGATTAAAATCAGAAAAATCAATACTGAATGATTTAATTCCGAGTGGCTGTAAAGCTTCCCATACCGATTGGATACCTATCGGTGATTGTATATCGGTTCTAAACATTAAAATATTCATAGGTTTGCTAATTTAAGTTTAACTATTTGATTAATAGATAATTAATATATTTTCTTGTGTTAAATTCTAAGCAAATATATTTACTTGTTTAGAATTATTCCAAATAAAAACGTGCATTTATTTGTATTTAGTCTAAATAAGCTATAATTTTGTTTCATCAAAATCAAAATAATTAGGGATTTCAATCTATAAATATGGCCTTGGGGATACCCTAAATAGTGGACACTAACCACTTGATCAACTCTCAAATATTTCTATAATGAAAAACATTTATTTTACATTGACGCTATTAATGTGTTCATGGTTATCAATTGCTCAAACTGCAGTATTGAAAGGACAAGTCAAAACTAAAGAGGGCAAACCTGCGGAATTTGTGAATGTAATTTTACGCGGTACTAATAAAGGTGTAGTAACCAACGATGCTGGTAATTTTGAAATTCAAGGACTTAAAGCTGGTAACTATATAGTTCAGGCTAGTTTTGTAGGCTTAGAAGCTGTTCAACAAAAAGTAAGTTTAACCTCTGGACAAACACTGGAAATTACCTTGACTTTACCTGAAAGTGCCAAAGAATTACAGGAAGTTATCGTAAACTCGAACCCTAGTAAATATGTAACAGATTATCCTTCAATCTCTTTAAGATTAAAAACCCCTTTACTCGAATTACCTCAAAATATCCAAGTTGTTACAAAACAACTACTTCAAGACCAACAAATTTTTGACATGCTCGAAGGCGTAACCCGCAATGTAAGTGGCGTTACACGCCTTGAACACTGGGATAATTATGCACTTTTGAATATGCGTGGTTCTCAAATTGCAGCTTTTCGTAATGGTATGAATGTGCAAATGGCTTGGGGACCTCTTGCTGAAGACATGAGTATGGTCGAGCGTATTGAGTTTGTTAAAGGTCCTGCCGGATTTATGCTTGCCAATGGTGAACCTGCGGGTTTTTACAATGTAGTAACCAAAAAGCCAACGGGGATTACACGTGGCGAGGTAACTGGTACTGTAGGAAGTTTTAATACCTATCGTACTACATTGGATTTGGATGGAAAGTTAACGAATGATGGAAAATTACTGTACCGTCTAAACATTATGGGGCAGTCGAAAGGCTCGCACCGCTTGTTTGAGCACAATAATCGTGTGTCGGTAGCACCAGTTATCAAATACCAAATTTCAGCTAAAACTTCATTGACCGCTGAGTACACCTATCAGTATAACCAAATGTCAATGATTGGGTCTAATTATTCTTATTCCAAAAAAGGTTTTGCTGATTTACCAGCAAGTTTTACGACTGCTGAGAAAAATATGGATCCGACCAATATCAACGACAATACGATTTTTTTGACGTTTGCTCATGCGTTTAATCCTAATTGGAAGTTTACAGGACAGGTGGCTTATATGAATTATAGCCAAGTGGGACAATCGATGTGGCCTACTGGTATATCAGCCAATGGCGATACACTTTATCGCAAAATGTCTATCTGGGATGTATTAGGTGAAAATAAGCTAGGACAGTTTTTTGTAAATGGAGATTTTAAAACGGGCTCTTTTAAACACCTTTTGTTGGGAGGTACCGACATTGGTTACAAGGATTATTATCATGATTTTGTAGATGGAAAGGAAATTACTCCTTTGGCAATTTACAATCCACAATACGGTATTACTCCCGAATCGGTATATCCTGTGTATGATAGAAGTAAAAGCTTGAAAGAACGTGGAGCGCATTACTACCAAAAATATTATGCGTTTTATGTGCAAGATGAAATTCATCTAATTGAAAACAAATTAAGATTAACCTTAGCTGGTCGCTTTACGTCCTCAACCGATGGAAATCCTTATGCTGGCGAAGCTGTTGGAAATAAATTTACTCCACGAGTTGGCCTAAGTTATTCGCTTGACAAACATACTTCTGCTTATGCGGTGTTTGATGAAGCATTCATTCCTCAAGCTGGTGCTGGTCAGAATGGTGTAAGTTTTAAGCCTATTACAGGAAATAATAAAGAAGTTGGTTTGAAAAGAGAATGGCTTGGAGGCTTGTGGACTACTTCTGTGGCTGCTTATAATATTACCAAGAATAATGTATTGACTGCTGACCCTAGCAACCCTAATTTTTCTGTTCAGTTGGGACAAACTCAAACTAAAGGTATTGAATTTGACCTTCGTGGACAAATCCTTCATGGCCTAGACCTAACCTTAAACTATGCTTATACTAACGCAAAAGTAACTAAAGATACCAATCCTATAAATGAGGGTGTCGATGTACCAGGTTCAACCAGAAATATTGCCAATGCTTGGTTATCATATAAAGCTACCAATGGAAAACTGAAAGGCTGGGGCGTTTCGTTGGGAGCTCAATATCAAAATGGTCGTTCGTCTTGGTACGTATTTGATGGAACGAAACAACCTCTGAAAGATTATTTCAAAATGGATGGCGCAGTTTCATATCAAGTCAATAAATTATCTTTTGCTCTGAATATCAATAATTTACTTAATGCCTATTTGTATTCAGGTGCTTATTACAACTGGGGTGGTTTTTATTATTATCAAACGGAAGCACTACGCAATGCTCGCTTGACAGTAGGATACAAATTTTAATTGTAGAGGCATCCTTCCAATAGGAGGGATGCTCATTTATTGATTATACATCTAAAATTATTCTTCAATGAATTTTAAAAAACTTGTCGGAAAAATTCATTTATTCTTGGGTTTGGCTTCAGGGATTATCGTTTTTATCATAAGTGTTACGGGTTGTTTGTATGCTTTTCAGGAAGAAATACAAAATACAACTGAGGAATTTCGTTTTGTTACACCCCAAAAAACAGCAATGTTACCTCCTTCCCAATTACAGGAGATAGCTACTAAAACTCTGCCTACCAGAAATTTACATGCAATTATGTATGGCACGTCCGACCAATCAGTTCAAGCTATATTTTATCATTTCGAACCTTACCATTATTTCCTCGTATACCTCGACCCATACACAGGCAAGGTGTTGCATGTGAAAGATATGTCAAAGGATTTTTTTAGATGGGTATTAGATGGGCATTATTATTTGTGGTTACCTCCTACAGTTGGACAACCTATCGTGGCATCGGCAACTTTGGTCTTTTTTATCTTACTTATTTCTGGCATTATTCTTTGGTGGCCTAAAAATAAGAGTGCTGCCAAGCAACGATTTTCAATTAAATGGAATGCTCAATGGCGTCGCAAAAACTATGATTTACACAATGTCTTAGGTTTTTATGCCTCATGGGTGGTGGTTGTATTGGTTATAACGGGATTGATTTGGGGATTTCAATGGTTTTCTAAAGGAGTTTATGCTGGTATTGGCGGAAAAAAATCTTTAGAATTTGTTGAACCACTTTCAAGAAAAGTCCCTACCTCAAGTTCAGAAGCAGCCATAGACCAAGCTTGGCAAAAAGTATTGAAAGAAACACCTCACGCAGCATCCATCGAAGTCCACGTTCCCGAATCCGATTCTGCTTCAATTGCTGTGAATGTAAATCATCAAAAAGGTACTTACTGGACAACAGATTATCGATACTTTGATCAATATACTCTCAAAGAAATTAATGTTTCACACATTTATGGTCGTCTCAAAGATGCTACTGCGTCTGACAAACTTTTCAGAATGAATTATGATATTCATGTTGGTGCTATTTGGGGTATTGCAGGAAAAATTTTAGCTTTTTCAGTAAGTCTCATTTCGGCAAGTTTGCCTATTACTGGATTTATGATTTGGTGGGGCCGCCGCAATAAAAAGAAAGATACTTTACCGAAACAAAAAAATAAAACCGCATTAATTACTGAGTAACTAAAATGTCTGATGAAAGGATTGGCGCAGTGCGACTGGCGTAGTGCAACTGGCGCAGTGCAACTGGCGCAATTCGAATCAAAAAGCCATTTCAATTTGTATTTAGAAAGTCGACCTCTATACCTTTATTTCGCTATCAGAAACCTATCCGTTTATTTTGGATAGGTTTTTTTTTATCTTGTACTAAAAATCTTCAAAAGTTATGTCTCATGTAACATTTCCCGAAAAAACCATTCTGATTTGCGATGGTAGCAAATGCGGAAAACATAAAGAACTTCGGAAGTTCTTTAAGGAGTCTATAAAAGACCATGGACTCAAAGACAAGATTGAAATTGTGAAAATTGAATGTACTGATCGCTGTAAACATGCTCCCATATTATGTTTTCAACCGCAAAATCAATGGCTGTCTGAAGTTACCGTATGGCAAGCCGATGCACTTTTCAAAAAATTTATTTTAGAAAAAGAATAAAGCACCAGTAAGGTGCTTTTTTTTGTTACTCCGATTTATCTATTGTTTTGCCTGTATGGTCGAATAAATGAAAGTAATCTTTTATTACCTTCAGAAAATGATAAAATTACTGAATTATTATCCAAAAATGATGTCTACACGCATCACATAAATGATTTTCAGTAATGAATAGAGCATCTATTTTTAGCTTATTAATTGCTAATACCCTTCTGTACGTTTCTTGTGACTCAACAAAAGCGAACAAACAAAAGTTAGTTCCCTCAGGTTTGACGGGTGAACAACTATCTCAACAACATTGTGTGGCTTGTCACGCTTATCCTTCTCCTAATCTTGTCGAAAAAGAATGGTGGGCTAAAGGTATTTTACCTAAAATGGCCTTACGACTTGGCATGGGAAACAAAATGGGATACCTCACCAATTTCAGTTATGAAGACATGATGGAGGTATCGGTAGCTAATATTTATCCAGATGAACCAGCTATGGCGCCCGAGGATTGGAAGAAAATCGTCGACTTTTATGTTAAGAATGCTCCTGAAAAACCTATTCCTCAAGTTTCAAAAGTTCAAGCTACTCCTCTTTCTGGTTTGTTTGATGTACAGAAACTAGAAAATGCCAACAACGAGCCTGCTTTAGTAACAATGGTGAAAATTTTACCCGATGAACAAGCCTTATATGTAGCGCATCGCGGTAGAAATCGTGTGGAAAAATGGGATAAAATACTTCAAAAAATCTCAGAAGTTCCAACCGAAAGTCCTGTTTCGGATGTTGTAAAAACACCTGTTAGTATGATGGCGCTTGGTATGGGAATCATGGATCCCAATGATCAAGCATTAGGGAAATTATGGAATATTTCAAAAAGCACACCTCAGACCTTAGTAGAAAAACTCCGTCGCCCTGTCGAAATATCAGTGGGAGATTTGGATGCTAATGGTACGCCTGATTATCTGATTTGTGAATTTGGTAACGATATAGGAAAGTTAACGTGGTATGATCAAAACTTTAAATTGAAGAAAGAAATATTGAGTTTTTCAGGTATTCGAAATGCCAGTATAACTGACATAACTGGAGATAAATTACCTGATATTGTGGTTTTGCAAACCCAAGGTGATGAGGGTATTTGGATACTCAAAAATCAAGGGAATGGAAATTTTGAGCCACAGCGTGTCTTGCGTTTTCCTCCTATTTACGGCTCAAGTTTTATTCAAGTAGTTGACATCAACAAAGATGGTTATCAAGATATAGTTTACACCAACGGCGATAATGCCGACGCTTCTATCTCCCTAAAACGTTATCATGGTGTACATGTATATTTGAACGATGGAAAAATGAATTTTAAGCACCAATATTTCTATCCTATGCACGGAGCAGCTAAGGCTCTAAGTCAAGATTTTGACGGTGATGGAGATATGGATATTGCAGCTATCTCATTTTTTCCTGATAAAAAGCAAAATCCTGGAGAGGGTTTTTTATATTTTGAGAATACAGGAAAAGGCTTTACTCCGCATTTTATAGAAGGAATTTCTGATAAAAAATGGATGGTAATGGATTGTGGCGATTTGGATAAAGACGGAAATATAGAGCTTGTATTAGGGGCATTTAATATTCAAGATAGGGACGGACAAGCTAAATCATCCTCTGGAAAAAGGGCTAGCGTTTATGTATTAAAATCAAAAAACAAATCTCATTTGTAGAGGCCACTTGGGGATTCTGCGGTTTTATTGCATTAAAATCATAAAGTAAGGATATATATTCAGAAAGCTAAATAGAATCCCACAAATGACCTCTTCAAAGGCTACTGAATATAGTTTGTACGTTGGCACAAACGCAATACAGCATTAATTCTAGCTTGAATTTCAAAAGGATTAAAAGGTTTTTCTATGTAATTGTCAGCACCCAAGTTCATACATTCAATGCGGTCTTTGCTTTCTGAACTTGCCGTTAACAATAGAATAGGTAGATTGGAAAAAAGATGACTCTGACGGAGCTTTCGTATTAACTCTTTTCCATTCAATAGAGGGAGGTTTAATTCAGTAATAAGAAAATCAATGTCAACACCAGAGTTCAAAAAATCAATGGCTTCGTAGCCGTTACTTTTCTGGATTATGTCAAATTCTTTTCCTATAAAATGGTCGAGGATAATTTTGGTAGAATCAGACTGATCTACAACAAGAAGTTTCTTTTTAAAATTCATCACAACAATGGTAGGTAAAGTTAAGGGCAAAGTAGTTAGTTATTCTTGTGATGCTTCTGTTGTTGCATTACAAGAATAACTATTTTATCGCAATAATCATACCTTAAGTGAAGAAAATTTTGTTTGTTTTTATTTTACGGTATAAAATCTACGAGATAATCATTTTAGAAGGCTAATTCTATTAGTTTTTTAAGGTCAAATACAAGCTTTCTGGTCTTAAAGCATCATCATTCCAACGCTTAAGCGAGTCTTTCGTAAATAGTTCTTTTTCTAAAAAGTTGAGCTCTAGATAATTATAAGTTTTATCTTCTTTAAGGTTTCCTACGGTATGTTCGACAATTGGAATCCACGTACCTGAATTAAAAAATGCTTTATTATCCTGAAATATTTGCATAGGATTGTGTGTATGTCCCATCGTGATGACTTCTAGATTTGGGTATTTCTTGAAAATATTAGGTGCTTCCTGCGAGAGATCATCAGGTTCTTTGAGATTGAAAACACCCACGAACTGTCCAATTATATAAGAGATAACTAAAGTACCTAGGTTTTTCAAAAAGCTTAAGTTGCTCCAGTCTCCTTTTAGATTGATGTTAGTAATATCTTTATACATCAAAAAAATGGTAAGCACCACAGGTATCATGATGATGCCAATAAAGGTCAGTGCCTGACCAAAAACATAAGAAAAGGCCTTTTTATCAACAAATTTTAATAATGCCAGTACCCTTTTAGTCAAAATTTCGATAGCTAATGGAAATCTCTCTTTTAATAGAATAGCGAGAATATTACTAGTTGGACGAATATTATCAAGAAAAGGATAGGCTATTTCAATGCGATTAAGCAAGTATCTGTTGACAAATGAGCCCAAAGGCAATCTTAATTGTCCGCTTAGTTTGCCATCCAATGTTGGCGTTCCGACTACATGAGAAAATTTATCATAACGATGCCCGTGTTCGATATAGAGTTTTTCGTTGATGATTATGGAGTCTTGTATAAAAGATATTTTGCCAATTATTCGCTTATTATGTTGGAGGGCAATCTCATTTAATTTTACAGAAAAATAGGCTTGAACCTTTTCCCAGTGCCATTCCAAATCATGATTTCCCTTAAGGATTAGGAGTTCTTTGTTGGGGCAGCTTAACCATTCTACAAGGGCAAGAAATACTTTTTCGTGACCTGCAAAAACTTTTTCTAACTTCCAAATAGATTTAAAATCATCGGTTTTAAATCCGTATACTTTCTCGTCCTCTGTGAAGCTGTTTTTGAGCTCTTCAATAGTTTTGTGAATTTGAACTTTTTGCAATATTTTTTGCCATTCAACATAATCAAAGTGAAGGACTTCTGTTTCGGTAAAAATGACTCTCAAAAAGTCGATAAAGTCGCCATTAATCACTAAAAGAGCGGATTCTTCTTGGTATTTGTGCAGATGAAATTGAATCCATCGCTGAAGCGCATCATCTGCAAAAAAGTTTTCAGTTCCTGTAATCATTCCAGAGGGTTCTTTTCCTCTGGCTATATGTAAATCGCTGATAATTAAGAGATGAGCAGCAGTTGTGTTGAGTGTCTCTACTTGATGTAGGTCGGTTAGAGAATTATTTTGGAGTGTCATGGCGTATAAATTTTCCTAAATTTCTTGAAAAAATAGGGTAAAAAAAAATTGGTTTCAGAAAACTCTGAAACCAATTACTCATTTATCAACTATAAAGAAAATTTGCACTTATAATACACTTCTAATGGTGAGTATCTTCAAATAACGGATATACAATTAACCAATAACAGCCTGTTACTTACTAGAACTTATCTCTAGCAATTCTTTATCATGATGATTTCGCACTTCGACTTTATTATCAAAAAACATTGTTGCTCCATTTTGTGAGGAATAAGCTGGCCAAGATGGTAAGCCTTTGTGAGCTGGGTTGCCAGTTCGAGCAAAATTAATCCATGCTTGACTCATTTTGTCTTCTAGGATTTTTGCTTCTTTTCCACCACCAGTCATTTCTTGGCAACGGTCGATGTTATTGAAAACAAAACCCAATTCTATACAATGAACCGCTTTGTACATACCATCATTTACAGGAGATTGCCATGTAAATAGGTAGGCATAAACAGGCGCTCCTCCAAAGTCTGCTTTTAAGTTAGCATGCTTGACCATCCCTGGTCTAAATGCTGCCAAATCAATATCGATATAGTCGGATGGTTTTGTGGTATTAGGATAGGCTTTTTCAACAGCCTTCAGATAAGCATCCGTTTTATCAGCGTAACGTTTTTTAAGAAAATCTACAGCTTGTTCTTTGCTAAAATCACGAATAGCAGGGTTCAGCAACGAAGCCATAAATTCATTTTTGGTGCACCCCAACATAAATGGAATATCTTTGGAAATAGCTAAACCAGCGGGGTCAACTTGTTGATAAGGCAAAAAGTCTCCATCATGCACAGGTCCCCAGCCTAAGCCACCTCCTACAAAAGCTTTTCCGTCTTTTTTCATTTGGTCTTGAACTTTAGCTATCGCTTTTTTGCTTGCCTCATTCAATTTTTCGTAAGGGATTTTTTGTAAAGAATCTACCTGATTTGGTTTCAAACCCAATACTTCTAACAAAGCTTCGCCTATTTTTTTACTATCTTCTTGTTCCAAAAAGCTCTGGCGATAACTACCACTCTGATTGATAGCTTTATGAAATAAACCTTTTGCAGACGGTGCATACATCAACGTGGTAACTTTGGCACCACCTCCCGATTGACCGAAAATGGTAACGTTGTTTGGGTCACCACCAAAGTTGGCAATATTATTTTTGACCCACTCCAAAGCCATAACAGCATCCATCATTCCGACATTGGCTGATTTTTTGTATTTGTCACCAAAACTTGACAAGTCCAGAAAGCCAAGGACATTCAAACGGTGATTGATAGATACGACTACTACGTCTCCTTTTTTACTAAGATTTTCGCCTTCATAAGATGGTAGCTCAATAGCAGAACCTGCACTAAAGCCGCCTCCGTGTAACCAAACCATAACAGGGCGCTTTTTGCCATCATTTATACCTTGTGACCAAACATTAAGGGTTTGACAGTTTTCGTTGGTATAGCCCCAATTATGATTAAAGGCAAATTCGAGAGGATCAAATACTGTGGTTGTTGGGTCGGTCGGACAAACTGGCCCATAGGCTGTGGAACTACGTACATCTGTCCAAGCTTTTGGGCGAGTAGGAGGCATAAAGCGCTCAGATTGAGCATAAGGAATACCCTTGTACGTAAAAGTTCCATTGTGAATATAACCTCGAACTTTTCCTAGGTCTGTGCTTACAACGGCTATATTCTTACCTGCCACTAGCGGGTCTGTTTGGGAATATGAAAATGATGAGGTTGCTAGTGTGCTTACAGCCAGTAAGCCACCCAATAAAATGATTTTTTTCATTAGTTAATAAGTATAAGTGTAAGAAAATAGATAAAGCGAAGGCGCTCTTTACAAAAGATAACAAGTCGTACAGCAATAATGCTTATATCTTGTTGCTAGCAACCTTTATGATTATCCATTTACTTACTTTTTTAGATAATTGGATAATAAGAAAATATCATTTGAGCAATTGTCTCAATGTGAGACTATAGATGCAAATGTGGTGAAAAATTTGGATTTAATACAAAAAAGTGTGAAAAAAATTATACATATCTAAGAAAGTTTGGGTAAATAATCATGATTGGCGTCTTTACTCATTAACTCTAATCATCAAAATGTTCGTTTGCGTACCGTTGTGGTTGAGCAATGAACCCTAAACTGTTTTTTATGAATTCTAAAATTCCTCAATATCGTTGGAGAATAGTCCTCTTACTTTTTTTTGCTACCACTATCAATTACCTTGACCGTCAAGTAATTGGATTATTGAAGCCAACCCTAGAAAAAGAATTTAACTGGACCGAGTCTGATTATAGTCAAGTAATTATGGCGTTTACGGCCGCTTATGCCACAGGTTTTTTGTTTTTTGGTAGAATCATCGATAAAATTGGGACAAAATTAGGTTACACAATTTCGGTTATTTGGTGGAGTATTGCGGCAGTTCTGCATGCTGCGGTAAGTTCAACTTTTGGACTAGCAAGTATGCGTATGCTTTTGGGCTTAGGTGAGTCTGGTAACTTTCCTGCTGCTATTAAAACGGTTGCTGAATGGTTTCCCAAAAAAGAGCGAGCTTTTGCTACAGGTATATTCAATTCAGGTGCGAACATTGGCGCGGTAGTAGCTCCAATTATGGTACCTTGGATTTTGGGAGCTTATGGTTGGCGTGAGGCGTTTATCATTACGGGTGGAGTAGGTTTTATTTGGTTGATTTTCTGGAAATTATATTACGAAACTCCCACCAAACACCCTAAA
The DNA here is from genome assembly GCF_009905545.1 of Cellulophaga sp. BC115SP. Taxonomy (GTDB): domain Bacteria; phylum Bacteroidota; class Bacteroidia; order Cytophagales; family Spirosomataceae; genus Flectobacillus; species Flectobacillus rivi. The sequence goes on along the minus strand of NZ_JAAALB010000012.1, from coordinate 73,880 downwards.
TTAAGCCAAGAAGAATTAGAATTTATCAATAGCGATGCAGATGAGCAAGAAGTAGAAACGACAGAATCGGTGAAATGGATTAAACTTTTTGGGATTCGTCAAACTTGGGCTTTTGTATTTGGTAAAATGTTTACTGACCCCATTTGGTGGTTTTTCCTTTACTGGTTACCTTCTTATTTTGCAGAGCGTTTTCAACTAGATTTGAAAAAGCCAAGTATCGAGTTAATTGTAGTTTATACAGCTACGACAATAGGCAGCATTGGCGGGGGATACCTATCGGGTTACCTCATCAAGAAAGGTTGGACTGTATTTAAGGCAAGAAAAGCATCCATGTTGAGTTTTGCATTGGCGGTATTGCCTGTGTTTTTTGCACAATATTGCACTAATATCTGGCAGGCAGTTGGACTGATTGCTCTAGCAATGGCAGCACACCAAGCTTGGAGTGCGAATATTTTTACAACAGCTTCAGATATGTTTCCTCGCAAGGCGATTAGTTCAGTAGTAGGAATTGGTAGTATGGCAGGCTCTGTTGGTGGAATCCTGTTTCCTATCTTAGTAGGTTATTTGTTAGATACTTACAAAAAAGCAGGAGATATAAACATCGGTTACAATGTTATCTTCATCATTTGCTCTATGGCATATATTATTGCTTGGTTAGCCATGCACTTTTTTGCACCAAAAATGGAGAAAGTAAAATTATAGCTGAATGTGGGATTATTAGGTTTAATGCCGTAAATTGGCATCATATAACCCAGATTATCACCACATCTTAATTGTTATTGGACGGCTACTTTTCGGAGTAGCCGTTTTTTGTGATGTAGGTATGAAAATTTATTTAGACTTATTTTAAATAACTATTGCTTGTTATTCTTTCTCCTATTAACTTTGTAGTGTATTCAAAATAGAGGTTAGGTTATGGAATATCCAGCATTTCACGAATTATATCAGAATTCAAAAGGGAGTACTTGGCAATGCGATTTGACAAACAAAATTCATGTCCATTTTAATGGAATGGTCGCGAGTTTTAAAATTCATGATTTTCTAGCATTTCGCCGTAAAGTATCTTCAATAGATATTCATCAAATGATATTTAATTTGTCAGATGATTTTGATTATGAGTTAGTTGAGGCTCCTCAAGCTCAACTTTCATGGGAGCTAACGCTTTGTGAAATTGTTCAGTTGAGAGATTTGTTGGATGGAACAAAATTTGTTCTTTCCTTAAATAGTATGTTATACGAAGTGTTAGGAGAAGGGGCTTTAGCATAAATGCTAGTGAAAATTTAGGTGTATTTAATAAAAATTGCCTCTTGAAGAATTTATTCTTCAAGAGGCAATTTGCTTTTGGAAGCTATTTATCCTTAAACGATAAAACATGGTAGAATGACTATTTTTATTTTCTATTTTTGTTAGATGTATAAGTAAAAAACAATGATTTCTTGTTTTATCTATATATTCAAACATTATTCACTAATTATTTTAATAGAAAATGAAACATGTATTTCGTACCAAATTAGTGGCTGTATTGGCACTATTGGTTACAATTCTTACTTCTTTGGCTTCATGGGCAGCCGCTCCTAAAAGGGATTTTTATCAGTTAGTTATTTATCGTTTGAAAACAGCCGAGCAAGAATCAAGGCTCGACAATTATTTACAAAATGCTTATATGCCTGCATTGCACCGTGCTGGAATTGAGAAAGTTGGAGTATTTAAGCCTATTATTGCACCAGATGCTGCTGAGCCAGCCGAAAAATTAGTGTATGTATTTATTCCTTTTAAGTCACAGGATGAATGGGCGAAACTGGAAGGTAAACTTTCTGCTGATAAAACCTACTTAGAGGCTGGTAAAGACTATATTGACACTCCTTGGGACAAGCCAGTGTACACACGTATGGAGTCGATTTTGATGAGAGCATTTGTAGACCAGCCGCATTTCCAAATGCCAGCGCTTTCTTCTCCGAAATCAGAAAGAGTGTATGAATTTAGAAGTTATGAAGGTCCAAGCGAGAAACTATACGTCAACAAAGTAGATATGTTTAATGCTGGTGGAGAGGTTAAATTGTTTAAAAGATTGAACTTCAATGCAGTTTTTTACTCGGAAGTAATTTCAGGTGCAGCAATGCCGAACTTGATTTATATGACAACCTTTGAAAATAAAGCCGATAGAGATGCTCACTGGAAGGCATTTAGTGCTGATCCAGAATGGAAAACTTTATCAGCCATGCCAAAGTATCAGCACAATGTTTCAAAAAATGATACACGTTTCTTGAGACCAACGGATTATTCTGATATCTAGACAATTAAAATGATTAGAGAAAGGTGAGCAATCGATGCTCACCTTTTTTTATTATGGCTAATAAATCTATAATTTAACCTATACATTTGCTTTGAAATAAGCATGCTAATCTCTAAATTTACTTATCTACCTTTCTACAACAAGTCCGCACGCAATAAAATGCCTACAATTTTACACCGAATTAACGAATATTATCAAATAATGTGCGGAAAGATGACTAAATATGGTATTTTTGTATATTGTTTTTGCACAAATTATTCGCATTCACTTTAGGAATTAGATATATACACACAATGGATACTTTTTTTAGCCAAAACCTGCAATACCTACGCAAACAGTTAGACGGAAAAATTTCGCAGGAAAAACTTGCTGAGGAAGTTGATTTAAAAAAATCTACACTCGGTTCTTATGAAAGTGGTCGCGCTGAACCACGTTATGCTGATTTGATTAAATTGGCTAGTTATTTTAATGTAAGCGTAGACGACATGCTTACAAAAGATTTAGCAACAAATCAACCAGCTAAACGCCAGGAAGATAAGCTGAGAATATTGGCAACTACCGTCAATAATGATAATGAAGAGAATATCGAGTTTGTTCCAATCAAGGCTGTAGCGGGTTATTCAAACGGCTATGGTGACATTGATTATATTAGTCGTTTGCCAATTTTTAATGTACCTTTTTTACCAAAAGATCGTAAGTATCGTGTATTTCCGATTCAAGGAGATTCGATGTTACCGTTGAGAGAAGGCTCATTAGTTTTTGCTGAGTATGTCGACAATTGGAGAACCATCAAGAATGGCACTATTTGTATTGTTGTTACAAAAGATGAAGGTGTTGTTTTGAAAAAGGTGTTCAATTATCTCAACGAAAAAAATGTGTTGATTCTTAAATCGACAAACGAAAGATATGCGCCTTATCCCGTAATGGAGGACGATATTCAAGAACTTTGGAAATTTGTAGGTTTCTTTACTGGAGAGTTTCCTCTGTAAATGAGGGTAATTTCATGTTAATAATATAGCATCAAAAAAGCGGTCGAAAATTGTTTTCGACCGCTTTTTTGATGATTACTTGTGGAATAGAATATTAATAATGAAATATTTATCTTTCAATCTCAGTGAACTTCTATTTCGGACTTTAATCTCAAAAGTGTTGTTGTATGGATGGGCTTGCTGATAAATTCCTTGACACAAGGTGCCGCTTGAGATTTTCGAATATCTTCGGGGTCGATGCTCGAGGAAAGAATGATAACTTTTGTTGCTGGAAAATATTTTTGAAACCTTGCTATAAAAACATCTAAGAATGCCCATCCACTCATTTGAGGCATGTTCAAATCAAGAAAAATTAACTCGGGAGCATCTATTGAAGGATTTTGTAGTAAGCCCTCATAGTATCGCACTGCCTCTGTCCCATCTGCCACGGTTTCAACGATAGATGTAAATTCACATTTCTTCATTGTCATCTTGAGAATCATCAAGGTGATGGGGTCGTCATCTACGCACAAAATCTTCTTAAACATATTTACTTCTTGAATAAAATTGAAAACTGAGTCCCTTTGTCTACCTCACTCTTTACTGAAATATTTCCACCAAGAGATTTTACTTGGGCTTGCACCATGTACAAACCTATACCTTTGCTATCTGGGTGATTATGGAATCGCTGATAAAGACCAAAAACTTTATTTTTGTGGCGTTTGAGGTCAATCCCCAAACCATTATCTATAAATATTAACTCAATACCTTTCGAAGTATTTCTTGTTTTTACCCAAATTTCTAAGGGTCTTTTGTTCGAACGATATTTCAGCGCATTTGACAGTAGATTTAAAAGAATACTTTCTAAGTACGAAATATTAAAATTCACTAATGGAGCTTTGTCGAAATTGGTAGTGATAGATGTACCTGCATCTTGAATGAGCTGCTGGGTCATCTGTGTTATTTTGTTCCAAACTGTCTCAAAAGCTATAACTTCCTGCTGAACATTTACATTTTCTTTGATTACTAAAATCTTTAATAAATCATTGATGGTGTCGTTGAGTTGATTGGTCGAAGTTTTGAAACCTTCCAATACCTTCAACGTCATCGGGTCTGTTATTGTAGAGGTATTCAACATCTTGAGCAAACCCAATAGATTGGATAATGGGGAACGAATATTGTGTGAAGTGATATACGAAAATTGACGTAAATCTTGGTTGATTTGGGTCAATTCTCGAATCAATAACTCCCTTTCTTCTTCGTTCTTTTTGCGCTCGGTAATATCTTTTTGAATGGAAATCCAATGAGTAAACCAGCCTGTTTCGTCTGCTAACGGAACAATAGAGATATTTACCCAAAAAGGTTCTTTATTCTTTTTATAATTGATCACTTCAATTTCGCATGGTTCCCATTTTTTTAGAGCAGTTCTAATCTTATTTAATTCATATCGATTACTAGCTGGCCCCTGAAGTATTCTGGGTGACTTTCCAATAATTTCATTAAGCTCATATCCTGTCATTTTGGTGAATGCCTCGTTGGCATAGATAATTCTAGGGCCTGGCTGTTCGATAGGTTCTGCTTCGGTAATTAAAATGGCATCATTGCTATTGGTAATGACTGATTTCCAAAGATTTAACTGTTGTTCTTCTTCTTTTTCTTTGGTAATGTCGCGCATAGCCCCCACCATTCTGATAGGTTTACCATGGTTATCAAAAACCATATATCCTTTGTCACTTACGTAAGCAATTTCGCCATTGGCTCGTATATAGCGATATTCACTTTCCCATGTAGTTTGTTCAGGATTGGCTAGTGCTAATTGGATTTCATCTAAAACTCTTTCTTTATCTTCAGCATGAATATTTTTGCTCCAGTCCTGAAAATCTTTCATAGGACCGTATGGATATTTTCCAAAAATAAATTCGTAATTGTCTGACCAATAGGAATCTCCAGTAACGATGTCCCAATCCCAGATAATGTCCCTTGTCGCTTTTTTTGCTAGCTCAAAACGTTCATTACTTTTTCTGAGTGCTTGTTTGGCTTGTTTTTGTAAAGTTATATCCAAAAACGTACTATCAATACGCAAGGCATTACCAAGTGTGTCGAATACAATCTGTGTTTTGCTAAATAAATACTTGGTTTTGCCAGAGGCTAATATGATTCTAAATTCTTTTTCGATAGGCTTACTGCCATACAAAACGGATACTTCTAAGAGTTTGATTGACATTCTATCCTCAGGATGAACCATTCCGATAAAATCCTCATAATCAAACCTTTCTTTGTTTTCAGTTATTTCAAAAATCTTAAAAACTTCTTCTGACCAGAATACTTTTCCTGTTCTCAAATCGTGCTCCCAATAGGCAAGATGCGCAATTTCTTGTGCAGCCTTCAAGCGATTATTTGTCTGGATAAGTTCTTTTTCTGCAAGTTTTCTGAGGGTGATATCATGGACAAGTACCAGTGATACCGTACGATTTTTGTATTCTATTTGATGTGCCGTAATATCGACGTTTATAGGATTGCCTGACTTAGTTTTGTGTACAGAAATACCTCTATAATTGGGAGGGTTTGTAGTGAAATCCCAACGGGTATTTTTATAACTCTCTAATTGTTCAGGAGCAATTATGTCGTATACGGTCATGCCTATAAGTTCTTCTCGGCTATAACCATATTGTCGTAAAGTAGCGTCGTTAACTTCTATAAATTCCTTGGTATAGAAATCGTTAATCCACATGGGTAATGGATTGTTATTGAAGAGATAAGAATAATTTTGTTCCGAAATTTTGAGTGCTTTTTCTTGAACCAAACTTTCAGAAATATCTTTTGCAATAGCGATGACGCTTTGTTGCTGATGGTTCCAAACGGCATTCCAAATCATAGGAAATACACTTCCATCTTTTTTACGAATATCTAAAACAACGTTCTGAATGGGTTGTCCTTGCGACAAAGATTCGAATGACTCTTTGATTGAACTTGCCGAAGATTCCGTTAAAAAAGATAGAATGTTTTTATGCTGAAACTCCTGAACGGCATAGCCCCAAGATGTGCTTGCGGCTCGGTTAATCTTAAGAATATTGCCCGAAGCAGTGGTCAAACATAAAATATCATTTGATTGATTAAGAATCGGGTTAAAATCTGGAGAGATAATGGTGTTAATAACCTCTTGTTGTTGTGCCAACAAGGGATTCAACGAAATATAGACGAAGGTTTGTTCGGAGCTTTGTACCACACGAGCCTTTAGTCCATATAAGCTCGAAATATATTCATTTGAAAGAGTAGAAAGATTTTCGGATTCTTGTTGAAATACAAAATTGCTTAATAACTGTGGCAAAAGCTTCACGGATTCTAAGCAGCGATAATTTTCTACAAAAACCTGAGCTTGGTGATTTTGGTAAATATTTTCTTGGTTCTTATTATAAATAAGAATTGCTTCATTGGCAAAATTCAACGCCTGATAAATAGCAAGATTTTCCTGCTCTATCAATACGTTGTTTTTTGTAGTTGTATTTTCTGAAAGTTGAGATTCGGTATTAGTAAACGTTTCCATAGAAATTTGCTCTTTGTATGGGATTTTTAATTGGGATTAGCCAATCAAAATTGCCAATCATCGAGAAAAATGGTCAAAGATAATGGTGGATTCTCTTTTTAAAATTGTTGGTTCGAGGTGCCTGATGCTAGGCATTTATGCATAAATGGATATTTTACTCTTCTTGACCTTCTTCGTAGTTCAAGCCCATAAATTGAAGAGGTGATTGCCCGAAGGTCTTTTTAAAAATTCTTGAAAAGCTAGATGGATAATTAAAACCAACCATATACGCCACTTCATTGATGGTGTATTTGCCAGACTGCAAATACTTTCTTGCCTGAACTAACCGTTCGTTGAGGTGATAATTATAAACGCTATTGTTGAAAATAGCTTTATACAACGTTTTGAATTTAGCAGTGCTCATGCCTACCGATTTGGATAATTCTTCTATTGAAGGGCATGGCTTGGACAAATCTGCTAAAATAGCTTCATTGATTTCATGGATTTTTTGTATATCTCTTTTTTTAAAATTCTGATTAGCTGGTATAAATATGCTTTTGTTAATTAACTTTTTGAAGAAAATTAAAGTCAAATCTAAGGCTGTTCGATAAAAAAGCAATTTGGTGTTTTGTTGATAAAGATCTTCATTGAGTAGTGTATCCACAATTCGGTGCAGATCTACGTCTATGTTATCGATCATAAAAACGGACTCATTACTGTGAATAATTTCACTGAGCCTTCCTGCTGGTTCTTCCTTTAGATCCTGAATAATGTTTGTTTCTATCCAATGTTTTGAGAAAGTCAAAGAAAAACTAAAAATTGGGCGATTCGCTGGGAACACTCTTGTATTAGTTGCCGAAGACGAACTTAGTACCACACAATAAGGGTAATTATTGGGGGTAAGCTCAGCCGACTCTTTAGTATATAGGTAGTCATTACAAATACTTACATTCCACCGAGTATTTTCCTCGGAGGCTATTGGTTTGATATGTAAGTCTTCGTTCAAATGTAATTGTAAAAGCTCAACTTCAAAGCCTTGTTCTATCTCGATAGAAAGTATTTGACCTTTTCCATGCGAATTTTCAAATTGATAAACATAGCGGTTTTGTTGGTCAATTTGAAGATATTCTGATAGTTCGTTTAAAAAGGCTGATGGGTGATGGTTTTCAAAAACAATTGATGTGTTAAGTAATGATTTCATAATTTTAAGTTGCTCTCATTCTATCGTGACAATCAAAGTAAAAAATTGCAAATAGAATATTCTTCACTAATATAAGAAAAATATCGTCCTTCATAATTGAAATAGTGAATAATTCGTATAAACGCAGAATATATTCAGCTACCATGGTCTCATAAAATCTTGTTTGGCTATTCAATTCTTCTTAAAAATTACTAACAGGTATTTTCAAGATAATCTCAAAAAGATTGTTTTGTGCCGATACTTCCATTTTGCCATGAACGGTTCGAACCCATTCTTGGATGATGTATAGTCCCAACCCTGTGCCATTCATATCTTTGGAATTATGTGCTTGGAAGAAAGGCTTTATATCTTCTGTGCAAACGGTGTAATTTCCGTTATAATGATTACGAATAATCATGAGTAAATGATTGTTTTCCAGTCGTGTATCGGTGTAAACTTTATGCGCTGGATTGGCGTATTGAATGATATTTTGGTACAGCTCGGTCAAGACAAACTCTAATAAAACTTCATCATAACCGTACAGAATATTGATATTAGACTTAAAGCTAAATTCAAATGGCATAGCTGAGCCCTTTTTGAGGACTGCATATATTTGTTGTTGTAAGGATAGTATGTTTACTGTGCCACTGGTCGCATTTCTCCACGGATTGTTATTGTTAGATAATTGATTGTACCATAGTAATTTACGAGTGGTTCTTAGAATTCTGTTGCCTGAAATACTAATTCCTTCCATTAAAGGTAAGGCTTCGTTTACTTGATTGTTTTGTAGCATTTCGATGGCCATTTTACTCAAATTTACGATGCCATTCAAAGGTGTTAAATATTCATGACTTGAAATATGGTAAAAGACATCAACAGCATTTTTACGAATTTCTAAACCAACTGTTTCTTTTTTCTGACTGCTTAGTGCCAATCTTGCATGAATAGTGTCGACTAAATCTTTAGACATAAATGGTTTCGTCAAGAAGTCATCGGCACCAAGGTTCATGCCTTTTCGTTTATCCCAAAAATCGGCTCTAGCTGTTAGAAAAATAAATGGAAGATAGATAAACTCAGGAATAGCACGAATCCTTTTGAGTACCTCAAAACCGTCCACTTCATCGAGCATAATATCACAAACCACTAAATCGGGCTTGAATGATTGAACCAACTCAACCCCTAATTGTCCTTTATGAGCAACTTCACACTCAAATTGATTGAGTTCTAAAATTGTTTTGGTGTTTTCGGCCAATAATAAATCATCTTCTATTAATACGATTTTAGGTATCATGATTTTTGAGTTCTAAAAGTACTGAGGTCCCTTGGTTTTGTTTGCTTCTAAAATGAATCGAGGCTTTATGGAAATCAACAAAATACTTGACCACCAGTAGTCCCAAACCAGTTCCTTTGATACCTTCAACGTTAGATGCACGAGCAAATGCTTTAAATAAATTGGGAAAATCTTTGTCGGGAATACCAATTCCAAAATCCTTTATTAGAATACTTACTTTAGATTTATGATAACTTATTCGAATGATAGGGGAGGCTTTGTTACTTGAGTATTTGAAGGCATTCTCAATGAGATTTTTGAGAATGTGTGTCATCATCAGCTTATCAAAAGATACGGGGTATTCTTGTCCTTTAAACTGCACATCGATTTTCCGTCCATCTTTATACGGTGAAAAATTAGTACTGTTGATCTGTTCAATAAATTCATTCATATTTTGTGGAGATGGCTTAAACTCCATTTTTCCTCCTTCTATTTTGCTGACCAACAAAAGCTCTTTCATCAACGATTCCATTCCTCTTACTTCATTAATAATTCGGGAAAGGTATAGTTGAAGTTGTGGTTTGGTAACTTTATCGGCGTCATTGAGCATTTCAAGAATTTCGGCACTCGATTGAATCACCGACATTGGTGTACGCATTTCGTGTGATACAATGTTGACAAATCCCGATTTTAGTTCATTAAGTCGACGCTCTTTATCAATGATTTTTTGTAGTTCTGCAACAGCATAATATTGGTCCGACACATCGCTCAAGAATACAGCATAGTTGATATTTCCAGCTTTTCCCTGCACATAAGGTGTAAAGGAATAGGAAAAATATTTAATCATTCCATATTTATCCTTCACCTGATACACTTTGGCAGTATGATGTGCATACTGAGTTTGCTGATATTGTGCTATATCTTTTCTAATAATCGAGGTATCCTCGATAGCAATAGCGTCTATTTCTTTGCCAATAATTTGGGAAGTAGGAATACCAAAAAAGGATTCATAGGCAGCATTGGCAAAAACTACTTGAAAATTGTTATCAATAACAATAACTACAACATCTAGCAAATCAGCTACTTTGGCGAATATAATATCCTTTTGACGAGCATATTCTTCCGTTTTTTTCAATGAAGTCACATCTATCCCATAGCCTACCACAAATTCAAGCTCCCCATTTTCTTGAAAAATAGGCTGAAAACGACGCAGATTAAATTTGTGGTGTCCATCACGGTTAATACCTTCCTCCAAAAACTCATATACTTTTTGTGTGGAAACTGCTTGGTTAAAAGCTTCTCGACGTATATCGGCGAAGGAAATATTTTTACCTCGTTCTTTCGCAAATTCGTAATCATCTTTATTGATAAGCCACTCTCGTAAGTTATTATCATGAACGGCAGTTTGATTCACAAATACGTATTGGTGTTTTTTGTTAAACACGGCAATATCTGCGGGTATATGATTCAAGATTTGTTCATAAAACTTTTTCAGATGAAGTATATGATACTCCATCGTGCGGGCCTCGGTGTAATCATAATATATCCAAACGTGCCCGTTGTGTACGCCCTCGTTGATGATGGGCAAGTAATCTCGAAGAAAAGAGCGACCGTCTGCCAGTTCTACTATTTCGTGAGAAACAAATTCTTCAGCGGTTAAAATCTCTTCTATTCGCACTAAAAATTGAGTCGGATTACTAAACATGGCAGCGCTTTGTGCTGCCGCAATTTTGCAATCAAATCCAATTAACTGCTCAGGTGCAAGAGGGATTTTGAATAGCTGGCAAAAATTCTGGTTGACAAACTCTAATCTACGCTCATAATTTTCCATCAATACCGCAAATGGTATCTTGTTGAGTACAAAGTTAAGTTGTGAATAGAGTTTGTCGTTGTTGAGTATCATTGGTGGAACGATTCTATAGATTCTTCGATAGCATTTTTGATTTGATCTTTATCAATAGGCTTTGATAAAAATTGTACTATTTCAGCGTGGGGCAATCTTTCTAAAAATTGCGAATACGGAGATGCTGATATTACTACTACTTTTATATTGGTATGCTCAAATTCGCTTGGATATTCTTTTAAATACTCCAAAAAATCATAACCATCCATAATAGGCATATTGAGATCTAACAATACGACAATATGGTTATGAGTGGTTGCTTTGAGCCAGTTTATAGCATCTTCACCATTTTCACATTCGTGGTAAGTTTGTTCTAGTATTTCAAGCGTTTTACCTAATACAAAACGGTTGATAAAATCGTCATCAACAATCAAAATGATTGGCGGATCCAAAGTGGTTGTCATAATATTAGTGGATAAATAGGGCTAGCAATTCTCCTTTTGAATTGATTCCTAGCTTGTGGTAAATTTTCTTTACATGGTCATTGACGGTAGTATAACTTATATAAAGTTTTTCGGCAATTTCTTTGTAGGATAAGCCCTTCAAAAGGTAATCCATCACATCGAGTTCGCGCCTTGTTAATATCTCTTCAGCATTTATTTTCTTTTCTTGTGGTTGTTGGGATATTTTAGAAAAAAGCATTGATGCAATCTCAGGGGAGATAAGTGCACCATTATTTTTGATAATGTCAATCTGTTCTACGAGTTTTTTTAGTGATAGGGGCTTCAACAAATACCCGTTTGCACCTGCCTTGATAGCTTCCCAAATGGATTCTTCATTGCATGAGCCACTAATCATAACAATGTGGGTGTTGTTAAATTGCTTCCTAACTTTACTGATTCCTTCGATGCCAGAAATCCCTGGCAAACCAACATCTATAAATACGATATATGGCTCTGTCGAAACCACCTGACTTTGTTCAAGAAAACGCTCGATACTACATGCCGAAATACTCACCTCAATATCAGGATACATGGAGAAAAATATTTCGATGTTTTCTCTTAAGATTAAATCATCCTCAATGATTCCGATTTGCATACGTTATACTATTGTTACATTTTTATCAAATAAATTGTATTCAAATGTAAGAGAGAGATAACGACAGATACAGGACTTTACCACTAGAAAAAAATGATAAAAATCAGTATTACGATAAATTTTTTAGAAGGGCTTTTTTATGTGGGTTCGAACTACAGAAAGAGTCTACACCTTTTCTGATAGCATGTTTTGCAAAGTTGTGCTAATTAATAATGAAATGCAATCCCTATTTCTAGGGATATTGCAGTAAGCTTGCAAGAGTTTTGCAAAAAATTGAAGAGTTTTACCTTCAAATAATTTTATTCGCAGGTAAAATCAAGATAAAAGGTCGTTCCCTGATTTTCGGTACTAACAAAATGAATGTTGCCATTATTAAGCTGAACGAGGTTTTTGACAATCACTAAACCAAGCCCTGTTCCCTCAATTGTACCAACATTTTTCGCTCTGAAAAATGATGAATAAATCTTCCCTTGCTCAGATGGAGGAATCCCAATGCCAAAATCTTTGATTTGGAGCCTCAAATGATATTTTTCGAAGCTGACAGATACCACAGGATTGGGCCTATTTAATGAATATTTAAAGGCATTTGAAATAAGATTGTCAAGAATATGAATAAAATGCTGAGGGTCAATCCATATTTTTTGAACTTCTCCTATTGCTTCTAATTCTGTGATGCGATGGTCTTTTTGCTGCTGATTTTGTCGATTGATGATAAACTCTATGAGCTCTATCACATCTACTTGTTCGCGGTGAACTGTGAGTTGCTGTGATTCAATTTTTCCTATTAAAAGGGTTTCATGAATAAGACTTGAAATTCGACTTATTTCAGACTGGATATTTTCCAATTGTCTTGTAATCTTCTCATAATAGGTGGATTTATCGAGTTTGGTATATGCTTCAATAATTTCGGCGCTCGAACGAATGGTCGCAAGAGGCGTTCTGAATTCATGCGAGGTCATATTCACAAATCGAGACTTGAGCTGATTAAGTTCTTTTTCACGCTGAAGCGATTTCATCATACTCTCTTCTACCAATTTATGTTCTTGGATACTCCTCGAAGAGGTAATCATGCGGTCACATATATCATAGTCATCAAAAAAAACTTTGACACTTGTTTCGAGCCATACATATTCATCATTTTTCTTCTTAAATCTGTAAGAAATATAGCTTACATCATTATTAGCAGAGCTATTTGAAATAGAAATAATTTTTGCTTTATCTTCTGGGTGAAAAAAGTCATAATGACTCTGTCCGAGGAGTTCTTCGGGACAATATCCTGTAAGCTGGCTGATTGATGGTGAAACGTAGAGATATTTCCCTTCTAAGTCATGAATACATACAATGTCTTGAACGTTATGCGACAAAATTGTATTAATTCTAGCATTTTCTTTTTCATTAGTAATATCTCGCAAGGTTCCAGAGGTACCAAGTACTTCTCCATTTTTACCAATGACCAAGGTGGCAAATACCTCTATCCATTTGATTTTATGCGATTTAGATATATACCTGATAATATGTTTGCAATAACTCTTTTGTTGGTTGATTAATGGAGCAAAAAGTAATTCATTTTTTCGTACATCTTCAGGATGCAAAAACTCATAAAAAGGTCGCCCTAGGCTTTCCTCCAAGGTGTACTCAAATATATCGCTCCAAGCCTGATTGAGGAAAACCCAATTACCAACGGCATCAGTCTGAAACAAAACTTCATGAATATGGTCGACAATATATTTGTATTGTAGTGCTTGTTCGGAGTCAAATGTCTGAGCTGATTTTGGGAAAAATTGAATTAGTCCATAAGTATCGTCGCTATTCGTTAAAGGGCTTAATTTTAGCTCAAATATCTGATTTTCGAGTTCGGTAATATACTGAATCGTTTGACCTTCCCATACTTGGCTCAGTGATTCTTGTAGTAATTTATTAGAAAAAAATGAACTGCTTAAAATGCTGCTTGAAGGGAAGGTTTGATTAAAGGCAAGGTTACATTTTTCGATTTGGAAAAACGAATTTATTATACACACTGGGTGATCTATATGTTGAATCAGCTGAGAGAAAAAATCGCTCTTGATGGTTGTAATATTTGAAAACATATACGAATAGGATGGTTAGGTAAAAATAACAGAACAAAACTTCTGAAATTCTTGCATACTGACAATGTTTAGAAAGATAACTTAATAGCCAAAACGATTTTTCTGAAGAGATTTCTGTGCAGATAAAAAAAACCTATGTTACCAACCTGCATGAAATCAAATTTAATTATTGTAAGTAATTGATATATAAATATTTATAATATTTAAGAAAGTCTATTTCTTATGACGAATATTAGCGATAAATAGAGGTATTTTAGGGGCTTGCAAATAACATTCTTTCCTCGTATTATTGTTTAAAATTATTGCCATAACAAACCCTAATAGCATTTTTTAACGTAAATCTGTCGTTAGGTTCTGACTGGAAGTCAAACCATTGTAACACGTTCCCAACTACAGATTGTCACTAATTTAATGTCCACAAATCTTATGAAAATTCTAAGTCAGTTAGAATTAAAACAGTTTAAGTCTCATATAATTTCAAACCTAAACAGTCTTATGGAAGATGAAGAGCCGCAAATTTCTCTAAATTTATCCGATGAGATAGTTTTCGAAAAAGAACATTCAGAAAGTGAGCTTATGACTGTAGCATTCAATAGCAATGAAGAGTCATTCTAATGAAAATGTGCCATCAATGGCATTAATGGTATCTTGAAAGAGTGTCCGCCCAACACTCCAATTTTAGGATACAAATTCTTCAAAATAAAATCTCTGCAACTACGATTATTCTTAAAGAGTAAATTAATATTCAGCGCCTAAATTAGCCTTTCGTTTATTTATCTTGAAATTACTGCGTAGCTTAAATATTATTGAGTAAATTTAAAAGCTATTTAACACTAATTTTCGGATATAGTAGATACATATCTCTACCTAAGTCATTCGAACTATACGAATAAATGTGTTTGTCATAATGGCGTCACGGTGTTCATCACCCAATCGATGACTGTGAGGTTTTATGCTTGTTTGTATTCACACAGGTGAAAAATTGAAATGCCTTTGGCAATAAGCTATAGGCATTAAGCAAAATATTTTCATTCTTTCCTCAGAAGCATATTTAAGCATAAAGCCTACTGCGGGTAAAATGATTTTAATTTTGCTCACTAACTTTATTACTTACCTTTGAATTTCATAGCTGCCCAATTCGAATGATAAAAACGCTTTCTCAACTTGAATTTCTGGTTGAACAATTGCCCACTGCTTCTATCGAACAACTCCCTCATTTCACTGAGCAATTTCGTGAAATACTGGAAACCCTCAAGGTAAAAGGGAGTCAAACTCCTACGCGTATACCCGATGAAGAACTCACCGAACCACATGATTTCTTTATTGATTCGCTTGCGGAGCTATGTATTTGGGAGTATTTTCCAAGGACACAACAATTTGTTTTTTCGGATAACATTATCAATTATTGGTCTGATTATCAGATTGGTAATAGGTTAGAGGATATTTTTTCAGATTTAGGAAAAGAAGTGCTAAAAAGGCATCTATCTAAGGCAGTTAGTACCAAAAAGGGCTTTGAAGTGGTACTCCAAGCCAACGAACTTGGAGAGAATCTTTGGTTGGAAGTTTCGGCACATTGGAATCTGGCCAACTCAAATTTAGCAAATGGAAAAGAAGAGGTGTTGATGGGCATTATTCGTGCCATGAAAATTGGCACGCAGGATTTACAAACCATTAATACTGAGGAATCTGGAAATTTTGCCTATGACCTTTTGGCGGGAATATCCGACGGCTTTGTGGTTATTAACCAAGACTGGATTATTACCTATGCCAACGAACAACTAGCAAGTTCTATTCAGACAACTGTTGACCAGTTGATTGGTAAAAATGTATGGCAATCATTTCCCGAATTCTCGAGTGGACCATTTCAGGAGACATGTCAAGATGTGATGAATAATCGCCAAATGAAGGTGATTGTCAATTACTTTACGCCTTGGAATACTTGGTTTCAGAACAGAATTTTCCCAGCTTCTAATGGTATTGCCATTTTTTCAACGAATCTTACTTATGAAAAGCGCCTTGAACAATCGCTTATCAAAAGTGAAGCAGAATTAACCTCATTGGTTGAGAATATTCCTTATGGTGTTTTTTCTTTGGATTTATCTTTTTGTTTACTAAAATACAATGGAGCTTTCAGAAGCTTCTGGTTACAAAAAGCTGGTACCGAACCCCAAATAGGCGTGCCACTCCCTTATACAATTTGTAGTGAGGCAAACCTCGTCGATTGTGATATATTCTTCCATGATGCCATTCTAGGAAAAAGTACTGTCTTAGAGCGAAAAATGGATATATCTGGAACCGAAAATATATTTGAAATAAGCATCAACCCTTCTTATGATGCTCAAAATGAGGTGATTGGGATAACAGTCCTAATGAACAATATTACTTCTAGAAAGCAAACAGAACAGATTCTTCTTGAAAATCAACAGCGTTATCAGTCTCTTTTTGATCAAAATCCTGATGGCGTATTTTCTTTGGATTTTGAAGGGAAATTTACTTCTGTCAATATGGCTTTAGCCGACATTTTGGAGTTTCCTATTGATACACTTCTAAAATGTCAAGTAAGTAATTTTTCGGCATTATCATTTTCAGAAAATCTTCAAGAAGTTTTACAAAAGACACTTGAAGGAACTTCTCAAAGTATAGAAATCGATATTCATACACGTACAGGAACACAAAAAAGGATTCATCTTACCTCTATGCCTATTTTGCTCAATGGGCATTTGCAAGGTGTATATGGCATTGCGAAAGATATTACGAGTAGCTTCGAGACCTCCCAAGCGATTTTAGCCAATGAACAAAAATGGAAACGTGCGTTAGAAGGTAGTCAGCAAGGCGTTTGGGACTGGCGGGTATCAGAACAAAAAGTGCATTATTCAAAAATTTGGAAAGAACTGATTGGCTATCAGGAAAATGAGATAGATGACTCCTATGACGAATGGTCTTCTCGAGTACATCCTGACGACTATGCAAAGGTTATGCAGTCGACAAAGCAATTAATCAACGATGAAAGCCAGTATTTTGAAGAAATCTACCGTTTCAAGCACAAACAAAACCATTATATCTGGGTGTTGGATAGGGGAGTGGTAATGGAGCGAAATGCCCAAAATGAACCTACGAGAGTGATTGGAACATTGTCGGATATTTCTCAACTCAAAGGGGTAGAAGAGCAATTATTGAAAAGCGAGAAGAATCTTACGGATGCCCAAAAAATTGCACGAATAGGAAGTTGGGAATTAGACCTCACACAAAATCATTTAGTCTGGTCTGATGAGCTATTTTCGCTATTTGGATTAGATAAAAAATCATTCAAGGCAACTTTCAACACCTTTTTACAGTGTATTCATCCTGATGATGTAAATGACTTTATGACAGCTTACAATCAGGTTTGTATACGAAAGGAACGATTAAATATCGAACATCGTATTGTGATGCCTACAGGTGAAATACGTTATATGCACCAACGTGGAGAATTAATCACCAACGAATTGGGGCAAGGTATAGGTATAAAAGGAACTTCGCAAGATATTACTGAGCGCAAGCAAATAGAGCTGAGTCTGTTGCAGGAACGTAACTTTTTGAAGATTGTTATCGATAATATTCCTGCGTATATCTACTACAAAGACACCGACCATCGTCATTTATTGGTTAATAAAGTTGGCTTAGATTTATTTGGTGTCACCAAAGAGGACGATTTACTGCATCAATCAGGCTTAAACTTATTGGAAGAAAGTAGTGCCAATTTGCTTCGAGAACAAGAGGTATATGTAATGTCTTCGGGCAATGCTGTAACAAATATCAAAGAGTATTTTCTGACTAAATCAGGACAAATCAAATGGTTGTTATCCAACAAAGTGCCTCTTCGTGATACCAGTGGAGAGGTGATTGGTGTGGTAGGAGTAAGCCGTGATATAACTGATTCAGTCAAAAAAGAATTAGAGCAAGAACATCTTTGGACGATTTCTCGAAAACTTAATGAAATAGAAAATCTTCAGGTAGCTATTTATGAGTCTCTCAGGATTTTAGCTTATTACCTAGACTGCGACTATGCTGAAGCTTGGATGCTCAACCTTAATCATTCTAAGCTTAATCTTCATACCAACTGGTTTGCGGATGAGTCTGTGGCCCTAGATTTTACAGGACTGGCGTTTCAAGACCTCAAACGAGGAGAGTTTTTGCCTGGTATGGCATGGGCTACCCAGCGTATTCAGGAATGGGACTTATCACATGGTTTTATTCCTTCTACCGAAAAACGTATCATCGAAAAGCTAGAGTGTCGTTCGGGTGTGGCGTTGCCCATTATGTTTCGTGGTCAAGTTATAGCGGTTTTCAGCTTTTACTCTACAGAGGAGCATATATCAAACGATACAGATTTCTTTGATAACGTTTCAAGACAAATTGGGGTGGACTTATCAAGACGAAAAGCTGAAGACGAGCTCAATATTTTCTTTAACTCATCGCCAGATTTTCTATGTATGCTTGATGCAGATTTTTGTTTTACCAAGCTCAATAAAGTGGCCACCGAATGGCTTTATGGTACTGAGCACTCCCTCATGGGCAGATCTGTTTTTGATTATATACATGAAGATGATCAAGCAAATACTCAACAACAAATTTCCTTATTGGCTCAAACTCGTCAAGTAGGATATTTTGAAAATAGGATACTCAAAGAAGATGGTGAAGTCCGCTGGTTGGCATGGACAGTCGCTTCTATCAAAGAACAAGATAGGGTAATTGCCGCTGCTAAGGATATTACTGAGAAAAAACACAGCGACCAACACTTAAGTTTGTACAAGCACTTGCTCGACAATATGAAAGACTTGGTGTGTTTGTGGAGCCCCGAAGGAAAGCCCATCTATGTCAACAAATCTTTCCATGAATTTGCGGGAGATTTTACGGATATAGTTGACAAAAAAATTCCACTTGTAGAAGAGCCTCTTGCCCAAAATATTTTTGATACGGTTTTAAGAGGACAACATGTTAGTCAAGACGTTGTGATTTATGATAAAGAAGAAGATTGGATAGACTATTATGTGAGCGCAGGACCTATTGCCGACGAAAATAATCAGATAGTGTCCTTGTTTACCATCTTTACGGATATTTCAGAACGCAAGAAACATGAACGAGATTTGGAACAATACAATGTTCAAATCACCAATATTCTTGAAAGTATTACCGATGGATTCTTTGCTGTAAATCACAAATATACAGTAACTTATATGAATGCAGAAGCTGAAAGACTTTTAGGAATGAGTCGTAATTTCTTAATTAACGAAAATCTTTGGGACACTTTTGGGCATGGAGCTCCTTTGAGTTATTATTCTGAATATACCCGTGCTATCGAAGAAAATGTTTCGGTATCATTTGATGATTATTATGCGCCAGGCAGAAGATGGTTTCATATCAATGCTTACCCTTCTGAAAATGGTCTTTCTATCTTTTTTAGAGATGTTACTGAGCAAAAATTAAAGGAGCAACTTGACCGAATTGAAAAAGCAGCTTTAGAATATAATACTTCACAGGACTCTACTTTAGCACAAGTTTTGGAATATTATATCAACGAGGTACAAGAGCTACAAGGAAGCACTTTCATTACGGCATGGCAAGTGGTGGGCAATGATTTAAAAATGCTAGTAGATTCGAGTTTGGATGAAAACTTGATTACCTCTATCGAGACCTTTGGTTTTAATACAAGACCAAACGATGACGGTGAATATACGAGCTTGTTTTTTCCACATAAACAATTTGTAAAAAACCTTGCCCTCATGCCTCAATGGCAACCTTTAGTTGAAATGCTTCGAGCCCAGCGAATCAAAGCTTGTTGGTCGATGCCAATTGTTGGTGCAGGTAATAAAATCATTGGCGTATTGGCCTATTTTTTCAACGATGAGAGAGTGCCTTCTCGAGAAGAAGAAGTCGCACTCGAAAATGTGAAACGAGTGGTAACGCTCATCATGGAAAGTAAGCTCGCCGAATTGGCGCTACGAGAAAGTAATGAACGCTATAATTTGGTCGCCAAAGCCACCAACGATTTGATTTGGGATTTAGATCTTGATACCAATGAAATTTTATGGAGCGATAGTATGAACCAGATATTAGGTTATTCGCTACAAGAAATTACAGGAGATTATTATTGGTGGCTGTCGAAGGTACATCCCGATGATGCTACAAGAGTTAATCATAGTTTGCGTAAACATTTGGTCGATAAAAAACTCCACTGGGAAGATGAATACCGTATCCTATGTGCCGACGATTCCTATAAGTTTGTGTATGACAGAGGTTTTACGCTTTATGATGAAAACAATCATGCTATACGAATGATTGGGGCAATTCAAGATGTTTCGCCCTTGAAACAGACTGAATTGAAGTTAAATGAATTAAATCTTGAACTAGAAAAAAGAGCTATTGAACTGGTTGCTTCTAATGAAGAATTAGAAAGATTTGCTTATGTGGCATCGCATGACCTTCAAGAGCCTTTGCGTATGGTAAGTAGTTTCTTACAACTTTTACAGAAAAAGTATGACGCTCAGCTCGATGACCAAGCAAAAAAATACATTTATTTTGCAGTAAATGGTGCTGAGCGAATGAAACAACTGATCCTTGATTTGCTGGAATATTCGCGAGTTGGCACTAACCGTGAGGCATTTGTTCTGGTAGATTTGAATGAAGTTATGACGGAAGTAATTCAGATTTATGATGAAAAAATCAAAAAAGAACACGCTACTGTATTAGTTAGTAAATTGCCCATTATAGATGGGAACAGGGTACAATTACTTCAATTGGCTCAGAATTTAATTGGAAATGCACTCAAATATCGAGGAGAAAAAGACCCTGTTATACAGATTGAATTAGAGGAAACTGAAAATGATTGGATTTTTTCTTTCAGAGATAACGGAATTGGTATAGATTCTGCATATTTCAAAAAGATTTTTATCATTTTTCAAAGGCTACATAACAAAACAGAATATTCTGGAACAGGTATTGGTCTAGCGATTTGTAAAAAAATCGTTGAACGCCACCGAGGAAAAATGTGGGTTGAAAGTACAGTCGGAGAGGGCAGTGCTTTTAAATTTACATTACCCAAAAATAAGCCCAAGTTTATTGAGACAAACTTGTAAAAAGAGAAAATGGTAAGCAACTAATTTCGTATAGGCCTTTTGGCTTTGTGCGTAATTCACTCTTTTGTATTAACTATATCACCACCATGATTACTATAAGACCACAGCAATTGAGGATACTCGTTGTAGAAGACAACCTCGGAGATTATATACTTTTTGAGGAGTATTTACACGATACAGGGCTAGATGTAAAGGAGGTTCAGAACGTCATATCGGTAGCTGAGGCTAAACAAGCGTTGTCCAATGCCGATTATGATTTAGTATTCTTGGATTTGTCTTTGCCTGATAGCATTGGTATTCAGTCTATTATAGATTTGAATAAAATGGCTGCCCATATTCCAATTGTTGTACTTTCGGGTATGGAGGATACTCAAACTACCACCGAAGCAATCATCAATGGTGCGCAGGATTATCTGATAAAAGGTGAATTAGAGTCTAAATTGCTTTCAAAAACGATTAGATATAGTATCGAGCGTAAGCGTAATCTTGAAAGAATAAAACAAAGCAACGAACGCTATACCATGGTGTCGAATGCGACCATTGGGGTCGTGTGGGATGTCAATTTGTCCAATAACGAAGTCGTACGCTCAGGTGATACATTCTTGCATACACATGGTTATGAGGAAAAATCTTTTACCTCAGATTTTAGCTTTTGGGGCGAAAGAGTCCATCCAGAAGATATTATTGCCGTGGAAACGGTTATCAAAGCCCATTTACTTTCTCGAAGTACCAAATTCTGGGAATATGAATATCGTTTTCAAAATGGTTCGGGTGAATATTTCTATGTACATGATCGTGGTTCGGTAATTTATGATGACAACGATGTGCCTGTAAGGATGTTGGGTACTATGATGGATATAACTGAGCGCAAGGTTTCGCAGGAAAAGTTGCGTATTTCCGAATATAACTATCGTCAAATTTTTGATAATAACCCCAATCCAATGTGGATTTATGATAGTGCTACAATGGAATTCTTAGAAGTAAATCCTGCGGCTATTCATCATTATGGTTATGACCGAGAAGAGTTTTTAGAAATGTGCATGGAAGATATTTGTCCTAAAGCCATGCAAAGAGAATCTTTAACCTTAAAAAACAGTCTTTTACAAGTACATTTAAAAGCAGGATACGAAAAAATCATTGTAGAAGTTACAGCCTATCCTATCGACTTTGCTGGACGAAAGGCTACGCAAATGTTGATTCGTGATGTTACTGAAAAAGTAAGAGCAGAAGAGGAAAAACGAATTTTAGTACATGGTTTAGAATTGTTTAGGAATGCCCCATCTTTGACTAAAGGGCTCAATGCTTGTCTCGAAACAATCCGAAATTACTTGGGTTGGGAACATTCTGAAATCTGGATGACCGATTATCAAAAAGAATATATCCGATTACAAACGTATAGTTATACTGCCGAATTTGAGCATTTGCAAGAAATGGTCGAGCCATTTTTACAGAAAGAAATAAATCTTACTCAAACTGTATATAATAATAGTCGTAATCGTTTAACGCCTATTTGGTTGAATAATCTTCATGATATGAAGGATTTTCAACGAACCAATGTTTCAGATAAAATAGGTATTCACTCCGCTATTTCTATTCCTATTACCTACGATGAAAAGCATATTGGTTGGATGGTGTTTTTTAGTAAGGCCAACCACCAAGTCGATGAGAGTATTTTGACTTTTTTGGGTGAAGTATGTAAGCAATTGGGGGCCGAAATTGAGAAGCGGAATGCTGACGAAATGCTTAATCACTTCTTCTTGTTGAGCAACGATTTGCTCGGCATTGCTACACTCGATGGCTTTTTTGTCAGAATCAATAATGCTTTTTTACGTGTTTTGGGCTATGATACTCATGAAATCAATGGACATGATGTATTAGATTTTGTACATCCTGAAGACAAACAAAAAACGTTTGAGGTACTTCGTGGTATTCAGGAAAAGGCTTCGGTGTCGGTGATGGAAAATCGCTTTATCGCCAAAGATCAAAGTGTTCGTTGGATTTCTTGGTCGGTTACTTATTTGCCTGACGAAAAACTCATATTTGCCTCAGGACGTGATATTACTCAGCAAAAAGAAGAAGAATTACAGTTACGTTTGCGTGAATCTGTGATTACGAATAGCAATGATGCCATTGTGATTACTGAGCCAAACGTCGAGAACGCATGTCATCGTGCGGTTTACTATAACGCTGCCTTTTTGCGACTTTCTGGGTTTGATCCAAGTGAAATAAAAGCTAATCCAACGATGATGCTAGTTGGTGAAAAAACGGATTTGGAAGCTCTTGCCAAAATTGAAGATGCCATTAAAAACTGGAAGCATGAAGAAGTAGAAATTGTTGTTTATCGCAAAAATGGTGAACAATTTTGGGCAAGTTTGGAGGTGGTACCAGTGCCCGATGCCAAAGGTGAGTTTACGCATGCCATTTCAGTATTTAGAGATATTTCAGCACGTAAAAAAGCTGAAGCAGAGCGAGAGGTTTTGATTAAGGAATTGACCGACAGTAATACTGATTTAAAGCAGTTTACGTTTATTACCTCTCATAATTTACGCGCGCCATTATCTAATTTAATGGGTATTTTGGATTTGGTAGAACCTGAGTCAATACGCGACGAAATGACCTTAGAATTACTTGAGAAATTTAAAGAGTCCACTCACTTACTCAATCAAACTATCAATGATCTATTGGATGTGTTGGTAATTAAAAATCAAGTGAATTTAGAGAAAAAACCCTTGAGTTTGACAACCGAATTTGACAAAGTAAAATCTTCTGTTGGGTATCAAATTCGAGAAGCAAACGCTTCATTGCAAACAGACTTTAGTGCAGCAGGCAGTGTTAGTTTCGATTCATCATATCTTGAAAGTATTTTATTAAATTTATTAACAAATGCCCTAAAGTATCGTTCATTGAAGCGACCACTTGAAATACAGGTGTTTACCAAAGACACACCGAATTACGTAGAGCTTCATTTTGCAGATAATGGCATTGGGATTGATTTGAAGCGGCACCGAAGTAAAATTTTTGGGCTTTATCAGCGTTTTCATGATTATCCAGAAAGCAAAGGATTAGGACTTTACATCGTAAGTTCTCAAATTAGAGCGCTTGGTGGAAAAATAGATGTACAAAGTGAAGTTGATAAAGGCACAACTTTTATTGTGTATTTTGCTAAATCATAGGCTTTTGAAACGAAATTTCTCAATATTGAGTTGAAGAAATGTAAGTACTCTCCAAAGTTCTGAATTTACTTTGTTACATCACTTTTGATAGTTGTTTACAAAAGCTTAATTAAATTATGTCAGAAAAAACTTCCTTATCCGCTAATATCATCAGAGCGTTCCTTGTCATTGGAAAAATCGAAGGCTACAGCTATTTGTTTTTGTTATTTGTGGCAATGCCAGTCAAATACATTTTAGCTAAACGAGAACTCGTTACAATTGGAGGTATCATTCATGGAGTCCTGTTTGTTGCATTTGTGGCAACTATTTTAGCCATGATTATTCAAGTAGGAATGACCTTACGTAAAGCGATGTTGGCATTCTTATTATCTTTAATTCCTTTTGGGACTTTTTACTTGAAAAAAACACTGTAATCGTGTTGCAATTGCCTTTATGCATACCGAAAAACTCAACTTAGTACAACAATATGCCGAATCGGTGTTGTCACAACTACCGCCTCAGTTTTGTTACCACAATGCTCAACATACCGAAGCCGTAGTGGCAGCCACCAAAGAAATAGCCCAAGAAGAAGGTGTTAAAGATAAAGCACTCGAAAACCTCTTGATGGCGGCTTGGCTACACGATATTGGTTATTCTGTGAGTTTCGATGATCATGAGACACATAGTATTGCGCTTTCTCAGGAATTTCTTGCCAAAATCGAGTGTACAGAAAAGCAAATACAGAAAATTTCAACTTATATCGGAGCAACCCGAATGCCGCAAAGCCCACATTCACACAAGCAGATGATTTTGTGTGATGCAGATTTGTCGCATTTAGCTTCTGAAAATTTCTTAGAAAAAACCGAACATCTTCGTACCGAAATTTGCTTTACTAAAATGTCTTTGTCTGAGAAAGATTGGCTGAAGAAAACGCTAACTTTCATGGAAGAACATCACTATTTTACCGCTTATGGAAAGAAAGTTTTGGAGCCTCGAAAACAAAAAAATATAAGTCTCCTCAAGGATAAATTGGAAGAGTTGAAACAAGCTAAAAAAGAAAATAAAGAGAAAGAAAAGGAAAAGGAGGCAGAAGCAAAGGTAAGACGCCCTGATCGTGGCATCGAAACCATGTTTAGAACTACCTCTGCTAATCACTTCCAACTTTCTTCAATGGCTGATAATAAGGCAAACATCATGATTTCGGTCAACACGATTGTTATTTCTTTGATTGTCAGTATATTGATGAGAAAATTAGAGGAGAATACCTATCTGGTTATCCCTACTATCATGATTACTACGGTATGTTTGTTGGCTACGGTTTTTGCAGTATTAGCTACTATCCCTAACGTAACGAAAGGTAAATTTTCAAAAGAGGATATAGCCAACCGTAGTGCCAATTTGTTGTTTTTTGGTAATTTTCATGAAATGGAATTAGAAGATTATCAGGCTGGTATGAAAGAAATGATGAACGACTCGGAGTTTCTGTATGCCTCTATGACGCGTGATATTTACTTCCTTGGGAAGGTACTTGGTAAAAAGTATAAGTTGTTACGTATTGCTTACAACATTTTCATGTTTGGTTTTGTGGCTTCTATTCTCGCATTTGGGGTAGCTACCATGTTGCAGCAACATAAGTAACGTTCATTCCTTTGAGGTTAATTTTTTAATGCAAACAGTTCAAAGTTTGAATAGATTTAAAAACAATTGTGCGAATGGCTGATAAACTAAACACTCAATGCTCAGTATGATGTTTTCCAGCTTATTGACCTTGCCATTGACTAAAATTTCATTTCTATGTTCAAAAAATCCTTTAGGCTGGTGTTTATCAGCTTTCTTTTTTTACCAAAAATTACTTGCGCTCAAAAGCAAACTTCTGATAGTTCAAAACCCTTAATTACTGCTAAAGAAATGATTGCACCAGGTATCCTGATTGGTACGGGAATGGTGTTTATTAATAATAGTACCAAAGCTGAACAAAAAGAATGGCATACCAAATATCTATCTAGTTTCAGAACTCATGCCGACGATTACTTGCAGTTTACACCCCAAGCTGCTGCCATGGGTTTGAGTTTAGTGGGTGTCAAAGGCAAAAATACTTTTGTCGATAAAGGAGGAATCATTGTTTTAGGCACAGGTATTATGTTAGGGACTGTTTTTGGATTAAAAAAGATAACCAATACAACTCGTCCTGATGATTCGAGTAATGATTCGTTTCCTTCGGGGCATACCGCTAATGCTTTTTTTGGAGCAACGGTTTTGGCCACCGAATATGGCGACCAAAGTGTTTGGTACACGATTGGGGGTTATACCGTCGCTACTGCTACGGGTACTTTTCGGATGTTAAACAATCGTCACTGGTTGTCTGATGTATTGGTTGGTGCAGGTATTGGAATTCTTTCTGCCAAGGCTTCGTATATTATTTACCCTTGGATCAAAAAACAAATTGCTCCAAAGTTACCTTCCAACGTATCGTTTGTTCCAGTGTATAATGGCTATGCTGTTACTGGAAATCTCACGATTGGATTTTGATTTACGCACACTACTGCTTGATAATTTCTTATGATGAAAACTCGTTTTTTTTGCATACTTCTCTTCCTATCTTATTCAACTCAACTTTTGGCGCAGAATACTGCACCTAAAGTTGAATTTTCTTTGTTTCTTATCGGTGATGCAGGCGAACCCGACACGCATGGTAAAGATGCTGTTTTGAATACACTTTCAGAAAAATTAAAATTGAAAGGGAAAAATAGCTCTGTGGTCTTTTTAGGGGATAATATTTACCCCAAAGGCATGGTCGATGAAGAACATCCTGACAGAAAAGATGCTGAAGACCGTCTGAAAGCACAATTAGATGTAATTAAATCTCATACAGGAACGGGTTATATTATTCCTGGAAATCATGATTGGGAACAAGGGGGGAAAAATGGATGGACAGAGATTATTGCTCAAGAAAAATTTGTCACAGAATATCTCCAAAATCCAGCCGTTTTTTTCCCAAAAGGTGGTTGCCCAACACCTCAAGAAATACCACTTTCTGACAATCAGACCCTAGTTTTGTTGGATACGCAATGGTATTTGCATCCTTGGAAAAAACCTGATGAAAATTCTGATTGTGAAGTAAAAACCCTTACAGGTCTGTTGACAGCCTTAGACGATATTTTGTATCGTAACAGACATAAAAAGGTAGTAGTGGCAGGTCATCATCCCATGTATTCTTATAGTTTGCATGGCGGATATTACCCTTTCAAATCTCATATTTTACCTTTCAACGAGCTAGGACTCAATATTCCTTTGCCGATTTTAGGTTCTATTTATCCTTTGTACCGTTCTTGGATTGGCAATATTCAGGATATTCCTAATCCTGTGTACAAAGAGATGCGAACAGGAATGGTACGTATCATGTCACAATATCCCAACGTAGTTTATGCCAACGGACACGAACATACGCTTCAGTTAATCGAAAAAGATTCTCTTTACTATATTACTTCTGGTGCTGGCTCTAAAACGACGCCTGTCAAAAAAGGGAAAGATTCTTATTTTGCTGCTGCTACCAAAGGATTTGCACAATTAGACTGGCTATCAGATGGTACCTCCAAAATTTATTTCTGGGATGCCAACGGTCAGCTTCTTTATGAAAAAGTTTTAGAGTTCAAGAAAAAGCCATATCAAGAATTAGTTGTACAATCGAACCAACAAACCATTCCTAATCCTAAATTTAAAGCTAATAAATTTAAAGAATGGCTTTTAGGAAAAAACTATCGTAGTATTTGGACTAGTCCTGTACAAGCGCCTGTGTTGGATTTGACACATGAAAAAGGAGGATTAAAAGTCATTCAACGTGGGGGAGGACAACAGACCTTATCGCTCCGATATGCAGGTAAGGATGAAAATCAGTATGTAACTCGCTCAGTGGAGAAATATCCAGAAAGTGCTGTCCCTGAGGCAATTCGTAGCAAATTTACCGTTGATATAGTTGGTGACCAAATTTCAGCATCACACCCATTTGCAGCCCTAACGATTCCTTCCTTGGCTGAAGCTGCTGGAGTCTTGCATACCAATCCACGCTTGGTTAGATTACCTAACGATACTATTCTTGGTCCATATCAACGACTTTTTGCAGGACAATTAGCCTTGTTTGAAGAGCGACCAGATGAGGGTTTTGCAGGTGCAAAAAAGACCTATTCGACCCTAAAACTTTTTGATAAATTAGACCAAGACAATAAAAATGTCATAGACCAAAAAGCCTTACTTCGAGCTAGATTATTAGATATGCTCATTGGAGACTGGGATCGTCATGATGACCAATGGCGATGGGCTGCTTTTGATGAAGGAAAACATACAGTTTATAAGGCTATTCCACGCGACCGTGACCAAGCTTTTTTTGTAAGTCAAGGAGTTTTACCAAAGATTGTATCTCGCAAATGGATACTGCCTAAAGTACAAGGGTTTGATTATAAAATTCGAGATGTAAATACGTTCAACTTCAATGCAAGATACGTTGATAGAGCATTTTTAACGCAATTATCCCAACAAGATTGGCAAGAAACAGCTAGCTTATTACAAAAAAGTATTTCAGATTCATTGATTGATGAATCTATTAAAAAGTTACCCAATAATGACCCATTTACCTCTGAGATAGCAGCTAAGCTTAAGCAACGCAAAAAGGATTTATTGGCTTATGCTTCAGAGTACTATAAATTTTTAGCGAAAGAAGTAGATGTTGTGGCTTCGGACAAAGACGAAATTATCGACATCGAGCGCCTCGCCGACGGCAATACGAGTGTAAAGCTATTTGACCAAACTAAAAAGGGAAAACAAGGAACACTATTGTATCAAAGAGTTTTTGACCCAAAAGATACCAAAGAAATTCGTATCTGGGGAATGGACGGAGAAGACGTATTTCATGTGTACGGAAAATCAAATAAAGGTATCAAAGTAAGGTTGATTGGAGGAAAAGGGAAAGATACCTTTATCGATAGTTCAGCAGTTGAAAAAGGTGCACGCAAAACGCTGATTTATGACAAAAAGAAGAACACAACAATTCAGGCAGGAGAAGAAACCGTTAATCATACCACCGAAAACGATAAGCATATCAATGATTTAGACAGATTTGCCTTTGTGTATGATAGATTAGCTCCATTAGGTTCGCTGGCTTATAACCCAGACGATGGTTTATTTCTTGGTGGTGGAGTGCAATATACCCAGCAAGGTTTTAGAAAATCGCCTTTCCGAATGCAACATAGTTTGTCAGGAAATTATGCCTTCTCAACCAATGCCTTCAATCTTTACTATGTAGGAAAAGCCGTTGATGTGATAGGTAAAGCAGATTTAGAAGTAAAAATAACTTTACAGCAAGATGGGCTGACAGACAACTTTTTTGGTCTAA
Organism: Cellulophaga sp. BC115SP; assembly: GCF_009905545.1. Taxonomy (GTDB): domain Bacteria; phylum Bacteroidota; class Bacteroidia; order Cytophagales; family Spirosomataceae; genus Flectobacillus; species Flectobacillus rivi. The sequence continues at coordinate 43,965 of NZ_JAAALB010000012.1, read as the reverse complement.
GTAACGAGTCTCAATACATCCAATCCAAGGGCATAGAATATTACAGGGTAAAACTAAGTAATCTTGAAAACTCAGTGCTTTTGAGTAATAATTGGGGACCCTTGAAACTATATTATGGACTTGTATTTAATGGCTATAATGTAAAAGAAAATGCTAAACGATATATTGCTGAATACGCTCCCAAAGGATCACCAGTGTATGATGAACAGGATTTTTATGGTGTACGTACAGGCTTTACTGTCGATACTCGCAATAATCCTGTTATGACCACTCGTGGTTTGAAATGGAATACAGAGGCAACTTTTCAGAAAGCATTTGAGCATAATTATAAAGACGATTACTTAAATGTCAAAACTGATTTGGCATTTTATCATACCTTCAAACTTCCGGCTGTTTTATCCTTTGCTACTCGTGTTGGTGGCGGAATCAACTTGTTAGATTATGAGTTTTATCAGGCTAATACTTTGGGAGGGTTGAGTAACCTCAGAGGTTTTCGCCGTTCACGTTTTTCAGGAAGAAGCTCATTTTATCATAATTTAGAAGCACGTTTGAAGTTGCTCTCTTTCAAATCGTACCTTTTCCCTGCGCATCTTGGCGTGTTGGCGTTTAATGACCTTGGCAGAGTATGGAATCCAGATGAAACATCTCAAAAATGGCATCATGGATACGGTGGTGGTATTTGGCTTTCGCCATTCCAAATGGCAGTGCTAACGTTGACTTATGGACGTTCTTCAGAAGATGAAGTGATTAGTTTTAAGCTTGGTTTTTTCTTCTAACAATATTTTTTATAATCATTACAAGATAATTACAAGAAATAAACTTTTTTGGAGTTAACATTTGTTTCATTCTTACGAAACCCACTTAAGTGTGATAGAGGATTGGTGGCGGCTTATAGTTTGATAAAATAACTAAATTTTACAGCAAGCTGCTCTATTCATTTATACACAGATCTCGAAACCATTTCAATCAAAATAAAAGCCTATTTCTTTTCGCCAGTGAAAGACAGGATCTCTATTTTATGAATGATTGTTATAAAAAGATAGTATTACATTTTCTATTGTTTTATAATAGTAAAATGTTGATTACCTTAGAGTTATATCACGCCAAGGATATCTATTTTGTGATTTAGGAGAGTAGTTTAGTGGGGGTAGAATTAATTAATCGCAGCAAGGAATGCCGTAGAGGCAACAACAACAATGAACACGCTAGTACCAGAATGTGAATTAGACTTATTAACTGTCGAGGAGTTTGTATCGACCAAGCTTTCTTTTCGCCCGTTTTTTCGACTCTTAAAAGAATATGCCCAATCCTCAGAGGGGATTCTCAAGAGGATTTACGAAGAGGTCTTGAACCAATTAGAGCAATATCCTGAACTTCAAGAGCCCATCTATGATACTCAGATTCTTCAGAAATATCCAGAGGTTTTAAGCCTACTCAAAACCGTTATTTTTCCATTGCTTTCTGAAAATGATAAGGAGATTTTTGCGCTTAGCTATCCTGTTCATATTCGCTTTTTTTACTATTCAGAGGCATTTGAAGATATTTTTATTGATAAAGATTCAGGTAAAATTTTAGTTAAAGAATCAGAGCATATCCAGAAAATCAATAGTACCAAATTGCATCATGCATACAAATGGATTTTGGGAAAATACTATGGTATTAAGGTGGATATGAATGAAGAAGTACCGTATTCTTTTTTCAATAAAAAAACGGGATTGCTAACACATTACCTTATCAAGCCTGACAAACGCTTTTTGGATGTCAACTACATCGGAACAGAGCCTTTGCCAAAACTTGAGGGTGGCTTGGTGTGTGATGGGAAAAATGAAATTATAGATTTAGAGACCCTTCAACGATTATTACCGCTCAACCAATTCGAATTTGAAGGATTTGGTTTAATTACGGTTAAAGACATAACTGCCGAGACTTGTCTTCATGAAATGAAGAATATCGTTCTCAGAATGCCTTCAGAAAAAGAAGAAGTTAGTTATAGCGCCTTGAGCGAAACCATCAAAGTACTATTGGGAACTGCTAATGTCCAAGTAAATCTCATTCCATACTTGCGGCTAAATGATACCTATGTGAATGCTCATGAGTATCATCGTGGTACGATGTTTATTACGCCCCCAGTTTCAAGTATTTATTATGAAGAATTTCAAAAAGCTTATGACAAATTTTTACAATATCCACATGTAGTTTTTATTCCTAATTTGCTCAATGAAGAGACAAGTATCGCTGGCTATTTAATTGAGCAGGGATTCAAAAGCTATTTGATGTATCCGATTCAGTCTCAAGACCGTATGCTTGGAGTTTTGGAGATTGCCTCTGCGAGTGTTTCTGAATTATCGCATGAATCACTCAATAAAATCAATAGTGTATTACCAATTTTGGAACAAGCTTTAGACTATCACATCAAGAATTTTGATGATAAAATAGAACGATTGATAAAGCAAAAATTTACCTCTTTACAACCTTCTGTAGAGTGGAAGTTTAACGAAGTCGCATGGGAATATCTCAAAAATAGAGCTACCACCAAACAGCCTATGGGCAATGTGGTTTTTGAAAAAGTATATCCACTATATGGCGCTATTGACATTCGTAACTCTTCTATTGAACGAAATAAAGCCTTACAACAAGACTTTATGGAGCAGCTTTTACTGATTCAGGAGACCTTGGAGGTATTACGAAATGAATTTGTTTTACCCTTATTGGATGAATTGAATTTCAAAAATGACGGTTTTATTCAAAAAATTTCTGAAGGAATTTTACCTGATGAAGAAATGAATATCAACTTTTATTTTGAAGAAGAAATACAACCCATATTCAAACATTTGCAAGGAGAAAAAGGCAAAGCGAGCGAAGCCATTGCAGCATATTTTGCTAAGACTGAGCCCTTCCATCAGCATATTTTTACACATCGAAATGCCTTTGAGGATAGCCTGACCAAAATCAATGCAACGATTAATAATTTTTTGGAAGAAGAAAGAGAAATCTTGCAAGAAGCTTATCCAAACTATTTCGAAAAGTATAAAACGGATGGTGTCGAATACAATATCTATATCGGACAAAGTATAGCTCCAAATAAACCGTTTAATCCACTGTATTTGAAAAACTTACGATTGTGGCAATTGATTTCAATGGCTAAAATTGTGAAAATGACTGAAGATTTGATCCCACAGTTGCCTGTGCCTTTGCATACTACGCAACTGATTTTGATTCACAGTAATCCGATTGATATTAGTTTCAGAAAAGACGAACGTCGTTTTGATACGGAAGGAGCTTATAACCTACGATACGAGATTATGAAAAAGCGTATCGACAAAGCTCTAATAAAAAACACTGGCGAACGATTGACACAGCCTGGCAAGATAGCCATGGTGTATGCCAACCATAAAGACGCTGAAGAATATGTAAGTTATATCACATATCTTCAAAGTAAAAATATTCTTTCTGGTAAGGTCGAACACCTCGAATTAGAAGAGATGCAAGGTGTCTACGGTCTCAAAGCGCTGAGAGTAGAAGTTTAGGTAAGATTTTGGCAATATGTTTGATATATGCTAGGAAGCCCGTAATTTTATTTTCCTGAACGTTAAAAAATCATGATAATAGCATAAAATTTGCTAGAGTATTAAGAGTCCATTTTCTCGCAATATTTCTGATATTTTAATGTTTATGATTGGGTTTCCTAGCATACCTAGTTTTTGAACTATTGCCCAATTTCAAAACTTACTTTTATGAAATTACTCTCAAAGTATCTTTTATTATTTCTTACTTTATCGAGTCTTTGTTTTCAAAGTTACTCGCAAGCTCCCACACTTGACTCCGACGAGCTTTTCAAATTGGCTCGAACCGCTGCATTTGAACAAAAAAATTACCCCCTTGCCGTATCGTACTGCCAACAGGCACTCAAAAAAAGCCCTGATTACCAAGACATAAGAGTGTTTTTGGGAAGGATATACATTTGGACAGACAAGACTGATAGTGCCCGTGCCGAACTAGGACAAGTACTTTCTGTTAATCCAAAAAATAAAGAAGCGCTTAGTTCCATGATTGATTTAGAATATTGGAACGACCATCCTCAAGAGGCGCTCAGTATTTGCGAAACAACCCTAGGTTATTATCCAAACGATACCGAGATATTACTGAAAAAAGCAAAAGCCTTGAAAGATTTGAAAAAATTTGATGAGGGGCTTTCAATTGTTAATGGAGTTATCAAACGCGAACCTCAGAATACCGAAGCTCGTACTTTGGCAGCGCGTATGCAAGATAATTCGAGGCAAGTGTTTGCGACTTTGTCCTATGATTTTTTCTATTTTGATAAAAATTACAATTCTTCCTTACACGAACAACCTTGGCATTTGACTAGTATTTCTGTTAGCAGAGGCTCACAAGTAGGTTCGTTTATAGGTCGCGTTACTCATGCCAAAAGATTCGGTGACGATGGCGTCCAGTTTGAGGTAGATGGCTATCCTCGCATTAGCAAAACCTTTTACACTTATGTCAATTTTGGTTACTCGCCTAGTTTGCCTGTTTTTCCAACTTTTAGAAATGGGTTTTCACTGTACGCTAATCTACCCAAAAGCTTTGAAGGAGAAATTGGGTATCGCTACTTAAAGTTTTCTGACGAAACGTGGATTTACACTGGGTCACTTGGTAAGTACATCGGTAATTATTGGTTCAATTTGCGAGCGTTTTTAGTGCCGAGCAATAGCGATATTTCACAGAGCTATACCTTTACAACTCGATATTATTTTGGGGGCTCATTTGATTTCTTATCTTTTGGAATAGGAACAGGTATTTCGCCTGACGAGAGTCGTAATGTATTGTTAGAGGGAGGAAGAAAGCTCAATACTTTCAAAATAAATCTTGGCTACAGTAAAGTAATTAAGGAAAAAACAACGCTAGCGCTTAGCGCATCTTGGTTCAATGAGGATTTGAGTCAAAGAGTCAACGGTAATCAATATGATATTGGTATTAGCATTCGCAGAAAGCTTTAGGTAAAATGAAGAAATTTTCTTGGATTAAATTAGTATTACTTGTTATTATTAGCGCACCGCTTTGGATGTGGTTGGCTTGGTGTTTTACTCCCAAAAGAAAAATGGTGGTAGCCACCGTTGATAAAACTGTTCTTACGCCCGACGGACAAGAACATATTTCTTTGATTTGGATGCTAAAACATAAGCGGTTCACCAAAACTAGCACCAAATTGTATCAAATTAGTGATTACTTTGGCTTTTTTCCGAAAGACGACCAAAAGTATCAGGTAAAAGGCTTGGAACGTTTTTCGAGTTCGCAGCTAGAGCAGCTTAGCAAAGATTCTGATGTAGCATTTTTTACCGATACTTACGGTATTTATCGTCAGGAATGGTTTGCTGGAAAAAGTCAAACCGAGCGTTCTGGAATTTTGTATGGAGGGATGTCTGAACAAGATTTGACTTTGCTCAAAAATATGAAGCAACAGAAAAAGCTTGTCATGATGGAATTCAATGATATTAATTCACCTACAGCGCCATATCTTCGTGAAGAGTTTGAAAATGACTTTGGTGTTCAATGGACAGGTTGGATAGGCCGATATTTTGACTCTCTTGACACAACAGTAAATGTTGAGTTACCAAAATGGTTGGTTCGCAACTATATCAAGCAAAGAGGTTCATGGCCATTTAAAAAATCAGGTGTTGCATTTGTTTCAGAAAAAGACCAAGTAGTGGTATTAGAAAACGAAACGCATCTGACCAACGAAGTGCCTTTTATGGTAAGTACCAACGAAGGTCAGGAGGTATATGGGTTACCAGAAAGCATCAAGTATCCATATTGGTTTGATGTATTGAAGAATAATCCTAAAATGAATAAAGTAATGGCTTATCACCAAGTATATGCCAATTCGCAAGGGACAAAAGAACTACAGCGCTACGGGATTCCATCAAAATTTCCTGCGGTAATTATTCATAAAGGAGACGACTATCATTTCAGCTATTTTGCTGGAGATTTTAGTGATAATCCTATCGGAATGTTCTCTACCTACTTTAAGTGGATTGAGTATATTGCGCCTTGGTTTGTACAAGATGAGTCGGTTTCAGAACGTAAGGGCTTCTTTTGGGAGGTATATCAACCACTCACAAGCAAGATTTTAGAGGATTACTATAAAGAAAAGGTGCAATCAAAGGTGGAAATTAGGTAACGGTTTGGAAATCTAGCAAAAAATCAGTAAAGTTATCCTTTGAAAAAATGAGGTGTACCTAAATCACGCTAGATTTACGAGTAAAATGCAAAAAAGAGAAGCACTTAAACTTTCTGAATCGGAAAAAAAGCTTTTACAAGAAACTTCGATGTATCATCCGAAGCCAGAGGTTCGTATGCGTTGTCAGGGGCTTTTGCTGAACGATTTTGGAATGAACCAAAAGAATGTAGCAAAGTTCATGAATATTAGTGAAAATACATTTGTGAATTGGAAAAAAGCATGGTTATCGGAAGGACTCAATGGTTTGATTAGAAAAGAAGGCCAAGGTCGAAAACAAATCATATCACTTGATAATCCTCAGCATTTGGAGGTAATAGAAGAAGCCCTCAAAGACGAATCAATTAATTTGAGAGCCCTACAAAAAAAGCTTTTACAAGAATTAGACATTTCCGTGAGTATCGATACGGTAAAAAGGCTTGTTAAAAATCGATTGAGCAAATAGGAAAAAATCCTAAATAGAAGAGGTTCTAAAACGAATGTGTTTTAGAACCTCTTTTGTTTAATCACTTATTTGAGTCGAACAGAATCAGGTAATAACTTAGTCCCTTTCTGAATTTTCTCGTTTTTCTGTTTGAAAATATCAAAATTAGCCTTCACCGCCGACTGTGCGTCTTTCTCTGGACTTAGGGTCATCGACATATTTGGTCCTATTTGATACAAGTCTGTCCCGTTCAACACGTAATCTCCATAAATGAAATCAATCATTTGTGCTTTTGTCATCATCAATGGATAAGAGTGTACGTTTCTGAACTGTCTGACGGTATCAATACCTGTACCAATCCAATTGGTAACCAGTGGTTTTGCTACACCATAGTTTTTGTTCATAAAGGCTGCAATAGTAGGCGCTATGTCGAAGTGTGTCGAAATAGATTCAAATTTCACAGGACGCTTTACTAACGGAGAGTAAATAATCAAAGGCACATGGAAACGGTCAATTTTAGTTGCCATCGGAATTTCTGGCATACGGTGGTCTCCAGTAATGACAAAAATGGTGTTAGCAAAATCTTTACGTTTTTTATATTTCTCAAAAAACTCGCGAATAGCTTCGTCGGTATAAATTACTGTCGAAAGCATTTGTGTGTAATCTTTGGCATTTTGTTGCTGTGACGCACTCATTCTAGCCTTAGGGCTTTGGCTATATTGTAATAGTTTTTGGGTATAAACACTCTGATTATTAATTAAAAATGGACTGTGAGTTGAAACCGTCAGGATAACCTGAAAACTAGGTTTGCTAGTCTCATTGGCATTTACATCAAAGTATCGTTTAAACAAACTTTTGTCATCATAACCCCAAGTAAATGAACCTGTTTTGGGAAGTTTTAGATATCCAGAACCTGTAAAAGTGGGCTCATCATTGACTTGATCAATACCTTCTTTTTGCAAAAACAACTTCATGTTATCGAACTTGCTATCGCCACCATAATAAAATGCGGTATGATAACCTGCACGTTTCATAATGCCAATTAATGAATTATTAACGGGCATATTATTGCCTAAATCATTGAATCCACTTTTTCCAAAAGGTAGCGAGCCTAAAATAGAAGGTAATACAGCAAATGTACGTCCCCCTTCACTCAAGAAATTATTCCAATATAGACTTTTCTGCGATAAAGAATCCACAAAGGGGGTGTAGTTACCCAGATAAGCGCCTTCGCCCGTAAAAGCTCTACCGAGTCCTTCCACTAATAGAAATACGATATTAGGTTTTTGAGGAGATTTATTGAAGAAATTACCTAATACATCCTGCGTAGAATCTATTCTTAAGAAAGGGTAATTGTTTTCATCCAAATAATTTACTTTCAAAATCTCGTTATTGCCACCAAGTAAAGCACCGCCAATGCCCAAGTAACTATCGGCATAGATATCTACTTCGTCGTCGGTAGCAACAAAATAATCATAAGACGAATTAGAGAAATAGAGAGACTTGTTATAAGTGAGATAGTTATCAAATTCATTACTAAATTGATGACTTGGTATTTGTAGTTCTACATCAAAATAATAAACAACGAAGGCAAGTCCCCAAATCGTTAAAGGAATAACTATGCGATGTATCGGAGCTTTTTGCGTCAATGTACGGAAAAGTAAAAATTGCAATCCAATGATTACAATCATTCCAATCATTCCGAGTACAGGAACACCTGCTGCTCCGACGGTTTGTTTGATATCGTCGATTGAATAACTATATAAATCCGCACCGAGTGGTACTAAGGCTGTCAAAAAATATTGCATTAATGATAAATGCAATAATGTCAAGGCTGAAATAATGACCCAAATGACAATTTTAGCAATCTTAGAAGACAGAAACAGTAGAGCTTGATGAAGCAGCCCTAAAAAGACAATAGATTTTGAAAAATAGATAAGGTCATACAACGAACCTCTTGCCCATAAAAAAATGAGTGAATCGCTAATATTTTGAGTTGTACTGCCATAAATCAACTCAACAAGACGAATAATAAGAATGGTTAGAAACCAGCCAAGGGCCATGTTTCCAAACTGATTTAACCCAGACTTTTGAAGGTCAAAAAAGGTACTTTTTTCTGGTGATTCGCTCATGCTTAATTATAATTCTATCAAAAAAAATGAAATCTAAATTTTATGCTACAAATAAAATACCGAAATTCGAGTAAAACCTATTTGGAACGATTTTTGCGTTGATAATTTTAATTCTTCGTTAATTACACTAGTCAAATATAGGTTTTTTGATTTTCTTTGTAAAATAACTGAAGGTGCCGTTCGATTTGATATAGTATAAAAGTAGCGCTCCGCCAATTTTAGCGTTTAACTTTTAAGATTGTTTTATTTGTGAAGTTTGATAATAATGAGCTTAGAATCCTTTCCTTTTCATCCTAGTTTCGACAAAGAATATATTGCAGAGTTATTTGATAACGAGGCTTCATATTTTCTTGAAATAGTGGAGTACTTTTTTAACAACATACCTGCCGAAATGTCTGATTTGAATCATACTTTTGCAAGTGGTGACAAAATGGGTTTTGCCAAAAAATTGCATAAGATGAGTTCAATGTTAGGGTGTGTAGGTCAAGTTGAGTTTAGTAAACAATGTAAAGAAGTCGAAAAATCCTTTCTACAAACCCAAGAATTTATTGTCCCTCAAGAAAAGATGATTGAGGATCTTCAAGAGATTTTGCTTCATATTCAAAACGATTACGAAAAGCTCAAAAAGCTTTCAGAAGAAGCTATCTAAATGAAGTAATAATCGAATAAAACTATTATTCGGTAACAATTAAAATAAATATTAACCCTAGTTTCACAATACTTAGGGGGTATTGTACTAGACCCAATTTTGATCAATCATGAAAATTCTTATTGCCGAAGATGAATCACTGTTGTTAAAATTACTTGTTGATAAATTTAATAGAGAAAGCTTTGAAGTGACAGGGTGTCAAAATGGCTTGGACGCTATTGATTTATACGACGAGGTTCAACCTGATATTGTCATTACTGATTTACAAATGCCGTTTTCGGGAGGATATGAGCTTATTTTTCATATCCGTAAAACCCGCGACGCTCAAACTCCAATTATTGTACTTTCAAGTACGAATGTAGAAGATAAAATCGTTTCTTCTCTGGAACTTGGCGCCAATGATTTCGTTGAAAAACCGTTTCGTTTCAACGAGCTAATCATTCGTGTTAAAAGACTACTCGGAACCTCCGTTTAGGGATTCCATTGGAGGTTTGATGATATTTATTGCCCTTTCTCTCAAAATTTATGAATAATATACCCACTCATATTCAACGACTTATATTTATTATATTAGTCATTGCTGCAATCTTGTTGGTTGTAGATTCGGTGATTATAATAAGTATACTGAGTGAAAAAATAAGTGCCAAAAGAAGCGCAAAACGAAGAGCAGAAATCCGAGAAAAAATTCAGCAATATATCACAGCTTGGCTCATGGAAGAAGACTTGAATATTCAAGAATTTATGAGCAAAGAAATTGCAAACTACTTTTCTAATATTCAGCTAAAGTTTAAATTGTTTAGAGAAATTCTCTACGAAGAAATATTCAACGCCAACAAAGTTCTCCTGGGCGACGATCAAAAAAAAATAAAAGAGCTGTACACCTTTTTTGGTTTCGAGCAAAAAATCAAAAAGGAATTCTTCAGGTACAAATGGTATAAACTAGTCAACGCAACGAATGACCTTTTGGCGATTAAGGCGTTAGAAAATTCGGCTATGTTTACCGAATTATTAGATCATCCGAATCAATTTGTACGTTTGGTGGCCATTAAGGCCGAAATATCAATGGGTGGCGATCAAGTGGATATTCTGTCTGAAATACATTTTCCTCTTTCAGATTGGGAAATGTATGAAATCATCAGTTTTTTGAAAAGAAGCCAATTTAAACAAATCCCTAACTTAAGCAAACTGATTAACCATGAATCAGTTACACTTAAAATATTAGGATTGAAACTTGCTAATATTTTTCAAGAGCTTGATTTGGAGATGGATACTAAATCATTTGTGGTACATCCCAATCCAAAAGTAAGAACTGCTATTATCGAATACCTCGCAGAGTGTGGTGGCAACGAGTATTTGAATGATCTAAAAAGAAGGTTTGCTTCTGAAGAAGAACCTGTAAAAATTGCCATTTTAAAATACGTAGCCTTACACGGAACCGACGATGATGTTCCATTTATATTCAACAAATTGAAAGATGCGTATCCAGCTATTCGGGTGAAAGCTGCCGAAACGCTTCAAAACATGAATTCGAATAGTATGTCATTTTTATCTTATCTTGAATCAAATGGGGATAAATCTGATCAAAAATTGGCGATTCATGTGCTAAATAAATTTTAAACGGATGCTAACATTCTTCTCTTACTTTATACAATTTGGTTTGTTTTTGTACTGTATGATGATTTTTACATCTTACATACTCATGAGCGTTAGGTCATGGAAAGTACTGAAGCACCATAAACAAGCAAACCTCAATATCGATTTTAATGCTTTTCGTCAAAATCCGTACCTACCTTCTATTTCTGTTGTAGCACCTGCGTATAATGAAGGGGTCACCATTGTTGAGAACATTCGCTCCTTATTATCACTTGGTTACAATAATTTAACATTGATTATTGTAAACGATGGGAGTAAAGACGATACGCTTGAAAAAGCCATCAAGTTTTATGATTTAGAAAAGGTAGATTACTATTTCGAATATCGTTTGCCTTGCAACGAAATCAAAGCTATTTATAAATCCAGAAATAAAGCTTTCAAAAAACTTATCGTCGTTGATAAAGCTAATGGTGGTAAAGCCGATGCCCTTAATGCGGGCATAAATGTTTCGTACTCAGATTATTTTGCTTGTGTCGACGTGGATTGTTTGTTGGAAGAAAATGCCTTTGAACACTTAATTTATCCAGTTATTAATAGCCATAAAGAAGTTGTTGCAGTAGGAGGAATTGTTTGGCTCAATAACGATGCAGAGGTATATCATGGTCACATGGTGAAGCTACAAATTCCTAATAAATTTCTGCCAAGAATTCAACTAATAGAATATTTCAGAGCCTTCTTGTTAGGACGTACCGCATGGGGATCTATCAATGGACTTCTGTTAATTTCGGGTGCATTTGGTATTTTTCATCGAGAAAGGGTTATTGAGGCTGGTGGCTATAATAAGAAAACAGTTGGTGAAGACATGGAGTTGGTTATTCGATTACACAAACTCATGCTCAATAAAAAAATACCTTATGAAGTAGCATACGTACCCACCCCACTTTGTTGGACGGAAGCTCCTGTAACAAAGACCATTTTGTCACGCCAGCGTAATAGGTGGGCACGTGGCACAGCCGAGTGTTTGATGCTTCATAGAGATATGATTGGACGAAAAAAATATGGTATTATTGGTTTGCTTAGCTTCCCATATTGGTTGATTGCAGAATGGTTTGGGCCGTTTATCGAAGCATTCGGTCTGATTTTTACGTTGGTAATGATTCTGTTGGGCTATATCAATATATACTTTTTTATAGCTATGCTTGGCTTGGTTTTCTCAATGTCTCTATTCTTTTCAATATTGGCAATTCAGGCTCAGGAAACCTTTTTTAATCGTTACTCTGAGCCAAAAGAAATAGGACGACTTTTTGTCACTGCTATTTTAGAGCCTTTTATTTATCACCCACTCACGGTATATTGGGCTATAAAAGGTAACTATGATTTGTTTTTCAAGAAAACACACTCTTGGGGCGAAATGACCCGTACTGGTTATGCCCCAGCTACTGCTCCTAAAAAACCGTAACAAGAAATAATCTATTATCAAGGGGTTGAATATGGCTTTATAAGCTATTATTCAACCCCTTATCTTTTATATTTTTGATGCGATTTTATAAATTTGCAGAAGAAGAAAATACCTTAACCCATGAAAACATACCAAGAAGAATTAGAAGAACAAAAAAACAAGCAAGCAGCCTTTTGGTGGACGCTTGCTGTTGGCGCTATTCTTTTTTATACTTCCATCAAGTTACCTATTTGGAATGAAGCTACGAAAATAGTGACACAAGAACCAATCAGAATCTCCTTTGCTACGAATGAATTAAAAGAAGCTCCCTTCAAAAATATAATTGAACATAACAAAAAAATAAAAGAAGCATCGGGTCCTGCAGCCCCAAACAGGGAGAATCGTAATGCATCAGGAGCAGAAACATCCTATGCTAAACCAAGTCCTTATAAAGCTCCTAAAGCAAAATTGCCAAGCTCTACATCTGACAAATATGGCTATAGCCCAGAACCTAAAGCTTTTATGCCTGATTATGGCGCCTCAAAAGGAAAAGGTCTCGAATATGGACTAGATCGCTTTTATTTGGCTCAAAAACCTTTGTTGACAGACAAGTCTAGCGAAGTTGGTAAAATTGTCTTTAAAATAACTGTTGATAATGAAGGACAGATTTTGAGTATTAGAGTACAATCTACAACCTTAACTGAAGCTACTACCAATATTTACAAAGAAGATATTAAGTATGGGGCTGTATTTCGACCACATCACCTCAAAGGAACAACAATTGCAGCGACATCTTCAGGGCTATTGACAGTCCACGTCAATGTAAGAGGAAATACTCAGTTTGTTTTATGATACTCATAAAATATATTCATCAACTAACTATAGTTTTATTTGTTTAAATAAAATACGTATTTTTACCACTCTGTATATGTGTCTTTAGTGACTTCTACACGTATCAAGTGAGTATCCTATAGTAAATTAATTTGTATTGTGCTCATATTACCCTTGTGATGGCACTTCTATAAAACTATAAATCTGCAAGCCCTAAGTAGTAAGTTTCGTCTATTGCCAGTAGCGAAACGCCGTAAATTTCTGAATACCAGATAGCCATAACCTATTCCGAGTGGGTTGGGCAATAGGGGTCTTTGTTCACATACAAAGATATTGTTGGGTACATTACCTCAATTATTACGTAACAAACTACTTATGAAAAAACCACTCTTACCAAGTAACGAATCGGAGCGATTGGATGCGCTAAAGAGTTATCATATTCTCGATACTTCACCCGAGAGAGATTATGACTCTATCACTCAAATTGCTCAAGAGATTTGTCAAACTCCGATAAGCCTTATCAGCTTGATTGATAAGGATAGACAGTGGTTTAAGTCAGCTAAAGGAATCGATATGGCAGAGACACCCAGAGATCTTTCTTTTTGTGGACACACTATTTTGAATCCATACGAACCTTTTATTATTGAAAACACATTGGAAGATGATAGGTTTTATGATAATCCTTTTGTCATAAATGACCCTGGTATACAATTTTATGCAGGCATTCCGCTAGTAACCTCCAAAGGATATGCGTTAGGTACGCTCTGTGTAATTGATAACAAGCCCCGCTCGCTAGCCGATGATCAAATTGACGCCTTAAAAGCCCTAGCAAATCAAGTAACGAATCAATTTGAGCTTCGGAAAAAAACAATTCAGTTAGAAAAAATCAAAGAAGATTTAGAAATAAAAAACCAAGAGTTAGAGCAAGCGAAACTTCATTTGGAAGAAGCATTAAAGGCAAAATCGGTGTTTCTTTCGATGATGAGTCATGAAATTAGAACTCCTTTGCACTCAATTCTTGGCAATATTCATTTGCTTTTGGAAGAACAGCCTCGCAAAGAACAAGAAGCTCCATTAAAGGTGTTGAAGTTTACGGGGGAAACTCTTTTATCAATTATTAACGATATTTTAGATTACAGTAAACTTGAAGCACAAAAAGTACAAATTGAGCAAATTCCTTTTAACCTTGTTGATTTGCTTAATAATATTGTAGAAATAAATTGGCATCGTTCTAAGGAAAAAGGCAATACACTACAAATAGATTTGGATACCGATATTCCTGCATTTTTGGAGGGAGACCCTACTCGTTTGGTTCAAGTAATTAACAATTTGGTATCGAATGCGGTAAAATTTACCAAGAATGGAAAAATTATTTTAAAAGCTAGCATTGCGAACAAAACTCAATCGCATGTTGAGGTCAAATTTGAGGTTATTGATAATGGCATCGGAATTTCTGCAGAATCTTTGCCTAAAATATTTGATGAATTTGCACAGGCTTCCATTATCACCACACGTCAATTTGGTGGTACTGGACTTGGACTGGCTATTATCAAAAAGATTTTGTTATTATTCAATAGTGAAATAAACGTTGATAGTAGGCTTAATGAGGGCTCTAACTTTTACTTTACCGTTAATTTTAAAATTGCAGAAAATCAAAATTATTCTGTAAAAGAATTGACTGATTTTGATTTTAAAGGATATCATATCTTGGCAGTAGATGACAATGAAATCAACTTAAAAATCATTGCAAGAAATCTATTGAAAAAAGGTATTCAGGTTGATACTTGTGCTTCTCCATACGAAGCTTTGAAGTTGGTAAGTTCAGATAAATGCTACGATTTAGCGATTATAGATTTACAAATGCCAGAATTGAACGGATTTGAATTGACCAAAGAAATCCGCAAAATAGATAGCAACTTGACCATCATTGCAAGCTCAGCTGACAATAATGCGGAAACTATCAAAGAAGCTTTCGCTGTAGGCATGAACGATTATCTGTTGAAGCCACATACCGCAGATGAGTTATATTTGTTGCTGGCCAAACATCTTAGATATCAAAGTGACCATATAATCAATACATAGTTGTATCTTTGCTAAAGTTGATATATTTAACGAAATTCGTAATCTGTTTTACGAATTTCGTTAGCTTCTACAATTTAAATCTGATTTTCTTCTAGTAAACACCATTCAGATATATAGCCAGTAAAAGATTTTTTACTTTATGCTATATGCCAATTTTAAGACAAACTGTCTACCCGTAACGCTATTATAGTCACTGATTCAGCGACTTATCAATAAAAATATGCTTCATTTTACTGTATTTCAATCATATAGTAAATCCTTTCCACTACTGATAAAATCCCTGAAAGGACCACAATTGAATTTTTGATTTGAGTAAAACCACACTGTGTTATGAAAACGATCCGAGAGCCTTGGAATCGGGAAGGATATTACGATATTCCTAACTTTTGGGCATGGGATTTGACGAGCAATACGTTTTCTATTTCAGATAATGTGAATGCGATTTTATCACTGCCTTCCCAAACAATTAATAATTTGGATACATTGAAGCGCCATCTGTTTTCATTGGATACAAAATGGCTAGATTTCAATGTAGTAAAGGAATTAACAAAAGATGAAAACTATTTTGAGCAAAAAATAAGGCTGTATAACGCTGATGGAAATTTTCAGTTTTTTCAAATAAATGGATATGTTGAATTGCGGGACGAGTACGACTATGCTATATTGCTGAAAGGAACGTTTACGCACATTTCCTATTTGATAGAACACCCTGAAAAGTTGCCAGCCCCTCCCGTTCACAAAACAGAGTTTGAACTCATCATCAATGGCATAGAAGCTGGTATATGGGATTGGGATTTGCAGTATGATACAGTTTGGTGGTCGAGCAAATTTTATGAGTTATTGGGCTATGAGGCTGGAGAGATTAACACTTCATTCAACGCTTTTTTCAATACACTTTTGCATCAAGATGATAAGGCGAAAGTCGAGCAACTCATTGGGGAACATCTTTATCAAAAGAAGCCCTACAAAACTGAAATTCGCCTGCTTTGTCGCTCTGGAGAATATAAATGGTTTCAAACGTCAGGGCAAGCTATGTGGAATAAGGAGGGAAAGCCTATCAAAATGGCAGGGTCCATCATTGATATTACGGAGACTGTTAATTACAAAAGTTCTTTATTGAAGAATGAATTTCTGTTGAATGAATCATCCAAATTAGCACGAATTGGTGCTTGGGAGGTTGATCTCAAAACACAGAAAGTGTATTGGTCAGAAAGTACAAAAGCTATCCATGAATTTCCTTCAAATTTAGAAACTCCTAGTTTGGCTGAGGCATTCTTGTATTACCCGGAAGCCTCTAGAGCTATGGTCGCGAAGGCATTTGACGAAACTATTGCCTTAGGAAAAGCTTTCGATGTAAGTTGTGAGTTTTTGACATATTTGCAAAATAAAATTTGGGTAAGGGTCATAGGTAGCCCACTATTCGATACTCAAGGTATCATTATCGGCGTTCGTGGAGTAATCAAGAATATCGATGAAGAAAAACAAAAAGAACTTTTTTTACAAGATTCTTTAAAAATCATTCATGAACAAAATAAGAAATTGGTAAATTTTGCCCATATTGTATCACATAATCTAAGGTCACATACTGGCAACTTAGAAATGGTAAGTAATTTCATTGAAGAATGTGATACCGAGTATGAGCAAAAGCTCTTGTTAGACAATGTTAAGCAAATTTCTAAGCAGCTCAGCGAAACTATTTCACAACTCAATGAAGTATTAGTAACACAATCACAAGTTCAACAACCGAAAGTTAGGATTTGCTTTGATGAGATGCTGACAAAAGTCAAAAGTCAGATTCAAAGCGAGCTAGTTCTCAGTAGCGCACGTATCAAAAGCAACTTTACAAGCTGTAAAAGTGTCTACTATATACCAGCCTATTTGGAAAGCATTCTGACAAATCTTCTTTCCAATGCAATTCAATTTCGGAAACCCGAAGTGTGTCCAGAGATTACTCTTTCTTCTTGGATTGAAAATAATAAAATCATATTGCAAATAGAGGATAACGGTGTAGGTATTGACCTTGAGAAATACAAGTACAAGCTTTTTGGTATGCATCATACTTTTCATAAGCACACCAGTGGAAAAGGTTTTGGGTTATTTTTAATCAAAAACCAACTGGATTTGATGGGAAGTAAAATAGAAGTCGAAAGTCAAGAAAATATTGGTACAACATTTAAGATTACATTTTAATGAAGCCTGTAGAAACTATTTGTGTCATAGATGACGACAACATCTATGGATTTTGGGTAAAGAAATTATTGGTCTCCAAAAACTTTTGTAAAAGCTTGAGCATTTTCGAAAATGGCTTGGCAGGTTTCAACTATTTCAATGAATTAGTCGTGGGAGAGGGTGTGATTCCTGATTTGATATTACTGGATATTAATATGCCAGTGATGGATGGATGGGAGTTTTTGGAAGAGTTTTCCAAAATCAAAAATAAATTTGAGAAAGAGATTCCAATATATGTCGTTAGTTCGTCCATCAATCCCGCCGATATAGAACGAGCCAAAGGGTTTGAAGAAGTGAGCGGATTTATCACAAAGCCCTTAACGTTCGACAATTTGAAACAAATCAAGTTATTCCAAGATTAAATAAAGAAAAGGGTATTTTGTAGCGAAATACCCTTTTTCTTTGAAAATAGTTCTATATTCAAAAAAACTAAACCTACCATTGAATCTAGTATAAATAAGCAATCTTAATCTTGAATGATATGCTCAATAGTGCACAAAGACCTACCAACGAAATCAAGCATTTCGTCTTAAGCTCCTATTTTGGAGACGGACTTCGTATCACCTTTGGGGTTCTGTTTCCAAGTCTTTTCATGCTCGAGTTTGATAAAATCAATATCGGCATGACGATTTCTTTGGGAGCCTTATGTGCCAGCGTCGTGGATTCGCCTGGTCCTATTGTGCATCGACGCAATGCTATGCTTACTACCACAGGAATAGTTTCGTTGGTGGCTTTACTAGTAGGATTTGCCAATCTGTCTATCCCGATTCTGGGATTAATGATTACAGGATTTAGCTTTTTATTCTCTATGTTTTATGTCTATGGGCTTCGTGCAGCTGCCATTGGTACGGCAGCGCTATTGGTCATGACATTGAGTATTGGAGATATTCGCCCGCTTCATGAAATCATGATGCACCCTGTTTATATCCTAATAGGGGGACTTTGGTATACAGCACTTAGTTTGTCATTGTACAGAATAATGCCCTATCGCATTGCACAGCAATCGTTAGGAGATTCTATTGTGGAAGTAGCCAAGTTCATGAAAATTAAAGCAGCTTTTTATCGTGAAGGAGTTGATTATGATGAAAATTATAAAAAGCTTATTGAAACACAAATCAGTGTGAATGAAAAGCAAGATGCTACTCGAGAAATGCTTTTCAAAACACGTGAGATCGTTCGAGAGTCGACACAAGAGGGACGTTTTTTGGTGGTAGTTTTTGTGGATATTATTGATTTGTTTGAGCAAATTATGTCCACTTTTTATAATTACCAGCATCTTCATAAACAGTTTGATAGTGTTGGCATTCTCAAAAAGTATGAGGATATTCTGACACTTTTAGCAGATGAATTAGAAAAGATTGGGTATGACCTCAAAATGGGCACAACCCCGCATCTTTCACCAATTATTCCTAGAAAACTTCAAGAACTACACCTTGCCGTTCTTGATTTGGAGGAACATGCCGAAGAACATGGATTTACAGCACTAAGTATTGGTGCATTGAAAAATATCGAAGTCAACATCAAGAATATCTTTGCGAGATTAAAGAAAATTGTAGGAAATTTTAAAAATAGAAAGAAAAAGACGCTTAATTCTAGTGATTTAGCAACCGACCAATTTATTTCTCATCAAGAATTTGAACCCAAAATTTTCAGAGAAAACCTTACGTTTGATTCCGAAATATTCAGGCACTCTTTACGAGTTGCGCTTGTAATGCTGGTTGGCTTTATCATTGCACAGTCATTTGAGTTTTTGCATAGCAATTGGATTTTGCTCACGATTATGGTAATCATGAAGCCTGCATTTAGTCTAACTAAAGAGCGAAATTATCATCGTTTAATCGGTACAATCGTAGGGGCTATTTTTGGCTTATTAATTCTTTCGTATCAGCATAACAAAAATGTGTTATTTGCCATTTTGTTGCTTTGCATGCTTGGAGCGTATAGTTTTCAACGAAAAAACTATGTGGTAAGTGTCTTGTTTATGACTCCATTTATACTCATTCTTTATAATTTCTTAGGAATGGGGAATATTTCTATTCTTGAAGAAAGAGTCATGGATACCTTTATTGGCGGTGGCATATCCTTTATTGCAAGCTATTTTCTATTTCCGGCTTGGGAAAAGGAAAAACTCCAAAAGGTATTAGTCGAAATGCTAGAAGCTAATTTAGAATATTTTAGGCAGGTAAGAGGTTTATATCTGGGTAATGAGTTTCATTATTTGCCTTACAAATTGGCGCGTAAAGATGTATATGTAAAAACTGCCAACTTGGCATCGGCATTTCAGCGAATGTTTTCTGAACCTAAAAGCAAGCAAACAAGTATTAAGGAAGTTCATAAATTTTCGGTCTTAAATCACCTATTTGCTTCTTATACTGCTACTTTGGGACTTTATGTAAAAGAGCATTTTGACCAAATTCCAGATTTTCATAATCTACAAATGGTAGGGGATAACACCGAAAAAATATTAGCCCTAGGGATAAAAACGCTTCAGGGCGAAGAGGTTGATTTAGCAGAGGTACAATTAATACAGCTCAAAAATCCCGTTCGTGACGATGAAGAAACGGTATTGCTGATTCCTGAACAATATATCAATCTTCAAAAAGCAGCCCTAGATATTTTGAAGATTACCACAAAAATTAAATTGTAGAGTCGTAACGGCATAGATTTTGTAAAACGTACTGCGTAAATATGTTTGACGACCTATTGCTTATTGAAATTTGATTGGTGTCAGAACATATCTAACGCTGTTATAGGAATCCTCACTTCGGTGGGGATTTTTTATTTTAGGACGAATCATTAAAAACATTTTATCAGAACAATATCAAATCATACCTATAAAGTAGCTAAAAATCAGGGTATTTAAAACTGAGGTTACCCCAAAATGAAAATTTGTTCACATTAGAAAAAGCAGATAAAGAGCATAAAATGTCGTCATACTTTTGTGGCCTCAACAAAACCCATACGCATTTATGCTCACGTTTACTATTTCAAACAAATTCTCAAACCGTGTAAAACAGCTCCAGATTTTCCTTATTTTTTCTGTACTGTTTATCTCATTTAATTCATTTTCACAAGGTACGGATGCTACCATTTTAGGAAAAATCACAGACGAAAGTGGCGAAATTATACCAGGTGTTTCAGTGAAGGTTCGTAACGAATCAACAGGCTTCCAGACAGGGACTGTCACCAATGCACAAGGTGAGTATCAACTACAACAATTGCCCTTGGGTAAGCCATATTCCATTACCATTTCATTTGTGGGGTATCAAACTACAAAATTCACAGACTATGCATTGAATCAAGGTGACAAATTAAGAGTGAATGCTCAACTCAAACAAAGCAACACCGAACTAAAGGAGGTGGTAGTAAGTGCCAACTTTGTCAATAAAGAAACTGAACGTGCTGGTGCTGCTATCGCCGTGACCTCGCTCCAGATGAAGCAGTTACCTATGGAAGGACGTAACTTTACGGCGCTAACAGCATTGTCTCCACTTCAAGGTAAAAATGGTAGTTTTGGCGGTCAGCGTAGCTCCTCGACCAATGTTACGATGGATGGGGTAAATGCTCGTAGTATGTACACCAACGGCGCAGTAGGTAATGGGCCCTATACCATTTCACAAGAAGCAATACGTGAATATCAGGTTTCAACTAATAATTATGATGTGACGCAGGGTCGTCAAGGTGGCGGTTCGGTAAATGCTGTTACCAAAAATGGTACTAATAAAACCGAAGGTTCGGCATTCTTTTTTCAACGTGCTAATCAAGCAACCTTTGTAGGTAACAAGCTTTTCCCTTTGGCTAGTGAGTACAATATCAATGGAACACCTCGTACCACGGTTTTTGACCAAAAGCAATATGGCTTCTCTCTAGGTGGAGCGATCGTAAAAGATAAACTTCACTACTTCGTAGCTTATGACCGTCAGACAGAAACGATCCCTTATCAGATTGCTCCAGTTTATGACCAAACACAAGAACAAAACTTTGGTATAACTAAGGAAAATTTGGATAAGTTGATTGAAGTAGCAAGGGCAAAATACGGCATGAAAAACACCCAACAATATGGAGATTTTTCGAGACAAACAGAAGCTAATGCACTTTTTACCCGATTGGATTGGCAGATTAACGATAAAAACAAACTTACTTTTCGTAACAACCTTACCACTTGGTTGAGTCCAAATTCTACAACTGACAACTCAAATATAAATTTACTTGAAAGTTGGATTGGCTTTAAATCTCTTGAAAATAGCACATTAGTTTCGTTACGTTCATCACTGAGTCCAGACGTAACTAACGAATTGAAAGTGCAGTATCAAACTGTTGCGCGTGACTATATCGTCAATGATGATTTGCCAAGTGCCAATATTCCTAGAGCGATTATAACAGTACGTTCTGTGATTCCAACAGCGACGAACCCAAGTGCTACACAAACCAGAACAGTTCAGTTTGGGGGACAACGTTTTGGTACTGAAACCACAAGAGATAAAACGATCCAATTAGCCAATACCACGTATTTACGCAAAGGAGCCTTTAACTACAAATTCGGTACTGACAACATGTTGACTTTTTTGAACTCAACAATTGTCAACGAAATGAATGGTCGCTTTTTCTTCAATAGCTTACAAGATTTTATCGACCAAAAACCAAGTCGTTATGCTAGAGAAGTTCCCTTGGTTAATCCAGCCGTTAAGCAATCTTTACTTGATTTAGCGCTATTCGCTCAAGTTGATTTTAATCCGACTCCAAACGTAAGTGCTATGTTTGGCTTACGTTATGATGCTACTATTTTCTTCCGTCAAGGTGATGCTAATCCTAAAACTGAAACAAGTTTAGGCATAAAAACAAACAATACTTTAGCGGATTATAACAATATCCAACCACGTTTTCAATTGACTTGGGATGTAAAAGGTCGCCAAAAAGATATTGTCAAATTAGGTGGTGGGATATTCTCGGCACAGCCAGTTTCATATTTGCAATTGAATAATATTCAAAACAGTGGAACAATGGTTGGTTCAATTGATATTTCAGGTGCTGGTGTTCCTTTCCCTGATTTTGTTTCATATCGTAACAACCCATCTACTACGCCTGGCATTCCAGCAGGAGCAAGTTATGTGTCTACAATTAATGCGGTAAGTAAAGATTTTCAAGTTCCTTCTATTTATAAAGTAAACCTTTCTTACAATAGATTTTTCAACGAAAGATTCAGAGCTGGTGTCAATTTACTTTGGTCAAAAACAGTCAACAACTATGTGTACTATGACCGAAATATCGTAGACGAGCCTTATTTCAGATTGAGTAACGAGGCAAATCGTGGTGTTTATGTTCCTGCTAACACTATTCCTGCCAATGGCTCAACAGACTGGACACAAGGTAGGAAAGATAAAAACCTTGGTCGCGTGCTTGAACTAGAGTCTACAGGTGTGTTAGACCAATACGCTATTGTATTAGATGCGAGTATGAAAATCGGACAAGATGGGTATTTATCAGTAAGTTATACCAAAAATGACACCAAAGATAATACCTCATTCAATTGTTGTGTAGCCAATACATCTACTTTCAGACCAGTAGTAGACGACCCTCGTGACCAAACTGTTTCATATTCTGATGACCAATTCTCAGACAAATTAGTGATTTCAGCAGCTACTCCAAGCGTGAAAGGATTTCAATTAGGGGCAATTCTCAATGGTGTTGGAGGAACTCGCTATTCGTTTATGGTTGGTGGTAATAAGAGTTTGAATGGAGACTTTGTACTAACGAATGACTTAGCTTTTGTTTTTGACCCAAATAATCCAAGTGTTCCAGAGCCAATTAGAAAGGGGATTCAAGGATTGTTGGATAACCCAGAAGTTACAGAAAGTGTTAAAAATTACATCAGACAAAATATTGGTAAAGTAGCAGAAAGAAATGGCGGTGTCAATCCATTCTATTACACGGTTGATTTACGTTTAACCAAGGATATAAAAATTCTTAGTAGAACCCTTTCTGTATCTGCTGACTGCTTCAACTTTATGAATCTTTTGGACAAAACACAGGGGGTAAGCTATAACCATGGTAATATCAACTTGGTAACAATGACTGGTTTTGACCAAACAACCAAAAACTATACCTACACTGTTGAAAGTGGCGCTGGTCGCAAGCAATCTACCGCAGGAGGTACTCCTTGGCGTATTCAGCTTGGATTAAGATACGCATTTTAATATATCACTTTTGTAGGCGGTTAAAGCAGATTATTACTTTAACCGCCTTTTTTCAAACCCTACCTTTACATTCTCTAAAATGAAAAAAGCTATTTTCCTTATGTTATTGCTTACGTCAGTGTCAATAACATTCGCCCAAAAATCAAAGTATGTAGTTGTGATCAGTCTCGATGGCTTTCGCCCAGACTTTTATAGACAAGCACAATGGCCAACACCAAACCTTCATGAAATGGCTCAAAATGGTGCTTCTTCAGACGGTGTAAGAGGCGTTTTCCCCACAGTTACTTATCCTTCGCATACTACCATTGTGACAGGAGTTTTACCAAACAAACACAAAATTTTTCATAATACTCCATTTGAGCCGACTGGACAAACAGGACGTTGGAACTGGGAAAACAATTTGATTAAAGCAGAAACAATCTGGGATGCCGCTCACAAAAAAGGTCTAAAAACGGCTTCTATTCACTGGCCTGTAACAGTTGGTACACAAACTGTAGACTATAATATTCCAGAAACAGAAATTGAAAAAAATGTAGCAGATCCATTGATTCAAATGCGCAAATTTGCCAAACCACAAGGTCTGTTTGAAGAAATTGAACGTGAAGCAACGGGTAAATTGACTGCTAAAGCAATGGATAGCGATTATTTGACGATGGATGAAAATATCGCAAGGATGGCAGCTTACGTATTGGAAAAATACAAACCAAATTTGACAACTGTCCACATTTTTAATTTAGATCACTTTGAACACAAAGAAGGTCGCAATGGTCCAAGTGTTGAAAGAGCCATCGCGGGTGCTGACCGTGCTGTAGGTAAAATCATGGAAGCTGCCGAACGTGCAGGTATCAAAGATAGCACTACGTTTTTGATTGTTGGTGATCATGGATTTGTGGATATTCATGCACAACTTTCACCAAACACATGGCTCGTAAAAGCAGGTTTGATGGAAAAGAAAAAAGATAGAGGAAATTGGAAAGCGACTTTCCATCCACAAGGCGGAATGGCATTTTTGTATTTGAAAGATAAAAACGACCAACAAACGTTGAAGCAAGTACAAAAGATTCTGAATGATTTGCCAGCTAGTACAAAAAAGCTATTTGATATTGTAAAAACTGAAGATTATCAAGCTATTGGTGCTGATCCAGAGGCAGCACTGGCTCTGACGGCCAAACAAGGGTTTTCATTTTCGGATTCTTTCGAAGAACCATTCCTAAAGCCTGCGAAAGGTGGAACGCATGGGTATTTTCCAAACTTCAAAGAAATAGAAACGGGTTTTATTGCTTATGGTGCAGATATAAAATCTAATGTAGTGATTCCAACCATGGGACTTGAAGATATTGCTCCAATCGTAGCAAAATTGTTGGGACTATCAATGACCAATCTTGACGGTGTTTTGTATCCGAGTGTAGTAAAATAAATTTAAAGAAAATACCCAAATTACTCATCATTGGATGATTCTATAAATTTTCTGATTACTGGACAAAGCGAAAAAGTGTCATTCAAGTGTTTGGACTTACTTTTTAAAACAGTTTAAAACTGTTTTAAAAAGTAAGTCCAAGACTAAGTCTTGAACTAGGAACTTCAATTTTGTCTATCTAGTAATCAGAAAATTTTAGAATAATCACTCATTCACTCAATTGTAAATCACTAAATTAGAAAGGATCCATGTTTTAGGAGCCTCAACAAATCATCTTTCGTCATTTGTTGCAACATATCTTGGTCAGTCTTAATCAACTCATTGACCAAATGTTGTTTATTAGACTGCAATACCATCATTTTTTCTTCAATGGTATCTGGACAAATCAAGCGAACGGCAACCATATTTTTCTGTTGTCCTATACGATATACTCGGTCAATCGCCTGATTTTCTACGGCTGGGTTCCACCAAGGATCAATCAAATACACATAGTCGGCTTGTGTAAGATTCAGTCCTATGCCTCCAGCCTTTAAGCTTATCAGAAATACTCTAATTTGGTCATCATTCTGAAATTGCTCCACCACCTTTGCACGATTTGTAGTTTGTCCTGTCAGATAACTAAATGGTATATCTCGGAGTAGCAATTCTTTTTTGACCAACTCCAACATTTCTACAAACTGTGAAAAAACTAATATTTTGTGTTTGGGAGATTTGTTCTCTATCTCTTCAATCAAAACCTGCAATTTGGCAGATTCATGTCCATAAAACTCTTCATCACTGAGCAAGGCAGGCGAATTACATATTTGACGGAGTTTGGTCAAACCTTGTAAAATATGTAATCTTTCTTTCGGTATATCTCCTTCTTTTTGCGTATTCAAATAATCCCAAAACTCTCGCTCGTAAGCTTCATATACACGACGTTGCTCGGTACTCATTTCACAGTAAAGTACCATTTCTGTTTTTTCGGGAAGTTCTTTGGCTACCTGTTGTTTGGTTCTTCGAAGGACAAAAGGCTTGATTTTTTGTTGTAATTCTTGTGCTCTTGGCAAATCTTTAAACTTGTCTATCGGCATGGAATAGTATTCTTTGAAAAACCGCTTTGTTCCCAAAAGTCCTGGACAAGCAAAGGAAAACTGCGCATAAATATCAAAGGTATTATTCTCGATTGGTGTCCCCGTCATTACCAAACGATGGCGACTTTGCAACATACAAACAGCCTTATATCGCTGTGATTCAGGATTTTTGATAGCTTGAGATTCATCCAAAACAATATAATTAAACAGGTATTTTCGTAAAAACTTTATATCAGACAAAAGCGTATGATAAGTCGTAATAACAACATCATATTCCTCAAAACCAAGTGTATTTTCAGGACGATTAGATCCGTGCATGACTAGCACCTTTAAACTAGGTGCAAACTTTTTTATCTCTTGTAGCCAGTTAAAAATCAATGTCGTAGGCACAACCACCAAATTAGTTTTTAAGGTGCTTCTTTCTTTTTGCCATAAAAATAAGGCTAATACCTGAAGGGTTTTACCCAAACCCATATCATCAGCTAATACCCCGCCCAAACTCAATTGATTCAAATAAGCCAACCAATTCAAACCCTCCGATTGATAACTCCTCAACTGAGCGTGAAGTGATGATGTTACTTGGATAGGGGCAATTTTGTCTATATTTTCAATCTTATCTCTAAAATCTTGACTCAAAGCCTTTACTTCCTGCGTCAGCATTTCAGCATCAAAAAGCTCTTCTAGACTTCCCAAACGTGATTGTGGTACTCGCAAAGTTTCTTCGACGATTTCTCCAGCTTGGAAGTAATCCGCAAATTTTGAAACCCATGATTCAGGCAAAATACCCAATGAACCGTCGTCGAGGGTTACATATTTCTCTTTGTTTTTAATTGTTTTTTGCAAATGCTTTAACGAAACTCTTTGTTTCCCAAACTGAATTTTGATGGTTGTATCAAACCAATTCATACCCGAATTAACCACCACACTCACATGAGCTTTATGAGCGCTTAATCTAGTTTTCTTGAACTGGTTAAAACCTAAAATCTTGATTTGTTGTTCTCGCCAAACCTCAAAAGCATCTAAAAACCATTCATTTTCTAAAAACCTCTTGCGATGTAAATAAAAACTCTCCTGATGTAATTGTTCCTCAAAATCAGGATGTTGACGAATCAATATTCCTAAAAACCGTTGCTCTTCTGGTTCATTGCGTGGTAATGTAAAAGGCTTACCTTTTCGGTCAATCGCATAGAGTTGTTTTTTGGACAAAACAGGAATTTCTACTTCGCCATAAACCATCGTTGGCGTCAGCAAGATATAGTCTTCATATTCAGATAAATAAATCATTCTGACTAAAGCTTGATTGAGATTTACCTCTTGAATTTGTTCAGGACTAGCAGGTTTTAGGTATGAATATTTAACACGTACATGTCTTTCAAGTGGATCGAGAATCTCTTTTTGAAACTCCGTATATTTTGATTCGTGTAAGACTAAATAATAATTATGTCTTCTAAAAAAGGCAATTACTTTGAGAAAATGAAGATTATCCACCAAATACATCGTTTGATGAATTTGGATAAAATACCCATATTTTAAAGTCAAATCTTGCAATGGATATACCTGCCCATTTACTTGAAGATATACCTTAATTTCATACATCTCATCTTGCTGAAAAACCTCCAACTGTAATTCTATTGGAAGCGTACTCAATTGCACAGGCACAATCGATTGTGAGGCAATATTGACAGAAGTTTTATGATTATGATAAAAGACAGGTAATGCCAAAGGATTTTTAACAAGTGCTTTCAAGCTAGCTAAATCCTCTTCAGGAGGTGTTTGCTCATAATTATGTTGAAAGCGAGCCACTGCCATAAAAAACTTCAATACATCAGGGTCTTCAATTTGCCAAATTTTATCTAGTGGCGCTCTTGAAATCAATGGGTTTTTAGGTTTTCCCTCCTTGGTAAAATCAGCTTGATATAGCTCTAAATGAAAATGGTCGAAATATTTATGTAGTTTAAAAACCACAATCAGATTCTCTTGTGCCGACGAATTAGACAAATGTTGCCAGTGATTTGCTGACAGCAATTGGTCTTGCAATACCACTTTTGTATCGTTGGTAAAAGCAAAAAGAGCAGGATTTTTGGGAAGAATATGTGTTTGTTTTTCTTGATAATGTACCCGAAAATACTTCATTAAATCGGGCTCAGCCTCCAATCCATAATCATACGCTTTGGCTCGCATTTTTCTAAACCTCAATGCTTCATCAAAAAAAATTAGTAAGTCTTGATGCTTATGTACATTGTGTAAGGCTTGTGCCTGATGATCACACATTTTTATTTTGGAGGCACCACAATTACAATGTGTTTGTAATGCCCCCGCAACCTGATTGACCTGTATTAAATAGCCCATCGGATGCTCAAATACAGCCCAATTGATTTCGATATGACCAACTGGCAAATCAAAAAAGCCCCTAATACTTGTATCAGGGACAGATTCGCTATGTTGAATAATCAAAATTTCGTTGAGGAGATGGATGCTAAAGGCAGGAATCGTATAAACATTACGAGGGTCATTCACAAAAGCCGAACGGTGTACTGAATTCATCACAAAGTCTGTTGGTATTTGGTTACATAGATACAGGATTTTTGTGAAAATCGCAAAGTAACACCCATCTCAACACACTGACTTATTCTTTTAAGCTTTTCAAATATGCAATACTTTGTGGCACTTGAATATTTTGAATTGGGCTTTCGTCTTCGATAAAATAGTGCTTTATTCCTAGTTTTTTAGCCTTTCTGATAATGCCAGCCACGTCGATTTGACCAGTTCCTAAAGTTACGTCATTAGTCACAGGTGTCGAGCCCGAATGATTTCCTTGAACGCCCTTTCTCAAATCTTTTACATGAAGCATTTTGAATCTGGTAGGATATTTGTCCAAAAGTCCTTCGGGATTGGCACCACCATGAAACGCCCACAGCATATCTAGTTCAAAAGAAACATACTTGGGGTTGGTACGTCGCGCAATAAAGTCGAAAAGAGTTCCGTCCTGATACGGGATAAATTCATATCCATGAATATGATAGCAAAAAGTAATGCCATTTTCTGCTAAAATTTTCCCAACTTGATTGAAATCTTCGACCGCTTGTTGCGCCTCAAAAATATCAAAATCGCCTTTGTGTGGTATCCATGCCACCATCACGAATTTTGCACCAAGCTTTTTGGCATTTTCAACTACACTCATAGGATTTGCAACAATCTCTTCGTATCCTGCCCCTGTCGAAGGAACCTTTATATTTCTCTCTTTCAACAATTTAAGATACTCTGTTGCTTCCATTCCTTTCGGAATATTCCCTTCCAGTTCGGTAATACCAAGTGCTTTGATAGTATCGAGTGTGGCTACTATTCCATTAGGAAAACTATTTCTAAAAGTATAGGCTTGCGCACCAATTGGGAAGGTAAAAAGCTTTTTAGATTTTTGACCCAAAGCAGTCAATCCTAATATCAGATTAGCAATCAATAACAAAAGTGAATATTTTCTCATAAGAAAAAGGGGATTTTTGAAGAGATAATTACAGTAAGTTTTCCGTAAATTACCCTTTAATATTTAATATTTTATCTTGGTTTATTCTTAAAATATAGAAATAATTGCCAGAAAGTACCTATCCAATTAGTTAATGTCAGAATATTCACTTAACTCCCCTTATAAATAATGAATAAACGTACATTCCTTAAAACATCTTCCTTAATGGTAGGAGGCGCTTTTTTACCCAAAATGATTTTAGCAAACGATACCCCTCGCACCAACTGGGCAGGAAATTTACGATACAGTGCCAAGCAATATTTTGAGCCACAGACGATTGCTGAAGCGCAAGAGCTTGTCAAAAAAACACCGATCATTCGTGGTTTGGGAAGCAGACACTCTTTCAATAATATTGCTGATACTCCTGCAACTCAGATTTCGTTGAAATCAATGCAGAAAGTTTTATCCATTGATAAAGCAAACAAAGAGGTAACCATTGAAGGTGGTGCTACCTATGGACAAATTTGTAAAGAAATTCACGAAGCTGGTTTTGCACTAGCAAACTTAGCATCACTTCCACATATTTCGGTGGCAGGAGCATGTTCAACAGGGACACATGGCTCTGGTGTGAAAAATGGAAATTTGGCTACTAGTGTAAGAGCATTAGACATTATCACTGCTAATGGCGACATCGTTAGTTTTTCAAAAAACGAAAATACTGAAGCTTTAAAAGGAGCGGTAGTTGCTCTTGGTGGTTTAGGTATTGTTTCAAAAATGACTTTGGCATTACAAGACACCTTCGAGATGAAACAGTTGGTCTATCAAAATATGCCCATGTCAGCTTTGGAAAAAAACTTTGAAAGCATCGTTTCCAATGGTTACAGTGTAAGTTTGTTTACAGATTGGCGTAACAAAAATGTCAATCAAGTTTGGTTGAAAAAACGTAGTGAGGATGTTTCGACGCCAGATACAGAGTATTTTGGAGCAAAATTGGCAACACGTAATCTTCATCCTTTGGAGGACCTTTCGGCCGAAAACTGCACAGGACAAATGGGAGTATCTGGACCTTGGTATGAACGAATGCCCCATTTTAGAATGGGCTTTACACCAAGTAGCGGCAAAGAATTGCAATCAGAATATTTTGTTCCTTTCGAGCATGGTTATGAAGCCATGATGGCTATCGAAAAACTACATGAAAAAGTAAGCCCACATTTATTTATTTCAGAAATAAGAACGATGACAGGCGACGACCTTTGGATGAGCGCCAATTACCATCAACCATCCGTAGCCTTTCACTTTACATGGAAACAAGATTGGAATGCGGTAAAACAACTCTTACCATTAATTGAAGCGCAATTAGCACCATTCAATGCTCGTCCGCACTGGGGCAAATTGTTTACGATGAACCCTAAAAAGCTTCAATCACTTATTAAACCTTTGCCGCAGTTTAAAGAACTTTTAGCCACTTACGATCCAAAAGGCAAGTTTAGAAATCCATTTATTCAACAGAATTTGTACTGATTCTTAAAGTAGAATTGTGAGTGGGGAATTAGGGTTACACGAAGGATTTTCTTTCTTTCAAAAGAGTTCTTATGATTAGTGTTTTTTGATGTAGTGGCAACTCTTGCAGTTGCCACTACATCAATTTTATCTTAAAGCTAAACCTTCGTACAGTACTAATGTAAAATACCTAGTTCGAGACTAAGTCTCGGACTAGGTATTGCCTCAGTTTTTAAACTGTTAAAAAAAATAAGTCCAAGACAAAGTCTTGAACTAGTCATTTTCACAACTCACAATTCACCACTAATATTTAAACGACTTCTGTGGTTGGAGCTTTAAACTTGTACAGATAAGGCGCTTTATTGGCGGCACCAGTGTATAGTTTTTCGATTCTTTCCAAAATATCCATACTTAACATTTTGCGCTGAAAGTTATTTCTGCGAAGCGGATACCCCAAAATAGTCTCATAAAGACTTTGAAGTTCAGGCATAGTAAAGGTTTCGGGTAATAAATTAAATCCTACCAATTTAGTATCCAAGTTAGCCCGAAGAGACTCCAGCGCTTTGTGTATCATTTCTCTATGATCAAAAATCATAGGCGGCAAATCTTTTAAATCAAACCATTCTGCTATATCACTAAATGAATCAGGTGTTGGGTTCACTTTTGAAAAATCCACTAACGCATAATAGCCAATCGATACAAATCGCTTGTTGAGCCACGAGTTTCTAAATTCTTCCGTATGTCCAAAATCAAGAATATCTGCCAAGGTATTTTTCTTGGAGCGGTCTTCATGACCAAAAGTATGATATTGCTCCAAATAGACATTTTCTAAACCTGTTCTTTCACGCAAAATCCTCAAAGCCGCAGGATCGATACCTTCTTCCATTCGCACAAATCCACCCGATAAACTCCATACTCCTGAATCATGAACTCTCAGGAGCAACACTTTTAATTGATCTTGATGAAAACCAAAAATGACGCTGTCAATTGACAAGTGAGGAATAAAATTTTGCTTATTTTCTAAAAATCCATTCAAATCAACATTTCTCTCCATGTGATACCTTCTACTATTTAATTTTCTACTATGAGCTAAAAGTAACAATTTATACCCGTCAGATACCCGATTTGAGCTACACTATTTATTTTATGTCATAGGTCTACACAATCAGTACGGTTAATCACAAAATTATATAAATATTTTGCTACTTCTAAAATTTCAAGTATTATTGTCCCAAAATGGGAAAATAATAAAAATATACCTTTTAAGAATTTAACTTATCCAATTAACACAACCCTTCAGAACACTATTCCAATGAAGAACCTTCTTTTCAATCAATGGAGAAAACTGAATCTCTTGTTGTTAGCCTTGGGCTGTACCATCATTCAGTTTGGTACCTATGCTCAAAATGTAGGTAAACGAGTATTAGTTTTCAGTAAAACCGCTGCATTTAGACACGCTTCTATTGAAGTAGGTAAAGTAGCTTTTCAAAAAATGGGAAAAGAAAAAGGCTTTTCTGTAGACCTTACAGAAGATGCTAACGCTTTTACCAATGAGAATCTTCGCAAATACAATGCTGTTGTATTTTTGAGTACAACAGGCGACGTGCTTAATCCAACTCAACAGGCTGAATTTGAGCGTTATATTCAAGCAGGCGGTGGCTATCTAGGTATTCATGCGGCTACAGATACCGAGTATGATTGGCCTTGGTATGGCAAGTTGGCAGGTGCTTACTTTCTTGACCATCCAATGACTCCGAGCAATGTTCAAAAAGGTAAGTTTTTTGTAATTGACAAAAACAATTGGGCTACCAAAAATATGCCAAGTGAGTTTGAGCGTAGTGATGAGTTTTATAGCTTCAAAAATATCAATCCTGCCATTAATGTTGTAGTAAAAATTGATGAGAAAAGTTATATAGGTGGAAAAAATGGTGATAACCATCCTATTAGCTGGTATCATGAATTTGATGGCGGTCGTTCGTTCTATACTGCTATGGGACATACTGACGAAACATTTGCTGAGCCTCTTTTCTTAGACCATATTTCTGCTGGCTTAAACTATGTCATGGGTGGAGATTCTCCTAAACCTTTAGACTTTTCTAAAGCTCGTCCAGAAGAAAACCGTTTCGCGAAAGTGATTTTGGAAGAAAAGCTCAATGAGCCAATGGAATTGAGCGTTTTGAACGATGGTCGCATCTTGTTTATCGAGCGTCATGGCGCAGTTCGTTTGTACAATTTGAAAACAAAACAGCTTAAAACCATTGCAAACATTGAAGTAAGTACTAAATACAAAGATAAAGAAGGAAAAGAATCAGAAGCTGAAGATGGCTTGTTGGGTTTGAACAAAGATCCAAATTTTGCTCAAAACCATTGGATTTATTTGTATTATTCTGACCCAAAAGAATCTAAAAATGTTTTGGCAAGATTTGAATTAAAGGGCGATGAATTAGTGATGTCTTCCAAAAAGATTTTGTTAGATATTCCTACACAACGTGAACAGTGCTGTCATACAGGAGGCTCAATTGCTTGGGATAAAATGGGAAATCTTTACCTTTCGACAGGTGACAATACCAACCCTCACGGCTCAAATGGCTATAGTCCGAGTGACGAACGTCCTGACCGTGCGCCTTGGGATGCTCAAAAATCTTCGGCTAATACCAATGACTTAAGAGGTAAAATTATCCGTATCAAACCTACTGTTGATGGTTCTTATACAATTCCTGAAGGTAATTTATTTGCTAAGGGTACGCCAAATACACGTCCTGAAATTTATACAATGGGACACCGTAATCCATTTCGTATTTCGGTTGACCAGAAAACAGGATTTGTATATTGGGGTGAAGTAGGTCCAGATGCTAGTAAACCTGCCGCAGACCGTGGACCTGAAGGACACGATGAAGTAGGACAAGCACGTAAACCTGGCAACTTTGGATGGCCTCATTTTGTAGGTGACAACAAAGCATACAATAAATATGACTTCGTTAAAAACGTTTCTTTAGAAAAATGGGATGCAGCAGCACCAACCAACAACTCACCACACAACACAGGTTTGAAGGTATTACCTCCTGCTCAAAAAGCATTTATTTGGTATCCTTATGCTGCTTCGGCAGAGTTCCCTTTGGTAGGTAGTGGTGGTCGTAATGCGATGGCTGGCCCAGTATTTTACAGCGAGGATTTTAAAAATGCAAAGCGTGCTTTTCCAAAATATTACAACGAAAAATTGTTAGTATATGATTGGATGCGTGGTTGGATTATGGCTGTAACAATGGATAAACAAGGTAACTTAACCAATATGGAACAGTTTATGCCAAGTTATCGCTTTAGTAATCCAATGGATATGGAATTTGACGAAAATGGCGATTTGTATATGCTTGAGTACGGTTCGGGGTGGTTTACTGCCAACGACGATGCACGTTTGATTCGTATCGAATATAATGGTGGTAATCGTAAACCAGCTATTCAAATGGCTGCCAACCAAATGGGAGGAGCATTGCCATTCAAGCTTAGCCTTGACTCAAAAGGAACGAAAGATGCAGATGGCGATGCTTTGACTTATTCTTGGAAAATTTCTTCGAAAAATGGATTCAATAAAGTAATTGCTTCTCCATCAGCAGATGTAACTTTAGCCAAAGCAGGTATCTATAATGTGACATTGACGGTTTCTGATGGCAAAGGTGGTGTAAGCACACAAGCCATGGAAGTTTCAGCTGGTAACGAACCGCCTGTATTGTCTTTTGATTTGCCAAAAAGTAACAAAACATTCTTCTTCCCTAATAAGTCTTTTGATTACGAAGTAAAAGTAAAAGATAAAGAAGATGGTAGCCTCGAAAATGGTAAAATCAAACCAGAGCAAGTAGCGGTAAATATCGATTATTTGGCAGAAGGATTTGACAAAATTGCTATCGCACAAGGTCACCGTTCGGCAGATGCTAGTACGGCACTTGTAAAAGGCAAAAAATTGATTGATGCAAGTGACTGTCAGGCTTGTCATAGCATGGACAAAAAATCGGTTGGACCAACTTACCGTGAGGTTTCTAAAAAATACAAAGGCGATGCAGGTGCATTAGAGCGTTTGACTAAAAAAGTAATCTCTGGTGGTAGTGGAGTTTGGGGCGAAGTAGCCATGGCTGGTCACCCACAATTATCAACAGGTGACGCTGCTGAGATGGTAAAATATATTTTGACTTTGGCAGATGAAAAAGCAAAAGAAACCCTTCCAACAAAAGGTAGCTTCACTGCAAAAGTTGGCGCTGGAGATAAAGGTCAAGGAGTATATATCTTACGTGCTTCTTACCAAGATCAAGGTGCAAATGGTGTTCCTTCTTTAAGTTCAGAACAAACATTTACCTTGCGTAATCCACGTATCAGTCCACATGGATATGACCAGTACGAGGCTGTTTCAAAAATGAGTTTTGGAGGAAATGAATTAATGATTCCTAGCAAATCAGGTTCTTACATTGTGTTGAAAAATGCTGATTTGACTAATATCAAACAACTTGAGTTGTTGGCTACAGCTCCCAAAGCGCAATTAAATGCACAGGGAGGAAAAGTCGAAATTCATCTAGACTCGCCAACAGGAAAAATTATAGGTGAATCTGCCTTCTTGGAGGCTAGTGATAAAGCAGGGTTTGCTCCTTCACCATTAAGTGTGCCAATTAATCCAACAGACGGCTCTCATGATTTGTATATCGTTTTCCAAAACCCTAAAGCAGAAGGTTCGCTCATGGTAATTATGGGAACAGCCTTCAAAGATGAACTAGGAAATAGTGCTCCTGCGCAAGCAGCTGAGCTAGCCAAACCGAAAGACTTGAGCGATTATGCTGGAAAATATAAAATGACTGGTTTGCCATTTGAGTTTATTGAAGTCGAGGTAAAAGACGGAAAAGTAATACTCAACGCTGGAGGTCAAGGCGGTGCACTGACAGAACTTGAGCCAGACAAATATGATGCTGACGGAAAAGCAAAAGTACAGTTTGTAAGAGATGATGCTGGAAAAGTTAATGGCGTTAAACTCGAAGCAATGGGTATGAGCTTTGAAGGTAAAAAACAGTAGAATATTAGCTTAAAAACAAAAAAGGCGAATTGCACCGTTGTGCAATTCGCCTTTTTTATTACAAAAACTATTGAAAATCAAAAACTTACCCTATTCTATTTAGCTCATTTCTCAAAATCAAAATATGTCCAATAAATACCCCTGCTGGCACAACATAACTTTTGAAAACGAATATAAATAAAAAGTAAATCAGGGTAAATGCTACCAAACGTACAGTCAATTTATTCATCATCTGGTCTGGCAAGCGGTAACGACTCAATTGAAAAACTTGGTATAAAGAATATCCAAAACAGCTCCAATCAATAATTCTGAAGTAATCGTTTAGCCCTGTATGAAAATCACCTTTCAAAAAGAAGCCAAGGTCAACAAGGATAAAAATCATTCCTAATAAAATAACTGTTCTGATGATATACGTACTTCTCATGCTTTAGCGATAGTTTGTTTTGATTTGGGTAAATACTTTTAGAGCGATGCCTTAAAAGATTTTCACAAAAGTAAAGGGCTGGAAGAAATTCCCAGCCCTTTTTCTTTATTTCTTCACAAACTTTTCAGGTTTTTTATCAAACATCTCTTTACAAACTACGCTACAAAAGCCGTATTGCTTTCCTTTGTAGGTACTTGTGAACTTCGTGTCTTTTTCAGCGTGCATTTTGCAAACAGGGTCTTTGGCTTCCATTGCCACTGCCTCTTTTTTGCTTTCACTAGCTGCTTTTTTGTCTTTAGGAGCTTGTTGGAAACTTGCTGCAAGTACCAACATCGAGCATAAGATTGTTTTCATTTTGGAATTCTGGATTAAAACATAAAAGTAATATGGGCAGTCGTACGAGCATTTGCTTTTAATTCACCTCTCGACAATTCTTGTGCAAAAGGCATTTGATGTGTTAGACCAAGGCTAAATTTCTTAAAAAATGCCTCACATCCAATATTTGCTGAAGCCAAATAACCCCCAGTATCTTTATTGATAATACCTTTATCATGGTCGTTTTGGGCATATTCCCAATAGACCCCTGCATTGGGCATTAGGGTATTTCCTTGACCAAAACCTTTGGCATAAAACGCCGTCAATGCTGTTGTCAGCTTATTGCCATACCGATACTGATTACTATTTTCAGTATTGATCTTATAAGTCAAATCAGTATTCAACCCCCATTGATCATAGCGAACGGTATAAATGGCATTCAGTAAAAAATCTGTACTTCCTGTTCCTAATTGAAAATTAGGATTAGCTACTTCTTCAGAGCTATTCAAATCATATTTGAATCTACCAGTAGGAGCTTTTACGCCCACACCAAGCATCAGATTATGATTTACTTGATGCGCCGTACTATCCCAAAAGGTATTCAACACATTGTAATGCCCCAATATTGTAATATCGCCCAAACCTTGAATGGTATTAGTGAGATTTGGTAAAATCTGCGTTTGAGCATTAAAGTTATAAGGTACAAAAGCTAGAATTTGTACTTTTTTCAAAGGATAAAATCGTCCCCAAAGTTCGGTAGTATGAAAACTTTCTTTGGTTTTCAGTAATTGTGAATTTAGATGCGAATCAAAATTTGAATAGCGATAACGCAATCCTAAAAAACCTCGGTGAGATTGTGGCAATATGCCAAAAAAGGCATTTCCATTGGAGCATCCACAAATATCACAAGCACGGCTTTCGAAAAAAAATGTACAACAGAATATGAGTAAAAATATCTTGAATCGCATAAAAACATGGTTAAAATTGACCCTCTACAATAAGATTATTGCAATCTTTTATCAGCTAAAAAAGTCTTGTCTGTCAACGTTTTTAAAAAAGCAATAACTTGCTTTTTTTGCACATCAGTCAACGAAACACCACCTTTGAGCGAAGGGTCGAGATTCGGAGTATTCTGAACATCATCGGTATAATGGTTCAAAACAGCCTCTAAAGTATAAAAACGACCATCGTGCATATAAGGTCCTGATACTTCGATATTGCGCAAACTTGGCACTTTAAATTTGTACTTATCGGATTCTGATTCGGTAATTTTTCCACGGCCAAAATCTTCAGGGCCTTGTATTCTTAAGCCATTATTGCGGTAGGATTGATTCGTAAATAAAACTCCACTGTGGCAAGAAGCACACTTTTGTTCAAAAAGACTTTTACCTGCTAGTTCATCCGCTGTAAAAATAGCTCCATTCTCTTTCCTCATCACCTGGTCATATTTCGAGTTAGCCGAAACCAAGGTAAGCATATATTGAGAAAGAGCTTTTAAGAATCTTTGTGTATTGATTTCTTCCGTTCCAAAAGCCTTTTTGAACTGACTTGGATAATAGGAAGTCTTGCGAAGTTTTTCGAGAATAACACCTATTTTCTCATCCATTTCTACTGGATTTTCGATAGGGGCGAGGGGAACAAAATCTAAGTCGCCAACACCGCCATCCCAAAAGAATTCTGACTGCCAAGCTAAATTTTGAATTGGCAACGAATTTCTTATCCCGACTTTTCCATCTATTCCATGACTCAAATCATGCCCATGATGCGTAAAAGCAAAACTCTGACTATGACATTCTGAACAACTAATCGTATTATCGCGTGACAAAAGTGGATCAGCAAACAAAGCTTTGCCTAATTCAAATCCTTCGGGCGTAATAGGATTACGAGCTAAATCATAGGTTGGCGCTGGAAAATCACTAGGTTGCTCAAATCGTATCGTTGGCGTTGTCTCTGATTTTGTACATGCTATCAGACTTAAAAAAGTCATCAAAAGTGTTAATTGAACATATTTCATCATTTCAAAAAGATTGATAGTATTCCCGACAGCAATAGTCCAAATGAGAATAAGTGAAATAGAAATAGCCAAAAAACTAATCTGCTTTCACTAGTCAAACGGATAATTTCAAATACCCTTTCGGCAAAACTTGGCTTGGGAAGTAACACAATTCCAGTGCCTTCAAGCCACTTTTCAAGTTCGTATCTTCTAAGCATCACTATATTGATTATTCAGAGCAGAAATGGTGGGACAATGTTATTTGTCCCACCGTGTTATTAATTAGTCATTGTGTACGTGGTCTACTACAAACATATTTTTGTAATTATTGGCAATTGGAGTAGCCAGTGCAGGAGACATAATTACAGGAGCATCGGCCAATTTGAGCGTTGTAGTGCCAGAAAATACCTTAGTTACATCAGCCACAAAATGAATCGTCGGAGCAATACTTTTGCGCACGGTCATCGTACTTGGCAATGAAAGCGTAACGGTTCTTAAGTTATTTGGAGTAACACTGGTACGACCACCAAAACCTCCTACATGATATTGGTATTTTCTGACACCTGCCGCATTTGCAGCCACTGCTGATGATGTCCCTTCTAATTTCATAAAGATATAACCTGAGTTCCATGACCAGTACATACCGTCATCCGAGAATCCTGCTGGATCTAATACGCCCGTACGTTCTTCTACTGGCGAAATACTTTTTACACTATCTACTCCAATCGTAAAAGTAACTTCCTTATAATCAGCCGCTGGAACATCTTTCAATGATTGAATCAAGGTTGTTGCATCGGCTTGACGAACTAAGAAATATTGATTTTTGAAGTCAACTGTACTGCCATCTACTTTTTTCAATGAAACATTACTGACATAATAATTCAAAGTAGTTACGGTAAAATCCTCACCAGCTGCATTTTTAGCGGTTGTTGAACCTAGGACGATTTTCTGTCCACCCATCAAGTTATCAAACTCAAGGCTAACATTATTTTTATCACTTGTGCCTATTGGCTCTATATCGTCCTTAGAACAAGAAACTATTGTAAAGAAAGCAAGTGTTAAAATTGATATTGATTTGAATAGAGATTTCATTTTATGAAAATATTTTTTGTTTTACCTTACAGGGAAGCCATCAGGCTCTGCAAAGCGTTTGTCTTTTAAAAAAGTGTCGTCTGTGAGTGTATTCAGAAAAGCTATTATTTTTCTTTTTTCCTCTGATGTCATCTGAATACCTAAGCGTCCATTAGATTGTCGCAAAATCGGGTCGAGTGTTCCATAATCTTGTACACTAGCATCATAAAAATTCAATACTTCGAGCAAGGTCGTGTACCGTCCATCGTGCATATAAGGCGAAGATGCCGCTACATTTCGCAGACTTGGCACCTTAAATTTGAATTTATCATTCGCATTTCCTGTAACTCTAAATCTACCTTCGTCCACTACGATTTGTAACACGGGTTTCTCATTGATATATTCAATTTTTGTTCTTTCAAACTTAGAAAGTCCGTTACTTCTAAAACTTTCGTCGGTGAACAAAACGCCTTTATGGCAATTAGCACAGCCTTTTGAGCTAAACAAACTCATCCCGTCTAGCTCATCTTGTGTAAAACTTGCCGATGCATCTTTCAGGAGATATTTGTCGTATCTGGACTGATATGATACCAAACTTAGCATAAATTGAGTCAGTGCCTTAAGCATACGCTCCTTGGTTACACCCTCCGAACCAAAAGCCGCTTTAAACTTGTCACGATAGCCTTGGTGACGTGCCAATCTGGCAACGACATTATCAATTTTATCGTCCATTTCGTCGGGGTGCTCAATGGGTAAAATGGGTTGCTCGTTTAAAGTTGCCGCTTTACCGTCCCATTGAAAACGCTCACGCCATGCTAAGTTTTG
This sequence comes from Cellulophaga sp. BC115SP, assembly GCF_009905545.1. Classification (GTDB taxonomy): domain Bacteria; phylum Bacteroidota; class Bacteroidia; order Cytophagales; family Spirosomataceae; genus Flectobacillus; species Flectobacillus rivi. The sequence goes on along the minus strand of NZ_JAAALB010000012.1, from coordinate 3,030 downwards.
TAAAGATTGTGCATTTCGAAGCCCCACTCTTCCGTCAATTCCATGACTCAAATCGTGCATGTGATGGGTAAAAACATAGGTTTGTCGATGACATTCGCCACAAGCAATGGTACTATCTCTCGATAAAATTCCGTCGTAAAACAAGTTTTTTCCCAAATCAAAACCCGCCGCCGTAATTACATTAGAATCAATAGGATACACGGGTTTAGGAAAATGACTGGGTGCCACAAAATAAACCTCAGGATTAGGTTCATCTGTTTTTTTGTGACAAGCCACAACAAATAATACGAGGATTAATAACAAGTGTTTTTTCATGACTATCGTGATTCGTTTTTATAGAAATAACTCTGCTGGCGTTGACAAAAGTACAAATATTCCGTACTTATCAACGAGCTAATAATATATCCGAAAACATAAAGCAATAGTCAATCCATGTCCCACCGATGGGGAATTCCATTACATTGTGGAAATTGAGGATTATATTTTGGGAGGTTGAAAAATCCCAAGAAGTGGCGAGCCATAACTAGGCTCTAGATAAGAAAAAGAATGAAGCTGAGGTAACTCTTCAAAAGAGCTAAGTCCTGATAAGTCAACATGGCTATTGTCGAAGAAAAGTACAATTTCAGGCATTTTTTCTAATTTCTCGGAAGTTGCCTTTTGTTCTTTTTCTTCAGCAGCTTTGAGTTTTTTCGCTAAAAAACATTTCCCGTCACAATGTAGTTGGGGCTTGTTGCGATTGATACAAAGCTCTTTGGCAATATAACTTTTGTTGACTTGGTAATACACCACAAAGCTCCACTTACTAAACAATGGAATGTTTAGTAAAAACAGTAGAAGTATTGCTATGACTTTGTTTACCATGGCGCAAAGATAAACCTGTAATTTGAGTCATACTACGTTTTTTTCAAAAAATGATAAGAATCAGGAATTGACTCAGCTGACCCTTGCTCTTGTATTTAGCGTTGAATAAAGTAGTATTTCTGCAAATTAGATTTAGGAGTTATGGCGTTTTATTACTCTACCCTATGATTTTTGGGAGAAAAAAGGAAAAGGTTGAATTTTGTGTTGCAAAACGACCAAAACCAGCCTTTTCAGATGAAAGAGTTCATCCACGACAAAGTTACTAAAATCTTGTTTACGATTCCACTGGCAACAAATTTAGCCCGTAAAAAAACAATTTCTGACATTCTGTTAGGACTGATTGAAAGTAGAAAAGTTCAATTCCATGAAATAGCACTTTACGTTGCAGGTAAAGTAAAAACAGCCTCAACTGAGCGTCGCATTCAGGGATTTTTTAAGGATTTTAACTTTGATTTCTGTAAAGTTTGTTGTGCCCTAGCCTTATTTTTACCCCAAAAGAAAGTTTTTCTATCTATTGATAGAACTGAGTGGGACGGGGATGCCTAATCTTTGGGAAATTTCAATACAATATTCTAATGATTGTAGCCTCCTTCGATAGATTAGGAATTCCCTTATATTGGCAATTATTAGATAATAAATCAGGTAACAGTTGTTACAAGAACCGTATTGAGATATTAGAAAAAGTGATTTCCGTAATTGGTAAAGAACGTATTGCGGGGATAGTTGGCGATAGAGAGTTTATAGGTGCTTCCTGGTTTAAATACCTGAAAATAAACAGCATTCCTTTTTGTATGCGCTCACCTAAACATCATCTATTGACCTTAAAATATGGAAGTATTTACCATATTGAGTGCCTATTATAACAGCACAAATAGCGATACTTTCACGATGCTTTGGTGGATGGCATTGTCTGTAATGTAATGCTAAAAAAGCTTTCTAATAATGATTTTCTTTTTTTGGCTGGTCAGTTTAAAGCCAAGAAATTAGGTGAAGTTTATCGAAAACGCTGGGCAATTGAGGTACTTTTTCAGAATCTAAAAAGTCGAGGATTTGATTTAGAAAGTACACATTTAAAATGTATGAAAAAATTAAGTAGCCTCTTAGTATTTATCTGTCTTGCCGCAGCAATTTGTTACAGTATCGGTAAATACTATAATGGTAAAGTACAAAAAACAAAAGCTAAAAATCATGGTTACATGGCTAAAAGCTTTTTCAGAACAGGTTTGGATCTATTGCGTGAACTACTAAAGAACCCTAATTCCGACTTAGTTAATCTATCGTACAAAATCATCCGAGTGTTCTATAAGATTATAAAACAAAAAAAGCTTATAGTCAGCAAGTTATAAAAATCATCGGGTAGAGTAGCGTTTTATTCTTGAAGCTGTTTAAACTTTTGTTTTTTTAGCGACTCTTCGTAATAAAATAACCGAGAATGCCATAAGATGCAAAGAAATCCAATTTTGTACTAAGAATTCAAACCTGATGAGAAGAGCCTTAAAGCTATCAATCCAAGCATTGGTTCGTTCAATTACATAGCGTCCTTTGTAGAACATATTATCTGCTATTTCTGGCACTTTGTTTTCTTGTTTATTTCTTGGATTCGGTTTGATATTGGCAATGATACCTCCTTTAGAGCAAGCTTCTTTTAATTTTCTTGAATCGAATCGCAACGGCGAATCGTCCACTATCAGCATTTAAAAACAGGCCATCTAAGCTAATGCTTGCATCTTTTAACATATCACAAAGTTCATCAAATAGTATGTTAATTTCATATAGATCATGGACTGGGCGTCGCCATGATTACCATCTTGGGGTGTGCTCATAGACAGTGGAATTCCTTGATTATCAACAATAAATAGAGCATTTGTCGTCTTACAAGATTTTCTACCTTGATAAGCAACGGACTCTCCTCCATTTTTTGAAGGAGTATGTGAACCGTCCAAGGAAAGTTTTGATAAGTCAAGATATTGTCGAAATTCTCTTAGTAAATTAATAAAAATCTTTCGCTAACAACCTGCCTTATTCCACTTATTAAAATGGTAATAGACACTATTCCAAGATAAAACAGTTCCTTTAAAAAATTTCTCCGTTGGCAATGATCTCCACAGTTCCACTGCGGTTGGACCCTATTTTTAGGCGATATAAGATAGCTTCAACAAGCTCAACTAA
>NZ_JAAALB010000119.1 GCF_009905545.1 Cellulophaga sp. BC115SP | reverse complement strand
GAAACACAATCGGCTGGTATGGCTTATACGACAGCCTCAGACAAAGAAATCGGTTTGTATGCGGATGGTAAAGGCGCTATTGCCAACACGCCATTTGTCGCAAAAGACGCTACTGACGTCATCAAAGAAGTCTTGGGTGGTTCTAGCGTAAGCGCTTCTACCGAAGGTTCTCCAGAGGCAGCCACTCCATTCTATAAAAAGCCACTCAACTATGTGTTGGCTGGATTAGCCATTTTGGCTGGCTACTTTGCTTGGAAGTCTTTTAGCAACGAGGACGAAGACTAAGATAATCATGCTAGACAGCCTATCAACATAGGCTGTCTGGTCTTAACTCAAACGCAATGGCAATTGATATAAAAAATGTCCGTATAGGAATGTCCGTTAAGGCAACATCCCCTAAATACGGTTACGTAAAGTTGTATGATACTGCCGATTGGGATGAAGATAATCCAAGCAAGATAGACTTTGGTGGTGTGATTGGTAAGATGAACAATGGGCTTCAATTGGGGATTATTCAAGATGTGTATGAAGACTCCAAACTAGCCTTGGTTCAGTTGTACAAACCTATTTTGTATATGCTGAAATATCGTACCAACGCCATAGTTCCTTTGTCTGACCTTACCACTATCTCAACGCCAACTGTAGTTTCTGGAACTAAGAACTACTATTGCACTGGCGATAGTGTCAGAATCAGAACAGGGGCTTCTTTAACATCAGCCATTAAATCAGCCGTCAATAAAGGTAATTTAATTGGTCAGTCCGATGGTAAAAGTGTCAATGGCTTTTTGAAGTTCAACTTGGCCATGGGTGGTGTAGGTTATGTGGCTGAACAATATTGTTCGACGGTCAAACCTGTCACTTCACAAGCTGTCAAAAAGACGGTCACTAAAACAGATACTACTACAGGAACAAGCAAAGAGGTCGTAGTAACTCAAGTGGACACAGGCGAAGGCTGGACAGTAAAGGAAGTCATCATCAAAGGCGCAATCGGTGCTGTAGCAGGCTTTTTAGCGATTAAGCTAATCGGAAAACTCTTTAAACTCAAAGGTGATTAATGAAAGCACTAAGCCTAGCATGGGGAACTTTCCTCAAGGTGGTCAACAAACTCACCTCATCGAGTGTATTCTGGTACGTGGTCTTTGGTGCGGCTGCCTTTTATGCCTATAAGCGATTGACAACGCCCAAAGAGGAAACCTTTCTGGAACTCCCACTTCCTAATTCAGGCTCAGGGCTTCCCAAAGACTGGAATCCTAACCCATTGGTAGAAGATTTCCATGCCTACTTTGACTCATGGTTTGGTAATAGTGATGATTTGAGAGATGCCTATATCAAAGCTCTTTCACTAACTAACGACCAATTCCATGTCCTTGTTCAGACCTATAATGCCAAATACGGCAAAAAGGATGCTGCAACACTCTGGACAAGAGTCACAAGCTGGAAGAAGATTCTCTTCTCTTGGAATGGTGACCAGCAAGCTCGAATGGAACAGCGCATGATTGCCTTAAAACTTAACTACTAATGAATAACCAAAGTGGATTATTAGGTAATCTAGGTACAGCCAATATCAATGTACAATTTGATGTGCCTAGTGCCCTAAAACTTGGAGCTACTGCCCTAGGGGCTGGTACACTCCTGATTCTTATCTCAATCTTTTTGAAAAAGTGGATTAACAACTAATATATGCTACCCTTTGAATGGCTCACATACAGAAACCCTTACGGCTATATCTCCAAAGTTCGAGAAGTAGCCCAAAGACTCAAAATCAAGCCTGAATGGCTGATGATGGTCATTTGGGTAGAAAGTAAGCACAGCTCGCAAGCAGAAAATAAGCTCTCAGAAGCATTCGGCTTGATTCAATGTTTGCCAAGTACGCTAAGACGTTTGGGCTATTCATTAGGGCAAGTCAGGGGTAAGTTTGGAGAATGGCAATTAGAGCACTTGGTGTATCCTTATCTCAAACCCTATATCGGGAAGATGAACTCAGCCTATGATGTGTATCTAGCCGTTTTCCATCCCGCTGCCCTTGGTAAAGGTGATGGCTATGTTATTGCCTACGAGCGTGAAAAAGCCTACCAATATAACAAAGTACTAGATACGGTTTATGGTGATAGAGACGGCAAACTGGAAGTATTAGATGTAAAGTTCTTCTTTAAAAAGTCTGTCCAAAATGCCGTAAAACTCCACAAGAAACTACCTGAATACAAAGACAAAATTCCGTT
>NZ_JAAALB010000118.1 GCF_009905545.1 Cellulophaga sp. BC115SP | reverse complement strand
GGTATTTTCTCCATCAGAGCATTTATTTCATCTGTTGAAGCTATGTCCATAATATTTGCTATTAATGAAAGATTACTCAAAGAATTGGGATATTTTTCTGTATGTTTTTCAATCAAATTCATGATTTTAGCTTTGTCCTCGAATGAAAAACTATCTTTAAATTTTTGGGAAATAAGTCCCCAAATTTTGTGGTCATCAATGGTGATAGGATTTCCAGAAACACTGACAGGGGAAACTTGAATAACTTTACTATCGATCAAATTTGGCTTATTTTTATATATAACATTGATCGTTTTTCCATCCGTATACACACCTCTAGCTCCTTGAAAATCATTAAATCCAATTTCAATATGCATAGGATAGTCTAGTTTTCCTGTTAGGACAAATTTATTTTTATTGATGATAATAGTGTCGATCGAAAAAGTTGGGTTTCTGTGAACATTCACCTTTTTAATAAGCCCATCTTCATAAGTGCCAGTTATTTTAAAAGGAATTTGTTGTGAAAAAATATTATGTGAAATGAAGAGGAGTAAATAAATAAAATTTTTCATAGATGTGATTTTTTTGTTTTTCAGTATTTAGTTTTCTTTTTTTAGCTGTCTTAAAAATGAACTATTGTGATAGTTCATTTTGTGTAAAACTATGATTTTGATATTGCAATTAACTAATAGGTATTGGTGAAGGTGCAAGTGAAGCGTTGGCTTTTGTGCGTTAGCCTTGCACTTTTCTCAAATCTATTTTGTGTGCCGTATTTTTAGACTATTTCACTATATCGTTAGTTATTCAATTTGTTATAGTCTTCTGCGACTTTAATTTCTTTTTCAATACAACCTTCGATAAGTTGAATCAAAGTGTCGAATTCATATTCTTCCGAGAAACTAATCGTACTTGGTTCACCTAAACAAAATTTATTATTAGCCCAACGGATTGTGTAAAAATCCCGTTGTCCAATCCATAATTCCTTATCGTCCCACCATTCAAAAATGTCTAAGTCAGTACAACTATGAAAGCCTAAAACAATTTCATAATAGAAAAAGTCTGCAACTTTATAAAGGTCGACTAGTTGTTCTATGACTGTTGAGTCAACTTTACGTTCAAATGCTCTATTTTTGAAAATCTCTATTTGATCGTGTGTTGCTGGTTTTAATTGAAAATAGTCTCGTTTTGCAATTAGAGATGTCAAGATAGACTTTATTTTCTGTTGGTCAGCATACACGATAATTATCTTTTGTCAAGTGGAAGTTTGGTTTGGTTTTCATAATATGGTACCTAACGGACAGGGCTTTATGCTGATTGGGGATTTGAAACTCGTCTGTTTGAATGTTATCCGATACAAATTACTGATATTGAGTTTCTTACAAATATTCAAGGTGTTCCCGTTAGCCTCCACTTGCCACAAACTCATGTTAGTAGCTGTAATTTTTTCTGTGCCAAATTTCGTCCTTTCCTGCAATCTTTAAGTGGTCGACTTTTAAAATTACTTTTTAAGCAGATTACTATTGTTCCGAATCTTTTAGCTCTTTTATTTTTCTCAAACCTAGAATTACTATTAAAACTCCCAATAGTGGTGTTGCTAAAACAGCTAACCAAAAACCACCCAAGTTGTAAAGTAGCGAAACAGGCTCCCATAATAGTACAGAGCCAACAGTCCCTGATTCCAAGCTTTTCAAGTCTATATATGTCCAAACCGATGTGATTATAAATGCAGGAACTCCAATCAAAAGCATTCTTTTGTAAAAGGATATTTTTTCTGCTATCGTAGAGTCTGTCGAAGGTGCATAAACTCTATCTTCTTCTCTTGTGTTTTTAAGTTCTTTAAAACAAGAATAAGATTTGTAGGCTAAAAAAGAAAGAAAAGCTATTCCAAAAATAATTCCGAACTCATCAGTTTTTTGGAATGCAAAAATTACCGTAAGTACGACTACAACTAAAGCGTAAGCCCAACCTTGAAAAAGTAAATATTTTCGTTTATCCATTTTTTTGCTTATTACTATTGTCTGAGTGGAGTCTACTATTATAGTGGCTAACAGACAGGTTTTGTGGCAGGTAGGGATTTTTAAAACCTGCTATTGAGCCTTTGTAGTTAGCTGATTGAGGGATAAATGTTCAATTACTTCCGTCCGACTCATTTGCCACAAACCCATGTTGAACTAAACCTCTGGTAGCTTTTGCCTCTCCAGTTTTATCTTTGCATAAATTACAAACTATTTTTAAGATGAC
>NZ_JAAALB010000117.1 GCF_009905545.1 Cellulophaga sp. BC115SP | reverse complement strand
GAAACACAATCGGCTGGTATGGCTTATACGACAGCCTCAGACAAAGAAATCGGTTTGTATGCGGATGGTAAAGGCGCAATTGGCAACACGCCATTTGTCGCAAAAGACGCTACTGACGTCATCAAGGAAGTCTTGGGTGGTTCAAGCGTGAGCGCTTCTACCGAAGGTTCTCCAGAGGCAGCCACTCCATTCTATAAAAAGCCACTCAACTACGTGTTGGCTGGATTAGCCCTTTTGGCTGGCTACTTTGCTTGGAAGTCTTTTAGTAACGAGGACGAAGACTAAGATAATCATGCTAGACAGCCTGTCATTGATAGGCTGTCTGGTCTTAACTCAAACACAATGGCAATTGATATAAAAAATGTCCGTATAGGAATGTCCGTTAAGGCAACCTCCCCTAAATACGGTTACGTAAAGTTGTATGATACTGCCGATTGGGATGAAGATAATCCAAGCAAGATAGACTTTGGTGGTGTCATTGGTAAGATGAACAATGGGCTTCAATTGGGGATTATTCAAGATGTCTATGAAGACTCTAAACTAGCCTTGGTTCAGTTGTACAAACCTATTTTGTATATGCTGAAATATCGTACCAACGCCATAGTTCCTTTGTCTGACCTTACCACTATTTCAACACCAACGGTGGTTTCTGGAACGAAGAACTACTATTGCACTGGCGATAGTGTCAGAATCAGAACAGGGGCATCTTTAACCTCAGCAATTAAATCAGCCGTCAATAAAGGTAATTTGATTGGTCAGTCTGATGGTAAAAGTGTCAATGGCTTTTTGAAGTTCAATTTGGCAACGGGTGGTGTGGGTTATGTGGCTGAACAATACTGTTCGACGGTCAAACCTGTCACTTCACAACCTGTCAAAAAGACGGTCACTAAAACAGATACTAGCACAGGAAAAACCAAGGACGTTGTAGTAACTCAAGTGGACACAGGCGAAGGCTGGACAGTCAAGGAAGTCATCATCAAAGGCGCAATCGGTGCAGTAGCAGGCTTTTTAGCAATTAAACTCATTGGTAAACTCTTTAAACTCCAAGGTGATTAATGAAAGCACTAAGCCTAGCATGGGGAACTTTCCTCAAGGTGGTCAATAAACTCACCTCATCGAGTGTATTCTGGTACGTGGTCTTTGGTGCGGCTGCCTTTTATGCCTACAAGCGATTGACAACGCCCAAAGAGGAAACCTTTCTGGAACTCCCACTTCCTAATTCAGGCTCAGGGCTTCCCAAAGACTGGAATCCCAACCCATTGGTAGAAGAATTCCATGCCTACTTTGACTCATGGTTTGGCAATAGCGATGATTTGAGAGATGCCTACATCAAAGCTCTTTCATTGACTAATGACCAATTCCATCTCCTTGTTCAGACCTATAATGCCAAATACGGCAAAAAGGATGCTGCAACACTCTGGACAAGAGTCACAAGCTGGAAGAAGATCCTCTTCTCTTGGAATGGCGACCAGCAAGCTCGAATGGAACAGCGCATGATTGCCCTAAAACTTAACTACTAATGAATAACCAAAGCGGATTATTAGGCAATCTAGGTACAGCCAATATCAATGTACAATTTGATGTGCCTAGTGCCCTAAAACTTGGAGCTACTGCCCTAGGGGCTGGTACGCTCCTGATTCTTATCTCAATCTTTTTGAAAAAGTGGATTAACAACTAATATATGCTACCCTTTGAATGGCTCACATACCGAAACCCTTACGGCTATATCTCCAAAGTTAGAGACGTAGCACAAAGACTCAAAATCAAGCCTGAATGGCTGATGATGGTCATTTGGGTGGAAAGTAAGCACAGCTCGCAAGCAGAAAATAAGCTCTCAGAAGCATTCGGCTTGATTCAATGTTTGCCAAGTACGCTAAGGCGTTTGGGCTATTCATTAGGGCAAGTCAGGGGTAAGTTTGGAGAATGGCAATTAGAACACCTAGTGTATCCTTATCTCAAACCCTATATCGGGAAGATGAACTCAGCCTATGATGTGTATCTAGCTATTTTCCATCCCGCTGCCCTTGGTAAAGGTGATGGCTATGTTATTGCCTACGAGCGTGAAAAAGCTTACCAGTACAACAAAGTATTAGATACAGTTTATGGCGACAGAGACGGCAAACTGGAAGTATTAGATGTAAAATTCTTCTTTAAAAAGTCTGTCCAAAATGCCGTAAAACTCCACAAGAAACTACCTGAATACAAAGACAAAATTCCGTT
>NZ_JAAALB010000116.1 GCF_009905545.1 Cellulophaga sp. BC115SP | reverse complement strand
ATATAGAAGTAGACCCACAAAGCAAACAAAAAGCAAGTACAGGGATAGACTTTTCAGTACCCAACTCAAGCAATATTATCTTAAGCATCAACGTATTAGATGAAGAAAAGAAAGTAGAGAAAATCGAGGCCGTTTGGAAGTATTTGGGTAGTAAAGTTCAAGAGCATCAAGCTACTTTCCCTATTACTGGAGCACAGTTACATGAGATATTTTCGAGTACCCCACAAGAGAGATGTGACGAAGTAGCAAGTATTATCAATAAATACAGTGATAAATTTGAGATAAATACTCCCTTGAGAATGGCACATTTTTTAGGGCAGATAGGCACAGAAACAACCGGAATTTTAGGAGCAAATCGTGGAAAGCCATTAACTGCCCTAAAAGAAGTGCCTTGTTATCGAGAAAGCTCAATAAGAAATCAATTTGCTCGATATTCTAAATATTGTGATTTATTTGAGGGATATAATTGTGTTGATTATTCTGCTTGTGCTACTTCAACTTCAACAGTGCCTTGTAATCCTGGTGTTCCTGATATATCCTTACCAATCAAACAAAAATATATTTGCTCTGCTGAATTATTTGACTACGTTTATTCATGTTCAGCAAGAAAACCTGGTAGCAGTGGTGATTTAGGAAATGGTTCTCCTGCTTCAAAAGATGGTTCAACTTTTTTGGGCAGAGGTTTTATTCATTTAACAGGCAAATCAAACTATACTCAATTAAGTAATGCATGGAATACTGCCCCTGAAAATAGCTCTAACAAAAAATATTTCCATAAACATGCTTCTGAGGGAGGTCATATTGATGAGTTGGAAAACAACACAGAGATAGCCATGTTGGCTGCAATGTATTATTGGAAAATGAAAGAATGTAATTCTTCTGCTGATTTAGATGATACAGATTCTGTCACTTATAAGGTCAATGGAGGATATTCTTTAAGAGAAACTAGAAAAGAACATAAGGATAATGCAATTCTAATTTTAAAAAAATAATCAAATGATTTGTAAACTAAAGTTAATTATATTTTTCTCAATTTTGCCTCTGGCTATCTATGGTCAAAAGAAAAATTTTGTCGGTGTTTGGAAATGTGAGATTAATGAAGACGTATTTAAAGTATTTAAAGAAGAAAGCTATTGGGTTTTTAATGAAAGAAATAGTTATTTAATGATTACTTGTATATCAGATACAAGCTTATCTGTTTCCATAAATTCTTTTTGCTTCACTGTGGCAAAGGATAAAAATGGTTGTAAAGATTGTATTTCTGATTTCAATTTACATGAAAATTTTCAGCTTTGTTTTAATAAAAATAGTTCACCCTCTGGTTTTGAATTTAGTGACGATGGGAAGTCGATGGTTATCATCAACGTAAATGAATTTTATTATTCAAAAGTTGAAAGATTACCAAATAAGTATATAGGTTATTTACTTAGACAATCCAGAAAAAATAAAATAAATTACATTCGTGAATTCTTAGCAGTTAATTATAAACTAATCAAAAATAAGACATATTTACACTCATCCAAATACAGGAAAACAGATATGTATCTACTCCAAAATGACCCAGTAGAAGTGATAGAAGAAAATGATAATTGGCTAAAAATCATATACTATCCAGAAAAAAATGATAAATGGACAGGTAAAACCATCGAAGGCTGGATAAAACGAAGTGATGTAGAATAAGTATTTATACAAAAGCTCTTAACTATCTGTTAGTTAAGAGCTTTTTATGTATGTAAAGTCAGATTGCTTAACAAGTCCACACATCCCAAACTTTTCATCCACAGGAGGCAAGAAACAGATACTGGTGAATTTGTATCAACTCAAACTAGCCGATTGTTTGGATGATAGTAATATACTACAAGAAACCCAAGAGTATGCTGAAAAGGTAACCGAGAAATTAAATGAATGGAATGAGTTATTAGAAGTTGGTGGGATTTTAGATCTAAGTAAGTGTGATGTTAAAGAGGAAAACTGTAATTATATTTATATGGTTTTGACCTATTTACAATTTGGATATATCTCTAATCAAAAATCATCTCTGTTATTAGATTTAGATAATCGGGCTCGATGTTATACTTGTGCCGAATTGGATTTACATACCAACCCAAAGAAAACTGTTAAAAATGTTGAAATGCGTTTAGCAGGAATTAAATCTGGTAAAAATGTACTGTAAGCTTCCCCAAAAATAGTACAGATTAAAAGTTTAGAAAGTGTGATATTTTTTAACTTTAGGTAAGTATTATGA
>NZ_JAAALB010000115.1 GCF_009905545.1 Cellulophaga sp. BC115SP | reverse complement strand
CAGGAGTGCAAGACATTTATGACCAGTACAAACAAACCAAAGATTTAAGCAAAGTAAACTACAACCAAGCTACCCTAAGAGCAGCCACAACGGCCGTTATCGCTGGTTTATTGAACAGTGGCTTATCATTTTCAAAGTTTTCTTTGTCATCCTCAGCGTTATTGGGGGCAAAATTGGCTTGGCTTCGACCAAATTTGTTTGCGAATTTGATGACCTTAACTCGTGCCGAACGAACCCAATTGGCAGATGCTCTACAAAACGTTTCAGACGATGTATTGACGAGATTGGAAAATCCAACTTTTTTTGCGGACTTCTCCAAGGCAATATTAGTCTCAGGCAGTACGCCAAGTTCGGGCATCTTGAGCAGTGTAAGCCGTGTACAATCATGGGTGAACTCATGGCTAGGAATCAAGGATAAAGCCTTAAAGTGGGTACGTTCGACCACTCTAACGGGTACATTGGGTATAATGACCCTTACAGGAAGCCCTCAAGTAGAAGCTCGTATCATAGATAATAGTGGCATCATCGAAACGGTAATGCGAGTACCCAATGTGGCAAGTGGTCTAATTAATGGAAACTCATCAGAGATAAGCAGCATCGTGAGTCAAGCCAGCGCAGTAGCCGAGGTAAATGCAAGCCAAATACTAGACCAAACAGGCGAGGCATTAAGCAGTAGTTCAGGAACGTATGAGGTATTGCAAAGCACCATCAACTCAGTTCAAAACATTTTGGTAAGGCTAAAGACCTCAAGCATGACATCGACCCAACCAATTGTCTTGATAAAAGATGGTAAAACCTATAAAATAGGCGACGACAGCAAATGTGTTTACTGTGGCAAAACGGTACTAAAGCCAGCAAGCGGGGAAGACAATACCGAATACACCCTATGCCAAGACCTTAACACACTCCAAGCCCGAGGTGGCACCAACGGCAATGCAGGTGTAACAAAGTTATGCAGTACATTTCCAACGGTAGCGAGCTTACGACCAATCGTGACTAGGCTACTGAGTTTCACGAGTGGAGAGATTCAAGCGTTTTTTGGGGATATAGCCCCAAGCACCTGCGGTGGAAATGCCTATCTTTGTGGCAATATAAATAGCTTGACGGTGGGGCTGATAGATGCTTGGAAAGTGGTTTATGATGCAAAACCAACCTCAAAATTCAAACAAGACTATGAAATTTTACAAGCAGTTCGTACCATCCAAAATAATCCTAATAAATTAGCGGCATTTACCAATAATGGAGGAACAATAGTATCTTTTATTCAGAAATATGACCAATCAAGATGTAAAATTTGTGGAAATCAGGGCTTGGCATCATTGCCAGAATTAGAAGACATATTGCTCAATACAGCCGAGGTATATGAGAAACATCATAATGAAACGGGTTTTATGGGCTGGTACAACCGGGAAGTTTTTGCAAGTAATATCAGTTACGAAGTTGAGCCAGAGGGCGAAGTACGAAATATACCGAGTATTGGGCGTGATGGTGCTCAACACATGATAAAATACATGGTTGAACGTTCCTTTGCAGACAATACAGATGCCATTGATCAGAATTTTCCACCAACAGCACCTTATCCAAATCGACAGTATGACATAAGAGTAAATGACCAAATACGATTTGTTGAGTTCAAGAGCTATAAAACCACAACAAGCCTCAACACAACGGCATCCGCCGAGCAGTTAATGAGTTATCTTTCGCAAATTGGAAGCATGGCAGAGTTAAGATATGTGTTTAATGACCGAAAAACTAATTTATCAGAAGCTAAAACTAAAATGCAAGGACTTTTTCAGGGTTCAAAAAAAGATGAGATTTTTGAAACAATTTGGAACAACGCTTTTGGGTTACGAGTTGATGTTTTTCCTACGAGACCTAATACAGCACAAGGGAAAGCAGATGCGTTACAAGATTTTAATAACATGGTTGGTTAGCAATTTTGATAATAAAATATATGTGATTGTAGATGTAAACTAATCAGGCACTATGAATTTAATACTTAAAAATAGGATATATGGGGTATTTTCTTTAAAAATCGAACATAATTACCTCTTTTTTCAAGATAAAAGTTATGAGTTAAAATCAGATTCTTTGGAAGTTCCAAAGTTGATGTATGAGTGTTTTTATATCTGTGAAAAATGGTTTTTTAATGGATTAGATAATTCATTATATTGTAAGCTTCCCCAAAAATAGTACGGATTAAAAGTTTAAAAAGTGTGATATTTTTTAACTTTAGGTAAGTATTA
>NZ_JAAALB010000114.1 GCF_009905545.1 Cellulophaga sp. BC115SP | reverse complement strand
CTAACATCCCCTCTTAACCTTCCAGCACCGGGCAGGTGTCAGGCCTTATACGTCAACTTTCGTTTTTGCAAAGCCATGTGTTTTTGTTAAACAGTCGCCTGGACCAATTCTCTGCGGCCTCTCATCGCTGAGTAGGCTCCCTTTATCCCGAAGTTACAGGGTTAATTTGCCGAGTTCCTTAGCCGTGATTCACTCGAGCGCCTTAGAATATTCTTCCCAGTCACCTGTGTCGGTTTACGGTACGGGTTACTATTAAGTTATGATTCACAACTTTTCTTGGAAGTTTCTTCGCTGACTCGCATCTGCCTTGCGGCTTCCACTCAGAGGCACTATTCCGTCAGTACCTGCCAACCACGAATCTCCGTCATCGTGTTTCCCTAATAGTAAGTTCAGGAATATTAACCTGATGTGCATTAGATTGTCGCTCTCGCTAGACCCTTAGCCCCCGACTAACCCTCAGTTGATTAGCATAGCTGAGGAATCCTTGACTTTTCGGCGTGGGGGTTTCTCGCCCCCATTATCGTTACTTATCCCTACATTTGCTTTTCTGATCACTCCAGCAAACCTTGTCGATTCACCTTCACCGCTATCAGAATGCTCCCCTACCAGTATATATTTCTATATAATCCAAAGCTTCGGTACTATACTTGATGCCCGTTTATTATCGATGCCCGCCTCGCTCGACCAGTGAGCTGTTACGCACTCTTTAAATGAATAGCTGCTTCCAAGCTAACATCCTGGCTGTCTCTGCAATCAGACCTCCTTTGTTCAACTTAGTATAGATTTTGGGACCTTAACTGTTGGTCTGGGTTCTTTCCCTCTCGGACCGTGACCTTAGCACCCCGGCCCTCACTGCCGTGTATATTTCATGCCATTCAGAGTTCATCAGGATTTGGTAGGATTTGACTCCCCCTAGTCCTATTGGTAGCTTTACCTGCATGAAACTCAACCACGACGCTGTTCCTAAAAACATTTCGGGGAGTACGAGCTATTTCCCAGTTTGATTAGCCTTTCACCCCTACCCACAGCTCATCGAAATACTTTTCAACGTAAACTCGTTCGGTCCTCCAGTGTGTGTTACCACACCTTCAACCTGGCCATGGGTAGATCACAAGGTTTCGCGTCTACTCCCCCTGACTAAACGCCCTGTTCAGACTCGCTTTCGCTCCGACTCCAGATCTTAAATCCTTAATCTTGCCAGGAAGAGTAACTCGTAGGGTCATTATGCAAAAGGCACGCCGTCACAGCATCACGCTGCTCCGACCGCTTGTAAGTGTATGGTTTCAGGGTCTTTTCACCCCCCTATTCGGGGTACTTTTCACCTTTCCTTCACAGTACTCGTTCACTATCGGTCTCTTGTTAGTATTTAGCCTTACCGGATGGTGCCGGCTGATTCAAAGGGAGTTTCACCAGCTCCCCCCTACTCAGGATTCGTCTACGTCCAGATTATGTACTCTTACAGGGCTATCACCTTCTACGGCTGAGCTTCCCAACTCATTCAAATTAAAATCTTTTCTAAAAAAACGTCCTACAACCCCGTCATTGCCGTAACAACAACGGTTTGGGCTAATCCGCGTTCGCTCGCCACTACTTACGGAATCACTTTTGTTTTCTCTTCCTCCGGGTACTTAGATGTTTCAGTTCTCCGGGTTTGCCCCACATTGTGGTAATGGTTCTTCAAACCATTGGGTTGCCCCATTCGGAAATCTACGGATTAATTCTTTTGTGCAAATCCCCGTAGCTTATCGCAGCTTAACACGTCCTTCTTCGCCTTCAAGAGCCTAGGCATCCCCCATACACCCTTAATTCACTTATGCTCTGTCGCTAAATTTCTTTAACTCTTACTCGTTTCTCTATCTTTCACAATATGTCAAGGAACTTTATACTTTCATTTAATCAATAATTAAATCAATCAAACTTCAGCAGTGCGCAAATACTCGTTCGTAATTGCATCTTTTACTATTATAATACTTCTTCGAATTGTGGAGAATAACGGATTCGAACCGTTGACCCCCTGCGTGCAAGGCAGGTGCTCTAGCCAGCTGAGCTAATCCCCCAATTACCTTCACCCTGTGGGCCTGCGTGGACTCGAACCACGGACCTCTACATTATCAGTGTAGCGCTCTAACCACCTGAGCTACAAGCCCGCTTTACCTCTCAGTTCCACACTTCACTCTCGCAAGTGAATCTCCTTTTTAATACTCTTATGTCATACTCTCTTCCGAGCAAAACACTTTGAAATTTGGTAAGAAAAGTTTCCAATACGCACTCTCCAGAAAGGAGGTGTTCCAGCCACACCTTCCGGTACGGCTACCTTGTTACGACTTAGCCCCAATTACCTGTTCTACCCTAAT
>NZ_JAAALB010000113.1 GCF_009905545.1 Cellulophaga sp. BC115SP | reverse complement strand
GTTGTAAAGACAATACAACAACTTGTGAAACAACATCAGGAACCCGTCAAAGTGTAGTAGGCACAGTAAATCCAAACTTACCAGCACCAAGTTCATCAAGTGTACAAGGTGGCGCAGTCTGTGGTAGTGGCGTAGTAAACTTAAGTGCAGTATGTTCATCAGGACAAACGGTACAATGGTATGCTAGTCAGACCTCGACCAGTGTATTGACAACAGGTACAAGCTACGCACCAAGTATTACGGCAACGACTACTTATTATGTAGGCTGTAAAGACAATACAACAACTTGCGAAACCGCAACGAACTCACGTCAAGCAGTAGTAGGGACAGTAAATCCAATACCAAGTTCACCAAGTGCAGGTAATGTATCAGGTGGCGCAGTATGCGGAAGTGGTGTAGTAAACTTAAGTGCAATATGTTCGACAGGGCAAACGGTACAATGGTATGCAAGTCAAACATCGACAGTGGTATTGTCGACAGGTACAAGTTATGCACCAAGTATAGCAGCGACTACTACTTATTATGTAGGTTGTAAAGACAATACAACAACTTGTGAAACGGCAACGAACTCACGTCAAGCAGTAGTAGGGACAGTAAACCCAATCCCAAGTGCACCAAATTCAGGAAATGTAACGAATGGCGCAGTTTGTGGCAGTGGTGTAGTAAACTTGAGTGCAACATGTTCGACAGGACAAACGGTACAATGGTATGCAAGTCAAACATCAACAAGTGTATTGACGACAGGAACAAGCTACGCACCAAGTATCACGGCAACGACTACTTATTATGTAGCTTGTAAGGACAATACAACGAATTGTGAAACAACAACAGGAACACGTCAAGGCGTAATAGGAACGATTAACCCGATCCCAAGTGCACCAAGTTCAAGTAATGTAGTAGGCGCTTCAAGATGCGAAGCAGGCGTAGTGACTTTGACAGCGACATGTTCAACAGGCCAGACAGTACAATGGTATGCAAGTCAGAGTTCAACAAGTGTGTTGACAACAGGTACAAGTTATGCTCCAAGTTTGACAGCAACAACTACTTATTATGTAGGTTGTAAAGACAATACAACAACTTGTGAAACAACATCAGGAACCCGTCAAAGTGTAGTAGGCACAGTAAATCCAAACCTACCAGCACCAAGTTCATCAAGTGTACAAGGTGGCGCAGTCTGTGGTAGTGGTGTGGTAAACTTAAGTGCAGTATGTTCATCAGGACAAACGGTACAATGGTATGCAAGTCAGAGTTCAACAAGTGTATTGACAACAGGTACAAGTTATGCACCAAGCATCACCGCAACGACAACTTATTATGTAGGTTGTAAAGACAATACAACAACGTGTGAAACAGCAACAAACTCACGTCAAGCAGTAGTAGGAACGGTAAACCCAATCCCAAGTTCACCAAGTGCAGGTAATGTATCAGGTGGTGCAGTATGCGGAAGTGGTGTAGTAAGCTTGAGTGCAACATGTTCGACAGGTCAAACGGTACAATGGTATGCAAGCCAGACTTCAACAACAGTCTTGACAACAGGTACAAGTTATGCACCAAGTATAGCAGCGACTACTACTTATTATGTAGGTTGTAAAGACAATACAACAACTTGTGAGACGGCACCAAATGCACGTCAAGCAGTAGTAGGGACAGTTAACCCAATCCCAAGTGCACCAAGTTCAGGAAATGTAACGAATGGTGCAGTATGTGGAAGCGGTGTAGTGAATTTGACAGCGACATGCTCATCAGGTCAAACAGTACAATGGTATGCAAGTCAAACATCAACAAGTGTATTGACAACAGGTACAAGCTATGCACCAAGCATCACGGCAACGACAACCTATTACGTAGCATGTAGAGATAACACAACGAATTGTGAAACAGCAACAGGAACACGTCGAGGCGTAATCGGAACAGTTAACCCAATTCCAAGTGCACCAAGTTCAAGTAATGTAGTAGGCGCTTCAAGATGTGAAGCTGGCGTAGTGACTTTGACAGCGACATGTTCAACAGGACAAACGGTACAATGGTACGCAAGTCAAAGTTCAACAAGTGTGTTGACAACAGGTACAAGCTACAGTCCAAGTTTAACAGCAACTACAACTTATTATGTAGGTTGTAAAGACAACACGACAACTTGTGAAACGACATCAGGAACCCGTCAAAGTGTAGTAGGTACAGTAAATCCAAACCTACCAGCACCAAGCTCAAGTAATGTTACAAATGGCGCAGTATGTGGTAGCGGTGTAGTAAACTTAAGTGCAGTATGTTCATCAGGACAAACGGTACAATGGTATGCAAGTCAAACATCGACAAGTGTATTGACAACAGGTACAAGTTACGCACCAAGCATCACAGCAACGACTACTTATTATGTAGGTTGTAAAGACAATACAACAACTTGTGAAACGGCAACGAACTCACGTCAAGCAGTAGTAGGTACAGTAAATCCAATACCAAGTTCACCAAGTGCAGGTAATGTATCAGGTGGTGCAGTATGCGGAAGTGGTGTAGTAAACTTAAGTGCAACATGTTCGACAGGACAAACAGTACAATGGTATGCAAGTCAAACATCGACAGTAGTGTTGTCGACAGGTACAAGTTATGCACCAAGTATAGCAGCGACGACAACTTATTATGTAGGTTGTAAAGATAATACTACGACTTGTGAGACTGCAACGAACTCACGTCAATCAGTAGTAGGCACAGTAAACCCAATCCCAAGTGCCCCAAGTTCAGGAAATGTAACGAATGGCGCAGTATGTGGAAGCGGTGTAGTAAACTTAAG
>NZ_JAAALB010000112.1 GCF_009905545.1 Cellulophaga sp. BC115SP | reverse complement strand
ATTTTGTTACAGTGTCTCTGTGTTTCTGTGATGCAAAATTAGAAGATTGTTTTTAAAAACACAAACGTTTCAGGAAAAAAAATCTATTTTTTTATGTAAAAACCCTCGTTTTTTCGGCTAATAAAGATGTTTTCTTCATCATAATGCACATAGTAATTATTTATTTTTCAGTTGATTAGTTACATACTAATAAACCCATTATGTTCAGAAAAAAAACATAAAAAAAATTCTTTTGAACCTAAAATATCCAGCATTTAACAACTTTTGAATTCGATTTTGTCAAATTATCCTGCGTGATAAACAAAGTCGAATCAAAAATCATTTAAAACTTTCAGTCCTCCTTACGTCCTAACATTCGTTTTAATTTTATTTCAAAATAGCTACATTTCCAAATCTCCCAACTTTAAAATCTGAGTTGTCAGAATCATTTTGTAATTTTGTACTTTGTTAAGATAATAGAGGCAAAAAATGCCCATTCTTTTGACTTTTATCTCATTTTATAATTCTCATATACTAAGGAATGCTTACCGTATCGAATGTATCACTCCGTTTTGGCAAACGGGTACTTTTTGAAGATGTTAATATTAAATTTACTGAAGGCAACTGTTATGGCTTAATTGGAGCTAATGGTGCTGGCAAGTCAACTTTCTTGAAAATTCTTTCTGGTGAATTAGACTCACAAACAGGGTCTGTTTCTATGAATCCAGGAGAGCGTATGTCCATTTTGAAGCAAAACCACTTCGAATACGAAGAGGTAACTGCGCTTCAAACTGTGATGATGGGAAACAAACGCCTGTACGATATCATGCTTGAGAAAGATGCTATCTACTTGAAAGAAGATTTTACGGAAGAAGATGGTAATCGTGCAGCTGATTTGGAAGCTGAGTTTGCAGAAATGAATGGTTGGGAAGCAGAATCTGACGCAGGAATGTTGTTAGGTGGCCTAGGTATCAAAGAAGACTTGCATTATGTTTTGTTGAAAGACTTAAGCGGATCTGATAAAGTGAAGGTTCTCTTAGCACAAGCGTTGTTTGGTGCACCTGATATTCTTTTGCTTGATGAACCTACCAACAACTTGGACATCGAGTCGATCATGTGGTTGGAAAACTTCTTGCAAAATTTTAAAAATACTGTCATTGTAGTATCCCACGACCGTCACTTCTTGGACAATGTGTGTACTCACATCGCAGACCTTGACTATGGTAAGATTCAATTGTATGGCGGTACTTATACGTTCTGGTACGAATCTTCTCAATTAGCAGCTCGCCAACGTGCTGACCAAAGCAAGAAAAATGATGAGAAACGTAAAGAATTAGAGGAATTTATTCGCCGTTTCTCTGCCAACGTAGCGAAATCGAAGCAAGCAACTGCTCGTCAAAAAATGTTGGATAAATTGAAAGTTGATGACATAAAACCATCTTCTCGTCGTTATCCATTTATCAACTTCAAACCAGAGCGTGAAGCAGGAGATCAGTTATTGACTGTAGAAAACCTTTCGGCGAAGTCTGAAGACGGAACATATTTGTTCAAAGATCTTTCTTTCACGTTAAATAAAGGCGATAAAATGTCGGTGCTTTCTCGCGATTCATTGGCAATTACTGCGCTTTTGGATATCCTAACTGGCGAACGTCAAGCGGATGGCGGTGAATTCAAATGGGGCGTGACTACAACTCAGGCTTATTTGCCAAACGATAACGCCAAATACTTTGCAGATGCAAGTTTAAATTTGGTTGACTGGTTGAGACAATATTCAACAGAAAAAGACGAAAGCTTTATTCGTGGTTTCTTAGGCCGTATGTTGTTTTCAGGAGATGAAGCCTTGAAAAAATGTACAGTGTTATCAGGAGGAGAGAAACAACGTTGTATGTTTAGTCGTATGATGTTGTCTGGAGCCAACGTTTTATTATTTGATGAGCCTACCAACCACCTTGACCTAGAATCGATCACTGCACTGAACAACGGTTTGGTTGATTTTACAGGAACAATGTTGTTTACTTGCCATGACCACCAATTGACTCAAACGGTAGCTACTCGTATGTTAGAAATTGGTCCAAAAGGATTCTTGGATAAGTTGATGACTTTTGACGATTATATCGCTGACGAGAAAGTTAAAGCTCAAAAAGAAACTATTTATTAATATCCCTCGACACGCCTGCTTTTGCAGGCGTGTTTTCTTTAATACATCATTCACAAAAATCCCTGCTCTCATGAAAAATCTATTTATCTGCTTTGCAGTATTGGTAACGTTGTTTTCGTCTTGCAAAAGTAATGACAATCCGACTCCAACTAAAACTAAGACAGAGTACATCTCTGCCAAAACTTGGATTATTGATAATCTTACAGTAAACGGTATCATTATGTTGTACCAAAAAGGTAATACGCAAAACTTGTATGATTTATCGAAAGTAACATTCAATTTAAATAGCAATGGTACCGTTACAGGTACCGATAACAACGGTACTGCTATCACTGGAGGTACGTGGGCGTTTAATTCTGATCAAAGTAAAGTTGTGTTAACAAACGTGACTATTCAAGGTGGACTTGCTCTTTCAGGTGAATTTACGTTAATACAATTGAATGATACAAACTTCGATATTCAAGGAAATGTGAGTTATATGGGACAAACTGGTAATGCGGTTGTTAAAATGATTGCTAAATAACAAATTTTACTTCCTTGAAGATTAGCGACTTATGATTTATTTTAAAAAAAATCACAAAAAATGCTTGTTTGATTTGGGATTTTAAAAACATTCTTCTAATTTTGCAGTCCCGAAACACAGCAACGCTGTCACAAAGGA
>NZ_JAAALB010000111.1 GCF_009905545.1 Cellulophaga sp. BC115SP | reverse complement strand
ATTATATATGTTTGGCAACACAAATTTACTGACCTATGATTTTACTATCTCTGTTTTTTTAACCCAATATTCGCATTTATATCAAATATCCTTTACTAAGTTTGAATAACACCTACTTTAAATTCTTTTTCAATAGGAGCATGATTGGCCGCTGCAATGCCTTCAGAAATTACACGTCGTGTCTGTAGTGGGTCTATAATTTCGTCAACCCATAATCTTGCAGCTGCATAATAAGGTGTTGTTTGCGTGTTATATCTCTCAATAATTTCTTTGAGTAATATCTCTTCTTCTTCCTTCGAAACTTCTTTGCCCTGCGACTGCATCGATGCAATTTGCGTTTGTAATAAGGTTTTGGCAGCTTGTTCCCCACCCATTACAGCGATTTTAGCACTTGGCCAGGCATAAATAAAACGTGGGTCATACGCCTTTCCACACATCGCATAATTACCCGCTCCGTAAGAATTGCCTATGACAATCGTAATTTTAGGAACGACCGAATTAGCTACAGCATTGACCATTTTAGCACCATCCTTAATAATACCCGAATGCTCCGAGCGACTTCCAACCATAAATCCCGTAACATCTTGTAAGAATACCAACGGAATTTTCTTCTGATTACAATTCATAATGAATCGAGCAGCTTTGTCGGCTCCATCATTATATATAACACCTCCAATCTGAACCTCGCCTTTACCACTTTTAGTAATCAAGCGCTGATTGGCTACAATGCCCACAGCCCAGCCATCAATACGAGCATATCCACAAAGAATAGTTTTTCCATAATCTTTTTTAAACTCATCAAACTCCGAATTATCAACCAATCGCTCGATAATATCTATCATATTATAAGGCTTAGTTCTAAGTTCGGGTAAAATGTCATAAATCTCTTTCTGATTTTTGGTTGGCAAACTAGAGGTTGCTCTATTAAAACCAGCTTTGGTATCCTCGCCAAGTTTTCCAATAATTCTTTTTACCTGATCCAAGCACTCTTGTTCGGTTGAAAATTTATAATCAGCATTTCCAGAAAGTTCGGTATGTGTCACAGCACCGCCCAATGTTTCAGCGTCAATGTTTTCTCCAATAGCAGCCTTTACTAAATAGGGACCTGCTAAAAAAATCGAACTTTGCCCTTCGACCATCAAGGTTTCGTCTGACATAATAGGAAGGTAGGCTCCACCAGCAACACAACTTCCCAAAACAGCCGATATTTGAGTAATGCCCATCGCACTCATAATAGAGTTGTTGTAAAAAACTCTACCGAAATGTTCTTTGTCAGGAAAAATTTCGTCTTGCATAGGTAGAAAAACTCCTGCACTGTCTACCAAATAAATAATAGGGAGCCTATTTTGTAAAGCTATTTCCTGCAAACGGAGATTCTTTTTGCCAGTAATGGGAAAATACGCTCCAGCTTTAACGGTTTGGTCGTTGGCAACAATCATACATTGTTTTCCTGACACATACCCAATGCCCCCAACAGTTCCTCCCGCAGGACAGCCGCCATACTCTTGGTACATTCCAAAACCTACAAAAGCACCCAATTCTAAAAATTCTGTATCAGGGTCGATTAAGTAGGCAATGCGTTCTCGTGCTGTGAGCTTTCCACGGTCGTGTTGTTTGGCAATATTTTTGAGACCACCTCCTAGTTTTATTTTCTCTAGGTGATTTGTCATTTGCTCCACCAATTGCTGGTTAGAGGATTGATTCATAGTTGACATGAGTTTTAGATAATAAATTGTTGATGAATGTGTTTATATAGAATAGCACAACCTTGGTATTCTATATAACTTTACTAAGTTATATAAATTATGCAAATATTAATAAATTGGATAATTTGACCAAATAGGCTACATTAGCAAATACTTAAATTTTCTAAATAGGGAATATTCCTAATAAATTGTCTTATCATAAACTAACTATATACATATTTATATAATGACCAGAATTCTGCTCGTCGAAGATGATGAAAGCCTAGGGTTTGTAGTAAAAGATAATCTTGAACAAGAAGGATATCAAATCGATTTACAAGTAGATGGCAAAGCCGGGCAAAGAGCTTTCCAGCAAAATGAATATGATTTGTGTATTTTTGATGTAATGCTTCCAGAAATGGATGGGTTTACGCTGGCCGAAACCATTAGAAAAGCAGGAAGTGAAATTCCTATAATATTCCTAACGGCAAAATCGCTTAAAGAAGATCGTATCAAAGGTCTTAAATTAGGAGCGGATGATTATTTGACAAAACCTTTCAGTATAGAGGAACTTGTTTTACGAATTGAAGCTATCCTGAAACGGACAGGCAAAAAAACTACAGTCTCAAGTGGTGTGCTTCAAATAGGGCGTTATATACATGATAGTAAAAACCTCAAACTGACTATCGATGATTTTCAACAAGAACTTACCCATCGAGAATCAGATTTATTAGCCTTTTTGATTCAACATAAAAACGAAACGCTCTCTCGTGATAAAATTTTGATCACTATTTGGGGAGATGATGACTATTTTAAAGGAAGAAGCCTCGATGTTTTTATCACTCGTTTACGAAAATACCTTAATAGAGACACTAATATCAAGCTCAGTAATGTACATGGGGTAGGTTTTCGTTTAGAAGTAAGCTAAAGTTTGAAATATTATTTATAAATATTCAAAGTATTAATTGTGTTTGTGAGTTTGTAGATATGACACCAATTGAATTATATCAATTTGGTGTCATTTTTTTTACCACCTGTATCTTCTGATGTTCAACGACTTACAAAAAACTTCAAAAAATAGTTGATAAAAGATTTGGAAGGTTGAGAATAAAGTGGGAATTTTGCACTCCCAAACGACGGGAAAGGAGTTGTAGCGAAGAGATAGAGTTAAGTGTTTCGAAAATAAATTTCAAAAAATATTTTCAAAAACATTTGGAAGTTAAAAATAAAGCTACTAATTTTGCACTCCCAAACAACGGGAAGCGGTTGAATCGAAAGAGATTTGACGACAAATTTTGAGATAATGTACTGATGATAAGTTGGTTAATTATTTTGGGATAAAGAGTTCTTTGAAAAGCTGGTAAGAAAAGATAAAAGAAAATACGACATT
>NZ_JAAALB010000110.1 GCF_009905545.1 Cellulophaga sp. BC115SP | reverse complement strand
TTTTCAGTACCCAACTCAAGCAATATTGTCTTAAGCATCAACGTATTAGATGAAGAAAAGAAAGTAGAGAAAATCGATACTGTTTGGAAGTATTTGAGTGGGCAGGGGACTAAAAATATTTCATTTACAGGTGAATTAGACGAAGTACTCCTTAAAAAAATATTTCCTAAAGTAACTGAACAAAAAAGTAAAGACTTTCTTCCTTATATAAACAAGTATTTGAAGGAGTTTGGAATTACTAGTTGTGAAGAAAGAATACATTTTTTCACACAAATTGCAGAAGAAACGACACAACTTAAAGATTTATCAGAACTTCCAAGTGATTATGCAAGTAGCCAATCAAAGTACAAAGGCAGAGGTCTAATGCAATTAACTGGCTGGGAGTATAATTATGAACCCTTTGAAACATATTGTAAAGAGCAGGGAGATGAAGTTGATTTTGAAAATCATCCTGAAGAGGTTGCCACAAATCCTAAATATGCTGTATTATCTGCTTTTTGGTATTGGAAAATAGAAAAGAAATGTTCTCGATATTGTAGTGATTTATCTGAAGAAAGCTTGTTGAAAGTTTCTAAACTTGTAAATTGTGGTAACACAGAGTTTTGTGGTTATAAGAAGAACCCGAATACAGGAGTAAGGGAAAAATGTTATGATTGTGAGCCAAATGGCTGGAGTAAAAGAAAAAAAGAATTTGAACGACTTAAAGGTTTATTTCCTTGTGAGTAAACATTTGACAATATGAAAAAAATATTAATAATTTTAGCGATATTAGCATTATACTCATGTAATGCACAAGAAAGTAGAACATTGATAAAAATTGATAAAATTCCATTTGATATGAATAGTGGCAACATATCCCAAGATACCTTAAAAATAGATGTCAATGGAGATGGACTAAAAGACATATTGCTTCAATTTGATTATGAATATAATAAAATAAATAAGGTACCCAAAGGTAATTCTGGACATGAATTAGCTATCTACTTAAATAACGGTCAAAATGAATACCTCTTAAAGAATGTAAATAGGAAAGCACTTTGGGTTATTCATACATCAATATTTGGCGTAGATAATACAACATTTTGTATTGTTAATGAAGAAGGAGGTCAGGATCCCAATAACTATTATTGCTATTGCCGATTCGATAAACAAAGGGATAATTGGTATATGATTAAACATCAGATTAAGACATTTAATACAGGCAGAGAGGTATTAATAGAGGATAAAATCTATAAGTATGAGAATCAACTAGCGTTTGAAGAGGTTAGTTTTGATAAATTATTTGGTAAAATGCATAATGATGTTGGAGAGCCAACACCATCATTGGAGTTAATTAAAGTATCAAAATCAATAATATATGACTCTCCTAATTCTCCCACCAAAATGTACCTCATAAAGGGCGATGAAGTAGAGATATTAGAAGAGAAAGAAGAGTGGCTCAATATCCGTTATTATGGTAAAAAGATTATCGAAGGCTGGATAAAAAAGAGTGATATAAAGTAAAAGAATATAATTTTTCAAATAAGAAAGCTCTCAATTTTTATTAAAAGTTGAGAGCTTTCTTATTTGACATCCAAGATACTGAAAATAAAGATGTTAAAATAGATGCCGTTTGGAAATATTTGGGTAGTAAAGTTCAAGAGCATCAAGCTACTTTCCCTATTACTGGAGCACAGTTACATGAGATATTTTCGGGAACTTCACAAGAGAGATGCGACGAAGTAGCAGGTATTATCAATAAGTACAGCGATGAATATGGGATTGATAATGCCGAAAAAATGAGCCATTTTTTAGGGCAGATAGGTGTTGAAACGGGAGGATTAATACACACAAAAGAAATACCGTGTTACAGAGAAAATGCCATCCGAGATAATTTTGGTTACAAACATTATTGTGATTTATTCGAAGGATTTGAATGTGAAGATTTAGATGCCTGTGCAACAGAAACTCAAAAAATAAAATGTGTACCAGGTACTCCCGATACTACTGAAGAAATTAAGAGAAAATATATATGTTCATCAGCTTTATTCGATTATGTATATTCTTGTTCAGCTAGATTAAAAGGTGGAGACTACGATCTAGGAAATGGCTCTCCGAATAGTAAGGATGGTTCTACTTTTTTAGGTAGAGGGTTTATTCAACTGACAGGAAAATTTAATTATCAGCAACTAAGTAACGCATGGAATTCTGATATAGAAAATATAAATAATAAAAAATATTTTCATAAACAAACATCTGATAATGGGCATATTGATGAACTTGAAACAAATCTGGATGTTGCAATGAAAGCAAGTATGTATTATTGGCGATTGAAAAATTGTAATTCAAAGGCAGATGACAACAATACTGCTGGTGTTACATTAAAAGTAAAAGGGGCTGAACCCCAAGATGAGGTGAAAAACCGAGGAAATATAAAAGATAAAGCTATCACAGTATTAAAAAAATAAGCTATCATGAAATACGCAAATTACCTGCTGTTGAGTATATTAGTACTCATTTCAAATTTGAGTAACTCCCAAAATATTAAACTATCTGATATCAAAGGTATATGGAAAAGTGGTGTTTATGGAAATAATTATATTGTTTTTTACAAAGATAGTATAGCGTGGGTTGGGCTAATTGATAGTAAAGAGGTTGCTTTGAATGGTTTTGGAAAAGTAGGCTTTATTGATGAAAATGACTCATATCTAATGCACTTAGACTCTGTACAAAATACTAACTCGGATATTAGTTATGCCAAATCACGTTTTTTAAGGGTAAACTTAGAAGAAGATGATATTAAATACTTGAATATTAAGAATGAAGGTAGTATCAATAGTATATTTTATTTTAATGGTATATTAAGCAAATTAGGAATAGAAGAATTTCCAGTTCAAATAGGTACTCGAATGGAAATAATCAATTCAAATGTGCATATTTATAAAAAAGAGAAAGATTTCCCCCCAATGATTATTAGCAAGTTGATTTTTCAATTTTCACCAATATTATTAAACCAATTGTTTGATAAGAAGATAAAAAAAATAACTATCAATAAATCAAAGATTTATAATTCTCCTTATGTACCTAGCAAAATGTATCTAATCAAAAACGACCCTATAGAGATAATTGAAGAAAAAAACGGTTGGTTGAAAATTAGATATTATCCAGAAAAAAATGGTGAATGGATAGGTAAAACTATCGAAGGCTGGATAAAACGAAGTGATGTAGAATAAGTATTTATACAAAAGCTCTTAACTATCTGTTAGTTAAGAGC
>NZ_JAAALB010000011.1 GCF_009905545.1 Cellulophaga sp. BC115SP | reverse complement strand
GCTTTTTAAGATGGATAAAAATGCAAATGTCTCATTATCAAAAAAATATGCCTACTTAAAAAAGCTGGGTATAGTAGTTTCATTCGAAATATAGTATCAAAAAAGGCGTTCGAAACTAGTTTTTCGAACGCCTTTTAGACTAACTGTCAATATATATTCCTAACACTGTGCAAATCTTAGCTTTAATGGTCTAAATTGTGAGCCCAGACAAACAAAAACAGGATACATTTCCTAAAATATTCCCAAAAACAGGAAGACTCATGTTTACTTACTGTTTGTATTGTTTATTCTTCTGCTAAAACCTTATTCAGTGCATAAGCTTGTAAACCCAGTACTTTGGCAGATTCGCCGAGCTCTGAAATTACGATACTCAAGTTTTCTTTGTAGTCCGCCAAACAGTATTTGTAAATCGCCTGCTCGATTGGATTGCTGATAAATTTACCCGCTTTGGCTAAAGCACCATTGATAATAATGGTTTTCGGATTGAGCAAGTGCACCGCAATAGCCAAACCTTTACCCATTTCTTTACCAATATCGTGTAACAAGTCAATCGCAAGACCATCACCACGATTGGCTACTTCAATCACCATTTCGATGTCGATTTGGTCAATATTTTTATTTGCCAGTTGCGAAACACGACCTTCTTTCAATAATTCCTTGATACGTTTGATAAGGTATGATGCTTTGGTAACGGTATCTAGGCAACCAACTTTACCACAGTGACAAAGCTCACCGTCTGGTCGTACCTGAATGTGTCCTAATTCACCAGCAAAGCCAGATTCTCCTTGAAGCACCTGACCATTTACAAGAACCCCAAAACCAACACCACCCCAGTCCATATTTACGGTAATAGCATGTTGCATATCCTTGGCAAGCCCAAAATGGTGTTCGCCCAAAGTAATGGCTTGGGTATCGTTGATGATAAATACAGGTAGTTGAAGGGCACTTTTCATGAGATAGACCAAGCTACCGCCATCAGCTACTACATGTGGATACGTGTAATTTAGCCCGGTACGAGGGTTAATCAATCCGGGCATAGAGACACTAATACCCACAAAATGTTCGATTCGGTAGGCAGAAATGGCTAGGAATTTCTCGACGGCTCTAATTAATTGGTCAGCGATAGGGCTATCACCATCAATACAAACAGGAATGTCATCGCTGTACATTACCTTGTTTTGGAGATTCAGGATATAGGCTTTCGATTGATAGGTATTGATATCAAGAGCCAAGACAAAGCGTTCGTAGGGATTTAGACTATACAAAGTAGGTTTACGCCCCAATTGCACTTCTGCAATACCAACTTCAATTACCCACTTTTCATTGATAAGTTCTTCGACCAATGCCGTGACAGAAGGAACACTGGTGTGTAGCTGTTTTGTCAACTGCGCAATAGTGAAGTTACCACCATTATAAAGGTGTTGTAAAAGTTTCTTTTTTAGTTTGTTTTTCTTTAAATCAACAATTGACTCTCTCTCGACGATTTCGCTATCCGGAGCAGATTTGTACAAATCAGACATATATTCAGGGATAAGAATTCAAGTATGTGGTTATGAATAGACTGACTATTACTCGACCAACATGGACTTCGTTAAACAGTTCTAAAAGGTTTACATTTTTATAAATAATTTGATAGGCTTTCAGATTAGTGGAGCTTAATATATAAATTAATTAGGATATAGTATCTGAGAAGACACTTAAAAAATCACCTATCGTGCTGTTATTCAAAAATGATAAAAGTCAATCTTGAATAAAGATTACTAAAAGGAGCTGATATTTTCTAACGTTTCAGTCTACAGTACTACAAAAAAAAGAAAAATTAATACTTTCAACAACAAGTATATGATTTAATATCAAAAAAACTTGTGGGTACTGTGGGCTTTTGTAGAAAATACTTACTTTATTAATATATTTTAAAAAAAATGTTAAGTACTTTTACTCGAATTATATAGGGTTTTGTTTTAATATTTTAAAATTATATGTAATATTATAATAAAATTTGCAAATTATATTTTGTTTTAGTTATTTTTAATTCATGAATATTTTGAATGAGTATTTAGTAGGTGAAATTCCTCTTTGGTATACAAACGTTTTTTTTTGTACTAATTATTAAAATAATTTACTAATATCGCATACTTATTGATATATTAGACGAAATACCTGTATTATTTTGAGTTTAAGTAAATTTGATTCAGCATTTTTTTAATAATTATATAATCCCAATTTTCCACGTTATACTATTCTTAGCCATCCATGAAAAAAGCATTATTTGCCACCAATCCCCCTTAGGGTAGAGTATCCCTTATTATCAATCACATTAACATCCAATTCAATTTTTTCACTGAAACAGTTCATAAAAATGAAAGCATGCAAAAGTAAATTTACTCTCTTATTTACTGCATTACTGTTCCTTTCTTGGCAAACTATCTTTGCTCAAGGCCCAATAAAAGGTAAAGTAACTGATAGTAATAATACACCTTTAGCAGGAGTTAACATTCTGATTAAAGGTACTTCAAAAGGTACAGTGTCTGATGCAGTTGGTAGTTATTCTATTAACGTACCTAAAGGCGGAGTATTGATTTTTAGATCTTTGGGTTTTGCAACGCAAGAAGTTGCTGTTGGCGACCGTGCTGTGGTAGATGTAGCACTAGAGGCTACAGTTGAAAACCTACA
This sequence comes from Cellulophaga sp. BC115SP, assembly GCF_009905545.1. Classification (GTDB taxonomy): domain Bacteria; phylum Bacteroidota; class Bacteroidia; order Cytophagales; family Spirosomataceae; genus Flectobacillus; species Flectobacillus rivi. The sequence goes on along the minus strand of NZ_JAAALB010000011.1, from coordinate 171,295 downwards.
AGAAGTGGTTGTAACAGCCTTGGGTGTTCAAAAAGACAAAAAAGCACTCGGCTATGCAGTAACAGAGTTAAAAGGAGGAGAGTTTACGCAAGCTCGTGAACTTAACCTAGGTAATGCACTTTCGGGTAAAATTGCCGGTGTAAACGCTACAAGTACAGCAACGGGCCCTGGTGGTTCTAGCCGTGTAATTATCCGTGGTAACGGTTCTTTGGGTGGTAATAACCAACCATTGTATGTTATCAACGGTGTTCCAATGGATAATACTAACGTTAACTCGGCAGGTATGTGGGGTGGTTTCGATACAGGGGATGGTTTGAACTCTATCAACCCAGACGATATCGAGTCTGTAACAGTATTGAAAGGTGGTGCTTCTGCGGCACTTTATGGTTTCCGTGCTGGTAGTGGTGTAATTTTGATTACAACAAAAAGTGGTAAAGGACAAAAAGGTTTAGGTGTTGATTTTAATTCAACTTTTACAGCAGAAACTCCTTTAAAACTTTCTGATTATCAGTATTTGTATGGCTCAGGTACTAGAGGTGCTAAACCAACAACTAAAGACGAAGCTATTGCAGCAGGTAGACTTTCTTGGGGCGCTAAATTGGATGGTTCGTCTGTAATTCAACCAGATGGTGTATCTCGCGCTTATGTTGCTCAAAAAGATAACATCAAGAATTTCTACAATGTAGGTAGTACTTTCTCTAATACATTGGCGATTTCTGGTGGTAACCAAGATTTGAACTTCCGTTTTTCAATGTCTAATGCTGATTCGAAAAGCGTTGTTCCTAACTCAACATTTAGCCGTAAGTCATTCAACTTGGCTACAAATGGTACACTTGCGAAAAAATTAACTTTCCAAAGTGTTGTTCAGTACAACGTAGAAAATGGCGAAAACCGTTCTTTCTTGTCTGATACTCCTAAAAACCCTAACGTTGCGGCTCAGTTGTTGGCTACAAGTATCGACATTCGTACTTTGGCTCCCGGCGTAGATAGCCGTGGTTATGAATCTCTTTGGAATGATAACGTTTATGCTCAAAACCCGTATTTTGCTACCAATTACGTAAAGAATACAGATGATCGTAACCGTTTCATGGGATCATTCAACTTACGTTATAATCTTACTGACAATTTGTATGCAAAAGCACGTTTAGGTACAGACTACAACCAATTGAAATTCTGGCAAATTGAACCAACAGGTATTGCTTACAGCACTCGTGGTAGCTTAAGCCAAAGTGAGCGTAAAATCACTGAAACTAACGCTGAGTTGATCATCGGATATACAAAAGAAATTGGTGATTATTCTGTAAATGCATTTGTTGGTGGTAACCAAATGTCTAAAGTAAACGAAGGAACAGGTATCAGCGGTAGCCAATTTAACGTACCGTTCAACTATTTCCCAAGTAACTTGATTTCAAGTAACTGGAACTATGACTATTCTAAAATTGCTGTAAACTCAGTTTATGGTTCGGCTGACTTATCATACAAAAATTTGTTGTTCTTAACTTTAACAGGTCGTCAAGACTGGTTCTCTACTTTGAACCCTGCTAACAACAGCATTTTCTACCCAGCGGTAAGTACAGGTTTTGTATTCTCTGATGCATTGGCTTCTCGTCCAAATTGGTTGACTTATGGTAAAGTACGTGCATCTTATGCTACAGTAGGTGGTGGTTATCCTGGTGCTTATGCCTTGAACCTACCATATACATTGCAGTCAAACTCATACATGGGTTACCCATTAATGAACATTGGTACAAGTACTATTCCTAACTCGCAATTGAAACCAAATACTACAACTACAACTGAATTAGGTTTTGACTTGAAAACTCTTGATAACCGTTTAGGTTTAGATTTGACATTGTACAATCGTGTAACTGAGAATGATGCCGTTAGAGCTTCTGTTTCTTCAGCAAGTGGTTATTCGGATGTATTATTGAACGTAGGTCGTGTAGAAAACAAAGGTATTGAGGTTTTATTGACAGGAACTCCTGTTAAAACTTCTAACTTGAAATGGGATGTTAGTTACAACTTCGCATACAATGACAACAAGGTTATTAAAATTGCAGATGGTTTAACTACACTTTCAATGGATGAGTCAAGAACTCGTAATGCGTATATCTATCACTTCGAAGGACAAGCATTTGGTATGATTGCAGGTTACCGTGCTAAGAAAGACGCAAATGGTAACACTGTGTACAACAAAGACACAGGCTTGCCAGTACAAGGCGAATTTACTTCTTTAGGTAGAGGTGTGCCTCCAGTAACTATGGGTTTAACAAACACATTTAGCTACAAAAACTTCAATTTCAGTTTCTTGATTGATGCTAAATTTGGAGCTTCTTTATACTCAGCAACAAATGCGTTTGCTACTCGTTACGGTTTGACTCAGCGTACTGTTGCTAACAACGTACGTGAAACTGGTGTTACAGTTACAGGTGTTGACCAAAACGGAGCTCCATTTACTAAGACTATCTCTGCACAAGACTACTTCACTGGAATTTCTACAACCATCACAGATGAGTTTGTGTACAATGCCAACTTTGCTAAGTTGAGACAATTGACATTTGGATATACAGTTCCAAAATCATTCTTGGCTAAGACTCCAATCCAATCATTATCAATCAACTTTGTTGCTCGTAACTTGTTGATGATTTTCAACAACGTTCCTAACATTGACCCTGAGTCGACTTATAACAATGGTAATGCTCAAGGTTTGGAAATGTTTGGAGTACCAACTACTCGTAGCTTTGGTTTGAACTTGTCAGCTAAATTCTAGTCTTTTTACTAAAATCTTTTGAAAATAATGATCAGATATATCAAACAAAAAAGAGGATTAATGCTAACGGGTATGCTCACTGCAGCGACGATGTTAGCTACATCATGTGATAAGGGTTTTGAAGATATGAACAAAAACCCTAATGCTCTTACAGACCCTGTTTTAGAAAACCTTTTTACTTATAACCTTGTAAAAACAGCTGGTACAGGATATGAAAACCACCGTGCTAACTTGATTTATTGTGGCGCAATGGTTCAGCATTTTGCTTCATTGAATACCTATTGGTCAGGTGATAAATACCTTTCAAATGTTGAGTATTACAGTGCTTACTTTGATACAGGTTATCAAAACCAAGTGAAGGAAATTGAGCAAATTATTTCATTGACGAAAGACAACACAGCGTTGTCAAACAAGTACAATGTTGCTCGTATCTGGCGTGCTTATATTTATAGCCGTATGACTGATCTTTATGGTGATATTCCATATTCTGAGGCAGGAAAAGGTTATTTGTCTAACTTGTATGCTCCTAAATATGACAAACAAGCAGATATTTATGCTGACTTGTTGAAAGAGTTAGAGCAAGCTGGTGGTGCTTTAGATGCAACAAAAGCTACTTATGGAACTGCTGATGCTGTTTATGGTGGAGATGTGGCTAAATGGAAACGTTTTGCTAACTCATTGATGTTGCGTTTAGGTATGCGTTTAACTAAAGTAGATGCTAACTTAGCTCAAACTTGGGTGAAGAAAGCAATTGCTGGTGGTGTAATGCAAAGCAACGATGATATTGCAAAAATCAATCACCAAGATACCAATGATAACAACCGTAACTTGGATGGAAATACATTGAAAACTCAAGAATATGATGCTGCTAACTTGAAAGGTAAAGCAAACAGTAAATTGAGTAAAACATTTGTTGATTTCTTGAAAAACAACAATGACCCTCGTTTACCATATTTTGCTACTTTATGGCAAGGAAACGCTGATGCTACTCAATTAGCAACAGCTTCTGCTCCAGCAGCACAAAAAGGTCTTCCTAATGGTTATGATAATACAACAATCAAAAACCTTATCACAACTTGGAATGACAATTCATTGGCTGAATATTCAGAGGCTAACTTGAACTATGTAGCTAGCAATGCCGCTCCAACAATATTCCAAACTTATGCTGAAGTGGAATTATTGTTAGCTGAAGCTGCTTTACGTGGCTGGGGTGATGGTCAAGCTGCTGCCCATTACAACAAAGGTGTAACTGCTGCTATGAAAATGTTTAGCTTGTACGGAGCAACTATCTCTGATGTGGCGATCACAGCTTATTTGACCGCTCGCCCTTACAACGCTACAACAACAAATACTCAGATGGAACAGATTCATACTCAGTATTGGGCTGTTAACTTTCTAAACTCTTATGAGGCGTATGCTAACTGGAGACGTACTGGCTATCCTGTATTGACTCCAACAAACTACCCTGGTAACGAAACAGGAGGTGTAATTCCACGTCGTTTGAAATACCCTCAGTCAGAATCATCTAAAAATGCTACTAACTACAATGCAGTAGTGGCTCAACAAGGTGCTGACTTATTCACTACTCGTATGTGGTGGGATAAACAATAATCAATGGATGAAAACAGGCACAAACTTTTGTGCCTGTTTATTCAATTAAATTGGTGATTAACTAAGAATAGTATTAACGAATTATTTATTTCTGAACTGTACAGCTTAATTCTTATTGAAATTTATCTCAAAATGCCTCTGATTTCAGAGGCATTTTGAATAATTTGGGATATTGTTTTTACTTTTAATTTTCCTTAACTACTGAATACGACGCTCAATTTGTCTTTGTCTCATGAGATTCCTACTATTCTTCTGTCTTTCTTGTTTGTTTTTTCCCTCTGTTGGTCAGTTTAGATTATTGGCTCCAGGAGAAACTGGTATTACTTTTAAAAACCAACTAACAGAGAATGAAAAACATAATGTTTTGGCTTACGAATATTTCTATAACGGTGGAGGAGTAGCTGCAGGAGATTTTAATAATGATGGTCTAATAGATTTGTATTTTACTGGTAATATGGTTTCTGATCGTATTTATCAGAATATGGGGAAAATGAAATTTAAAGACCAAACTTCTACAGCTGGTATTAGTAAAGGAAGTGGCTGGAAGACTGGTGTAACTTTGGTCGATATTAATCAAGACGGTTGGCTAGATATTTATGTTTGCTATTCGGGTGATGGAGATGAGACCTCTAGGAGAAATAGGCTATATATTAATCAAAAAAACTTCCAATTTGTAGAAAAAGCCTCTCAGTTTGGTCTAGACCTACCAACAAACTCTACTCAAGCCTCATTTTTTGATTACGATAAAGATGGCGATCTCGACTGTTTTTTACTCAACCATAGCATTAAAGATTATAAACGCTTTGATGCCTCGGTACTAAAAAGTCAGCGAGACCCTCAAGCAGGTGATAGGCTCTTACGTAATGATAATGGAAAATTTATTGATGTGAGCGAAAAGGCGCATATCAAAGGAAACCCTTTGGGTTTTGGATTAGGAATTGCCATTGCTGATATTAATCAAGATGGCTGGCCTGATATCTATGTGTCAAACGACTATATCGAACAGGATTACCTCTATATCAATCAAAAGGATGGAACTTTTTCAGATCAATTGGAGACCTCGGTTGGGCATTTAAGTCAGTTTTCAATGGGAAATGAGGTGGTCGATATCAACAATGATGGTTTGCCAGATATTTTGACCTTGGACATGTTACCAGAGGACAATCGCCGTCAAAAACTACTTTATGGACCCGAAAACTATGAGAATTATAAATCAATGGTTCGCAATGGGTTTTATCATCAAATTATGCGCAATATGTTGCAGTTAAATAATGGTGATGGAACATTTAGTGAAATTGGTCAACTGGCAGGTGTGTCTAATACAGATTGGAGCTGGGCACCACTAGTGGCAGATTTTAACAATGATGGTCAAAAAGATATATATATTACAAATGGCTATTTGAGAGATTACACCAACATGGACTTTATGAAGTTTTATGCTGATAAGGAGCTAAAAGCTGCACAGGGTAATCCAATGGCCATGATGGATATAATCAAAGAAATGCCTTCTACATTGACTAAAAACTATTTCTTCTTAAATAATGGTAATCTCCAATTTGAAGATAAAACTACTGCATGGGCTTGTGATCAACTTCGCCTTTCTAATGGGGCTATTTATGTCGATTTGGACAATGATGGTGATTTAGAAATAGTTACAAATAATGTTAACCTTGAAGCCAGTATTTACCTAAATGAACAAACTCAAGGGAACTATATTGCTTTTGACATAGATGGGTTATTAGATGCCAAAACTTATGGAACCAAAGTTTTGGTATATCAAAATGGACAAAAGCAATTGAGAGAGCATTTCCCAACAAGAGGCTTTCAGTCTTGTATGATGATTCCATTACATTTTGGGCTAGGGAAAACCAAAGTAGATAGCGTACAAATTATTTTTCCTAACAATAAGATTCAAACACTTCTAAATCCTTCAATAAATCAAGTTCATAAAGTTAAAGTTCAAGAACCTTTTGGTCAATGGGCTGTAAATCGCCAATTTCCGTATTTTAAGCAAATTGATACTGATACCTTACCTTATGGCAATGTAGAGGATGATTACAACGACTTCAAGCGTCAATTGCTTTTACCAAATATGTTGTCATACGTAGGTCCTAAGACTGCTCATGGCGATGTAAATGGAGATGGTTTAGTGGATATCTATATTGGTGGTTCGAAGGGACAATCAGGTGCTATTTTACTTCAACAACCCAATGGTTCGTGGATAGGAACAGAACAAGCTAGTATCGATAGTGATATAATGTGTACCGATACTGATGCTATTTTTTTCGATGCAGACAAAGATGGCGATTTGGATTTGTATGTCGTAAGTGGAGGATATTCCTACCTTCCTGATGATTTATTGTTACAAGATAGACTTTACCTAAACGATGGCAAAGGCAATTTTAAGAAGGCAGAAGATAATTTAGTGACAGGTGATTTGAATAGTGACTCATGTGTAATGACCATTGATTTTGATAAAGATGGCGACCTTGATCTAGTAATAGGAGGAAGAATAACTCCTGGGAAGTACCCTTTTTCTCCTGGAAGTCGATTGTTACAAAATGACGGCAAAGGATTTTTTACTGATGTTACGAAAGAGTTAGCACCCGCTCTGGAAACTTTAGGGAGAATAACTGCTGGAAAAAATATTGATATTGATGGTGATGGATGGGAAGACTTAGTTTTAGTGGGGGAGTGGCAACCTATTCTTTGGATCAAAAATATTCAAGGTAAATTTTTAGCTTCAGAAACATTGATACAAAACTACCCTAGCAATGGTTGGTGGTCATCTTTAGAATCTGCCGATTTAGATAACGATGGTGATTTAGACTTGATAGTTGGAAATTATGGTAAAAACAATCAATTGAAGCCAAGTCTACAGACCCCTGTATCACTAGTATACGCAGATTTTGACCAAAATGAAGCTATAGATCCATTTGTGAATTACTATGTACAAGGGAAAACTTATCCATTGGTAAGCCGAGATGAAGCATTAAATCAAGTATTTTCATTAAGAAAAAAGTTTCCTAATTATACTAGTTACGCTGATGCAAGTATGGAGCAACTTTTTACGCCAGAACAGTTGTCCAAAGCCAATAAATTAGAAGCGAATCAGTTTGAGTCGATCGTATTGCTCAATCAAGGAAAAGGAGTATTCAAACCTAGCCCTCTTCCAGTCGAAGCGCAAATGGCTCCAGTATATGCCATCAGTGTTTTAGATGTCAATCACGATGGCTTTAAAGACCTTGTTCTTGCTGGTAATTTCTTTCATTCTAGAATCAAAATAGGTAGAATGGATGCTAACTATGGTCAGTTATTTTTGAACAAAGGAAATGGTACTTTTAACTATATTCCTCAAAATCAATCTGGTTTCCAAGTAAAAGGTGAGGTAAGAGATTTGGTAATTATCCCTCAATCAAAAGGTATCCAAATACATTTTTTTAGAAATAATGACAGTGTAAAAAGCTATCGTTTGAATAGCCAAAAATAGAACTCAAACATCTCCATTTACATGTATTTGAGTATGGATGATTGTAAATACTTTCCATTATGAATATTTCCCGTATTATTTTATTTTTTGTTATGGCACTCTTGGCTTTACAAGTTATGGCGCAACCAAAGCCTAAAGCCAATTCAATATTACCCACGGAGGACTATGTTAAATCCCTAAAGAAAATAACTGATGTCATGGTCGAGGATGTTACTGGCCCTTGTGCTGCCGCCAGATACTATGCTTACACTACTTTGGCAGCGTGGCAAGTAAATGCATTATGTGAGCATAATGCCTCAGCCAATCAAGTTCTCTCACAATTGAGACAGTATCCTCAGCTTAGAGATTTGACGATAGGAGAATCGGTTGTTGCAGACTTTGCCTCAATATATACTTTATTAAGAATGGGAGAAGAGCTATTGCCATCTGGGTATTTGCTAGAAAAACCTAAGTTAGAATTAATCCAAAAGGCACAGCTTCAATTATCTCCAAAAGCGTTTGCTGAATCTAAAATATTGGCTGATAGCGTAGTAAAAAGATTTGTTAAATATGCGCTAAAAGATGGTTATGTAAAAACAAGTGGATACCTAAGGTATACACCAATCAATAAACCAGGATACTGGCAACCGACCCCGCCAGCCTATACAGAAGCGTATGAGCCTCATTGGCGAATGCTTCGTCCTTTTGTACTCGATAGTGCTGGTCAATTTAAACCCAACCCTCCTGTAGTTTACAGTGCAGATCCAAAGAGTGAGTTTTACGCTCTTACTAAAGAAGTATATGAGGCTTCGCGAAACCTGACAAAAGACCAATTACATATTGCAAATTTCTGGGATTGTAATCCTTTTTTTCTAAACCAAAAAGGACATATTAGTTTTGGAACCAAAAAAATATCTCCTGGAGGACATTGGATGGGTATTACTGGCATTGCCTGTAACCAAAAAAAGTTAGACCTAAATAATACAATTCGTACGCACGCACTTGTAGCCATGACAATGGCCGACGCCTTTATTTCTTGTTGGGATGAGAAATATAGAAGCAACCGAATTAGACCCGAAACGGTGATCAACCAGTGGATAGATCCAGCATGGAGAGCCGTGCTACAAACGCCACCATTTCCTGAATATACAAGTGGACATAGTGTTGTTTCAGCCTCTGTCGCGACTGTATTAACGGCATTAGTGGGAGAGAATTTTGCTTATACTGATGTTGTGGAGGTAGAATTTGGTGTTCCTGCACGCAAGTTCAAATCCTTTAAACATGCGGCACAAGAAGCGGCTATTTCCAGACTCTATGGGGGAATCCATTTTCGAGATTCTATTGAGGATGGTGGTAAACAAGGAGAGAATATAGGTGAGTATATTTTGAAGAAATTAGCATTAAAGTAATAGGATCAATTTTTTGGTACCATCACCCATTTTCAAATTTAATAGCTAGAGCTTAATGAGAGGCATTCTGGCATATCAAAACACCCAATGAAAAAATCATTAATATTGGCTGGATTAGCAGCAAGTGTACTCAGTTTTGGTACATCCGCCCAACAACACTCAGAACAAGACCATAGCAAGTATGTGTGGCCGAAGGACGAGTTGGTAAAAAAGAAATTAGACAACTGGCAAGACATCAAATTTGGTTTGTTGATGCACTGGGGTACCTATAGCGAATGGGGTATCGTTGAGTCTTGGTCATTATGTCCTGAAGACGAGGGTTGGTGCGAGCGTAGAGGTGCGTCTTCTGCGAATTATTTTGAGTACAAAAAAGCTTATGAAAACCTTCAAACTACTTTTAACCCCGTAAAATTTGCACCAGAAAAGTGGGCTGATGCTGCTCAAAAGGCTGGGATGAAGTATGTAGTTTTTACTACAAAGCACCATGATGGTTTTTGTATGTTTGATTCAAAATATACCAACTACAAAGTTACAGACCCAAAAACGCCTTTCTCTAGCAATCCACGTAGCAACATTGCCAAGGAGGTTTTTGACGCATTCCGTAAAAAGGACTTTATGGTTGGGGCTTATTTCTCAAAGCCTGACTGGAATACGCCTTCATACTGGTGGTCATATTTTCCACCCAAAGACCGCAATGTCAACTATGACCCTAAAAAATATCCTCAAAAATGGCAAGAGTTTAAGGACTTTACCTACAACCAAATTGAGGAGTTGATGACCCAATATGGTAAAATGGATATTCTTTGGTTAGATGGTGGTTGGGTACGCCCGTTCTCGACTATCGACCCAAATATCAGCTGGCAAAAAACGATTCCTTATGACCAAGATATTGACATGGCAAAAATTGCTGCTATGGGTCGTAAGAATCAACCAGGTCTTTTGGTAGTGGATCGTACTGTAACAGGTGAATTTGAAAACTATGTAACACCAGAGCAGTCTATTCCTGACCATTACATGCCGATTCCTTGGGAGACTTGTACAACTATGGGTACAAGCTGGTCGTATGTGCCTAATGATAAGTACAAATCACTTCGTGAAATCATTCACATGTTGGTCGACATCGTTGCTAAAAATGGTAACTTGTTGTTGAATGTAGCCCCAGGACCAGATGGCGAATGGCATAACGAAGCCTATCAACGTATGGAAGAAATGGGTAAATGGGTTTCGGTAAATGGCGAGTCAATTTATGGTACCAAACCTGTAGCACCATACCGTGAAGGACAATGGGCATTTACTGGAAAAGAAAAATCGACGTATTTGACTTATTTGGCTAAAGAAGGAGAAACTGTTCCTGCAACGGTGGTTTTACCTTGGAAAAAAGCAGAAAAGTCAACAGTAATAACTTTGGTAGGAGAGGTAAAACCATTGAAATATAAAGTCACTGCTAGTGGCATTGAGGTAACAATTCCAGAAAAAGTTCGTACTGCCTTCGCTTCGCAACCAGCTTGGGTATTTAAGGTAACTAATAAATAAGAATTAGATAGACGTGAGTCATCCTGAAATATTGATTTAGGGTACTCCAACATTATACCAGAAAAGGGGGTGGAAATTGTTTTTCGCCCCCTTTTTTGATGCTACAATGCTAGATTTGACTTAGCTCAAGACGTAATCATTACCTCTCTACCGCTGGTATATAAATTTTAACATAATCACTAATTCCTTCAATCACTAAATTGAGAAGGACAGTTGATTATTGTTTAATACGCTTTATGTAGTAAGCTGTAAGGCATTAGGTAAAAAGTTTCTATTACTTCATGAGAAATGCTATTTAACTTTTAGCCTACTGCGTAAAGCCTAGAGCTTAAAGCGAGCAAAATTATTTTAATTTTGCCCACTAACTTCTACAGCTAAACTCTATATCTAATTAATCGTTTTATGGTGTTTTTAATAAAGTATTTTAGTGTAACATTATTTTGATGCATTAAAAAACTTTGCCAAGCATGTTTGTGCGCAGCACGTGGATTTTGATAGTCGTGATAGATTTTATCAGAAATTTTGGCAAAATATTGTGAGAAATTCTTCAAGGATTCTCGTTTTAATTCCTTTCTTTTTTCTTTTGGCAAATAGTGCTGAATAATATCAATAACTTTAATAATGCTCTTGATATCGTCATTAGATAAAAATGAGCGACTTGTAATATTGTTTTGATGCAATCTGTAAAGAGCGAGGTATTTTGGCGTATAAGCAAAGTCATATTTGGAGGCAATTCTCACCCACATTTCCCAGTCTTCGCCATAATGAACCCCAAAGAAACTCCCCATTTCTTCATAAACGGAACGTTTTACAACAATAGCTGGGGGCTGTACTCGCTGACCTTTTGAAATTCTTTCAAACCAATTATCAAGAATTCCTGATTCATGATGCAAAGGAGGTAGCGCATACAATTCCTCATTGTTTTCATTCATGTAGATATAATCCGTAAATACCGCTCCTACATTCGGAAATGCCTTTATTAGGTTAAAAATCTCTTGGTAAAATCCCTCTTTTACCATATCATCACCGTGTAATATATGAATCCAATGACCTTTAGCTCGGTTGATACAGGTCTCAAAGTTTCTCAAGCTGCCTACATTTATTTCTTGCCTAAAGTAGCCGATATTCAAATGACTATATTTTTCTGCAATACTACTTAAATCTCCATCGGTGCTATGGTCATCGATAATCTCGATTTGAAAAATAGAGAAATCTTCGATTTGATTTAAGACACTCATTAAGGTTTGTTCGACATAAGCAAAACAGTTATAAGCAGGTATCATGACCGATATCAGTGGCCTATCGGGGTCACTGAGTGCCTCGATTTTAGGAGGTTTATCAGGAGTTCTTGGTTTGGAAAGAGACATATTATAAAGTAATACAATGATTTTAAACAATAAGGAAACTGGGCAACTAGGAGTTGCCGATATTTATATGATTGTCTAGCTAGCAAGAAGAGTTGGGATAATTCTTTTAATTTTTGTGTAGAAAATGGGTGTCTATTATACTGGGTAGCAGGCTGAATATTTATGTTTTAGGTAAAATCTCCAACCAGAAAAACAACCCTTTATTTCTTCAAAAATGAATTTGTTATGCTTAGATTTGGGATGTAAAATTGCATATTTTATGCGTTTGAGATAGTATATAGGCAAGCTTTTCCTGAGTCTGTAAAGTTCTCCTTTATGACCGTATTTTTGATATTGCACCAATACTGAACTTACATTTCCTTTCATATAAGCATGTATTTGTTTCTTGAGGTCTTCCCAAGACTCACGATGTTGATGATAAACGTAGATATGTGGAAAGTATCTACAGGTGTATCCTTCTGCCATAATACGATACCAATACTCTGAGTCACCACTACAGCCAGAGGCGCCAACATCTAGTCTTTCATCAAAATAACCTACTTTTTCAAATACAGTTTTTCTAAAAGCCATATTTGCCCCTGCGCCTACATCCCAAGCAGGAACGCCAACAGGAAGGTGTTTTTCAAAATAGTCTTTATCAAAAACGAGAGGCTGATGTCCTTTGTTGAATCCCCAAAATCTTTCAAAAAAACATTGAGCTTCTGTTTCTAATTGATAGGGTATTACTAACCCCGTCACTGACATAGTTTGTGGATCGGCAAAGCTTCGTCTAATTTGAGAAACCCATTCTGGAGTAACAATCACATCATCGTCTGTGTATGCAAGAATTTCCCCTGTTGCGGTCATCGCTCCTGTATTGCGGGCAATATCTAAGCCCTTACGTGGTTCCAAAACATAATTTACGGAAGGGAATTCATTTTTAATTAATTCCGCAGTTCCATTATCAGAAGGAGCATTATCCACCACTACGATCTCAAAGTTTTGTTCAGTAGAAAGCAATAGCCTTGAAAGGCATTCTTTGAGGGCGGATGTTCTATTCCTAGTACAAATAACGACAGATATACTTGGTAGTTCAGTCGAAATCGAGCTTTGGAATACCTTTTTATAATTACTTGAAAAACGCCCATTTAAATAGGATGGGTTATGTTTAAAGGCGTGCAATAGCTCTTGACTTTCTAACGCAGTAAGTGGCTTAAAATAATATGAAAAAGCTTTTTTTAAGGCATTTAAGATGAACGTTTCCCATTCTGTAAGGTCTTTTGGATGGACGCTGTCTAGCCAAAGATGCCCCATTGGTATATTATTAAACCAGAAAAGATAATAGGCTGCTTCTCCAGTTGGGAGAGGAGGAATACCTTCCTCCAACCTACAGTGATGGATTTTTCGTGGAGAATAAGCGGTTTTACTCATAACAATGTGGTTAAAGGTATTTGTACAAAAAGAATTAATGAATTGTAGTTCAAAATCGAGATGTCATTTTTAACCCAAATGCTATTACTTCCTATTTCGTACAAATACTTTGGAATAAGATTTAATAATGTTGAAGTTTTAAAATGGAGGATACGTATGCCTGAGGCATATCTCCTAAGATATTTGATAAATCACTGGCTAAGTCAATTGATAAACAGGTGTCAAAGCCCAGCACTTTTTTGTCGGATGCATCCAAGAAATATACTGAGAAATAATATGAGCCAGCCCCTAAATAATTGCTTGGGATTTCTCCCGAAACTTTATGGAGATTTTGCTGCCCTAAATTTTTCATTGGAGTATCAATCTGAATCAGACACTCGCCTGAAAAGCTAAAGACAAACAATCTCACCATAATTTGAATCTCTGGTACGAGATTCCAATATTCTAACTCAAAACGTAGTACAGAGTTTCGATAAATAATTTGGTTTACTCTTTCAGAAGGTGTTATTGATACCCGCTTGACTCTCAAGTACTGATTTCCTGGCGCTGTATCAGGCGAAGCGTAATCTTGGTCTAAAAACTCTATTTTTTCCTGATAAAGATATTTTGCAATGGTTGGAGTAGGAGCTCCAAACTCTTTGAGTTTACCGTTTTCCAAATAAACAATTTGGTTACAAAGCTGTCTCAAAGCTTGCATATCATGACTGATAATGAGGGTGGTTTTTCCTTGTGAGGAGGCTAATTCCCGCATTTTAATCAGGCATTTTTTCTGAAAATCTGCGTCGCCTACCGCTAATACTTCATCTAAAATCAATATATCTGCATCAAGATGTGCTGCTACCGAAAATGCTAATCTTACATACATCCCACTAGAATAACGCTTTACGGGTGTATTGATAAAGTCTTCTATTCCAGAAAATGAGATGATTTCATCGAGCTTTTGGTTTACTTCATGCTTTTTCATACCCAAAATCTGAGCGTTGAGATATATATTTTCCAGTCCAGTAAGCTCTCCATGAAATCCCGTTCCAACTTCCAAAATACTTGATATTTTTCCTCTGCCACGAATATGGCCTTGGGTAGGTAGTAAGACTCTCGAAAGGATTTTCATGAGCGTGGATTTACCCGAACCATTTCTACCAATAATACCGATTACCTCGCCTTCATTTACCGAAAAAGATATATCCTGTAAAGCCCAAAATGTATGGTTGGATGAATCCAAACTAGCTTTTTGAGTTAGTTTTTTCCAATATTTAATCAAGTCTTGACGTAAAGTTTCGCTTCCGAGTTGACCAATTTCAAATGATTTTGAAACTTGGTCAAATTCAATCACTGGTTTGGCCATTAGAGTACTTCTATGAATTTACTTTCAAATTTTCTGAAGATGAGTAAGGCAACAATACTAAATAAAGCTATTGAACCTAATGAAATCAAGAGTTCAGTTGTCCAAAACTCATTTGAGGAATAACAGGCTCTGAAACTTTCGAAAATGGCAGTCAGGGGGTTAAACCAAAAGGCCCAAGATAAATCATTCGAAACTAATGAAACAGGATAAAATACAGGTGTTACAAACATGTACAGTCGCATAATCAACTGGATGATATTTTCTAAATCCTTATATTTTGTGGTGAGAATAAAAGAAAACGAACCCAGCGCCAAGGCATATAATGCCATAAATGCAAGAAGAAACGGAATCGCCAACAGGTTATAGTTAAAGGATATTTCCCAATTGGTAAAAAACTGATAAAACAAAACTGCTAAAATAAAGAACAGTAGATTTATACCTAGTTTGTAGGCCTGTACCAATACGCTACTCAACGGTAAAATGATTCTGGGAAAGTAAACTTTTGATAAAATATGGGCATTTGTCCTGAAGGTGTATAATGAGCCGAACATACTATCCGCAAAAAAGCTCCATAGCATGTTACCTGTCAGATAAAACAACAGAGGACGCATGCCGTCTGTGGAAACTTTAATGATATTAGCAAAAACAAGGGTGTAAACAATCGTGGTAATAAGTGGTTGGAAAACTAACCAAAAGTTACCCAAAACGGTTTGTTTATGGCTACTTTGTAAATCTCTCTTAGTAAAACTCCAAATCAAATTGGCATGATTGAATATTTTTTTGATACTAAAATCGAACCATCCAACCGATGGTTTGATTTCCCATTCCCAATCATCTATCTGATTTGCGTCCAATTTCATAAGGTTTTTATTCGTATGGATGTAAGTGAGTGAGCCAAATAAATATAATTGTACCCGCATTAAGCTCTAGGCTTTATGCTAAAAGTTGAAAAGTATTTTTCGTAAAATAGTTTAAACTTTTTTGCCTAATACCTATTGCTTACAGCCTAAAGCGTCTTAATGCATTTTTATTTTGCACTAATGCTTAATTATACTAAGCGTTTAAAAATCAGTTTTGCTGAATTAAAAAGGGTGCTAGTGCGTACTTTACCTTTCGCAAATTCTTTGCCAAAAAACAATTTTCATAAAGGAATGATTAAGTGGTTAGGCTTTTCCACAAATAAACCTTTGTAGTTCCTCCTGAGTTTTAAAATGTCCTTTAGGGTAATATCTTAATTGCGGTTGCAACTCATTCTCATAGCCCCAGTTGACCCACGCACAATCCATATCAATTTTTATACAGGCTTCAATATCTCTGTTTTCGTCGCCCACATACAAACACGTTTTCAGAGGATACCCCGTGGTTTTTAATAACTTCTTCAACACCTTATCTTTTCCCATAAAATTTTCTGAACAGTAAATGTTGGTGAAATAAGAAAAGTCTTGACTTTCAAGAAATTGTATAATGTTGTCTTTGCTGTTCGAAGAGACTATATCTAAAGTGAATCCCTGTTGATGAAGCGTTGTTAAAAAATCAAAAATCCCTTCGTATGCTTGTAGCGAGTGAATATTTTGTTTGTATTTTTTGTATAACACAGGAATAATAAAGGGAATTTGATACAAGGGAATTCCTAAATATTCAGCTCGCTTTAGATAGGATAAATGTCGGATTTGAGGAATAGTTTCTTCCGAAATAAGCTTGAAGTTTTTTTCTGTAGCCAATTCATTGTAGATTTTCAGAAAAATTGGAACAGAATTGGCAATAGTGCCATCAAAATCAAAAATGATGTGTTTATACGTTTGCATAGTATCAATAAGGCAACTGACCCAAAAAGGTTATTTACAACAATCTATTTATTCTGTTGATTTGTAATATCAAAATCGATTGACAGGTTTTACTAATATTTATACATTCCTACAGCCAACCCAATTTAATGAATCGAATAGCAATATATGAAGATAACCCTAAACTTCGTGAATTACTCGAATTACTGATAAATTCTGCCGAGGAGTTTTTGGTGGTAGGCACTCACCATAACTGTGAAGATATTTTACGGCATATCCAGTCTGAGTCACCAGATATGCTGATTATGGACATTGATATGCCCGTCATTGATGGTATTACAGGTGTGAAAATTGTCAAAGAAAAATACCCCAACATGAAAGTCATTATGCATACGGTATTTGAGGATGACGACCGATTGTTTGCCTGTTTGAGCTACGGTGCAGATGGCTATATCTTGAAGAAAGATTCACCAAGTATGCTGTTTGGCGCTATCAAACAACTGTTTGATGGTGGTGCTCCTATGTCGCCAGGGATTGCCAAAAGAATTTTACAAACCTTTAGAAAACCTGTACCTAACCAAAATTCTTATCATTTAACCGAACGAGAGAAAGAGGTATTGGAATATTTAACAAGAGGTTTTTCGTATAAAATGATAGCCCACGAATGTACTATTTCGATAGAGACCGTGCGCCGCCATCTTAAAAATATCTATTTCAAATTACAGGTTCAATGTGGTACTGAAGCCGTAGCAAAGGCGATTCGTGAGAAGATTGTCAATGAGTGATTCAAACCTAGTTCAAGACTTAGTCTTGGACTAGGTTTGAAATAAAATTATTGCTGACGCAAGTTTGTCGGAGAAAACTCCGACAAGGGCGAAGATGACATAATCACTTCCGCAATCCAACATCCGAAATCCGAAATCGAACCCCTCGTTATTTCACCCAAATAACACCACCTTCTGGCTGGATAGTCAAGGTAGCTTCTCCAGAGTTAGCGACTTTTGTTGACTTAAAAGTTGGATTTCTTTTCTCATCATCATTGTATTCTGCAACGGTTTTTCCTGCAAACATTGGCAATTTTACATTGATTTTTAGCGCAGTTTTTTCAGCATTGATACCTACTAAATACCATTCATTACCATGACGACGTGCCAATACGCAATATTTGCCTGGGTAACCATCTACAAAAACTGTTTCGTCCCAAGTAGTAGGCACTTTTTTCATAAAATCAATTTCAAAACTTGGAACATCTGTCAAATTATTTGGTGTGAGTGCAAAGTTCTGTACTGTTGTTTGGAACAAAACAGCCGTAGCTAATTGAAAAATATCCGTCGTTTTGCGAGTTCTTCCACCATTGTTATTTTTGTTGAGGCGCTTGTTGAGCAAAGTCCCTCCAAAGTCCATACTTCCGACAGTATTTCTGATAAATGGATGCAGAGATGCATTAAAGGCTTCATTATCATCAAAATGCTGGTTGAAAATCAAATTTTCAGAGGCTAAAACAGCCTCACTACTTACATAATTTGGGTACATTCTTTCCCAACCACGAGGAAGCGTACAGCCGTGAAAGATAATCATTAAACCATATTCGTTGGCATCGCTTAAAATATCTTCATAAAGTTGAATAGTTTCTTGTTTATCACCCCCAAAGAAATCTACTTTCAAGCCTTTTACGCCTTGAGCTTTTAGCCATTTCATCTCTTTTTTGCGAGCAATAGTATTATTCATGCAGTTTTTGGGACCTTGAGGGGCATTGTTCCAAGCACCATTGGAATTATACCACAAAAACACATCTACCTTTTTAGAATGAGCATATTTAATCAATGCTTCCATACGCTCATATCCCACATTTTTGTCCCAAAGAGCATCCATCAAAATATATTCATATCCTAATTTCTGAGCTAAATCAATAAACGTGATTTGGTCATCGTAGTTCATACTTTCATCTTGCCACATAATCCAGCTCCAAGTAGCACGTCCTGCTTTATATTCCTGTGAAGGTGCATAAAGTGGTTCAACTACATCAAAAGGAATCGTAGTTTCTACAATTGGTTTCAGACTTGTTCCCACCGTAATAGTACGCCAAGGCGTCGTAGCTGGCAAAGCCATTGCTGGCTCGGCACTGCCATGACCGTTATTTTCGTCTTTTTCAGGAAATGAAATAGAGAATGTACCATTATTGGATTCACTTAATTTCGAACCACAATAGGCTCCTGTTACGCCTGTTTCTGAAACTAAAGCCCAAGCCTCTTTTCCTACATGAAACAAAGCAGGGAAGGTATATCCCAAACGGTATTTGGAGTTATGGTTGAGTGGAGCATCTACTTCATATTCTTCTTCATAACTTGGTTTGGTGCGCATCCAACCGCTTCCTGCGGGAGCTTGTGGTGTTAAGAAAGTCGTTGTGTTTGAAGGGAAACTAAATCCTGTCAATTCTTTTTCGACTATACAATTGGCCGTTTCTTTAAATGGAAAAAGTCCATATCGAAAGGCAATATCATTGTTACTCACCTGAAAAGTAATTTCCAAGAGCTTTTTATCAGCGTTTGAAAGGGTACATACTACTTGGTTTGCAAGGTAATGAATACTCGATTTTTTGATTCTACTTTGTTGGTAAGTCTTATCGATTTGCTTTTCTTCCTTTTTTACCAAAGTCAAAGATTTACTAAAGTCTCCAATACTCGTAGAAAGTCCTAATGGAGAGTTTTCCAATACAGTAATGCCTTGATAAGTAACAGAATAATTCGCTTTACCATCTGTAATCGCCAGACTAACTTTTAATTGCTTGTCAGGACTAAGAATACTTACATTTTCTTGAGCGAAGCTTGAAATTTGCAGAAGCATCGCGACGATGAATAGTACTTTTTTCATAATTGAGGTCATAAAGCATCACGCTTTATTAATTGGGGGATTGATAGATTGATTTGAATTTTGCAAATATTGTGTCAAATCTACACATTCTTATCTGGTTTAGTACAGTTATTATCATAAAAACTAAAAATAAGCCTAGTTCAAGACTTAGTCTTGGACTCCCTTTTTTCTAAAGTTTTCAACTTCAAAAAGCAAAATCATCACCACACAATGTGTAAAAAGGGTTATAAGCTATATCAAAGAAAAAAATAATCATTTTTAATTTTATTTAATTTATTGTAAATCAATTGGTTATCCACTTGTTCAATGACTAAAAAAGGGCATGGATTAAGGGAGATAAACCCTCTTATTTTGGGTAAACATTTTCCTTGCCCTACTCATGAAGAAACTTTTTATACTACTATGCTTTTGGCAGATTCCGCTATTAGCGCAAGATTTGGGTGGTTTAAAGGGACAAAAGCCTGTCACCGTCTCGGGAGGTTTGAATTTAGGTTTTAATACCTATTCAAATCTTGAAGGCAGGCAACGTCTCGACCCTTTTTCTTGGACTATTTCTGCCAGTCCTGTTATTTCGTTTTATGGTATTCAAATGCCATTCTTTTTCTTGATTAACCAACAAAGTCAGTCCTTTTCAGGCCCCTTCCAACAGTTTGGAATGAGTCCATCTTACAAATGGGCGAGACTGCACTTGGGCTATCGTAACCTCAGTTATTCTAATTACACACTGGCTGGGCGAATGTTTTTTGGGGCAGGTATCGACCTCAATCCTGGCAAATTTCGCTTTTCTGCGATGTATGGACGCTTTCAACAAGCAAGTTTACGAGATACTACTCGCAATACCTTTTCGTCTTTACCTTCTAGCTTCAGACGTATGGGATATGACGTAAAAGTAGGAGTAGGCTCTTCACAGAACTTTATTGACCTGATTTATACGAAAGCTTGGGATGAAGAAAATTCTATCAAAATCCCAATTGCCGAAGGTATCACTCCCGCCGAAAATACTACACTCGGCATTGTTTCTCAATTGACTTTTTTCAAGAAAATATCATGGTCGACTGACATTGGTGTAAGTGGTTATACCTCCGATATAAATGCCAAAGATTTGACTGGAACAATATCCCTCGATAGTGAATTTTTGAAGAAACTATTTTTACTAAAGCGGAGTACGCAGGTGGGTTATGCCGCCAATAGTAGTCTGAGATTTAGTTCGCGCTTTGCATCCTTACAAGTTCAATACCGTTTAATTTCTACAGATTATAAGTCGATGGGAGCGTATTTTTTTAACAATGATGTGCAAGAAATACTATTTTCTCCCTCCTTTTCTTTCTGGCAGGGTCGAGTAAACTTGAGTGGTAGTTATGGCATACAGCAAGATAATGTTAGTAAAACCAAAGCCACTCAAACTACTCGCAACATTGGATCACTCAATTTGTCGGTACAGCCTTCTGCCAAGTTTGGAATGATGATGACCTATTCTAATTACGGCACTTTCCAGAACAATCCTGATAGAATTATTGATACGCTCAAAATCCAGCAAGTCAACCAAAGTTTGGTCGTAGCACCTCGTTTTGCATGGGGCGACCGCGTGGTAAGCCATTCCATAAACTTGATGTCGAGTTATCAAAATTCTACTGATTATAACACGGTTTCCAAACAGTTATTAGAATTTAATAACCTGTTTTTGTCTTTCAACTATTTGAGAAACAACATGAAACAAAAATTTACGATAAGCCCCGGAGGGATTTTTATCAAAAACTTTTTGTCCTACGGCAATACACAATCATTAGGAGCAAGTTTGAATATTTCTAAAAACTTGAAATCATTTTCCAATAGTTTGAATGTCAATTACAACCAAAACTATTATAAAGAAAATGCCAACGGCTATACCTTCAATGCCCGATGGAACGGACGTATCAGGCTTTCGAGCAAACAACAACTTTCGCTAAGTGCGGCATTGCTCTACAACAAGGATCTCAAATTTGAAGCAAGAAATTTTACAGAAGTATATACCCAAGCAGGTTACTCTCTCAACTTTTAAATCATTCAACGCCATGAAAAAACTTTTTCTTTTTCTGAGCTTATTGATGGGAATAGGGTTTGATTCATTGAGTCAAACCCTTAGTGGAATCAACGTTCAAACGATTTTTCCCCCACCTTACAGCCCAAGACTCAAAGATTATGCACCCGATGGTGCCAATAACTCCTTGAGGGTGATTTTGACAAATACAACTCCTAACCCAGTCGATGTAAAGCTTTTGGGAGAAATAAAAGGACAAAACAATGGTGTACGAGCCGTTACCCGTGACTCTTACCAGCCTTCCTCGCCAATAACACTTCCTGGTAATGGTGTGCCTGTGGAAATAGAAATTTTTGGTTCGAGCCAAAACTTTTTTACTGAAAATAACATCGATATTACGGGCATCGACCCCAAATCGTTGATTAGTGGCTTGATTCCTCAAGGCTTTTACGAATTTTGTATCAAGGTGGCACCCTACAATCAGCGACCTGCAATATTGAACGGCAATGAGCCTCGTGGATGTATCATGATTCCTATAACGTATATCGAGCCAGCTCGCTTGACTATGCCAATTTGTGACCCCGTTACACCAATTCAATCGACTAATCCACAAAATATCGTTTTTAACTGGACTCCTTGCGTGGGTAATATTGCTGGGGCACAAATAACGTATGATTTTTACCTTGTTAGAGTGCCAGAAGGACAAAACCCCAACGACGCTATTAATAATGCGATCAGTAGAAATGTTGGTAATCCATATTCGGAAAAGGATTTAGTAGCTCCCAATCTCATTTTTGGAGCCAACTATCCCGAACTCGCTAATGGACTATATGCGTGGATGGTGGTTGCGAAAGATGCTAACGAAAAAATCTATTTACAAAATGATGGAAAAAGTGAAGTCTGCACTTTTAGAGTAGGCGCCCAAGGCGAAATGTTGGCAGCAAACAGCAGTATTGTAAAGTGTAAAAATGCCAAATTTCCAGCTGATTTAGTGGCAGTAAAGCAGACTGACCTGACGGGAAGGACCATCAAGATAGGCAATTTTGATATGACCATTGACCAAGCCGTAGAATCGCCAGAGGGCTGGTCGGGGAATGGACGAATTACTTGGAATTATGTTCCATTGAAGGTGAAATTTTCCAAATTGAAAATTAATGCCGCCAATCAAGCTATTTCAGGTTTGGCGAATGGAAGCGATGAAGGTTTCCAAATGCCAGGCATTACTCCTCCCGATTTATCGACGTATAAAAATATCAGTGTAGACTACCTGAAAACATACACCAACTTGCTAACCAGCAAACTTTGGAATGACCTCAAAGGGCAAATGGCTGTTTCATTGCCTATTGGATATAGTACTGGCGCTGGTTTGATTGGAATCAATTATTTCACAATAGCGCCAGATGGTGCCGAAATGGGAGCATTACTCAATGTCAAAATGCCAGAGGATAATTCCTTTTTGTCGATGGCAGCCACCGAAATGTGTATGTTGCCTGACAAGCTTTTCCCCAAAAATGCAGTACTTTATTTAGTCAAAGACTTTAAAGCACCCTATACACCAATCACGTTTAAGCAAAGTCATTATCCACAAAATGATGGTACCTATGCTATTCTCGACGAAGACTCGGTTCGTCATGTGCATGTAGAAGCAGATTTGAATTTAGGAAAAAATGTGTTGGAGTTAAACGACGAAAACGGTAATACCCTAGCAGGCGATGTCATTACACAACTCAAGTTTGATTTTAATAAATGGAACGATTGGGTTGCTACAGTGACTGTTCCCACTTTTGGGATTAAGGATGCGGGAGGAATTTCGGTGAAAGGCTTAGATGCGTTTTATGACCATTCCGATTTTCGTAATCCTCCCAATTTTAATCCTCCAGCCGAATATGATGGCGAAAGAGGTAATACTTTCAAAGGACTGTATTTACAACGAGTAGATGTATTGTTACCAAAATCACTAGGTGGAGGAGGTAATAATCGACTCAGTTTTGCAGCATCTAATATGGTTTTTGATAGCGACGGACTTACTGCACGTTTTACGCCTTCACGTTATCCATTGTTGGATTATACGACTGGAAAAATGGGTAAATTAGCTTTCTCTGTAGACTCCTTTGAGGTATTGATTGTCAAAAATGCCCTGATACGTGGCAATATGGTGGGTAAAATACAATTGCCCATTAGTTCCGATGTGCTAGATTATACTTGTAATCTTCGCAATGGTATAGATTCGCTTAAAATCTTGGTAAAACCCAAACCACAAGGATACAACGTGCCAGTATTTATGGCCAATATGAAAATAGCCCCTAACTCAATTTTTGTAATTGGCTTGGTAAAAGACAAAGACCCAGAGTTTTTATTTTCGCTCAATGGCACTTTAACCTTGGATTCCAAACCACCACTTAATATGGTCGTGCCTGACCTGACTTTTGAGAATTTCTCTCTTTCAACTTTCAAAGCCTTGGGTGGCGACGAAATTGCTGGAAGTGGCATTTATCTACAAACAGGTGAATGGTGTCTGGAAGGAGGACTGGCAGGAGAACATGAAAAAGACCCTGCTAATAAAGACGTAAAAGGCGGTCCTCACGAGGATATAATCATGACCTCAGCAGTGGCCAATGGCGGTAAAGAATCAAAAATGGGAGGTTTCCCTATTCAATTGATTCCTCCAAAATTTGTGAAAAATAATATAGGCTTAGGCTTCGAATTTGGAGTAAAAGTCATGGTAGGTGGTGACGATGCCAGTTTGGCAAATGCCTCAGGAACGGTGCAGGTATTAGGCAGATTAGATTTTGTCAATGGAAAATTAACACCTTCTTTCAAAGGAGTATATCCTTCTCGATTTACGATTGATGGACAGTTCGGTCCTGCCAATGTAAAAGGTGAATTGAAATTTTATTATAGCGATGCAAAATATGGAACGGGATTAAGTGGATGGGGAAAGGTAAAAATTCCGAATCTGGCAACAGTCGAATCTAATATCATTTTTGGCAATACCAATGACTATTATTATGGTTATATGGATGCTTCAGTGGTGGCAAATCCTGGGTTTGTATTAGTTCCACCGCTCACCTTGACAGGTTTTGGTGGAGGATTGTATTTTAACATGAAACAAGAGGGTACTGTAGATGCTAAAATTGCTAATAAGCCACTTACCGACGCCGAAAAACTGGAGCTAAATAATGCTCCGGGCGTGACAAAGTCGGGCTTGGTGTATTCACCACAAAAAGGTGCTTGGGGACTCAAAGCTCGTGTGTATATGTCTGTAGCAGATGCTCGTTTATTGACGGCTTCTGTCGGACTTGAAGCAGGTTTTGCTAATGGTGCACTCAATAATTTTAATGCTACGGGTTCTGTCAATATCATCAGTAAAGACGGTGTTCCCGACGACCCAACTACCTTGGTGAAAGGTTCGGTAGCGTTCAATTATTTGGCACCGGGCATCTATGATGTAAACGCAGATATTACCGCAGGCATATTAGGAACAAATGTCCAAGTGCCATTGCGTGTACACTTTGACCCACAAAATTGGCATATCAAATTGGGTGACCCACTCGATGCTCAAAAACGTATTGCATTCAATATTTTGGACTTGAATCTACCTGTTGTAAAAGCGCATTTGGGAGCCAAATTTTATATAGCGATGGGCAATGACTTGGGTGGTTTGCCAGAATTGCCTGCCGAAGTAAGCAATTTTATGGGTGGTGCTAACGCCGCCGCTGACCAGTATCGCAATGCCCAATATAGTAAGGTAGCTTCCAAAACTAATGTCGGTACTGACGACGACGGACGAGTTACTTCTGTACCTAAGTTTTCTATTTTGGTAGGTGGACAACTACAAGGTAGTTTTGACGCTACTGTCGCCATTCTATCTGTGAATGCATCTGCGATTTTAGGCTTCGATGCTGCCTTAGAATATGGTATCGAATGCGAACAAGGTGGTCAAGCCTTAGGCTGGAACGGCTGGTATGCCAATGCTCAAATGTATGCATATCTCAACGGAGGAGCCTATATAGACTTAGATTCGTGGTTTGCCGCTGGACGTTTCAAAATATGTGAAGTTACGGCAGGAGCAATACTCAAAGGAGGTATTCCAAATCCGATGTGGATGAGTGGTAGGGTAAAAGTTCAAGGGAATGTGTTGGGTTTAATCAAAATAAACACAGGCTTTGATTTGGCTTTTGGTGAACAATGCACCCCTGCCAACAACAAAGATAATGGTTTGGATGGTATCGAAATTATCGGTGATATTTCTCCTGCCAATGGCGAAAATGCTGTAGAAACCGATGCGCCTATTACCGTGACATTCAACACAAGTATTGGGCAAGATTATGAATTGGCTATGCCTGATAATACTGTCAAAACATTCCGTTTTAAACTAAAAGAATACAAGCTTACGTATGAAGACAGTAAAAATGGCGGGCGTCTAACCACATTTGATGGCTTCCAATCACCTGAATGGGTGAATGATAATCAGCAATTGATTTTGTCAAAAAACAAACATTTTGCCTCTACGTCCAAACATAAATTCAGTATTTCATTAGGTATTGAAGAAGTTGGAGGAAAAGGTGATAATGCCAATCGTTCCGAAGAAAAAACAGTAGAGTTTTCAACCGCCAAACAACCTGATTATATCAAGTTTAGCAATGTAAATTATACTTGGCCATTAGAAGGACAAAATTATTTCCTAAAAAATCAATTGCCACAAGGAGTGATCGAAGGACAAATTCCTGATGAGGCCTTCCGTAGCACCGTAGATGGTAGCGATTCAAAATTTAGTGCTTTGTTGGCTGGAAAATATATCTACAAGGCAGTATATATTCCGAAAGATGGTGGCGATACACTCACTACAGCTGTGTATTACGACAAACAAAATCAGGTGAAATTTGATATTCCGAACAATTTACAAAATGATAAAACCTACCGTGTCGAAATCCGTAGAATTTATCAAAGTGCTGTAGGCTCAGCCATCAATCTCAATCAGCAACTTTTGGCGAGTGCCATGGTAAAAGAAAAGGTTACGGTGGCTAAAGCCTCAGCATTTTTACGAAGCCAAGAGGATTTTTTCTATATCAACAAAAATGCCCTAAATCGTTCGGCAACTTCCTCTTCTTCGATTCCTAAATCTAAGGTAATTTATGACATTGTTTTCAAAACTAGTAAATACAGTACTATCAATGAAAAACTGTCAGCTGTAAATTTTGAAAGAGCCGAATATCGAAATACCAATAATGTGCAATCTGCGGATTACTTGGTCATGGATATAAAGCCATCCAATGGAACAGCCGAAAATTTTGACGATGCTGAGTTGTATGGTTATACTCGTAATGGAAAAACCCAGCCAGCTTTATTGAATGTATCGAGTCCGATGAAAGCTGGCGTAGTAAGTTTTGATACCTATATTCAAAACGAAGTGTACACACCTTTGGTAAATTTTGGTGCCAAACAGGTAGGTATCAACTACGGTGTTCAAGAACTGAGAAAAATTGTAGGTATTGGTACACCAGATTTAGCAGTAAGCATCCAACGACAGTCTATATTAGGGCAAATAGCATCGATTAGCTCTGTTAATTTGAATGCTTCTTTCAATGGCTTACAAACTACTGTCAACCAACCTGCTTCGAATCAGCCTACTACTTCTGGTAGTGTAAAAGCAACTTTAGGAAATATCAATACGATTAGCTCTGCTTTACGAATGGACGATATTATTGGACCTTCATTGACTTTCTTCCCATTAGAAGACGAACCTACCAGAATGTATGCTTTTGCTTTCAAGGTAGACCAAGTGGCGTATCATGATTTCTATGCAGTCAAGAATTTTGGAGAAAATATGGTCAAAACTCGCCAAGCACTGAATGCAAGTTTAGGGAATTGGAAAAACGTTTCCTTAGGTTTTGGTTCTGTTTTCGCGAATATCAATGTACAAGGAACAAGTCGAAGTTTGACCTTGAATACCTCCGCCTCCACGATGGCTCGTAATTTTAGCAATGCCGATTTGGATGTGTATAGTGGCTATCAGTCAGCCAGCTATTATACCTTCAAGCCACGGACGGGTGGCACAACTGTCTATATTACGTTGGAGTACAAACCTTATGTAGATGCACCAACCAATAGGGTAGAGAAGGCTTTCACTTTTGGTACGGCAGCATTTATGCCATCACCAATCGTAGGAGGGTATTTTAAATTTTAAGCAAGATGGGACAACGAAAATAAGAGTGTAGATGTATGATTTGAAGCAATGGAGTAATAGTACTCAAAGTTTCTCCATATTTTGAGTGGTCTTTACAACTAGTTCTTTGTCCCGTTTTTTGATATACTTAAAACTCGTGAGTCATGAAAAAACTAAGTTATATATGCTTGCTTTTGTTCCTTGTTGGATTAAAAACTCAGGCGCAAAAGTCTCTCAATCCAAAAGTTCAGCTTCTTGTACGCAATTACCAAGATTCGGTCGTATTGCGTTGGGCGCCTACTAGTGCAGCGCAATGGCTCATTGCTAGTCAAAAGGGTTATCGTGTTCAGAAAACGGTTATCTCAAAAGGCTCAAGTCAAGGTATGAGTACTCTTTTGACACCTAATAAAATTCTTCCTTTGACCTTTGAGGAGGTAAAATTGCGTTATTCCAAACAAGATAGTTATGTGGGTGCTGCTGTACAGTCACTCTATAATCCCAAAGCAAGCACGACTTTTCAGCAGAGTATGGGAGGAATCATGCAAAAGAGTAATGAACAAAATAGTCGATATGCCAGTGCGATGCTATCAGCAGATTATAGTCCTAATGCTGCGACAGTGCTTGGTTTGCGTTGGGTCGATAAGGCTGCTAAAAATCCCGATGATATTATTATGTATAAAGTTTGGATAGATACCGATACCAAATCTAGAACTAAAGCAGATACTGCGACAGTGGTATTGTTTGCCAACCAGTTTACCAAAGTCTATGCGCCCATAACAGCAGGTATTTTACAAGGCGACTCGCAGGTTACACTTCGTTGGTATCGCATGAGTGTGGATGGGGAGTTTTCGGGGTATTTGATAGAAAGAAGTGAGGATGGGAAAAATTTTAAATCTATCACCTCTAATCCTTACATTCAAACGCCTGCTGATGAAAATATACTCAAACAAGATTCTTTAACCTACAAAGGTATTACTAATCCTAGTTCTCTGATTACCTATATAGATTCTAATTTGGTCAACTATCGCAAATACTATTATCGCATCGTTGGGATTGACCCATTTGGCGTATCAAGTCCAGTGTCGGATATTATGGTAGGTTCGCCAAAGGATTTTACGCCTCCTGCAAAACCTAAAAATGTTAAAATAAAAGTTGTAGATAACAAGGAAGTAATTATTACATGGGAAAAAACAGGTAATACCAATGACCTTAAAGGCTATGTCATAGCCAAAGGCGGCACAGTAGCTGGTCCTTTTAATTTTGTCAAAAAAGAGATTTTATCTAATCAAAGTCTCAGTTTTACCGACGCATCGCCTGAGCCGTATACAGGGAGATATTATGTGGTTGGAGCAGTAGATACCGCTGGGAATGTGAACTACGCAATGCCCGTTGTGGCAAATATTGAGGATAGGACGCCTCCCAAAGCTCCAAATACACTCACAGCTTCGGCCACGCCACAAGGGAAAGTAGTGATAGACTGGCCCGCTAGCTCAGAGCCTGATGTCGCCATCTATAAAGTATACCGAGCATATCGTAAGGATGCCAAAAATTATACGTTGCTCACACCTTATGGCGTTCCTAATTCTGATTACACAGATTCAATCCCAGACAAAACATTATTGAATCGCCAACTGTTTTATAAAGTAGTAGCGGTTGATTTAAGCAATAATCATTCAGAATATTCACCTGTGGTTATGGCAAAATTACCCGATACTAATCCTCCAACGGCACCTGTTTTTGAACAAATTGTCGTAGAGAAAAACGGGATAAAACTATTGATTATCCCAAGTTCGAGTGAAGATGTTTCTTTTCATACTTTATATAAAAAATCTTCGAAAGGAAGTTGGGAGGTGTTGAAGCAATACAATGGCTTATTGACAACCTCTATCAATTATATAGATACCGACGTGAAAAATAACCAACGCTATGAGTACAAAGTGGAGGCAGAAGATTATAGCAAACTCAAATCGAAATCGGAGTTTTCTCAATCGATTTTGTATGTTGGTGAAAATGGCATTGCCAGCGTGGAAGGATTGAAAGTAAATTATGACCCCAATCAAAAACTTGTGACTTTAGATTGGACTTGCCGTTCAAACAACGTATCTCATTTTGTGATTTATCGTGCAGAAAATAAAGCAGCATTGGGTACGTGGCAGACGGTTGAAGCAAATAGATTTTCAGAAAAACTGGATAAGACACCAAACACCTTGGATTATGCAGTGAAAGTCTATTTCAAAGATGGGACAAGCTACAAAATGAGTAATACCGTAAGTGTACAAGCAAAATAGATTTTTTAACCATATTCCGATTGCTTAACAGTACACGACTATTTAAGAATTTTTACATACATGAGAGAATAAATACCCCATTCTTGCGGCCATCCAAGTTTGGGGATATTTTTTTAATCATGTTTCCCTAAAATACGCCTAAATTCCTCCTTGCCTACGGGCAACTTTTTTAAATTCTCTATCATCATCAGGGCTCTTTCAACTCTCAATTGTGGCGATTTTACCCCATCAGCATGATGAATGATATAGCGTTGCATTCCCTTGCTCAGTCCTTGAAAACGGTCATATCCCTCTGGGTCGGTATCAAAAACGGCCTGAAGCTCCTCAGGAATTAAAGCTCCATATTCACTCAAGTCTGGCTCTAATTTCACATCTACCGTCGAGCCTAGGCTTAATCCTGCCTCTTTCATTCTTTTTGTGCTAAGATTGATATATGCCCAGCCTTCACCTAAAGCGACCAGACCAGCCTGCCAAGTGGTATTTTTGATGGTGCACAAAAATCTAATACCCATTTTTCCACCTAAGGCTTGTACGACATCAGGCGGAACACTCAGATAATATATTTTGAGTGGATTATTACGTCCAACCTCACTCTGAAAATGAATAGTAGAGAATGTTGCTTTCATAAGAAACAAAAGATTTAAGTAGACTATAGCTTGCAGTTCAAGTGATAAAATTGATTTTTGTTAACAAAAAGGGGAATTTATATGCCGTATAATAATTAGACAATACTTTGTTGGTAACTCGTTAATATTCAGTTATTTTTGATAGCCTTAAAGTTTATTTCCTGAAGCAACCGCACATTGTTTTAAGAAATGTATTTCTTCTCTAATTCCACAAGTAATTGCTTTAGTGTTAACCTAACTAAAGTAAAATGTCATTGCAAAAATAGCCATTAATACTTTTTATTACCTCTATTAAATCTGCTTTCGATGAAGAAAGTAGTCTGATAGCTTAAACCTTAAAATTATGGTGAAGAAAGGCACAATTCTGGAAGATAGGAATGGAAATACCTTTGAATTTATAGAGGTTAGTTCCGAAACTAATGGTAATCATACTAAAATAAAAGTATGTTTACAACCCAATCAATTAGCACTTGCTTGTCATTGTCACGAGAAGTCTGACGAAATCTATGAAATTTTAGAAGGAGAACTCACGTATGAGATTAACCACAAAAAAATGCTAGCAAAGGCAGGTGAAACAATTATTTTACCCAAAGCACAAGCACATCGACATTACAATGACTCAGCCAAGCCAGTAGTGATGTACTATACCATTACACCTTCTTACGACATAGAGCCACTAATAGAAACAATGATCACGATGTGGCAAAATGGCAAGATAAGAAACGGGAATGCTAACTTTTTGCAAAGTATGGTATGGGTGAACTACATGGAGGGTAAGATTTATTTTGAAGGTTTATCTCAAAAAACACAAAACTTTCTAGCATATATTTTAGCACCAATTGCTTCTGTTTTTGGATACAAAAAATTCTATCACAATTAGATTGTGATAAAGTAGCAAAGGCTCAAAGCGTGAAACTGAAAAGTAGTCTGAGCAGAAGTCATCCCTAATTTTAGGATTTGGGTTATTCTCTAAATTGTATCAAAAAAGCGGTCGGAAAATATTTTCCGACCGCTTTTTTTTTATACTCTCATGCTAGATATGGCTCGGTTTGAGACGCAATCATTGCGTCTCTACGAATAAAATTCTTATTAAAAATAATCACTCATTCACTCAATCACCATTCACTCAATTTTATTTAACTAACTGATATACTTTTAACAAATAACATCTATCTACTTATTGTCAATGACTACATTAAAAACCACATCTCTTTCATCCTTAATAAGTCTTTTTACTCCTTTAATTTCCAACCTATCTCCACTAAATTCCATTAATTCAAATAAATCTGTGTGAGTAGCGCTGTAGGCATCCAAGTTTTCAATGGCTTTGCTTTCCGACCATGTTTTTCCTCCATTATTAGAATATGCATATCTCAACTGTTTGAAGTTAACGACCGTGGTTCCTTGCGTTTCAGCACGTTTGCTTCTGGGAGCGTTATCAGTATTGTTTTTCGATGAAACATCATCACTCATTTTAAATGGATTAGGATTGGCATGAACGATAGGTTTTGTTAAAAAAACAACATATAAAGTGCCATTTGAAGTCTCTAGTATTTTGACTGGAGATTGTATATCTAGGTTATAATCGTTCGCGACAACACTGGATGATACTTTAGTTTTTTTATTCAATAGGTATTTTTTGACTTTTATCGACACCAAATCCGATTTGTCTTTCTCAATGGTGGCAACAAAAAGACCTCCTTTTTTATCTAAAAAAGTACCACTTGTGTTCAAGTGCTGGCTCTGAACTTTATTCGAGAGTATTAGGGTAATGAATAAGCAAAAAGAGGCAAAAAAAGTTTTCATGTCAGTACAAGTTAAAAAATAAGGTGCTTGAAATGGCTTTCAAACACCTTGATAACGAAGTTCTTATCTTATTCTTGTGCGGAGGCTTTATAAACGCCAAACTCTGCTAAATATACCTTTGCTAAGGCGTCTTTGATGGTTAATCTTACCTGCGTACTTTTAACAGTTGGGAATCGTAATAAGCGCTTGTGACCGACTGTTGTACTCTCGGCTAGCTTTTGCCAAGTCTTACCATCCCAATATTCTACCAAAAAAGACTTTATTCTTTGTCCCTCAGCAATATTTTCTTGAATTGCAATTCTGTCAAACTCTTTTTCACCATCTAGTTGTAAAATTAAAGACTGATTTACATCCAAGACTTTACTAGTACTTAACTTTTTGTCAATCAAGAACTGATGTTTTGGGCTTATTAAATTATGAGCGAATGTTTCATTTAAAATGGCTCTAAACTTCTGAATGGCGTTCACATCAGTTGTTTCTAGTAAACCATCACGGTTAGGAGGGATGTTTAGCAACAACAAACTGTTTCTTCCGACCGATTGATAATAGAGATTAACCAAATTTTGTGGCGTTCTTACTTTAGTGTTTTCTTTTTCATGCCAAAACCATCCTGGACGAATTGAAACATCAGTCTCTGCAGGTATCCAGTCTGGACCTTTTTCATCACCTGTATTCAAATAATGTTCATCGGCTTTCCCTGGCGCTTGTCCTGCATTATTGATAGTCGACCAACAAGTTTCGCCAGCGTTTCCTTTTTCATTTCCAACCCAGCGAACGTCTGGACCAGCATCCGAAAACATGACTGCCTTTGGTTGAAGCTCACGCACCATTTTCCAATAGCCTTGGAAATCATACTCCATATTCTTAGCGTTTTCGCCTTTGGCACCATCAAACCAAACTTCAGCTATTTCTCCATAATTAGTCAATAATTCTCTCAACTGGTTTTTGTAATAGGTATTATAGGCGTCAGTCCCGTAAGTTTTTTCATGTCTATCCCAAGGAGAAAGATACACGCCAAATTTGATTCCAACAGCTTTACAAGCTTCCGAAAGCTCTTTAACGATATCCCCTTTGCCGTTTTTATAAGGACTGTTTTTGATAGAATGTTCGGTATATTTTGAAGGCCAAAGACAAAAGCCATCGTGATGTTTTGCCGTAATGATAGCAATTTTGAAACCTCCAGCTTTCAAGGCTTTCGCCCATTGCATCGCATCTAACTTCGTAGGGTTGAAAATCGAAGGAGATTCATCACCTTCTCCCCATTCTTTATCTGTGTAAGTATTCACAGTAAAATGCAAAAAAGCAGTAGTCTCTAATTGTTGCCAAGCCAATTGTCTGGCAGAAGGTTTGGGTAGTGTGCCCGACACTTGCCCCTGAGCGGTACAAGCTGCCAAAAGTAACGGTAAAATGTATTTCTTCATGGTTGAAAATTGAGGTAGGATAAAAGTATTTTCTCGATAGTCTTAATTCTTGTTAAAATACTCATGAATATTGGATAAAACACAAGAAGCTTGTCCCAACAGTGATTCATATCATTGTAAAAGGTACTAAAAAAGC
This sequence comes from Cellulophaga sp. BC115SP, assembly GCF_009905545.1. Lineage (GTDB taxonomy): Bacteria > Bacteroidota > Bacteroidia > Cytophagales > Spirosomataceae > Flectobacillus > Flectobacillus rivi. Next base: position 137,266 of record NZ_JAAALB010000011.1, on the reverse strand, counting down.
ATTAATTCGTAAACAAATTGATAAAACGCGAAGTTCGCTATATATTTGAAAGATTTTCGTCAGAAAATCCCCGAATCTTGAAATAGTCACATTAACAATAACAACTAAACAATTACCAAACTAATGGCATATCAAAAAGATTTTACCTATGTTACGGGCACAGAACCACACCGTACTCGTACACGTGAAATTGTAAAAGCTCACCCAGAAGTAAAAAAACTTATTACCAAAAACCCCATGACTTTTGTTTGGATTCTAGGCTGTGTATCAATGCAAATTGGTATGGCTTACCTAGTGAAAGACCAAGCTTGGTGGGTTATTTTGGCTGCTGCTTGGCTTATTGGTGCATTTCCAACGCATACACTTTTTGTATGTATCCATGAGGCTGCTCACAACTTGATTTTCAAAAAACCATCTTGGAATGTTTATGCAGGTATCGTAGCAAACTTCCCTTCATTGGCGCCAACAGCTATTTCATTCAAAAACTACCATTTGAAACACCACGCGTTTCAAGGTGTTCATGAATTAGATGCAGACTTACCAGATCACTGGGAAGCAAAATTGATTAACAACTATTTCATCGGTAAAGCATTGTGGTTGTTATTGTTCCCAATTTTCCAAGCTATTCGTACATTGCGTTGTTTAGAATTGGCAGTATTCGACCGTTGGGTAATTATGAATATCGTTTGCCAATTGGCATTTGATGCAATCATTGTATATGCAATGGGCTGGCCTGCATTAGGTTACATGGGTGCAAGTTTCATGTTCTCGGTTGGTTTACACCCACTTGGTGCTCGTTGGATTCAAGAACACTATTTGGTATTGGATAAAAACCAAGAAACATACAGCTACTATGGTGCATTGAATGGAATCAACATGAACGTTGGATACCACAACGAACACCACGATATGCCATCAGTACCTTGGAATAATCTTCCAAAATTGAAGGCTGCCGCTCCAGAGTTTTATGATAATTTGAAATATCATACTTCATTTACGAAGTTGTTCTTTACCTTCTTGTTTAGTCAAGAAGTAGGGCTTTATTCACGTATCGTCCGCAAAGAAAGAGGCAAAGTTACTTTGGATGACAACTCAACACCAGATATTCAGTTGTTACAAGGAAAGTAATATTCAGTATTAAGTACAAAAAACCTCGTCTAATTTGATTAGACGAGGTTTTTTTGTTGTTTTTGGGAGATGATTACCTCTCTTGTTAAAATGGTCTAATAGAAAACCTTAAAGGATTTCTTTAGCTTTATAAAATCAACGGAAAGAATTGTAATTAACTTTCCTAACGAATATGACTGTCAACTAAAATAAAAGTTAGAAGCTATCAATGGAAATATTTTCTTTTCTTGGTGATGACAATACCAAGCCTATTTATACGTGTTCATGTTGTGGGAAAATTTACGATGAATTACCACTTTGTTTTGGGGCTGATTATCCTGAGTATTATTATTCTGTACCTCCTAATGAACGAGAAACCAGAATCGAATTACACGAAAGTTTGTGTGTAGTTGATGACCAATACTTTTTCCATCGTGGAAGGCTGACTATTCCAATTACAGACTATCATGAAGATTTAATTTTCAATGTTTGGACAACAATCAGCAAAGACAACTTTGATAAAAGGATGAATTTGTGGAGTGACCCAAACAGGACAAAAGAAGAGCCATATTTCGGTTGGTTACAAACAAGTGTTCCTAGCTATGGAGATACCATTAATCTGAAAACCATTTCTATAGAGCAAGAAGTTGGGTTTATTCCTGAAATCATACTAATAGAGGAAGGGCATTCATTAACACTTGACCAAGAAAATGGAATTAGCTACCAAAAAGCAGTTGAGATAGTCGATACAATTATTAGACTTCAACATAAAGCGGATTAACGGGGGTAAGCACTATCAAAATGTAATATTATTGATTAATTTGGCATAAAATAACGTCAGTGTAAGGTAATGAAAATTAGTTGATGGTAAATAATGACATTATAAAGTATGGGAAAATACTTGCAAGATTTTATGTATCGTGTTCAACTTCCAGCGGGACAGAAAAAGCTTACGCCCAGTCAACAATTGGTGGCAAAATCGGCAAGTTTTGTAGCGGATATTTTTAGTTTCTATCTTCCTCGAAGCTACGAGATAGGTCACAATATTTGGAGAGTTATTGTTAATTTAACTCTTGATGAAAAGACATACTTCAATACGATTGAAGAGGGATATGTTGTAGAGCTATACATCTATTTTGATTACAATTCCCTGATATTTTTTGATGAGTTTAATCGAAAGAAAATTTTACTCGACCAGTTCTGTAGAGGGTTAGAATTCGTTTGTCAAAAATACTCTTGTGATTTTTCTGTTTTTGAAGCAATAAGGCACAAACTTGTATTGGATAATCTTGTTTATTATGGTTTCTATAAAGAAAAAAAAGCTAGTCCTAACAAGCGACACTTTGCTCAAATGAAAGGCTTCTACTCGGAAGACCCTGATAAGAGTACTACGAGTGTTACTTTATTTGACAATCAGCATAATGAAAAAGTAACATTTCTAATAGGAAACTATAATTTTCAGTGGTTTGATAAACTGAAGTGGTTGGATAATAAGACCGTTGGAGTTTTTCATATTAATAGAGTACAGTCATATAAAAGTAAAAAAGTGGCAGAAGACTATTTTTCCTTAGATATTGAAACTGGAGATGTGATATACCACCCAGTCACAAGAGAAAGTGTTTTTGATTATGCTCTTAAACTCTTGACTGAAGAAAACTTGATAGAAAAAGCATTCTATTATTTTGAACAAGCAAAAAAATTAGGACACGGGAAAGTAGAAAATATTCTAAGAAACTTAGAAACAGACCCAGATTTAAGAGATAAAGCTAAGTTATTACAGACACCAAAACGACAAAAGTAAAATGGCTTTAAGCATATTTTATAATCTTTAAAATATACCAACAACACCCTTAGCACCAATTTATAGACGTTTTAAATCTTACAATGAGGTTTAAACTATTTTTAGTTCTTGCGATATTAATAGAATGATTGAAAATTTTACCAAATACAATTTCTACCGTCAACCAATATTTATGAAAATAGCTCTCATCTTCCTTTCGTTGTTTTGGCTATGCGCATGTAATACCAAAAGTCATGAAAATAAAAAAGTTATATCTCCTGCCAATGTTCACGATACTGTTCCGAATGTGGAAACTCCTATTATCATGGAAAGTAAAGCCAAGGAAAATGAGGAATCAGTCTACTTCGTCATTATTGCAGATACCTGCTTAAATTACTTTACTCTTCATAAGAAGATGTTTGAACTGCATAGAAATTTCAATATTCCGATTGACACAATGGGACGATATTTTAATAAGGTCAAAGATCTAATCGTATTACCAGATAATTCTGAAGATGAAATGTATGCAGGAGAGTATTTACCGAGACGTTTGCCTTCAAGCGATTTAAGCTTAGAGTATTTGAAGTTTTATCAAAGCCATGCAGATAATAAAACAATTGCTTTGGTTGCAGGCATATATGAATCAGAAAAAGAAGCTGATAGTGTATTGACAGTTTTACAAAAGGTCGAAAAAAAAGTCTTTAGAATAAAAGCTAAAATATATGAAGACTGCATACACTAGTAAAATTGGTAAGCTTTTAACTACAATAAGAAGCGAAGTCATTCGCTAGTGCTGGATTCCTATCCAGCATTCTCTTTTTCTAAGGATTCTATCCAAAATCTTTACCTCATTTTTTCAATAACTTCCACCACATGATTAATCGTAAAATCAATTTCTTCTTCTGTGGTATATTTCCCTAAACTAAAGCGTATAGAACTATAGGCCAAATCGTCCTTTACACCCATAGCTTTGAGCACATGCGAGGGAAGGACAGAGGCAGAAGTACAAGCAGAACCAGAGGATACAGCTATATTTTTAAGGTTTCCTAATAGCATTTCTCCGTCTACACCACCAAAAGCAATATTCGTAACGTGTGCTAGTCTAGGGGCATTTCCTCCGTTTACAGAGGTATTTTTAAGCTTCGAAAGGATGGTTTGTTCTAATTTGTTTCTTAAAAAAGATAACTTTTCTTGATTAACTTTCATCTCTAATCTAGCCAAATCACAGGCTTTCCCAAGGCTTACTATACCGGGTACATTGAGCGTTCCTGAGCGCATACCACGTTCGTGTTTACCACCATCCATTTGGGCAATTACCTTAAGTCTGGGATTATTTCGGTTGACATACAAGGCTCCGACTCCTTTAGCTCCGTAGAGTTTATGAGCGGAAAAACTCAATAGGTCGATAGGGGTATTTCGTAAATTGATAGGGAGTTTGCCAACAGCCTGAGTGGCGTCGGTATGAAAGAATACATTTTTTTCACGACAAACTTTTGCTATTTCTTCAATCGGAAAAATAACACCTGTTTCGTTGTTGGCATACATGGCCGAGACCAATAATGTATCCGCTTCAATTGCTTCGGTTATCTGCGCAGTGGTGATGAGTCCATCAGCATCAGGCAATAATATGGTAATTTTTGCCCCAAATTGCTCCAAATGCGTGCATACATCCAAAACAGCCTTGTGTTCGGTGGCAATGGTAATGATGTGATTTTTTTCTTTACCAAATGCTTCAAATACACCTTTAATCGCCAAGTTATTTGACTCTGTAGCACCGCTGGTAAAGACAATATCCTTTTCGCCTGCACCTAATAGCTTTGCGACTTGCATTCTTGCTATGGATACGGCTTCCTCAGCTTGCCAACCATACAAATGACTTCTTGATGCGGCATTACCAAAGTTCTGAGTAAACCATGGTAACATTTCTGCTAAAACCCTTTCGTCGACAGGCGTTGTGGCATTGTAATCCAAATAGACAGGTAATTTCACGATATAATTTGGTAGTGTACGAAGGATTTTCGAATATCTGATGTTGGGTTTCGGAAGAGTAATCTAATCTATTTTGAAATAATAAAGGTATTTTATTTTATTTCCGAAATCAGAAATCCCAAATCTACAATTGTTGGAAATCCTTCGTAGAGTCCTAAGATAAAGTCTTTGATGAATTTGCTTCAAAGATAAACATCTGGAGTACCGAAAATAAAAAAGGTGTAAGAAAATCTTACACCTTCAAATATATAAATGGGTTCGGTATGATTTAATTACTTGAATAAGCCACCCAACATGCCGCCAATACCACCAGCGTTTCCTCCTAGTAATTTACCTGCAATGTTAGACACATCATTCATATCAAATTTACCATCGCTAAATGCGTTTGTGAAATCTGACATGTTTAATGAGTTGTCATTTGGATCGTTAGTTTTCGAAATCACAGAACTAATTACACCCGGTAATACTTGACTAACAATTCCTGCTGCTGCGCTATTCTCAAGTCCAAATTTTTGCATCAAACCTGTTACTGCTTGTTGAGTAATGTTTGCTACAATTGGATTAGACATAAGACTTCCACCACCTGTGTTTGCTTGTCCACCCAAAAGACCCATAACGCTAGCTAAACCACCGCCTTGAGCCTGCTGTTGCAGTCCGCCAGTAATGGCACCAAGGATAGTTTGCATTGCATCATTGTTTTTTTCGTTAGGAATAGCGGGGTTATTAACGATTGCGTCTTGAGAATGGTCTTGGATTAGACCCATGAGTTGCTCTAACATCTTTATGGGGGTTTAAATTTGGTTTGTGTTGAGTACAATAATAGAAAGACTTTTTATAAATTCAACTAAAATATGATTAAAATCTATAAAAATCAGTGTTATGACAGAAACAGCTATCAATTTGTCACAAGAAGCTCCAAATTTATCTTTAGGCGAAAAGATAACAGCCTTAGTAGCTGACCTTTATTACCCCAGTGAATCTGATGAAAAGATTGAATTCTTTGATGCACCATTCGCGATAGAAGGTACGCCAGATGTGGCATCTCTTAAAATGTTTTTAGGAATTCCGCCCGAAGTAACTACTTCAGAGTGGGATATAGAAACATTCTTTAAACCTTTATTGAAAAAAGAAGATTGGTTTGGCGAAGAAGAATTAGAGTGGCTAAAATCTGCGGAGGATCTACATGCTCTATTAATAGCCAACTTAACAGATATAAAAATATACAGAATAGGAAATATAGAAATCGACGTGTATTTGTTGGGAAAGCCTACAGAAGGAAATTGTGTGGGAGTAAAAACAAAGGTGATTGAAACGTAGGAAAACAAAAAAGCCGAAGCTCCTTAGAGGTTCGGCTTTTATTGTGCTATTTTACTTTAGCTACTACAGCTTTGAACGCCTCTGGGTGGTTCATTGCTAAGTCAGCTAATACTTTTCTGTTTAATTCGATACCAGATTTGCTCACTTTACCCATGAATGCTGAGTAAGAAAGACCTTCTTGACGTGCAGCAGCATTGATACGTTGAATCCACAATGAGCGGAAATCTCTTTTCTTAACCTTACGGTCACGGTAAGCATATTGAAGACCTTTCTCGATCTTGTTTTTTGCTACTGTCCAAACGTTTTTACCTCTTCCGTAAAAACCTTTGGCTAATTTAAGCACTTTTTTACGTCTTGCTCTCGACGCTACGTGATTGACGCTACGTGGCATAATCTTGCTTGTTTTTTGAAATTTGGCGTTTCGTTGAAGAAATCTTTAAGGCCAATTCTCTGGTTGAACAATAACTAAATGGAAATTAGATTTCCGAAAAAAAATTACAATACTAACATTGCTGTAACTCTGTTCATATCTGAAGAAGATACTAATGTATCATGAACCAAGTTACGCTTACGTTTAGTAGATTTTTTTGTTAAAATGTGGCTATGGAAAGCGTGCTTACGCTTAATTTTGCCTGATCCAGTCACTTTGAAGCGTTTTTTCGCTCCTGACTTAGTTTTGATTTTTGGCATTTCTGTTAAACGTTTAAATTGTGAAAAGTAATTGCCTTAACATTTCTGTCTTGGCTTGGTAAAATAGTCCGCAAAGATACAAAAAAGTTTGCAATTAATTGCGTTTGTAATTAATTTTTAAGAAATAAGTTAGTGGGCAAAATTAAAATAATTTTACCCGCATTAAGCGCTAGGCTTTATGCTGTAGGCTAAAAGTTAAATAGTATTTCTCATGAAGTAATAGAAACTTTTTTGGCTAATGCCTACGGCTTACAGCCTAAAGCGTATTAATGCAATTTTATTTTGCATTAATACTTAAAAAGCCATTAACGCTGCGAACAGTCATTAATGGCTTTTGATTATCAGGGGTTTACCTGAAATATACCTATAAACCTTTACAGATTTATTAGATTGTCAAAGTAATACTGAAATTTGAAATTGAATACTATTTCTTCACAACTTTTGGAGAGAAGATAATAGACATTCTTTTTCCTTCCAATCTTGGCATTTCGTCCGGCTTGCCAACCTCTTCCAAACCTTTTGCAAAGTTAAGCAAAAGCATTTCTCCTCTTTCTTTAAATACGATAGCACGACCAACAAAGTGTACATAAGCTTTCACTTTTGCACCTTCTTTCAAAAAACTGATAGCGTGTTTTAACTTGAAATTAAAATCGTGTTCATCCGTGTTAGGACCGAAACGAATTTCCTTTACAACCGTTTTAGCGGCGTTGGCTTTAATTTCTTTTTGTTTTTTCTTCTGTTCGTATTTAAACTTTGCGTAATCAATAACACGACATACTGGTGGAACTGCTTTTGGCGAAATCTCTACCAAGTCTAAACCTTGTTGACTCGCAATTTCTAAGGCTTGTTTGAACTCAACGATGCCTTGTTCAACATTTTCACCTACAAGACGAACCTGCTGAACGCCACGGATAGCATTATTAATTCTGTAAGGTTCCTCTTCTCTTTTTGTCCCTTTGTAATTATTATTCGGGCGTAACGCCATATTGTAAAATTTATTAGTTTTAAATTATATAAAATCAGATTGAGCTGGAAGTTCAAAAACTGTTTAAATTAATAACTATAATACTCCTAAAAATGTTCCAGCACAAGGGCTAATTACAGATTTTCGTGATTATTAGATAGTTATCAATTTATCTTTCCGAAATCTAAATCAAAAAAAAATGAAATGCAAATTTCCGCGTCTGTGAAACCACAAATTTATTTTTCGTTGCTATTTCATCCTTAATCTGCAGCATTCGATGAACAATGGGAGTGTTAACTCGTTATTCACCAAATGCTACAAATCGTTGGTTGCTTAGCTGATGCGTGCCAAATTCTTGTTGATTTCTTCTTGAGCCAATTGAATAAACTCTTCAATGGTCATCATTCCTAAATCACCTTCTCCTTTTTTACGCACTGAAACTTTACCTTCAGCAGATTCTTTTTCTCCCACAATTAGCATGAATGGAATTTTGGAAACTTCCGCATCACGGATTTTTCTACCAATTTTCTCATCTCTGTGATCGATATATCCACGCAAATCTTGTTCTTGTAATCTCAAGAATAAATCGTTTGCATAATCTTCGTATTTCTCAGAAATTGGCAATACAGCCAATTGATCTGGCGACAACCACAATGGGAAGTTACCCGCGGTGTTTTCAATCAAAATAGCCACAAAACGCTCTAATGAACCAAATGGCGCACGGTGAATCATCACAGGGCGGTGTTTTTGGTTGTCAGAACCAGTGTATTCCAACTCAAAACGTTGTGGTAATTGATAATCTACTTGGATTGTACCTAACTGCCATTTACGACCAAGAGCGTCTTTTACCATAAAGTCGAGCTTAGGACCATAGAACGCTGCTTCGCCTAATTCTACTACTGTTGGCAAACCTTTGATTTCTGCCGAACGAATAATAGCTGCTTCTGCTCTTTCCCAGTCTTCATCTCTACCGATGTATTTCTCCTTATTTTCAGGGTCACGAAGTGATACTTGTGCTGAATAGTTTTCGAAACCTAGAGCTTTGAAAACATACAATACCAAGTCAATTACTTTCATGAATTCTTCTTCTACTTGGTCTGGACGACAGAAGATGTGCGCATCATCCTGAGTAAATCCTCTTACACGAGTTAAACCGTGTAATTCGCCTGATTGTTCGTAACGATATACAGTTCCAAATTCAGCCAAACGCAATGGAAGGTCACGATAACTACGAGGTTTTACTTTATAAATCTCGCAGTGGTGAGGGCAGTTCATTGGTTTTAAGAAGAACTCTTCGTTTTCATCAGGTGTATGAATTGGCTGGAATGAATCCTGACCATATTTGGCATAGTGACCCGATGTTACATATAGTTCTTTAGAAGCGATATGTGGCGTAACAACAGGAGAGTAGCCTGCACGAACCTGTGCTTTGCGAAGGAATCCTTCCAAACGCTCACGCAACATTGTTCCTTTTGGCAACCAAAGTGGTAAGCCCATACCTACTTTTTCAGAGAAAGCAAATAATTCTAATTCTTTACCCAACTTGCGATGGTCGCGACGTTTGGCTTCTTCCAACAAGTGTAGATATTCCTCTAATTCCTTTTGTTTCGGGAATGTAACGGCATATACACGAGTCATCTGTTTGCGGCTCACATCACCACGCCAGTAAGCACCCGCCACACTCATTAATTTAATGGCTTTGATAAAACCAGTGTTTGGAATGTGTGGTCCACGACATAAGTCCGTAAAGTTTCCTTGAGAATAGAACGTAATAGAGCCGTCTTCTAAGCCGTCAATTAGTTCTAATTTATATTCGTCGCCTTTTTCAGTGAAGTATTCAATCGCCTCAGCCTTTGAGATAGGTGTGCGTTGATATTCATTTTTTTGACGAGCCAATTCTACCATTTTATCTTCAATCTTCTTGAAGTCTTCCGAGCTTAGGGTTTTATCACCCATGTCGATGTCGTAGTAGAATCCAGTTTCAATAGCAGGACCAATACCGAATTTCGTACCAGGGTATAAAGCTTCAATAGCTTCGGCCATCAAGTGAGCTGAAGAGTGCCAGAAAGTCTGTTTTCCATCTGTATCATTCCACGTAAGTAATTGGAAATCTGAATCTTGATTGATAGGTAATGAGGCGTCAACTACCTTTCCATTTACTTTCGCTGCCAATACATTTCTGGCAAGACCTTCTGAAATACTGAGGGCAATGTCCATCCCAGTGACTCCCTGGGCATACTCTCTAACACTACCATCGGGTAAAGTGATTTTAATCATTTGATTGTTTTAGTTTCGGCCTGTATTCTATCTTTCCTAGTCAGAAAATTATACAAACAATTTCTTCGAAAGGGATAGCCATTACAGGCGTTGGTTTTTGTATTTATGAATTAAAATGTAAAGACTATTCAAAGATAATTAATTCTTTCGAGAAGAATCAGGTTTTAAGTTTAATCTTGATTTTGGTTGCAATGGTCTAAATGTAGTATCTACATTCTTTCTTGGAATATCATATTGACTCAAACTACTGGTATCGGTAGACGTACCATAATTATCTGGAATAAAGGCTCCATAGTCTTGCTTACGTTTGGTGCGGTAAAGTCCTCCCGAAGCACGGTAATCTGTTGGATTTTCGGCGATAATTTGCTCGTAAGTTAGGATAGCCGAAGCAAAATCACCTGTAAACTCCTGACAAATGGCTAAGTAAAGCTTGGCATCGGGATATTTGGGGTTAATTTTTACCGTATGAGCAAATTGAGGCAAAGCAAAACGATAGTTTTTGATTCTGAAATACAACATTCCTGCACTAAAACTAGCCTGCGTCAAGGACGAATCTAACTTGACAGCTTTGGTATAACTCGCCAAAGCGCTATCGGTTTGATAAGCTCGCTGATAGGTAACCCCTTTTTTATAGTACAATTCAGCATTTTTAGGATGTTGTTTAATCCCTTCATCGCTGTAAAATAAGGCTAAATCATATTGACGTAAGGCTGTATAAACCTCCGCAAACTTGAGATAAAGCGGCAAAAATGTAGGCTTGAGATTGAGTGTTTGATGAAAATACTGTAAAGCCGTAGTGGTGTCGCCTTGTCTGGCTGCAATTTCTCCCTTGAAGAAGTACGTTTCACCATGATTTGGGGAAATCTGCAAAGACTTATTCAAGTATAGTTTTGCTTTGGCGAATTGTCCAATTTGCTGATACAAATCGCCCAAAAGAGTAAATAGTTCAGGAGATTCTACATTGAGTACCTCTGCCTTAGAAGCGGCTTCAAGTGCTTGCTGAGGCTCTTTGAGTTCTCTTAAGATTAGCGCTTTTGTTTGATAATAATGACCATTGTTGGCTTTCATGCCAATGGCGGTATTAATATCATCTAAGGCATCTTTGGGTCTTTCGTCTTCAAGATACAATTTAGCTCTTTTGTAATAAATTTCAGAAGAACTGGACGACGAATTAATCAAATCGGTTAAGAATTCAATTGCGGCAGCTCTGCGTGCTTTTTCAGTAACTTCAGGAACAGCAGGAATAGAAAGCCCTTTTTTTGATTCACTATTACAGCTTGCCAAAAAAAGTACTACTCCCAATAAGAATATATAGTAGAAAAACAGTCTTTTCATCATTCTCAAAATTACAGCCTTTACCACGTAAATTATTGCTGTATTAAAAAACATTTAAAAGTTCCCAAAACAAAAGAAAAATTATTGTTTGAAAATATAAATAACAATATATTTGCTATTAGTAAAACCTTAACTAATCACTGATTTTGTTGTTATGAAAAAATTTTATCTTTTAGCGCTTTTCTTGTTGCTACTCAAAGCATTAGAAGTATTTATTTAGTTTTTAAGCAGTAAAATAGTTACTAACAAAAGATACTAAAGTAAGATATGACTTTCTTTAATAAATCCTCCAGTTTGTACTATTTTTAGATGCTCGCAAAACGATAATACACCCCAAGAGGAAGTTTCTTTTTGAAAGAATCTTCTAAGTAAAGCTCCCCGAATTCATGATTTTTGGAATGCTCAAAGCTACACTTTACTAGATTTTCGACAATAAGAGAAGAAAAACCCATTGAGTACATATTCAAGATGAGAAAGTAATTTTCTTTATCTAAAATTTGTGCAACAGTTTTGAGCATTTCATTAATCTGTTCTTCCAATACCCATTTTTCTCCATCAGGACCACGACCATAGGCAGGAGGGTCAAGGATAATTCCTTGATATACATTGCCACGTTTTGCTTCACGACGTACAAATTTCATAGCATCCTCGACTACCCAACGAATATTGTCAAGCTGACTAGCTTCCATATTGTCGCGCGACCAGCTAATTACTTGTTTGATCGAATCCACGTGGGTTACATCGGCTCCCGCTTGTTTGGCGGCAATAGACGCACCACCTGTGTAGGCAAAGAGATTTAATACTTTTGGATTTTTAACGGGCATTTTCTTTACCTTCTCCATGATAAAATCCCAGTTCATAGCTTGTTCTGGAAAAATACCAACGTGTTTGAAAGAAGATAATGCCAGCTTAAAATTAAGATTCAAGGTGGGTGTTTGATAAGGCATATACCAGCGCTCTACCATGCCTTTCTTTAGCATCCATTCGCCTTTTTCTTGAGATCCTTTGTCTTTTTTGAAATAAGCATTCGCTCGATTTTGCCACTCTAGTTCAGAAAGTGACTTATCCCAAGCCGCTTGCGGTTCGGGACGACGTAAGATATAGTCTCCAAATTTCTCTAATTTCTCAAAACCACCCGAATCTAAAAGTTGATAAGCTTTCCAGTTTTTGGGCGTTGCTGTTTGTATTACGGTTGTGCTCAATGGTTCTGTTGATTAAACTTCTGCAAATAAAAAGCGGTATCCTTTTCGGATACCGCTACAAATTTACAAAAAAGAGTTGTTAGAATGCGTGCAAATTGAACGATAAGCTCTTCGCTGTTTTAGATTATTTTTACTTTTTTCTTTAAACTGCTGAAAAACAATAGATTGTTTGATGAGCTAAAGTTCTTTTCTGCTAAATTATAAGTTTGTCTGGCTTTGGATTTTAGAATGAAACTTTATTCAAATAGAATACATTTCTTCTTAAGTTTTCAGAATCATTATTAATTCGTTGAATACCAGACGCCAAAAAGTAGTTATCAAACCAATAATCGATATGGTCAGACGTCGTTCTTTTTACTACATCGCCTTCTACCTGAGTATCCACCTGTTTAGGTGTTAATTCGTCAAGTGTTAAATCTTTGGCAATAGTTTTGGTGAAAATTTGCCCTTTGCTACTGTAAGTTAAAGTAATTTGATCGCCTTTGATAGAGGCTTGAACTTTCTCTACTAATTTAGGCTCTTTCACATCTTTCAGTGGAATACTATTGTCCCACAACAAATTTCCTTTTTCGTCAAAAGCTGCTACGATGGCATGGGTATAGATCCAACCATCAAATGTTTGCGAGTTGCTGTAATATCTATTGCCATATCCCCACGGACTGTAGTAGCTACTAAATGGCGAATACAAACCGTAGTAACCATATCCCCAACGATATGGATTATAGAAGGAATTCCAAGGGCTACCATACAAGCCAGAGCCCCATGAACTAAACGGACTATACGGGTTATTGAAGTTGTTGTAACGATAATCCGCATAAAATGCCTCTGCTACAAGAATGTATTTATCACCTTGTTTAACAATATCATGAACCAAGAAACGGTAATCTAAACGAAGGTCTTCACCTTTGTCTCTTTTGTCTTGAATTTTCCTTTCTTGCTTCAAACGCTGTTTTTCACTAAGATAATTAAAGAAGTTTTTGAAGTCTGTAAAGCTATAAAACTTCAGTTCAGTTAGCTCATTGTCAAGCATTTTGCTGAAATAAATTCCTTGTGAGGTAGGACCACGCTGTGTACCGATGGAGTTTTTGTGACCATAGGTTCCAAACATGATTTGAGTGCTATCCGAAACCATATTGAGGCGCCCGTTCATCATGGCAAAATCTTCTTGGGTATCCATCACAATTTGATTGATTGGCGTACCTTCTTCGTCAAATGATTTTACGACCAATTGGTAATTCTTTCCTTTGTTGCCAACAGCGTATGTTACATTCACGAAATGGTTTACCGTATCAAGCTCCATTGATTGTAATTCTGCTTGATTTTTCAAGGCAGAAGGCAATACTTTGGTCTTGCGAGCGGCCAAATCTGTGTACAAGATAATGGGTTGACTATTGACAAGTCCTCCGATAAATACGGATGAGTTGAGTGCTTGAAAATCAGATACTTCAAGTCTGTCGACTGACATAATTTGGAATTTTTCGACAAACCCTGGACCAAGATTTACTTTGATTACCTCAAACACATTGCTACGGTAACGGCTAAAAAGTAAGTACACATTTTTGCCATCGTAAGAGTGCTTTACATAATCAAGGTTGCCATCAATTGTGCCAGTTATATTCCAAACAGTTTCAAGGTTGGTATCAAGTTTAATGAGGTTAAACTGATTTTTGTTGATTTGGGACAAAAGAAGCACACCTTGCTTTTGCAAAGGAATCGTAAAGTATTCCGACGAGGCCGAAGGCAGCGGAATTTCTACGCGCTTTACACTTTGGGCATACATTGTAGTGGTACAAAGTAGCCAACTTAAAATCAACAATATCTTTTTCATATATGTTGTGATTGGGTTATAGATTAACAAAAGCTTGTAGACCAGCTATTTATTCATGAGCCAATCCCACGATGATGTCAAATTCTTCTGATTTTACAGGAGTCACCGACAAGCGAGATTGTTTGATTAATGCTAAATCTTGTAGTCTTTCATCATTCTTCATTTGTTTAAGTGTAACTGTTTTTGGTAATTTTTCAACAGGTGATAAATCTACAACAACCCAACGCTCATCGTCTGTGGTAGGGTCGGGATAATGTTCTTTAACCACCTTCGCAATACCAACAACTTCAAGTCCTTCGTTGGAGTGATAAAAAAACACTAAATCTCCAAGCTTCATACTTTTCATATTATTACGAGCTTGATAATTTCTAACGCCGTCCCACATACCGACTCCTTGCGCTACAAAATCATCCCACGAATATTTGAAAGGCTCAGACTTTACTAACCAATAGTTCATTTTGATAAGAATTAAGTATTGTACAAATTTTATGAAAGAAAATATCCAATGTATCTTCTTCGTTTGTTATTTCCCCAAAACTAAAAGAAATCTTGATATACTTAACGCTTTGGTCTTGAATCTTGTTATTAAAATTTGGAAGTATTTGCTTCCACTATAGACACTATTTGTAGATAAAAGGTTGATTTGCGGTGATAAGTTTTTTTCGAATAAAATCTAAAATGTTGTATATGAGTCAATAATCAAAAACGCCCAACCATAAAAATATGATTGGGCGTCGTTTGAGAATACAGATTATCGAAAATAGGATTGTCTCCTCTCTAAATCTCAGTATTCGATTCTTATGGGAATTTAGGGAATTTACTGAAGTCAGGTTTTCTTTTTTCCAAGAAAGCATTTTTACCTTCTTTAGCTTCGTCAGATAAGTAATACAACAAAGTTGCGTTACCTGCCAATTCTTGAATACCTGCTTGTCCGTCCAATTCGGCATTAAATGCAGATTTCAACATACGAAGTGCCAAAGGACTTTTCCCTAACATTTTCAAACACCACTCAACAGTTGTTTCTTCTAGTTTTTCTAAAGGAACTACTTTGTTGACCAATCCCATATCCAAAGCCTCTTGAGCATTATATTGGTCACATAAGAACCAAATCTCACGAGCTTTTTTCTGACCTACTACTCTAGCCAAGTAAGATGCACCAAAACCACCGTCGAAAGAACCTACGTTTGGACCAGTTTGTCCAAAACGAGCGTTTTCAGCAGCGATAGACAAGTCACAAACTACATGCAAAACGTGACCTCCGCCAATTGCCCAACCTGCAACCATAGCTACTACTGGTTTAGGAATTGAACGAATTTGTTTTTGCAAATCCAATACGTTCAAACGAGGTACAGCATCTGTACCGATGTATCCGCCGTGTCCACGCACAGACTGGTCGCCACCACTACAAAAAGCACGACCACCTTCACCTGTCAAAATAATCACACCAATACGCTCGTCGTCACGACAGATATTCATGGCGTCAATCATTTCTTTTACGGTCAATGGCGTAAAAGCGTTGTGTACATGAGGGCGATTGATTGAGATTTTTGCAATCCCAGCCTCATGAAATTGAAACAGGATTTCTTGATATTCCTTGATGGTTTCCCACTGAATCATAATTGTATAATTAAATAATGAATAAGCATTAATGCCCTATTGTTCTTTGTCTAATTCTTCATTATATGTGACGTCCCAAGTATGATCTGCTAAAAGTAATACTTTTGCGACATATCTTACATACTTAAACGAACGACCCCACTCGTGTGGTGCTACCAATGACAATAAATCTGTACCGTCTTCTTTCTCGTACATATAGTAGGTTTCGTTGATGATAGGTTCGAATCCTACGGTAGCAGTGTAAATCCTCTCAGAAATCTCACGACGCTGAGCCAGTGCTTTTGCCTGCCTTGCCAAAGTCTCCATTTGTTCATACAACTGGTTCATTTGACGGTCAGTTTGCTGGCGCATCGCTGTAACAGAACGACCTTTGGTTTTGCCCATATCCTCTGGTCTGATTACTGCCCCACCTGCGGTGTGTGCGTATGGTAATAAACCTGGGTTTTCGGCTACTTTATCTTTATTAATGGGATTGATAAATTTATCGTCGGACATAATCTTAGTGAAAATTGTGTACTGTTTATGATTACCACAAATTTACTAGAACAAGATTTTTTATTTACTAGACTAGTAAATTTTAGATAATATATCTATTTGTGTTTAAGCAAATAGATAAGTTTTTCAAATCCCTGTGAAATCTTTTACAAAAATAGGGATATTATCTATTGGGTAGACCAAATTTTGGAGATTTTCCAAGAATTCAATCAAGGTTGTAACCTTGGAGACTTATAAATTGTTTTTGAAGTTATAGATTAGTGCCCAAAAATGGATTAAACAGAATTTTACTAAAGAGTTGATTTTGAGTATAAAATCGTAATAAATAATTTACACATTTTACTTTGCTTTTATCTGTAAATACATTTAATTTACTTACATATATCTGTTTATTCTCTTTTATACTTGACCGTTTTCTCTAGCGTTGCAATTTATAATTTCTTCATTTAAAACGTATTGTGCTATTTTCTAACGAAAGTGGTACTAAATCAACTTGTGCAAGAGGATGTAAATTCTCGACTCTCGTAATATTGTCTTATTTAAACAACTTCTTCAATCTATCATGGAACGTAAAGAATTCATGTCGCTCGTGGGCATCAGTGTGGGTGCTATAATTTTACAAAATTGTTTATCAGGGTGCAGTAGCAAGTCTGACCCTACGCCATCAGGTGGTACTACAGGCGGTACTACAACCAATCCAACTAGTACAGGGTTTACTGGCAATGCTGCCAGTTCGAAAGGAACAATTGATTTTACCATTGATATTTCCACTTCAGATTATGCGACTTTAAAAACTAATGGCTCAGCCTTGGTGGTTGGCGATGTAATAGTTGCTCGTACAAAAGCTGGAAATTTTATTGCATTGGCCAAAGCTTGTACCCATGAAGGTACTACGATTAATTTTGTAGCAGATGACAACAAATTTAGATGCCCGAATCATGGTTCCGAATTTTCGACTACTGGTGCTGTTCTTTCTGCTCCTGCAAGCAGTCCGTTGAAGCAATACACCGCTACATTCGACTCAGCATCGAATAAAGTTGCAATCAAATAGAATCCATCTTAGAAGGTTGGGTTCTAATATTCACCATAAAAAATCGACTGTGGTAGACAATGCTACAGTCGATTTGTATTTTTGCGCATGCTATATATTGATTCTTACGAAAATTTACCCAATTCCAACGATGCCTACGAGCAACGAGCATTGGAATTTTGTAAAAAATGGTTGTCTGGCGCTGAGACTTTTGTCCTCCACACCTCAGGCTCAACTGGTACGCCCAAGCCGATTGAATTGACCCGTGCTCAGATGAAGGCAAGCGCCGAATTGACAGGAAAAACATTTGATTTAAACAAGGGTGATACAGCTTTGGTTTGTGTGAATATCGAGTATATTGCAGGGGTGATGATGCTAGTAAGAGGGATGACGCTAGGCTTGAAATTGGTAATTGTACCACCTGTTTCAAATCCCTTTGTGAAATACCCAATGATATCTCAATATGATTTTGATTTTGTGGCACTTGTCCCTTTACAAATTCAACAGATTATTGAAAATGGGGGTATAGGCTTACAAAAAATCAACCAAATGAAAGCCATTATCGTAGGTGGTGCAGCCGTGAATGCGGCCTTACAGTCACAAATTCAGCAACTTTCCGTGCCAGTGTTCAGCACTTATGGTATGACAGAGACGGTTTCACATATTGCTATCAAAAGACTGAATAACGAAAGTATTTCTGATGAGTTTGAGATACTCGATGGAGTCGAAATTAAGTTGGATGAGCGCTCTTGTTTGTCTATAAAAGCGCCTGCTTCTAATAACGAATGGATATTTACCAATGATGTGGTAGAATTAACCGAGGATAAGAAATTCAAAATTTTAGGTCGATACGACAACATTATTAATAGTGGAGGAGTCAAGATACAATTGGAGGAGGTTGAGAAAGTTGTTTTAGAAATCTGCAAAGAGTATTTTGAGGAATTGTCGAACAAAAGATTTTTTGCTTGGGGGATTCCCGACGATAAATTAGGGCAAAAACTCGTGTTGATTTGGGAAACAAACCAAATCACGAAAACAGAGGAAAAGAGTATTTTAGAAAAATGTGCTGAAAAATTATCCAAATTTAAAATCCCGAAAGCCATTTTTTTAGTAAATACATTTATTGAAACAGCTTCGGGTAAAATTGATAAAAGGGTCATTGCTCAACGTTTGCTTTTGGATACCAACTCATAAAATTTTGGACAATTCATTGCCTTCAAAATTAGCCTTTGTACCTTTGTGACTTTGCTATTTGCTACAAAACAATGCTTTGAGCATGAGCAACAATGTTAGTGTGACAAAACACAATTTTACCAAAAAAAGTATCCAATGGAAATTAATCAATTATCATCATTAGTAATAAAATTTGAGACAGCCGATATGGTCGGTGCTCCATTTTCACATCAGATTTTGCTAAAAATGCAATTTGCTGGGCAGGGCATCGGGGTAGATTTCCAAATTGCCTATATCGATAGAGAAGATTTGAGCGAAGAGGAAATTTTGGAAGAAGGATTTTCTCTCAATGATGATTACAGCTGGAAAGGTCAGATTGACAATGCATGGCTTGAACCCATTAAAGAGATATTGAAAAAAACGCCAAATAAATTTAATCATAAAGCGTTGGAGGAGGAAATGAACTTCTTCGAAATTGAAGTAAATCAACAATCTGCGGGTAATCCTATTAACCAAACAGATTGGGAATATTTCCTTCAAGAATTGATTCAGGCTATTTATGAAACTTCCCAAAAAGAAGCACCTTTTCATTTGGAATACCGCAGAATCGATAAAGATAAAAATATGAAAAACTTTGAGTTAAACCTTTACTATGCCAAGCGTCAAGCTGAGGGTATCAATAGTATTGGAAAAACTGACTCAAAACCAATTACTTGGGCGCAAGCTAATGCTATTATTCAACAGGTTTTTATCGGTGAGTTTATCCCTGATGCAGCTTTGAAAAATGAACCTAAGCATACAGGAAAATATATCTCTGTAGGTGACGGTTATTGGTATGAATTTACCAAAAGCTTAAAAAGACCAAATGGCAATAAGGGCTATTTGACTGAACTAGAAAAAACTTTTGACCCTTGGGTTGACTAAAACACCGTATAGCGCTTGTTGAGTTCGACTCAACAAGCGTTACTAATACATCCATTCTCGCAAACCAAATAATCTCTATGAAAAAAAGTCTTTTGTTGGTGTTTGGTCTATTGAGTCCATTTTTGGATTTGGCTCAGGTTTCTACAAATAGTTTACAACAAAATCCTCCATCAGTTCGCTGGTCAAAAATCAATACCCCACACTTCAGACTTATTTTTCCTACCACCAATACAGAAGAAGGGCAACGTTTGGCCAATGTTTTGGAAACGGTTTACGAACCAGTATCTTCCTCACTCGGAAAAAATCCTCGGAAAATTTCAGTGTTATTACAAAATCAGACGACCATATCTAATGGTTTTGTGACGCTATTACCGCGCAGAAGTGAATTTTTTGTGACACCACCCCAAGACCCTAATTTGTTGGGAACTAACAACTGGCTTGATTTACTAGCAGTACATGAGTTTCGTCATGTAGTACAAAATGACAAAGCTTTGACGGGTATTTCAAAATTGGCTTATTATTTATTTGGAAACAATGGCTTAGGTGTAGTAAGCAGTTTGACAGCCCCTAATTGGTTTAAAGAAGGAGATGCCGTAGGAGTAGAAACTGCTATGACACCATCAGGTAGAGGACGAATTCCTAGTTTTGATATGGCTTTGCGTGCGCAGTTGACTTCTGGTAAGATATATCCTTACGCCAAAGCTGTTACAGAATCCTATAAAGATTATATTCCTAATTACTATGTAAGTGGTTATTTTTTAACGACTTACTTGAAGAAGAAATATGGAAATGATGCTTGGGATAAAGTATTGACAGGAACTTATCAATTTCCATTTTATCCTTTTTCTTTTTCGAATAATATCAAAAAGGTGACTGGACTTAGGGTTGAAGATTTGTACAAAAATGCATTTTTAGATATTCAAAAAGAATGGATTGAAGAACAAAGTAAGATTACGGAGAATCCTGCTACTCAGATTGCGAGTAAGGATAAATACTTTTCCAATTATCTATATCCTCAATATTTGCCTGACGGTAGAATTTTGGTTGTCAAAACTGGTTTAGATATTATTTCGCAATTAGTCGCAGTTGATAAAAACGGTGAAGAAGAAAAAATAGCAGAATTAGGGATTTGGAACGATGCAGGAATGCTTTCTTTACAAGGAACAAAAGTAGTTTGGGCAGAGATTGCTTATGATGCACGTTGGGCGCGTAAGGATTATTCTGTGATTAAAACGTATGATTTCAATGAGGGGAAAATCAGAACACTCACTCATAAAACTAAATATGCAGCGCCTAGCCTAAATACCGATGCTACAAAGATTGTCTGTGTAGAAAGTACACCAGAACAAAAATATAGTTTGGTCGTTTTGGATGCCCAGTCTGGACAAGTTTTACAAAAAATATCAAATCCAACCAATGCTTTTTTACTTCATCCAAGATGGACAAAACAGAATGAAATTGTTTTTGTAAAACTAAAAGATGGAAAGAAAACCATTACAAAAACAGACTTGTCAGGTAAAGAGACTGCCTTATTTGCGAGTAGTCAAGAAAATTTAGCACATCCTGTCTTGATTGGAGATAGCCTGTTTTTTAATTCAGGAGTGACTGGGATAGATAATGTGTATTTGTTTTGTTTGGATAAACAAGCTCGTTATCAGGTCACTAATCGTAAACTAGGAGGATTTAATCCTGCCATTTCACAAGATGGGAAAGAGTTAATTTTTAATGATTTCACTAAAAATGGTCATAGATTAGCTTATATGCCTTTGCATGATTCAGATCTGAAAGAAGTTAATCCCGTTTCGACAAAACGATATTTTGGGGAAATGGTGCTGAAAGAAGCTCATCAAAATTTGTTGAAACAAGTCCCTAATCAGTCTTATGAAGTCAGCAAGTATAGTAAATTCAACATCTTCAATATCTATTCGTGGGGTGCTATGACTACCTCTTCTGGTAATACGCTTTACGCAGGGTTGTCGTCTCAGGATTTGTTGGGAACTACTGCTATCTCTGGAGGTTATTCTTACAATATGAATGAGCAAACCAGTGGAACGTATGCCAATTTGAGTTTTCAAACATTTTACCCAATGCTAGATGTCTCGTTGCGAAATACCCAACGAAAGACTTCCATTTATTTGGACAATGCACAGCCTTTGGATAGCCTAGCCTCTGACCGATGGAATCAGCAAGAGTTGTTGGTAGGCTTGAGAGTACCATTAAATTTTACCAAATCAAAATATATTCAATCATTATCTTTCTCAGCCAACTGGGCAATGATGCAAGTAAATGGTTATGATTTAGGTAAAAGATATGTGACGGAGTCATATAATGGACTCAATCAGTCAATGATTTATACATTCTCGTATGCAAGGCAACTAAAGCAGTCTGTTAGAGACATCGCTCCCAAATGGGCACAGAGTGTAAACTTTTATTATAGAAATGCTTTTGCTAGTGTAATCGATGGAGGCTTGGCGGCAGTACAGGCAAGTCTTTATACACCAGGGTTAGCTCCTCATCATAGTTTGAGATTACGTGGAGGGTTCCAACAGCAGTTTGGTTTTAAAAATCAGAATGGTTCGCCAAATGATAAATTATATGTGTATGGAAGCCCTATCGCCTACACCAGAGGCTATTCGTATCGTAATTATGAGTACCTCAATACACTTAGTGTTGACTATAAAATGCCACTAGCAACACCTGACTGGAATATCGGAAGATGGGTATATTTGAAGCGTATTAAGACTAATTTCTTTGCAGATTTATCACATGGAGAAACTAATTATGACTTTACTGTTCGTCAAGGAACAAAAGTTTTAAATTATAAAGGTAGTGATATAGGTAACTTTAAATCTTTTGGTCTGGATATTTCTGGAGATTTTCATTGGATGAGATTTTCTCAATCTTTTGAGGCCGGTATAAGATTCGTATATTTGCAAAACCTGAACCAATTTTTGATACAGCCTGTAGTTTTAGATATAGGATTCTAATAAAAAAGTCTTCCTTAACCAAATAGCCAAACAGGGGTGTACCGCAAATTATTTACATCCTTAAAAAAGAAAAAATGAAGTTACTAGACTCACGAGTTTACTGGATAGGACAGTTTAGCTGGTGGATATTTACCACTTTTGTACTCAGACAACCTAACTCAAAGTATTTTGAGCAGGGCTACAATTTGCCTATTTATTTAGTAATTAGTTTTTTTATTGGATTAGTTCTTACACATATTTATAAAGAGATATTCAATAAAAAGCTTGCTAATAAAAGAAATGTAATACCCTATGCCCTTTTAGGAATCGTGGTAGTAGGAGGTGCATTTTATTTACAAGACTTTGCTTTTGGTTTTCAGCGATATAGAAAACCAAGTATGGGTTTGCCGCTCGAATTGGGCGATTATCTTCAGTTTTACGTAGAGTCTATCCGTTATGTTATTATTTGGTTTTTGTTTTTCCATTTAATCATCATGGAAAGGGTTTCACATCAAAAGGAGATTCAGCTAAGTAAGGCTGAAACGCTCCTCAAAATTGCGGAATTAGAAAACCTTAAAAACCAGCTTAATCCGCATTTTCTCTTTAATGCAATCAATAGCATCAAGGCGCTCACCTTGACAGACCCAGCTTTGGCACGCCATGCACTAACGGAATTATCAGATTTGTTGCGTACCTCATTGTCCATGGGTAATCATCAACTGGTAAGTTTTGAGGAGGAGTTGAAATTAGTAAAAGACTATCTTTTTCTAGAAAAATTAAGATATGAAGAAAGGTTACGATACCAGTTTATGATAGAAAGAGCCACTATGGGCTGTAAAGTACCACCCATGTCGTTGCAATTATTAGTCGAAAATGCCATCAAACATGGTGTTGGGAAAACGAAAAATGGGGGAGATATTATGATTCAAGCCCGAATGTCGGAGAAAGTTTTGATGATTAGGGTTACCAATGCTGGAACGCTAAGTTTAGAGAACAAACGAATAGGAGTAGGAATGAAAAACCTTCAACGCCGACTTTCTATCAATTTTCAAGAAAAAGCAGAATTACAATTATTGCAAGAAGAAGATAAAGTGGTTTCGCAGGTTTTGATTCATTATTCGTAAAAAAGAGGAAAATTTAATGTTTCCTCCTAAAAACGAAAATACTCTTTTTTAAATTATGAACCTGTTTAAACTTTTCCAAAAACAGTTTGATCGATTAATTCTTCGCCTTACTTTTTGTCTTGAAACAAAAAGTAACAAAAAATTCAAGAATTTATAAACTCGCTGCGCTCAGACAGTATAAATAGGTTCTATGTATATTATATGGCAAATGGTCATCATTAACCTTACGTTTTTTTGATCATTTTTACAAAAGTTCTTTCTGTCTTTCCTTAGCACTGTTAAAGTGCTTTGTCCAGACTTGGTTGTACTATTTATTAGAGGTAGACAAGAAATGAGAACTCACAGAACTCTTAAAATGATTATAATTTTATGCTAAATAAAGTCTACAGGTGATACGTTTTAGAATAACTATTCCAACTTGTTAGATTAGTAAACTTTTAGAGTGTTTTAATTATGAGATATTTGATTACTGGACAAAACGAGAAAGTCTGATTCAGGTGTATCGACTTTTTCAGAGATTTTTTTAAAAACAGTTTTAAACTGTTAAAAAAGTAAGTCCAAGACTAAGTCTTGAACTAGTAAATTCAATTTTGTCCAGTAATCAGATGAGATATATTAGACTTTATCACGGTTTATTTATTATAGGATAAGAGCGTAATCTGCATTGATTTTCTAAGGATATATAAATGCCTTAAATTTCGCTAATTTACTGTTTTTACTTATCAAAATAGACTGAGTTGTATGTAAGCATTATCATTAATTAAACCTACTTGTTACAAACCGTGATAAAGTCTATTATACATCTAAATTTTTGATATTTATCATTTACCCGAGGAAGAGAGAGTATTTATTTTCAAATTAATTACCAGATTTACGAAATAGTATTTATCCAAAGTGTCCTCTAATCACACTAATAAAAACTTAAAATATCTTGAACTTTGATATTCTTTAAGGCATAATTCATTAGCAACAGTAAATACTTGGTATGATATGCAAAATATAGTGAATAGATCAATATATTTTCAATGTTCATCTTGTACAAATAAAGGTGAAATTGATGAAGTTGTTTTTAAAGGAGGGATAAATGACGAAGGAGGGTTTATCCTTTATTGTAATCAATGTAATACCACGTTTTTCATTGAAGCCCAAAACCCAATTCATAATATTGGAGTTGGCTCAAGAATAATAGGGAATAATTTTACTGTTAAAGATATTACTGATTTTAGCTGGTCGAACAACTATCCAACAGCTAGAGAGATTATAACCACTACAGGACAAGATTCCAATCCAATATTTAAAAATGCTTGGCAAGTAAACCCTATTTTTAGCATTAATCATAACGATAAGATTTTTATTTGCTCGGAATGTAAGAATAATATTGAAAAAGAGGTATTTAATGATTTAGAGAACAATCTTGATTTAATAAATAATGACTACGAAGGCTGTTTTCAAGCTTATATGCGAGATTGGTATAATCCCAATATAATCTCTTTTAACTCAAGTACTAATTGTTCTGAGTGCAAAAGAGAGATTGAATACACAGCCTATTCAAAATTTAGTACTTTAGAGAAAAGATACTCAAAAGAAGATTTTTTCATTGTAGATACTCAGAAATTTGAACCGAATATTAATGGAGTTTATACAAGAGAGCAGTGTAAAAGAATTCTTGAAAAGTTTATTTTACGGTGGAATCTCCTTGCTTCAAACATAATAATAGTATCTCCATTCATTGGTTTCGATAAAAAATTATCAATTAAAAATCCTGATAAATTTAATGAACTACTTAAGTGGTTTTTAAGCTTAGATACATTCAAAAAATTTCAAATAACAATAAGGAAATCTGAGTATGGCAAAATTAGAGAAGTTTTCAGTAAAGAAACTTTTAAGTTGTATGAAGGATATAATTTATTGAATGAAAATATCGAAAAGGTTAACAGTAGTACAACTAAGTTTCATGCTAAATTCTATGCTGGAATTATTCCTGATGGTACAAATAGTTATGTAGAGGTGCTAACAGGTTCCTACAACCTGCACCCAAGTTCAGAATCAAAAGAAAATCTTACTTTTACACAAATGAGTTTTCAAGATTTTAAAAGAAACTATTTAGATCCAATGAAAATTCCAATGTCAGAACCATGTTATAGCGTGAGTACTGAGATTTTAAAAATTCCAATTAATGAATCTGAAGTTGTTATAAAACCTAAAGATGTTAAAGATATAGTAAATTATAATTTTTAAAAAGTATAAACATGCAAGTGTATGAATGAGAACATAGAGTTAATATCTCTTCTAAATGTTCTCATAGTAAATATTTAAATTGAAAGAACCTAGTTTATTATATTTGGATGTAACATTTTACCTTTAAAGATAGCTTACATTTGCCAAGAACAACTTTATCTCTACTCTTTCACAGATTTGGGAACTACCTTATTTGAAAACAAATGAGTATCGCCAAAAAGATATAAATTCCCTAACAAATTAAGCTTCTTAAACTGTGCTGACAAGCCTGTTCCAACAACGACTTCATGATTCTTCAAAATGGTTACTTCGTCCAACGCAGTAGGGATTCTGCCACAACTCCAAATACCTGTGTCGTGCCAATAGCCCGATTGAGTGGACTCTAAAGGGTATAAACCCGCAAAATTGTTGGGAGTATATAGCAATGGACTAAACAATTCCCGATCCTGCATATCTTTCACTCGGACTCTAGCAAACTGGTTTTGAGATAAATTTATACTAGTACTGTTACTAAAAACCTGTTTGGCAAAAGGGTCATTACTCCATTCAGATACTGAATATACTGTAGGATTGGTTAGCGTAAATTTTAGACTAGTAATACTCGCACAAGCGCTATTAATTTCGGGTAATGATGTGCTAAGGATAGGTGTTGACGCTTCAAAAAAGTGACTATCCAAATATGTATTCCATGCTTGAGCCAGTTTTACAATCCCCTTTCCTTGAAAATGAACTGAATCAATCGTTCGAATAGAAGGACCAATCAATGAGTCTGTTGCAGGTCCTATAAAGGTATTAGATAGGTAGTTTGCCTGTCCTTGCCCGTTAATGCCAAGTACATCGTTTTGTGCATCAATAACGGGCTGCCAAACTCTGGAGTACTGAATACTTAATCCTCTAAATCTTGTAGCACGAGCCACTACCCATGCTAAATTAGGGGCATTGCTGTGCTCTCTTGATTTTTCGATAAGTCTTTTTAGTTTTTTTCCGTAAGTATCACGGTCGGTTTGATACAAATTATCGGTTTCGCCCTGATGCCACAGAATTGCTCTTAGACCAAACTGAGCTGTGTAAAAGCGTAAGGAACTTCTTAGGTTTCCGTAGGGTAAGCCTCTCGGATAGGTAATGAATTCACTTGGAGTGGCGCTACTATCTTCGGCAGACGACACCCAAGAACTTATGCCTGAGCCTGACCAACCTGCATTAAAAAAGAGAATAGGCACATTCAATTTTTTTGCCAAGGAATCCCCTAACACACCCCAACACCATGCGCTGTTACCAAAGGGAGCCAAACGAAAAGTAGAATCTATTTGGGAGATGATGGGGTAGGGATATTTTGTTGCCCCATAAGTAGTGGTTTCGCCATTGAAATAATTGATGGTTTCGACTCTATCGTCGGTAGCACTGGGGCCAAATATATTTTGATTTCTAAGTTCATTATCGCCTGTGGCATTTGATTGTCCTGCTACAATAAAAACTTCGCCAACACCTACTCTTTTGAGCGTGTCTATACCCACAAAGTTAAGACCGTCAAATGCCCTAACAATTAAGTCGTACCAACCTCCCGCTAGGGTAATTTTAGTGTAACAAGTATTGGATTGGGAAGGTTTTTGAACAGGAATCCAGTCCGTAGATGTACCTTGTGGAGAATTCATCGAACGAGCAATCGCTTGAATCTCAATTTTTTGGACAGGTTTATCAAATTGTAATACTACAGGGACATCAGCCCTATTGTTATTATTTCGTTGAAATACAAATCTGCTTTCAGGATAGCGAATTTTTATCTGAGCCATTCCCGAATGGGTGGCTAATAGGTAGATGAATAGGAGTGAATAAATGTATATATGTCTCATTTATAAGCTACTTAGGACAAGGAGTAAAGGCTCCTGAAGACATGAAATTATAGAAAACTCTACAAAAGCAATGCCATCTCGCAAGATTTTTTGAAATTTTACGAAAATGGATTCTTTTGGTAAAAATCTGTAAAAAGTCTTAAAAATGATGGTGTGCAAAAAGAAGGGTTGTAGAAGAAAAGAAATAGGAGGCATCCCGAATTTTAGTATTGGGATTATTCTCTAAATTTTCATCAAAAAAGCGGTCAGAAATTGTTTTCCGACCGCTTTTTAAATACTACTATGCTATATCTGACTCAGCTTAAGACGCAAAGCGTTGCGTATCTACAAGTAAATTTCATATTAAAAATAATCACTTATTCACTCAATCTCAATTCACTAAATGAGTTTGAAATGCTATTGATAAATTACTTTTTTAGCAGAAAGTAATGTGTTTTTCATAAGCGAAACGATAGTCATCGGACCAACACCTTTTGGTACTGGAGTGATGAATGAGCATTTTGGTGCTACTTCATCAAATTTAACGTCACCTTTCAAGGCAAAACCGCTTTTCTTTGAGCTATCTTCTACGCGAGTCAAACCTACGTCGATGATTACAGCACCTTCTTTTACGTAGTCAGCTGTGATAAATTCTGGACGACCTAGTGCCGCAATCAAAATATCTGCTGATGCACATACCTCAGCCAAATTTTTAGTTCTTGAGTGCGTAATGGTTACAGTACAGTTACCAATTTTAGTATTACGTTGCATCAAAATAGTCATTGGTAAACCAACGATTTGACTACGACCTACTACTACACAGTGTTTTCCTGCTGTTTCGATGTTGTAACGCTCCAACAAATCAAGAACGCCTTGAGGAGTAGCCGAAATGTAAGCAGGCAATCCTTTAGCCATTCTACCAATATTGATTGGGTGGAAACCATCAACATCTTTTCTTGGGTCGATTGTTTCCATTACTTTGTCTGGATTGATATGGTCAGGAAGTGGAAGCTGAACAATCAAACCATCCATGTCATCATTTTGGTTGATTTTGCGAACCTCGTCCAAAAGCTCTTCCTCCGAAATTGTTGGGTCAAAACGCAACAAAGTAGATTTAAAGCCTAATTCTTCGCAAGATTTAACCTTATTTGCTACATAAGTTTCTGAAGCACCGTTGTTTCCAACGAGAATAGCAACCAAATGAGGAATTTTACCTCCTGATGCTTTGATAGCTTCAACTTCTGCACCAATTTCTTTTTTTATTTCGTCTGCTACGGCTTTACCGTCGATGATTTGCATGATTAGACTTGTGGGGGATGTATTCGAGTAAAAATTGAAAGCGCAAAAATACGGGATTGTTTGTCTTTGGACAAATTTTATTTTTTGGTGAGCTTGTCAAAAAGCTGTTTGAGTCCCACACTACCCATTTCTTCGATAAAGGTCATATTAGAACGCAACGATACATTAGGCTTGTTGGGGTCAATAATATAAATTGGTACATTTTTGCCTACGCAGTCAATCAACCCTGCTGCTGGATATACTTGCATCGATGTGCCTACAATAATGAGAATATCGGCCATAGCGGTCATTTCAGAGGCAATTTCAATCATTGGTACCGACTCGCCAAACCATACAATATGCGGGCGAAGTTGTGAGCCTTTCTTGCATTTATCCCCTAATTTGATTGGTTTCGTACCGATTTCATATACCATAGATGCCGATACCGAACTTCTCGCTTTGGTCAATTCTCCGTGTAAATGAATAATATCGTTTGATCCAGCTCTTTCGTGAAGGTTATCTACATTTTGCGTAATAATGGTTACATCAAAATACTTTTCAAAATCTTTCAGAATCGTATGACCTTGATTAGGCACAACCTCTGCTAATTGTGCTCGACGCTGGTTATAAAACTCTAATACCAGCCCAGGATTTTTTTGCCAGCCTTGTGGGGTTGCTACCTCATCAATAGAATGATTTTCCCATAAGCCATTTGAATCTCTAAAGGTAGAAATACCACTTTCCGCAGAAATCCCTGCCCCAGTAAGCACGACGAGTTTCTTTTTTCTAGCCATTTTGCTTGATTATGTATTTAATGAATAAACAAAACAGCACAAAGTTAGATTAAACTTTGTGCTGTTGTTGAGATTGAATTTGAAAAATCTCTATCTATTTTTTCTTTCCTTTCGGAGCTGGCGCTTCTTCACCTAAACGAATACAATCTTCAAGTGTTAAATCTGCTGCGACCATATCCTTTGGAATTTTCACATTACGCTTTCCAATTTGAATATATGGACCATAGACTCCATTTACAACCTTAATGGTTTCGTTTTCAGGGAATTCTTTAATGTATTTATTAGCTTCCTGATTACGTTTTGCCTGAATAATTTCGATGGCTCTTTCTAAGGTAATAGTGGTAAGTGAATCAGTTTTGGCAAGTGAAAAATATTTACCATCATGTTTTACATAAGGGCCAAATCTTCCTTTACCAGTAGTGATTGAGCTACCTTCAAATTCTCCTAGCGCATCGCCAGCATCTGCCAAACGTTTTGCCTGAATTAATTCTATAGCACGAGCTTCTTCAATAGTGAAAGGGTCGTCAGTTGCTTCCAAACTAACATATTTGTCATCATGCTTTACATAAGGACCTAGTTTGCCTGCACCGATGATCACAGGTTTATCCTCGAAGAAACCAACCTCACGAGGAAGTCTTGGTTTTTCAAATAATTCTAAAGCCTCTTCTAAAGTAATAGACGAAATCAATTTGTCTTTTGGTAAATTGACAAAAATTGGCTTTTCTTCATCTTTCGTATCTCCTAGCTGTACATAAGGACCATATTTTCCTAATCTAACAGAGATAGTTTTACCAGAATTTGGGTCAATACCTAGCTCACGAGTTGAGCCTGAAGAGCTTCTTTCGGCACTTTTACTTTCCTCAATGGTTTTATGGAATCCCTGATAAAAATTATCAATCATATCAGACCATCCCATTTTGCCATGAGCAATTTCGTCAAACTCATTTTCCATTTCGGCAGTAAACTTAAAGTCTACTACTTCGCTGAAATTATTGACTAAGAAATCATTCACAACCATACCAACAGAAGTAGGGAAAAGTTTACCCTTTTCGGTACCATAGGTTTCTTTACCTTCTTTTTCCGAAATAGTTTCATTCTTTAAAACCATTTCTTTGAAAGTACGTTCTTTACCAGGGCGGTCTTCTTTGACCACGTATTCTCTTTTAATAATAGTCGAGATGGTAGGAGCGTAGGTAGAAGGACGACCAATACCTCTTTCTTCAAGGGCTTTTACTAAACTAGCTTCGGTATATCTTGCTGAAGGACGCGTAAATTTCTCGGTAGCCTTCATATTGTCCAAATTCAATATTTGTCCAATATTCAAAGGAGGAAGCATTTTTGAATTTTCTTCATCCTCTTCTTCGTCACTACTTTCAAGATATACTGCCAAGAAACCATCAAACTTGATAACCTCACCTTGTGCGATTAACTCCTCAGAAGTACTGGAGATACCAATGGTTGCTGTAGTACGTTCAAGTTGAGCATCAGCCATTTGGGATGCAATAGAACGTTTCCAGATTAACTCATACAAGCGTTTCTCACGGAGGTCTGCACCAGCAGAAGTAACCGAGAAATCGGTCGGACGAATGGCTTCGTGCGCTTCTTGAGCAGATTCGTTTTTGGTTTTGTATTGGCGAGTTTGGACATACTGAGCACCAAACTGGTCTGTAATCGCA
The DNA here is from genome assembly GCF_009905545.1 of Cellulophaga sp. BC115SP. Lineage (GTDB taxonomy): Bacteria > Bacteroidota > Bacteroidia > Cytophagales > Spirosomataceae > Flectobacillus > Flectobacillus rivi. The sequence goes on along the minus strand of NZ_JAAALB010000011.1, from coordinate 105,633 downwards.
TTTTTGGCTTTTTCAATCGCTTCTTCTGAAAGGCTTGTTGAGTCAGTACGCATATACGAAATCTTACCAGCTTCGTATAATTTTTGCGCATACATCATGGTCGATGCTACTGAGTATCCCAACTTACGAGAAGCTTCCTGCTGAAGCGTTGAGGTCGTAAAAGGAGGCGAAGGAGATTTTTTGGCAGGTTTGGTTTCGAGCGATTTAATTTTGAAAGTCGCACCTAAACATTTTTCCAAGAATTCTTTAGCGGCACCCGCTGTTTCAAAATTCTTAGGAAGCTCAGCCTGTAAAATTTTATTTCCTTCTAATAAGAACTGCGCTACGATTTTGAAAGAAGACTTTGTTTTGAAGTTTTCAATTTCACGTTCACGTTCTACAATAATTCTTACAGCGACGGATTGTACACGACCAGCCGATAGACCTTTCTTTACTTTAGACCAAAGTACTGGCGAAAGTTCAAAACCAATCAAACGGTCGAGTAAACGACGTGCTTGTTGGGCGTTTACCAAATCCATGTCAATTGTACGTGGATTTTGGATCGCATTTTGAATGGCCTTTTTAGTGATTTCACGGAAAACAATACGTTTTGTGTTATCTGCCAATCCAAGGGCTTCTTTCAAGTGCCATGAAATAGATTCTCCTTCACGGTCATCATCGGTTGCTAGCCACACCTCTTCAGATGATTTTGCTATGCTCTTTAATTCGTTGACAACCTTGACTTTATCTGGAGATACTTCATAAGTAGGTTTGAACCCATTTTCAATATCAATAGCCATTCCTTTATCTGGCAAATCACGCACGTGACCAAAGGAAGATCTCACGGTGAAATCTTTTCCTAAGTAGCCTTCAATGGTTTTTGCTTTGGCAGGAGACTCTACTATTACTAAGTTTTTTGACATTAATTATTTTGATTGGTGGAGTAAACAACCGAAATCATTTACAGATTTTATTCGTTAAAGCACAAATCTATTGATACTAGTGCCCTCTTGGTTGATAAAAGGCCACTACCTTTTATATTTTGCCAAATATATAAACTTCATTTCAAAATGTAGTCCATTTTTTTGATAACAGTCATAAAATTGACGAATTCGGTTACTTATTTGCTATAAAAATGATGTATAAATAACTCAAAATTGATCATTTGTTTAAATAAACATCTAACAAACTCCATTTGTTTTGCTTTTATTGACCATAAAAAAAGCCTGAGTGTGTGCTCAGGCTTTTATATATGTATTTGACTCTTATTTCACCAACTTGATGTGTGATGGAGAGAATTTAGTCAAATTGATACCCTCTACCGCTTTTACATACTCTTCGATAGTTGGAGTTCTACCCAAAACTGTCGAAAGTACTACTACTGGCGTAGATGATAGCAAAGATTCACCTTTTTTAGTGTCTGTATCTTCCACAACACGTCCTTGGAACAAACGTGTAGATGTTGCCATTACAGTATCACCTTTAGCGGCTTTTTCTTGGTTACCCATACAAAGGTTACAGCCCGGACGCTCTAAGTACAACATTTTTTCGTAAGAAGTACGAGCTGCTGCTTTAGGGGCGTTGTCGTCAAACTCAAACCCTGAGTATTTTTGTAACACTTCCCAGTCGCCTTCAGCTTTCAATTCATCTACGATATTGTAAGTTGGAGGAGCCACTACAAGAGGTGCTTGGAATTCAACTTTACCGTTTTGAGCTTCAATGTTTTTCAACATTTGAGCCAAAATTTTCATATCGCCTTTGTGAACCATACAAGAACCGATGAAACCAAGGTCAACTTTTTTGTCGCCACCATAGTAAGATAACGGTCTGATAGTATCGTGTGTATATCTTTTTGAAACGTCAGCATTGTTTACGTCTGGATCGGCAATCATTGGCTCAGCGATTTGGTCTAAGTCAACGACTACTTCTGCGTAATATTTTGCATTAGCATCTGGTCTAAGTGCTGGTTTTTCGCCAGATTGAATTTCAGCAATTCTCTTATTTGCTTTATCAATCAATCCTTGAAGCACTTGGTTTTTGTTGTCCATGCCTTTGTCAATCATAATCTGGATTCTGCTTTTCGCAATTTCCAATGACTCGATTAACGTAGCATCTTCAGAAATACAGATAGATGCTTTAGCTTTCATTTCAGCAGACCAGTCTGTAAATGTGAAGGCTTGGTCAGCAGTCAATGTACCGATATGTACTTCAATGATTCTTCCTTGGAATACGTTTTCACCACCAAATTGCTGCAACATTTGAGCTTGTGTAGCGTGTACCACGTCACGGAAGTCCATGTATTCTTTCATGCTACCTTTGAAAGTAACTTTTACAGAATCAGGAATTGGCATAGAAGCCTCACCCGTAGCCAATGCCAATGCAACTGTACCTGAGTCAGCACCAAATGCAACACCTTTTGACATACGTGTGTGTGAGTCACCACCGATGATGATTGCCCAGTCGTCTACAGTAATATCATTCAATACTTTGTGAATTACGTCAGTCATTGAGTGATATACACCTTTAGGGTCACGAGCAGTAATCAAACCAAACTCGTTCATGAATTTCATCAATTTTGGAATGTTAGCTTGCGCTTTTTTGTCCCAAACAGATGCCGTGTGACAACCTGACTGATAAGCACCATCTACAATCGTAGAAATAGTAGTAGCCGCCATTGACTCTAATTCTTGAGCCGTCATCAAACCTGTAGTATCTTGAGAACCTACGATGTTTACTGTAACACGTACGTCTGAACCAGCATGTAAAGTTTTTCCTGGCGTTACGCCTACAGCATTTCTGTTGAAGATTTTTTCAACAGCTGTCAAACCTTGACCTTCGATTGAAACTTCTTTAGAAGGAGCAAAAACTGGTGCAATTGCAATACCTAATAGCTGAGAAGCAAACGTTTGGATTTTCTTACCAAATACGATAGCGTAAGAACCACCTGCTTTGATAAATTCCATTTTTTGCGGAGTGAATGATCTTGAAATATCAATCAACTCTTGGTCGCCATTATATAATTTTTTTGTTTTTGTGTTAATGGTAAGAACAGTTCCTGTAGCAACAGAATAAGCTTGCTCAAGGATTGGTTCGTTGTTTTCATCACGAACCACTTTACCGTCAGCATCAACTTTCTTCACCCAGTTTTTAAGGTCGATACCGATACCACCAGTTACGTCAACCGTAGTCAAGAAGATAGGAGAGATACCGTTTGTACCACCAACAATTGGAGCAAAGTTTACAAATGGAACATAAGGACTAGCTTGTTTACCTGTCCAAAGTGCCACGTTGTTTACACCTGACATTCTTGAAGAACCTACACCCATTGTTCCTTTTTCAGCAATCAACATTACCGATTTGTCTGGGTGTTGCGCTTTCAATGCCTCGATTTCAGCCTGAGCAGCAGGAGAAATCATACATTTTCCGTGCAATTCACGGTCAGAACGAGAGTGAGCTTGGTTACCTGGAGAAAGTAAATCTGTTGAAATATCTCCTTCACCTGCAATAAATGTTACTACTTTAATTTCTTCAGGTACATCAGGAAGTTTTGTGAAAAACTCTGCTTTAGCATAGCTTTCAATGATATTTTTCGCTGTTGTGTTACCACTTTCAAACGCATCTTTCAAGCGCTTCAAATCTGCATCGTACAAGAAAACTTGTGTTTTCAATACTTCTCCTGCTTGAGTTGCGATGGATGCGTCCTCTCCCAAAGCTAAGTCTAACAATACTTCGATTGATGGACCACCTTTCATGTGTGACAACAATTCGAAAGCAAATAGAGGAGTGATTTCTTCTACAACAGACTGACCAAGTATAATCTCTTTTAAAAACTTAGCCTTTACACCTGCTGCAGGAGTTGTTCCTGGCAATGTGTTATATATAAAAAACTGAAGTGAATCAGCACGGTGCTCGTTGCTCAAATCTTTGATTTGTTCAATGATTTCGCTTACCAATTCTGCACTATCAATTGGCTTAGGATGAAGTCCCTGTGTTTTTCTTTCCTCAATTTCCTTAAGGTAATCGTTATAAAAGTTCATGTTGAATTATTTACAGTTATTATAGTATTAATCCGTGAGTAATTTTTGGTTAAACCAACTTTTTCTACAAAATAGATACTAGTTTTTTTGAGAAGAAGTTGTCTGACAAATTTATGAAAACGAAGTTCGAATTAAAAATTTTTTAGAGAATAGACGGTTTAGGTATATATTTTCTTGAATATATCTAATTTTTATTTGCTTTATTCATTAATTTTCATGGTAAACATTAGATTAGTCCTAAATTCATTTTAGTGGCTTTACCTACAGATTTTAGCTGTTAATTTGAAATATAGTCACGTTTTTGAGTTGATATAAAATTTCTTCTATGTTGTTGTTAAGCTGGTATTGGCGCGTGGGCAAATTAGGATGAAATTAAGGTAGTATATTTTGAGATGCATATTAAAGTATTGATAATTAGGTGGTTGTATTGTATTGTGTTTGCTTTTTTCTCTAAATATATCAATTGGCTCAACTTTATTACGTGTAAAAGTTTTACTTTTTGTACAAATATTCTCAAGTAGATTCTCCAAAGATTCTTAACTTAGTTTATGAAGACTCGAAGGCTATTTTTATTGATATTTAATTTGGGAATCATGCAGCAAGAAGCTATATAAAATAAGCTGAAAACACCCGTTGTTTTCTTCTTGAAAACCGAATGCCAGCTCCATCGATAGCAACTGCCATACTCTACAGGTGCAATATGTTTGTATTAATTTTTGTTTTTATAAGGATTGATGTGCAAAAAAATAGCGCTTGTAATGTATTTTTACTTTACTAGGAAAAGGAATAATCTTGCGGTTAGTTCAAATGCATTTTTAACATTTGGAGACTTCAAAAAACTCGTTTATTCCAAAAGTCACCTAAATTTACAAGAACCTAATAGGACAAATGGATGTTCATTAATTAGCATCTATTGATAATTTTCAAAACACAGATTTTATATATTACATTCTTTAAATCTAAAATTCCAATAACTAATAACTAAATAAAATATCATGGCTTTTGACATAGAAATGATTAAGGCGGTTTACGAAAGAATGCCCGCACGTGTGGAGGCAGCTCGTAAATTGGTAGGAAGACCATTGACGTTAACCGAAAAGATTCTTTATTCTCACTTGTGGGAAGGTACTCCAACTCAAACATTTGAAAGAGGTAAGTCGTATGTCGACTTTGCTCCAGATCGTGTTGCTATGCAAGATGCTACAGCACAAATGGCTCTTTTACAGTTTATGCAGGCTGGTCGTCCGAAAGTTGCGGTGCCTTCAACAGTACACTGCGACCACTTGATTGAAGCAAAAGTTTCGTCGGCGACAGATTTAGCAGTAGCAGTTGATAAAAATAAAGAAGTTTATGATTTTCTTTCTTCAGTTTCTGACAAATACGGTATCGGATTCTGGAAAGCTGGGGCAGGTATCATTCACCAAGTAGTAATCGAAAATTATGCATTCCCTGGTGGTATGATGATTGGTACTGACTCTCATACAGTAAATGCTGGTGGTTTGGGTATGATTGCGATTGGTGTAGGTGGTGCCGACGCTTGTGATGTAATGGCAGGCTTGGCATGGGAGTTGAAATTTCCTAAACTTATCGGAGTAAAATTGACAGGAAAGCTTAACGGTTGGACTTCTGCAAAAGATGTAATCTTGAAAGTAGCAGGTATCCTTACTGTAAAAGGTGGTACAGGAGCAGTGGTTGAATATTTTGGAGAAGGGGTTACCTCAATGTCAGCAACAGGTAAAGGGACAATTGCGAACATGGGAGCTGAAATTGGTGCAACGACTTCCACTTTCGGTTATGACGAATCAATGGCTCGTTATTTAGCAGCCACTGGTCGTGCAGATGTAGCAGAATTAGCCAATGGTATTAAAGAATACTTGACGGCTGACCCAGAAGTTTATGCTGATCCAGCTACTTATTTTGACCAAGTTATCGAAATTGATTTGGATACCTTAGAGCCACACTTAAACGGTCCATTTACGCCAGATTTGGCTACGCCTATTTCTCAAATGAAGGAATTGGCTGAGAAAAACGGTTGGCCAACCAAAGTGGAAGTAGGTTTGATAGGTTCATGTACCAACTCATCTTACGAAGATATTTCACGTGCGGCGTCTTTGGCGAAGCAAGTGGCAGCAAAAGGTTTAAAAACTAAAGCAGAATACACCATTACCCCAGGTTCGGAACAAGTACGTTATACCATTGAGCGTGATGGTTTTATCGATACTTTCGAGAGCATTGGCGGTAAAGTATTCTCAAATGCTTGTGGTCCTTGTATTGGACAGTGGGCTCGTGCAGGTGCTGAGAAGGGAGAGAAAAACACTATTGTTCACTCATTCAACCGTAACTTTGCTAAGCGTGCAGACGGTAACCCAAATACTTATGCGTTTGTGGCTTCTCCAGAATTAGTAACGGCATTGGCTATTGCAGGTGATTTGACATTTAACCCTTTAACGGATTATTTGACAAACGAAGCTGGTGAGAAAGTGAAACTGGATCCACCAAAAGGAGACGAATTGCCAACAAAAGGTTTTGCTGTAGAAGACGCTGGCTACCAAGCACCTGCGGAAGATGGCTCATCAGTAGTGGTAAAAGTATCACCAACTTCTGACCGTTTGCAGTTGTTAGAACCATTTACACCTTGGGAAGGTACAGATTTGAAAGGTCTAAAATTGTTGATTAAGGCTAAAGGAAAATGTACTACCGACCATATCTCTATGGCTGGACCTTGGTTGAAATATCGTGGTCACTTGGATAACATTTCTAACAATATGTTGATTGGTGCGTTGAATTATTTTAACGAGAAAACTGATAAAGTTAAAAACCAATTGACTGGCGAATATGGTCCTGTACCGGCTACCCAACGTGCCTACAAAGCAGCTGGTATTGGTTCTATCGTTGTGGGTGATCAAAACTATGGTGAAGGTTCATCTCGTGAGCATGCCGCTATGGAGCCTCGTCACTTGGGCGTTCGTGCAGTATTAGTAAAATCTTTTGCTCGTATTCACGAAACTAACTTAAAGAAACAAGGAATGTTAGCTCTGACTTTTGCCAACGAAGCTGACTACGACAAAATCCAAGAAAATGACTCTATCGATATCAATGGATTGGCAGATTTTGCACCAGGCAAACCATTGGAAATTGTTTTGAATCATGAGGATGGGAGTTCAGATACTATCGTAGCAAATCACTCTTATAACGACCAACAAATTGAATGGTTCAAAGCAGGTGGTGCATTGAATATTATTCGTGCTAGCGTTGGTAAATAAGTATGAGAAATCTGCAATAGTTTGAAAACTTCTTACAGAGCAAATAAACAAAACTTCCTATCGACCTTGGTGGATAGGGAGTTTTGTGTTACAAAGTAAAAATATGTATTTACAAACGCACGTTTTATAGATTACTCCAGCCCATTTGCTTCTGAATTTGTTTAAGCTTCGCTTTGATTGTATCGCTGTCAACATAACCTGTGTGACGTTCGGAGGCTACTAGTTTGATGCCACCTGTTAAATCGAGTGTTTCGGAGGTAACTTTATTTCTGAAAATCTTTGCTTTTTCTGGCGATTCTTTCTTGTCTTTCAGGTGGTTAGCTAGTAAGGTCGCTAGTTGAGTGAATATATCATACGCTGCCGAATTAGTTTCTACAAAACCCATCACATAGATATTGTCGTGTTTAGGGTTAAATAGATTCATATATAATTGTGGACGATGGTCTTTCCAGTCAAAAAACTCCTCAGCAAAAGGGATTGCATAGTTATAGCCCGTTGCCAAAATTATTTCATCTACTTCGATAGAACTCCCATCTTTGAAAAATACGTTGTTTCCTTCAAAATAATCAATGTCGGATTTGATACACAAATTACCATGTGAAGTGTGGTGCATGATTTGCGAATTCATCAGAGGATGCGATTCAAACAATTCATGGTCTGGCTTGGGAAGTCCAAATTTAGTTTGGTCGCCTACCACAATTTTGAGGAGTTTTTTAAAAATCCATTGATTGACTTTCAAAGGAAGTTTAGGACCGCCATGGGAAAACACATCTGAGGGCACACCAAAAACGTGTTTCGGAATAAAGTAATAACCACGTCGCATACTCAAATAGGCTTCGTTTGCAAAACTGGCAGCTTCACAAGCAATATCTACTCCAGAGTTGCCACCTCCAACGACTAAGATTTTTTTATTAAGAAACTCTGTAGACTTTTTAAAGGTATTTGAATGACGAATTATTCCTGAAAATGTACCACGATAGTGGGCAATATTGGGTTGCCAAAGTGTACCATTGGCACAGATAAGTTCCTGATGAAAATAACTTTCACCTTGTGTCGTTGTCAACTTCCAACCATCCTTGTCTTTTTCTACTTTTTCAATTTTTGTATTGAAAATAATATCTTTTTCTAAATCAAAATGTTTGGCAAATGCCTGTATATAAGCGCATAACTGCTTGCGAGTAGGATAATCAGGGTAGTCGTCAGGCATAGGGAAATCTGGAAAACCTGATAGGGTTTTTGAAGAAATAAAATGCGCTGATTCGTACATGGGCGAACCTTCATTTTCGATGTCCCATAAACCACCTGTATTGTGATGTTTTTCATAAATAACAAACGGAAGCTGCGCTTTGGCTAGGGCTCTAGCAATAGATAATCCAGAAGGACCTGCTCCAATAATGGCAATGGGAGGAGTTTTCATAGTGGAGTGAGGGTTAATTAATTCATAAAATATTTGACAGTTTGGAAGATAGAGGTGAGAATGACGATGGATAAAACGATATACCGAAACACCGTTTCGGAAGTATATTGTAAAATTACTTTTCCGATATAACTTCCCAAAATACTAATGACAATTAGAAATGGGATCAATACAATATATTGTTTGTCAAAATAACCATTACTTACATAAACCACTGCTCGACTACTATCTACCCCCAAATCAATCAGTGCGGAGGTGGCAATGAATATCTCTTTGGGAAGTTGGAATGCTGCTAAAGTGATACCTCTGATAGCACCGCCCGTGCCGACCAAGCCTGCTAACAAGCCTGACATGATTCCTCCAAGATATAGGTTGCTGTCAGTTTGTTTAAGAGTTTTATTGAAATTAAAAAGTAAATATAATGATAAGCCCACCAGCATGATGTTCATGGCCAATTCCATGGATTTTGTTGGAACAAAGGTCGTCATCCAAGCGCCAATCATCACAAATATAACCGCTGGAATCCCCAATTTGAGGGCTATTTCTTTGTTGATGCCTTTTCGGAATAGGGTGATTTTTGAGACGTTGCTAAAAACATGAAAGACGGCTGTAATGCCAAGAACGGTCTTGAAATCAAAAAATAAGGATGCTACAGGTACAAATAGGATAGAAGATCCAAAGCCTGAAACTGTTCCGATGATTTCTGCAAATAATGCCAAAAGGGCAAAGATATAGTATTTTTCAAGCACGATAGGAAGTGGTGAGTTAGTATCAACATAATTTAGAATGAAGATACCAAAATATCTGTGTGAATCACAATAAGAAACTCACACAGAAAGCTGATTTTTATCGATTTAGATGTGTAAGATTCACAATTTTATGAATAACATCGTCTAACTCTTTTGTTGTTTGGTGAAGCTGGTTGATGAGCAATGGGTTGTAAGTTTGATCGTATTCAATCAATTGGACTAAGCCGAGGATATTGGCAACAGGTTTTCGCATTTCGTGGGATTGCTGCCAAGCAATTTTTTCGAGGGTTTCAACTTGATTTTCTAGTTGATTTTCATGCTCGATTCGCTTTGTAACGTCTTGAATAATGGCTAAAATAAACGTTTCGTCATTTACTTTAAATGAATTGAGACTTACTTCTACAATTTTCTCGATACCATCCTTGGTGACAGCAGGGGTAAATCGACCAATACCCATTCGGTACATTTTGGGTGCTTGAATATATTGCTGTTGGTATTGAACATGATTTGCATGAAATCGCTTTGGGATTAAAATATTAATATCTTGGTCTAGAAGTTCCTTTGACTCATAATTGAAAATTTTCTCCGTTTCAGGGTTTACCAACTGTATTTTCATTTTCTTATCCACAATGACGATTGGGACAGGAGCCGTTTCAATAATTTTCCGAAAACGTTGTTCATTTTCTAAAATTGATAATTCCATTTTCTTTTTGGCGCTGATGTTGATAGCCACCAAACAGACTCCAATGATAACCTGATTTTTATCGTAAACAGGATACATTTTACTCAAAATCCAGATGGTATCTCCATGAATATTGTGAACACATATTTCATCTTCTACCGTTGTACCAGCAATCGCACTATTAAATTGTTTGTAGAAAGCATCTGTTTCTTTTGGAAATAGATATTGCCTAAAATCATCACCAATGTTGATTTCTTTTCCCATGTTGAGGAAAATACTCTTTTTAAAATGGGTGTTGAATTGAATTAATTTAAAATCTTTATCCAGCAAACAAATACTGTCGGAGATATTATTGATAAGTGACTCGTAGGTAGTTTTTAGATACTCAATGGCTAGTTCTGCTTTTTTCTGCTCATCTATATTTTTCGCATAAATGGCAACACCAATAAGGTTTCGAGCATCATCGTAAACGGGATTGGCTTTATATTCAAACCACAAATGAATCTCGTTGCTCGAAGTTTCTTTTTGTACCGAGGTGGACTCCCCTTGAATGGCATTTTCAAACGCCGAAAAATAGATTTCCTTCAGTGGCTCAACGACAAAATCTCGGTAATCGTCACCTATTTGGATTTTTTTTCCAAAAAACATTTCTAATGTTTTGACCATTGTAGTATTGCATATCAATACCTTATGGTCAGGAGCAATGAGTACAAAGTTCTCGGCAACGCTGTTGATTGTGGCCGAGAGTATATCGATTGATAAATTAGTTTTCATGTTGTGTCGCGGATAAAATAGGATTGGAAAACTTCTAAGAAGAAATTTGCCAGTTTTAACAAATAGTTTAGGTAATTATTCAGATTCATAAAGGGCAGCTCTATGAAAAAATTACCCAATTATTTGCTGAATTCAATGATGAAAAATACAATAATAAAATTTTGTTTTTATCTTTTTATGGGGTTGTGAAGCTAATATTTTACAAAATCATCTCAACATCCTTGATTCCCAATTGAATAATCTTATGAATTAATCTACATTTGCGGACATATTGATACATATAAGTTTGGCAGTAAAATGAATGGAATAAAACTACTCAATCCCAATAATCAGAGTGTATTAGGAATATTTGCGAGGTGCATGATAGTGGTAATCTCGGCTATTTGGCTTTTTTATATTGACGAAATAGAAGGAGTTAGCCCAATAATGTCGACGTTCTTATTGGTATTATTATGTTTTTCAAAAACGATTTATTTCGTCTGGGTAGGCTATCAAAAAATCATAGATGTAACGATAAAAGATGCACCTTTTCATAAGTTCATCGTCTTTGCTTGTATGAATATTTCTGTATTCATTCTTTCATTTACGTTCGACTTTTTTGGACTATATCTTATCAATCCCACCAATTATGAAGGTATGCCCGTAAATTACTCCAACCCAAGATTGTTGTTTGAATTTTTGTTTTTCAGTTTACAACAATTTACATTTTTTGGTTATGGTAATTTATTGCCAAGTTCAGTGCTTGCCAAAATATTATCAATGTTGGAATTAACTATCTCATTTTTGACAGTATTGTTCATCTTATCAGATTTTAATAGTTTGAAAGAGAGCCTACTTACCCGCGTAGAGGCTCGAAAAGATGAGGACGAATAATCAGCTTTATTTATTTCTGGTTGAGATGTGTGTTTTGCGTCTAACCAAACATATTAGTGTAAAAAAGCGGTCGAAAATTGATTTTCGACCGCTTTTTAATGAATACCTCAGGATGCGATTTAAGTCGCACCCTGTTTGGAAAATGAAATTTCCATGTGATTAAGTTTGGATGATCTATTCTTCCTCCTCTTCCTCTTCGCCAGATTCTTCCTCCTCGGATTCTTCTTCTTCCTCTTCGTCTTCAGATTCTTCTTCGGACTCTTCTTCTTCCTCCTCTTCGTCATATTCTTCCTCGTCTTCAGACTCTTCCTCCTCCTCCTCTTCGTCGTATTCTTCCTCATCATCAGACTCTTCTTCTTCCTCCTCTTCGTCGTATTCTTCCTCGTCATCAGACTCTTCTTCCTCCTCTTCGTCGTATTCTTCCTCGTCATCCGACTCTTCTTCTTCCTCCTCTTCGTCGTATTCTTCCTCCTCATCAGACTCCTCCTCTTCCTCTTCTTCGTCGTATTCTTCCTCGTCTTCCGAGTCTTCATCCTCTTCTTCCTCCTCATCGTACTCTTCCTCTTCACCTTCTTCGTCAAGGTCGCTTTCTATGTATTCAAGCTCTTCGTATTCATCGCAGCCAACTTCATCATATTCGTCTACTAATTCGTCTTCGAAAATAGTCCAAACATCAAAGTCTTCGTAGTCATCAGCCGAATAAACAGGCAAACTTGCCGCATTTGCAGCTCCACTTTTAGCAATAATTGACTTCTTATCGTTTACCCAAGTATCTTCAAAATCTGGAATTGGGTCAGTACGTTTGATAAGCCAGCTATCTCCGAGGTTAAACTTTTCATTGATTACGTACTGATAAGGCATATAACAGTATCCTTTATCTCCCCATTCTTCTCCCCAAGAGTTACGAACAATGAACATTTCGTCAGCCTCCGAATATCCTACACAAAGCATCGCGTGTAATCCATGAGCAGCACGAGAAGCCTCATCTGGCGAAGGCATTGGTACTACACCGCCATATTTTTGACAATTATCAAAACCTTCAAAAAGAGCGATACCAAAAATAATGGGATATCCTTCTGCCAATGCTTGTTTCCATGATTTTAAGTCAGTTGGTACATATTTAGATTTCTGTACCTTAAAATAACTCGCCTCATCATAACTCGCTGTATTAGGTTTGTTATTTACTTTTTTCAATTCATAAGGCCATACATCCTCTGTACATGCGCCAAGCTTATGTAAACTTTCAACCGCGTACTGAATATGACTGCCCTCATCTTTGATAACATTGCTAGCTCTTAATCGAGCATTGTAATAAACAAAGAGACGACTTACTTCAAATTGACGATTTTTCAAATGACGTTTGGCAAGATACTCATAAGCCCCAGCGGTAGCATTTGCCGTACAACTACTCAATGACTTCTGGTTTTCTACCTTGGTCATGTATTTGCGGAGGTCTACTTTGGGAGGAAGTTTTTTCTTTGAACGTTTTGAAGGTTTGAATTCTTCTGCATTAGGGTTTGCTGCCATGTAACGGTAACCGCCGTTACTACTTAGGTTGTTTCCCATAGTGGTGATGTGTTTGGTTGGAAAGATTTGAGATAAATTCGTTTTTGAAAAATAAAATTATTTAAAGTTTTTCTGCCATAGAGCTTTCAGTCGGCTGGTATATTTCCAACCTCAAAGAGATTATTACTTGATACCCTTAAACTCAAGAGAAGTGCCATTAAAAACATAAAGAATATTACGTTTGGTCACTTTACCATCCTTATCAACCACAGGAATAAAAAGGGTATCCTGCTTGCTATTGAAGGTAATTAATTCGAGAGGACGTTCGGGTCTGTCAACGACTGAGAAAAAATCAAAATCAACATCAATTCTGCTTAAAAGCTTTGTTTTGGTTTTGAATATTGGGGCAGGAGTTAGCTTGTCATTGTTAATCACAAAAGCTAACACTGATTGACGAGCGTCACGATTAGAGAAAATGCTATTTGTGATGATTAAATAGTAGTCTTTGTTTTGAATGTTAATACTGTAAATTTTGGAAGAAAACTCTCCGCTATCACCTTCCTCCGAACCTTGCACCTGCTTTACAAATACTTTTCCCCCAACTCTCCACTGATAGATTTCATTGAAAAAGCGCATCGAACCACCTTGGCCGTTGTCCCAGCTATAGTGTCGGAAATTGCTATCCGTTGATGTGGTAATATAAAAAGAGTTGTTTTTCAGCTTGTTAAAAGAAAAATCAAGGGAGTTGGGATTTGCAGAAAGGAAGTTTCTAAAATCTTTTTCAAATTTTTCAGAATCACCAGAACCATTACTAAGCGTAGCGAATTGCTTCACAAATTTATTTTCTTGAGTAGCTAAATCTTTGCTTTGAGAAAATGAAAGTAAAAGACCAGTTAGTAAATAACAGCAGAGAAATGGAATAAGATTTTTAAGAGTTTTCATAAATAGCAAAAAATACTGAAAAATATCAGTTGATAGTGTTTTGCAATATAATAGGATTATTTTGAATTTTAATTATCCCTATTAATATTCTAATAGAGGTAGAAAAAACGGGATTTGTGCGAAATTATTTATGATTATCGAAAATGCTCAGTACAAAAAAAGGAGCCTATCGAAAGCTCCTTTAATACGGCAAAATTTTAGATTTGAATTTTAAGACCCATTATGAATACAGGTTTTTCCAGATAAGCCAATGCATGACTAATTCACAAATTTTTGGAATGGAAACAATGCTTTTGTTAGGATATCCTTAATTCGCCAATACTAAACATTCCACACGTCTATTTTTGGATTTGTTTTCTTCTGTGTCATTGGGCGATACAGGCTTGGTTTGTCCATAACCTACAAATTTTAACCGTTTCGCATCAATTCCTTTTCCTACTAAATAATTGTTAATCACTCTAGCTCGATTTTCGGATAGTAGTTGATTTAACTTAGCATTACCAACATTGTCGGTATGTCCTGATATTTCAATACGAAGTTTGGGATTTGTTTCTAATGCTTTATAGAGTTCTTCGAGCTGAGGATAGGAATCACTTCTTAGGATGAAACTACTTTGATCGAAATAGATTTTATCTAATTTCACTACGTCGTTTACTTTGGCATTTTCAAAAAGTGGCTTTCTTTTTTCCATCGTTACCGTATGCTGATAAATAGGGCAGGTATCACAAGAAGCCACCAAAAGCTCAGTGTAGGAGTAATAGCCATCAACTTTACTTTTAACTTCCACTGTATCAGATTCGTACAGTAAAAACATAAACGGACTTAAAAAAGGCTCATTTTTAGCCTGATAGGTCTTTTTAGCTTTATAAAGCTTTATGTCAAGTTCAACAGGTAATTCTTCTTTTGTTTGTTCGTCTATTGCTTTAACAAAAAATTGGGTAATCACTTTTTTACTTTTAGGCGTCTGTGCCAAAATGGTATTGCTTGTAATGAGCAAAATTGTAAGGATGAAAAATTGCTTTATCGTCATGATATAGGTAAGGGTTTGAGCAAACAAATACAAGATTTGATAGCTCGAAAGTATCAATTTTAGTATCGATTAACAAAAAACTCTCCATTTTTAGAAAAATATTCAACTGAAATTTTGGAAAATCTTTTTTAATTATCAACTTTGTAATACAAAGTACTTTTAAAAATAAGATATGAATCAACATTTAGAAGACATTGCAGAAATCAGAGCTATGATGGAGCGTTCCACTAGATTTTTGTCATTGAGTGGACTGAGTGGCGTTTTTGCAGGAACGTTTGGTTTAATTGCCTCGGGTTTAGCCTATTTTCGAATTGCAAAGGATTATAATGGTAACTATAATCGTCTGCTCGAAAATCAAGCGCTGTTATCAGATTTAGTGAAAATTGGGGTATCAGCCTTAATTTTGACCTTGATTGCTGCTTTTGTACTGACCTATAGAAGAGTTAAGAAAAATAATCAAACCCTCTGGAATACAGCTTCTAAAAGATTATTAGCTAACCTGATGTTACCCTTGGTTGCAGGAGGATTATTTTGCATTATATTATTACAGAATGCACCGCATTTGATAGATTCAGCAACTTTATTATTTTATGGATTAGCGTTAATCAATGCTTCTAAGTACACCTACAATGACATTCGATACCTCGGAATTGCCGAAGTGGTTTTGGGAATTATTTCGGGTTTTATGAACGATTATTATATAGGACTGTTCTTTTGGGCTTTTGGATTTGGGGTTTTACATATTTTGTATGGAATTTTGCTCTATCGTAAGTACGAAAATTAGGATAGAAGGATAGAATGAAGAACTTTATAACACAGTTAAATAAAGCTTTTGAGAGTCGGATTCGGTTAGGGATAATGTCAATATTGATGGTAAACGACTGGGTTGATTTTGGTGAACTCAAAGAAACCTTGGCATTAACAGACGGAAACTTGGCTTCACATATTGCTGCTTTAGAAAAAGAGCAGTTTATAGTAGTACGGAAAAGCTTTATTGGAAAAAAGCCAAATACAGCCTTTCAGGTAACTCAAGAGGGGAGAGAAGCATTTCAGAGCCATTTGGCAGCTTTAGAGGAATTAGTGAAAGGAATGAAATAAGCGCGGAGTTTTGAGTTAAGTAAAAAAGTTATTAGTTAATAGGGAATCAGTTATAATATGTTACTTATAATCAGATAATTACCTTATGGTGCAGCACCGCGATATTTTTATTTTTTGTGAATTAGGCTTTCAGATAGCGGATTTCGGCGGTGGGCTTTGGAAAAAATCATGTCTTTGTTTATTATAAATATTTTATAACTCTTTGCCTAATGCCTGTTGCCTCGTGCCTAGGCATATAACTTAAATCTTATTTTGCACTATTACTTATTTAAAATCAATCACTTATGGAAAAGAACCATGTATTTGAGCTGACTCCAACGAGGAGATTAGCCTTAATTTTGGGAGGATCTTTATCGATTTTACTGATTCCTCTGATTGCCATGCAGTTTACCAATGAAGTTCAATGGTCGGTATTTGACTTTATTGTGGCAGGTGTTTTATTGAGTGGTACTGGCGTTACGCTTGAGCTTTTACTAAGAAAATTTAAAACTTTCAAAACGCGCTTTATTGCTGGAGCTATTCTATTTATCATCTTTTTCTTGATTTGGGTAGAATTGGCAGTAGGTATTTTTGGAACCCCTTTTGCTGGAAACTAACACACCTTTTCATATTCTACTTATTTTGGTAAGCACCTACTTTGAATGTATATATTAATAGTTTGAACCCTATCGCCCTATTGGCAATAAATTAATCACGATTAAACAATTTAGTTCTCATGAATAGACACTTGACTTTTGCCCGACTTATCCCTTTTTTTCAAGGACTGAGCAAGCCTAGTATCTAGTTTTTTACACTTTCTATTTTTTTATTTATAAACTTTGTAATTCAAAGTACTTTTAAATTATGTTTGAGAAATTATTCATTTCAAAACGCAAGGAGAGAGTTATTCTCTCCTTGATGTTACTTTCAGGCTTTGCCGTATTGCTTTTTGCTACTAGAGTAGTGATATATTCTGATTTATACATGTGGGGTATTAACTGGAATTTATTTCTGGCTTGGGTACCGCTTTTTTGTGTGATTTGGTTACAACGACAGTCTGACAAAGGAACAGTAAGCTTAGCTAAATTGGTGATTTTGAGTATTATTTGGTTAGCATTTTTTCCGAATGCACCCTATATCATTACAGATTTTGTACACTTATTTCCACAATATGATTCTGGGTTATACTGGCATGAACAGTTAACTTTCTTTGGATATGCTATGTCTGCTTTATTTGCAGGAATGATTTCTATGTATTGGATCAAACAGTTGTGGGCAAAGCATACCTCAAAAAAGATAAGTTGGATAGCCTTAATCATATCCATTGCTTTGAGTGGTTATGGTATCTACTTGGGAAGAATTGAACGTTGGAACTCATGGGATATCATTGCCCAACCTTTCTCTCTTGTGGAGTATATATTACGGTCAATGACCTACCGAATTACTTGGATGTTTGTAGTGGAGTATGGTCTTTTTGTAGCTTTTTGCTATGCGATGGTATGGAGCTTGGCAGGTGAAGAGGAGGAAATGTAATGTAGATTAACCAAAAGGCATATCTCGATATGAGTCATCCCGAATTTAGCGATTTAGTGATTGAGTGGATGAGTGATTATGTTAAAATTTATATTATCGTAGTAGAGACGCAATGATTACCTCTTAAGCCAAGTCATATCTAACATCGAAGCATCAAAAAAGCGGTCGAAAAGTAGTTTTCGACCGCTTTTTTGATAAAAACTTGGAGAATAATCCCAATCCTAAAAATTCGGGATGACTCATGTTTTACTGAATCCCGACAAACAGAAACAGGATAAATATACCCAAATTCTGAATGACACATCTTTAGACGCAAAGCAATGCGTCTCTACTAAGTAAGATTTTCATCACTCAATATTTTCAAAACTTATCACTCAAAACTCCTCACTTGATTATCTTCCCATCCAGCCGCCGTCTACGATAAGCGTGCTTCCGTGTACATAAGAAGAAGCTTGAGAAGCTAAGAATAAAGTTGCGCCTTTAAAGTCATCTGGTGTACCCCAACGGTTGGCAGGAATACGACTCAAAATAGATGCCGAACGTTCTGGGTCATTACGAAGTGCTTCGGTATTGTCTGTAGCAATATAGCCTGGAACGATTGCATTTACATTCACGCCTTTGCTTGCCCACTCGTTGGCAAATGCTTTGGTCAAACTACCAATAGCACCTTTACTTGCCGCATATCCTGGAACGTTGATACCACCTTGGAACGTCAATAATGAGGCAGTGAAAATTACTTTTCCACTACCACGCTCAACCATTGATTTACCAATTTCACGTGTGATAACAAACTGTGAATTAAGGTTAATTTCCATGATTTCGTCCCAATATTCATCTGGATGCTCCGCAGCAGGCTTACGCAAAATAGAACCTGCATTGTTCACCAAAATATCAATGACAGGAAAATCTGCTTTTACTTGACTGATAAAGCTGTATAAAGAATCACGTTTACCAAAATCAGCTTGGTAGGCTTTGAATTTACGTCCCAAAGCTACTACTTCTTGCTCTACTTGGCTACCACTTAATTCTAAAGACGCCGAAACGCCAATAATATCAGCGCCAGCTTCTGCCAAAGCCAAAGCCATGGCTTTACCAATACCTTTTTTACAGCCAGTCACTAGGGCTACTTTTCCTGTTAAATCAAACATTTGGAGGATACTCATGGTTCTTAAAAAAGTTATATTTTCTTGAAAATGTTTTTCGAAACTAAATCTCAAATTTTGTGGTCTTGGAGACGGTTTTGAGAGGTTCTTAAGGGAAGTTGGGACAATTATGGAGAACTAACAAACTTTGCTTTGAGATTTTTTAGGATTTTTTTTTGTAAACGTTTTCGGTTTGACATTGTATGTGAAATAGGAGAGGAGTTATGTTAGTAGTCCACCAAAATGATAGTTGAAATGTGATTTATTGCTTTATTGGAAAAATGCAAAAAGCCATCCGATTGGATGGCTTTTTATAAGGTGCGAACTATTCCTTTTGTACCAATTATATTTTATGTTTTTTGGGCAAAAGACTATTTCAAAACCACCATTCCAAACGCTGGAACTGCAACTTTTGTGGAATTTAGTGCTCCTTTTTTGCCTGAAGTCGTAAATACAATAGCTTTATATTTTTGTTCTGATGATGGCAATTGAATATCCTGAGCTTTGCCTGTTAGGTTATGAATCACCAACAAATTACCTGAGGTATGGTTTCTGACAAAAGCCAAGATACCTTCTTGTTTAATAGCACTTTCTTGTAAATTCGGACGAATTACTTGACGCATCGCTGGTTGACTTTTACGGAAAGCGATGAGATTTTTATAGGTACTAAAAACAGAATTAGGGTCTTTGATTTGCTCAGAAAGTGGACGGACTGTTTTTTCAGTTGTAAAAACAGGCTTCATCCATTTTGTGCGAGCTTTATCGCTGGCTTCTTTTTCCCAAAGAAATGGTTCACGAATGTTTTCATCAGGTTTTTTGCCTAACATCCCTAACTCTTCTCCATAATAAATATAAGGTTGACCTGGCAAGGATAGTAGTAATTGAGCGGCTACTTTCATTTTGTTAACATCGTCGTTCATGACTGTACCAATACGATCTTGGTCATGGTTATCAATAATAGTAGCATCAATAAAATCAGGATTTTGTGAGCCAAAGGCTTTGTAATCAGATAGGATTTTTTGAATTAAATTATCTTCTTTTCCGTCTTTTACCACCTTCTGAATAGCAAATCCTTCATCGATATGGAAGTTTGCAGGTAAGCCCTTGAAATAAGGAGCAACTTTGTCTGCCGAAGTCCAAACTTCACCTACGATATATACGTCAGGTTTTGTAGCTGTCATTTCCTTACGGAATTCTTGCCAGAAAGCATGACATTTTTCTGCCTCCCAATCTGGATAAATATGTTTCGCAGCATCTAAACGGAAACCATCAACTCCCACTTCTTTCAACCAATACTTGGCAGCCTCGTAAACTTCTTTACGAACTTTTGGATTATCATAATTCAAATCGGGCATACCTCCCCAAAACAAAGCATAGTACTTTTCGGTATCTCCTTGATGGGCAAAGTGCCAAGGAGTAACTTCCCAAGAACCACCTGCTTGTTCACGAGTCGCAATACCCAACGAATCAATCATTTTTGGGGTCATCCATACGTAATAATCACGGTAAGGATTTGATTTTCCTTTTTTTGCTTCTAAAAACCAAGGGTGCTTATCGCTTGTATGGTTGATGACAAAGTCTTTGATGATTTTGATTTTACGCTTATGAGCCTCCGAAATAAGTCTTTTATAGTCGTCGATAGTACCAAATTCAGGGTCAATGGATTTATAATCAGTTACATCATATTTATGATATGATGGTGAATTGCTCACAGGAGTTAACCATAGCGCATCAACGCCAAGTGATTTAAGGTAATCTAGCTTCGAAGTAATCCCGTTGATGTCACCAATACCATCGCCATTGGAGTCTGCAAATGAGCGCACAAAAATCTCATAACATACCTCAGGTGTTTTGGATTGGGCAAAAGGATTGAAAGTACTGAGCAAAGCAATGCCCAATAAAAATAGCTTTTTCATGAAAGATATGGGGGGAGAATATGCTAGGACAAAAAGGCAAAGTGATTCTTTTAGCTAAATCACTTTGCTTTTTGTTATATTGACTAAACGTAAAAATTACTTTTTGGTCAATGTGTATTTGGGCTTACTAGCATTAGACAAGTCAAGAATGATTTGGTATTTGCCTGCTGTAACTTTAATGTTTGCACCGCCAGCTTCTAGGTTACCATCGGCGCCATCATCACCATAGTTCACAGCCCATGCATCGTTGTAACGGAACTTGATTTCGCCTGTACCTAAAGTTACATTATCAATTACAAAAACATTTTCTGTAACAAAATCAGGACGGAATTTCACGTCTGGACCATTCCAACCGTTTGGCGCTGCATCACCTACTACACCCCAAGGCTTAGTAGCTTCAACGGTAAATTTCATTTTCTTGAAGTCGATGGTAATATTGTAATTTCCTTCAGTAACAGCGATGTTATCGCCACCAAGTACCAAAGTACCACCTGCACCACCATAGTTTACACCCCAATCTTCGTTTTTACGAACTTTGATTTCACCTGCTTTCAAGAAAGCCGTTGCTTTCCATGTGTCGGTAGTTGGGTCGTACGTTAATGGTACATCTGGTGCATTCCATCCGCTTGGTGTAGCGCTTCCTACTAATCCCCAAGAATATTTCTCGATTGTATAGGTTAAAGAAGATGTATTGAAGGTGATTTTATAAGTACCCGCTGTCACTTTGATATTAGCACCACCAGCTTCCAGTGTACCATTGGCACCATCATCCCCGTAGTTTACATCCCATTTGTTGTTGCTACGGAATTTGATTTCGCCGTCATTCAAAGTTACATAAGCGACGATTTCGTCAGTTTTATCCGTTTTGTAGAAAGGCATATCTGGACCATTCCAGCCGTTTACCGCGGCGCTACCTACAACTCCCCAAATAGTAGTTAAATCTAGTTTATCCAAGTAAGGAGTAGCTTTCAACGAAATTGTTGGAGAAGTAAACGACGTTTTTGAGGTATTGTCACCTACATTAGAAACTACACGAATGTCGATATCTCCAGCGGTTCCAGCAACTAAGCCCAACTTAATCAAAATAGCATTTAATTCTGACGTTTTGAAGGTTTTAGTAAGTGCTGTATTGGTGATGATTGAAACAGGAGCCACGAAAGTACCGCCTTTTTTATCAATCAAAATAGTATAAGATGCCGCTGCTGAGAAACCATAGTCTGGTTTTGGCCACGAAAGCGTTACGGCATCTTTATCAGCATTGTCTTTGGTCAACACCACTGTGTTTGCTGAAAGTTGAATCGAAGGCACTGCATTCGTATTCAAGATGGCTTTTTCTTCTTCTTTTTCACAAGAAGTGAAAACAAACAGAGAAGCCAAAACGATTAAAGAAGTACTAAATATCTTTTTCATTTCTGAGTCCAATTATGTTAAAGTTGACTTTGATCAGGTAAGCATTAGTGCTGAATTACGAGTTGTGAATTGTGAATGTATTTTTTTAATTGAAGCTGTTTAAACTTTTCAAAAATCATATTTTATTGATTAATTCTTCGTCTTACTTTTTAACTAGGCGTTCCCGCCTTGATACAAAAAGTAACCGCAGCGGCGGCCGCAAAAAATTCAAGAATTTATAATCGGAGTGGCGTCCCACCTCGCTTCGCTCAAACAGTATAAATTCATTGCTGACGCAAGCAATTTTTAAGAAAGTTTAAAAAGCTTCATTATCAATATTTTACATTCAAAACTGAGCAAATCTTATTTTGCACTAATACTCAAGTAAAAGGAAGTTATTGGTTAAGTTGTCGGACACTCATTTAATCTTTCCTCTTACTTAATTTTGAAGCTTTGATATTTTGAGTGTGGAGTTTTGATATTTTCACAACTCCACACTCAAAACTCTTCACTCCTTAGTATCCTGTATTTTGTTTTAGGTTCGGGTTAGCCGTTAAGTCAGTCGAAGGAATTGGGTAAAATTTCAAGTAATCACTTACTGATTTACCGTCTTTTACGCCACCTTTCCAAGGCCAAACATACGTAGCTGAAGTGTATTTGTTAAAACGAATCAAGTCAGTACGACGAGAACCTTCCCAGTATAATTCACGAGCACGCTCGTCCAAAATAAAGTCAGCTGTTAATTGGGCAGCCGTAATGTTTCCATTCGTATTTCCGAAGGCACGTGTACGAAGTGCATTTACATATTGTAACGCCAATGTACGATCGCCAGCACCACGAGCGGCAGCCTCAGCATAAATCAAATAAGCATCTGCCAAACGGAACATTGGGAAGTCGGTGTCTGGGTGAACAATATCAGAACCTTGAGCACCTGTCGAAGAGATATTTTTCCATTTGGAAATCGCATAACCATTCGAGAATTGAGTCAAATCGTCAATCTCCAATTTTTGTCCGTCTGTGTAGAACATAGCACGAGTATCTGTTTTGCCAGATGGGTCAGCAAAAAGACTTACAAAAGCTTTTGTCGTACGCAAACCACCCCAACCACCATCGATACCAAATGATGATGCTGACATAGAACCACCCACTGGAGCATGTACTAAGAAAGTCATACCACCCCAAGTTTTTGTGTGAACTCCGTCGAACGCAACTGGAAATACAACTTCTTTAGAATTGTTATTGTCAGTTCTGAAAAGATTTGTGTATTTCGATTCTAAGGTATAACCAGCATCGATTACTTTTTTCGCATAAGTCGCAGCGTCTGCATATTTTGCTCCAACGCCAGCAGCTTCAGCATTTAAGTAAAGTTTTGCTAACAACATCCAAACAGCTGCTTTGTCAGCACGTGCATACTCATTTTTACGAGCATCCATCATTTCTGGTTCGATAGCCTTTAGTTCTGTTTCGATATAAGTAAACAAAGCAGAAGCATTTGTTTGCTTTGGCAATGTTGAGCCAATAGCATCGGCTTCAGTGACAAATGGAACATTTCCTCCAAACATATCCAACGCATGCCAATAGCTTAATGCACGCAAGAAACGAGCTTCTGTACGAAGGTATTTTACGTCGGTTAAGTTAGTTCCTGTAATACCACGACTACTCAATTTGGCATCGCTTGCTTCACGAATATATTCATTACAAGCGGCAATTTGGTAGAAAATACGGTTATACAAACCTCTTACGAATGGGTTGTTAGAAGACCATTGCATCGTATTCATTTCTGGTAAACCAGCATCACCCCAAGCAATAACAGCTTCGTCTGTTGGAAGCTCCTGCAATTGCCAGTACTGACGCAAGTAACTAGAGAAGCCCTCATCGATACCACCTAAATCTGGCTTTCCAGCAGGACCTTCTTGCCCTGTGAGTGCTAGACCAGCATAAAGTTTGGCAGCAGCTTGTTTGTACGCAGCAGGGTCGTTGTAAACTGTAGCTGAGGTTACTTCAATAAATGGAGTTCTGTCGAGATCACCCGTACATGAGCTAACCAATAAACTGGCTGCTAACCCTCCGAATAATGCTATATTTTTGAAAAATCTTGTTTTCATTTCTTTGTATCCTTAATAATACTTGAATAGGAAATTTAAGTTGTTGTTATCGCTCTTAGATTGAATTGATTAGAAACCAATGTTCAAACCTAAAGAGTAAGTACGTGGTACTGGGTACACGTTGTTGTCGATACCACCCGAAACTTCTGGGTTCAAGCCTGTGTATTTAGTAATAGTAAATACGTTTTGTGCAGTGGCATTCAAGCGCATATTTACTTTGTTACCCAAGAATTTCTTGAATGTATAACCCAAAGTGATGTTTTCCATTCTCACGAATGAAGCATTTTCCATGTAGTAATCTGAGAAAAATTGATTTTTCGCAAATTGAGAATCAAACACACTTGGTGAAAGGTTAGCGATATATCCGTTAGAACCTTGGAAGTTGATATATGCTCCATTCGAAGATTTTACGTTGTTATACACATAATTGCCAATGTTACCTCTCAATACAAAACCAAAACTCCAGTTATCATAAGTCATTTGTGAGTTGAAGCCTAAGAATACTTTTGGTGCTGGAGATTTGTAACGATATTGGTCATCGACGTTGATGATACCATCACCGTTTCTGTCAACATAAACTCCTTCAATAGGCTTACCGCTTGCATCATAAGCTTGTTGTAATACATAATATGAATATGCTGGATAACCTACCGAGTGGATTTGGATAGTACTACCCACACCACCTGCAATACCGCCAACTAATACACCTTGGTAAGAAGGGTCGTTGTTGTTGGTCAATTTTGTAATTTTGTTAACATTGTATGTTGCGTTGAAAGCGACATTCCAGTCAAATTTGTCTGTATGGATTGGGTTGTAGTTTAAGGCTAATTCAACCCCTTGGTTTTCCATTGAACCAACGTTTGTCAACAATTGGTTGGTCAAGTTAGTACCAACGGCAACTGGAATCACGTTCAACAAATTAGTTGTGTTTTTGTAGTAATAGTCAATACTACCTGAAAGTCTTGCTTTTTTGAAAGCAAAGTCAATACCTGCGTTAGACGTAGCTGTTTGTTCCCATTTGATATTAGCATCATAACCTTCAGCACGTAGTGTTGTATAGAAAGTGTTACCTAATTGATACTGAGCATTGTCTAAAGAAGCAGTATATCTTGGCAAATAAGCATAGTTTTGACCAATATCTTGCTGACCAGTAATACCGTAACCCACACGTAATTTCAATTCAGAAATGGTATTCGAGTTTTTCAAGAAAGACATTTCATTCAATTTCCAAGCAAATGCTGCTGATGGGAATGTACCCCAACGGTTGTCTGGGTTAAATCTTGAAGATCCGTCTCTACGAACTGTGAAAGTCAATAAATAGGCATCGTCAAAAGTATAGTTCATACGACCGAAGAATGATACCAAAGTGTTTTGTGTCTTATATGGACTATTGGTATAAGTCGTTGAACCTTCAGCGTTTGTTCTAATATTAGTACTTTCAGTCAAGAAATCTTGGTACTCGTAACCAGCCATTACGTCAATTCTACTGTTGATTTCTTTCAATTCCTTGGCATAGTTCAAATAAAAGTCAAACAATTTGTTGGTCTTGTTTTGCGTATATACCGTTTTCTCTCCAGCTGTGCTATAGTTAGCTGCTGCCGTTGCAGGAACAAATCTTGTTCCATCACTTTTACTAACATCATAACCTGCGTTTACATTAGCACGCAATTCTGGTAAGAAATGGAATTTGTAATCCAATTGAATATTACCAATACTACGTTGAACTGTACTTTTATCGCTAGTTTGGTTCAACAACCCAACAGGGTTACGAGGTGCAATCGTATTTGGTTTTCCGTCTGAGTTTAACCATTCCCAATAGCCACCGTAGTTGTTATTGCCTGAATAAACAGATTGAGTTGGGTCAAAGGCAATAGCCGCACCAATAGCGCCTGTGTTAGCAAAAGTATTGTCAACGTTTGAGCCTTTCAAATTCACATCAATTTTCAAGTGGTTGTTCAAAAGGGTAGGAGAAATACCGATAGAGGCAGACGTACGACCCATATTTGAAGTTTTCAAGATACCATCTTGGTTAGTATAACCTACCGATACACGGAAAGGAACACTTTTCAAAGAACCCGAAACACTTAAGTTATTATCCGAACTCAACGCATTACGGTAAATTTGCTCTTGCCAGTTAGTATTTGCTTTTCCCAAAACAGCGATTTGAGCAGCAGTACCTTTTTCATTAATCATTGTGCGGAATTGGTCAGCTGAAAGCACTTTTGTGAAGCCTGTGCTTTGTGCCAATGAAGCTTGTGAACTGAAATTTACTTTCAAACCACCGTTTTTGCTTCCCTTTTTAGTGGTAATCAAAATAACTCCGTTTGAAGCACGTGAACCATAAATCGCCGTTGCCGAAGCATCTTTCAAAATGTTCATCGACTCGATGTCGTTCGGGTTAATCAAACTCAAAGCACTTGGCGCACCAGAAATACCTGAGTTGTCTAAAGGCACACCGTCGATTACGATAAGTGGGTCGTTATTGGCATTTAAGGATGCACCTCCACGAATACGAATAGTACTACCAGCACCTGGTGCACCACCGTTTGAGGTGATTTGAACCCCTGCTACTTTACCTACAACCAATTGGTCTGGCGAAGCAATGTTACCTTTGTTAAAATCTTCTGAGTTAATCGCCGCCACAGAACCCGTCAAGTCCTTTTTCTTTTGCGAACCATAACCAATTACCACAACCTCTCCCAATGTTTTGATATCATCTTCGAGGCTTACATCAATCACTGTCTGGCTACCTACTGTTACTTCTTTGGTTGCTTTTCCGATGAAACTAAATACCAATACCGTGTTATCAGCGACATTGATTTGGTATTTACCATCACCTGTAGTTTGAGTACCTTTTGTCTGTCCTTTTACTTGGATAGTCACCCCAGGAAGCGGCGAACCATCTTTGGCATCTTTTACAGTACCCGTCACCTTGTTTTGGGCAAATGCAGCTACGCTCACCCAGCTAAACATCATCAATAGCCAGAGTTTCTTACTGAAAGAAAATCTAGCTTCCGAACGAGAATTTTTTGATTCTTCTCCGTAGTTCTGTTGAAACATAAAATTGAAATTGGTTAATGGATTATTGGTTTAAAAAAGGTAATCAAGGAGCTATCAGCAAAATCACTTTTGCCGACTCCGTCATTACTGAAAAATATAATTGGATTGAATTTGGACTATCTCAAAAGCCCTTTGGAAATTTTAGTTTTTGAGATTTTACCTTATAAAATGAAAGCTTTTCATTCGGGATAGGGAATGAAAAAATATGGAAAGATGAAGTGTAATTCGTGAATGTAATCGCCCTAAAGACTGATGCATCTTTGGGGAAATAGCGTTGAGGAAGTAAATAAAATTCATATATAATTAATTGGTACATTACTCTCAAAATAGAGAGAAATAGTTTTAGTTTATAAAAATGTATTTTCTCTAAGTGTGAGAAATTTTCAAATATTTTCTTACAAAAGTACTATGCCTTACTATCATAAGTCGTCCCACTTTATGTATTTTGTACTTTTTAAAGATTTATTTTAAAGTAAAATTTAACTTGTTGTATTTCAATCTTTTGTATAACTATTTAGATATTCCACTTTATAAAATGGTACTTATTTTTGACAATTTTTTCTCATTTTTAGTTGAAAAAGACTGCAAAGGTACGGGATATTTTTTTCAATATCGACTTAAAACAAAAAAGTGATGGAATTGTACAAATGGGATTGGAAGAAATAGAAAAAATTTAGAGAAGGAAATTTATTGATAGACTCGTAGAGATATATAAAAATAGAGACGCAAACATTACGTCTCTAAAGAGGAATAAAAAGAAAGTTTCCGATGAATTATTCTTCCGCTCGAGAGTCAAAGAAATATTCTCTTGGGCTTTGGGAAGTCATTTTTTTAAAGGCACGATTGAAGGCAGTTTTTGAGTTAAAGCCTACATCAAATGCTATTGCCAACATGGTGAATTGTCGGTTGCGAGGGTCTTCAAAACGAATTTTAAATTCCTCAATTCTGTAGGAATTGATAAAGTCAAAAAAGTTTTTTTGATACGCCTCATTGATTACCTTCGAAAGTAAGTGTGGCGTTATTTTCAACATTCCTGCCAACTCGTTTAAGGTAAGTCCAACATTGGTGTAAGGCTTTTCGGAGTTCATAAACTCATCAATTTTTTCCTTCCAGCTGGCAATCAGTTGTTCGTGATTAGCATCTTTTTCAATATCCAGAACAGGCGTTTCGTCTGCTTGTGGTGCTATTTCAGGTAAAACTTCAGGTAATTTAGGTGACACCAATGCATTTTCTGTAGATACCTTATTCGGCAAAATATTGACCTGCGTAAGACTGGTTTTGGCAATTTTGAAAATCTCAGGTTGATGAATGGCAAAATACCCCAAGAAGTATGGAATTGCCGAAAATGCCAACCAAATAATATCAATACTCTTGTCGGCGAGTAAAACGGTGTCCCAGTCAAAAAATCGTTGCCCAAATATCAATAAACCCGTAAAAGCCCAAAGTACAAGACAAATGGCTTGTAGAATTAATACGGTATGCAAATAATCAGTATTTTGTTCATTCGAGGCTTGATTAGGATATTGTTTATTGTATCCCTCTACTGTTTTCCAGTTGAGAAACCAATAGAAAAGATTGACAAACCAAGAAATTGTTCCTGCAAATACCGAAACAATGTGAATGTCTTGCTCTTTGTTTAATAGCTTTATTAATAACTCTTTGGAATCCAGCAACATAAATGGCATGTATACCAATATTTGAACAATTGGTAGAACAAAATGTAGCCACCATTTTACTGGCATTTGCGGTGTTTTGAAAAGGAGTTTTTGTAAATAGAAATAGAATAATGGAGCATATAGAAACAACGCAAAATCAGGAATCAACAGTAGGCGACTATATTGCTCTGCTACTACTCTATATCCCATTAAGGTTTTCATAATCAGAATGATAGCTGTAAAGGCAATCGAAAGTAATAGCCATTGATTAGCTTTACGGTTGTAGTCTTGCATTGTTGGAATTGCCACCAACAGCAGAATACACTGAAAAGCTGAAAATAGAATTAATAAATCGTAAATCGAGTAAAAATTAAATGTACCCGTAAGGTCTTCCCAACCTTTTATATCTACAGGAATTTCTTCCAATCGAAAGTCACTTTTCCGATATAAAGTGCGGTTTGGACAAGCTTTACCATTCTCCTGACCTTCTACTGTTACCCAATTTCCCCTTGTAAATTTATACTCTAACTTTTCTAATTCAGTAGAAACAGTTACTCGGTAAGTGCCATCAAACTGCTTTTGAAGCTTGTAACTTTCATTTCCCGGATCCCAATTATTGAAATTTCCAGAAATATAAATACTTGCGTCCTGTGGCGTGTTTTTTGGAAGACTTTTGATGTAAAAACGATAGGTAGGACGAGCTTCCCATCCTTCGATTTGCAGGCTCAAAAGTTGTGGATTTTGTTCCTTCAGTCGATCGTATATGCGGTTCGGGCGGCTATGTCCTTGCGAGTCGCCCTCTACTTGTGTCCAGTAACCTTGGGTAAATTTGTATTCAAAATAGGAAAGTGTATCAGGAAGATTAATAGCGTAGGTATTATTCCCAATCGCTTCTAACCGAAAATTGGGGTCGCCTGGAGACCAGTTATTGAAACTACAAGCAATGAAAATAGGAAGATTTTTTGAACGGTCCTGAGCTGGGATATGCACTTCAAATCTGATTTGAGCATAGAGCCAAGGACCTATCAAAAGTAGATATATAGTACTAAAAATAACTTTTTGAAACTTCATAATTATTGGTAATCAAAACAACACACCTAGCAGACTTGCACGAATAGAACAAAATTAGGGATTATTTTCATTCCATTGAGATGAATGCGTAGCACATTTTTCTAAGTCATTGCTAGGTGTGTTCAGAATATCTCTGCCCAATCTCTATTTTTCAATGAGTAAGGTATATTCACCAGCAGATAAAAGACCTACTTGTGGAGTCGAGATAGCTTTTTGATTAATGCTTTTTACCTTGTATCCTTCTGGTAATTGTACTTTAGCGGAGGCATTTGGTGGCACTACGATTTTATAAATTACGGTATTACCTTTTTGTTCCCATTCAGAGTGAATCAAACCTCTTGGGGATTCGAAATCCGCTGAGAATGTTGCTAAACCTTCAACAAAATTGGGTTTTAGAATAATGCTTTTAAAGCCAGCCCCTTGCTCATCTGGAAAAATTCCTGCTAATCCTTTGTATAGCCATGCACCAATCTCACCAAACATAATATGGTTCATCGAAATGTCTGATTTGGCATCAATTGGCCAGTTTTCGTACAAACTTGTAGCACCGTTTACTATCCACCAACCCCACGAAGGGTAGCTTTCCTGAGAAGCAACTTTGTAAGCAACCGAGGCATATCCATTTTCGCTCAAAGCGTTCAAAATAGCTTTTGTTCCCAACAAACCTACGTCTAAGTGATAATTGTCTTGGGCAACTCTATCAGCCAAGTTTTTCGCTACTTTGGGTTTCAACGCCTCAGGAACTAAACCCCAATAAAGAGGAACACTTAGTTCGGTCTGAACTCCCGCACCGTAAATACCAGTTTGCTCGTTGAGATATTTCTGATTAAATGCCTTTTTGATTTTTTCGGCTAAAGCTGAATATTTAGCATAATCTTCTTGGTTTCCGAGTAGTTTGGCTGCCTTCGCCAAGATTGTTACATCCACAAAGTAATACGCCGTTGAGGTTAATTCCACAGGTGTTTTGGATTTGACAGGAACCCAATCGCCCAATCCCCAAGTGCATAGCCCGTTCGGACTGATATCTGTAATATGATCCACATATCGTTTGATGGGTTCATAAGAATCTTTTAACAGTTTGCTGTCTCCATAAAACAAATAAATATTCCAAGGGATAATGGCTATCGTACTAGTCCAATCTGGTCCGTTGCCCCATTCATAGCCCCAGCCTCCTGTAGGAATAATTGAAGGAAGCACACCATTTGGCTGTTGTTCGTCACGATGATCGGCGAGCCATTTTTCATAGATAGTTATTCCATCAAAATTATAAAGTCCTGTTTCGCTGGCAATATGGGCATCGCCTGTCCAGCCATTTTTTTCTCTTTGTGGGCAATCGGTTGGATAGCCAAAAAGGTTAGACAAATAAGAGCGATTAGTAGCAGCCCAGATTTTATTGAGTGTTGGGTTAGAACTGGTGATTTTGCCAATAGCAGGTACATCTGAGTGCATAAAATAGCCTTTCACACTATTTTGCGTAAGCTCAATCGGTTCAGAACTATTGATTTCGATATATTGAAAACCTTTATAATTGAATTTTGGCGTAAAAGTCTCTTCTCCTTTGCCACCTAATATAAAAATATCAGTTTGAAAAGGGTCTTTATCGTCTGTTGGGCGATAATGTACATCAATGTTTGATTGATCAACGTGTCCGTCTGGCAATAATCTTTCAGCATGCTTTAGCCTTATGACAGTTCCAGCGTTGCCTTTTACGGTTATAGTGGAAACGCCAGAGATATTTTCGCCTAAATCAAATACATAGTTTTGTTTTGAAAAAGTCTTTAAATTTTTGCTCAAAATCTCATTTGTATGTCTAATCGGATGAAGCGCTTGGGCTACAATATGGGTAGAAGGAGCGGCGCGATAAATGACATCTTTCCATGTTTTGTCATCATAGTTGGGCAAATTCCATCCTGTTTTTTCTAGTCTTGCATCATAATGCTCTGCGGTATAAATACTGTTAAATGTTACTGGGCTTTCTGAAGTTTTCCAACCTTTGCCAGAACTAATGGTTTCAACTGAGCCATCTTTGTAGGTAATGCGGACATCCAAGCAAAAAGTTGGACGATTACGCCAAGGAGCTTTATCAAAAAACCAAACCGCTGTAGATTGGTGATTATACCAGCCATTGCCTAATAACACACCTATGGCATTTTTCCCATGTTGTAAGTGCTTAGTGACATCATACGTTACGTACAAGTTTCGTCTGTCAAAACGAGTGTACATGGGGTCGAGGCGGTGATTGCCCACTCGTTGTCCGTTGATACTTAACTCATACAAGCCACCCACCGCAATATAGGCGCGAGCCGAAACAATTTCTTTTTTGGCTTCGAAGGCTTTTCTAAAATAGGGAGCATTTTTTTCTTCTTTGCCTTGGCTATCGCTTATCCAAGCACCTTTCCAATCTGAAGGATTCAATAAACCCATTTCGAAACTCGCAATCGCACTCAGTGTTTGATTGTTTTTGTCGATTAATTTCCAATAATATTTCTGGAAAGATTGTAAGGGTTTTCCTGCATAAATGGCTAGTTGTTGTGAAGACGTAATTTGGCTCGATGTCCATGTATTATTACGCCCTTTTATCAGTGCTAGAGAGTCGGTGTCGACACAAATTTTGACAGAGACTGGGTTTTGCTTAGTGGTAAACTCCCAAGTAAATCGTGGGGCTGTTTGGTCTATTCCCAAGGGATTTTCCAAGTATTCACAGCGAAGTTTTTGCGTTTGAGCCAATAAGGAAATACTGCTCAAAAGAATTCCAGCGCTGATGAGTGATAGAATACGTTTCATGATTATAGAATTGAGTGATTTTAAGAAAACAAGGTTTCATTTTTTCGGATAAAAAGTGTCATGTGTTAACATTAATAATCAGCGGATGGAGAGATTTTCCAGATAATTCAGGTTAATTACTTTTCTCGAATACCTATATTTGAAGTACTTCCTTGCCTTCGATGCTTAAGCTGTTTTTAGGTATATTTAATATTAAAATAATACTGAGAAAAATCCGTATCCAACCAAGGGAAGGGTTTCACTCTCAATAATTCCCAATTTTCTTAAATCTAAACGTATGTATTCTTTTAAACAAAAAATCAAACTTGCTCTTACGGCTTGTTTGCTATCAACGGGCATTTTGCCTGTAATAGCACAACAAAGTTATGAGCTAAATCAAGGCTGGAAATGTACCAAAGCAAACACTGTTCAAGCTTCGGGTACGCAGATTTCAAGTCCTCAATTCGACCTTTCTGCTTGGAAACCTGCGGTAGTTCCGGGAACGGTTTTGACTACTCAGTTGGCCAACAAAGAAATTCCTGATCCATTTTACGGACTCAATAATGAGAAAATTCCAGATATATATCATGTCGGGAAAGAGTATTATACCTATTGGTTTGTAAAGGATTTTGAAGAAAAAAAGCCAGCATCAGGAGAAAAAGTTTGGTTGAAATTTAGAGGTATCAACTACTCTTGTGAGATCTTTGTCAATGGTCAAAAAGTCAATAAAGAGCCATTCGAAGGGATGTTTTTACGCAAAGCATTTGATATTACTAACTTATTGTCAAGCAATGGCAAAAACCGCTTGGCAGTGATTGTATATCCTTCTAATTCCCCAGGAAATCCCAATGGGGGTCAAGGCGGAGATGGAACTATTGCCAAAAATGTAGCTATCCAATACACCGCAGGGTGGGACTGGATTCGTCCTATTCGTGACCGTAATACAGGTATTTGGGATAAAGTTCAAATTGAAAAAACTGGCTTGGTCAACCTCAAAGACCCACATGTTATCACGCTTGTGTCGGGTGTTCGCACGCCAGAGGGTACTCAGCAACCAGCAACTGTAAAAACAACTGCTGAGTTGGAAAATACTAGCGATATCCCTGTTTCGGGAGTTCTAAGTTTTAAACTAAATGGACAAACTGTTTCTGAAAAACTTACATTACCAGCCAAATCGAGCAAAACTTACAAAATCAAAGACCTTATTGTAAACAATCCTAAACTTTGGTGGCCAGCGGGTTATGGTCCACAAAATTTGTATGATGCTGAGTTTAGCTTTACGCCAAACGGTCAAAAAGTATCTGATTTTGAGAAATTGCAAGTAGGTATTCGCGAAATTCAAACCTCATGGAATACAACAACCCAAAGTCGTCAGATTGCAGTAAATGGTCAAAAGATTTTTATCAAAGGGGGCAACTGGATTATTTCGGATGCAATGTTGCGCTTTTCAAAAGAACGCTATGACGCCGAAATTCGCTATCATAGAGATATGAACCTGAATTTGATTCGTATTTGGGGAGGAGCATTAGTAGAGCGTCCTGAGTTTTATGAAGCTTGTGACAAATACGGTTTATTGGTATTTCAAGATTTCTGGATGTCGGGCGACTGCAATGGTCGTTGGATTGACCCTATGAAAAAAGAAGACCAATGGACACGCCGTAAATATCCTGATAATCATCCTTTGTTTTTGGAGTCGGCAGCGGATATGATTAAAATGGTACGCAATTTCCCTTCTTTGGCTATGTGGTGCGGAGGAAACGAAATTACGCCTCCAGAAGATATTTTGGTGCCATTGCGAGACAAAATTTTACCTGAACTAGACGGAACTCGTTGGTTTGTAGATTATTCTAATTCGGATGCGATGTCTTATAACTTTCTTGGTGGTAACGGCGACGGGCCTTATGGAATTCAACCTTTGGAGGTATTTTGGCAACAGCGTACTTTCCCATTCAACTCTGAAGTAGGTTCGGTAGGAACAGGGGATTATGAATCGTTGAAAAGATTTATTCCCGAAGAAAACTTGAAAGTTCCATATCACAATACTGGAACAAAGCCTGATACTGTTTGGACGTATCACACTTACACGGGGGTGGGCTACAACCAGTTTATTGACCCTTATGGAAAACCAAAAGATATAAAGGATTTTGGTTTAAAGGCACAGTTGGTAAACTACGACCAATATCGTGGTTTAATGGAAGGCTTTAGTGCGCATCAGTGGGATTGGTACACAGGGGTAATCATTTGGAAAACCCAAAACCCTTGGACTGCCATGCGTGGACAGATGTATGACTATTATCTTGATCCAAATGCTTGTTTGTACGGATTGCGTAGCGGTAGTGAATTGGTGCATATCATGGCAAATCCAATTGATGGTATGTTGATGATGGTCAATAATGATTTTACCGCAAAACGAAATTTGATGCTGGTGGCTACAGCTTATGATACTAAAGGTAATTCCAAACTTATTACCAAAGTATTTACCTATATTGAAGCGACATCCATTAAGAAGATTTTATCAGTTAAAAATATCTTGGATGAGTTAGGAGCTAAAGATGGTTCATTTCTTTCGTTGCAATTGCTAGATGAAAACCAAAAGATTATAAGTGATAATTTCTATTGGTATCCTAATGCCGAAGGTAAATACTCAGGTTTACAAACCATGCCAACTGCCAATGTAGAGGTAGTAGCCAAACGCCTTTCAGGTGATAAAATAGAAGTGAGCTTGACGAATAAAGATGAAAAAACTATAGCGTTCTTCAACCGAGTTTCGTTAGTAAATAGTCAAAGTAAAGAGCGTATTTTACCAACTTTCTACGATGATAACTACGTTTCGATTACGCCAAAAACAACCAAGAAGGTAGTTTTAGAGGCAAAAGCAGGTGCTCAACCAACTCAAATTTCTATTGAAGGCTGGAATTTACCTATCCGATATATAGACATAAAGTAAAACGAATGTAAACCCTAGTCCAGGGCTTGGTCTTGGACTACTTTTTCAAAAGTTTAAAACTTGGACTACTTAAAGTAGAAGGTTTAGAATATATATTGTGTTTTAAACAGAATAGGAAAAATGCCCAATCTTACGAGGTATCTTGGTTTGGTTACAATGATGTTATTTATCGTTTTTTTTCAACAGTGTAACCATAAAAAGGAAGAAGTATTGCTATCAACTTTTTTCAAGGTAATTAATTGGCAAGACTTCAATGCACGTAATTTGAAAAAAAATAATCTATCCCACTTTCTAAGCGATAGTGTTGATTATTACCACAGGGCAACCTTTTTCAAGTATATGAGGGATGTGCCCAATAATACGCCTTATCAGGAATTTTACCTAATCGAGATTTACACTGATGGAGAAGTTATTTCTCACAAAAATATTCTTGTGGTGAAGCATAATAATGAGATACTCTATTTTTCGTATAAGGGCGTCAGGACTTGGAAAGAATTTATAATTTTTAGTCGAGACAAAAGCTTTTTTAATTACGAAAAATTACAAAAGGGTACTTTTAAACCTATGACTCAGGACACTTTGATAACCAAAGTTACAGGTCTTTCGTATTGAATTACAACTATTGTCCAAGACTAAGTCATTGACTCATTTTTAAGCTTAGAATCCTCAAAGTGAAAGATTTATGTCTTTACTTTGAGGATTCATTTTTATATAACAAGGGAAAAGATTTCTATGCGGTTTGCTCTGGTTTGTATTTGACAAAACCAAATAGATGTAAAAATACGCTTCTCGACATTCTAAAATTGAATGGTACCGCAATCAAGGATACAATTGGAATAGGAATAATATAACCTAAAACTGATGGGTCGTTGAATCCCCAATAAATTACGATACCCATAATCGCCAAAATCGCCACTGAAAAGCCATAACTCACAAACATAGCGCCGTACCAAAAACCAGGTTCTACTTCAAAATGTAGCCCACAAACAGGACAGTTATCGTGCATCTCGTCAAATTTGTTAACGCGCCAGTTAGCATATTTAAACATTTTTCCTTGGCGACATTGCGGACAACGCATTTCTATCATCGCACGTGTTTTACTTCTTTCGACATCGAGTTTTATATTTTGATATTCGTTCATGACTAAAAATATTTATATGAAACAAAATTGTATTTATGTGCTTTAAGCTGTATGCCGTAGGCTTTAGGTAGAAAATAATAAGTTAGTGGGCAAAATTAAATTATAAAGCTTTCGGCTAAAGTAACTATTATCAGAAAGTAGAAGTTTTTTTGCCTAATGCTTACGGCCTACCGCTTAAAGCAAGGCTACTCAATACTTCTTTCTAAACTCTTCTGGACTTGACCCCACATGTTTTTTAAAAAACTTGGAGAAATATGAATTGTCCGCAAAATTGAGATAATAGGCAATTTCTGAAATACTCGTGTTTTTGTTGACCAATAATCTTTTTGCTTCCAACACAATTCTATTACGAATTACCTCGCCTGCTTGCATACCCAAATGCTCCTTACAAAGGGCGTTCAAATGATTAGGAGTAATATATAATAATTCTGCGTACTCCATGGGTAACTTTAGGGTAGTATGATGTTTTTCAATCAACTTTTGAAAATTCTTTAACAAGGTGTAATTGAACTGAGGAATATTTTTTGGCTTTTCAGTAATAGTTTGCTGGTCAATGGCAATAAACATTTGTATGAGCAAACTTTTTATCATGTCATGGGCAAAAGGTTGCTTTTGCTGTGCCTGTTCAAGGATTTCTTCAAAAAAGCCCTTCACTTTTTGATTAAGCGGAAAACTCAAATTAATGACACTATCTTGAGCGATATTATTGAAAAATGAAAAGTTGGCTAAATATTCAGCTTTTAATAGAAAAGACTGGAAAAACTCTTCCGAAAAATTGACAACATATCCATCAATCGGTCCTTCAAAACTCCAACTATGCACCTGACCAGGTATCATAAAGTAAATCTGATAAGGTTTTACATCAAAATTGCTAAAATCTACCGTATGAAAACCAGCACCTTGCGTAAAGAAAACCAAATGATAAAAACTATGTCGGTGTGCATGATGAAGGTTTTTGTGTCGCTCCAAATAGGCGCCAAATCTACTCACCAAAAAATCTTCATCTCTCGTTTCGGATAATGTGCAAATATCTAAAATGGGAAAATTTATTTTTTTATCTGACATACTTTATATTGGCTTCGTTTGATGATGTCAAAGGTAGATGTTAAAAAAGAAATATATGTGGTGTGAAATGTAGTTTTAATGGTAATAATTACCGATTGGTTTATTTCTTATACTTATTGAGTGAAATTGCTATTAAATATATTTTACTCTATAGGTTTTGTGGTTTTATAAATATATAGGTATATTTGATTGTGATTATTCTTTTAGGAAAAATGTATTAAACTAAAGAAACAAAACCTTGGCAATGCAGTAGATGTATTGTTGTTCCAATTACTTCTAAAACAGAAACCTATTGGCTTTGCCCTTAAAAACCCTTTGATATGAAATTTGAAACCCTCCAACTGCACGCAGGTCAGCAAGTAGACCCAACAACTAACTCAAGAGCAGTACCTATTTATCAAACAACTTCTTATTCGTTTAATAGTGCTGAACATGGCGCCAATCTTTTTGCTTTGAAGGAATTTGGTAATATTTACACACGTATTATGAACCCAACCAACGATGTATTCGAGAAAAGAATTGCAGCGTTGGAAGGTGGTGTAGCAGCTTTGGCAGTTAGCTCAGGACATGCGGCGCAGTTCTTGGCGATTAATAACATCACAACGGCAGGAGATAACTTTGTTACGACCTCGTTCTTGTATGGCGGAACGTATAATCAGTTCAAAAATTCCTTCAAAAATATTGGAGTAGAGGCTCGATTTGCCAATGGCGACGACGTATCGAGCTTTGAAAAATTGATTGATGATCGTACCAAATTGATTTATTTGGAAACCATCGGAAACCCAAGTTTTAGCGTTCCCGATTTTGAAGCATTTGCTGCTTTGGCGAACAAATACGAAATTCCATTGATTGTTGATAATACTTTTGGGGCAGGTGGTGCTATTGCCCAACCGCTCAAACATGGTGCGCACGTGGTGGTAGAATCTGCAACTAAGTGGATTGGCGGACACGGAACGTCGATGGGCGGTGTAATTGTCGATGGCGGTACATTTAACTGGGGCAATGGTAAATTTCCTCAATTTACAGAGCCTTCGCCGTCATATCATGGCTTGGTGCTCAATGATGTTTTCGGTATCGGTGGACCATTCGGCAATATTCAATATATCATTCGTGCTAGGGTAGAAGGCTTGCGCGATTGGGGGCCTTCACAAAGTCCATTCAACTCATTCTTATTAATACAAGGTTTAGAAACTTTGTCATTGCGTGTAGAAAGAATTGGTGAAAATGCTCAAAAGCTAGCTGAGTGGTTGTTGGCGCATCCAGAGGTGGAAGGTGTAAATTATCTTGGTTTGGAAAGTAGCCCATATCACGAGCTAGCGAAAAAATACTTGAATCGTAGTTTTGGGGGTGTTTTATCCTTCAAATTGAAAGGAGACAAAGCTCGTGCAGAAAAGTTTGTAAATAGCCTTCAGTTGATTAGTCATTTGGCGAATGTTGGCGATTCAAAAACCCTGATTATTCACCCAGCTTCGACTACACACTCTCAATTGTCAGAGGCCGAACAATTAGCTGCTGGCGTAGAACCAACTTCACTACGTTTGTCAGTAGGAATTGAACATATCGACGATATTAAAGCAGATATTGAGCAAGCTTTGAAAGCATAATCTTCAGAGTATGAGTGCAGAGTTGTGAGTGATGAGTTGTGAATGATGAATTAGGGTTGTACGAAGGGTTATGAAAACTGTTTATTTCAGATTTCGGATACTGGATTTCGGAAGTGTAAGCCTCTATTATTTTGTAAAGAAAAAGGTATTTTACTATATTTCCGAAATCAGAAATCCCCAATCTGAAATTGTTTGAAATCCTTCGTACAGCTCTAATTGCCAACTACGAACTCACAACTCATCACTTTATATCTCCCATTTGTCTTCGCCTTCGTAAAAATACCTTTTTACAACATAACGGATAGATGAGTAAGAATTAATCAATGCCGTATGAACTTGCTTACGGTCCATCCATTCTAGTTTTTCGATATCTTCTTCAATTTGTGGTTTCATTTTAGAAGCATCCAAAATCTCCATCGAATACCATTTAGTTTGTTTGAGAATGTGTTCGTTTTTGTAAGTATAAGTGTGAAAGGTTGTACAGATTTTTTCTTCCAAACGAACTTTTACATTACATTCTTCCTCCACTTCACGCACCGCACCATTTTTAGATTTTTCGCCTTTGTCGAGTTTACCTTTAGGCAAATCCCATTTTTTGAGACGATACATCAATAATAAATCTCCTTTTTCATTTCGCACTACACCACCTGCCGCTTTAATCACTTTATATTGTGCTTTAATTTGCTCTTCAGTCAAATCTCTGTCGGCTGTTACCAATGTGATAGATTGAAAGTGTGGTAAATCGTGTTCTTTTAAAATCGTAAAAAGTTTATTGATTGTTGGTAAAATTACGTTTAATATCAAGACATGGCCATGCAATTTCTCAGGACGAATACTTTCAAGTTTTGCGTCTATCAAGTGTTCAAAATCTGTGGTTGTCAGAGACTTAGCTTTTTTTTGACTTATCACTTTGATAGGTCTGTCGTCAATGAAAATGATCATCTTAGTGAATAGATATCTTTAAATATTTGGTTCTGCGTAGCACGAGTTGAGCCACCTATATTGTTGCATTGTAAAAGCAAAATTACATTTTTGTTAGTAAAACATGCCCGACTCTTCCTATTTTTGCATAAAAGTTGAAAATCGGCAACCAAATTTGCCTTCTTTGCTTGAATACAATCTCAAAACAGACAAAGAAATCTCATCGCCCTATACAAATTCTGTAATCCAATGACACAAGCAACACTTGCACAAACTGTAGCCTCGATGCTACTGGACGTAAAAGCCGTAAGATTAAGCCCAGATAAGCCTTTCAAATGGGCTTCAGGTTGGAATTCTCCTATTTATTGTGATAACCGTATTACCCTTTCTCATGCAAAGGTACGTACTGCGATTCGTGACGGCTTGGCTGCTGCTGTAAAAGCATACTGGCCAGAGGTTGATATTATTGCTGGTGTAGCTACAGCAGGTATTGCGCAAGGTGCTTTGGTAGCTGATTTCTTAGATTTACCTTTTTGCTATGTACGCCCTGAGCCAAAAAAACACGGTATGGGCAACCAAATTGAAGGCGAAATCAAAGCTGGACAAAAAGTCGTATTAGTAGAGGACTTAGTGTCTACTGGCGGTAGCTCGTTGAAAGCCGCTGAAGCCTTACGTGATGCAGGAGCAAATGTATTGGGTATGGTGGCCATTTTTACGTATGGTTTCAACGTAGCAAGTCAAAACTTTGCAGAAAAAGGTTTGAAATTCTATACATTAAGCGATTACGAAACCTTGTTGGAGGAAGCTAAAAAGAAAAATTATGTTACAGAAAGTCAGATGATTACGCTTCAAGAGTGGCGTCATGATCCTGCTAACTGGAATATTTAGTTCGATATAGTTTGGTTTTTAACCAGCTCAAACAAAACGGTCGATAAACTCTATCGACCGTTCACTTTATTAAAAGAATCTCTAACTGCATTTAGGTTTAAAATTTCTAGCTGTAAATTTTACCTCTTTCTACACTCTTTAAGAGTTTGTTTACCATAGTTGTCTCCATAAGAATTGCTTTCATAACTCACTTTAGTTGAAATACACTCTAGTTTTAATTTATATATCTTCATCAATTACCGTTGAATAAGAATGGATAGGTTTCTCAAATTCAGAGGCCTATTTTTAGGATTGTGTTGCCACATTTCGAAGAATGCTGTTTTGTAAGTAAATCTCATATAAGCCTAAACTCTGCTAGTATTAGCATTGTCAAAGAATCTGAAAACATCTTAAAGCTGACACACATTTTACCATGAATCATATAAAATCATTATTTATATTCCTCTTACTATCATCCTTTTTTATTGGTGCGAAAGCCCAAAATTTGGAAAGTGCTCGTGAAAAATGGAACAAATTACCTTCAAATGAAAAAAGAGCCTTAGCCATATATCAATTCTGTAAAGAAGGTAATCTAGAAGATCAAGTAAAGCGTGACTTATTACAAGAGGCGGTTAATCTCATTCCAGAAAAATCCGCCGATACCTTAGTGGGACATTTGTACTATAAGCTAGGACAAACCAATTATGGGCTAGAGGATTATGTAAAGTCTTTAGAGAATTTCAATACAGCGCTTCATAGATTTCAAGTCCAAAAAGATCTCTATTGGGTAGCAACGACCTATATTCAATTAGGCAATGTTTTTGAACGTCAAAATAGATTGGATGAGGCAGAACGAATGTATGTATTGACCCAAAAAATAGGAAAGGATTTACATAATGACAAACTCATTGCTTACTCATATAATAGTTTAAGTATTATTTACGACAAAAGAGGTCAATCTCAAAAAGCGCTTGATTTGAGTCTTATAGGTTTAAAATACCTTAAATCCGCGAAGATGTCTGATGATTATCTTTCTGGATTAGTTAATATAGGTATACACTACAAAAATTTAGGACAATTTGATAAAGCAATTCAGATGTATGAAGAAGCTTTAAGCCTTGAAATAACTCAAAAAGACGCTTTCAGTTTAGCCGCCGTTTACATAAATCTTGCATGGGCCTACAATGGAAAAAAAGCCTACAAAGAAGGTATCAGTTCAGCGTTGAAGGGGATTGAATATGCCAATAATATTCCTGAAAGAAAATACTTTCAAGCAGATGCCTATGACGTTTTGGCAAAACTTTATGAAGGTGAAAAAAAATGGGATAAAGCCTATTTAGCCTACAAAAGCCACGTAGCCCTCAATGATAGTATCACCAATCTGGAAATCAAGTCGAAAGTGGT
The DNA here is from genome assembly GCF_009905545.1 of Cellulophaga sp. BC115SP. Lineage (GTDB taxonomy): Bacteria > Bacteroidota > Bacteroidia > Cytophagales > Spirosomataceae > Flectobacillus > Flectobacillus rivi. The sequence continues at coordinate 62,721 of NZ_JAAALB010000011.1, read as the reverse complement.
TGAACTTGAAGAACGCAATAAAACCATCGAGAAAGAAACTCAGATAAAGGAGCTAAATTACCAAAATAAAAATAAACAGAATATCATTTTTTTCGGGCTTGTCTTAATTGCCGTGTTGGTTCTTGCGGGTTTTTTACTTATTCGTAAAAATAGAATTATTCATCAAAATAACGATTTGTTGACAAGCCAAAATGCGAAAATTCAGGAGCAGTCAGACAAACTTGTATTGATGATGAAAGAACTTCATCACCGCGTTAAAAATAATTTGTCTATTGTGGCAAGTCTACTCAACCTTCAAACGTATGGGCTTACCGACCAAGATGCCATAAAAGCAGTGCAAACAGGTCAAAAGAGGGTGGAGGCAATGTCTTTGATTCACCAAAAATTATATCAGACAAGTCATACTACTGCGTTGAATATCAAGGAATACATTACTGATTTGGTTGAAAATATTATGGAAAGTTATGGATATTCTCGCCAGAATTTTAATCTGTTACTAGATATAGAACAAACTGAAATTGATGTGGATTTAGCAATTCCTATCGGGTTGATTTTGAATGAATTGGTCACAAATTCGTTTAAATATGCCTATCAACAAGTTCCTGATCCAACCTTGGAAATTAAATTCAAAACAGAAGGTGGTATCTATTTAAAAGTAAGAGATAATGGTGCTGGTATTGACATGGAAAAATGGAATAGCAAAGGTCGTCGTTCTTTTGGAAAGCAACTTATCGTTTCATTGAGCAAACAAGTATCAGGGCAATACAAAGTAGAAAATGACGGTGGTGCAGTGTTTGAACTTGCCATTATTCCAAATCAAGAGGCTGCTTAAGCCAAACAAAACTTTTTCCCCGGTAATGCTTTTACCAATCCTTGAAATTCCAAGTGTAAAAGGAGAGAAGCCAAGCGAGCCATTACAATTTGAGATTGCCAACTAATTTCATCAATTTGTAATGGCCCTTTTTGGTGCAATAGTGCCAAAATTTGACTTTCCTCAGTACTTAACCCAGAAAAATCAATCGCCTTTGCCAAGGACTCATGGGTCTGTACCAAATCCCAATTTAATGATTCTACAATGTCTTCTACCTGTGTATAAATCTGTGCTTTATTTTTTCTGATAAGTAAATTACAACCTTCCGAATGACTTTTGCCAAGCTGACCTGGCACAGCAAATACATCACGATGATAATTATTGGCAAATTCAGCCGTGATAAGGGCTCCACCCTTAATAGCAGCTTCTACTACAATCGTAGCATCGGACATACCCGCAATGATTCTATTTCTTCTAGGAAAATATGGCGCCTCTGGAATTACTCCAAAGGGGTGCTCAGACATAACGCCACCTAATTGCTGCATTTGTATGGCGGTTTGTTTGTGCTGACTAGGATACACCTTGTCTATTCCATTGGCCATCACACCAATCGTTGGAATTTGATATTGTACGCTGGCTTTATGTGCGCAAATGTCAATGCCATAGGCCAATCCACTGATGCAAACACAGTTGAAGGTTTTGAGTTGTGAAACAATCTGCTCTGTTACCACACGCCCGTAGTCGGTCATTTGACGAGTTCCTACAATGGCGATGCTTCTTTGAGGATTTAATACCTCTGGATTGCCTTTGTAATACAAAATGCAGGGGGCATCATACAGAGATTTGAGTCGTCGAGGATAGTCAGTGTCTAAATAGAAAAGAATATGAACGTTTTCTTTCTCGGCTTGCTTTACAACAGCTTCAGCGAGTGTTAATACCTTTTGTTGGACAATATTTTGGGCAAGCACTTCTCCAATATTCGGAATTTTGAGAAGTTTAACTTTGGGGGATTTGAATACATTTTCGGCTGAGCCACAATAGCTTACCAATTGTTTGATTAAAATGTCTCCAATTTTGGGAATAAGTGACAGACCTACCTGATATACCTTTTCTGAGGTAAATTGCATAATGATGGTATAGAAAAAGATTAAATAACTCGGACCGAGTTTTCAAGTGTAGATTTTCTGGTGTGCTAGTGGTACTTGTAATCAGATTATAACGAACTATCGTCTCCTTGATCGAGAGAATCTCGTACTTTTTTAAGAAAATCACGTAACCCTACCAAGGTATCAACTACTTCTTGGTTGGCGTTTTTGCGAGCTCTCTTTTTTTCTAGTGCATTTTTTGCACCTTCAATGGTATGCCCTTCCTCCTCTATTAAAATGAAAATTTCACGTATTTCCTTAATATCATCTGGTGTGTATTTTCTATCCCCAGCTCGATCACGCTTGGGATTTATCGTAGGGAAGTGATCCTGCCAATAACGTAATTTTGAAATATTTACGTTAAACATGCCTGCAACTTCTGATATGGAATAATAACGTTTAGTAAGATTCTGCTGCATAATATTCAAAAATCGAGAGAAACCTAGGACCTTATACTCTAAATAGTATGTGTTCTCTCAATCCAAAGTAAAAATTTTATTACAAAACTATGAGGGTGTTGGTTTTTAGTTGGTGGCTAAGTGTTTGATAATTAGCTCTTAATAAAAGCATTGGGTAGTGAAATGCGATAATTAGCTAAAATGATTTTTCAACATTATCGTTCTTGAGCCTGAAAACAACTAATTTTGCAAAAAAATGATTTTAAGCAAAGATAAAATTTTTATCGAAAAATCAGGAATCTATTTAGTACAAAAAAATATTTAGTGTAAGGAATGACATTTGTCAGTCATTTCAGCCCTAAACATAACCATATAATTACCAATGACTTCCAGAGAAATTAGAAAACAGTTCTTGGACTTTTTTGCATCGAAAGGTCACTTAATTGTTCCTTCAGCTCCATTAGTAGCCAAAAATGACCCAACCTTGATGTTCAACAACTCGGGTATGGCTCAGTTCAAAGATTTTTTCTTAGGTAACGGAACTCCGCCCTCAAAGCGTATTGCCGATACCCAAAAATGTTTGAGAGTTTCAGGAAAACACAATGACCTTGAAGATGTAGGCTTTGACACATACCACCATACGATGTTTGAGATGTTGGGTAACTGGTCATTTGGCGACTATTTCAAAAAAGAAGCCTTGGCTTGGTCATGGGAGTTATTGACAGAGGTGTACAAGTTACCCAAAGATCGTATCTATGTTTCGGTGTTTCAAGGTGATGAAAAAGATGGCGTGCCATTTGATCAAGAAGCATGGGATATTTGGAAGGCTATCGTTGGAGAAGAGCGTATTATTCTAGGAAATAAAAAGGATAACTTCTGGGAAATGGGCGAAACTGGCCCATGTGGTCCATGTTCAGAAATCCATATCGATTTACGTGATGCTGAAGAGGTTGCATTGAAATCAGGAAAAGAGCTAGTAAATGCAGACCACCCTCAGGTTGTTGAAATCTGGAATAACGTATTCATGCAGTTTGAGCGTATGGCAGATGGTTCATTGGTCTCACTTCCTTCGAAGCATGTGGATACAGGAATGGGCTTTGAGCGTTTGTGTATGGCAATCCAAGGCAAACAATCGAACTACGATACTGATGTTTTCCAAGGTACGATCAAGCTTATTGCTGACAAAGCTGGCAAAGTGTATGGTCAAGACAAGTGGACGGATATTTCGCTTCGTGTTATTGCTGACCACATTCGTGCTATCGCGTTTGCAATTGCCGATGGACAATTACCTTCAAACAACAAGGCGGGTTATGTAATTCGTCGTATTTTGCGTCGTGCGGTACGTTATGGCTATACTTATTTAGGATTCCGTGAACCGTTTTTGCACTCGATTGTACCATTGTTGTCAGAACAATTTGACGGTGTTTTCCCAGAATTGATTTCTCAACAAGATTTTGTAGCAAAAGTTATTTTAGAGGAAGAAAACTCTTTCTTGCGTACACTTGAGAATGGTTTGAAATTATTAGATAAAATCACTGTTGATTTGAAAGCTAATAATCAAACAGTGATCAATGGTGAGCAAGTATTTGAGTTGAATGATACCTTCGGTTTCCCTGTTGACTTAACTGCCCTTATCGCTCGTGAAAATGGTTTGTCAATCGACGAAGAAGGATACAAAGCTGCACTTCAAGCACAAAAAGAGCGTTCACGCAAGGATGCTTCTACTTCTGCTGAAGACTGGGTGATTTTACAAGAAGTAGATAAAATCGAATTTGTGGGTTATGATGAATTCGAAACGGTTTCTTCTGTAGTGAAATACCAAAAAGTTCAGAACAAACAAGGTACGCAATATAAAGTGGTTTTGGACAAAACGCCTTTCTATGCCGAATCAGGTGGTCAGGTTGGAGATAAAGGTACGATTAGTTTTGGTGGAGTGGCGATTGAAGTAGTAGACACCAAAAAAGAAAATGACCTTATCGTACATTTTATCAGCGACAAGCGTTTTGAATCTTTGGTTTCTGACGAACCAGTAAAAGCGAGTATCGATTTAGCACGTAGAAAGTTGACTAACAACAACCACACATCTACGCACTTGATGCAGGCTGCGCTTAAGCAAGTCTTGGGAAGTCACGTAAACCAAAAAGGTTCATTAGTAAATAACGAAATTTTACGTTTTGACTTCTCTCACTTCCAGAAAGTTACCGACGAAGAAATCGCTCAGGTTGAGGAGATTGTAAACCAAAAAATCCGTGAAAATATTCCTTTGGTAGAAGAACGTAACGTTCCTATTTCTGAAGCAACTTCACGTGGTGCTATGGCATTGTTTGGTGAAAAATATGGTGATTTCGTTCGAGTGATTACTTTCGATAAAAACTATTCGGTAGAACTTTGCGGTGGTACACACGTGCCAGCAACAGGTAATATCGGTTTGTTTAAGATTATCACTGAAACTTCGGTAGCAACGGGTGTTCGTCGTATTGAAGCGGTTACGTCAGAAAAAGCGTTCGAAATTCTTCGTGAACAAGAGGCTATCCTTGACCAATTGAATCAATTGTTGAAAGCGCCAAAAGACCTAGTAAAAGCAGTAGCTTCGTTGTTGGAAGAGAAAAATGCTTTGGCGAAGAAAATCGAAGTATTTGAACAAGAAAAACTTCAAGCAACCAAAGAACGTTTGTTGAACAAAATCGTTTCTTACGGTAGCATCAACGCTATCACTGAAGTTGTTGAAGTTGGTTCGGCAGATGCTTTGAAACAATTGGCTTATGAATTAAAAGCAAAAGTGGGTGATTTGTATTGCGTATTAGGTGCCGAAATCGCTGGTAAGCCACAATTGGCAGTTATGATTGCTGATAATCTGGTAGCAGACAAAGGCTTAAATGCGGGACAAATTATTCGTGAATTGGCCAAAGAAGTGAAAGGTGGAGGCGGTGGCCAACCGTTCTTTGCAACAGCGGGTGGTTCGGACGTAAGTGGTTTGGCTAAAGCGATAGAAAAAGGTAAAACTTTTGTGAACGCATAAGCGTTTTTTAGCATAAGAATATTTCACACCCCTCAAGAAACTTTCTTGAGGGGTGATTTTTTTACAAGAAAAGGGAGAAAAGAATAGAGTTTTTGTGTTTTGATTCAAAAGACTTCTTAATTCCCTGTTTTTCTTCATCATTCATTCTCAATCATGAGTTATAAAAAACATTCACTTCCTCCAGCCGCTTTGGTTGCTATTGAGCGAATGAATCAGTTTGGTCAATCTCAAAAGCCTTTTTTCTTTGTGATTGACTATCTGATGCAAAAGCCCTTGGTGATTCCTTTGGAGGAGGTTGCACAGCACCAAATATTCTACAAAATTGGAGATAAAACGAATTACCATTTTAAGCAGAAAACTACCGAAAATACGGAGGTGGTTTTTGAAAAATACCCAATTAGTTTTCAGGAATACCAAGACTCTTTTACACTAGTTCAAAACCATTTAAAGAGAGGAGATAGTTTTCTAGTCAATCTCACCAAACCAACTCCTATTCGGGTAAATTTATCCTTAAGAGAGATATTTGAACGTAGTGAAGCCACTTATCAATTGTTATTTAAAAATCAGTTTGTCCTATTTTCACCCGAAACATTCGTACAGATTAAGTCGGGGATTATCTCGTCCCATCCGATGAAAGGCACAATTTCTGCCAATATTCCTGATGCAGAAACGACTATTTTGGAGGATAAAAAGGAGTTGGCAGAGCATGCCACTATTGTGGATTTAATCAGAAATGATATTAGTATGGTAGCCGAAAAAGTATGGGTAGAGCGGTTTAGATATATCGATAGAGTTGCTACCAACGAAGGTGATTTGTTACAAGTAAGCTCAGAAATTTGTGGAAAGTTGCCTGATAATTATGCACAAAAAATAGGTACATTACTCTTTAAAATGCTTCCCGCTGGGTCTATTACAGGGGCGCCGAAACCACAGACTTTAGAGATTATCAGAGAGGCTGAAGGATATAACAGAGGATATTATACAGGTATTTTCGGAATATTTGATGGACAAAATTTAGATAGTTCAGTCATGATACGATTTATCGAGAATACACCACAAGGAATGCTTTTTAAAAGCGGAGGAGGTATTACCGTTTCTGCTAATGCTGAATCTGAATACCAAGAATTAATTGATAAAGTCTATTTGTCAAAATAGTTTTTCTGTAATAATCGTAACAGTACGACATGAGTCATCCCAAATTGAGCGAATGAGTGATTATTTTTTAATAGATATTTTAAAATAATCACTCATTCGCTCAATTTGAGTTTCTCTAAACATCAAGTCATCAAATCATTTTTCCCAATTGTTTGAGACTTTCGAGGTTATGGACAGGGGCGAAGTGGCTGATATATGGCATGGCCACTTGCATACCCACGGTATTTGCTTGAAAGTTTGGATTACCAGCAAGCGGGTTGAGCCATAAGATTTTATACGCCTGCTGATGAAGTGTTTCCATAGCATTGGCTAATATTTCAGGATTTCCCGTTTCCCATCCATCAGAGAGAATAATGACCACCGTTTGATGGTTGACGTATCTTTTTCCAAATTCTAGGTTAAATTGTGCCAAAGACTGTCCGATCTTGGTGCCACCTGACCAGATATTGATTTTTTCTGAAAAATTCGCTTTCACTTCATTGAAATGATTAGTGTTTAGTTCATTTGTAATTCTTGCGATTTGGGTACTAAAAATAAAGGTTTCAATTTTTTGATATACTTTCTGAAAAGCATACATAAACTGAATAAAAAAAGCCGAGTACAAATCCATCGACTTGCTTACATCGCAAAGTAATACCAATTTTAGACGATTTTTCTTAGGCTTCCTGAACGCCAATTCTATCAACTCGCCACCACTGCGCATATTTTTTCGGATGGTTCTTGCAAAATGAAACTGTTTTCTGGCTCTTGTTGCCTGTGCGCGCCTTGCAATTGCTCTAGCGAGGGTTCGTGAGAGAGTTTGAATACTTACCATCATATCGGCAATCTCATCAGCAGGGATATTGGCAAAATTTTTCTGCCCTAAGCTTTCGTTAGGACTGTAAGATGCCATTTGTTCCTCTTTGCTTTGTCGGTTACCATTGAGCCAAGACTTTAGGGAATTAAAGGCTTGCTCCTCACTCTTGATGGGGCGATTAGACCTGCTTTTCCCATCTTTGATTTTAGAATCTAGTGCTTTTTCAAGCTCTTTCCAATAATCATCAAATAGTCGATTGAAGACCTCTAATTGTTGGACTTTTTTGACAAGTGTAATGGCTAAGGCTGTTTGAAAATCGAGCCTGTTTTGATAAGAAATATAGGAAAGCGCCTCCAAAGCAGTAGTTTCGTCTTGCACACTTATAGAAAAACCATGTTCTCTGAGAAATCTACAAAATGCAACTATATTTTCTGATAGGGTGGTTTTTCTGTGTATCATCATTGTGGAGGTCTAAGGGTTTTTACTAAAAATACCTTGGGTCAAATGCCAAATGTTGTTTTTCCATTGATGCTACCTGTAAGGCAAAATGACCAAACTCTTCCGTGACTTTGCCTTTTAATAAGTAAATACCAGTGCCTTGAAATGGATATTGTTTGAGTATTTTTGGAAATTGGACTGTATCAAAATATTCTCCATCTTCATCTATAAAATACCCAAAAGCCATTCGTTCTTGCGTACTTGTGCGAGTAAACTTCACATTGACAATATACCCTAAAATTGTAATGGTTTTGTGAAGATACTTTGGGAAATCTTTAGATCGTGTCGGTATTTTAATAGGATTTCGGAGTACTGAAAATGGTGGCTCAAGATAGAAGCCCAATATTTCGACCGTATCATAAATGTCCTCAATATGATGATAATCTAAATGGGGTAGTTCTAGGTTTTCTTCTTTCACCTCAAAAAGATAGGCGCTTGACTGTTCTTTCTTTTTTCCTTGTGTATGTCGATGATGCGCTTCCCAAAGTAAGTTTTTTTTCTTTGTATCAAGAAATCTAAATGCTCCTAAACGAATCAAAATAATGATTTGTTCGAGCGAAATCGGAACTCTCCTGTAGAAATCTTCAAAGCTTTGAAACGGTTTCATTCGTTGCTGTGCAAGCATAAGGTCAACGACTTTTTTCTCCAAGCTTTTTACATGAATCCAACCTAACCAGATCGTTTTTTCTTCCAATTGGGTCATGTACACCGAATGATTCAAGGCAGGGGCTTCTATATGTGCGCCATATCTACGGGCTTCGTGAAGATAGAATTCGGTTTTGTAAAAGCCACCAAAATTATTGATGACCGCTACCATAAATTCGAGCGGGTAATAGGTTTTAAGATACAAGCTCTGATAGCTCTCTACAGCATAGCTTGCCGAGTGCGCTTTGCTAAATGAATAACCCGAAAAACTTTCTATTTGGCGCCAAACTTCTTTCGAGATAGATTCGTCATAACCTAAATTTTTACAATTAGAAAAAAAGGTATCTTCTATTTTTTGAAATTCAGACTTGGAACGGAACTTTCCAGACATTCCTCTTCGCAAAATATCGGCTTCTGCCAAGCTTAATCCTGCAAAATAGTGAGCCACTTTAATAACATCCTCTTGATACACCATAATACCGAAGGTTTCACTCAGCAATTCCTTCATTTTGGGATGTATGTATTCAAACGAGTTGGGATTATGATACCGCTCAATATATGCACGCATCATGCCCGAGCTTGCCACTCCTGGGCGAATAATAGAGCTGGCGGCCACTAATGTTAGATAATCTTCGCAGCGTAATTTCCAAATCAACTGGCGCATAGCGGGTGATTCGATATAAAAGCACCCCATTGTTTCATGATTTCGAAGTTGCTGTTTTAGACTTTCATCCTGCTTAAATGCCTGCACAGCATGAATATCAATATCTATATCTCGTTGTTGTTTAACGATATCTACACACTCTTTTATATGACCTAAACCTCGTTGTGACAGAATGTCAAATTTAGCAAAACCAATTTCTTCGGCGACATACATATCAAATTCGCAAATAGGAAAACCTTTGGGCACAGGGTTTAAGCTGGTGTAATAGTACAAAGGTTTATCCGAAATGAGAATGCCTCCTGCGTGTATGCTGAGGTAGTTGGGAAAGTCCTGAATTAAATTTCCATATTTGATAATTAAATGCCCCCATTCGCCAAGAGAGTTGGCGGTTACATTGGCATAATCGCTACCTTCAGGATTGATAAGTGCGTCTATTTCATGTTTGGGAAGACCAAATACTTTGGCTAATTCTCGGTAGGCAGAACGCTGTTTGAATGTAACATAGGTGGCAAGCAGGCATACATAATCCTCTCCATATTTTTCGAAAATATAGGAAATAATATCATTGCGTTCATCCCATGAAAAGTCCAAATCGAAATCTGGCGGGCTTGTACGATGTGGATTGATAAATCGCTCAAAATACAAATCTAATTCTATGGGGTCTACATCGGTTATTCCAATGCAATAGGCAACAATCGAATTTGCTCCAGAACCACGCCCAACATGAAAGTAGCCTTTACTTTTAGCAAATTGAATGATGTCATGAGCTAATAAAAAATACGCGCTAAAATCAAGTTGTGATATAACAATTAGCTCTTTACTAATCCTTTCCAATACCACAGGATTATCCGTATAACGATATTTATAACCTGTCAGGGTTAAATGCTCTAATAGCCGAAGGTCATCGAGTTTTGAGTTTGTAAAAAGAAGTTTGTTTTTATTTTCCGAAAAATTAAAGACAAAATTACATTCATCCAGCAAGTAGTTGGAGTTATCGATAATTGTAGGAAAATCATTGAATATAGTTTGTAGATGTTCTACAGATAGAAAAGTTTCATTTATATCAGCTTGATTATCAGGGTTTAATTTGCTTAATAATACATTGGTATCAATCGCTCTGAGTAATCTATGGGTGTTGTAACCAATTTTATCGAGAAAGGTAATAGGCTGTAAAATCACCATTTGTTTCAACAAATCAGGATGTTGCCATAGCTTATTTACCTCACCGATACTCACACCAATCCAGTCGTTTGGTTTTGCTAAATGCTTCTTTCTAAAAGGATAAATCGTGAAGACATCTCTAAATTTTGGGGCAGTTTCGGGAAAAGACAAATGTTGAAGTTTGTATCTGCTCAAGAAACGATTAATTTCTGCAAACCCATCGTGATTTTTTGCGAGACAGACATATAACAACTCGTGGTCATTTCTAAATTCAACTCCAACAATTGGTTTAATGTCATTTTTCTGGCATTCTTTTACAAAATCAAAAACACTAGAAGTAAGATTAATGTCAGTAAGCGCCAACTGTTTAATACCTAGCGATACGGCTTTTTCTACCAATTGAGCGGTAGCAATAGTTCCGTAACGTAGGCTATAATATGTATGGCAATTTAGATACATCCAGCGATTGGCAAAATTAGTTTTCTACCTCGAATTACTTTTCTTTAAAAATACGTATAAATTGCAAATCAGGCTTGCAAAGGTTAGTCTCTATTTTTCACTCTTTTCAAAAATATGTATGAAAAACAAAAATCAATTACTTGTATCTCTTTTAGTTATGCTTGTCTCGGCGTTTGGAGCGATTGCCCAAACCCAAAAGGTTCCTTATCGAATAGGGGATAATTATTTTATTAATAATACGGTTAAAGAAGAAAAATTGACCAATCCAATCATTACAGATGCTTTAAAGTTTTCAGAAATATTTGGGATGGCAACTGTTATGGGTCCAAAAGGAGCTCCAACGCCAATAAATTTTAAGAAAGAATTCGTGATTGCTATTTTTCAAGAAGCATCCGATATTGACTTGAGTTATAAAGCGGTGAGTTTATTGCAAACAGCACCTAAAAAGTTACAGCTAACCTATGAAGAAAAATGGGGCAAAAAACTCAGTTTTACGATGCGACCATTTTTGTTGCTCATAGTCGATAAAAAACATTTGGGAGATTTGAAGCTGAAAGTAATAAAGAGGTAAAGTCATCTTGACTTTTGACTAGAATTGAATAGAAATAAAAAAGGTTGCTGATATTTGTTAAATCCCTTAGATATAATACTTTCAAGTTGGGTAGGATTTAACTTTATGGCCTTTATTATCATAACAATTAACAAAATTCGAAAGTCAAAATGACCTCTTTTAATGACCACATATCTTTAGTAGAACAAATGAGTTTTTTGGCAAAAGCTAGCTAAACTAAATTTGTTGTAACACAACCGTATTTCTTGGTAAAATATATTTGTTCTTTATATTTGTAAAAAATAGTCTTTCTCAAAGGCTATTTTTTTGGACTTCGCTATTTTTTATAGAATATAACGTTTTGCTTTTGATTAGTCTAGTCAATCACTTTTGAAAAAAGAGTTTCTGCAAGAATCATCAAGACGTTAAAATAGTGCCTGCCATACAGGTATTGGGAACAAAATTTTCATCGAAATATTCTCAAAACTATAACGATATGAAAAAACTGATTACCATAATTAGTTTACTATGCTTTTATCAAACATTCTCTCAAACCACAAAAGATACCACCACACATCTTTCGGAAGTGGTAGTAACAGCCTCTCGTTTGCCGATGTCTATCATGAAATCGCCTGTGAGCATTGAGTTGTTGGATGCTCGTTCGATAAAATCATCGCCTGCACCAAGCTATTTTGAGGCAATCGAAAACCTGAAGGGAGTACAATTGCTTACCTCAAGTTTGGGATTTAAGGTTTATAATACTCGCGGCTTTGCCAACCCGACCAATGTTCGATTTGTACAATTGGTAGACGGTGCCGACAACCAAGCGCCTCATATTGGTGCACCGATTGGTAGTGCATTGGCGCCTACCGATTTGGATATTGACCGTGTAGAACTTATCCCAGGAACGGCTTCTGCATTGTACGGGATGAATGCCTTGAACGGTATGGTCCAAATTTTATCTAAAAACCCCTTTGAATACCAAGGATTTTCTTTTCAACAAAAAACTGGGGTCAATCATTTGGGCGATGCCAATGCTTCAGCCCAACTTTTTACAGAAACCTCTCTGCGTTGGGCAAAGGCTTGGAATAATCAATGGGCTGTGAAACTAAATCTCAATTATCTGAAAGGAAACGACTGGATTTCGGATAACAATCAAGATTTGAATCCGAATGGTAACGCTTCACTGGGCTTGCTTGGCTCAGACAATCCTGCTTACGATGGTATCAATTCTTATGGTAACGAATCGTCTAACCGCCAGACTTTAACACTTGGGGGCAAGCGCTATTCTGTTGCCCGTACAGGTTACACCGAAAAGGATATTGCTGATTTTTCTATTCAAAACCTCAAGGCTGATTTGACCCTTGCTTTCAAACCGAGCGCCAATTCTGAATTGAATTATACCTTTAGAATGGGGTATCTCAATAATATTTATCAACGTACCAATCGTTTTAAATTAGATAATTATTGGGTATCTCAGCATATTCTGACCTTCAAAAATAAGTCTCTGATTCTTCGTGGTTATATGACGACTGAAAATACGGGAGATTCCTATAACATTCGTTCGATGGCCGAAAATATCGACCGTAGTTTTAAGACAGATACGCAATGGTTTAAGGATTTTAGTACAGCATTTCTCGCAAGTACGCAAGCAGGTATTACTGCCACTCAAGCATTGAAAGACGCAAGAGTAAAAGCCGATGCAGGTCGCCCACAACCGCATACGGCTGAGTTTGATGCCTTGATTAAAAAATTAGGCGATATCAATAACTGGGATGTTGGGGCTGCCTTGCGTGTCAAGTCATGGATGTATCATGCCGAAGGACAGTACAACCTGACAGAGGAAGCTTTAGCTTCGTGGAAAGAAAAATACGGAATCAATATCTTGTCTGGTTTTGATTATCGCATGTATCAGGTATATCCTGATGGTAACTATTTTATTAATCCTGTAGAGCCTGGGAAAGATTTAACTTATTACAAATATGGTGCTTTTACGCAGATTACTAAGTCATTGTTTGATAATAAATTACAGGTTAATCTAAGCATTCGTGCTGATAAAAACCAATATTTTGACTGGCAGTGGAATCCAAGGGTAGCCATGGTGTTTTCGCCAACAGATGACCAAAATTTTCGTGTTTCATTTCAAAATGGATACCGATTTCCAAGCTTATTTGAAGCCTTTTCGAATGTCAATAGCGGAGGTGTCAAGCGAGTGGGTGGTTTGCCAGTAATGTCGAAGGGTATTTTCGAAAACTCTTATTATAAAACCTCCATAGATGCTTTCCAAACTGCAGTAACGAGCGACGTAAACACGAAGGGATTAACGGTGGTACAAGCCATTGAAAAGAATAAAGGGCTAGTGCAAAAAAATGATTACACTTATCTCAAGCCCGAAAGAGTCAATAGTTTTGAAATAGGATATAAGGGTCAATTTTTGGATAAAAAACTCTTTATTGATGCAGATTTTTATTACAATGTTTACCAAAACTTCATGGCTCAGGTAGAGGTGTCTACGATTAAATCGGGCTTTACGAATGGCGATTCTTTGGCATATTATCTCAATGACCGAACCAAGCAAGACCGTTATCGTTTGTGGACTAACTCTAAAAGTAAGGTTTATAACTACGGCGCTAGCCTTGGCGCACGCTATCAGTTTTACAAAAGCTTTGTGATTAATAGTAATGTATCTTATGCCAAACTGGACAGGAAAGAAACCAATGACGGCTTGGAGGAGGCGTTTAATACCCCTCAATGGATTTTGAATGTGGGGCTTTCGAATCGCAACCTTGGTAATGGTTGGGGTATGGCACTCAATTACAAATGGCAAGATGCTTTCATCTGGCAATCGTCATTAGCAACAGGTACGGTTCCTGCTTATGGTACACTCGATGGACAAGTGAGCTATGAACTCAAAAGTCAGCCCATTGAGTTGAAATTAGGTGCAACCAATTTGCTCAATCAATATTATTATAACTTTTTGGCAGGCCCAAGCGTAGGAGGGTTTTATTACTTGAGTGCTACCTTAAAGTTATAGAAATGTCATGCAGAAATTTATTTCCAATCGATAGTTAATAGTGAATTTAGGCTGGTTGAAACTTTCGATCAGCCTAATTTGATTTTTATTGGTATCTTAGAGTGTTCAAATTAATCAATAGAAGAAAACTTAAAGCAATACCACGTTGATACACGATTTGTATTGCCCTATTTATTATGCCGACCTCTGAGAAAATTGAAGATTTTTATCTTCAGAAGTTTAATCAATTGCCCGAATTTGTAGATAAAAAAAATGGACATTTCAATGTTTTTAGTTTGAAACCATTTGTAGGCGAATTTGCCAATCCATTACCATATCGTAAGCGGGATTACTATAAAGTTACCCTGATGAAAGGGAGTGGAAACGTACATTATGCCGACAGAACTGCCTCGGTTGAGCGATATGCCATTGTTTTTACTAATCCTAATATTCCGTATAAATGGGAAAATACTGACAAAGTCCAAGATGGTTATTTTTGTATTTTTAGTGGTATGTTTTTCAACCAATTTGGAAATATCAACGAATACACTGTTTTTCAACCAAGCGGCGTACATATTTTTGAATTAGACGAAGAGCAGTATTTATTATTGGAAAAACATTTTTTGCGAATGTTGGAAGAAATCCAAACGGATTATCAATTCAAATTTGATGTGTTGCGAACAATCATGTACGAAATTTTGCATTATGTGATGCGCACACACCCAGCTTTAATTTTCGAAAAAACAAAGGCTAATTCCAATCAGCGGATTTACAACTTGTTTTTAGAGTTGTTGGAAAGACAATTTCCCATTGATAATATCTACCAGAAAGTTCAAGTAAAAGCACCATCGGAGTTTGCCGAACAATTGAATATCCATGTCAATCACCTCAATCGTGTGGTGAAGGAATCAAGTGAAAGAACCACCTCAGAATTGATTGCGGAGCGTTTTTTGAAAGAATCTCAACAATTACTCAAACAAAGTAATTGGAATATTGCTCAAATTTCGGATGCTTTAGGATTTCATGAGGTCACTAATTTTAATAGTTTTTTCAAAAAACATACAGGAACTACTCCTTCAAAATATCGTTCAGGGAATTAACGTGAACTAGTTACGAAAATCAAACCTTTAAATTGTTTGATTTTCGTAATCTTCTGTTTGAATTGCATTAAAGCCCAACTGTAAAAAAGAGCGAAATTTGTACTATCAAATTAAGCAATCGACACAGCGGATGGAACAAGCAGAAACTTTAGAAGATTTTTACGAACGGAAGTTTGAATGGATTCCAGATTCATTGCGTAAAGATATTGGACATTTTAACGTTTTTCAACTAGACCCGTATGTTGGAAGAAATGCTAAACCTGTGCCTTATCGACGAAGAGACTATCATAAAATTACCTTTTTGAGAGGCAATGGAAGAGTGCATTATGCTGATAAAATCGTGGAGGTTCAGAAGCAAGCGTTGGTGTTTTCTAATCCTTTGATTCCTTACAAATGGGAAAATACGCAAGAAGTGCAAGGCGGAATGTTTTGTATTTTTAACCAACATTTTTTTCAAAATTATACCAATCTCAATCAATATTCAGTTTTTCAACCTACAGGTATTCATGTCTTTGAATTGACAGATAATCAGGCTGATTTTGTGGTGTCTATTTTTCAAAAAATGCTTCAGGAAATCAATTCTGAGTATATTTATAAATATGATGTGCTAAAAACGCAAGTAATGGAGTTGCTACATTTTGCTATGAAAAGCCAAACTTCCACACATTTGGATAAGGTAAAAGTCAATTCATCGCAACGTATTTCAGCACTCTTCTTAGAGTTATTGGAGCGTCAATTTCCTATCGAAGAAATCCAGCAAGCAATTCCATACAGATCGGCTTCGGAGTATGCCGAGCAGTTGAATATCCATGTCAACCATCTAAATCGAGCAGTGAAGGAAGTTACAGACAAAACTACCAGTCAGTGGATTGCTGAAAGAATTTTGCAAGAAGCCAAAAATCTATTAAAACATACCTCATGGACGATTGCTCAAATTGCAGATTCGCTGGGATTTCAAGAGCCGACTCATTTTAACAATTTCTTCAAAAAATATTCAGCCCAAACGCCAAGTCGATTTAGAAGTGCCTAGCAAATTTTATCAAATCTTATTAAGTAGTCGACTTATTTGAATTTTACAATGTTTTCGTATATACAAAAGGGTTATGGTCTGTAAAATGGCTTTAGACAGCAGAACGAGTATTTTTATTAATCTCATTTAAAACAACAAAAACAAAAGCAATGCAAACACGTAAATTAGGTACTCAAGGGTTGGAAGTTTCGACCTTGGGATTAGGTTGTATGGGATTGAGCTTTGGTTATGGACCAGCTACCGATAAAAAAGAAGCTATCAAATTATTGCTTTCGGCGTATGAATCAGGAGTTACATTCTTTGACTCAGCGGAAGCCTACGGACCTTATGAAAATGAAATATTGTTAGGAAAAGCATTTTCGACGATGCGCGATAAAGTGGTAATTGCTACCAAATTTGGGTTTAAAAATGGTCTACCCAACGAAGGATTAGACAGCCGCCCAGAAAATATCCGAGCAGTTGCCGAAGGCGCATTGAAACGATTAAAAACGGATTATATCGACCTCTACTACCAACACCGAGTGGATCCTAACGTTCCTATCGAAGAGGTAGCAGGTACTGTACAAGACCTCATCAAAGAAGGAAAAGTAAAATATTGGGGACTGTCAGAAGCTGGCGCAACTACGATTCGTAAGGCACATGAGATATTGCCTGTTTCGGCATTACAAAGTGAATATTCATTGTGGTGGCGCGAACCAGAGCACGAAATCATTCCAACATTAGAGGAATTAGGTATTGGTTTTGTGCCATTTAGTCCACTTGGAAAAGGATTTTTAACAGGAGCAATCAACGAAAATACGCAGTTTGATAGTACTGATTTTAGAAATATCGTTCCTCGTTTTTCTGAAGAAAACCGCAAGGCAAATCAGGTAGTAGTTGATTTGTTAAAAAGTATTGCAACTGAAATGAGTGCAACTCCAGCGCAAATAGCCCTAGCTTGGCTATTAGCCCAAAAACCTTGGATTGTACCTATTCCTGGAACAACCAAACTACACAGATTACAAGAAAACATTGGCGCAACCAACCTCGAATTGTCTGTCGAGAATTTAGCACAAATCACCGAAGCCGCCAATAAAATAGAGGTACAAGGCGCGAGATACCCACAACACTTACAAAATAGAGTTGGGAAGTAACGTAGCGTATCATATTTAATATTGCTTAGAAATACAAATGAAGAAAGTATTAGTCATAGGAGCAAGTGGTAGCCTTGCCAAGTATGTTATTGCAGAATTGAAAAATCAAGAAAATATCGACATATCGTTATTGGTTAGAAATGCCAAACGTCTCCCCAAAAGTATTTCGGATGGTTGTACCGTTTTTGAAGGTAACGCATTAAATCAATCAGAGCTAAAAAGTGCGATTGTAGGTCAAGACCTTGTGTATATTAATCTGGCTGGAGATTTGGAAAGTATGGGACGAAATATCGTCGAAGTTATGCAAGAATCAGGCGTAAAAAGGGTTATCGCCATTAGCTCCATTGGTATTTATAATATGCCACTTCGTTCTGTATTAGTGCCTTACAGAAAACTTGCAGATATCATAGAAACCTCAGCATTAGACTATACGATTATTCGTCCAGATTGGTTTACCGACACAGACGAAATTGATTATGCCGTTACCTTTAAAGGCGAACCAGAGGTAGGAGGGGCAGTTTCCAGAAAAAGTATAGCATCGTTTGTGGGTAGCATTATTCAAAAACCAGAGCTGTATAACAGGGCAAATGTGGGAATTAGTAAGGTGTGAAAATAGATTCATTAACTTAATATATTTTATGGAAAAGAGAAAACTTGGTAACAGTGGATTAGTCGTTTCTGCCTTAGGAATGGGTGTTATGAATCTAAGTTTTGGAACAGGACCAGCCAAAGAAAAGAAAGATAGCATTGACGTAATTCGTCATGCCTTTGAACAGGGGATTAACTTTTTTGATACAGCCGAGGCCTATGGACCTTATGTGAATGAAGAGTTACTTGGAGAAGCAATAGCTCCCTTTAGAAAAGACGTAATCATTGCCTCTAAATTTGGTTTCAAACTAGAAAATGGTGCTATTACAGGTGTAGATAGTAGACCTGAAAATATTAGAGCTGTTGTGGAGGCATCTTTGAAGAGACTAAAAACGGATTATATTGATTTATTTTATCAACATAGAGTAGACCCTGCTATTCCAATTGAAGAAGTAGCAGGAACACTGAAAGAACTTATAGAAGAAGGAAAGATTAGACACTATGGTCTTTCAGAGGCGGGTGCCAATACAATTCGAAAAGCTCATACAATTCACCCAGTGACTGCCGTTCAAAATCAGTATTCTATCTGGGCAAGAGAGCCCGAACAATTTGTGCTACCCGTATGTGAGGAGTTAGGGATTGGCTTCGTACCTTGGGCACCCTTAGGTACGGGTTTTTTAACAGGCAAAATTACTGCCGATACTGTATTTGATGAAAGCTCTGATTTGCGTGCAAGCTTTCCAAGATTTACGCCAGAGGCGATTAAAGCTAATAAGCCATTATTAGAATTGATGATTGATTTTGCCAAACAAAAAGATACTACGCCTGTCCAGATAGCTTTGGCTTGGTTGTTGGCTCAAAAACCCTTCATTGTTCCTATTCCTGGTATGGATAAAATCGAGTTTATAGACGATAATATTAAATCCTTGAAAGTGGAGTTGACCCATGCTGACTTAGAAAAAATAGATCAAGGTCTTTCACAAATTACCATTCAAGGGGCACGTTTGAATGAAGGTTTATTGATGTTATCGGAGTCTTAATTCATATTCAATTTCTGTGTGTCTATCTTCAAGATTTTAGCTATTGTCTAAAGTATTTCAGATGATAGGATTATCTTGATCGTTAATCAAACATGAGTCATCCCTAATTTAGTGATTTAGCGATTGAGCGAATGAGTGATTATTTTTTATCTCCATTCCACACTTGTAGAGACGTAATATTTTACGTCTATAGCTAATTAAAATCTAGTATAGTTTCATCAAAAAAGCGGTCGAAAAAATATTTCTTCGACCGCTTTTTTGATGAAAACTTAGAGAATACCCCAACCTTAAAATTCGGGATGACTCATGTTTGATACTATATTGAAATAATCACTCAAACACTAGTTTCTGATTTACTGTCAAGAATATTCCTTACATCAAATTATAGCCGTATCCAAAGGTCAATGTAAATGTTGAATAAAAACAGATTAAAGATTTTCTGTTAAGCTATCAAGAACTAATCGTGCTAGTAGGTAACTGTGTAAGGCGCTAATATAATCATGTTCAGTTGTACCTACAGATAATTCTGTATTGAGTAAATCGTTATAACTAAGCGTTCCTATGGACATTTGGTGTTTTTGATTTTGATAAATCTTCTGTGCTAAAAAATAAGTTTGTTGATTTCTTCTTAAGCTCTGTAAAGCGTTTTTTAATTCTATTTTAGCCTTTCTTAATTCAAATGATACCCTATTTTTTTCTTGTAATGTCTGAAAATCTAGTAATTCATTTTTTAGTTGTATTTTCTTGATTTGGGAGCTGTTGGTGAATTGTTTGGTGATTGGAATACCCATTTGTACCCCCAAATAGCTATATGGAGACCACCATTTACCATCGGTATAATTGTAGTTGAATGTCATATTGAGGTACTGTTGTGAGTAGTTTCCAATCAAGTTTATTTCTGGTAGGAGGCTTTGTTGCTGTTTTTTTGCTTCAAGGCCAAGTCTCGTTTTTTCTAGGGCTAACTTTCGAAAAACTGTCAGATTCTCTAAATAAAGAGAATCATCAGTATAGACATCTTGCAAAGGATTTTCTGATAAAGAGTCAGAAAGAATGAGATTGGTGGTAGCTGGTATATTTAATTCAAAACAAAGATTTACTAAACTCAACTCATAATCATTTTGACTGGCTAAATACTGTTCTTGTTTATGGTGAAAGTCTAGTTGTACTCTTAAAAAATCATTTTCCAAAGCTGCACCTTGATGATATTTATCTTGTACTAAATTTTGATACTTTTCAAATCGTTGCATTTGATAGGTCGCAATTTGCTTCTGGATTTGCCTTAATAATACATTTAGATATGATTCTTTAATTTGTCGTTTAATGCTCAATACATTTTTTCGCTGCTGTTCTTCCTCTTTACTTTTGAGTGTTTCTGCTATTTTTATGTCTAATTTCAAAGCTGGGTTGAACAATGGTTGTTTTATTTCTAGGCTAAATACACTAATACTCTTTGCTCCAAGTGCCAAAATTGTGGGTTCAGCTAAACCTCCAAATCCTGCTGGTATGAGTGTTGATTGTACTTGTGGATGATACATGATATTAGCCATAATTTTTAAATCAGGAGCAAACGCTTGTTTTTTGACCACAATGTCTTGACCTAAAAGCGCTATTTCTTTTTGTCCAGATTTAAAATCGAGTCGGCTTGATAAACCTAGCTCTTGTGCCTCTTTAAGACTCAATTTGAGACTTTGTTGAGCATACAGCCAGTCTATATTTAATATGAAGAGGACTATGATTTTGAGGTATATTTTCATAAAATGGATTTATTTTTTGGAAGACGAAGGAACTGTTTGATTCCTTCTAATGAGAGAGATAATAACTAAACAACATAGAACCGAGATCCCCATTACAAAAAAGCCTTGACAATATGCCAAAATGGCTTGTTGTTTGTTGACTGAACGACTAAGCATGCTCATAGCCTGATTACTGGCCTCGTCGAGGGACATTCCTTTGTCTAAAAACTGTTGTGTTATTTGGTGAATTCTTTCAGTAGTCGCAACATTAAAATCAGAAATGTTGACGATTAGGGCATTTCTAGCTTGAGCTGTTCTGGTATTTAAAAATATATTAATTACAGCTATACCGACTGCTCCACCAAGTTGTCTAAACATATTTGATAACCCCGCAGCTTGTGCTAAATCTTTGCCTGTGAGGCCAGCAACTGATAAACCAATAACAGGAGACATCATAAATGCCGACCCCATTCCTCTAAATAAAAACGGAATAATAAAGAAACTTTCGGTGGCATCTGCTGAGGCAAATGAAAGCCAAATCAAAAAACTAGCCATCATAATTGCACCAATACTCATAATTACTTTAGGATTTACTCCTTTTTTAAGCAAACGAGCCACAAAGGTCATGGTAATTGCTGTCATCAATGAACCCGGAATTAAAAATGCTCCTGTTTGAGTGGCTGTCCAGCCTAAGGATGTTTGCGCAAAAAGAGGAAAAATAAAAACCGAACCTGTAACAGCCGTACCTACTACTAAATTTAAAATATTTCCTAGCCTCAAATTGTAGCTTTTGTAAAGCTTTAGGTTTACAGCAGGATAGTCAATACTCAATTCTCGCCATACAAAGGCTGTCAAGGAAAATCCTGCAACCAGACTGAAAACCAGAATTTTAGTGCTTTCAAACCAATCATGTGAGCCACCCTCTTCTAATACATATTGTAAACATCCAAGCCCTATAACCAGATAAAAGATTCCTGCCCAATCTAATTTGTGGGGTTTGTTTACACCTTGTAAATCAGACACAAATCGCCACGATAAAAATGAGGCTATAATTCCGATGGGTAAATTGACAAAAAATACCCAGTGCCAACTTAGCGTATCTGTAATAAAACCACCTAACACAGGACCGAAGGTAGGACCCAGAATAACCCCCAATCCAAAAATAGCACTTGCTGTAGCAGCTTTATCTGGTGGGAATGACCCCAATATGATTGATTGTGAGGTAGATAATAACCCGCCACCTCCCAAGCCTTGGATGAATCGCCAAAAGACTAATACCCATAAATTGTTTGACAAGCCACACATGAGTGAAGCAAAAGTGAATACAATAATAGAGCCTGTAAAGTAATATTTGCGCCCAAACAAGCTCGAAAACATGGCTGATAATGGAATGACTATTACATTGGCAATACTATATCCTGTGACCACCCATGCTATTTCGGAAATACTAGCACCCACATTGCCACTAATTTCGGACAACGCTACGTTCACAACTGTGGTGTCGATTAACTCGAGTAAGGCACAAGCTATGGATGTGCCTACTAAGATGGCACGAGTAAATCCAGTTGGATAGGAGGCTAAGATTGTTTCATTTGATGCAAAATTTGCCATATTATTTTACGTTGATTTTAACTGAAACACTCAGTCCTGGATACAATGGATATTTAATCTTGCTAGGTATGATTAGATTAACTCTAATCGGTACACGTTGGACAATTTTGACAAAATTACCGCTTGCGTTATCTGGTGGCATTAAAGAAAACTTGGCACCAGTTGCTCCACTAAATGAATGAACCAATCCTTTCATATCTAAGTCAGGAAAGGCATCTATTTTTACATCTACGGGTTGACCTATTTGTACTGTTTTGAGTTGATTTTCTTTAATATTGGCAATAACCCATACCTGTTTTGTGTCTACTATGGCACAAAGGCTTTGTCCACTACTTACGAATTGTCCAAGCTGAACACCTCTTTTGGCAACAATTCCTGTACATGGTGCTACAACAAAAGCATGTCGTAAATCTTCTTCTGCTATTTGGAGCTCTGCTTTTCTTTGAGCCACCAGCGCTTTTGCAACAGTTATTTGTGCCTCTTCCGAGTTAGTCAATTTTTGTAAACCTTGAATGTTCAACATAGCAGCATTTTTGCGTACTGTTACCTTTTCTAGGTTAAGTTTTGCTATCGCATGTTGAGATTCGATAAGTTCAAATTGCTGTTCTGTAATAGCCTTGATTTTTCTTAATTTTTGAGCCCGCTCAAGTTCTTCTTGCATTCTTTTGTAGTTGGTAACTTCAGTAAGAATGTCTTGTTGATTTACCTTGACTAACTCCACAGATGCAGCCATGTTTTGACTACTTGCAAAGGCTTTGTTCAAATACACATTAGTATTTGCTTCAGCATTTGCTAATGCAGCTTTTGCTTGAAGAACCTTTGCTACTAAAACAGTTGTATCAAAGCTTAGAAGAGTATCACCTTTATTAATTGTTTGATTATCAGTAAAATGAATTTTAGTGACATAGGCCGTAATGCTTGAGCGTACCGTATAAATATTGCCATCAAGTTGGGCATTATCAGTTTCTATGTACTTATTACTATCGAGCCAATATCTAGCGCTAAACGACGCCACCAACACTATGATAAATCCTATAATTATCACTTTTGGGTTGATTACTATATTTTTCAGTTTTTCTTTCATAAACATCATTTTTAAAATTGTTAAAACTAAAACCGAACGGTCGGTATGTATTTGTTTAAATTTTTTTATAACCTAATATATGAGGTGTAAAAAACTCATAATTCAGCACTAGTGCTTATTTTCCTCTAAACTTATTTTTTTAGACAGTTTAGTTAATGATAGAGTCGTAGAAGTTTTTGAATTGATTTTGTACCTCTGTACTAAGCTCAGCAATTTGGCTGCTCAAAACGTGGTATGCCCCAATTCCATAACTCAAGTAAATAAATTGCTTAGCTATTTGAATATCATTCATCTTTGATGCAATTTCTCCTTTAGAGCGTGCTTGCGCTACTACATTTGTCCAAGTTTCTAACTCTTGTTGTTGTAATTTTTGTTGCATATCTCGAAATTCTGGAAACATTTTCATGGCGTCAAATATTAAAATATATTGATTGGCTCTTAGAACTCCAGAACTATCGCCCGTTTCGGCATTGTATTTTGCAATGCGATTAATAAGAAGGTTGATATATTGCACACAAAACTCCCAAAGAGAAATAGACTGAATGTTACTAAGGTTACCATGCACTGATTCCTGAAAAAAATGCTGAACGACTTCCTTAAAAACAGCTTCTTTGCTATTAAAATAATGATAAAATGCACCCTTAGACATGCCACTTACTTGAACAATGTCTTGCATAGTTACCTCGTGATAACTTTTTTGAAGTAACAGTTTAAATGCTGTTTGTAAAATATGTTCTCTTGAATTATTCATAAACCGACCATTTGGTCTGTAAAATTAGGGGCAATTTTTTACTTTTTCAAATTTTTAATCTAAATAATGAAAATAGGGGGTGTAAGTAATTGATTTACAGTTAAATGTTGTATTTTTTAATTGAGTTGTTTTACTAAGTAAATAATAGTTTTTCTCATCTATAACTGACAGAATTAAAAGATTAGTGTAATTTTGACACAATAACCTTTCAAAACAATTCTATGAAAAAATCTTCTTTTTTTACAGTGCTCCTGACATTGGCAACAGTCGGGTTGATGAGCTTTACATGCTTCCAAACGAAGGCTCAAAATAGTATCCAATACTTTAAATTACAGCAGGTGAAACTTTTACCTAGCGATTTTAAAAGTGCTCAACAGACCGACCTCAACTATATGTTGTCGCTCGATACCGATCGTCTGCTGGCTCCTTATTTGAAAGCCGCAGGACTCGACACCTTAAAAGCAAATTACGGCAACTGGGAAAATACAGGTTTGGATGGGCACATTGGAGGACATTATCTGTCAGCATTGTCAAATATGTATGCCTCTACAGGAGATGCTCGAATGAATCAACGACTTGAGTATATGTTGGCACAGCTCAAGCGCTGTCAAGATAAAATTGGTACAGGCTATTTGGGTGGAATGCCAGGAGGTATTGCACTATGGAAAGATATTGAGCAAGGGAAAATTATTACAGATGATTTTGCTTTAAATGGTAAATGGGTGCCATTGTACAACCTTCATAAATTATTCGCTGGTTTGCGAGACGCCTATGTGATTGCAGGCAAAGAATCTGCAAAAGTAATGCTCATTCGTTTGACAGATTTTATTAATAACA
This sequence comes from Cellulophaga sp. BC115SP, assembly GCF_009905545.1. Taxonomy (GTDB): domain Bacteria; phylum Bacteroidota; class Bacteroidia; order Cytophagales; family Spirosomataceae; genus Flectobacillus; species Flectobacillus rivi. The sequence continues at coordinate 37,500 of NZ_JAAALB010000011.1, read as the reverse complement.
TCGCCAATAAATTGACTGATGAACAAATTCAAACGATGCTAGTGTCTGAGCACGGCAGTTTGAACGAAATATTTGCAGATGTTGCAGCTATCACTGGCGACAAAAAATATCTTGAATTAGCAAAAAGGTTTTCGCATCGTAAAATCCTTGAACCTTTGTTGGCAAGGCAAGACCAACTGACAGGCTTACATGCCAATATGCAAATACCAAAGGCAGTAGGATTTAAGCGCATTGCAGAGGTTGGTGGAGATGAGGATTATTTAAAAGCTGCTCAATTTTTCTGGGAAACAGTCGTGAAAAATCGTACAGTCGTAATCGGAGGTAATAGTAATTCAGAGCATTTTCATCCAGCAAATGATTTTTCGCCCATGATTAATGATATAGCTGGTCCCGAAACTTGCAATACTTATAATATGCTCAAACTGACCAAGTCTTTGTTTCAGACTTCTGAACAATTGACTTATGTGGACTACTACGAAAGAGCCTTATACAACCATATTCTTTCGAGTCAGCATCCCACGCATGGCGGATTTGTGTATTATACCTCTATGCGTCCACGGCATTATCGAGTATATTCGCAGGCGCAACAGTGTATGTGGTGTTGTGTAGGTTCGGGTATGGAAAATCATGGTAAATATGGCGAGTTGATTTATAGCCATAAAGGAAATGATATTTTCGTCAACTTGTTTATTCCCTCTCGTTTGGTATGGAAAGCGGAGAGTGTAACACTTGTGCAGCAAACTAGATTTCCTGATTCTGAAACTACCGAACTAACGGTGGAAAATACCAGTGGCAAAACGTATGGCATTATGATTCGTTATCCTCAATGGGCTGGAAAAATTCAAATAGAAATCAATGGTAAAAAAGAGGCTATCGACGCTAAACCAGATACTTATATTCGTTTGGAAAGAGTTTGGAAAAAAGGAGATAAAATATCAATTAGACTTCCAATGAGCATTACTACAGAGGGCTTACCAGACGGTTCAAACTATGTGGCTTTTTTACATGGTCCAATTGTGTTGGCTGCTAAAACAGATACCACTGACTTAGATAATTTGATTGGTGATGCCAATCAATTTGGTGGTTACCGTGCCAGAGGGAAGACCTATCCATTCGAAACGATGCCAGTATTACAAACTGAAAATGCGAATCTGGCTACTTATTTAAAGCCAGTAGCAGGCAAGTCTCAAACGTTTGTAGCCCCTGAGCTAATTAGTCCAGCGAAATACAAAAATTTGGAGCTTATCCCATTTTACAGATTACATGATGCCAGATATATGATTTATTGGCAACTTAAAAGAAATAAGTAATACAAATTGAGTGAGTTTAGATTGAGTAGATGAGTGATTCTTTTTTCACCAGTAGAGACGCAATGATTGCGTCTTAAGATGTATCATTTTAAAATGTAGTATTAAACATGAGTCATCTAGAATTTTGCAACTAGGACGATTCTATATTTTTTTCATTAAAAAAGGGGTCGAAAAATAATTTTCGACCCCTTTTTTGATACTGCTATGCTATGTCTGACTCAGCTTGAGACGCAATCATTGCGTCTCTACTAATGGAATACAAATTTTACATTAATCACTCATTCGCTTAATTGTAAATCACATTTTTAAGCTCAACCATATTTTTACAAATTCTTAAAGGCATCCAATTCCAAAATCGATTTTGGTTTGAAAGGTTCAAGACTTTTGGTTTCGATTACATCAAAATTACGAATATCTACGTAGTCATTATATTCCTCACTGGTATTGATAATAACGCCCCCCAACAAGAAAATACGCTCACAATGAAATTCATTTAAACTCATACTTACAAGCTTTTTTATTTGCTTGTCTATAGCAGTATAGGTGTAATCTGTAATGGCTTTTTTGGGATTATCAGCAGTAAGAATTTTATTCTTAAACGGCATCAGAGTTTGTTCCAATTGAATTTGCTGATAATCATAATGTACACTTTGTGGCACATACGTATCTACATCATCGTCACTCTGGAAACGTTCGAGCGCCAACATCAAAGCCCCACAGCTATTGGTCAATCGTTTTTGACCAATACGTCGCATTCGTCCTAATTCACCCTCATCGGTTATGCCGATATGCGGACCATAAAAAATAAAAGCATCACCGCCATCAGGAATATGGTGCGAAAAAGCTACCATGCCTGTAAAGCCAGAGTAAGGCAAACCTCCTAATCCGCCCATTGTGAACGGTCGTGATAATACGCGACGAAAGTCTGTCGATACATTGACGTCATCAGAACAAACAGACGTGGCAAAAAGCATTTTTTTCAAGTCTGAATTGTATTCTTTTTCCAGCAAAGTCAAATAACTTTCCGTAATATCATCGCCACTTTTTGCATTAGGGTAGTATGCAGTTACTTTTTTAGTGATTGCCATAGTTGAATATTTTGAATAAAAACAGTAAAAATCAAGCCTCTTTTAGTTTTATGAGATGTAGGATTAGATAGCCAAAATCGTATAATTTTTTAGTTATATAGGTCAAAAGCTCGAAATTACAATTTTTTCGATTGGGACTTGAAATTACTGATAAAATGTCTCTAAGTTTGAATTAATTCATTTAAACAATTATAAAAAATCTAAAATCATTTATGAAAAAATCAACAATCCTCTTGTCAATCCTATTATCTACTGGTATAGTTTCAACGTCATTTTCTCAAAAGACACTAACCAAAATCTGGGAGACAGATACCCTAATTTCAACGCCAGAATCGGTGGTTTTTGACACCAAATCAAAAGCCTTATACGTTGCTTGTATCAATGGCGCACCAACAGCAACGAATGAAAAAAGTTTTATTTCAAAATTAGATTTAAACGGCAAAATAACCCAATTAAAAGTGACGGAGAATTTGCATGCTGTAAAGGGATTGGATGTATTGGACGGCAAGATTTATGTAGCAGAGATTTTCAAATTGGTTGAAATTGATGCTAAAACAGGACAAGTACTCCATAAGTACGAAGTACCAAATGCTACTTTTTTGAATGGTGTAAGTGTTGATCAGAAGAACAAAGTCGTGTACTTTACTGATATGCGTTCGGATAGATTATGGAAATTAGAAAAAGGACAATTGGTGAAAGTGGCAGAAGGCGCTCCTTTAAAAACACCTAATGGCGTATTTTTTGAAAATGATAAATTGATTATTGGTAATGGCGATGGAAAAATCCTTGCACTAGATTTAAAAACACAACAATATGCAACAATCGCCGAAGGAATGGGAGGACTGGACGGTATTTTGTCGGATGGACAAAAAGGTTATTTCGCTACTGAATGGAGAGGCAAAATCTGGCATATTAATCCAGAAGGCAAGACCCAATTGTTGTTGGACACCGTAGAAGCCAAAATGAATACCGCAGATATTGAATATATTCCTAGCCAAAAAATATTATTGGTTCCAACTTTCTGGAAGAATAAGGTCATTGCCTATAAAGTCAACTAGCCTTTGGTGGTGTTTTCGCCTTTGTCGGAGTTTTCTCCGACAAACTTTGAGGCAGCAACAATAGATTTTCAGTAATAAGCCCTCAAATTTATATACTATGACAAACCCTATTAAAATTGATGATAAAGCAATCATCATTAGAATTTCCCAAAAATATAACTCCAATATGTCTGCTGAGTCACTTTATGAGGCGACGAGAGGCGTATGGAGATTATCCAAAGAAAGAGCTTCCTATGCTGATATCGCATTTTCGGTAGCTGATGGTGTAATATTAGAAGTCTATGAAATCAATAGTTGGCATGAAGCTGGGACTACAATTTATCACACAAGAAATGATGTCCATGACTACCAAGGTCGTTTTGAATTTGAAGGTAAAATAGCTAATGAATTTATTAGAAATAAATACCTAGGTGAATCAGCCAAGTCTTATTTTAAGCGAGGAAGTAGTAATCCTATAACATACATAAATTGCTAAAATGTAGATTATTAAGTTGATTTTTCGGTCTTTGTCGGAGTTCTCTATGACAACCTTTGCGTCAGTAATAATATTCCAAACCCAAAGCTTTTATTCTTAATTGATTCAAACTATCCAACTATTTATTATGAAAAAACAACTCTTATTCTTTTGTTCAATCTTAGTATTGACGGTTCATATTGCTGTAGCCCAAGAAGTACCCAAAGAACCAGAGAATATTATTTCCCCAGAGGTCAATGCTGACCGTACGGTTACATTTAGGTTTTTTGCACCTAAGGCAGACACTGTACAAGTCACGTCAGATTTTTTGCCACCTGTAAAAGTGATGAGTCGCTTTGGCTTAGTCGATGGACCAGGTACTATTAATTTGACTAAAGATAAAAATGGACTTTGGTCATATACCTCCAAGCCATTGGATTCTGAGTTATATAGCTATTCTTTTGTGGTAGATGGAATAAAAACAACCGACCCCAATAGTCCTTATGCTTTGCGCAACTCAGCTTCTATGACCAATATTTTTATCGTTGATAAAGGTAGAGCAGATTTGTACAAAACTAATGATGTCCCACACGGAACCGTGACACATAATTGGTATCCGTCCGCAGGGTTGAAAATGAATAGAAGATTGACTATTTATACGCCAGCAGGTTATGAGCAGTCAAATGAAAAATACCCAGTTTTGTATCTTTTGCACGGTGCTGGTGGCGACGAGGAATCTTGGGCTGCGCATGGACGAGCGATACAAATTTTGGATAATTTAATTGCTCAAGGTAAAGCTAAACCCATGATTGTGGTTATGCCAAATGGTAATGTAGTACAAGACGCTGGCTATGGTTATGGGAAAGATGGTTTTTATAAGCCACAATTTCTATTGCCTCAATCGATGAATGGCGTTTATGAAGCTAACTTTATGGATATTGTCAGTTATGTAGAAAAGACTTTTCGAGTAAAAAATAACAAAGAAAATCGTGCTATAGCAGGTTTGTCGATGGGCGGTTTTCATACGATGCACATCAGCCGATATTATCCGAATACCTTCGATTATGTAGGCTTATTTTCAGCAGCAATTATGCCTCGCGAAGATGCGACAGGTAAAGTGTATAGCAACCTTGATGAAACGCTAAAAGTACAAAAAAACAATGGTCTGAAACTGTACTGGATTGCCATCGGGAAAGACGATTTCTTATATCAAGCCAATGTTGATTTTAGAAAGAAACTAGATGGTATAGGTCTAAAATATGAGTATTTGGAAACAGGAGAGGGACATATTTGGAAAAACTGGAGAATTTATCTTGCGGAATTTGCTCCAAGATTGTTTAGATAATTCCTTCGTATTGTAATGATTTGCGTCCAAAGACGTGTCATCTTGCTAATAAATATCCGCAAATTATAAATCCAATATCATTAGGGTGCGACTTAAGTCGCACCCTAATGATATTGGATTTACTCCCGAATAGTATTTGCATCATTCAATGCCATGATGGCAATTTCATCTTTTCTTTTGAAGGAAACACCTTTATGACTTTGTATGTATTTAATCAAATCATAAGTGGATTTAACCATCTGAGGAGTGCCCCCAATTCGGTCATGAAAACTGATAGAGAGCATTCGGCGTTTGAATTGACTTTCAAAGTACAATTGGTCAAACTCGGCTTTTACTTGATTGAAAAACTGGTCTGTAGAAAAATTTTTGCCTTCAATCAGTAGTATATCGTTGTTTCTCAAAGTATAGGGCACAACTGCAAAGTCCTTTTGATTGACTTTTATGACAAAAGGCTCATCTCTGCTAAGGTCGTCGATATGGTATTTAAAGCCAAGTTCTTGCAGGATATTCAAAGTGTTTTCGCCTCTACGTAGCCAATTGGCATTATACCCGATGGCGTTAAAACTTGTGATGTTTTTAATAGCATCTACACCGTCTTTGATAAATTTTTTCTCTTGCTCATAAGGCAAGTTGTATTGTGAACTCCAGTTCATCCCATGGGCGGCAGCCTCGTGACCTCGCTCTACGATTTCACGTGCAAGCTGTGGATTTTTCATTACAGCAGTGCCCACCATGTGAGAAGTAACTTTAACACCAAGCCTATCCCAATTGTCCAACATTCTTGGAATACCTTCTTTGTATCCGTATTCATACCAAGTTTTGGCAGGCAAATCTCGGTACCCTTTTTCGAGATTTTGTGGGAAAGGACTTTCGGCATTTTCTGGCTCACCCCCAGATTCAAATTGCATGGAAATAGATACCACTAATCTTGAGCCATCAGCCCATTTTGAGCTAGGTGCATTTTCTTTTGGTGAAGCTTTTGCTAAAAAACTAGATAACAATAAATGACTAAGTCCCAATGCGCTACTTTGTTGAATGAATTTTCTTCTGCTATCCATGACCTTATTTGTTGAAGAGGAAATAATCTAATGACCATGTATTGGATGAAATGAATTGTATTAAAATCGCAAAAAATACCAAATGGATTAATTGTGAAGGGAGTGCTTCCCAGTTCTCGATAAGCGTTGTTCCCAATAATAATAAAAGCATTACGATGCTTCCTGCCAAAAGTGCTTGTTTGGTCAATAGACCAAGAATTAGTAGCGTGCCAATCCCAAATTCGAGAATAGGTAGCGCATAACTAAATGGCGTAACGATAGCGCTAGGAAGCAAGGATTTTTCGAAAGAGGTAACCATCCATTTGCTAAAACCTGCCAGTTTGGGTAAACGTACCAAGCCGTGCCCAAACATACTTATACCAATGCCTAAACGAAGTAATAAAAATGAGGTAGTATTCATAATGTTTATTGTTTTTTGCAAAATTGCAGGTAAAATAGATTTGAAGTGTTGTATAAATAAAGGTTGTATTTGTAAGTTTAGAGGTATGGAAATACGTAATTTATATTTGCCATTTGAGTTGGAGCTTTGGGAGAAAGACCATTATGAGGCTCGTCCACATAAAAATACTTTTTTTGAAATGGTTTTTGTGTTGGAGGGAACAGGCATTCAGTGGATTAATCAATATCGATTGCCATTTGCCAAAGACAAGTTATTTTTGATTTTCCCACAAGATTCACACGGGTTTGAAATACAATCCTCGAGCAAACTATTTTTTATCAGATTCAATAGTGCATACTTGAATCAACAAAGTAAAGATTGGGTCAAAAGACTGGAGTTTATTTTTCATAATCACAACCATTTGCCTGGTTGTATTTTAAAAACTGTAGCTGATAAGCCCTTGGTCAGAGCTTTGGTTGAAGCGCTTATTCGCGAACATCATCATCAATTTCCTCATACAGAGGAGGTAATTCAACAATTGATTAACACGATTATTACCATCGCTGCCAGAAATATTTCTCTGATAACTCCCATAAATATTGACAAACCCAAATCTGAAACGGCTATGCTCATGATCAACTATATTCATCAGCATATTTATGAACCCTCAAAACTTCGAGTCGAAGAGCTTGCCAAACACTTCAATTTATCGGCTACCTATTTAAGTGAGTATTTCAAAATACAAACAGGAAGTAGTCTGCAAGAGTATGTGATGAATTATAAAATTAAGATTATAGAAATGAGACTGATACATACTAATTTGAATATCAGCGAGATAGTCTATGAGTTAGGGTTTAGTGATGCGAGCCATTTGAATCGTATATTTAAGAAATATCGAGGAATTAGCCCTAGTGAGTTTAAGCGGAGGAATAAGTATTAATGCAAAATAAAATTGCATTAATACGCTTTATGCTGTAAGCCATAGGCATTAGGCAAAAAAGCTTAAATTGTTTCATGAGAAATATCTTTCAACTTTTAGTCTACAGCATAAAGCCTAGATCTTAAAGCGGGTAGATTTTTTTAATTTTGCCCACTAACTTAAGTAACCGTGCAAAATTAACTTTATCAATTATATGACATTGATAAGCCTTATTATTAGGATTTTTAAAGAACCCAATCTTTTTATTAGCTCTGTAGGAGCGACAGTATGGTAGTAGTGAATCTATTTCCTGACCTACTAAACGAGCGCCGTAGGTGCGACAGAAAGCTAAAATCTGGAACTCTGTCGCACCTACGGCGCTCAAAAAAGGTTTTTCTCAAAACTTATTGCTACCAAACTGTCACTCCTACGGAGCTTTTACAAAGGGAAACGAGAAAATTTTCGTTTATTCAAGCTTGCCCACTAACTTAAGTTATCACAGCCTAAATAGAATAAGCTTCAATCAATAAATAAGGGGATTCTAGATGTTTGAATGGGGAACTATTACTCATTAAAAATCTGTAATATCTACAAACAACCATTTTATTGCCAAATTACATCATGAACTACCTAGCATATAAAACCCTATTCGAAGAGATTTTATCAGCAGAAACACCTGCCGCTCCTTACGACAAACCTGATTATTTAAACTACACGAAGCTCAATCAATCACGCATGAAGCGTTGGGATAAGCATTTGGTATTGTCAGAAGCGATTTTGAGTAAACTTCAAGAAATTACATCGCCTCAACATTGGATTATCATCACCGAACCTTGGTGTGGGGATGCAGCACATATCGTACCTTTTTTGATAAAAATCACAGAGCAAAATCCTTTGCTGACTTATGAGATTCAATTGAGAGATAGCGAGCCTTTTCTCATTGAGAAGTATTTAACAAACGGTACAAGTAAGAGTATTCCGAAGTTGATTGCGAGAGACGAGAGTGGGAATGACCTTTTTGTGTGGGGACCTCGTCCCGAAGGTGCTCATCTGTTAATGGAAGAATTACACGAAGCAAAAGCAGATTTTGAAACCATTAAAATCAAATTGCAAAATTGGTATAACGACAACAAAGGCGAGGAAATTTGTCATGAATTAGCTCAGTTGATTGGATAAGGTTTTCTTTTTGTAATTTTAATGTCCCATCGACTTTTAAGGATTGTTTAAATAGACTATCATGATACATATTAATTCAGAAACAACTTTTTCGTTAGAAAATACCCTCTTTTCATTTGCGCTCGAATCAGAGGCCGCCGAAGTATTTGAAGGACAAAATGTAGTATTTACAGGTATTGGAAAAGTAAATGCTGCTTACGAATTAACCAAAGCGATTCAACAACAAAAACCATCTTTGATTATTAATTTGGGAACAGCTGGAAGTAATTATTTTGCGAAGGGCGAAGTGATTTGTTGTACCAAATTTGTTCAAAGAGATATGGATGTACGAGGCTTAGGCTTCGAACTTTACGAAACCCCACTTTCTGGCGTGCCTCCCTTATTGGCGTATGGGCTTGAGATGGATGGACTAAAAGTAGGCATTTGTGGTACAGGCGATAGTTTTGAAATGGGTCATTCCGAAACCATTTATAATGTCGTAGATATGGAAGCCTATTCACTAGCTTTGATTGCCATGAAAGAAAACATTCCGTTTTTGTGTCTAAAATATATTTCAGATGGTGCCGATGACAACGCTGCCGAAGACTGGACAGAGCAAGTGCATAAAGCTGCGGTGACGTATGGGAAGTTGTTGAAAATATTGAAATAGTCAATAATATGAGTTTTAAATGAAATCACACAATTACCTAATTTGAGACTTAATCTTTGCCTCATAATTAAACTTACCCGCTTTAATACATGAGCATTATTATTTTGTTTATATTCATTCCAAAAGACTTGGCTCTGCATTATTAGAAAGTTGCAGAGCTAAGTCTTTTGAGGGAGCTTAGGTTTATATGATTGACATTAACTAAATCAACTGTTTAGCGTATTCTACTAATCCCTCAAGCCAATCTTGATGTCCATTTATCATGGGGTTAGGTTTTGTTTTTGCCAATTCTTTTGCGGGATTTCCGATTTGGGTTTCTTGCGTTAAGATTCTTACTCTTCCACCTTCTAAGTCCTCGATGAGCCAAGCATGAATAACGTCCAATCTTGTTTCTGCATCACCCTCAGCCCAACCATGCCATGCTAATCTTGCGGGCTTTCCTTCCACAGGAGGAGCATACTCTGTCACTTGAGCCTCAATCGGAAAACCAAATGTTTTAAAGCGAAAACGTACCTCTGCGGTTAATTGCTTATGTTCTTCATTAAGGAACTCAATGTCAGATGAGTTATGATAATATTTTGGCCACTCGAAAGGGTTGGCTAATAGAGGCCAAATGTCCGTGGTTCTTAATCCTGAAACAATTACTTCATTCGAACAAAAATTATCTGTAGTTCCTGGTAAATAGCCTTCTGGCCAGATGATTGAATTTTGCATTTTTTTATACTATTAAAATTATAGTTGCAAAACTAGTTTTAGTTTGTTTAATTTGAAATACCTATCAAAATAGATAGTTTAAAGATTATGAAAACAGAATGTAAAAGTGAAACCGTTACGCTCAACGGGAAGGAGTACCCTTGTACCGTTAGTTTAACAATGGATTTAATAGGAGGAAAATGGAAGGCAGTTATTCTCTATCACTTGATAGAAGGGAGTTTGCGCTTCAATGAGTTATCCAGAGCGATTCCTACTGTTACAGAAATGACCATTAGTTTACAATTAAAACAACTTGAAAAGGATGGTCTAGTTATCAGAACTGTCTATGGCGAAAAGCCACCCATAAGAGTGACTTATGAACTGACTACTTTGGGAAAATCCCTTATTCCGCTATTAAAAGCCATTACCGAGTGGGGAAATACTGTAGTGATCAGTGAGGGAACATTTGAGTAAACGTAAGCGTGTTTGCTAGAATGATGATAATTACCTTTTCTCAAATAACAGTCGTCCAAAATATTACTGAGCTTCGAGGAGTGACTTCTTGTTAATAAGCATAGCACTGTTCCGTAATTAATAAGTATTAATACGCTTTAAGCAGTAAGGTAGGTATTAGGCAAAAAGTTAAATAGTATTTCTCATGAAGTAATAGAAACTTTTTTGCCTAATGCTTACGGCTTATAGCCTAGAGCGTATTAATGCAATTTTATTTTGCATTAATACTTAAATTTTATTCATTTACTATGTTTTTGGAAAATCACATTTTCCAAAAACAACTTCTATTTCTTTCATCAATATTCTATTCTCTCGCAAATAGCTCAAAACCATTATATATCTTCCACAAAAGTGCCTTAACACTAATCCAATGAGCAGTTAAGTCGTTTCATTTCCCTTTTTTTCCTCTTCACTTCTATTCTAGTCATTACTTTCAATAAAAAATTAGGCTAAATCGTAATATTGATACAAGAAAAAGATATGCTTAAATATAGGTTCATGAAGAGTAGAGTAGCAACAATGACTATGAAATCATGGGAATATTTGTTAAGAGATCTTTTACAAATTCATTTTAATTTTTTAATAAACTCATTATAAATGAAAACCCATCTTATCAATTTTTGTATGATGGTCAGTTTGGCATTTTGTTCGTTTACTTCTGCCAAGCCAGATCTCAGTTTTCAAGCGCAAAAGTATGTTACTCAAACACTTACTTTCGAGGGAAAAACCTTTACGGTAAGAGCCTATGAAAATATCATTTATGTTACAAATCCTGTAGATACAGTCTACCAAAAAATGAATATTTACATCCCAGAGGAGTATTTTTTAGGAAAAAAATTGAATGGCTATACAGTCGAAACAGCTCCCATTTTCTTTCCCAATAAAGTAGGTGGATATATGCCTGCACAACCTGCAACCCTCAAGGAAATGCCAATGGGAATGGGAGGTAATCGCTCGCCAATGAATGGAATGCCTCCAATGGGTGACAGAAGACCTGAAGGAGCGCCAGCAATGCCACAAAAGCCATCAACTGTAGTTGCTGCGTTATCCAAAGGCTATGTGGTAGCTTCGGCAGGAGCAAGAGGGCGTACTTTGAAAGGAAGTAATGGCGAATACACGGGTAAAGCACCAGCGGCCATTGTAGATTTAAAAGCAGCGGTACGTTACTTGAAATTCAACGATAAACTTATGCCAGGGGATGCCAATAAAATCATTTCGAATGGTACAAGTGCAGGCGGTGCAATGTCTGCTTTAGTTGGGGCAACGGGAAATAATCCAGACTACGAGCCTTATTTACAACTACTAGGTGCAGCCAATGGAACAGACGATGTTTTTGCTGTTTCTGCTTATTGTCCAATTACCAATTTGGATCATGCTGATATGGCTTATGAATGGCAGTTTAGTGGCTACAATACCTACAAAAGGGGTGGGCCTATGCAGTCGAAAAATAGCGATGCTCCCTCTATGTTGAGTGAAGAGCAAATAAAAGTATCGGAACAATTGAAAACGCTTTTCCCTACTTACGTTAACAGCCTAAAACTAAAGGATACGAAGGGGAAACTATTGACTTTGGATGCTGATGGAAACGGGAGTTTTAAAGATTTAGTCATCAATTATGTTATCGCTTCGGCTCAGAAAGCTTTGAATTCAGGAAAAGATATGTCGAACTATTCATTCTTGAAAATTAATGGTAATCAGGTTACAGACTTAGATTTTGGTGCATATCTTAGTTACATGGAGCGTATGAAAACTCCTCCAGCCTTTGATGCTTTGGATCTTTCAACAGGAGAAAATATGCTATTTGGTACTGCTACGATTGATAAGCAGCATTTTACTGAGTTTGGGCAAAAAAACTCTAACGTGAAGGCTTCAAGAGTAGATGAAGTATTGGTGAAAATGATGAATCCTATGTATTATTTAGGTCAAAAAAATACGACAAATGCCAAACACTGGCGTATCAGACACGGCTCCAAAGACAAAGATACTTCGCTTGCTATTTCGGTGATATTGACTACGGTACTACAAAACAAGGGTATGGATGCTAATTTGGAATTTCCATGGGACAAACCCCATAGTGGCGATTATGACCTCGATGAACTATTTGCTTGGATAGACGGGCTTTGTAAATAAGTAAGAGACAAAGTGTATAAAACCTCCTGATATTGCCATATCAGGAGGTTTTAAAATAATGGCTAAAATTGTCTAGCCATAAAGTTTGATTCAGCGAACAATATTTCTCCTAAAGTCAAATTTTCTTCCTTAAATTTCATGGATTTTGTTCCATCATCATCATACCCCATGATGTTTGGATTATTATTGAATGCCCATGAAAGATGAAGCATAAGAAGTATTTTTTTGTTTTTAAATGCTCCTTTCAAGGGCTCTAAATGGGAAATGTCCTCAATGGTTTGAGTGAAATTGCTTTGTACTACCAATGTGAACTCCGAAGGAACATTTTCTGAAAAAGCTATATTTTTCACTTCGCTTTTTTCATCAAAAGAAATTAAAAAAGAGAAAGTACCCTGAAAAGAATGCACACTTCTCATGAAAGTCCTCTTATAAATACTACTCATTCCATTCGATACTGCCTCCGACACACGGCGATCTCCCCAAAACAAGTTGGTAAACACTGAAACAGTCTGACAATTTAGATCAGATGGATATTGATGTTGAGCTCTTTTAATCCATTTATTAATTCTTTTCCTTTGAATAGAATCAGTCTGATAGGAGGAGGTTTGTGCAATGATACTTTGTGCAATGGAGATTAGAAGAATAGAAAGGGTAAGATGTAGTTTGAGGTTTTTCATAGTAAAATTATTTAGGTGAATTGAAGTATTTTTGAGGTCTTAATCCTTGGATATTTGGATAAATATCCAAGGATTAAGACCTAGAGTGCATAAAGTTAAATTGTTTTTCTATTCAAATCGCACTTGTCAATTTATTTTACCAATCTCCCCATTTCCGAAAACATAGCTCTAAAGCAATTGGCGGAGGTATTTTCTTCAGCAGGTTTAGTAGTGTTTTTTCCATAAAACTCGTCCATAAAAGATTCTGCACTAGACCATACCGTTTGCATCATGCCTTGAAAATGGGGCTTCATAATGGTTGTAGAGGATTCGCGAAATCTGACCATATCTTGTGTTTGAACCACAGCGAACTTCGGCATTCTCCATGGGCAAGTAATGACGTTGAAGCCTTTCATCGCAAAATAAACTGCCGTTTGGTCAGGTCTTTCATAATGCCAATCGCAGATAGTTACATCTTTGACAATCAAATCAATAGCTCTGTGAGTATTATTAAAACTTCCTTCCCACATACCGATGCCAGTGGTTTTTCCATCGATTAGTCGGTCGCCCCAAATCCAGAGTTTTCTATTTTTGAGAGCCAAATGATTTCTAATTTCATTGACTTCTCCTGCGAATAGTTCTGCCTTATCTCGACCAGCGCAACGTGGACATTTGTCATCGCCAATGTAGAAGACTTCGTCCATTCCCGCATGAAAAGCAGTTGTTTCAAAGACATCACAGATTTCGTCGACTAATTCAAATACTATTTTATGGACGTTTGGGTGAAGTGGGCAATAACTTTTGCAATACAGACCATCAGCGTTTGGCCATACGTATTTTTCTGGCATTTTGACCCATGGCGTTTCATCAAATTCGGGATAAACTCTCAATAAATTGTGCGTAGTACTCGCCCATGACTGGTGTCCCAGTAAATTGATTTGTGGGATTAGTTGAATATTATTTTTCTTGCATACCGCAACCAACTTCTTAATATCCTTTTTGGATAATGCCTCTGGGTCTCGAAGTTCAGGATGGCTTTCAAACTGGTAATTGTAGTCCACACGCAACAGTAGGGTATTTACCTGACGAGTTACCAATTCATCTTCTACAAACTTGATAAAGTCGTTTAGTCGTTGCGTTTTGGGAGCAGTAATACAAAAAGCACGGGTGGGTATCAAACTATCAATTTTGGATTGAGAAAATAAGTTGGGATGCAATAAAACTCCCATCAGGAGCAAAAGGAAGTGTGAAAATTTTGTCATAGTGAGGTTGAATTTAAAAATTGGGTTGAGTACGCAATTTGCTTAAATTCAGTTCTGCATGCAAATGACTAACAGATAGGGCAGGGTAGGTATAAGAGAGGTTGCAAGAATACTTATAATAATAAGTAAGACCCTAGAATTGAGGGTCTTACAGGTAGGGTTATTATGAAAGTTTTTTTCTCAATTCGATGATTTGAAACGTTACTCCAACTAGAAACAATACGAGACAAATACCGACTAATTTGGCTACTAATGGGTCATCTGGACTACTTGCCCATGGGTGCTCCAATGGTAGACGAGTTGTGGTTTCGGTCACACCTGGTACTAAGTGAAAGAAGAAGGTCAGTGAATAAGCAACTTTTTCAATATAGGGTGAATATTTACCCAACGGTTGATTTGCCTTCTGTGCCAGATATACTAACCCTAACACCGCCAAGGTAATGATTCCAAGTACATGTGGCTTGCCAAATCCGCCATGTTGAAAAATGCCAAAACCTGTTAGGCAGGTAAGAATTGTAGCAATAACATACGTTTTACCAAGTGAATTATTCCATGTGATTTCTTTTAGTTTAATCAGCGAAATAGCACCAGTAAAAACTGCCACCAGACTGATTACCGTGTGAATGATTCCAAGAGAGGTAAGTCCAAACATCATATTTGTAGGGTTTAGGAAATGAAATGATACATTTACCTAAATATACAAAAATGTCATATTAATTCGTAAACTATTGTAAAATAGAGTGTTATTCCCTTTGGAGAGCGACAGAAGGCGCCCACCAAAGGAAATTAATCAAATTGCTAAAAGGACTCTTTTAGCTTTTCGGTAGACATTACTTCCTAGCGTCAATTTTACAAACTCTGTATCCTCGCTATTTTTGTGAAAGACAGAAACTTTATTTCCAATAAGCGAATATTTAAAGGAGTCATCATATTCTAGGATTGATAACTCCATAGAATTATCAGTAATATGAGACTTATATTGAGTCGAATAAACGCCCACGTATTCGTCCATGCTCATTCCTTGAAAAACAGACGATTTAGAAGATTCTATTATGATTTCAGGAGTGATTGAATCTGTTTCTGGATTCAACACATATTTTCGGAGTACATCTATATCATGATCAATATCGCTTACGATTAAACTAAAGTTGATACTTCCCCAAGCATTCAAGTATGGCTCATCAAAAAAATCTTCAAAATCATAATCTCCATCTGGAACATATTGAGTTTCACCGTCGTGTAAAAGTTCTATTGTTTTTCCCCAACCGAGAACATTTCCGTAAAATTCTCCCCTAACTAAACAATCATAATCATCGAGTACCACAATTGGACAATTAAAATCTCCTAGAACATCAAGGTTGCCGTGATTATAAGAACCGACAAATAGGTGTTGAACTGTCAAATCTTCCTGAACAAAAACTTGCTGCCCACCAACTGCAATGAAGTCGGCATTTAAATGCCCCAAAACAATCAAGTTCACTCCGTAGTCGGTTTCATAATTCAATATTTTCTTACATGTGAGGTTACCGTCAACAATGATTCCTGCTAACTCAAAATCATAATTGTCTGATTCTAAATCAATTTTATCAAGATTGGTGTCGCCCTCGTACCACAAAAAGTATGAATCTATATAATTAGTTCGTTGGTGCTTAGAAAAACAAAAGAGAAGTGCTTTCTGCGCTTGGCTTAAACGCTTTTCTACTTCTGGGAATGATAGTGTAAGGATTGATGACATTTGATTGATAAAGGTTAATAAAATGTAGTAATAGCTGAATTTAGTGAATTAATTGTGAAAAATGATTAATTTGAATGTAGTAAATACTTTCTGAATCTAAAATTGATATGCGATTTATTAAAAGCTATAGGTATTTGAGTTTGGTACTCTATCTTTCATTTTTGGGTTGCGAAAATAAACCACAGAATTATCCCTTTCTGAAGGATTTTATGTCCTATTTGACATACTTTAACCAAAATACAGGACTTAGTGCTGACTTTATACCTTTAGACGAGCAAGGTAATCAAATGCAAAGAATGTATTTTCTGAAAGCGTTAACCCAAAGACAATATATACCTATTCGGGAGGAGAAGAATGGTAAGGTTTATTATAAGCTTTACAGATTAGACAAGGAAAAATCTACCATAAATGACCGAATTCTCACAACAGTCGCACAATTTGCTGAAATCGAAGAGAATTTTATGAGCTATGAAGGTAAACCATTTCCTACCTTTAAAGTGCTGGACTTAGAGGGAAACCAATACGATAATCAGAACACTCAGGGTAAAATTCTTGTGTTAAAAACATGGTTTATTCGATGCCATGCATGTGTGGAAGAGATGCCTGCTATGAATAAGATGGTTAAAGCATTTGATCACCGCAAGGATATAGTTTTTTTGAGTTTAGCACTTGACAATGAAAAAAACTCAAGGAGTTTTTAAGTAAAAAAAGTTTCAATTATGCTACTGTGGCTAATCAAGAAAATTTTATTGAAAATACTTTGGGTTTTAACAGTTTTCCCACACATATCATCGCATCAAAATCAGGGCGTATTTTGAAAGTTTTTTCAGATGGAGAAAGATATTTACCCTATTATTTGGCAAATACTTGAAATAAGGTGAAAGTATTAGATTTTATTGATTTGATAATCAGTTGTTTGAGTTCTTGAAATAAAACCTGTTGACTACAATTATGAAAAATGTCTCCCAAAAACTATCGTTTCTTTTATTGTTTTTATCCTGCGGATATTTGACGTTTTCTCAATGTGAAATGGTTGAGTATGCCATGGATAATCCGCTTGTTACAAAGGCAATATATGCGTACTATAACCGTATTACCTTGCACGATCATCCTCTTTGGAAGGCCTTGAAAAAGGATAAAACAAAATTTATTCTTTTGAAGGAAGAACAAAGAAAACTTCCAAATGGTAAAGCCCACACAGAGTATTATGCAACTGTATCCAGTACCAATTTCTTCAAGACTGAAAAAGTCACTTTCAGTGGCTATTTTATCATGAATGACGTTCTTTTTGTTGTAGAATCAAGTTCTCAGAACACTTTTGTGGCAAAAAATAAAGAAGCAAAGATATGTCTAGATACAGTTTTAAGAGATTATAATTTAAAAGAGTATCAGCCGACCAGACGGGTGAAACGTATGTTTCATAACCAAGAGGTCGAAACTGTAGAGTTTGGCGATAGATTGTCCGACTCAGCTATGTACATCGTTTTGAAGCCTCAGTTCGAGGGATTTGAAAATAAAGACTATGCGCTTATTTTAGCAATAAATTGAAATATAGTTTTTCTTTGTTTCACAAGGTTAGTTATTTTCTTTTTCCTCCTAGTGGGCGATTTGAATCGCCCACTAGGAGGAAAAAAAGTTTTGGCAATGATATA
Organism: Cellulophaga sp. BC115SP; assembly: GCF_009905545.1. Taxonomy (GTDB): domain Bacteria; phylum Bacteroidota; class Bacteroidia; order Cytophagales; family Spirosomataceae; genus Flectobacillus; species Flectobacillus rivi. The sequence goes on along the minus strand of NZ_JAAALB010000011.1, from coordinate 19,423 downwards.
TTTTAACAACAAATACCCTGTTTCATAAGTCTAGTTGGTTAGTTACCCCCACTTTTTACCCGATTTTTTTCATCCTCTAAGCCTGTGTTTCTTTGGCGTGCTCCTACAATTTTACTGTTGCCAAAACGGTAAGAAAAATTGATACGTATCACACGACTTTCCCATTTGTTTCTGAGCTGAACATTGATATCGTTGAAGAGAAAAGTCCCATTAAAGTGTTGAGTCCAGAAAATATCGTTGATATTTAATTTGATAGATGCCTTGTCATTCATCATCTTTTTCTGGATTCCAAAAGAAACTGCCCCCATAGGATTCCCTGCTAGTTGACCTTCAATAAATGGAGACAAATACCAGCCGCTCAACTCCACTGAATATTTTCGAGGTAAGGTAAATTGATGCGTCATATTGGCAGTATAACTTGTTGCACGAGCATCGAAGGGCTGATAAACAGTGGTTGATGTGCCATTAGACTCAATCGTAGTTTTCGGAATTTCACCAACATAGTGATTATTGTATAAATTAAAGTAGGTATTGCTAAACCACCATTTGGTAATTGGCATAGGCACCGAAAACGAAATACCCAGATTTTCTACATAGCCAATATTGATTTTGGTAACATTGGTGGTTTTTAGGGCATTATTTTGCTCTAAAATTTGTGTCATTATACCTTCTGTTCTGCTGTAGTTGATTGTAGTGGTTATACTCTCTTTGTAAGTATGCGACACTTCTACGGCATTAGTGTATTGTGGTTGCAATAGTTCGTTGCCTCTTTGGTAGGTGTAAGGGTCTAAGAAGAACAGGAATGGGTTCAAATCCTCATAACTTGGTCGGTCAATACGACGACTGAATGAATATCCCAATTGATGATTTTTGGCGAGTTTTTGACGGAAAAATACACTTGGAAAAAAGTTGGTATAATGTCTGTCTAGTAAATCTTTGCCGAGTAAAGTCCCTTGTCCATTGGTATTTTCCATGCGTAAGCCCAACTGCATAGTCAGCTTTTTGAATTCTTTAGAATAGTTTATATAGGCAGCGTTGATATTTTCCTTGTAAACAAAATCTCGTGTACGTGTAGGGTCCAGCACAGGCGTATTATTATCCCCAACCAAGAAATCAAAGCGCATATCGTTGTTTGAGTTAACATAGCTAGATTTTAGACCAGCTTCAAACTTAGACGTCTTGTTGATAGGGTAAATAAGGTCAACTTTAAGCGAGTAAATATTGATTCTTGAGCCTGTCAAACCATCTTCATTTCTAGTCTCCCGTAAAATATTTTGTGTATCAAATTTGGAGGTTCTGTATTTCATCGAGTTGTCGGCATCATAACGAGCGTAGTCCAAATCGGCTGTAATTTCTTTGCCAGTTGAATCAATTACATGCTTGAAATTCAGGTTAGTGGCATAATTACCCCATTTATTTCTCATAAAGCCTAGCGTTACAGAGGTCGTATCCAATTGATTCAAGGCATTCTTAATAGCCGTTTGGTTGTTTCTGTCGTTATTCCAGTTACCATTCATGCCATTAAACAAAATGCCAATCGTATTCTTTTTATCAATGAAATAATCGAGCCCAACTTTATAAGCCAGCGAGTTATTTCTTCGTTTCTCATCTGCCGTCTGATTAAAACTTGATATTACTTTTTCACCTTCAAAGAACTTTCTGTCAATTTCCTGTAATTGAAAACTTTGGCGGTCATTTCCTGAAAAATTGCCGAATATATTGAGTTTTTCTTTTCGGTAATTCAAATTCAAACCTGCACTTTCTTTGGGTAATGACTGATAAAACCCATATCCTAATCCAAGATTGGCTGAACCATTGAAGCCTAGATTTTGATTTTTTTTCAAGCGAATATTAATCACACCTGCATTGCCAGCGGCGTCATATTTGGCAGGAGGGTTGGTCATAATTTCTATCTTGTCCAACTGGGTCGATTGCATATTTCGAAGCATATTTGCTAAGTCACTCGATGACATATACGTTGGTTTTCCGTCGAGCATAACCATGACATTCTGTTTACCTTTCAAGGATATATTCCCATCCTTATCGACGTTTACACCAGGCGATTTTTCCAGAATCTCAATCGCAGTACTTCCTGCTGAAACGACGGAATTTTCAACATTGACAACGGTTTTGTCAATTTGTTGTTCGATAAAAGGTTTTTTAGCCGTAACCACCACTTCGCTTAGTTCCTTTGATTCCTCAACCAATGTCAAATTAGAAAGTTTGATAGAGGGGTTTTCTGATGAAAGACTAAACTTGGGCGTGTAAAGTTTCTGATAACCCAACTGAGAAATAGCGATTAGATAAGAGCCAAATTTGATTTTTTCGAATTCGAATGTTCCATTGGCATCTGCCAAAGCCCCTTTTACCAAACTCGAATCTTTGGCTTGTAAAAGGGTAATTGTAGCAAACTCTACAATTTTACCTTTATGATCTGTGATTTGTCCTGTGATTTTTCCCTGTGCTTGAGTCCTGAGATTTGATAAAGTCAATAAAATCAGCAGCGTGTAAAAATAAGTTTTCATGATTGAGAAGAATTAAGTTTAGAATAAAAATCAAATACTTGATATGGTGTAGCATATAATACTTGGATGCAGATAAGGAGCAAAAGGTTACGGGAAAAATAAAAAAACCTAATACAACCACCGTTCAGATAGTCATATTAGGTTTTTCTTGAAAATGATTTTATTAGTTAAAACTCGCTCGAAATTCTAATGGGCTTTGATTTGTTTTGGTTTTAAAAAGTTTGTTGAATGATTGTGGACGCTCAAACCCAAGCTGATAAGCGATTTCGGCGACACTCAAATTGGTGGTGCTAATGTAATCTTTTGCCTTTTCAATGAGTTTGTCATGAATATGTTGTTGTGTGCTTTGACCAGTCAACGAGCGCAACATATCACTTAAATATCGGGGCGATAAATTAACTTGTGATGCCAAGTATTCTACCGTTGGAAGTCCTTTATTGAGCGATTCTTCAGAGGCAAAATATTTATCTAATAGTTGCTCTATGCTAGTCAGAATATCATGATTGACCGTTTTTCGAGTAATAAATTGCCGTTTGTAAAAACGATTGCTATAGTTGAGCAATACTTCTAAGTACGACACCAACACATCCTGACTTATTTCATCAATAGAGGTGTTAAGTTCTTCATCGATATTTCCCAATAATCCTACAATAACCTTTTTTTCTTTTTCTGATAAATGCAACGCCTCATTGGTATCATAGGAGAAAAATCCATATCGTTTGATATTTCTACCTAAGCTATAATTTCGAATAAAATCAGGGTGAAAAAATAAGGTAAAACCAAAGTACTGAATGTCTTCATTGGGGTCGTTGTCAGTATAAATTAATTGATTTGGCGCTGTAAACATCAATCCTCCTTCGCTAAAATCATAAAACCCTTGTCCATAGCCCATTCGACCATTGGTAGAATATTTGTAAGAAATTTTGTAGAAATCAAGAAAAAAAGGATGATACATAAAGTCAAAATCTCTTGACATTTTGGCATTATCTACCAAACTAATCATGGGGTGCAAAGGCTTCGGAAGCTGCAATAAACGATGAAGCTCCGAAATAGAAGAAACACGAATAGGATTAGATTTTTCCATAATGGTATTGATAGATAGAATGTTATGTCGATTTTGATGAAGCTTAAGTACCTCGCTAAATTGGCTAAGATATTGGGATTATCCTAATAAATCAACTGTGAGATGTTTGGATAACCCCAACGAAGAGACTATCTTCCTAAGAATTCTTGTCCTATCCAAGTTCTAAATTTTTCATCGCCTTGTTCTAATCTTTGAGCATATAAGGCACGTGCGTCGGCACCTGCTACATAGCGTAACTGTTTTTTCCCGTCTGTTACAGCTTCGTATACTACTTCCGCAATTTGAATTGGTTCAGAAGAATTTTCTAACATATTCATCGAATTCTGAAGCATTACACCAAACAACTCATCGTAAGCAGAGTTTGAGCCAGTATCAATCGAGCGACTCATAAAATCGGTTTTGATTCCGCCTGGAGATACCGTTTTGACATCGATACCAAAAGCATTTAGTTCAAAGGCTAAACTTTCACTCCAGCCCTCCAATGCCCATTTGGTAGCATGATATGTAGAACCCATCGGGAAGGCAATGAGCCCTCCAATCGAGGTAGTGGTAACAAACATACCAGCTTTTTTCTCTCTGAAATAAGGAATAAACTCTTTTGTAACACGCAATACGCCCAACAAATTAGTATTGAATTGTTTAATAATTTGTTCGTCTGATAAGCCTTCCAAAGGGCCAATCAAGCCATATCCTGCATTGTTGAAGACAACATCTACTCCCAACTCAATCGCTTTTTGGGCAGTAGATTTGATATTTTCCAAATCTGTAACATCTAAAGGTAGTAACGTTACATTTTCGAGTTGAGATAATTCTGTTTCATTTTCGATGTTACGCATAGTAGCAATAACATTCCAACCTTTGCATTGAAATAATTTTGCAGTTGCTTTTCCTAAGCCAGACGAGGCGCCAGTAATAAAAATGGTCTTGTTCATGATTGTTTATTGAGATTTAAAATTTACTCAACAAAATTAGAAAAGGCCCAACTGCGAAATGTTTCCAAAATGAGTTTGGTTGTTTCCAGAAATACTTTGAGGTTCTATTTGCACAAACTTTGCTATTTCTAATTAAAAAACTGTCGAAACTCCAAAGGCGTTTGCTGGGTTTTGAGTTTAAAAAGCTTACTAAACGATTGCGAATGTTCAAATCCTAAGCAAAAAGCAATTTCACTTACCGACATATTAGTGGTACTTAAATATTGTTTGGCATAGTCAATAAGCTTATTTTGAATATGTTGTTGCGTATTTTGTGAGGTATGAATTCTTAAAATACTCCCCAGATAGTTGGGTGAAATATGGAGTTGTTCTGCAATATCAGCTACAGTGGGTATGCCTTTTTCTGAGAGATTACCATCGGTAAAGTGTTTGGTAAGAATATGTTCAAATTTGTCTAGTAATTCGAACGAAGATTTTTTCCTGCTATGAAATTGGCGCTCATAGAACCTTTCAGCATAAATCAGCAATAACTCGATTTGGGTAACAATTAGCTCTTGACTAAATTTATCCATCGCAGATTGATATTCATGTTGGATTTTACGTAGAATCTCTACCATAATTTCTTCCTCTCGGTTTGACATAAATAGCGCTTCATTGACAGCATATTGGAAAAAGTCATAAGATTTGATTTTCTTCGCCAATCCTGTATTCCACAAAAAGTCAGGATGAATTAATAAAAGCCAACCTGTAGGCTCAACTTCGACATTGGGATTAATTTCGACTTTTAAACATTGCAGTGGCGCAACAAAACTCAATAGACCCGTATTGAAATCATATTGCGTTTGTCCATAATTAAACTTTCCAGAAACATTTCGTTTTAAGCCAATCGTATAAAAATTTTGAACCCATTTCATCTGTACGCCCAAGTCTGGATATTTCACTTGACTATAGTCAACCAAACTAATTAAAGGATGCTCAGGATTAGGCAACTGGCAAAATGAATGAAATTCAGCAATTGTATTAAAACGAAATGTATTCTCCATAGTAAATAAATGTCTGTTAAAAGCGATTAAGTAGTGGGAAAGATTAAATCAATAGTATTTTATGGTGCTATTTGGATGTAATCATCTGATTATAAATTCCTTCAAATAACTAATATACTATTAACTAATAACGTCTTCTTACTTAAATATTTAGAATGCCGTTGAAACGGATACCTCTTTCCATTGTTCTACCTCTTGAGTCATGATACTGATTTTTTGTTGTACCATGTCGTAAGAATCTTTTCCCAACAACAAGTGTACGGGTGGTTTTTGTTCTTTACTTATCGCAATTAAAGCAGCAGCAGCTTTGTCTGGGTCATTTGGCTGATTGCCATCAATTGCATTTAGGTGCAAATTTTCAGATTCACGAGCCGATTGATAAGCTAAAATCGAGTTCAAAGGCGTTTTGAGAGAACCTTTCGATAAGAAGTCGGTACGGAAATAACCAGGATATACCAATGTAACCTTTACGCCAAACTCTTTTACTTCCTCTGCTAAAGCCTCGGTAAAACCAGCCATCGCAAATTTGGTGGAGCAATAAATTCCCCAACCTGCAAAGCCTCCAAAATACCCACCTACAGAAGCGATATTGAAGATATGTCCTGATTGCTGCGCACGCAGATACGGCATCGCGTGTCTAATCACATTAAGAACTCCAAAGACATTTACATCAAAATTTTGTCGAGCCTCCTCATCTGTCAACTCCTCAATCGTGCCTAATTGACCATAACCCGCATTATTGACAATGACATCGATTTTGCCAAAATGTGCAATACTCTTTTCAATTGCCAATTTTACGTCTAAACTATCAGTCAGATTCACTTCAAGAGGCAGAAGTTGATCTAAACCAAAATTCAATTCAGCCGTTAAAGCTGGGATACTTCTTGTCGTAGCAACTACCTTAAATCCTTCTTGTAATAACTGTTTTACTAAAGCAAGCCCCAAACCCTTTGAAGCCCCTGTTACAAACCATACTTTTTCTGTGTTCATTGTTTTATTCATTTTTGTTGATGCAAAATTGCATAATGAACACCCCAAAAAAGTAGCCCAATCAATCGATGCTGTAGCTGAATCGTGTATGTGGGAGATTTTGATGTTATTTGTTATTTTGAAATAAGTAATAAGAAAGAAAGAATTAATCATATAGCTACATTACACATTGAATATATCCTTCTGATTATGAGCCTATTTCAATAACTGATATACTGTTAACTAATAACTTACTTTTAATTGTTTGAAAAACTAAGGAACTCAATGCTCAATTCACCGTTACCCCAATCGATAGTGCATAGCCGTCACGCCTGTGTACGAGGGGGTAGCGCTTACTAAGGTTAGGTTTTGACGATTTTCGAGTAGATCAAAAATACGCATTCCTTTAGCGATTAGGATAGGGTTGACCAGCAAATACATTTCATCAATATGTCTACCAGCTAGGAGGGACGACACAAAGCTTACACCACCATACACGAGAATATCTTTTCCTGTTTGGTTTTTGAGCCGAGAAATTTCTTCAGCTAAGTCACCGCTTGCGAGAGTGGTATTTTTCCCAAATGGAGCATCAAGGGTTTTACTAAAAATGACTTTTGGCATATTCACCATTTTCTGAGCAAACTCAATTTTGGGATTTTCTTCCTCAAAATTCTCAAAATGAGGAATAAAAGCCTCTGCCATCTTTCTACCAATGAGTATCGTTTCTGAGCTATCCGCCAAATCATTGATAAGTTGCCAGTGTTTAGTGTCGCCTCTTGTGACCCAATCCTCCTCTCCATTTGGACCCGCCACAAATCCATCAACAGAAATTTGCATTTGCAATCTTAATTTTCTCATAGTTTTTTTATTCAAATGTAAGTGATTAGATAAAAAAAAGCCATGATTGTTACGTCGATTCTGATGGGTAAATACTACAAAATAAAGGTTTGACTAATCTATAAGCTCTTCACAATCATATCCATTTTCTTGCATCAGTTGTATTACGTGTTGGGTTACATCAAATGAGCTTTCGATACGCAGAACTTTATCACAATCTTCCAAATCGAAACTCCAATGGCAGGTAGGAAAATACCTTTTCAGAAGCTTAGAAATACCTTCCTTTTGAAATTGATTAGCAATATTAGTTTTAAAAACAAATACCATGTTTAATGCTTCTGTTCGTTGACAATTTTTTCTAAATCTACCCAGGCTCCTCCATTAAAGACTTTTCGAAAACCTTTTTCTTTAAGAATATTTTCAACTTTTACACTTCTTAAGTATTAATGCAAAATAAAATTGCACTAATACGCTTTAAGCTGTAAGCCGTAGGCATTAAGCAAAAATGTATTCATGATTTCATTAATAACAATTTTATACTACCAGCCTATAGCCTATAGCATATCGCTTATTGCGATCTTCTTAAGTTCGGTATCCCAAATAAATAAGAAGGATAGAAACAGTGACAATAATCGCTATTATCATGATTCCTTTATGTTTTTGAAAATTTTATGATCAATATAAAAAGTACCGAAAGGAATAAAACACGCGACTATGATCTTCCAAGTGGTTGTTCTAAATTTCCAGTTTTGTTCTATCGCCAAACTCATTGTATTGAGCACAAATACCAGAAAAATTGCCCCATGAATAGGACCCAAAAATTTTGATAGTGCAGGATTATGAAAAAGATGTTTCATGGGAATCGCCACGAAAATGAGCACTAAAAGAGATAGCCCTTCTAAGAAACCGATGATGCGTATACGTCCGAGTTTTGTTTTGAATAATGTGAGCATATAAGATGAAAATTAAAGGATGAAGAGTTCTACCTATAGTAAGGTCTGTGTGCAAATGGCGAAAATGGCCAAGGTATGGCAATGAAAATAATCAAGAGCGATACCGAAAACCAAACAAGCATAGTCCTGAATTTTTCGGAATCGGTGGTTTGCCGCTTTGATTTGGCAGACCCAATCGTAATAAGAACTATGGCAATTAGCATCAAAGTACTATGAATAAGGCTAAAGAAAGTCATTTCGAATCGTTGAACCGCTTCTTTAAAATGCTGCATAAAATACCTGACAATAGGACTATTGAAATAGAGGGTCATGCCAATCATCAATTGGATATGAGCAATAGTAGCAGTCCAATGTCGTATAGTATTATCCGTTTTTGAAAAAGTCGCTTTCGTGGAATAGCCCCGATACGCTCGATACAGCGCTAGTATTAGGCTCGCCAAAACGAGCCACCGCATGAAGTTGTGATAAAAAGTAAGTGTTTGATACATCGCTTGATTTGTTTGATGTAACAAAGGTATTCAAAAAACATACTAGTTAGTATGTTTTTTGAATAAAAAAATTATCTCAGTGAATCAAGATAGGATTTAAGCTCCTTTAAATAAGGCAGATACACGGTTTTACTATTCTCTAACTTGCCAAAATTTCGGATACCCCAGTAGCTTGACATCACAAACATGGTTACACTTTGGGCATTCACATCTGGTCTAACAAGTCCATTTTGTTGACCTTTTTCAATGGCCGCAATCATGTGAGTATTCCATAGCTGAGTAATTTCATACAATGCTAAGCTAAAATCCGAATGCCAAGGTGTCATTTCTTGTGTGAAATTGGCAGCAGGACAGCCATACTCTACCTTCAAAAAATCATTTTCAAGTAACAGATGTTGCATCAATTGATAAATGGCATCTAGCGGATTTTCATTGTTTTGAAGAGGTTCAATAAAACCAGCGGTTAGTTGTGGCTTAAGCAACTCATTGATTATCGCCAAGCCCATTTCATCTTTAGTTTTGAAATGGTAATAAAAAGCGCCTTTGGTTACTTTGGTCGTAGCAATGATATCATCTATGCTAGTGGTTTGATAGCCTTTTGCATAAATTAATTCAAATGCTTTTTGTAAAATCATTAATCGTGTTGCCGCTGATTTTTTCATAGTTTGTAAAATCAAATTTTTGATTTTGACATTCAGTAAATGGTCTCATAAACAATGTTTTACCAAAAACTGAATGCCCAAATCAGGTAGCCCTGTAATTGTCTATATTTTCTTTAGAATACCTTTGTCAACACTTTCGTTGATTAGGTTTTCGGCATAATCCCAAATGACTTCAGAACCTTCTTTAATAACCTTTTTCTTGTTGTACACTTTGTCGTAGTCAACACCAAACTCCGCCCAAGTGCCACCATTGTTAGAAGTATTTTGCAATAACGGTTCTAATCTATCCATACTTTTAGCAAATTTAGCCTCCTTGGTTTCGCCAGCCTCAAACTCTTCCCAAATCTCAATTAATTCGTCAGCTTGTGCCTTAGGAAGCAGACCAAAAATACGATTAGCGGCCAATCTTTCCTCGTCGGTATTAGTATGATTTTTTTGTGTATCGTATATAAAAGTGTCTCCCGCATCAATCTCTACAATATCATGAATCAGAAGCATTTTAATCACTTTTAAAACATCAATATTTTCGTTTGAGTGTTCAGCCAAAACTACCGCCATAATCGCCAAATGCCAACTATGTTCGGCATCATTTTCGTTTCTATCGCTATTGAAAAGCTTTGTTTTTCTTTGAATATACTTAACCTTATCAATCTCCTTGATAAAGGCAATTTGCTTGAGTAAATTATCAGAAATCATCTTGACCTAGTTTAATGTTAAATACAAAGGTAATAATTCATGGTATAGAACAATGTGTTTGAGTTGGGCTATTCTATCTAAGAAAAAACTTGAGATAGAAAATTTTGAAATGGAAGTAATTTAACAACTATTGTTAATAGTAATTTTCATTGAAAATATTGTAATAATAAGGACAAAAGTTTTACATTTGTCTAATGTCTCAATTTGTTACATTAGAAATTTATTACTCAATTATTTACTATCCAATTATGAAATATCTTTATTGTTTTCGCAATGTACTTTTGCTGGTGATGGTTTTAGCGTTTCAAGTTAATTCGTACGCACAAGCACCCAAAAAGCATTATCCAATCATCGATGTACATGTGCATGCGTTCAAGGCTAGTCCCAATACAGCAGATCTTTGCCCTTGGTTTTTGAAAAATATGCCAGGCGCTGACCCACATAATCATGGTGATAATCCATCAATTTTTAATTTGGACTGCCCAGATCCCTTGAAGGCTGCTAAAACCGATAAGGAAATGCAAGATGCCTTATTGGCTACTGCCGAGCGACTCAATGTTACGATGATTGTAAGTGGCGATGCCAGTGTGATTCATAATTGGCATAAAGCAGCACCTAACCGTATTATTCCATCTTTAGGTATTAGTAGCAATAAGGATATGACAGTAAAAGCTTTCGAAGATTCGTTGACAGCTGGCTTTTATAAAGTAATGGGAGAGGTAGCACCACAGTATCAGGGAATGTCTCCGAGTGATGTTAGTCTAGATGAGTATTTTGCGGTTGCCGAGCGCTTGGGTGTGCCTGTGGGTATTCACATGGGTACGGGCGGAAACGGCAATATCAATATCAGTAATCCAAAATACCGTGCTTCGTTGGGGCGTCCTTTTTTGTTGGAGGATATGTTGGCTAAACATCCAAAATTAAAAATTTGGGTAATGCATGCAGGCTACCCGATGGCCGATGAAATGATTGCCTTGATGGGTGCAAATGCCTATGTATATGTCGATTTGGCAGGTTTTATTTGGAGTTATCCTTTAGAAGAAATCCATGCGTATTTGAAAAGACTCGTTCAAGCAGGTTTTGGAAAAAGAATTTTGTACGGAACTGATCTTATGATTTGGCCAAAATTGTTGGAGACATCTATCCAAGTAATTGAAAGTGCCAACTATTTGTCAGAAGACCAAAAAAGAGATATTTTCTTTAACAATGCGGTAAGATTTTTCAATTTAGACGCCAGTAAGTTTAAATAAAGAAAGCAGGAGTAAACGTAACCCGAATTTAATGAATGTTGAATGAGTGATTATTTTTAAAATCTATGTTCTAGCAGTAGAGACGCAATGTTTTGCGTCTAAAACCGAGATTCAAAAAGCGGTCGAAAATTGTTTTCGACCGCTTTTTTGATGAGTAGTTTTAAAACAATTCTAATCCCAAAACGCAATTATGTGGATTTGTTTTAACTTGCTGTATATTAGATGGTTGTGTTTCATATTGGCTTCTCGGAATTCTACCATTATTTTTGTTTTTTACAAGGAATTGAGTAATAAATCTCTTTTTAACCTTTCATCTGTGTTAAACATTTTATGTAAGAGAAATATTACAAAATCCTTGAATCTATGCTCAAATCGCTTGTTTTCATCGTTGCTTTCTATTTGTTTTCTTCAAATACTTTATTGTTTGCTCAATTTGGTGCCAAGTGGGGTGATCAATCGAATGGTACTTTTCAAAATCCTGTGTTGCCATCCGATTTTAGTGATTTGGATGCTATTCGGGTGGGCGATGATTTTTATGCTATTTCCTCAACAATGCAATTTTCGCCTGGCATGGCAGTGCTACATTCTAAGGATTTGGTCAATTGGGAGGTAATTAGTCATGTGGTGAAGGATTTGACGCAAATAAGTCCAAAACTCAATTGGGATAAAATGGATAGCTATGGCAAAGGAATTTGGGCAGGTTCAATCCGATTCTATAAAGGCAAATATTGGGTTTATTTTGGTACGCCCGACGACGGTTTTTTTATGAGCTCAGCCAGCAATCCAGCAGGACCATGGGAGCCACTTCACCAAGTCTGGAAGGTTTCGGGCTGGGATGATTGCTGTTCGTTTTGTGATGACGATGGACAGATATATTTTATTGCCACCAATTTTGAACCAGACCCCATCAACCACAAAAAATACAATATTCATTTATTCAAAATGACACCTGATGGGAAAAACATTATCCAAGAATCGGATAGGATAATCTATCAATCACAAGGAAGCGAGGCGAATAAACTCTATAAAATCAATGGGACGTATTATCATTTTTTTAGTGAAGTAAAAACTGAAGGACGTGTGATTATGATGGAGCGCTCGAAAAGTCTAACAGGTCCTTGGGAAGTAAAACAACTCAATCATGTTGATAAAAAACTCGACAAAGAACCCAATCAAGGAGGATTAATTGAGCTTAAAAATGGACAATGGTGGTTTTTTACGCATCATGGACGCGGTGATTGGGAGGGAAGAGCCGCTAGTTTGTTGCCTGTAAACTGGGTCGCAGGTTGGCCAATTATCGGAAAAGTTGGTGCTGACACGATTGGCACAATGGTATGGTCAGGTAAAAAGCCTATCATACACCAAACTACAAAATTAGTAAGACAAACAGAGGAGTCTTTTTCGGAAAAAATACTTTCTCCAGATTGGGAATGGAACTATCAACCAAGAGCCTCACAATGGTCATTGAGTGCAAGAAAAGGACATTTACGTTTGTATGCTTTTCAACCCATAAACCCACAAGATACTGTAGATATACTACTGAGAGCAGGAAATACGCTTACCCAACGAAGTCTTAGAACACAAGAATGTACCGTAACGATTAAAGTAGATATTGCCAATATGAGTGATGGACAGCAGGCTGGTTTAACGCATTTTTCAACTACTTCGATTGCTAATATTGGGGTAAAACAAAGAGGAAATAAAAGGCATTTAGTGTTTACCTATAAAAATCAGGAGATAGTAGGACAAGAGATTAAAAGTAAAGTAATTTGGCTAAAATCGACTTGGAATTACGACGGCATGAACCAATATTATTACAGTTTGAACGGTAAAGATTTTACTCCATTGGGATTACCAACCCAACTCACTTGGGGAAGTTATCGTGGCGATAGAATTGGCATTTATAGTTACAATACTCAACAAGAGAAGGGATTTATTGATGTAGATTTTGTGAAATATTCGTTTAAGAGATAAGCAGTAGTGATGAGTTTTGAGTTGTGAATTTTGAGCGTACGAAGGTTGAACTTTGTCATTAAAATAAAATCGGTGTAGTGTCAATCGTCGCTGTTGACATTACACCAAAAAATATTAATAAATAAGAAGTTTGTTGAATAAATTAGAGCCTTATTGAGCATTCTCAAAGCGCTTATTCCTAAAAAACTTATGTTCAATTACCTTACAATAACGTTTCTGTTGACCCTATGTTTTAGTGGTCTTATTTATTGTACTCAAAAAGACCGCAAAACAGAATCTTCTATAACCATTGCTATTCAGACTTTTACAGGTATTCCAGAACAGGACGTAGTGTATGTTGAGCAAAAGATAAAATCGTTTTATCCGAAGGTAGTTGTCCTTCCTAAAATTAACCTTCCAAAACAAGCCTACTACAAACCAAGAAATCGCTACAGGGCTGACTCAATTTTAGCATTTCTTCGTCAATCCAAGGCGGATGATTATGTTTTTATTGGTTTGACAAACAAGGATATTAGTAATACAAAAGGTTCGGTCAAAGATTTTGGTGTCTTGGGACTTGGATATTGTCCAGGAAAAGTCTGTGTTGCTTCAACCTTTCGTTTGGATAAAAAAGCGAGACAAGAACAACTTTTTAAAGTTGCGATTCACGAACTGGGACATACTCAAGGATTACCGCATTGCAAACAAACGCATTGTTTTATGAGAGATGCAGAAGGCAAAAATCCTACGAATGAAGAGAAGGAATTTTGTAAAGATTGTAAAAAGCTTTTGCAAAAAAAAGGCTGGAAACTGTGAGGTTTAATTGAGTGGTTTTATCTAAAAGCATAATGAGCAAATGTATTTATACCTCCACACTTTTCAAACCATCGAGAAGACTAGGGATAATATCTCTGTTTGCTCATATAGTTTAGATATTGAATGCATATTGATTTGGGTTAAGAAAATTATCAACATCATTCAATGTGCTATAATGGTTAGATAGGCAGAATAAAATTTGATTATATTGTGGTTGTAAATTTGTTAGCATCCCTATTATGAATATAATTTCAGACGAAAATAAAATTCAATTTTACAAGTATCTGAACGGGGACATCTCAGTTTTGGATTTAGAGGATTTCATTTACAAACAGTTAGATTTAGTACAACAATTGGATGATGAAACTTATTCTGAACTTATAAGCTTCAATTACAAAGAAAAAAATGGAAATAGGCTTCAAGATTTTTTATTTGGACAAATTATTGATGAAGGACAATTTGAAACTTGGAAATTAAAAAAGACACTAAATGCTTTTTTGACTGATTACGAAAGACTTGATACTTATCTGGTCAAATTTTATCGTTTGTACTGCGGAATTTATCAAGGAGATGGACAAAGAAAATTTGCATTTAAGTTCTTAGGACATCTTGGGTTAAATAATTTATGGTGGCTAGACGAAGGATATTTAACAATGACATTTGGTGAGAATTGGAAAATAGAATATAATAAAAGCATATCGGATTTTGAATTTTATCATAAGCAATTTCAGCCAATTGCCAATAGGATATTAACAGCGTTGAAGAACAATGGAATACAGATATTGAGTAATGGGACGTATGTTATTACTGACGACTTAAAAAATGAATTGGAGTCGAATGAAATCTTCGAACTAAAACACCCTGATAGGAGATAAATAAGCTTATCACAATGAATGAGGCAATTTTGCAAGCGAAAAATACTATTACTCAGTTTGATAAAGTGTTCACAAGTAATAAATTTGACACAAGCACATTTGCTTTAAAAGTACAATTTCCGACATCTATCGGTGCTGAACACATTTGGGCTACAAGCATTATTATCAAAGACGGGTAATATTTTGGAATAGTTGATAACCTTCCAGAATTAACAACAAAAGTAAAATTGGGTGACAAAATTAAACTTGATAAAGATAATATCACAGATTGGATGTATGCCGATAATGGAATACTTCGTGGTGGCTACACAATGAAACTTATACGAAGCCGCATGACGAAGGAAGAACAACAAGATTTTGATGCCAACTTCCCTTTTAAGATAGAAAATTAGTCAATGCTCTTTTCATGTTTTAGTATCATTAGAAAGAAAACTCGGATACACAACCTTGGTCTTTATACTGAGCATAATTAGCAAATATTAACCAAATTCCACTTCAAGTTTTCGATTCGCATAGGATATTAGTTCAAGGAATTCCATTTTCACACCTGACCTATTTGATGATAGAAAAATAGTAGACAAATTCTGAACAATGAAATTTTGGTAGTCCTGTAAATGTAATGCTTTATTTATCTTTGTAGAAAAAGGTAAAATGAACTGTAGTCACTGTGGTAGTACAACAACAAAGAAGAATGGTCATACGCATTACGGTAAGCAAAACTATTTATGTCATAGTTGCAACCGTCAATTTGTAGAAGGTGGACGAGATTGGTTTGTGTCGGAGTCTGATAAAATCCTTATCAACAAATTACTTTTAGAGCGGATTTCATTATCTGGTATTTGTCGAGTATGCGATGTGAGCGAGCAATGGCTTTTAGCTTATATCAAAAAGTTGTATGAAAACTTACCAGATGATTTGAATGCTGACTTGACTTTGCCTGATATTGAATCTTACTTAGCAGACAGGATGGATGAAGAAATAGCCAAAATAGAGGTTATAAAAAAATTCGATTGCATTACAAGAATATATTCAAGTCTCAGAAATTGAGGTGATTACAGGAGAGGTCTGCTCTTTTGAAGGGAATTTGGTTGATATTGAAAATAACGATTTGTTAGTAAGGGAATTGTATAGCAAAGAGAGAGGTGTCAGGGTGGAATTTTATGGCATTCAACTAGACTTGGCGCCCCCGACGAACTATGGAGTTTTGTTGGGAAGAGGAGCAATAAACAGTGGTTGTGGCTTGCTCTTAACCCTATTAATAGGCAAATTATAGCCTTTCATGTGGGAGGGCGTTCAACAGACGATGCGTTGCTCTTTTATGAAAAAATACCAGCTATTTTCAAGGGCAGTGCAGGCTTTTTTTCAGACTATTGGCAAGCCTATGTAAAGCCATTTGGCAAAGAGAAACATTTTGGCGTTGGTAAAGACAGTGGCTTGACAGCTTATATTGAGCGTTTTAATGCAACATTAAGACAAAGAGCATCCAGACTAGTTAGAAAAGCTTTAAGTTTCTCAAAATCTCTCGTAAACCATATTGGTGCAATAAAACACTTTATTTGTAACTATAATCTTGAAAGAAAAGCATTACATTTTTAGGACTACCGAAATTATTTCTTTCAATTACCCTTTTGATATCCTTTTCTTTTGGACTGGTATCTTGTACTTCAAAATCAAATAATCAAGATTCGAATCAAATAGATTCGACCATAAATCACAATAAAAAAACATTCTTTTTCGACTATTATCAATTATATGTTGAGGGATAAACAATGCAATTTGCTACTAGAAAACATTTCGTTGGCTTAATGAAGATTCGATAGAGCAAAATATATATTGTTTTATAATAGAACTTTTTTTAGTACCTCTATCAATTTAGTAAGATGAGATATTAGCTTCTTAAAGTTTAGAACTAAAAGTGAAAGGAAGAATTACTGAATTTTCCAAGTAGGGTGGCTGACTTGTATAACATAAATGGGCTCCTAAGAAGAAAACATTTCATTTTCAAGAACGACATCCAAATTGGTGGATGGACTAAGGAAACTATTTCCTGGTTTGATGATGACAATTATAGAATTATTACTGAAAAATGATAGGGACTACCAAGTGATTACTGCATTTTGTTTGATTCTCAATTCTACTTGTTCATACAACCGTGAGACATACTATAATCCTCGATATTGGCAATATCGGATTTCGTGCAAAAAATTGATTCATCTTTTAAATCCAAGATTGGTTTTAAAAGGCAATAGCTATTGGACAGTCAACCTTTTAAGATTGCCACAGGCTGTATTAGCTGAGGCGTATCGAAATTATCACTTTCTCATATAATAAGTTAATACTAAATTGATTGCCTAATAAGTTTTCATGCACATTTAATTTTATTAAATTTAGCTTAACAAGGATATGAATCTCCCAAAAGTTAGATTGTAGAACTAAGTTGGACGATAATAAATCAATTTTTAGATACATTTTATGACTAACCTCTCAATTTATGGCACATAATCAAGAATACAAAAAAGAAGAGTCTGACATTACAGTACACGGATCTTTTACAGTTATCGAAGACGATATTGATAGTCCACCCTCAGATTTAAAATCAAATTTTATTTCATTGGAAGAATGGTTAGGTAGTATTTGCGATGAAGATTCCCCTCAAAAACCAATTGATGAATATCGAATCGGACTTTTTGAATCAGAGCAATCATACACGTTAACATTGGTAGGATTCAACTCTTATGAAAAGGATAAATACACAACCTTAAATCTAGTAGAATTTGAGCCAACAAACATGTATTTTCCCCTTCCAGAAAATTATTTTAGAAATTCATTAAAAGAGCAATTATTAGAAAAATTGATTGGGGAGTTGAAAGGTTTTACAAGTACAGAGAAATTCAAGGCTTCTTTTTTGTCAAAGGGGGATGTTGGAGTTTTTGAAACAACAGGGGAAATTATCTGGTCAAATACAGATAGTGATGCAAAATAATAAAGCGTAAAAAAACAAAAAAGCGAGTCATAAGACTCGCTTTCAGTGGTCTCGTAGGGATTCGAACCTAACTGGTAATCAGGGGCTTGCAAGCCTAAACTTGCAAATGTTAGTAGAAATGTTAGTAAATGGGGCAAAAAAAAAGCCTATGCCACACTCGCCAACACGCCTTGTCTTCTACTAACATATTTAAAATTTCCGCTCTTACCCAACTGCTCTTCGAGTTGATAAGCTCGAATCTTCCAATTTTGTGCCTCCATTGTTGCTTCTTCAATCAGTCTTTTCCAAAAACCAACGGGTTCTGTTTTCACAGGCTCTATCTCTAAAAAGTAATTTAAAGGTACTCCCAACACCTCACAAATTTGCTCTAATGTTTTAACCTTTATATTATCAGCATCCACCATTCTTTTAAATCCATCCATCGACATACCTATCTCTTCGCAGAGTTTCCCTTGAGTCATTCCTTTGGCTTTTAGGGCTTTCTTTAATTTTTCAGAAAAATTTTTCATATTTTTGTCTGATTTATTTTTTAATTCGGATTTTTCTATGATATTTGTGCATACAAAACGCAATAAAAACGAATATAATCCGAATTTAATATGATTTATTCGATTTTTTAGTCTAAAATCTATTAAAATATTAAATCTTTATGGTTTCAAAGGATGACATCAAAAAAGCCTATCGTTCTCTGGCACGAGTTGACCGAAAACAGATAAAGAACACCTTATGTACAAGATACGGGTACAAAGAAAGAAATTTTCAGTCCAAAATTTCAGGCGAGATTGGATGGACAAGAGATGAAATAGAGCTTCTGCGAGTTTTACTTGAGCTTGAAGGTGCATAACAAAGTTTATTAGGATTCATTGATAAGACACCTTGTACTTTCTCTACCCTCATTAGTTCATTTACGATATTTTACACATTTCATTTATTCATATTAATAGTTCATTACGTTCATTTAACCCTCTATTACACCATGAATATACCTGAATTAGTTCGCTCTTTGTCCGCTGACCCACTTATGCAGTTTATACTTGCAATGTGTTTGGGTGCTTTTTTGATTGCGATGTTAGGTGAAGTCCTCAATCGTTCTCAGTTTTTACAAGATTTGCTTTACGGAAAGGATACCGATGAGTAAGCATCCCAACATGTTGGTATTCGGCTGAGGAGTTGATTTTTACTTAATTTTGTCATTTTCAACTCTAATATTAAACTCATGAATAGCGACTTTCACATTTATGCTGGCTTTGTAATCGGGGGATTACTCATTGCTTGGTACATTAAGAACAATAGACGACCACCTACTAACTGTTTGTAAAATGTCTGTCTTATTTGATTTAGTTTGTTTGGTTGTATT
>NZ_JAAALB010000109.1 GCF_009905545.1 Cellulophaga sp. BC115SP | reverse complement strand
TTACCTATCCATTCACCATTTTTTTCTGGATAATATCTAATTTTCAACCAACCGTTTTTTTCTTCAATTATCTCTATAGGGTCGTTTTTGATTAGATACATTTTGCTAGGTACACTTGGTTCTTTGTATAAAAAAGTTTTAATAGTTTTAATCATAGCATACCTGATTTTTAAGAATGCCTCTACTTTGATTTTTTCTGTACTATTACGACAAAGAGCTTGCACTATAGGATTAGGTAAATGATGTATTTGTTGATGATATTCATTTTCTCTTCCATTAAAATTAAAGGTGAAATAATTGGGTTTACCTTTTTCAGGCGGACTAAATTCTTCCTCTCCAGCTATACCATTGTACATAGCCAAACAACTAGGACTGGCTTCTTCAAAGTATTTGATACTATCATTGGGAGCTTTTGGATTGGGTGAAAAAAAATACAATCGTGTACCAACTTCAACTAAATCTGATAACTTTTGAATTTCTTTGTTTTGAGGAGCAAAGCCGATATATCTTTCTCGACTGTATATTTCTTGACTTTCTTTCCAATATGTTACTCGTAAAATATTCATTTTTTTAATTATTTTTAGTGAAAAAAACGAAGTATCATTACTCCATTCAGGAGGAATAAAAAGCCATACACCTTCAAAATCTTTGAGATTTGAGGAGACTTGACTACTTTGTCCCAGAGAAATTTTTGCTAAGAAAAGCAAACACATCATTAGTTTATTTGAGAATTTCATATGCTCTGTTTGTGTATAAAGTTCTATTGTCAATTCCTATCTGCATACCATTTACCGCTTCGGTTACATCTTCAATTGCCTTTTTATTCACTATTTTTGCCTTTTCATTTGTATTTCCTGCCTTCCAGAAAGTTAGTGATATAAGCATTGAGAAATCTAAATCATTGGCAATTTCATCTAGATTTTTGTCACATTCTGTGCTTCTACACATAAAATCTTTTGTGCCTGCCCCATGTACCTGATTCCACTTATTTTGTACCATTGTTTGGTAGTTGGCTTGCCCTGTGATTTGTATGAAACCTCTTCCTCGAAAACGATTCCCATCACCAGTTTCTATACCACCATTATTTAACTGACAAGCGTATACCACGCTAAAAAAATTAGGGCCTCGAGGTAATTCATCTACCATGATACTCTTTACAGTTTTACTCATTCCTTGCATAAATGTTGTAGTTGCATAATTACCGCTGTAGCTACCCTCAGGAACTACTATATCTTCAAGCCTGTTCCATCGGAGGAATATCCTTCAAAAAGTGAGCAATATTTTAGCACCTTTTTCCCATTATGTGTTCTAAGCGTCCTTGTTTTATCGGCTGTTAAAATTCTTGAAGCGGAATATGACTTTTCATCCAATGTTTTTAATTGTGTTTCAGCTCCTATCTGCCCAATAAAATGGCTCATTTTTTCGGCATTATCAATCCCATATTCATCGCTGTACTTATTGATAATACTTGCTACTTCGTCGCATCTCTCTTGTGAAGTTCCCGAAAATATCTCATGTAACTGTGCTCCAGTAATAGGGGAAGTAGCTTGATGCTCTTGAACTTTACTACCCAAATACTTCCAAACGGCATCGATTTAAACATCTTTATTTTCAGTATCTTGGATATCAAATAAGAAAGCCCTCAACTTTTATTAAAAATTGAGGGCTTTCTTATTTGAAAAATTATATTCCTTTACTCCACATCACTCTTTTTTATCCAGCCTTCTATCTTTTTCTTCCCGAAATAGTATATTTTAAGATAATCCCCCTTTTCTTTTATAATTTTAACCTCATCTCCTTTAATTAGATACATTTTGGTTTTAACGTCAGGGGTACTAAATATAGAAGCTTGATTAACTTTAATTTTTTCATAGTAGGCTGGGTCGGGCACTTCTTCTAAGAATTTTTGGAAGAGGTTGATAAAGTCAACATCACTTAATCTAACCCTTTGATTTTGGAGATAGTCCTGTATATCAATTAGTTTTAGGCTTTCTATCGCTTTTCCTTTTTCATAAAAACCTCGATAAACTTCAGTCTTATAGAGATACCAATTATTTTGAGTTTTATCAAATATAAAATAACAGTAATATCTATTCCAGTCTTGCCCAGAACCTTCATTGACAACTACAAATTTTTCTAAATCAATCTGCTTAATCGAGGTGTAAGTATAGAATAATAGTGTTGTATTTTTGCATTTATATTTAAATCTTTCATACCCATCATTTAAATAAATTGCTAATTGTTGCGATGATTCATTTTGGGGAATAACTGCTCCAAAATTATTACAAACAAATTTTAGGATAATATCTTTTTTATTATCAAAATTTAAGTCAATATAAGTTGTATCATAAATTTGACCTTGTGATAAATCAAACGGTATCTTATCAAATATTAGTTTGTTACTACGTTGCCCTTGGCAATTAGCTGACAAAAACAATAATGTAATAATTAGATATATTTTCATGCTATTCATATTATGTTTAATTACAAGGGAATAATTGTTTTAAACGTTCAAATTCTAATTTTCTTCGAGCCCATCCATTAGGTTCACAACTGTAGCATGGTTCTTCTTGATCATTATGTGCACAATTAGAGGTTATAGAGCCACAATTTGTAACTTTAGCAATTTTAAGCATATTGTCTTCTGTTAATTCTCTCGAATATCGTTTACAATTGTTTGTATCCCAAAACCAAAATGCAGAAAGCACGCTATATTTTGGTTCAGCTAACGTTGATGGATTATTGATGAAATCAACATTTTCTCCTAATGATTTACAGTAGTCTTCGAAATTTCTATAGTTTCTAGATCCTGTTAACTGAAACATTCCACGACCTCTATACTTTGATGTACTACTTGCCCATCCGCTTCTCCCTTCTTCTAATAATTCTAAATTATTAGTTTCTTCTGCAATTTGAGTAAAAAACATAATTCTTTCCTGACATGAATTCATATTAAAGTCCACAAGATATTTGTTTAAGAAAGGCAAAAGTTCTATAATATTATTATCGGATACTTGTGGAAATATTTTTTTCAGGAGTACTTCGTCCAATTCGCCTGTAAATGAAATATTTTTGGTTCCTTCTCCATTCAAATACTTCCAAACAGCGTCTATTTTAGCATCTTTAGCTTCAGTGTCTTGGATGTCTATTTTAAATTTGTTGATAGAATTACTAATATCAAACTCTACTCCCATTGTCGTTTTCTTTTTGCTTGGGAGTAATACCTCAAAGCTTGGGCTTTCTTGAGTATGGATATATACTTTGTCGATACAGAC
>NZ_JAAALB010000108.1 GCF_009905545.1 Cellulophaga sp. BC115SP | reverse complement strand
ATCGAGTTTGGTTTGTTGCCCACGCCAAGAGCCAGCGAAACAATAGGGGCGAAGGTAGAGAATCCACAATTCGAGAACGGGACGTTTTTCAGGCAGAACAAGGATGGAATCAGGTGGGGGCTCAAGCTCAGGGATGTGATAGAAAACGGATTATTACCTACGCCGACGGCTGTACAACGAGATCACCCCGAACGAGTACTGGAGTTGGTGAAAGCTGGAGCAACATCGCTCAACAGTCGAGTGAATGGCGAAGCCAGACCCAACAGCATTTTGGATGCGGTGATGTTTTACGGAATGCTCCCGACACCCCGAACCAACAAAGCTACCAATATCAATTTAAACAGTGTGAAGTTGGCCAACCGCAACAAGGGGAACTTGGAAGAAGCACTAGCCCAAATAGTAGTATCCTTTCTACCCACGCCAACGGCGTCGGACAACCCTGCCAAGAACACGGGCAAAATGAACCAGGACTCACTACAAAAAAGGGCTTATCAAGTCACTGGGCAACCTTCCCAACTCAATCCCCGGTTTGTGGCCGAAATGATGGGTTTTCCAGCAGACTGGACAGAGAGACCCTTCTACAAGGAAGAAAAACCCGAAAATCAACATTTAACTACTGGAGAGAAGAATCCATAAAAGCCTACGGCAATGCTATAGTTCCACAGGTGGTTTGGAGGATATTTGAGGTGATAGATATTTTAGGTAAATAACATCAATTATCACTATTTATTGAGCTTGTAGATTACTGGAATTTTACTAAGTTTGAACTTTAGCTATTCTAACTTTAATAAGTTCTGTAATCTACAAACCCATGTCAGACGAATTAGTAATCCAATCCGAAAGTAATGAGTTATTGAGAAATAGGTTTCACATTCCAGTTGAAATACTTTTCAATCAATTTGAAAGTCACCTACAAATCGAAAACAATCTTAGAGTATTCTTTTCAGCCAAGTTTGGATCTGGGAAAACTTACTTCTTAAACGAGTTTTTTGAGGCTAACAAAGAAAAGTATATAGTCATTAAGCTATATCCAGTCAGTTATTCAACAGCCTCAAATAGAGATATTTTTGAGCTCATTAAATTTGATATTTTATTTCATATCCTTTCTAATTATTCTCATACTGTAGAAAAGTCGCCAGAAATCAAGGAGCTTTTGAAAATACAGTTTTTCATATCTGAATTTATCAATCAAAGAAAAGCAAGCTTACTGACTGATGTCTTTAGTATTTTTAATGAAGTTGCAGTCGTTGACCCTGTCACTAAATTGGGTACAACTAAAATACTTACGGTTCTCTCTGACGCATTTAAAGAATATGAAAAATTTAAAAAGGATACATTGAAAGATGATACTTTGGAAAGTAACGAATATTTGAATAGAGTGCTTACTGAACATCCAGAATATAGCTTTGAAGATCCTATCAGTCGAATAATCAGTGAATCAATAGGGAAATTGCAAACCGAATCTGAAAATCAAAAAGAAGTTATATTATTAATAGACGACATGGATCGTCTTGATCCCGATCATTTGTTTAGGATTTTGAACGTATTTGGTAATCATTTTGTGGAGTCCAATGTTAGTAGATTTTATCGATATCAAAATAAATTTGGATTTGATAAGATAATTACTGTGGGAGATATAAATAATATTCGGTCAATTTTTAACCATCGATACGGTGTAAAAGCAGATTTCAATGGATATTTCTCTAAATATTACTCAAAAGAAGAATATAACTTTAAAAGTTTAGATTACATAGATAAAGAAAAGATTGAAAATCTAATTCCAAAACTTAAAATAAGTTCTGAGTTATGCAAGAATCCTCAAGTTGAGGATAAAGCAAATGAAATGAAAAATATTATATTACCATACATTATTAACATTCTGATTAAAAGACCTAATAGCGTACTGAGAAGTCTATATTCTATTATCAATTCAAAAGAAATTGAAATACACTTGAACAAAGAGGATGAACCTTTAATTTCTGATTTGGACCTTGTATATTACTCATTGTCAAGATATTTTAAACAGATGTTTAGAAATAATATTGGTTTATTAAGTGATATACACGTAAATAATGTTCCTGTTAGTTTAGAAATAATCATCCGAGATACCACTGATCAAGATGCATTTGTTTGTAGTGCTGTAGCTTTTAATCTTTATTATAAAAATGATGAATTTAAAAATAAATATTCAAAATATGTAAACAGTAGCTATCATGTGGATTCATTTTTTGAAAGTGGTAACATGAGGTATCAAACTTATTCTTTTACTTTCACATATCAACCAAGTTTCCATAAAAAAAGGTTTGCCTTGTCGTATAATTCAGGAGTAAAATCTGCAAGCATAAATGTTTGGGAATTAATTAAAATGAGTTTTATTGATCTTTAATCGATGTTCTGATGAGTATTCAATTTTGAGATTATTGTAAAGTTCCCCCAAATAATATAGATTAAAAGTTAAAAAAGGGATACATTTCTAAATTAAAAGTAAGTCCTGCGAATTATACGTTCACATAGTGAATTTTACCTCCCAAAAAAAACAATGAACTGGATTCAATCGATTCTCGGCGTGTTGAAGGGGGTAAAGGACTCTGGGGCGGCCATCCGCACCGCATTATTTGACTACAAGCGTATTTTACAAGAGGTATTGGTATCAATTCTCGTTTCTGTATTGGTTTGGGTAATACTCAAGCCATTCAAAATAGAGGATGATACCAATATTCGTTTATTGAGTATTGCGCTGACAACTCAACGAAAGTTAGATTCACTCAACTTTCAGGAAAAGCTCCACAAACAACAGGCTCAAATTGACTCATTGAATCGTGTAATTATTCTACATCATGAGAACGATTCTTTGCGCAGTAATGCTCGCCTATCCAAGCTCGATGCTATTCGGGCAATCAACAAGTACATTACCAGCTCATCCAAAACAGAAGTTAGAAACCAGTGAGGTGTTATTTCCAGACAGTAGCGCCGTGGTCAAACTGTTTTATGATAATGCTCCAGCTATTTTGGATAGCCTCACACGCTTCACTTTTGTAAAAGCCAATAACAAAGTTTTATCACTGGAGGTCAACCGCTGGAAGCTGGATTATTATCGGGCCACACAGGATGCCCAAACTTGTGTGTTGGATAAACTCACATTGTCCAAAACTGCTACAGACATTTCAATAAAGCTCAACGACAGTAAAGCAAGATTGAAGAACAGCAAAACCGAAAATTGGTGCTGGCGAATAGCCGCGGCAGTGGGTATTTATTTTGCTTTAAAATGAGTCCTTTTGTGGGTGCGCATGGTGTAGCAATTTTGGGTAAACAAAGCACGAGGGGCAACCCTCAAGACCATGAGTGTTAAACGTACCATCAAACGGCGA
>NZ_JAAALB010000107.1 GCF_009905545.1 Cellulophaga sp. BC115SP | reverse complement strand
GCCATTACTCGAAGCATAAACTGCCCACCATCGCGCTTATTTCGGGCATCTTTTGCGAAGGGTTCTCCACGATAAAAGCCTATAAAATTGGGTGTATCCTTATGCTTTTGGTATTCTCCAAGCGTGTTATCTATAATGTCCGTCAGTTTACCAAAAATATCTGGGTCGCTACCTGCCCCAAAATTTTGAGGGCAAGTATTACAATTTACGGTATTATAGGTACTCAAAAACTGCTGGAAACTACCAATAGTACCATAATTAAATGCTGATAATTTGGTATTATCTGCCCGAATATCTTTAATTTTCACCAACAGTTGATAATCTCTGGCAAAGGCTGTACCTATATTTGCTGCATCAGTCATGGCTTTCCAAGCATCTATGATTCCCACATTTAACTCTGATACATGGGAGCAAAGATAGGCACTACCACCGCAGGTGCTTGGGGCTATATCCCCAAAAAACGCCTGCACCTCCCCACTCGTGAAGGTTAATAGTTTTGTTACGATAGGGCGTAAACCTGCTACTGTTGGAAAGGCACTGCATAACTTTGATACGCCTGCAGTGCCGTTGGTACCACCTCGGGCTTCGAGCGTGTTAAGGTCTTGGCATAAGGTGTATTCGGTGGTAAGGTGGTGTTTTAACTACTTTCGATATGAAACAGTTTCTTAACACTACTATCCAGGTTATATTAAAATACCCTTGACCTTTAACAAGCCAAGGGTACAAACGCTTCTGTAACAGTACCGTATAATCATCTCAACCGCCAGCCTTGTTTTTGGCGTTTGGTATAGTCTGTGCCTGCACTCAGTTTGCTTTCGCAGATAATTACATCGTCTATTTGTTCATGTGCATTAAATTTCATTGTTTGCTAAATACTCAATGACCTTCTCACAATAACCCAATTCTTCTTTATAATATTCTTCCCCATTTCTAATTTTGTTCTCGTAAAACTCGATTGATTCTTTAATTCTTTGCTCGTACCTTAAATCATTAGACATCTTGGAAAGAATTAATATTTTTGAATAATTATTAGAATCTTGAAAATATTTACCCTTTTCTTTTGAGGTTTCCAAACTATCCCAAAGTTCTAAAACATTCTTTGGGTCACTGTATTTTTCAAAGGCGGGTAAAAAGCATTCAATAAATACTTGCTTGAAACTTTCTGAAATATTAGTTACATCATTCCTATTTTTAGCAAGTGTTGCTAAAATGCCAAATTTTTCACCCGAAAAAACAGAAATAGTTCTACTTCCAATACTGTAAACAGGCAAGCCAGTAACTTTAAATAAAGTTTCTTCAACTTTTTTATATCGAATATTGGCATGACTTAACCCTATATCATCTGTTAAAGACACACCAAAAAAAGTATCAAAAATTATTTCTTCGTCATCTTTCTTTATATCCACATTAACACTTGGAGTAATTTTAAAACCATACTGTTTTAAAAAAGACTTTAAATCTTCTACAAGCCATTTTTTGATTTGGGTTTTACCAATATAATTTATCATGTTCTTAGTTTTTTGCTTGATATGTTGAATAATTGCTGATAGGAATAGTGGAAATTGAAAATCCACCATCTTTGCTTCCAGCATCAGAAATTCGTTTATATTTTGAATTATTGATATTTAAAAATGTACCTGCATTTATTTGAGGTGCAGTTTTTCCAAGCGATGGGGGATAAGTTTGTTGAATGGTTGCTGAATTAGCATCTACTTTCACCTCCAACGCTTTTCCTTCATGTATCAACCGCCAACCTTGTTTTTGTCGCTTAGTGTAGTCTGTTCCTGCACTTAGTTTGCTCTCACAAATAATTACATCTAAAATTCTTGTTCCATCATCATTAAACTTCACCAACAAAATATCGGCAATCATATATTGGTCTTTGGTTTTATCTACCCATAGTTGTACTTCATTAAATACTTTGTATTGGCTTTGGTCTATGTCTGCAATGCCTAAATTTAAGCTATTCTTCAGCAATGCCACTACTGCCCGTTTGCCATAAAAGCGTCCGTCTTCGCCATTTTGCTTTAATTCTACTAATTTATCGCTTCTGTCCACCCATGTTTTAGCCAAACCTACCAATGAGGTTTCTATTTGGTATTCTTCGCCAACTTCTTCAAACTCCTCGGCAGTGAGTTTATGGCTTACCATTTTCTTTACTACCGTAAAATTATTAGCATCATTCACATAATCCAAAAACTGAACTGTTGAGCCTGTTTCGAGTGGTTTTGTTAAATCTGCACAGAATTTTTTTAATGATGAGTTAGTTACACTTGCATCAGAGAACTTTACAATATACTCCTTCACATTATCATTCAATTTTCCAAAGTTTTCTAAGGTACTCATATCATTACGGGCGTAAGCAGCATTATCGCTGTGTTTGCTATATAGATACTGCCATGCCGATAATTTTGCCACTGTTATACTACCTACATTACTCCCTAAATTGCTAGTGCTAATAATATCTCCAAAGAACTTTTGTACCTCTCCACTCGTGAAGCTCAGTAGTTTAGTCACGATTGGTCGTAAGCTCGCTACCGTTGGAAATGCACTGCATAACTTTGATACGCCTGCAGTGCCGTTGGTGCCACCTCGAGCTTGGAGTGTGTTGAGGTCTTGGCATAGGGTGTATTCGGTATTGTCTTCCCCGCTTGCTGGCTTTAGTACCGTTTTGCCACAGTAAACACATTTGCTGTCGTCGCCTATTTTATAGGTTTTACCATCTTTTATCAAGACAATTGGTTGGGTCGATGTCGTGCTTGAGGTCTTTAGCCTTACCAAAATGTTTT
The DNA here is from genome assembly GCF_009905545.1 of Cellulophaga sp. BC115SP. GTDB lineage: Bacteria > Bacteroidota > Bacteroidia > Cytophagales > Spirosomataceae > Flectobacillus > Flectobacillus rivi. The sequence goes on along the minus strand of NZ_JAAALB010000107.1, from coordinate 706 downwards.
GAACTGAGTTGATGGTGCTTTGCAATACCTCATACGTTCCTGAACTACTGCTTAATGCCTTGCCTGTTTGGTCGAGTATTTGGCTTGTATTTACCTCGGCTACTACGCTGGCTTGACTCACGATGCTGCTTATCTCTGATGAGTTTCCATTAATTAGACCACTTGCCACATTGGGTACTCGCATTACTGTTTCGATTATGCCACTATTATCTATGATACGAGCTTCCACTTGAGGTGTTCCCGTTAGGGTCATTATACCCAATGTACCCGTTAGGGTGGTCGAACGCACCCACTTTAAGGCTTTATCCTTGATTCCTAACCATGAGTTCACCCATGATTGTACACGGCTTACACTGCTCAAGATGCCCGAACTTGGCGTACTGCCTGAGACTAATATTGCTTTGGAGAAGTCCGCAAAAAAAGTTGAATTTTCCAATCTCGTCAATACATCGTCTGAAACGCTTTGTAGAGCATCTGCCAGTTGGGTTCGCTCTGCACGAGTTAAGGTCATCAAATTCGCAAACAGATTCGGTCGAAGCCAAGCCAATTTTGTCCCAAATAACGCTGAGGATGACAAAGAAAATTTTGAAAATGATAAGCCACTGTTCAATAAACCAGCGATAACAGCAGTTGTGGCTGCTCGTAGGGTAGCTTGGTTGTAGTTTACTTTGCTTAAATCTTTGGTTTGTTTGTACTGGTCATAAAT
>NZ_JAAALB010000106.1 GCF_009905545.1 Cellulophaga sp. BC115SP | reverse complement strand
GCTTTTTAAGATGGATAAAAATGCAAATGTCTCATTATCAAAAAAATATGCCTACTTAAAAAAGCTGGGTATAGTACGCAGCGACTTAATACCATTGATATTATTTCAACAACTAAAATAAAACTTGGTGAGAAAACTTTTGTAAAAATTAACCCTGTAAAAACTCAAAACACAGTACAAATTTTAGAAGAGATTCTATTTAAAGGTATATACACCAATAAAGACGGTAAGACTATTGTGTTTAAACCAAACGGACAACTGGTTGGGTTTGGCAATTTCAACTATTATAAACCTATAATTGATTATATTGGCGAAGGTATGCAAGTTGACCAAGTTGGTTTGGGTAGTTCTCAAAAAGATATTAAATGGTATGGTTTTAAATTCAATCAAGATACATTAGAGTTGTATAAGCTTAATTGTTTGACATTTGACAGCACAGAGCATAGGTGCATTGACGTCGGCTACGGGCAACTAAAGTATAAACTTTGGAGAAAAAAATAACTACTGTCAAGACTGGTTTGGTTAGAGCAGGGCTGACGTGCTAAATTGAATTTTTAATAGACATGTTTTGTATAACCATCTTGGGACTTAAAGTTTGAATTTTAAAAAGGGGTGACTACAATTGAAACAGGAACTATTAGGCATATCATTAAACACAAACTTAAGAAAACTCGTAGTTAATAAGCGTTTTTAAAAAGCTACCTCTTTGCTGGTAATTATGAGCGCTGAAATTCGTCACTTCATCAAGCAACAAAACGTTGCGCCTCACTTTAAGCAGACCCTTTAATTATGAAAGTTATTTTAACAGATTTAGCTCCAAAACTCCTTGACGCTTGGACTGAGTTCTTCGGTAACGAAGAGAATGTATCGGTTGTTGAGAGTGACATTACTAAAATTGAATGCGATGCAATTGTTAGTCCAGCCAATTCGTTTGGTTTTATGGATGGCGGACTTGACTATGCCTTATCAGAAAGGTTTGGCTGGGACTTAGAAAAAAGGTTGCAAAAAATTATTAAAGAACTACCTGAAGGTGAACTTTTAGTTGGACAAGCATTAGTTTTAGAGACATACGATAAAATAGTTCCTTTTCTCATTTCTGCACCGACAATGCGTATTCCGACCAATTTCAATATTGACACCTCAATAAACGCCTACCTTGCAATGAAGGCAATTTTAATCAAGGCAAAAGCTGACGACAGAATTTCTTCAGTTGCAATACCTGGGCTCTGCACAGGAGTTGGGCGAATGCAACCCACGATTGCTGCAAGCCAGATGTTTCAGGCTTATAAAGAGATAATACTTGGACAAAAAATGGATTTTGCTACATTTGGTGAAGCACAAAAGTATCATTGGGAAATAAACCCACAAGGAATGATTTGGACTCATTAATATTTGCCTTTCGTTGGTAAAAATAAATGTAAAATATCCAATTTGGGAATGACAGTTTTCCCAGAATAAATGATAGAAAACTTTATCCGAAGCATAGGACATTGAGCGGATTCACTAAAAACACTCGACATCGCCATGTGCCAAAACAGCGTTAACAATATCTAATTTGATAACCAAACTAACCAAATGCTGAAGACAATTAATGTTTTTTTCTATGCTTTTTTAACTCTGACATCTTTTATTGTAGTAATTCACTTCAAAAAGATTGACTATTATGAATATCCATCAAAAGGCATAATTGAAAATCTATACACTGGGCTTACAAAAATTTCGACGCATATTTCTAAAAAGGATAGCTTGGATTATACATTAAGCATAAGTTTTAACCACATAAAAACAAGCATATTTATACACAAAATTGAAATAAATGCAGAAGAGGTTAACAGCCAAGAAACAAATATTTTAAGAATTAATAAAATTCTTCCCTACAGTGGAATGCACAATTGGGACATTCCTGAATTTTCAAAATTTTCAGACATTCCAGAGAACTTAAGAAGCCTAAATGTGGCGAATAATCCATACTTTGCTTATGACTATATTTTAAGTTCACCTGCACATATAGAACTGAAAAAAATTAAAATAAGATTGAAAATTAGCTTTACGGAGAACTCAATTCTTAAAAATTTAGACAAGGAGTTAATTATATTAAAGAAAAGCAAAATTGGATTCAAACCATTAGACAATCACAGTGATTGGACACTGTTTTTAATTCCCTCTTTAATGATCATAACAACTATACTTTGGGCTTATAAGGTTAAATATAAACGCAGCAAAAACAGAAATGAGCAAGAATAAAAAACACTCAACATAGATAAATATGACATACCTTTTTTCTAATAATTAAATCATTTTCCAACCCCAAAGACCTCCATACAAACCACTTCCACCAAAATATATTCGAAAATTTGAACTCCACGTTTCTACCTCCCACTAGTCATGACCATTAGTACTATTTAACCTAAACAAACGTAAATAATAACAAATACAAAAATGAGAGTTTACCTATTTCTGATATCACTTTTTTTGACTTCAACTGTTTTTGCTCAAACTAAAAAAAATATAGTTGAAGAGACTTTTGATAAAGTTAAAAATAATTCGAAAGTTGATAAAAGTGATTCCACTTGCTTCAATCTAGCACAAAAAATGTATGATGAAGTCCTACAAAATGATGTCTCTGAATTTAAAAAAAGCACTTTAAAAGAAATTATTGAATATCAAAAAAACAAAAAATCGAAAAATATATACTTATTTTCTGTATTACTGTTTTATCAGGACGTTATTACAACATCATCTGAACAAAAAGCATCAAATCCTGAATTACAAAGAGATATTATTAATTATTTAGAAAAGGAGTTTTTGGACATTTATAATAAAATTCCAGTACTTGTTTATGTGTACAAAGTTGAGACGTTACACTTATTTGATAATAAATTAGAATTAAAAAAATATATCGACGAAGGGCTTAACAACTATCCTAATTCCATTCCATTGAAGTATTATAGCTATAAGTATTTAAATGAACAGACCTATAAAGAAGAATTAATGAAAATAAATAAAAAACATTGGTTGGTGAATATCGAAGAATAATGCAGGCACTACTCAACCTAAGTTGAAGTGCCAACTTAGAGCATTATGCTTCAAAATCTACTCGATTGTATAGTCCGAAACACTAAAAACAACACCTAATTTAGGATACCAATACACCTTCTGCCTTACAAACTTCTGAAAACTCATGAATAGAACTACAGAAATATTAGCAATACATACAGTAGAACAAGTTCCCAAACTTGAAACAATTAGAGCAATCCCGCGAAATCGGACATTAAAACTTGTTTTTGAAAAAGAAGTTCAAGCACAACGAGAAGTAATCGGACAAAATCTAAAAAATCAACTTTTAGACTTTCAAGTTGGAATACATACCATTGAACCAGTAATCAATATTTCCAAGCTTATAACAGACAAAGAAATTGAGGATAATCAAGCCTTTTTTGAACAATGTGCCAAAGATTATCGACAATTAGGAGAAGAGTTGATTTATAAGCTAGTTGATGAACTGAACCTCGAATTAAATAAGGACTTTCCACTTGAAACTTTTAATCAACTAATTAGAGAGAAAAGAGGAAAAGGACAAGTGAGGGATTGGACATACTATGTTCACGGTTTTCATTGTTCTTTTAACAATATTGAGACAGGACAATATATAGAAGTCTCTCTTGTTTTTGGACTTGAATTTGGAGTCTTAGATCCATTATTCTTTATGGACTTTGTAAAGTCTACCTCGAAATACCATCCATTACATGTGGGAATTTTTGAAGATTATGCTGATGGACTTAGGATCAACCAAAGAATGTTATCTCTAGGGAAATTCGAAAGAATTAAATCAAATATTGGGAATCTTTTTGGAACAGTGGTGACTGAAAGATAAAAATATTTTACATATGCGAATATTGGGTTAAAAGATATAATGGAATAGTGCAGTTGCTAATGCTCCAAAAATATGTACCATCAATGCATT
>NZ_JAAALB010000105.1 GCF_009905545.1 Cellulophaga sp. BC115SP | reverse complement strand
CATAATACTTACCTAAAGTTAAAAAATATCACACTTTCTAAACTTTTAATCTGTACTATTTTTGGGGAAGCTTACAAAGCCAGACCCAACAGTATTTTGGATGCGGTGATGTTTTACGGAATGCTCCCGACACCCCGAACCAACAAAGCTACCAATATCAATTTAAACAGTGTGAAGTTGGCCAACCGCAACAAGGGGAACTTGGAAGAAGCGCTAGCCCAAATAGTGGTGTCATTTCTTCCCACGCCAACGGCGTCGGACAACCCTGCCAAGAACACGGGCAAAATGAACCAGGACTCTCTACAAAAAAGGGCTTATCAAGTCACTGGGCAACCTTCCCAATTGAATCCCCGGTTTGTGGCCGAGATGATGGGTTTTCCAGCAGACTGGACAGAGAGACCCTTCTACAAGGAAGAAAAACCCGAAAATCAACATTTAATTACTGGAGAGAAGAATCCATAAAAGCCTACGGCAATGCCATAGTTCCACAGGTAGTTTGGAGGATATTTGAGGGGATAGAACAAATGACTTTAAACAAAAAATATCATGGTTAGAATTTTTGCAAACTATTTCACAAATCAGCGTTGTGCTATTTATGTGAGAGATCGCTCCGAAATAAAAAGTATTCTTACAATGCTGAATGACCGAACAACTCCAAGGGGGGATTGGGTTTATGTACAAGATTTAAAACAAGAAAACATTCTATTTTTCAATTCTTCTGAAATCTACCAAGGATTTGATGGGCGAGATGATGATAATTATTGTAGAGGTAACGTTCAGTGATTTTGGGGCTATAATATCATAGCCCCAAAATAAAACCTTAGTTCTATAATTCTTGATTATAGTAAAATTTGTAGTATTTTCTACCATCAGAGTCTACTCCTTTTTCAAATAAGTCTTGATTCCCAGATATATGAATTTCAAAATTTCTGTCAAGCTTCAATACTTTCTTGTAAGCTCTTTTCTGTTTAACAAGGGCTTTTTCCGAAATAAGAAACTCCTCAGAGAAATTGAATTTATGAATATTATTATCTTTGAACTCATGAAATTGATCAATCAATTCTGATGATTCTAAAACCTTGTGGTTAAATTCTTCTAGGTTAAAATGATCATTATCTTTAAAGTATTGAAGGGATTTGTTTAATAGAACCGCTTTCTCAGCACTCGAAATATTCGCATTAGTAGGCAAATTATTGGTGATAAATGATTTGTAAAGACTCAAAACATTCTGAGTATTGTGATAGTTATCTTTTCTTGGAATTATCCCTAAAAAGTCTTCATTCCAGTAAACCGAATCCTCTTTTTTAGTACCGTTACAAAGTGCAATAACGAACCCTTGATCATCAGGAATATTAAATATTAAACAACCTCTATCAATCTTATTAATATTAAATCCTTCATAGCTTTCAACTTTCAATGCATCTCTATCAGCGATAACATCGATATAAGTTTCTCTACTTTCAGATTTAAATAACCCAATTGCCTCTGTTTGATAACCTTCAAAAAAGCACTCGGGGAAATGTACTGTGTAAAATTCACCAGATTTAATATTTGGATGCTCACTACATTGATAAAGGTGTTTTACAAGTTTTATTGAATTTTCGTGAAGATTTAAGCTGTTTTGAAAAATTTCACTTACGAAGGTATAAACTTCGTTTAAATTTAAGTCAACAGAGTGAGTAAATGAGAAGTATTCATCTGATTTAAAAGATGAAACAAAGTATTTTAAGAGAGTCTCCTTTAATGAAGGGGTTAGATTCAGAAGGCTTCTTGAAATCAATATTCCTTCCTCTTCGTATTTAACTCCTACATGATGTACAGCTACACCTGATATATCACTAATGTTAAACTTATTCATTGTTTTGTTATTATAAAGTAAAAGTGTAAAATCGCCTTCATTAGTACATTTACCACATAAATAGTCAACGAGACACTTACAGAGAAGAAAACTTTACCCTTTTCTGAATTTAGAGAATAAAAAATTGGAAACAAAAAGTCTACAAAAAGTAATGAGCCTTGAAAGACCACTACAAATGCCAAAGGAATCAATATAGTATCATATGTACTGATTTTACGATTTCTTGTTTCTTTAAAAATATCTTTTTTGGCTTCCTCTACTTTGGGACTATTTACCGTTAGAAGTAATGCAAATGTTGATATTGTAAAGCCAATCATTATACCAAGTACTGTAATAATTGTATTTAAAAAAGAGGCAGCGGATTGAGCATAGCTACAGGTATCTGCGTAAACATAGATTAAAACACTTACAATTGTGTAAATTATTGAAGAGAATAAATTTGATTTCCAGCCTTTGACTGTAAAATACTCCCAAAATAAAAGTATATACTCCATGATTAAATAGAAATTGCTATTTTCGACATTCCGCTTAAAAGTTGCGTACTATTAACTTCTCCTGTTTCTGTATTTAGATCTACTTCAACATGATCCATCCTTGTCATAAATGTTGTATCAAGAACAACAGGGTTACCATCAGGATTATTCCCGTAAATTCTTATTTTGGTTATATCGCTTCCCCCTTGCTCACTGTTTAAGTTATTAAATAAATCTATTGCAACTTCTTTAATGCTTTCATGAGGTTGCGCAGTTAGCGTAAGCTTTATTTCATTTTTGAGTGAGACAGTTCTATTAGAAAACTTCAGCGCTCTGGAACCTAATAGCTGTTTGTCAAAATATACTTCCGCTATCTTGGTTTTCTCAAGTGTCTGTAAAGACTCGAAAAAGTCATCTTGGGGGATTACTAAATGATTAAGAGATAATCTTGTACTTTTCCCCTGAGAAACGAGCAAAATTTTGTAAAACTTTGCAAAGTAACCTATTATATTGTTAATATGTATACCGAAATAATTACTTTCCAGAAGAAGGTAAACCTCATTACTGTCAATTTTAATACAAAAGTGGGTTTTATGAACATCTCCCTCACTTAAAGATTTTGGGTTTTTACGTTCCTCTCCTGTTTGTTTATTTATGATATTGGGCTTAAATTCATTCCTAGCACTTTTAAACAAGCCCGATATAAGAGTAGTTCCATTATTTTCGGATATGGTAGCGTTATCGAGAAAACAGAATCTATCCTCCTTTAAATCCTGAAATCTTTCTTTCTTTTTTCTAATCTTAATTATACTTTCGATTAACTCTTTAATGTTTACAAATGGCTCAGATTTTACATCTGTACTGGAATTCTTCCAGTGTTCTACGATTAAGGTGTAAAATTTAATTTTACAAAGTTTAGGTTTACTCATTGTAGTTGATTTTTGTTTTGGACGGGCTCGTCAATTAGGTTTTGAATGTCTTAGAATTGTTAACAATTTAATAATTCTTTTACGATTTGACTAGTGAAAATGAATTAATTGACTTAAATCAATTTTTAGCTCACGTTGTTAAATTTAAAAACAATACCTCTTATAATATTGTCCTTTTTTTCAATGTGGATGATGACGAAATTCCTTTCCAAAAAAAACAATGAACTGGATTCAATCGATTCTCAGCGTGTTGAAAGGGGTAAAGGACTCAACTGCATTATTTGACTACAAGCGTATTTTACAAGAGGTATTGGTATCAATTCTTGTTTCTGTATTGGTTTGGGCTATTCTTAAACCATTCAAAATCGAGGATGATACCAATACTCGTTTATTGAGTATTGCGCTGACAACTCAACGAAAGTTAGATTCCCTCAACTTTCAGGAAAAGCTTCACAAACAACAGGCTCAAATTGACTCATTGAATCGTGTAATTATTCTACATCATGAAAACGATTCTTTGCGCAGTAATGCTCGCCTATCCAAGCTCGATGCTATTCGGGCAATCAACAAGTACATTACCAGCTCCTCCAAAGGAAACCAATGAGGTACTATTTCCAGACAGTAGCGCCGTGGTCAAACTGTTTTACGACAATGCTCCAGCTATTTTGGACAGCCTCACACGCTTCACTTTTGTAAAAGCTAACAACAAAGTTTTATCACTGGAGGTCAACCGCTGGAAGCTGGATTATTATCGGGCCACACAGGATGCTCAAACTTGTGTGTTGGATAAACTCACATTGTCCAAAACTACTACAGACATTTCAATAAAGCTCAACGATACTAAAGCAAGATTGAAGAACAGCAAAACCGAAAATTGGTGCTGGCGAATAGCCGCGGCAGTGGGTATTTATTTTGCTTTAAAATGAGTCCTTTTGTGGGTGCGCATGATGTAGCAATTTTGGGTAAACAAAGCACGAGGGGCAACCCTCAAGACCATGAGTGTTAAACGTACCATCAAACGGCGA
>NZ_JAAALB010000104.1 GCF_009905545.1 Cellulophaga sp. BC115SP | reverse complement strand
AATTCCGATAAACTTACTCTTGAAGAAGCCAAAAAGAAGTTTGTAACACTATTAAAATCAGACCCTACAGGTTTCTATAATGTCAATCCAGCCTTTTTTAATAGGATTGATAGAACTGATATACAAAATCAGAAAATTAACACAGTGGCTCAATTTAAGGCTGAGTTAGACAAAAGCAATTTCTGGCAAAATGAAATTTTCAACTTTGTAACCATAGTACCATAATGTATATCAAAATAAACCAAATTACAGATTCTAAACTTGGCTTTTCCACAAATGATCAATACTTATTTGTCCCTAGAATAAGTAAAAAAATTACTGTTTATGAATACTTTAACAATTCAATGCGAAGTATTGAAACTCCCTTTGATTTACATGATATTGTATGCCTAGATGACAATTTATTTATTTTAACAGACAGCTATCAACGTTCTGGATTTATTTATGAAATAGAGGATTTGGAAAATATAAATCTATTTCGTGACATTTCTAATTATGTAGTTATTGATAGGATGAATGATTATTTAAAAGTTGATATAATAGACAAAACGCTCATTGGAATTAATTGGTTACCAGCGCTTTACAACTGGAGGGAAGATATTGTATTATGGAAGCAAAATTATGGATTAAATTTTGTTTCCAATTATATCATAGCCAAAACCAATCATTTTGAATATTCTCGTTTATCCATTGATACAGGCGAAATAATATGGACATATAGTTTTGAAGGCTACCCTAAAGTAAAAAATCAATATGGAAAAGATGAAAATGTAATGTTACACAATTCTGATAAAGCCTTCACTGGAGTTATAGATAAGCAGCTATGGGTTTCCTTAAACACATCACAACATTTGGTATTAGATATTGACACAGGCGAACAATTAGCTTTATTGGGACAACCTTACAAATACAACAAAGACTATTATACCCAAAAAGTAATGAGTGGGGGACAAATAGATGTTAAACAGGAAAAAATAATTTCATTAGGAAATTGTCAATACCGAGAAATAAACACCAATAACTTCGAAGCTACCTTTATTGATTTACGAGAAGAATTTGATAAACATGGTGTATCAAGTGTTGGTGATACTCGTTTTGATGACGACTATATCTATTTCTACGATAAAATTTTCTTTGGTGCACAACCACGCAACAAAGTGGCGGTGTTGGATAGAAAAACCTTAAAAGTAGTTTGGGTACACGATTTTGCTCAGTACGGCACATTCCCAATGCAAATGGAAAAAACAGATAGACATTTGCTAGTACTCGACAGCGGTGGCACACTCCACATCTTCGAAAAAGAACAAGACTAACAAAATCCCTCTTTTAGCCATAGTTAAAAGAGGGATTTTTGTTAAAAAGACGAACCCGAGTGTACCATTTGCCTAGCCCGAAAACCAAGTATAAGTTTATGTAGAAAGCTGGAGCAGTTGGCACAACGAGGAAATAGTATCCCTGCAGTAGAAAAATTATGTGTCAGTATCTCCGACGCAAAACAATTAGAGGCCGTTGTTACTAAATTATTAATGTTGACAAATACCAAAATTCAGGCGTTTTTAGATGATATAAATGACCCATGTACAGGAGGGAGTACTTATCTCTGTGACCATACATCAGAGTTAACTCCCGAGTTAGTAGATGCTTGGAATTGCATTGCAACAAATGCCAACAATGTAAATACCAAGTATTTGAATGATTTTGGGTTGTTAAAGAAAGTGCGAGAAATACAATTAGATGCAACAAAGCGTGGTTATTTTATGAGTAATACTACAGCTAACTTTGATGCTTTTTTGGTAAATGCACTTAAAGAAACTCCTTGCAATACTTGCCCACAACCTGCTGACGGTACATGGGCATCAAGATTTCCCAAGTTAGATAAAATACTCAGTAACATGCTTGAGTTACTACCTAAGCATAATAGTAAGGATGATTTTAGGAGTAGTTTCTATAATGGTGAAGTATTAGCAGGAGACCCAAGCAGTATTGCAAAGAGAGATGGAGGACAACATATGTTGAATTACATGGCAGATAGACCTTTTACTGATAATGCAATATGGATAGATAGAAAATTTAGCTATGTTTCTGCTCAAGCAACTAATAGCGGAAAAGAGTTCGATATTTATATGGGTAGAGAAGAAACAACACCCATCTGGTTTGTAGAATGTAAAAGTTACCAAGAATCAACAGATATAGACGTAGATCAATTTTTAGCATATCTATCATTGATTGATGATTTTTCAAGACTACGTTATGTATTTAATGACAGAAAATTAGATATTACTGCAGCCAAAAACAAAATGAAGGCTGTCTTGCAAGGCAGTAGAGCCAATGATATTTTTGATGAAATTTGGAAAAATAATCCCTTGAGAACTAAGCTTTTTGGTAATGTTAACCCCAATAACATTACAAATGAAGAGAACTCACAAAAGGCTTACAATCAATGGGTTGAAAATTTGGATATTAAAGTATTCATATTTGTGGATGTTCACTACTAAAAATAAAAATCTATAATTATTACTATTATGAGAGAAAGTAACAAAATATCTAATGTAAGACAATTTTCCATTTTAAATAACTCAGTTTTATTAACCTCAAAATCTATTATAAAATTAAATAATAAAATATTATTTGAATCTGATAGAGTTGGTGGAAATTTCCTATCTGGCAATTGGCTTTACATGATGGATAGAAAAAAAACTTATTTGTGTGAACTAAAACAATCTGTTAAATATGAAGTAGATAATTCTAAAAATATATTCTGGCATACGATTGACTTTAAGAATTTATCAGTTGTAGTTGGTATTGATAATAAATTAATAGAAAACCATACTTGGGTTTTCGAGTATTGTCTATATAACTTCCAAACTCAACAATTGACTCCTCTTAATCAAGTTAAAAGTTACCCTATTCCTATTTCTTGGAAAGGACATCTATTATTTGATGAAACCAAGTTCTTGCTTTCTGCATTTTCAATTGAGAAAAAAGAAACCATTTGGCAATTCAAACTATTTGAACATTTCAAATATGATCGAACTTGGGGCGATGGTGAGTTTTATCATTTCGTAGGTGTATGGAACGATGTACTTTGGATAGACATCAATGAAAGCCATTTAATAGGAGTAGATATACAAACGGGGCTGCTAAAATACGATTTTTGTAAACCCACAAAAATCTTTGGAAAACCCACAAAACCCTATCATGAAAGATTATACGGCAAACTTTATTCAAATATAGATAAAGAAAGAAATCTATTGTTTGGGTTTAATTATGACACCTATTGGGAAATCAATCTCAACGACCCAACTACACCACTACACCTTTACATTTTTGAAGAAGAATGTACAAAATACAATTGTTTTTTGTCACTACAAAGGTACTGCTTTGACCGACAAAAATTGTATTACGTTGATGCCTTTAATGGCACAGTTGCATCAATAGACCGAGATACAAAAGAATTTCAGTTTTTGTATCAATTTCCAGAAGCATCGGCAGGTACTTTAATGGAAATACAGGTTTCAGAAGATAAAGTTTATATATTAGATAATCAAAGTACTCTTCACATCTTCGAGAAAGAACAAGCCTAATACATGCCCTCTTTTAGCTACGGCTAGAAGAGGTTTTTTTTGTGAATAAAACAAAGCCAACGAACCTGAGTGTACCATCTGTCTAGCCCGTAAACCAAGTATTACTTTATGTAGAAAGCTGGAGCAGTTGGCAACTCGTGGTGCAAACCGAAGTGCTGTTGAAGATAAATTATGTAGTAGTATTTCCGATGCAAAACAGTTAGAGGCGGTTGTTACTAGATTATTAATGTTACAAGACAGTGAAATTCAAGCGTTTTTGGGGGATATAGCCCCAAGCGCCTGCGGTGGTAGTGCCTATCTTTGCTCCCATGTATCAGAGTTAAATGTGGGAATCATAGATGCTTGGAAAGCCATGACTGATGCTGCTACCGTAGGTAGTGCCTTTGCCAGAGATTATCAACTGTTGGTAAAAATTAAAGATATTCGGGCAGATAATACCCAATTAGCTGCTTTCAATTATGGTACTATTGGTAGTTTTCAACAGTTTTTGAATACCTATAATTCCGTAAATTGTAATACTTGCCCTCAAAATTTTGGGGCAGGTAGCGACCCAGATATTTTTGGTAAACTAACGGATATTTTAGATAATACACTTGGAGAATATCAAAAGCACCAGAATACACCCAATTTTATAGGTTTTTATCGTGGAGAACCCTTCGCAAAAGATGCCCGAAATAAGCGCGATGGTGGGCAGTTTATGCTTCGAGTAATGGC
>NZ_JAAALB010000103.1 GCF_009905545.1 Cellulophaga sp. BC115SP | reverse complement strand
GGCAACATCACCAAATACGATTGGAGTAACAATGGTGCCAAGCGAGGATATGTATTGGCTTATGATGGGATGAATCGACTGTTACAGTCCATTGGAACCAATACAGATACAGATTTAAGTGAGAGTTTAAGTTATCGTTTAGATGGCTCCATCAAAACACTCAAACGTTGGAATGGACCACTGGGAGGTACAAGTCGAGACGATTTAGCGTATAGTTACGCCTCTAACCTATCAGTACAACTCACTTCGGTACTAGACAACACCAATGATAGTAAAGGCTATAACGATGTCAACAAAACCACGACAGATTTTAGCTATGATGCTAATGGCAATTTGGTAGTAGATAATGACAAAGGGATAACGAATATTAATTATAATTTACTAAATTTGGTCAACAAGGTAAGCTTTGCTGACAAACAAGTAAGTTATTATTACGATGGTTCTGGTACCAAGTGGAGTTATGCCAACAGCGGGCCAGGAGGAATCAACAAGATATACATAGGAGGTTCAGAATATGTCAATCAGGGGACTATCACCCTGAACAGAATATTCACAAGTGAGGGACATGTACAATTGCGAGAAGGTTGGACACCAAACAGTCCACTGAGCAAATACATTTACTTGTACGACATCAAAGACCACTTGGGTAACGTTCGCCTAGTACACGACGACAGCGAGCAAGCTAAGATATATCAGGGGAATTATTACAGTGCCTTTGGGGTATCGATATTATCCCTAGGTGATAATATGACCCCTACCCAAACGGTGCTTTCCAACGACAGGCTCTACAACGGCAAAGAGCTACAGGACGGCACCAACTGGCTAGACTATGGTGCTAGGATGTATTATCCTGAGTTGGGTAGATGGATGGCGGTGGATCCACTTCCAGACACAGGAGGACAAGAATCATGGTCAACATACCAGTATGTGTTTAATAATCCTGTTAAGTTAACAGACCCTGATGGAAGATTTCCTACACCACATCCTTCTACAGTACTGTGGACATCAGCAGGTTTCTCTCATAACCCCAATGAGGCAGAGTCCTATCATTTAGGAAAAGACTTGCTTCAAAGGGCAGGTAAAGCGATGGCTACCGTTATGGCAATGGTTGTACCAGTAGAAGAGGTAGTACTCGCAGGAGTCGGAATCGTAGCAAAGGAGTTAGGGGTTGTGTCTAAGGTAAGTCTTGATAACAATGCATTAATTGCTGCAATTGAAAGGGGAAAAAAAAGTGATGTAGTTAAGGCTATAGGTTCAAATAAACCTATAGTTTCCATTACTGCGGCTAAAGAGTTTCTTACCAAAGGGAGTAAAACAGAGCTTAAATCTTTTATGAAAGAAGTAGGAGCAAGTGTAAGTAAAAAGGGAGGAACATCAAAACAAGTTGAAGCTTTACAAGCACAGGCAATATCTATGGGAAGAAAGGTTGGTAGAAATGATGCAAGTATAATTGCTGGTGCTAAGAACAATAATGCTACTGTCGTGACAGATGATAAAAGAATGACAAAATTTATGAATGCTATATCTCAACCAGTAAAAGGGTTTTAGAGCATGTTTAAAAATTAAAAAAAGGTATCGGAGCATTTACTTTTGAGTGACCAAACTTGAAAGTAAGATGCAAACCCAATATGTTGAGTTAACCGATACTCAGTGGAAAATTATAGAAGAAATTTTAAAAGGCCAAAGAAAGCGAAAACATAGTTTGCGAGACGTCTTCAATGGTATTTTAGCAATATTACGAACAGGCACACAATGGCGAAACTCAAATCATTAAAGTATTTCATGGCAGGTAATTTACTATTATTTTCGGAAGTGGAAAAACGCTGGTACTTTGGAAAGGCTATATAGTGAATTAAATAAACAAGAGAGAAAAAGACAGGGTAAAGAAGACCAAGTCTATTGTGTACGGTACGCCGCCCGATTGTAGTCAGTCCGTTAAATCTGTTCCATTTGTTAATTAATATAGGGGGATAGATGGTAACAAGTATGTAAATGGGCGTAAACGTCATGTAATTGTAGATACATTGGTACTAATTTGAGGAGTTGTTGTTCACGCTGCTGATATACATGATGGAGCAAAGGCTCATTTACCAGTTGAACACTGTTTAGGATATTTAGCAAGGATGAAAAAAATCTTGTTGATGATGCTTATAAAAAAGTATTCTTTGATTGGGTAAATGATAATATTATCGGTTTAGAAATTGAGGTTGCTTCTAAACCACCTACTGAAAAAGGGTTTGTAACTGTTAAATGGAGGTGGGAAAATGAACGAACTTTCGGTTGGTTAAACTTCTTTAGAAGACACTCTAAAAACTATATTGGGGTCACACTCGACAAGAACAGTAAATTCTGCTGAAGCATGGATTATGTGGGGTAATTGCCAAATAATCCTAAATCGAATTGAATAAACAACAAATATAATTTTAAACATGCTCTTAGATGGGAAGTTACAATAGATTAAAAATTCAAATAAATTGTCCTCAATGTAAAAAGAAGATTGATGGAACTCTACAGTTTAGATTCGGAGATATTTGGTTTTATGAGTATAAAATCGGAGACTATATTAAAAGTAATGATTCTTCTGAAGAGCTATTGGACTATTTGGTATATTGTATTTTGGAGGATTCCATATGTCCATATTGTCAAAGTCAGCTTTCAGAGGAGTATGATATGCTAGTTGAGAAAGGAAGAATAGCACATGTATCTTTGATGAAAGACTATTCAATATATTTGAAAGAAAATGAAGGGGATTATATAGAAATTCGTGCATAAGCGACACAAAATAACATGTATAGCTGATTACTGGACAAAAATTTACTTGTACGGGTTTAGGCCTCATTTTAATATTGTCATTTTCAATACACCATTGTAGTAAAAATACCATTTTCTGGCAGTGTTCAACAATGATGCTGTGACCCTTTCTAAAAATGGACTCATATTTGGACTTAGTTTTGTCTGACAGTGATTTGTTTGCAGTTTTTAAGTCCTTTTATAATACATAAAACATAACAGGCAATGACAATACAAAATAGTAATCGAATTTTTTTTTGTTTTTGAAAGCTATCATTTCTAAATTAAATCCATTGATTTTGACGCACTTAAACCTAACTGGAGACCCCGATACACTCAATTTGTCATCTAAGTTTATAGATAGTAAGATTTTTTGTTTTTTCAGAGGCGAATTTGTGATAAGAATAATTAAAGAATCCTCGCTAGTACTGCCCTCCAAGCCAATACTAGCGAATTCTAAGGATTCCAAGCCTTAAAAACAAGCAGTCACACTCTGCCTTATATACTTCATACTTTTAATCACAAACTATTACTGGATAATATTTCATTTATGCTCAAATGATAGTTTTATTATCCTTCAACACCAAACGCTGCCCTAAGTAACCCAAACCTTAAAAACATCTAATGAAGCGCTACCTAATTATCTATATGGCACTAATGGCTTATGGAGCCATTGGCCAAACCTCTTCTCGTAACTTTGTGCGCCAAACGGTGCACAAGGTTGCAGGTGGAGCTAATCTTTCGAATCCCAACCAAGCTCAAAGTACCATTACTTATTTTGATGGTTTGGGACAAAGTACCCAAACTGTGGATGTCCATGCTGGAGGAGCAGGTCAAGACTTGGTACAACTCACCGAGTACGACGACCACGGTCGTGCTGTAAAGCAGTATTTGCCTCTCCCTGTCAATGGTGGTAAGGGGGACTATAATACGGGTGTAGCTACTGCTACTGCTACCTACTATGGTGCTGGCAATAGAGCCTATAGTCAAACGGTGTATGAGCCCATGCCTTCGAGTCGAGTATTGAAGGTAGCAGGGCCTGGCGATGAGAGCCTTTGGTCATTGAATAGCTCACCTTGGAACCGAGCTGATGGTACTACTAGAAGTATCTATACTTTCAATACCGCTAACACCATTCATGAAATTCGTGTAAGCCAGAGTAGTTTCGAGGCAGGTTCTTTAGCCAAAGGGATTACCAGAGCAGGCTATTATGGCAAAAACCAGTTGACTGTTACTGAGACGATTCAAGAGGGGAACAAAAGCGAGAATCTCAACAAAAACCGAGTGCGTGAGTACAAGGATAAGTATGGTCGTGTGGTATTGAAAAGTTTCATCAATAGCGATAATGAGGTTGCCAATACCTATTATGTCTATGACGACTATGGACAATTGCGAGCAGTGCTACCACCCGAACTGAGTGCTGTGATTACAGGATTGACTGAGGCCAATTTGACAGAAGCAGCCTTTTTGTATTGCTACGATGACCAAGGTCGTTTGGTTTACAAAAAAGTACCCGGTGCAGGCTATGTCAAAATGGATTATGATGCCAACGACCGATTGATTTATTTACAAGATGCTAACCAACGGTCAAAAAATCAATATATCAGTATTGAATACGATGGACTCAACCGAGAGACCCGTCGTATGTTAGTAACCAATGGTACTTCCAAAGATCTTAGTATCAATTACTATGATACTTATGATAACTCGTGGTTTACAGGTATTACTACCAAAAATCCTTATAGCCAGATTTCAGCCAGTAGTAAAACAGGTTTATTGACAG
>NZ_JAAALB010000102.1 GCF_009905545.1 Cellulophaga sp. BC115SP | reverse complement strand
GGAGCTTGGTAACTACAAAACTCTTGCTTCCCTTTCTTTTTACCTAATTTGTCCCATTTTTTAGTAGGGTAGAGTAAGAAGATGCAACAACTCATAGCAAAATTGTTGATAGGTTACAAAATAGACATTTGATTTACTGTATTGAAAATAAAGGAAATTGGACTAATATTGACTACACAAAATCTAATCAAAAACTCAATGGGTATGTTTATAAAGACAGGTATACATTGATTTCAAAATTTCCTAGTTTGACAATTTCAAAAGAGACAGAGACATCTAAAACACTTCAAAAAGATTCTCTACGGGTAACCATAACACAAAGTAATTTTGACAAGAAAAAGCATACATTTAAGTATTTTAAAGACTATCCCACTCAAATTGAACTTATTGACAACAAACAATATTGGGGAATGGACGGTGGTATGCCAAAAACTCAATTTGAAAAAGTATTCATAAAAGTTGAAAAGAAAACCATAACACTTCCCAAATCTGCATTGGCTGGACTTTACGAGCCAAATGTTTCCAGTGCAGAAGCTAATTATGACAAAGCAACTGACACAATTTATATTCAGACAATGAATAGTGACGGAGCTGGGGGGTATTTTGTAATTTGGAAAATTGAAAAAGGAATTTATCAGGATAGATTAATTGTGTATGGATTTTAATAAAAACTACTACCAACATGGCGCTTGACTACGTCATATTAGAGGCGAAACACGAAGTCGATTTCTTTCTTAAACCAGTTTAAGTTTTTTCATTTTCTGATTATTGACTTTTGTATTTAACAATTTTAAAACAATAATAAAATGCAAAAACGACTCAATATTAAGGAAGTTGCTCCAAATGCACTAAAAGCGATGATTGGTTTGGAAACCTATCTTTCGAAGTCTCCTATAACCAATACAACCAAAGAACTTATAAAAATTCGTGCTTCACAAGTCAATGGTTGTGCCTATTGTATCAACATTCACACGCAAGATGCAATTAAAAATGGCGAAACAAATCAGCGTATTTTTCTATTGAATGCATGGAGAGAAACTGAAGGTATTTTTACAGAGGAAGAAAAAGTGGTATTGGCAATAACTGAAGAGGTAACATTAATTCATCAAAATGGATTATCGGATACAGCTTATTCAGACGCCTTACAATTTTTTAGCGAAAGCCAAATTGCAGATATTATAACTGCCATAATTACTATCAATATGTGGAACAGGGTTATATTGAGCACTAATCTTCTTATAGGACAAAGTCTTGCTTAAGGCTACTAAATATGAGTCATCCCGCATTTAGCGATTAAGTGATTAGGTGGATGAGTGATTATGTAAAAATTTGTATAATCGTAGTAGAGAGGCAATGATTGCGTCTTAAGCCAAGTCATATCTAGCCTAGTAGCATCAAAAAAGCGGTCGAAAACTATTTTTCGACCACTTTTTTGATAAAACCTTGGAGAATAATCCCAATCCTAAAAATTCGGGATGACTCATGTTTTTGAATAATATCCCCACAATTTGGCGTTGTCTGGTATTGAACATATGATAAAGATTCAGGATACATAGAGTTACAAGTAATCAAGGAGATTACAATTGTGGGATTGAAACTCAAAATTAAGCTTTTGCCATTCTAATTGAACTTTTGTATTTTAGCTCAACAGAAGTGTTCCGAAACCAACCGAACGCAAATTCATGTCAGTCGAATTATATATTAGTCCAACACCTTACCATCAATGAAAAGATTCTTCATGTTTCAAGATGAAACATCACATAAATTTTGGGAAATTAGTTTTGTCGGCACCAAACAATCTATCAGTTTTGGAAGAGTAGGTTCTGTTGGGACAACCAAAGAAAAAGTGTTTAATTCAACCGAACTTTGTACTTCAGACAGTCTAAAAGGCATTAATGAGAAATTGAAAAAAGGATATATTGAAATAGAAAACTCCATTTCAATATCAGTGAGTGACAACTCTACGCCAAATGATAAAATTTCAAGCTACTTAAAAGCCCAACGTGACAGTTATAAAGGCAAATTGAAGGCTATGACAAATTTAAAGCCTTTGTTTGTTGAGGTACTTCAAAAATTAGATGTATTTGATTTTGAGAATTACAAGAAAAATACAGCGCACGAAATTGAAACTCATTTAACTGAGTGGTGGACAAATCCGTCAAAAGGCATTAATCCAGATGAGGTAATTTATTCCATTTTGTTTGAATACGACTATTATTTAGCCAAAAATGTTCAAGCGCATTCTTACGGTATTGTAAGTTGGGAGGACTTTAAACTTCACACAAAGAGTTTTGATATGGGTTATAGTTATGATTTTGCAGAAGGTTTTGAGGCAAATCCAGGAATCTCGTTAAATTTCTTTGACAACCTTGAAGTTTTTAATGGTCGTGATAACCTCCCAGATGATATTGACGAATACGAACTTGCCTATATGGAAGGGTATCAAGAACTTCTAAAACTTTATCTTTTCTCAGGTTTAGTGGCTTTGAATGAAGTTTTCAAATCACTCAATGAAAAAGGTATTTTCAAGAAAATTAACACTAAAAAAGGGTTTATGTTTATGATAGGCGAACATGATATGGGAGAAGTTTTCCCAATTTATGCGTTAAAATAAGTCTAATCAATATTCCATATTACCAATTTTAGCGCTATTGAACACATCGTCTAGCGAGCAAAATGATCATCAACATTGGGAAATAATCTGTACTTCTGTTTCAGCTAACAAGAGCTTTGAACAAGGTCTCATGACTTTCAAATCCCCTACCCTCCACAAACCCTGTGCTTTGGGTAACATTTTAAAGAATCCGATGAACAAAATAGAAGGCATACAAGACAAAAGTGATTATGAAGATTATTGGGACTTTATAAATTTTCACATTGATGGGTATTGGTTAGACGAAAAGCTTGACGAACTATATCCCGATAATTCATTTAAAGGGCTTATTCCGACACTTGTCTATTGGCTGGAACGAGAAGACGAAAAAGCAGTCGTTTGGGAAAGAATCTTGCCTAATGAAAACGAAACAACCATTTGCCCTATTCTTATGTGTCCAGATGACAACGACTTTTCTTGCACATTAATAGTCGCTGAAATTCGAAATTGTGGTGATTCAATACAATGGAAACAAATTGGGATAGACAATACAGAAGATTGGGATGCTGAGAAAGTTGGTTCGACAGTAAATTGGTTTAACAAATTCCATGAGCTTAATTTTTCCAAACAGGACTATCTGACAATGCTTGAAACATTTAAACAAAGACTTCCCATTGACAAATTACGTATAGAGAGCCATATAAAAGAGTGGAATGACAAAAAAGCAAACGACTAATACAGGCTTTGCCTCAGGCGGGGTGATGTGTAACTTTTCAATTAAACATGAGTAATAGTATGCCAATTTACCACTCAAACGCAAAGAACTATTCGTTGTGTATGACTTAATATGACAACACTATTTCAGACTTCTTTTCGCTAAATGTCCCAAGTAATCGACTGGATATTTTGCGAGGTTTGGCATACAGTTCTAATTGAGTATTCAAGGGATAGTTTTACATCACAAAAATAACCCCTTGTTGGGCAAGACATTATAATTTCAAATCCCAGCGCTGTTCAAGTAGACGAATAGCTATTAGGTTTTCGGAAATAATTTTATCTATTCATTTTCAATCAGGAAAGGTTGCGTATGAACAAAAGGACATCTCTCCTACCCACACTCTACTAACTGGACATCATTTTAATGAACTTAATATATTGTTAGACACAAAAAACTATGAGATAATATGCCTATAAAAAGAAATTCACACCAAAACAATATAACCTTAGAAGAGTTTTATCTTGACTTATCTGCGACAAGTGCTAATGCTTACATAGACGTTGGAAAGGAAATGCTACTCTTCATTGAAATGATCAACCAAACATTCAAGGAGACATTACTGTGGGGATTAACATCACATGCAAGATTAGTAATACAAAACGTAGACTATTGGAACGCAGATTGGCTTATAACAGTTAGCAACATCGGAACCAAAGAGTACTATTTTGAATATTTAGTACCAGAAAACCAACAACCTTGGCCTAACGCAACAGTTCGTGGAGAGGCAAGAACATTAGCTGATGCTAAAAAATATCTTTTAATCGCAATGAGAGAATGTGACGGTTGGACAGAAAATGTTGAATTGAAAAGACTTTTAGAGGAAAATAACTTGGACTAATTACCACGAGGAACACCCAACATTGCAATGAGATTATGGCGAAAAACGTATATAGGTTCAGCTTTGTAGCATTTGTTAGTGCGGTACGATATTCAGCTAGTGGAATGCTATTAACGCCTCAAAGAAGAGGCTTAATCGTTAGCAGTAATTACATATTGAGAAATATAATCTTTATGGTATTAATTGGGTTCATGTTCTCTTGTTCTTTCAATGACAGAAAACCCGACAGTTCAAAAGCTTTCATAGACGACTTCAAGAACCTTGATACGAATATCAGTTTTTCAGGATATTGGTTAAGCGAGGACTATTACAATAGTATTCAACTATCTAGATCTCCCCAAAAAGCACAAGATGGTTCTCTTTTTATAGACATCCCTGATAAGACACTTCAGCAAACAATAATGATTTACAATTTTCACGAAGGTGGCACTTTCCTAAAAATATTAAAACATGGGAACAAATATGAAGTTTGGGAAGTGCAAGACGATAGTTTAACGCAGCGACTACTCTACCCTACTAAAAAATGGGACAAATTAGGTAAAAAGAAAGGGAAGCAAGAGTTTTGTAGTTACCAAGCTC
>NZ_JAAALB010000101.1 GCF_009905545.1 Cellulophaga sp. BC115SP | reverse complement strand
TTTATAGCATTAGCAGGCATGGGTTTTTCTGCATACCTTGTTTACTCTAATTTACCAATTGCAGGGTCTATTTTTGCTGGAGTTACACTTTTAGCCGTTGTGAACTCATTTTTGAACTTTAGAAAAAATAAGGGAGAAAATAATTAAGACATATACATATTCTTTAGAACAAAAGCGCATCACTACTGGTGTGCGCTTTTCTTTTGTCCTTCAGCTCCCCAAATGTCTTTCAGAAATTAGATATTGAATAGAACTACACTGACATGAAAGACTCCATTCTTGAAAATCCAATCTTTGCCGAAATTCTAAAAAAGTATGTTGATGAAGCCGAAAAGGTGTTTCGTCGAGAGGTAAACGCTCAAGGTATTGTCTTGACGGGTGCCATGCTAAACAGTATCAAGTCAGGTGCTGTCGAACGGGGTAAAGATTATATCAAAGCCTCTGTTCACTACGATATGCTTCTAAGGCTAAAAGACCTTAAACAGCTCAATTTTGAGCGAATGCCTCCTTTGTCTCCATTTATCAAGTATGTCGAAAGAGTAGGTGTGAGTGCCTTTCCTTACATCCCTGGTTATCCCAAAGGTTTGACACCACAGAGCTACACCGCTACAGTTATTCGAATAGCTGAAGGAATACGCCATGCTATCAAAAAAGAACCCAACGTAAAACGGGGTTATCGAGGGGTGTATAATGACCCACTCAAAAATGATATTCTACCCAAATTTTTCTTTGAGCTTCGTCGCCACGCTGGAGCTGGAGCAATACAGGATTTAACCATGAACTTTTCAAAATAGTCTCTACTAAACACGATCTACACCAATGGAATTTAAAGATACCGGAACCCTTGAGCTCAAGGGCCAAACAGGTGATTTGGACAAGAAGCTCAAGGATTTGAATGACAATGCTAAGGCGCTCAGAAAGACCATTAAGGAAATTGAAGAAAATGGCGGTAAGGGTTCTGAAAACTGGAAGAAGTACAAACAGGAATTAAAAGATACCCAACAGGAAGCCGAAAAGTTGAGTAAGTCTATGAAGAGCATGGACGTTAACAAAATGACGATTCAGCAATTGGAGCAACACACAAGAGCCCTAAACAAAGAACTCAAACAATTAGAGCCAGGAACGAAGGCTTTTATCGAAACCAGTAAAAGACTTGGTGACGTAGAAAAGAGGTTAGGAGCAGTAAAAGACGAGGTAAATGATATAAAAAAAGGAGCTGAAGAACTAGGCAAACAAGGCTTATGGGAAAAAATTGCTGTAGGCATAGGCAAAGTTAATTTGGCGTTTAAAGCAGTCATAGCCCTACAGATTATCCAATGGGCTGTTGATTTAGGTAAAGCAATATTTGGTACAACTCAAAAATTAGAGAAGTACGAAACAACATTAAAGGTCGCTCTCGGCTCACAAAAGCTGGCCAAAGAAAGTATGGCAGCACTGAAAGATATTGCTGCAAAAACACCTTTCTCTTTAGATACCGTAACAGAAGCTTATGTTAAGATGGTGAACCGAGGGTTACGCCCAACCAAAGAACAGATGCTTTCAATGGGTGATGTGGCTAGTGCTTTAGACAAGCCATTAGAGCAATTAAATGAGGCTATACTAGATGTAAGTAATTCTGAACGATGGGGTGAGCTGGGAATAAGTGTTAAAAAGTCAGGAGATAAAATTATAGGTAGTTGGAAAGGTCAAACGGTTACAATGGAAGCAACCCAAGAGGGAGCAATGAAAATGGTGGCTGCATTTGGACAAATGAAGGGGGTTGTTGGAATGAATGCCCAAATGATGAACAAGCTTGAGGGGCAAACCTCTAACCTTGGTGACACCTTTATGCAATTGGCTGGAGCTGTAGGTGAGCAGCTCAAACCCGTGTTCTATGCCTTGTTGGCTATTGTTATCAATGTCGCTAATTTCTTGTTAGAGCTGGCCCAGAACTCTGAGCCTGTGGTTACAGTCTTTAAATCGCTTTTCCAACAAGTGACCAACCTATACAACAGTATGATGGGTTTGGTACAACAAATATTCCCAAGCCTTAGTAAACAAACTGTTTCGGCCACGGCGGTTATGAAGGGTTTAGCAGTTGTGTTTCAATCTCTACTTTTACCCGTTAGGGCATCTTTTTTAGCTATCCAAGCCATGATCGAGTCATTGGGTGCTTTGATGTCGGGTGGCAAAGCTTTGGTCAAGTTTTTACAGGGTGACTTTGTGGGTGCTTCCAAAACGTGGGATGACGCTAAAAAGCAGTTTAGCAACATGACCAAACACGCCAACGATAACTTTACCCAAATCAAAAAAGGGTTTAAAGATGCTTTGGTAGACACTCCCAAAAAACTAGAACCTGAAGCCGTTTTGGCAGCAGCTACTACCGAGAATAAAAAGCAAAATGTAGTCACGGAGGAGCAGAAAAAAGCGGCTGAAAAGCGAGCTAAAGAAGCTGAGAAAAACCGAAAGAAAGACGAGAATGAGGAAAAGAAACATCTTGAGCAAATAGCCAAAGCCAACGAAGAAGCACTCAAGCGTATTGCAGAGTATGAAGCCGAAACCAATATCAACTCGATACGTGATGAACTGGAGCGTGAAATAGCCAAAATCAACGAAAAGGCCAGAAAGCGTAAAGCCGAAAATGAAGCTTCGATGGCTGACAAAGCTTTGAAAGAAAAGCTTGAAACTATTATTGAGAAAGAAGCTGAAGCAGAACGCCAAAAGGTCAGGGATGAGTACAAAGCCAAGGAATCCAAGAAGCAGGAAGAAGCGGCTCAAAAGCGGCTTGAAACCGAAAAGCTGGTACAAGAACAGGAGAAAAAAGCTGAAAGCGCTTTGCTCGACTGGAAGGAAGTTCAAGCGGGTACCAATGCCAGAAAGCTGGTTGAAATCCGAAAAGAGCGCCTAGCGCTTGAGCTAAAGTACACACAAGAAAAGTTAGATACTGAACTCCAGATTGAGAAGAAAAAAGCAGAACGTGAAATCAGCGATACCCAGCAGAAAGAAGCGGCTTTAAAAGCGATAGAGGAACGTTACCAAAATGAAAAGAAAGCCCAAACAGCCAAATACACGCAAGAAATTGGCAAGCTAGACAAAGACCTAATCGACGGGAAGGTAAGTAAACAAAAAGCTTGGAGTGATGTCTTTAGTGCTTTTCTGAAAGGAGACGTAAACAAAGCCGTTGAAGCGGCTGGGCAAATTGTACAAGGCGAAGCAGCAGCCTGGCAAAAGCGACTCCAAAATAACCAGGAGAAGTTTCAAATGGTGGGTCAAATGGCGATGCAAGCAGCCAACTTTTTGGCAGATCTGGAAAAAGCCAAAGCCGACAAGGCCATAGCTGAAGCAATGAGAGAACGTGACGAAAAGGTGGCCATTTTACAACAACAGCTCAACCAGAATAGTGCTGATCTAAATGCTGCCATCGATAACGAGCGCTCCGTCAAACAGCAACATACTGAGGCTATCAAGCAATTGAAGGATTCGGAAACAAGCCGAATAAAAGATTTAGAAAAAATTCTCCAAGATGACACGATGGAGAAGGCTGACAAAATCAAGGCTTTTAAAGAAAGTTATTCCGAGTCGTTTCTGGCCATGAAGGATGCCGAAACCGAAAAGGTAAAGCAACTGAAGGAAGAGGAAACAGAGCGACTTCAAAACCTAGAACAGACCCTCAACGAGCAGGTTTGGGATTTAGAGTCACAAATGAGAGTGGCCACCGATAAAGCTGAAAAGGAAGCTTTGGAGGAAAAAATCCGTAAAGCCAAGAAGGAGAAAGAGGAGAAAATGGATGCCGCCGAAAAGACCATGAAAGCGGCTATCAAAGCGGCAGAGGACGAAAGAGACGCCAAAATAAAAGCGGGTCAACAACAGCTCAAGGAACGTTTGGATGAATTGGATGACGAAACCAAGCAGGATAAAGCGTTATCCAAAGAGCGTATCGAACAGGCCAAGCAGGAAATGGACGATAAAATCAAAGCAGCGGAAAAGGAGAAAGCCGAAAAAGTAAAAGCCGCTACTGATGAGAAAAATCGCCAAATCAAAATCAAAATGGACTTGGAAGCGGCTATCAAAGCCGAAAACGAACGTGCTCGACAAATTGAAAAAGCTGAAAAACTCAAAGCCTGGCAAGCTCAGAAAAAAGCTGATACCGCTAGTGCGATTATCACTGGCGCATTGGCGACTATCAAAGCGCTTGCATCGGGTTTCTGGCCAGTAAACTTGGTGTTCGCTGCTATGTCGGCCGTTATGACTGGTATTCAAGTAGCCAAAATCAACTCGCAACCTCAACCGCAATTTCATTATGGTTTTACGCCTCAAGGGAGCAAGCATGAGAAAACCTACGGAAAAGGTGGTATTGCTTTAGTCGATAACAAAACAGGTAAAGAGTTGGGCGAAATGGAAGGAGGGGAGGCCATTGTCAATGCTGACCAGACAGAAATCAATCAGCCAATTATTAAGCAGATGCACGAAAATGCCAAACGTGGTATTAAAAAGCCTGTTTGGCAAACTATGAATATCATGGGCGAAGGTGCCAAACCTTTGGCATTTAAAAACGGAATAACCTCACTCAATACCGCTGGGCGAATGTACCAATATGGGACTATTCTCAAACGCTACGACGACGGTTCGGATGGTTCGTTTACAGCCGACTCGCAAAAGGTCAATGAGTCTGAAGCTGATGTGGAAAAAGCTAAACAGTTGGGCGATGAACAAATCAAATTGTTACGTGAGCAAAATGAAGCACTCAAGAAAATTGTACAGCTGAGCGAAAATGGTGTTTACTTGAGTAATGAGATTAGAATGGCCGTAAACCAAAACGTAGGAGCAACCCGTGGCGTAGAGACCGCCATTCGTCAAACCAATGTTTACAACAAAATGGATACCCTAATCGGAATGATTTCAAACTTGAATGCAAGAGTTAAGTAAAAGTGATTGGTCTATTTGAATAAACGTATTTATATTTGAAGCAGTTTTAATGCACTAACAACTCCACAACTTTTATGATCAAGAAAGTCGAATTTGCAGTGCCGC
>NZ_JAAALB010000100.1 GCF_009905545.1 Cellulophaga sp. BC115SP | reverse complement strand
TTTATAGCATTAGCAGGCATGGGTTTTTCTGCATACCTTGTTTACTCTAATTTACCAATTGCAGGGTCTATTTTTGCAGGAGTTACACTTTTAGCCGTTGTGAACTCATTTTTGAACTTTAGAAAAAATAAGGGAGAAAATAATTAAGACATATACATATTCTTTAGAACAAAAGCGCATCATTACTGGTGCGCTTTTCTTTTGTCCTTAATAGCCTAAAATGTATTAATGAAATTAGTATTAAAAAGACTATGGAACAATCTGTTTTAGATAACCCCGTGATACAAGGCTTATTAGAAGCATTTGCTGATAGGGCTATGATTACTTTTCGAAGAAAAGTAAGAGAGAGTAAGTTAGAAGTAACTGGGGAGCTATACGACTCAATTAGGGCTCAAGCAATAGAAAAAGGGATCGGTTTTTTAGAAGCTAGAGTTGAGTTACAGGCGCTTTTAAGAATTAAAGATATGAGAGTCAGAAGGTATAAAGCTACAATACCATACTCTGAAATAGAACAGTGGGTCAAAAATAAAGGATTAAATAGTTTTGCCTATGTTCCAGGATATAAAAGGTCAGCATCAGAGATTAATACTAGACAAACATACCAAGATAAGGTTGATAGGATAGCTTGGGCGATTATGTATAAAATTTCGCTTGAACCAATTGTAAAAAGGAGTTATAAAAGTATATATAATGAAGCACTTGCTCAGGAAGTTTTGCCTATATTTTTTAACCATTTGCATTACGAGGCAGTAACTACAGGCGCAAAGCAATTTAAAGCTATATTTAATCAATAGTAATATTTTATAATCATTGTTCTACATATCAAAATGGATTTTAGAGACACCGCAGTACTAGCATTACGAGCCGAAACAAGTGAGTTTGATAAATCAATGCAGAATTTGAATAAACAGGCAAAGGAACTCAAAAAACAGCTTTCGGATATTGAAAATTCAGGTGGTAAGGGAGGAGAAGAGTGGAAAAAGTTGAAAACAGAGTTGAAAGCCTGTGATGATCAAACGAAAGCATTAGTGAAATCCATGAAAACAATGGACGTCTCTAAAATGACAATACAACAACTTGAAAACCATTCGAGAGCCTTAAACAAAGAACTCAAGCAGCTAGAACCAGGAACTAAGGCTTTTATTGAAACCAGTAAAAGACTTGGAGATGTAGAAAAGAGATTAGGAGCAGTTAGGAAAGAAGTTACTGACATCAAAAAGGGAGGGGAAGATTTAGGTAAACCAGGTATTTGGGACAAGATTTCTGGTGGTGTAAATAAAGTCAATTTAGCCTTTAAAGCTATGATTGCTTTGCAGATTATCCAATGGGCTGTTGATTTAGGTAAATCAATTTTTGGGACAACTCAAAAATTAGAGAAATACGAAACGGTTTTAACTACCTCTCTAAAGTCTCAAAAACTGGCCAAGGAAAGTATGGCAGCACTGAAGGACATTGCCGCGAAGACACCTTTTTCACTGGAGGAATTAACAGAGTCTTATGTCAAAATGGTGAACCGTGGGTTAAGACCTACCAGAGAACAGATGTTAGCCATGAGTGACGTCGCCAGTGCCTTGGGTAAGCCATTGGAGGACGTCAACGAAGCCATTTTGGACGTAAGCAATACCGAACGCTGGAATGAGCTTGGGATTAAGGTACAAAAGTCAGGTGACAAAATCATTGGTACTTTTAAGGGGCAAACTGTGACGATGGAGGCGACCGAGGAAGGTGCTATGAAAATGGTTACAGCCTTTGGTAAAATCGACGGCGTGGCTGGTATGAATGCCCAAATGATGAATAAGCTTGAGGGACAAACCTCTAACCTTGGCGACACCTTTATGCAATTGGCTGGAGCTGTAGGCGAACAACTCAAACCCGTGTTCTATGCCTTGTTGGCTATTGTTATCAATGTGGCTAATTTCTTGCTAGAGCTGGCCCAGAACTCCGAGCCTGTGGTTACTGTTTTTAAATCGCTTTTCCAACAAGTGACCAACCTATACAGTAGCATGATGGGATTGGTTCAACAGATATTCCCTAATCTCAGTAAACAAACCGTTTCGGCCACGGCGGTTATGAAAGGTTTAGCGGTTGTGTTTCAATCTTTACTTTTACCTGTTAGGGCGTCTTTTTTGGCTATCCAAGCCATGATTGAGTCGTTGGGTGCTTTGATGTCGGGTGGCAAAGCTTTGGTCAAGTTTTTACAGGGTGATTTTGTGGGTGCTTCCAAAACGTGGGATGAGGCCAAAAAGCAGTTTAGCAACATGACCAAACACGCCAATGATAATTTTACCCAAATCAAAAAAGGGTTTAAAGATGCTTTGGTAGATACTCCAAAAAAACTAGAACCTGAAGCCGTTTTGGCAGCAGCTACTACCGAAAATAAAAAGCAAAATGTAGTCACGGAGGAGCAGAAAAAAGCGGCTGAAAAGCGAGCTAAAGAAGCTGAGAAAAACCGAAAGAAAGATGAGAATGAAGAAAAGAAACACCTTGATCAGATAGCCAAAGCCAACGAAGAAGCACTCAAGCGTATTGCAGAGTATGAAGCTGAAACCAACATCAACTCGATACGTGATGAGCTGGAACGTGAGATAGCTAAAATCAACGAAAAAGCTAGAAAACGAAAAGCCGAAAATGAAGCTTCAATGGCCGACAAAGCTTTGAAAGAAAAGCTTGAAACCATTATTGAGAAAGAAGCTGAAGCAGAACGCCAAAAGGTCAGAGATGAGTACAAAGCCAAGGAATCCAAGAAGCAGGAAGAAGCGGCTCAAAAGCGGCTTGAAACCGAAAAGCTAGTACAGGAACAGGAGAAAAAAGCCGAAAGCGCTTTGCTCGACTGGAAAGAAGTTCAAGCGGGTACCAATGCCAGAAAGCTGGTTGAAATCCGAAAAGAGCGCCTAGCGCTTGAGCTAAAGTATACTCAAGAAAAGTTGGATACTGAACTCCAGATTGAGAAGAAAAAAGCCGAACGTGAAATCAGCGATACCCAGCAGAAAGAAGCGGCTTTGAAAGCGATTGAGGAACGTTATCAAAATGAAAAGAAAGCCCAAACAGCCAAATACACGCAAGAAATTGGCAAGCTAGACAAAGACCTAATTGACGGGAAGGTAAGTAAACAAAAAGCTTGGAGTGATGTCTTTAGTGCCTTTCTGAAAGGAGACGTAAACAAAGCCGTTGAAGCGGCTGGGCAAATTGTACAAGGCGAAGCAGCAGCTTGGCAAAAGCGACTCCAAAATAACCAGGAGAAGTTTCAAATGGTGGGTCAAATGGCGATGCAAGCAGCCAACTTTTTGGCAGATCTGGAAAAAGCTAAAGCTGACAAGGCTATTGCTGAGGCATTGCGAGAACGTGACGAAAAGGTGGCTATTTTACAACAACAGCTCAACCAGAATAGTGCTGATCTAAATGCTGCCATCGATAATGAGCGCTCCATCAAACAGCAACATACCGAGGCTATCAAGCAATTAAAGGATTCGGAAACAAGTCGGATTAAAGATTTGGAAAAGATTCTCCAAGATGATACGATGGAGAAGGCTGACAAAATCAAGGCTTTTAAAGAAAGTTATTCCGAGTCGTTTTTGGCTATGAAGGATGCCGAAACCGAAAAGGTAAAGCAACTGAAGGAAGAGGAAACAGAGCGACTTCAAAACCTAGAACAGACCCTCAACGAACAGGTTTGGGATTTGGAGTCACAAATGAGAGTGGCCACCGATAAAGCTGAAAAGGAAGCTTTGGAGGAAAAAATCCGTAAAGCTAAGAAGGAGAAAGAGGAGAAAATGGATGCCGCCGAAAAAACCATGAAAGCGGCTATCAAAGCGGCTGAAGATGAAAGAGACGCCAAAATAAAAGCGGGTCAACAACAGCTCAAGGAACGTTTGGAGGAATTGGATGACGAAACCAAGCAGGATAAAGCGTTATCCAAAGAGCGCATCGAACAGGCCAAGCAGGAAATGGACGATAAAATCAAAGCAGCGGAAAAGGAGAAAGCAGAAAAAGTGAAAGCCGCTACTGATGAGAAAAATCGCCAAATCAAAATCAAAATGGACTTGGAAGCGGCTATCAAAGCCGAAAATGAACGTGCTCGCCAAATTGAAAAAGCTGAAAAACTCAAAGCTTGGCAAGCTCAGAAAAAAGCTGATACCGCTAGTGCGCTAATTACTGGAGCATTGGCGACCATCAAAGCGCTTGCATCTGGTTTCTGGCCAGTAAACTTGGTGTTCGCTGCTATGTCGGCCGTTATGACTGGTATTCAGGTTGCCAAAATCAACTCGCAACCTCAACCACAATTTCACTATGGTTTTACACCTCAAGGTAGCAAGCATGAAAAGACTTACGGAAAAGGGGGTATAGCTTTAGTCGATAACAAAACAGGTAAAGAGTTGGGCGAAATGGAAGGAGGAGAGGCCATTGTCAATGCTGACCAGACAGAAATCAACCAGCCAATTATTAAGCAGATGCACGAAAATGCCAAACGTGGTATTAAAAAGCCTGTTTGGCAAACTATGAATATCATGGGCGAAGGTGCCAAACCTTTGGCATTTAAAAACGGAATAACCTCACTTAATACCGCTGGGCGAATGTACCAGTATGGGACTATCCTTAAACGCTATGATGACGGTTCAGATGGTTCGTTTACAGCTGACTCGCAAAAGGTCAATGAGTCTGAAGCTGACGTGGAAAAAGCTAAACAGTTGGGCGACGAACAAATCAAATTGCTACGTGAGCAAAATGAAGCACTCAAGAAAATTGTACAGCTGAGCGAAAATGGTGTTTACTTGAGTAATGAGATTAGAATGGCCATAAACCAAAATGTCGGAGCAACCCGTGGAGTAGAAACAGCCATTCGTCAAACCAACGTTTCGAATAAAATGGATACCCTAATCGGAATGATTTCAAACTTGAATGCAAGAGTTAAGTAAAAAGTGATTGGTCTATTTGAATAAAGGTCTTTATATTTGAAGCAGTTTTAATGCACTAACAACTCCACAACTTTTATGATCAAGAAAGTCGAATTTGCAGTGCCGC
>NZ_JAAALB010000010.1 GCF_009905545.1 Cellulophaga sp. BC115SP | reverse complement strand
GTAAATATTTTAATGAAATGTTGTTCTGTCTTATTCTAAAGAATTATAACATCACAACCTATCTTAGAATGTCGTATCTTCTTTTATCTTTTCTTACCAGCTTTTCAAAGAACTCTTTATCCCAAAATAATTAACCAACTTATCGTCAGTGCATTATCTCAAAATTTGTCGTCAAATCTCTTTCGATTTAACCGCTTCCCGTTGTTTGGGAGTGCAAAATTAGTAGCTTTATTTTTAACTTCCAAATGTTTTTGAAAATATTTTTTAAAATTTATTTTCAAAACTCTTAACTCTATCTCTTCGCTACAACTCCTTTCCCGTCATTTGGGAGTGCAAAATTCCCACTTTATTCTCAACCTTCCAAATCTTTTCAACACTATTTTTAAAAGTTTTTTATAAGTCGTTGATTAGTAGAATCATACTATTGAAAGTTTTTTGCCTAGTATAAAACACTCAAATGATTACATTTGAATATATCTTTTTTAGGTACAAAAAGCCCCCCCCAATAATACAAAATAAAAAATCCTCACCTTAATGAAAAGATGAGGATTTCAATTGAAATATTTCTCAATATCCTTATTCGGCTAAGAATGGATACTTATAATCTGTTGGAGATACAAAGTTTTCTTTGATTGTTCTTGGAGAAACCCAACGTAAAAGGTTTAATGATGAACCTGCTTTATCGTTTGTACCAGAAGCACGACCACCACCAAATGGTTGTTGCCCTACCACTGCACCTGTTGGCTTATCATTAATATAGAAGTTACCAGCAGCATTTGTCAGCTTTTTGGTAGCTAATTCTATTGCATAACGATCTTGAGAGAAGATAGCACCAGTTAAGGCATAAGGAGATGTTGTATCTACTAAATGCAATGTTTCCTCAAACTGATCGTCTTCATATAAGTAAATTGTGAGAACAGGTCCGAAGATTTCCTCTGTCATTGTGGTGAACTTAGGATCTTCAGTTAAGATAACAGTTGGTTGAATAAAATATCCCTTTGACTTATCATAGCTTCCACCAGCAATTATTTTAGCTGTATCACTATTTTTTGCCAAATCTATATAAGAAGCTATTTTATCAAAAGCTTTCTCATCTATGACAGCTGTTACAAAGTTGGAGAAATCCTCTACGCTACCCATTTTCAATTCTGCAAGATCTTTTGAGAAATACTCCCAAGTAGATTCCCACAATGATTTTGGAACATAGGCACGAGATGCCGCAGAACATTTTTGTCCTTGGAATTCGAAAGCTCCTCTCAACAAACCAACCGCTAAAGCTTTTGGATCTGCTGAAGTATGAGCAACAACAAAGTCCTTTCCACCTGTTTCACCAACAATTCTCGGATATGATTTATATATATGGATATTCTCTCCGATTGTTTTCCAAATATGTTGGAATACTTTAGTTGAACCAGTAAAGTGAACACCCGCAAATTCAGGATGACGGAAAGCGATATCCCCTGTTAAAGGACCGTCTGTATATATAAGGTTAATAACGCCATCTGGAAGACCTGCTTCTTTTAAGATTTTCATCAAAACATAAGCTGAATAAATCTGAGTTGGAGAAGGCTTCCATACTACAACGTTACCCATCAAGGCTGCTGAAGCTGGAAGGTTTCCTGCAATAGCAGTAAAGTTGAATGGAGTTACGGCAAAAACAAAACCCTCAAGAGGTCTGTATTCAGATCTGTTCCAAACGTACTCAGAAGATTCTGGCTGTTGTGCATAAATTTGAGTAGCAAAATGAGCGTTAAATCTTAAGAAGTCGATCCACTCACATGCTGAGTCAATTTCTGCTTGGAAAGCATTTTTTGATTGTCCTAACATCGTAGCAGCATTTAGCTCCATGCGATATTTTGAAGCAGACAAGTCGGCAGCTTTCAAGAAAATTGATACACGATGTTCCCAGGACATATTAGCCCATTTTTCACGTGCAGCCAAGGATGAGTCAATTGCTTTATTGACATGAGACGCATCACCCTCATAGTAATATCCCAAAACATGTTGGTGGTCATGTGGACTTGTTAAAGGAAGTTTCTTTCCTTCTTTAAGTTCTTCAGAACCGATAAACATAGGAACCTCGATTACTTGAGATTTCATTTCAGCAAGCTTTGCTTTCAATGAAACTCTTTCTTTGCTATTAGGAGCATATCCTAAGATAGGTTCGTTCTTGGGAGTTGGTACATTAAAAAATCCTATGGACATTTGATGAAGTATTTAAATTACACAATTCAAAGTTACGCAGTTGTTTTGGTTCCTCCAACCCTACGATAACTAAGTATTTATAAAGGAATAATGCTAGAACGATAAATATGGTTCTAGCTTTTGGATTATATCTGGCGTTAGAAGTTTAATGGCTTTTAAATCTTGAATAGACTGAAACTTTCCGTGCTGATTTCGGAAGTTAACAATGGCCTTAGCTATGTATGGTTTTAGGTAAGGATGTTTCATTTGTTCGAATGAAGATTCATTAACATTAATTTTTCGAACTTGAGGGTTATTTATGTATCCATATCTTAGGATTTCTTCTACTACTAATGAATCTAGTCCATATACTTCTCGTATCTGTGAAGTGCTTACGAAGCTGCCGAGTACATCTCGGTACTTGACAATTCGAGCTGCCAATTTGCTTCCTATTCCTTTTAGTTGGATTAATCTTGTGGTATCTACCGTATTCAAATCAAATTTTGCAGGTGTTTTGGGCGTTTTTTCTTGCAGAATGAATGAACGTTTGGCAAACTTACCGTTTTGAGGAACGGATATAGTGATGTATGGTATCAATTTCTGATAAAGTGTTTCTGGAAAATCATAAACCTTGAGTAAATCCTCTTTCTTGTAAAACTTTCCTCCTTTGCTTTTGAAACGGTCTATTCTCTTAGCAAGCCACGGTGGCATACCTAATTCTTCCAATTCTTCAACACTTGCTACATTAGGGTCAAATGAATGAAGTCGAATTGGAATAATTGAATAAGCCTCCTCTTCTTTTTTCTCAAAACTTTTAAAGCGACTAGGAGGATTTTCGGCAGTTTCAATCAATGACACTAATTCTGAATTTTGATTGAGTTGATTTTGTGTGAAAGCTAGAGAAGATTTACTTGGGGACAACCATATATATAAGTAAATAGAAAGATAGGTAAATAATAGCATCAATAGTAATATAAAACCTTTTGCTTCGGTACGATTGTAGCCAAAGGCATACTGAATCCATTGCATCCATTGTTTTTTCATAAGGCAGAACTTGTTTTTAGGTGAAGATTTAACTGAAAGTTATACAATTGAAGAGACATTTTGAAGTTTATTCGAGACTTTCTAGTGTCAACATGCTGAATTATATAATGTTTAAAATAATTTTGTACCACAAATTGTCCATCAATTTCAATTGCTAACATATCAAGGAGCACTCTGTCTGCAAAGAAGTTAGCAACGATTTAACCAAAAAACGAGAATATGATACTTTATAGTACCAAGCATGCAAGCCCAGATGTATCGTTGGAAGAGGCGGTATTTAGAGGACTTCCCCCTGATAATGGATTGTATATGCCTTATGAAATACCTACATTACCACAAAGCTTCTTTGATACCATTGGTGATTTAAGTATTTCGGAAATAGCATTTGAAGTAGCAAAAGCTTTGTTGGGTAACGATGTGCCTGAAGGTGATTTAAAAGGTATTATCGAACGTTCAATCAATTTTGAAGCTCCATTGGTTGGCATTGAGCCTAACAAATATGTGCTTGAGTTGTTCCATGGACCGTCTATGGCATTCAAGGATTTTGGTGCAAGATTTATGGCAGCATTGATGTCTTATTTCTTACAAAAATCTCATCAGGATATTCACATTCTTGTGGCAACTTCAGGCGACACAGGAGGAGCTGTAGCACAAGGATTTTATAATACACCTGGTATCAAGGTTACGATTTTGTACCCTACAGGAAAAGTATCTGATATTCAGGAAAAGCAATTGACCACTCTTGGAGGAAATGTTACTGCTTTGGAAGTAGATGGTACCTTTGATGACTGTCAGAGCTTGGTAAAGCAAGCATTCTTGGACCAAGAGCTTTCGTCTAAATACAATTTGGCATCAGCAAACTCGATTAATATTAGTCGATTGATACCTCAATCGTTCTATTATTTCAATGCTTATGCACAATTGAAAAAAGCGGGTGTGGATAAGCCAGTGGTATTCTGTGTACCAAGTGGAAACTTTGGTAATCTTTCGGCTGGGCTTATTGCACAGCGAATGGGATTGCCAGTAAAAATGTTTGTTGCGGCTACGAACATCAATAACATTGTTCCAAATTACTTAGCGAGTGGCGTTTATGAGCCTCGTCCATCACAAGAAACGATTTCGAATGCTATGGATGTGGGCAACCCTTCTAACTTTATCCGTATGCAATTATTGGCTGGTGATGCTTATGAAGAGGTAGTTAAACATATTGCTGGTGATTTTAGCAATGATGATGATACTAGAGTAACGATGAAAGAGGTATATGACAAAACGGGTTATATCATGTGTCCTCACACGGCAGTCGCTTATCGTGGATTGAACTCTTATATGACAGAATTAGGCGAAGATGTAACAGGAGTTTTATTATCTACGGCTCATTATGCGAAGTTTTTGGATGTAGTTGAGGGAACCTTAGGAACAACTGTACCAATTCCAGAACGTCTTTCGGCTTTATTATCTAAAGAGAAAATAGCGATTCCAATGAGTACGAAGTTTAGTGATTTTAAAAACTATTTATTGCAATTATAATTAAAAAGGATGCCCAATTGGGCATCCTTTTTTTATTCGTACATGGATAATATTTCTTGTTGATATTTCGAATGAATAACCTTTCGTCTCAATTTTAGGGTTGGGGTAAGTTCACCGCTATCGATAGAGAATAATTTAGTTAATAATACGACCTTTTTGACTTGTTCATATTTTGCTACATTATTCATCAAGTGCTTTACCTCTTCATCAAACTTCTCTAAAACTTTTGGTTGTTTCACCATTTCGTCATTTGAACCACAAGGAATCTCATGACGTACACACCATTCTTTTAAGGCATTAAATTCAGGAACGAGCAAAGCTGATGGAAACTTTTCGCCCTCGCCAACTACAATTGCCTGTTCTACGAAGATTGATTCCTTTAATTTATTCTCTAATAACTGTGGTGCTACATATTTTCCTCCAGAAGTTTTGAAGATTTCTTTCTTTCTATCTGTAATTTTCAAATATCTTCCTTCGGCAAACTCTCCAATATCGCCTGTATGAAACCAGCCCTCCGAATCAATTACCTCATTCGTTAATTCAGGCTTGTTATAATAGCCTTTCATGATACTTGGTCCTTTTACCAAAATTTCGCCATCTTCGGCAATTTTTACTTGAACATTTGGTAAAACAGTACCCACACAACCAATTCTAAAGTCGGTAATAATACTAGATGAAATTACTGGAGAGGTTTCGGTAAGTCCATAACCTTCGACTATTGGTACGCCTGCTGCCCAAAATACTCTTGAAAGACGAGGTTGTAAGGCTGCGGAACCAGAAGCAATAAATTTGATATTTCCTCCCAGCGCTTCTTGCCACTTACTGAAAATCAATTTTCTGGCTATTTTAAGCTGGATATCATATACTAAACCCATTTCTTTCATTGGGTCGTATTTTAGCCCGAGGTTTAATGCCCAAAAAAACAGTGATTTTTTGACTCCGGTTAACTCATATCCTTTTGCGACAATCTTATCATATACTTTTTCCAATAATCTTGGAACGGTTGCAAAAACGTGTGGCTTTACTTCTTTGAGATTATCGGCGATAGTATCCATGCTTTCGGCATAGTATACCGAAACACCATAACGCAAAAAGACATAAATATCTGTGCGCTCGTAGATATGGCATAATGGCAAAAAGCTCAATGCTTTATCCCCTGCTTCTAGCTCTAAATGTTTTCCTTTGATCAGTCCTTCAACATTGGCAATGATGTTGTTGTGAGTCAGCATCACACCTTTGGGTTTTCCAGTAGTTCCAGAAGTATAGATTAATGTCAATAAATCATCAGGAAGGACCGCCGACTTATGGGCTTCAAGAGATGCCACGTCATCATTCTGAGCTATTTCGAGTACCTCTGTCCAATGTTTTGCTCCTGCAATTTTATCAAAAGTATATATAGCTTCGACCGAATCGATTCCTTTACTAGCTTCTGTCGACTTTTTCAACAAATTCTCATCAGAAACAAAAATCAATTTAATATCTGCATCTGAGAAAATATAATGATAGTCTTCTATCGTGATAGTTGGGTACATAGGAACAGATACAGCGCCTATTTGTTGGATTCCAAGCTCAACAAAATTCCACTCAGGTCGGTTGTTGGAAATTAAAGCAATTTTGTCATCACGCTTTACTCCTAGTTTTAATAGACCAAGACTTATCTTATTAACGGTATCTATAACTTCTTGCGCACTATATTTTCTCCAATTGCCTTGGATTTTACAAGCAAAAACGTCCTCTTTATTCAGTGGTTTAACACTTGTTTCTAATAGGTCAAAAACTCGTGTTGCGGTTTGGTGATTGTTCATATTTGATAGCTTGCTTATTGATGAGACACCAATCTTTTTTTAATACAATTTAAACAAGATTAAGCACAATTCATTTTCTCAAAGATAATAGGTTGTAGAAATTAAAAATAGTATGCATGCATAATTTTTTTAATATTTTTTCACTTAATCTTATTATTTACAAAAGCTTATAAAAAATAAAAAGGATAGGTAAAAAAGCCCTATCCTTTTTGTATGCGTTATTTTGGTATTTTCATAGAGCTTACCTCACCATTTGATTGCACATAATTTAGTTCACGTGGTTGAGCTCCAGACTGATTGATGAGGCGACCCTCTTTTGTTGGGAAGTCATTTTCGAATACTGCTTCCAAATAAATGTTATTAGAAAAGTAATATATCCCATTTCCACTTCGCTTACCACTTTCGTACATACCTTCAAATAGTTTATTTCCATCTGCTTTAAATTGTACACCAATCCCTTCTCTTATTCCATTTTTCCACATTCCTTTATAACTTCCTTGAGATTTGTGGATATAGTATCCATATCCATTGATGCAATCGCCTTCCACACAGCCGTACTTTCCAACTTCTATATTTGAATCTATTTTTTTTGCCTCTGGCTGTGGATAAGTGTTCAAATTCTCAGAAGAGACTATATTATCATCATCTGAAGCAGTTTTATCAGGAATAATAACTTCGTTGTTTTGATATGCTACGACATTTTTTTCTTCTTTCCGTTTTTCTTCTAGCCATCCTTTTGCGATTGCCTTCATACGTTGCGAGCGTGGTGGGTGCGTAGTTGTCCACACTTCTTCTTGGAAATACTGCATGGCAAGTTGTGCTTCCTCAAGGGTTGCGCCCATCTTGTAGAGTGTTGCCCCGGAAAATTCATCAGCTTCTAGTTCTTTTTGATGTTGGCTTCCCTTTTGACTTGTTGGATGATAATAAACCAAATGTCCAACCTCATGAGCCAAAATAGATATAGCAGCCCAATCCTTTTGTGTTACAGTATGAACTCTTTGCAAAAAACTTCTATCATATATAATATAAGGTACTCCTTCTACAAGCGTAGCGTAACAGTTGTCAGTATTGGGGCATTCCATCATTTGAAATGGATTTCTAGAAAGGTGCATCAGTTCTGTAATCTTTTTAACTTCTCTTTCCGCTCGGCTACTTCCATATCCCATTACTGAATTGCATAAATCGCTTTCATTGATTTTTTTGCCATAATAGTGACAAATAAAAAGGGGTGTTGATGTGGTTCGGTTTTGTCCACAAACACCAGTGGATACTGTTATTCCGAGTAGGAATACACAACATTGTGTATAAAATGTTTTCATTGTGGATAAGATATTAACTAGGTTCTAAGAAGTTTTTTGAGGAAAAAAAAGAGGCTCGTATGTGTATACGAACCTCCTAATTACGTGATTTTTATTTAATTTATTGTATCGCCTCTCAAATTTCTGAATCTCTTGCGAGCATCAGCACCGTAAATACTTCCTGGGTATTTCGTGAGTAGTTCTTGATATAGCTTCATTGCCTTTGAAGGCTGGTTTTTCTTTTCTTGATATGTCTTCGCTAAAATATACAAAGCATCATCTCCGAGTATATCTGTGGGGAACTTTTCCACAATTTTCTCTAATTGTTCTATGGCTTCATCTACCTTTCCTTCCTTTAAATAAGTGGTTGCCATTAAGTACATAAATTCGTCTTCGAGTGGATGTCCTTTGTGCTTGGTCACCATACTTTTCATTTCAGCCATAGCTTCTTCATTTCTATGTTGAAAAAGCATTAATTCTACATTGGCATAGTCTTTTAAAGCTTGGTCGGTAGTATCAATACCCGTATTATCTTGAATAAGAAGGCTTAAATTCATGGCATCGTTGGCAATTTCACGAGTGGTAGCCTGTTTGAGAATATCCAACACATCCTTTGCCAGTTCAAAATCGCCTTTGTAATAGGACAATTTAGCATTTCGAAGTTTGGCTTCGTATCCCATTGGGCTATCTTTTTCAGATTTTTCTACTTGTGAATAAAGTAGGGTAGCTTCCCATGGTTCGGACTTTAGTACATAAATATCACCAAGGTCTAATTTACACTTATCCACAAACTCCCTATTGCCTGTGGATAACTTTATAGCACTTTCCAACACAGCTATGGCAGTATCTTTTTCGTTTAGGTAAAAACCATATAAAAGACCTTTACTTCGCAACGCCTCAAGAGTTCTTTGGTTTATTCCCAATTCGTTTAAAAGTTTGGTATATTCCTGAATCAAGATTCTAATATCACTTTGATTCACGGGGTAAGTGTTTTTGATGACCTCTTCTT
Source organism: Cellulophaga sp. BC115SP (assembly GCF_009905545.1). GTDB lineage: Bacteria > Bacteroidota > Bacteroidia > Cytophagales > Spirosomataceae > Flectobacillus > Flectobacillus rivi. The sequence goes on along the minus strand of NZ_JAAALB010000010.1, from coordinate 187,377 downwards.
TTGAGTTTATCAACACTCTTCTCCAAAGTGGATAATTTTGCTGCTTTGGATACTCTTTGACCAAATATTCAAAAACCTTACCTGCACTACTGAAATCTTTGTTCTGATACGCTACAAACCCTAAGTCGGCTACTTGGGCACCTTCACGCTTATATCGCTTGTCTAAGGCCCGTGCTTGGACGAATGCTTTGAAGAATTCCTTCTTTTGAGTGAGATGCCAAATCAACATTTCGCTGAAATAGGGATCTTCTGGAAATTTCTGAACTTTGGCATACAAAACCTTTTCTAAAAGCGCTTGATCGTTTTCGTCTCTAAGCTCATCTTGGAGCATTCCTTGAAGGATTTCTCGGTTTTCTATATCACGTCCAAAATTTAGGTATTCCTCAAGCATTTCTTGAGGTTTTCCAGCCAGTTTGTACAATCTACCTACCTGAAGAGGAAACTTGCTGATATCCTTAAAATAAAGCCTGTTTTTCTCAATCAAGTTAATAGCCCAATCATACTGTTGATAAGTACTCAATTCATTTACCATTTTGAGTGTTAACTCATCTGTAACTTTACATTTTTCGAGTATTTGATTATAAAGTTTATCTGCTTCCTCTTTTTTCTTCTGTTCCTCCAACAAATGTGCATAATCGAGTATATAAAACGGATTTCCATCAGACCACTTGATTTGCTTTTTCAAAAACTTTTCAGCTTCATCCACTTCTTTCAATTTGTACAATGTCTGAAGATAGGGTTTATGAATACTCCCAGCGATGTCTTTATTTTTAGCCAATTTCTGAAAAATGCTTTTTGCTTTTTCATATTCTCCAGCTTTCACATATTCAATCCCCAATTCCACATCTTGTCCACTTGCCTGATATATTCCCGTGATTAGAAAAAAGGCAAAGCACATAAATTTGAAAAAAGGACGATTTAACATACACACTTCACTTTTCATATTTTAGGCGTTAAAGATTTGACATTCATTTCAGTTTTCAACACAACATAATATATATAGTATTTATTTTTTTAATTTTTTAAAAAGAAAGAATATCTATTATGCTTATTATACTGTGGATTTGTGGAATACTTTTGTGAAAAAATATTTTCACGTTGTGATGTGAATAACTTTAATTTTATACACACTTAATATTTAATTTATATACAATTAAAATATTGTTTATCAGCTAATTAACAAAAAATGGCACTTATCCACAGGTTACTTGTGTGGATAAATAGGACTTTTTCAACGGTGTGTTTGTTGGGGGATAAATGGTGTTTTTCTGTGGTATAACTTATCAAGTTATACACTTCGATATTTGGGCTCATTTTCTTTCCACAAACGCTTCAATTCTTTCCACAATTTTTGTACCCAAAATAGGGGTGTTTATCCACAAGATTTATACAGTCTTACACCGAAAAATGGCACTTATCCACAATTAGCCTATTTATCCTCAATTTTGAAGTCAAAACCTGATAGTTCGAAGTTCTGTTTGAGCTTAATCTTGTCTTTGATGTGCAAAATTTCTTCCGCGGGGGTGTTTTTATCCACAATTGCGGCATCCCAGCGTCCATTTTTGTTTGTATCCACAATTAATCGTACCCGATATACCCCTGGTGTCAAGAAATCGAATGTGTATTTCCCCGTTTTAGTGTGGATAAGTTCTTTTACAACTTCTTTTTTATCGTTTAATACTTGTACAATACACTGTTTTCCTTGTGGATTGTTGATTTGTCCTTCTATTAAACCATAATTTTCTGGATCTCGGAGCGGATTAAGCTGCTTGACAATCTTGTTGGTATCACCTTCTATCGACTGAAATGTATTTACGGGAATCTCAAGGGACAAAAACTCCTTTGGTTTTGGCGCTTCAGGGATTTTCAACAATACTTCTGTTTTATCCACATTCCATGAAAAATGCTTTTCAAGAATATCTACCTTTTTGAGGGTATCATTCAGTATTTTAATTTTTTTCCAATCGAAGGTTCCTATTGGTTTACTGAATTTGATGGTATAACCAACTTCTTTTAAATCAACTTGTTGATTATTCTGTGGACTTACCTCATATCTGAACTCCTCTACAAATGAATCTTCTTTTTTACCTTTTGCCTTGAACTTAATTTTCTGCTTAAAATCAAACTTCCTATCCAGTGAATCCACAACGGTCATAGCGATCTTGATAGTATCTTGACTTACTTTCTTCAAGTTATACACACGTACCATATTCTTTTCCACAAGTTGATAAGGAATACTATCTTGAGGATTTTCGAATTTGATATCGACTTTTTTGACACCCTTGTTCAACTCCACATAGTAATAATTGGTGGTTGTGCGTGTTTTACTCACCTTTACGGGAGAGTTATCTGCCTTGGCTACCTTAATTTTTAGTCCACTGACGCTTTTATTAAGTTGCAGTGTATCAGTTATAAAGCCAATTTTTTCCTTTGTTTCATCATATAGAAGATTACTGTTAACATCGGTAATAGCATAAATTCTGTACTTCCCTGCCGCTACGTTCTCAATTCTGAAATTTCCTGTACTATCTGTTTTTGTAAAATAGTAAGGCTTCATCTTATTGATTTTTAGTGTATCCGAATATCTGTACACTCCGACGGTAGCGTCTAACAGCCCTTTATTCTCGATAATATCTTCGACATTTCCTTCTATAGATAGTGAGTCAATCACCCCGCCAGTACTAAATACAATTCTTACGTTTTTGGCTGGGTTTCTTTCAGTTATGTCCTTAATAGCCTCTCTAAAATTGAAACTATAGGTTGTATTTGGCTGAAAGGCATCTTCAAAAGTAATACGAACACCTCTGGGCATTGTTTTAGTAGTAAAAAAAGGCTCCGTACTTGGCGTTATTAATAGCTGTTGTTGAAGGTTATCCACATTGATATACTCATCAAACTGAATCTCGATACTTTTTCCTTTATAGTTTTTGGACTGATTAGCTGGGATACTCATTACTAATTTTGGTGCGAGGGTGTCTTTTTTACCTCCTGTGGGTGCTACAACCTGCGCACAACTAAATAACGCCTCTATGAATAGAAATCCTAGAAAAGTTATCAAGACTATGTTAATTACTTTCATGTGAATATGTTGAAAACTTTGTTGATAATAGAATCGTATGTGTATAACTTTTGCTATTATATTGAAATTGTTTATTTATAAGGTATTTAGTACTTATAATTATCAACAAAAATAATCCCTCGGCAATATATAATCACCGAGGGATGTTGATAAATATGTTAATAAGTATTAAATCTGTGGGAAAATCAGAGAATATGTCGTGGAAAACTACTTTTTCTCGAAGATATAGATGATGCTTGAGTAATTATTGTTCTGCTTCGCTCCTACCCTATTTGATTTGAGTCCGCTTAAAAACGATTCCACATAGTTAGTATTTCCTTGTTGGTATTTTGTGGAGAGCATACTTACATAGAAAGAATCAAATTTCATGGGTAAGTGCTCTTTCAATCTGAATCCGTGATTTTCGAAAAGTTGCTGAATGCTATTTCTCGAAAAATGATACAAGTGTCTTGGTACATCGTAGGCAGCCCAGTGCTCTTGATAAATTTGAGCATCTTGAGATTCATGGTTCGGAACTGCAATAATTACCTTTCCTTTTTGGGTGGATTTTTCCTTTAGGAACTCCACCGTTTCGTTTAGTAAGTGAACATGCTCAAGTACGTGCCACATCGTAATAATATCAAATTGTTGGTATTGATATGAACCAAGAATTTCTGAAGGAATAGAAATCTGATTAATTTCTTCGGCCATTGTTCGAGCGCCATCGCTTGGCTCTACCCCTGAGACTTTCCATCCATTTGTTTTGGCAGCGTTCAAAAACATTCCTGTTCCACAACCAATATCGAGTAAGCTACCTTGTTTTCCTCCGTTGAGTTTATTGATTAAATCTACTTTTTGCTGAAGCGTTATTTTTCTTACTTGGTGGTAGATTTTTGAAATGATTCCTTTCGAGGTGTTGCTATGCGAAATGTAGTTTTCGGACTGATAGTATTTCCCGATAGTGTTGGCTGTTGGTCTTGGATTGGTAAATTTGAAGCCGCATTTTTGACAAGATACAATATCAAATTTTTCATGACTTACAGTGAAGTCCTCGCAGGTAATATATTTTTGGGTTTGGGTATGCTGACAAACTGGACACTTCTCTAGTAATTCTTGCATCGTATTCTGGATTATGTTGATACAACAAATATACTAAAAGTCTATTTATACTTTGGGGTGGAATAATTGATGACACTAAAATGTGTAGAACTATAATTCATTCACCTTTATAGATGAATGAATGTAATCTGATAGTGGTTCTTATTTTCGTTTACATTCTTAGTTCAAAATCTGTTTTAAATACAAAAGCCACTGTGGAAACAGTGGCTTTTGTTAATTGTATTATTCAAATTATATCAATCAGTACAAGCGTTTCGCTAGCATCTACAACTTATCTTCCCATGAATACCATGAGTACAGAAATATCTGAAGCAGAAACACCACTAATTCTGGATGCTTGTCCGATAGTCGCTGGTCTGATTTTACTAAGCTTTTGTCTACCTTCAATCGAAATAGCTGAAAGTCTGCCATAATCAAAATCTGATGGGATTGCCAAATCTTCTAGTTTTTGCATTTTATCAACCATTTGCTGTTCCTTCTCAATATAGCTTTCGTATTTGATATTGATTTCAGCTTGTTCCAATGTCTCTTCTGTATATTGATCTAAATATTCAGAAATCTCCTCACTTAAGTTTTTAATTTCTGCAAGCGTTACATTTGGACGTCTCAGGAGATTCAGCAAAGAAGTACCCTCTTTGAGCGGAGCTGTTCCGATGGCTTCTAGTTTTTCGTTAACCTCGGCTGGTTTTACTTTCTTATGTTTTAATTCATTTACGAGTTGAGCAGTTGTTTCTTTTTTTGCTTTAACTTTTTGTAAACGTTCATCTGAAGCTAATCCAATATTATATCCTCTTTCTGTTAATCGAATATCTGCATTATCTTGACGAAGTAAAGTTCTGTATTCAGCTCTTGACGTAAACATGCGGTACGGCTCTTCGGTACCTTTGTTGATAAGGTCATCGATAAGTACACCAATGTATGCTTCTGAGCGTGATAATACAAAATCCTCTTTATCATGTGCTTTTTGGTGAGCATTGATACCTGCCATCAAGCCTTGACACGCTGCTTCTTCATAACCAGTAGTTCCATTGATTTGACCAGCAAAGAATAAATTACTAATCAATTTTGTCTCTAAAGTTTGTTTTAGCTGTGTTGGTGGGAAATAATCATACTCAATCGCATAGCCTGGACGGAACATTCTTACATTCTCAAAACCTGGAATTTTTTTCAAGGCTGCATATTGTACGTCTTCTGGTAATGAAGTTGAGAAACCATTCACATAAACCTCCACAGTATTCCAACCTTCTGGTTCCACAAAAATTTGATGACGTTCTTTTTCTGCAAAGCGGTTAATCTTATCTTCTACTGATGGGCAATATCTTGGACCAAGTCCTTTGATACGTCCAGCAAACATAGGAGATTTTTCAAAACCTGTTTTTAAGACATCATGAACTTCTTGATTAGTATAGGTAATCCAACAGCTTCTTTGCTCTTTTAATGGTTCTGTGTCTAAATAGGAAAATTTAGCAGGATTTTCGTCTCCTTTTTGTTCTTCCATTTTAGAAAAATCCAAACTGCGCGCATCTACTCTTGGAGGAGTTCCTGTTTTCATTCTACCAGCTTCAAAACCAAGTTCCACCAATTGCTCGGTAATTCCTGTTGCTTTTCCTTCAGCTGTTCTGCCACCTCCAAAGTTTTTTTCACCAATATGAATTAATCCATTCAAGAATGTTCCATTAGTTAGTACGACAGATTTTGCTCGGAATTCTATCCCAAGTTGTGTCTTTACACCAACTACTTGGTTATTTTCCACTATTAATCCTGAAACCATCTCTTGCCAAAAATCTATATTTAGGTTTCTTTCAAGAGCTAATCTCCATTCTTCTGCGAATCGCATACGGTCTGACTGGCAACGTGGCGACCACATAGCAGGACCTTTTGAGCGATTCAACATTCTAAATTGAATCATGGTTTTATCAGAAATAATTCCTGACATACCACCAAGTGCATCTACCTCTCTTACGATTTGTCCTTTTGCCACGCCACCCATGGCTGGGTTACATGACATTTGAGCAATCGTATTCATATTCATGGTAATTAGTAGCACTTTAGAACCCATAGTTGCGGCAGCGTGTGCAGCTTCGCACCCTGCGTGTCCAGCTCCAACTACTATTATGTCATAGTTACTGTGCATCTTATATATAATTTATTTTACTATAAAATTTTAAAAAATCTAAATCATATTGGTATTTACTATGTATATCATCTTCTGATATTATTTTATCGTACAATGACTGTATTATAGGATTGGTTGGTAAATATTTTCTCCTTTTTTCTAATTCAATTTTTGCAAAGTATGTAGAATTTGCTTTTATCTCATTATCCTTACTAAGCATCGGCATTAAGTTTAAAAAATGCCAACACATGCTTAATTCAGCTTTATCAAGCATATTAAACATACTAGTAGGTACTATATGATCGATTTCCCAATCTATACAATAGTTATCCCAACTCATCCCTTCAATAAACTGATTTTGTAAATATTCTCTAAAATCAGTTCTGCTTAGGATAATATACCGCAATATTTCATTGTTTTGGTAGTTGCTAAGATCTATTGATTCTCCTTTTACAAATCGCCTTAAACCAATTGATAATCTCTTTTTGATATGCTTTTGAGTTTCTTTTAGGTGCATGTGAAAGTTGTGATTTTTTGCAAATGTTCCACGTGGAGACTTTTTTCAAAACTACTTATTTGGCAAAGTCTGTTCGGAAAAGTTGAATATACTTTGATTCAATTACTCTCATCTCTGCCTCTTCTTCATCAGTATGGTCATCATAACCACAAAGGTGAAGAAGCCCATGCGCCAGTACTCTAAGTATCTCATCGTCGAACTGCACGTTCAAATCTTTGGCGTTGTCTTCAACACGTTCCACACTTACAAAGATGTCCCCTTCGATGGTTTCCTCTTCTTCTGAATTATCGAAGGTGATAATGTCAGTTAAGGTGTCGTGGTCTAAGTACTCAACATTTATTTGGTGAAGATAGTTGTCTGAGCAAAAGATATAGTTGAGATTACCCATCCTAAATCCCTCTAATTCAGCTACTTTTTTCAACCACGATTTGGTCTTTACTTTATGTTTCAAATTGAATGAGATGTCCTCATTAAAGAATGTAATCATATCGATAAATATTTACCTTGGATATCTTAATAATTGAGAGGCAAAAGATTTGCTGTTTGTAAAAGCGGTTTGGTATGAGCTTTGATGCAAAAGCCTACAAAGATACTACATAAATTCGACGTAGTGAAAATCAAACAATTAGAACGATACTTTGTATCTTAGTTTTTTAGAAAAAGTAGTTTTAAAATTTATGAAACGCCATCTATCGCTAGTCATTTTATTGCTATTTACTCAGGTATGTGTTTCTGAAGCACAGAAAGATAATCTCAGGAGAGATGAGCAAGTAATAGGCACACCATTACCTAATAACTGTGATAAGATTATTTATGCAGTTACGCTTCCTGGCGTGATTTTGTCTTTGGGTACGCAAGACCAAAATCAAGATCGAGTAGAAATGACAGCCCTCCTACCCTTTCGTTGTAATGCTATCGCTAAAACATTTAACAATAAAATTCTGGCAGTGGAAGCCGACAAAAATGTGTCCTTACCAGTGTATGAATTTAGTCCTTCCTCTAAAACAGGTAAATACACAAAATGGAAATTACCCTCACACAATGATGGAGGATGGATTTCGGGAGGAACAGACGGGCTTGGACGCATCTATTTTGCCACGACTACCATGAAATATTTGGTCAGAATAGATTTAAGATTGAATGATGTGGAAGTGATTTGGAGTTCAAAAGAGAAAATAGATGGAGGGAATAAGATAACCTGTGCAGAAGGATGTAATTTTTATGTGAATGAAAAATCTGAAATCCTTATCAAAGAAAATAAGAAAAACATTAGCTACAAGGTAGTGGCGAATGAAAGCCCGTATTTGTATGAAACAAAAACGATGGAAGGCTTTTTCAATGCAATTACTGTAAATGACTGGTATGAGTTTACCAATGATAAGCAGCAAAATACCTCAATGTTTGTCATGAGAGATGGAATTACGGTATTCAAGGATGGTGAGTATAGACCCAAAGTAGTAAAGGTAGATACAATCAGATTTGGGATTGTAACAGATATTGCAGGCTGTGACGCCAAGGAAAATAAAAAGCCTAGGATTATCATTAATGAAAAAAGGGAGAAAGAAATCCTTGAAGCAGCCACTAAAAAGGAAAGTATAAGACTAGAAAAAATCTTATTTAAGTTGGGACTCTCAGAGTTACAAACTACCTCATATCAAGAATTGGATGAATTGGTGATGATTCTTTTGAAAAATAAACAGCTAAAAATCTTATTAGAAGGACACACTGACATATCTGGAGATGCGGATGATAATTTCAAACTATCCATTGAGCGTGTAAATACTTGTAGAGATTACTTGGTAAAATACGGAGTAAGTTCTACAAGAATCAACACAAAAGGATATGGAGGTACCAAGCCATTGGTGAAGGTAGGAAGTGAAAGTGAACGAGCCGTGAATCGAAGAGTTGAAATAAAGTTTGTAGAATAAAAAAAGGCCAGCAAACGCTGGCCTTTTCCTTTATTGAATCTTTTTGAAGTAGTAATCTACTTGTTGCTTGTAATAAGGATTCAGGTTTGGAGGAACTGTTTTGAGCAATTCCGTTTGTTTTTGCTTATCCTTTACATATTGTTGAAATTGTGGAGGAACCTTTCTTTCGTAGTTTTTAGCTGTTTCTGCTTTACGTTTTTGGTCTTCCTCTTGTTCTTTCAAAGCTTTTTCAGATTCGAGCAAACGAGTTAGAAGTTCTTGTTGACGTTTTATTAAATCAGGATTTAGACGTTTATTGACTAGATCAGTTTCAGTTTCTTCCATTTTCTTCAAAAGGTCTTTTACTTCATCTCCTAGCTTTTTCCCAACCTCTGTACCTTTTTGATTATCCATCATATCCTGCAACATCTTTCTGATTTGAGCTTGCTCGCGGGCTAGTTTAGCTAAATCCTCAGACATACCACCTTTGCTTTGAGAACCTTTTTGCAGGGTTTGTTGCATTTTCTGATTCAAATCTTTCTGACTCTGCCCCATTCCTTTTTGATTTCCTTTGTTTTTACCTTTCCCACTTCCAGAACCAGCCATCATCATTTGCTGGTTTTGTTGCATTTGTTTTTGAACGTCAGATAACAAAAGAGCTAAATTGTTCATCGATGTCATGGCAAACTGTTGTTTCGAGGCAGTCATTGCCATTTTACGATCCTTAATGAGTTTAACGGCATCGCCCATATAAGTTTTCATATTGCCCATTTCTCTTGTTACAAATGTTTCAATTTGTAATACTCGTTTCGAAAGGGTGTATAAGCTATCTTCGATAACTTTAGCATCATCCTGAAGCTTGATCTGTTCTTGCGATAATTTCACAAATCGAGGGTCAGAAGGCATAATGCCTCTAAAGTCTTTCATGAGCTGTTCTTGGTCAAAAGAGAGTTTTACAAGGTTTTCTAAGATTTCACGTAATGTTTCTATGTTTTCCTCATTCTCTTTCATCTCAGCTTGTTGTTTCATCTGTGCAAGCTTTTGAGCCATATTCTTCATGTTCTTCGCTGCTTTCTTTTGTTTACCAGCGGCAGACTTATTATCGCCCTTATCCATTTTCTGCTGAGCATCTTTCTGGTCATCCGAAATATCCTCTTGCTGTTGTTTATCTAATTCAAGCGGATCTGAATTTTTGACTTCATTGTTAAGCTTATCAGCATCTTTCAAGTCTTTTTTAACATCGTCAAACTCTTTACTAAGCTTTTCTTGCTCTTTTTTCAAATCTTCTGTTTGCTGCGACTTATCTTGACTTTGAGGCTTTTTGCTAAGCTCCTCGTTTTTCTCCGCTAGATTTTCCTGTTTCTCAGCTTGCTTTTCAAGTTCTTTGATAGCTTTGTCGAGTTTCTGCTCTACCTGAAGTTTCTTAAAAAGGTTTTGCATACGCTCTAGCTCCTTTTCAGTATTACGCTCTTTGTTTCGAAGTTTATCCATCTGATCATTGATATGATTATCTTCTGGATTTTTCTCTAACATTTTTTTCAATTCTTCGTAAAGCTTTTGCGTCTCAGGATCCATCAATTGATTCATCATTTTCTGCAATGCTTCCATTTTCTGTTGCATTTCAGGTTTTTGCTCATTGAATCTTTGTTGTTTATCTGTTAGATTTTGATTTTGCTCTTGAAGCTTTTTGATTTCATTCATCAAATCTTCTTTTTTCTTAGCAATCTCTTCAATGAGTTTTTTATCTTGAAAATCTAGGTCTTTCTTATTTTTCAAGCGATTTTCTAGCGCTGCTAATTCTTTGCGAAGCTTTTGAGCTTTTTCGAGCGTTTTATCTAATTGAGCCTCAGTTTTATCGATAGAGTTATCAATTTCTTTATTAATGTCATTTTTACTTGGAATGGTATAGTTCAATAATTGCGAACGCGTTGATTTTGGCCCATTTACGCCATCATTATCCCAAACTTGAACATAGTACTCAACTTTGTCCGAAGGATTCAATTTTAGGCTATCCATAGCCCATTGTTGATAAAATCCTTGGATTGATTGCGTTTTGTTTACAGGAATATTGAAATTGCGATAATTGCCATTATTAGGCTTTCCATCGCGCAAAATTTTATAAAATACAGCTAAACGGCTTAATCCGTAATCATCAGCTATACTTCCACCTAAAACCATATAGTTATAAAGCGTGGAATCTTTGTATTGTTCAAGACTGATTTGTGGATATTTGTCAGGAATAACATTTAGGTTAAAATCAATTCCTTGGTTTGAACTAGAATATTGGTTTTTGAGCGATACCTGATAAGCGCTCGAACGAGTTGCTTTCAATCTGAAGTCATATCCCCCACCTAGCATTTTCTTCTCCGCAAAATATCGCTTTTTATCTCCGTCAAAAGAAAATACGATAGAGTCTGTATCAGTCACAGTAAAGTTCCAGTCGATAAGTGTGCCTTCGGGTACTGTGATATTACCCATATTTTGTAGTTGCTCATCAGGTTTGTTCAAATAAGCAGGATAATGTAGTGTTACATCGAAGAAGCCAAGGGTTGGTTTATTAACAACTTCTATCTCATAGTTACCTGATTTAAAGCCAGCTGCCTCGAACGTAAAATCTGTATTGTCTTGCAACTTAGAAAACGTAAATGAGTAGTGACGACTATCTATAGCCTCCATTTTCATTTTTCTATCATTAACTAATACATAAACCGCATCAGGAATCGTATTGCCACGAAGAGCAAGATTTACGGTAAAGTCTTCGTTTTTAAAAGCTTTTAGATTTTTGTTTCCTAATTCAAAGCTAAAAGGAGCTTCTTCTTGATATTCGTTTTTGAAGTTGACAATACGTTCAGTACTTTTTGAAAAGAAGGCAGGATAAATCAATAATAACCCAAAAATTACCACAGCAGGTACTGCCATATATTTGAGGTATCTTTTGTTGTGGTCAATCTTAATGGCATCGGCAAAGCGAATAATAGCCAATTGCTGAGATTTCTGAGCAATGGATGCCATTAACAATTCATTTTGCTCATGGCTCAACGCTTTTGAAAGTTGGAGTGTATTGAGCAATTTATCCGAAACTTCTGGAAAGAATTTGCCAATTTGGTCAGCGGCTATTTCGTCACTTAGAGGTTTTCTGTTTCCATAAAGAAACAATAAAGGCTTGATAACCCAAAAGAATGTGGATAACCCAAAAGCTAGAATAAATCCGAAGAAAAGTATTCCACGGAAAAATGAGCCAAAGTGTCCAAAATATTCTAATGTGTTGAATACCAGATAGGCAGACAAAATAACAGCCAAAGAGAAGATAGATCCTTTGACTAATCGGTTTAGATAAAACTTTCGTTTATATTCTTCAATGCGTAACGAAAGTGCGGCAATAGGAGAATTTGTCATAGTAATAAAATCATTTTGCGGATTATATGACCATTACGAGTCCAATAATCATGCTGAAATGGAAATAGTCGCGAATTCCACAGGAAGTTATCCACAAATTTATACAATGTGGATAACTTCCTGTGGAGAATTATTAATCTAATTCCACAACAGACGGACAGTGGTCTGAATGTTTGGCTTCGGGTAATATATAGGCACGTGTTAGTCGGTCTTTCAAGGGTAAAGTAGCGCAATTATAATCGATACGCCAGCCCAAGTTCTTGGCCCTCGCTCCTGCCCTAAAGCTCCACCAAGTGTAATGATGAGGCTCAGGATTGAAATGACGGAATGTATCAATAAATCCACTTTCCAAAAATTGTCCCATCCACTCACGTTCTTCAGGCAAAAAACCAGAACTATTAGCATTGGATTTAGGATTGTGGATATCTATAGGTTGATGACAAATATTATAATCTCCCGAAACAATAAGATTGGGAATTTGTACCTTCAAATCATTGATATACTCTTGGAAATCATTCATCCATTGAAACTTGAATCCTTGACGCTCGTCGCCACTCGAACCTGATGGCATATATACTGACATTAACGAAAAATCCTCAAAATCAGTACGAAGTACACGTCCCTCGTTGTCGTAGGCTTCTATTCCACAGCCATATTCTACATGCTTTGGTAAGACTTTAGTGAAGATTGCTACACCCGAATAGCCTTTTTTTTGTGCAGAATACCAATACAAATGATACCCCAAATCTGTTAAAAGTTGCTTTTCTATTTGATGCTCTTCTGCTTTTAATTCTTGCAAGCAAATCATATCTGGATTGGCAGCCTGAAGCCACTCAATAAAGCCTTTGGAAATAGCCGAACGAATACCGTTGACATTGTAGGTAATGATTTTCATAAAACAAAAAGGATATTGTTGTTGAATATGCTGTTTTAACAAACATTTTATCTCAAAGATAACCTTAAATCATGGCAAAGCCTCAATATTCTATACAGGAAAGATGATAGTTTTTGGGAGGAAAAAGAAGACTGAAATTTAATTACATTAGAAGGATGCAATAAATAAACTGAGGATTGCTATTTTGTATACATTTGTATCTGAGATGCTTTTCTAACGACTCTTGGCTACATCCTAGATAATTACCCAATGTAGAAAATGCTTTTCTTCCCAATTACATGACCAATCTTTCCTGTCTTTCAAATTGAATGCCATAAAGAGTGACTATTGAGGTAGTCACAAAATAAGTATTTACATCTTAAACTAATGATTATGAAACAGATAGTTAAGTTACTACAATTATGTACTACAGTTCTATTAGTAAGTTGTTCATCCGAAGTATTACCTCCGCAAGTCGAGGTTCAGCCAACGACACCTCCTGTAGTCAATCCTCCTAGTATGACAGGTAATGAGACTTTATTACCTCCATTGTATCCTTTTTCTGATAAATCTTACTTTATCAAAGGCGAAAGTTCTGCTACTGCTAGTTTAGATATTTCTGCCTTTTTTCAAGGAAATAATACTCCTAACCTGGGCTCTATTATCAATAATGGAGAAAAGCTAAACATGATTGCGATGGGTGGCGGATTGACGGCTGGCGTCCGCAATGGTGGATTGTATAGAGTTGGACAAATGACAGCGTTTCCAAATCTTGTAGCATGGCAAATGGGAATGAGTAATTTTCAAAGCCCTTTATTTTCTGGTACGGAAGTAAATGGAACAGGGTATTTAGAGCTTATCAATGATGGTTCCTCCTATCCTACTTGGAAGGAAGTAAAAAATAATATAGCAACGGTAAAAGCTGGTACGCCTCCAGCATTAACAAAATATCAAGGAAATTTGGCTCAAAACTACGGTTTACCTGAAAATGGTGGACTTACCATCGCAGGCAGAGTGGTCAATACCGAAACACTTGATTTACTAGGAAACAGATGGAGTATTGGTGGTGTTTTTGCTAGTCGCATCTTACCCGATGGGATTGACGATAAATCAGTATCATTAAGAGAACAAATATTAAAGCAACCCATTAACTTTTATCTATTGGAAGATGATAGTGATATGTTGCTATCACTCATTAAAAATAATGGAAATGCTCTCAGTTCTTATGGGTATGAAAGGTACACGAATGGTCCCAAAATATTAGAAAAAACAATTGAACTGTTGTATGAAAAGGCAAAAGCAGAGAAAGGTGTTGTATTTACATGGCCAATTATCACCGATTTAGCATATTTTAATTGGTACACCTTGGAGGATTTAAAAACTAAAGCAAAAAATATTTCTATCAATGGTAATTCAACCGATATGTTGTTTATCCCAAGTCAAACGGTAGATAATTTGTTTAGAAGTCTTAAAAAGGGAGATGATGTGTTTACTATTTTGCCTACTTCTACCTTCTTGAATACACAAATATTGAACAACAATACCCAGTTTATAAAACTATATAATGATAGAATTAAGACATTGGCAAAAGAAAAAGGATTGGCATTAGTAGATTTGGAGAAAATTTATCATCAAATCCACATCAACCAATATGTTTCAGCAGATGGTTTTAAAATCGACGGTGGAACACGAGGAAACTTCTTTTCAGCAGATGGTATTTATCCTACAGCTATTGGTCAGGCAGTCATCGCCAATGAGGTAATAAAAGCGATAAATCAAACCTACAATGCCTCTATTCCTCAGATTAATCTGCAAGCATATAGTAAGTTTGTCGGCAAAGAATAAGTATTCAATAAAAACTAAAATGGCACAAAACGGTAAAATCTTATCGTTTTGTGCCATTTTAAGTTTACGCTGATTTAACTATTAAAAACTTCTTTTTCGAAATACTCAATTACATGAGCCTTTAAGAGCTTTTCTTGTTCCAATAGATTCACAAAAGGCAAAGGTTGAACCAGTTTCCAATGTGGCCAGCCATCTTGGTCGGTACCTTCTAGTTCGTATATCCCAGAAAAACTAAGCACCTTGCAAATAGCAATATGCATCAAGTCTTGTTTTTCTTCTTTGGTAAAAAAACGATGTCCTTTTCCTAGCTCTTGTACCCCGATTAAAAAAAGTACTGAATTAAGATCAGAAGGACGTTTTTCCATCATTCTTTCGAGTTTATCTAAAAGAATATCCCATTCCTGAGATAGGTTTTCTAATTCTATATCCATGGTTTTGAGAAAATACGGCTTTATTGAGGTCAAAACCGTATTTCTGATTATTGTTCTTGTTGTAAAGCTTCCCAATACTCAACAGCACGGCGTAAGTGAGGTACAACGATTGTACCGCCAATTAGGGTAGCCACTGAGAAAATTTCTTGTACTTCGGCATCAGTTACACCCAATTCGAAGCATTTGCCCAAATGATATTTGACACAATCATCGCAACGCAAAACCATAGAGCAAGCCAAGCCCATCATCTCTTTGGTTTTTTCTGATAAAGCGCCCTCAGCGTAAGTATTGGTATCTAGATTGAAAATACGTTTGATTACTTTATTATCACCAGCTAAAATTTTTTCGTTCATTTTAGCTCTGTAGTCGTTAAATTCTGTGACTAAGCTCATAATGCTATTGTTTGTTTCTGAAAAAAATCGTTAATTCATTTAAAAGAACGCTAATTTACTAATAAAAAGCGCAAAGTCTATTACACCTAATACTCAACACTGATGACACCTAACATGTTCAAAGCATTTCTACAATTGCTCTTCCCAGACGTATGTGTTGCTTGTAACGAGCCACTAGTATCCCAAGAAAAACATCTTTGTACCGACTGCTTGTTTGATTTACCCAAAACAGACTCACATAAAGGACTTTATCATGTTTTGGAAAATCGTTTTGCAGGTAGAATCATGCCTCAATATCAATTTGCGTACCTCAAATTCAAAAAAGCAAGTAACGTTCAACATATCATGCATGCCATAAAATATGGAGGAAATCAAGAGTTAGGGCAAATGCTTGGAAGATGGTTTGGGGCTGAACTCAAAGAAACAGGTTTAGAAAACACTTTTGATGTATATATTCCAATTCCACTACATCAAAAACGACAATTGGAGCGTGGTTACAATCAAGCGACTTGCATTGCGGATGGTTTGGCAGAAAGTTTGGGTGGTATTGTTTTGGAAAATGCTGTTCAACGCGTACGAGCCACAGAATCACAAGTAAGAAAAAAACGTATGGAGCGATTTGAAAATGTTGAGAAGTTATTTGAAGTAATAGCACCAGAAATGCTTGAAAATAAAAGAATTGTGATTGTTGACGATACGCTGACTACTGGAGCAACAATAGAATCTTGTTTTGAGGTCATAAAGGCTGTAAATCCGAAAGAAATCTCAATTATGGTACTTGCATGTGCTGAACAATAAAAAAAGGGCTTAAAATCGAAATTTTAAGCCCTTTTTAAAAATAGAAAATCTTATTTGTTGGTACCAGCGCGAATCATGGCACATCTAAATCCGATAGTCGATGTCGAAGAGTCTTGATCTAGATATCTACGAGTACCTGGTGCTAACCAGTAAGCTACGTCAGCCCAAGAACCACCTTTGTAAACACGAGAACGGTTATCAATTAACGAATTGTTATTTTTTCTATCGTAGTTTTTCGCATTATCCATGAAATCATTTCTACGAATAGGGTTCAAGTCGTTCATATCTTCGTAAGAAAGTGGACGATATAAGTCATATACCCATTCGTTTACGTTACCTGCCATTTGGTACAAACCAAAGTCATTTGCAGGATATTCATAAACTTCAGTTGTAATAATCGCTTTATCGTTACTCTTACCAGCAATACCAGCATAGTCACCACGACCACGTTTGAAGTTGGCCAACATATCTCCTTTGTGTTTACCTCTTGATAAACGCATTGAAGGACCATCCCAAGGGTAAATACGTTGATTTACTTGGTTTTCATCTTCATATTGAGTTCCAATCATGGCTTTAGCAGCGTATTCCCACTCCGCTTCTGTTGGAAGACGGTAAGCAGGCAATACAATTCCTGATTCGATTGGAAGGCGTTGACCAGCAGAGAATGCAGGTGCAGCTTTCACTTCAGCTCCAGCAGCTTTTCCTTTTCTCTTTGTGGTTGACTTCTTACCTTTTTGGTTTTTCATGGCTAAGTCATTATTAACCGCCGCAGTACGCCAAGTACAGTAGTCTGTTGCTTGAGTCCAAGAAACACCCACCAAAGGATACATACGGAAACCTGGATAACGAAGATATTGCTCAACATAAGAGTCGTTGAACGCTAACTCGTCTTTCCAAACCAATGTATCTGGAAGAGCAGACTCATAAAACTCTTGTGAAGAGTCTTTTTGAATGGCGTTGAGATATTCGAGGTAGTGAACGTTGGCAATTTCTGTTTCATCCATGTAGAATGATTGAACAGAAACGGTTCTTTCCAAGTTGTCACGTGTGTTGATAACATCTTCTTCAAGAGCTCCCATCGTAAAGCGTCCACCTTCGATAAACACGAGGTTAGGACCAGTAGGCTGACCTTTGAATTTTTTATCAACTTGGAATCCTCCTTTTTTGTTGTAGGTAATACCAGTAGCAGTACTGTTTTTACCTAACTTAACACTATTCGGCTTTTTGCTTTTGCAACTGCTCACAAGGGCTAAACCCATGAATAAAACAGCTACTGATTTGATAGACAACTTCATTTCTTAAATACTTGGATTGTCGTTGTATAAATATTTAATACTAAAATCGAGTTATTGATTAAACACAAAATTAGTGTTTTTGGTATAAAAAGCGCTGAAGCGACCCAATTTGTTTGCGCTTTTGAACGATGTTTAGGAAAATACCTCCTAAAAGCTATCCTCGAGAGTATATGTCGGTCAGAATTGTTTGAAGTTCGTCAATAGAAGTGACTTTATCAAAGCTAAGGATTAATCGCCCTTTCGCTTCTTTGAGCGAACATTTTTTCGGGTTGACTTTCACATAATCAAGAATCTTGCCAAAAACACTTGATTTATAATACCTTTCGTTCTGTGAGGAAACGAAGAAACAACGCAGGTTATTATTTTTTAGCATAATTTTTTCAATTCCTAAAACTTCTGCTTTCCATCTAACTCTTACGATTTCTATCATATCTTTCACTTCTGGAGGAATTGGTCCAAAACGATCATTGATAGCCCTTTGAAAATTCACTAAATCTTCTTCCGATTTCATATCATCTAGTTGGGTATAAAGCGATAATCTTTCGGAAATAGAGGTTACGTAATTTTCTGGAATGAGTACGTGCATATCTGTCTCTATTTGACAATCTACTTTTAATTTGTTGGCAGATTCAGCCAAATCATTTTCAAATAAGGCTCTAAATTCATTTTCTTTCAGTTCTTGAACTGCTTCATCGAGAATTTTATGATACATTTCGTATCCCAAATCATTGATAAAGCCACTTTGTTCAGCACCGAGTAAATTACCTGCGCCACGAATATCCAAATCTCGCATAGCCACTTTGAATCCATCTCCCAAATCAGAGAATTCTTCCAAAGAACTTAAGCGCTTACGAGCATCTGTAGTTAAGAGAGAAAGTGCTGGTGTTAGCAAATAACAAAAAGCTTTTTTGTTCGAACGCCCTACCCTACCTCGCATTTGGTGCAAATCAGAAAGTCCAAAATGGTTGGCGTGATTGATGATAATCGTGTTGGCATTTGGAATATCAATACCTGACTCGATAATATTCGTAGAAACTAACACATCATAATGACCTTCGATAAAGTTCATCATTACTTTTTCGAGTTTGTCACCATCCATTTGTCCGTGTGCGATACCAATTTTGGCATCAGGAACCATTCTGAGAATTGAGTTTCCAATACTTTCAAGTTCCGCAACACGATTATGAACAAAATATACTTGTCCACCACGTTTTAACTCATAACTCACAGCATCACGAATCAACTGATCACTTAGTACGTGTAATTCGGTAGTTACGGGTTGTCGATTTGGTGGAGGAGTTGCAATTACCGATAAATCCCTTGCGCCCATCAACGAGAAGTGTAGCGTACGTGGAATAGGCGTTGCAGTAAGTGTTAGGACGTCGATATTGACACGCATTTCTTTGAGGCGGTCTTTGACTTTTACCCCAAATTTTTGCTCCTCATCAATAATCATTAAGCCTAAATTTTTGAAAGAAACATCTTTATTCACAATTCGGTGAGTACCAATCAAAATATCAGTTTCGCCATTGGCTACACGTTTTAGGGTTTCTTTGATTTGTTGTGTTGACTTAAAACGGTTGATATATTCAACACGACAAGGGAAATTCTCTAAACGGTCACGGAAGGTACGGAAATGTTGCATGGCCAAAACAGTAGTTGGTACCAAAATAGCCACTTGTTTGGAGTCTGCAACAGCTTTGAATGCCGCACGAATAGCCACTTCAGTTTTTCCAAAACCCACATCACCACAAACTAGCCTATCCATAGGGTTTGGTTTTTCCATATCAGCTTTTACATCGGCCGTAGCTTTTGCTTGATCTGGGGTATCTTCATAGATAAACGAAGATTCCAATTCGGCTTGAAGGAAGCTATCTCTCGAAAAAGCATATCCTTGAGCCAAACGACGTTGGGCGTAAAGGGCAATAAGCTCCTTGGCAATATCCTGAACCTGTTTTTTGATACGGGATTTCTTATTTTCCCATTCAGGCGAACCTAATTTAGACATCGTTGGAGGTCCACCTTCTTTACCCGAAAATTTTGAAATTTTGTGCAAAGAGTGGATAGATACCATCAATACATCGTTGTCTCTAAAAATCAAACGAATGGCTTCTTGTTCAGACTCACCCACTGTTACTTTGTCAAGACCAGCAAAACGTCCTATCCCGTAATCGACATGGGTTACATAATCACCCACTTGTAAGGTACGAAGCTCTTTGAGCGTAAGGGCTTTAGATTTTGAATACTTGCTTTTTTCTTTGAAACGATGAAACCTATCAAATATCTGATGGTCGGTGTAACAAACAATTTTGTTTTGTTCATCAATAAATCCTTCTCGAAGTCCAATGGTTATAGGTTGAAAACGCACATTGGAGTCGATTTCTTCAAAAATCGTGGTCAGGCGCTCTAATTGACGTTGCGATTCGGATGTGATGATATTGGTAAAATAAAAACTCTGATATTCTCGAAGATTGTCTGCCAAGCGCTTGAAGTCTTTGTTGAACGAAGGTTGAGATTTGGCTTGATAGGTCAGTTTTTCGGTTTTTTCTTTAAAATAAAACCTTCTTCCAAATTCAATAGAGCCAAATCCTTTGACTAACTGTAAAAAACTACGGCGACTTTCAAACAGTTGATTAGGGTCAGATACAACTTGAATTCCTCCACTTTTTGCTAAGATTTCTTGAAGACTTTGCTCCACTTTTTCAAAGCATTTTTCCACAATTTCTAAGGCATGTTCAACATCCTTAAACCAAAGGCGTGTATCGGGCGATAAAAATTGAAAAAATGGTTCGCGAGTTTCCTGAATGAGTTTGGTTTGAACATCAGGAATAATATTGATTTTAGAAACGGATTCAATCGAAAGTTGTGAATCTGGGTCGAAGGTACGGATGCTTTCAACTTCGTTGCCAAATAAGTCAATACGATAAGGGAGTTCGTTCGAAAAACTAAAAACATCTACAATACCTCCTCGAATAGAAAACTGCCCTGCTTCGTACACAAAATCAGTTTTTTCGAAGTCATAGCTTAGTAAAATTTCTGCCAAAAAGTTTGTATCCAACTGCTCGTTCAAAGACACTGTAAGCGTATTTTTCATCAAGGAACGCTTGTTGATAACTTTCTCGAAAAGTGCTTCAGGATACGAAACAATGATTTGCCCTGTATTGGTATTATTGTTGATTTTACTCAATACTTCTGCTCTCATCAACACGTTGGCATTGTCAATATCTTGGTATTGATAGGCCTTTTTGTAGGACATTGGAAAAAGCATAGGAACTTCTTCGCCCAAGAGACTTTGGAGGTCGTTGAGAAAATACGCCGCTTCTTCACGGTCTTCAAGAATAAATAAATGGTCTTGTTTAGGGTTCAGTTGGTGTATTGCCGAAGCAATAACGGCATCAAGACTACCAGAAAGCCCTTTTAATTGAATATGAGGGTACTTTTCTCGGTTTTTAGTTTGCTCCGAAATAGTCTGCACAACGCCATCTTCACGGTAGAGCTTCAGGAAATCTTTAACAAGCATGGTTGAAAAAAGCTAGGGTATGTATTTGCTGTAAGGTAATGTTTTTTCAGTTCTGAAAAACACAATTAGCCACAAAGGCTCAAATACCGAATATTTGAGCCTTTGTGGCAATCATTTCACAAAAATAACTGTAAAAAAGAGTAAATAGTTTTAATTCTTCAAAATCTCAAACTCTACACGTCTATTGGTTGCCTGATTTTCGGGCGTATCGTTGGCTACCTTAGGGCGATTTTTACCGTATCCTTTAGCGATGATTCGCTCGGGTGTTACGCCAAAAGTGATGAGTTGATTACGAACTACATCTGCACGTTCTTGTGAAAGTCGGTTATTGACTTCGTCGCTACCCACGTTGTCGGTGTGCCCACTGATTTCGACATTGATTTTATTCTTTTTGATAAACTCAGCAATACGCTTCAACTCAGGAGTGGATTCAGGTTGTAAGGCTGCTTTACCAAATTCAAAGAAAATATTGTTCATCGTTATCTTTGTGCCAGCCTCGATTGGGGCAATGGTAATATCTTTTCCATCTATTTCAAGGTATTTTCCTGAAATTTTACTCAAGTCAATATTCTGAGAAGTTCCTACAAAACCATCTATTTTGGTCGTAATACCGTAATTTTTACCATAAGGCAATACAATTTTGTAGATACCTGTTATTGGGTCTGGACTAGCTTGACCTAATTCTTTTCCAGTAGTCAAATCTTCGTAAATGACTTTGGCATTTTTAGGTACCTTGCCTGTTTTATTATCAATTACTTTACCAGCAACTAATACAACGGGTTCTGATTTCGTAGCATCGGGTGTGGGCTGATTTTTGGTATTTTTAGTACCGGGCTTGTTTGTTGCCACCACTGGTTCGTTACCTGCCTGAATAGGAGACGTTGTACCAGCATCAAGCTTCAAGCGGAAAATATCTTTTTTGCCAAGAGAGCTTTTACCAGAAATAAAATAAGCATAATCACCAGAGGCTGGAATCGTGTAATAGGCATCATATTCATCGGTATTGATAGGTTCGCCGATATTTTGAGGCTCCGTCCAATTGATCCAAGTATCGTCTTTACGTTTACAAACATAAATGTCGTTGCTACCTTTCCCTCCTTCTCTGTTACTGGAGAAATACAAAGTTTTACCGTCGGCTGCCAAAAAAGGTGTCGTTTCTGTGAAGTTGGTATTGATATCATCGCCTAAGTTCATAGGTTCTGACCAAGTACCATCATCTTCCAAAAAAGAAGCGTAGATATCGTCTTCATCAGAGTTTTTCTTTTCTGAAAAGGCCATTAATAAAACCTTTCCATCGGCAGACAAAAAGCCATGTTCGTTTTTACCTCGACTTAGTTTTTCGTATTTAGGAATATCTAATTTGCGTGGAAGTCCCCAGCCTCCCTCTAGCTTTTTAGCGATAGAAAACCCCCGAGTTTCGTATTGCCCATTGAGATAAGCACCTTTCATGAGAATAGTTTGTCCATCGGGAGATATGCTCAAAATACTGTTGTATTGATCTCTATTGAGGTTTTCGGACATACGTCTGGCGGGTGTCCAAGCTCCCATTGTATTTTCTGAAAACCAAATATCTTGAGAGCCTGCTATCTGTTCAGAACCATTGACTCCGTATTTGTTTTGAGGGTGATTTTTTCGTCCAAAATAGAGCGTTTTACCATCTGGAGACATAACTGGACCAAGTTCAGAGTACTCAGTATTAATAGCAGTTCCAAGGTTTTCAGGTTTGTTTTGTGCCATCAAGAATGCAGATGGCATGCACAACAAAACGATAGCAAACGGAGTATAGATTTTCATGAAAATAGCCAATATTAAGGGTTTATATCATAGGCAAACGAACAAAGCTGTAATTGTATTGTTAGGCTTTATTCACCCATTTCCCAACAGGAAAGTCTGGATACTCAGCTTGTTCCATACGATTGAGGAGGCTTTCAAGATTGTCGTCAATCATCAACATATCCAAATTGGTTTGTTTTAGGAAACCCTCTTTGACCATTTTATGAATCATTTCGATCAATGGGTCATAAAAGCCATTGACATTGAGTAAGCCTACAGGCATTTGGTGTAATCCTAATTGTTTCCAAGTAAGAATTTCGAAAAGCTCGTCGAGGGTTCCCCAGCCGCCAGGCAAAGCAACAACTGCATCTGAAATTTCAGCCATTAGTTGCTTACGTTGGTGCATAGTTTCCACTACGTGAATTTGAGTAAGTCCTTTGTGTTGTACCTCAAACTTTTCCATAAAAGAGGGAATTACACCAATCACCTCTCCCCCATTTTCGAGTACTGCATCGGCTATTATACCCATGATACCAACACTCCCTGCACCATAGACAAGTGTTTTGTTTTTTTCTACCAAAAGCTTGCCTGCAGCGATAGCTGTATTTTTATAAATCTCATCGAAGCCGACAGAAGCTCCGCAATACACCAAGATATTTTTCATGTTCAGAGTGTTCAAAAAAATGTTTATTGTTGAATAAAGTCTCACAAAATAACAGTTTTTAAACTCTCTTTACAGCTATTTTTTGAAAATATCACGTAGGGCTGTTTCCAAATCATTGAATTGAAATTGGAATGATGTTTCATTTTTGAGTTTCTTGTTCGACACATAATTGCCACCAAGTACAATAGAAGCCATTTCACCAAAAACAGCTTTGAGGACAAAAGAAGGTACATTGGGTAGCCATAAAGGTCGATTTAACACTCTTGCTAAAACTTGATTGAACGTTCGGTTGTTGATAGGATTATCTGCAACTGCATTAAAAACACCTTGAATAGAAGGGGTAAATAGTGCATGAATAAAGAGTCTACAAAGATCATCAATATGTATCCACGAAAGAAATTGTTCGCCCGTACCGAGTGGAGCGCCAAAGCCAAACTTGGTTGGTGTAGCCATTTTAGGAAGAGCACCGCCTTTGTCGGTAAGTACTATTCCAATACGAAGTTTAGTGGATCTAATCCCAAGTTCAGATATGGGCTCGGAAGCTTTTTCCCATAAAATACAACACTCAGCCACGAAGTCATTGCCCGCTGGAGACTCTTCTGTAATGATCGTACTTCCAGTATCTGTACCATAAAAACCAATACCCGATGCCGAAACAAACCCTTGAATTTTGTGTGGAAGAGTTTTGAGTTTTTGGGAGATCAAACCGAGGGATTTTGTACGAGAATCAATGATTTCTTTTTTACGTTCTGGCGTCCAACGCTCATCCGCAATCCCTGCACCTGCAAGATGAATGATGTAGTCTGCCCCAAGTAGAGCCTCCTCATCAATGAATCCTTTGTCTATATCCCAAACAAAAGTTTTCACGTTTCCTCTCTGTTGAGCCTTGCGGCTCAAATGCCAAACCGAATGACCTTGTTCTGTAAGTAGTTCAGTAAGTCGTGTGCCTACAAGCCCAGTTCCCCCAGTGATTAGTATGTTCATTAGTTTAGGTTTTTACAATAAAAATAGACAGTTCTATGAATAAAATGAAGATTTAAGAGACCTCAATAAAATAAACAAGAAAAAGAATAGAATGGTTATGGTGAAGTTAACTAAAGTGAAATGTATTGATTATTAAGTTTTTATGTTTTGACTGAACGTTCGGTTATTAAACATGAAGGTTAAATAAAACTTATATTATCCATTTGGTTATTTTATTATCTTTTAAAACAAATTCAATATCTAGTGAATAAGAAGGAATAAAAAATCTGTCAATGTAGACTATAAATAGTCGCATGTCATAGCTGTTATTTGAAAGAAAAACAAAGTATTAAAAGTATTGATTGAACGTTCGAATAGTAATACTTCTAGTAATTCCCTCATAAAATGAAATATGCTAAGCTATTTATAAACATAAGTTAGGCATGGCGAGAGCCAAAATAGGGATTGAGATTATTTGTAAAAAAATGTATATCTTCGACCAATTAAGTAATGTCTAAAACGACTCAAAAACCAAACTATTTCTTAGTCATAAATATGGTCTAAGACACTAAAACTGCAAGCAATGAAATTACATATCCGAAATTTTTTATCCATGTTTGATGTCTTTGGAATTGTGGAGAGAGACCCTTTTGGTAATTCGATGTTTCTGAAAAGAATCATCATGTTTACCTTAGGATGGATAACTTATGGAAGATTGAGAGTTTATAATAAAACTAAAATCAGAGGAACAGAGCATCTCGAAAATTTGCCACAGACAGGGGTTCTTTTTCTCTCAAATCACCAGACCTATTTCATGGATGTGATTTGCTTGTATCATGTTTTCTTTAGTATCAAATGGGGATTCAAAAATTCGATAAACTTTCCCATTTATCTATTGGCTCCGAGGTCACGACTGTTTTATGTAGCAGCATCTGAGACAATGAAGGAAGGTGGATTACTCCCAAAGATTTTTTCTCAAGCGGGCGCTATTTTGGTAAATCGCTCTTGGAGAGCTAAAGGGCATGACGTAAAAAGAGAATTGGATACTGCCGCAAACGATAAGGTTGGATTAGGTTTAAAATACGGTTGGGTAGTAAGTTTTCCGCAAGGAACAACCACGCCTTATGCTCCTCTTCGTAAAGGAACAGCGCACTTGATAAAAGCACATAATCCCATTGTAGTGCCTGTCGTAATCAACGGTTTTAGAAGAGCTTTTGATAAGAAAGGGCTTTTGTTTAAAAAACGAAACACAACGCTTTCGGTTACATTCAAAGAGCCAATTCAATTTGATCCAGATATTTCAGTCGATGACATGATGGATATTTTGCGTGAGCAAATAGAACAAAAAATACCTGTCGAAAAATTGAAGTGGAGAAGAGAAGAATAATGTCATGCTAAGTAAAACTCAAGGAATCGTCATCAACTACGTAAAGTATAAAGAAAGCTCGATTATTGCCAAGATCTACACCAAGGAGTTTGGCATACAGTCGTACATTGAAAATGGCGTGAGAAGTGCAAGGGCTAAAAATAAAATAGCGCTTTTCCAACCGCTCACTTTACTCGACCTTGTGATATATCATAAAAAAGGAAAGGATATCCATCGTATTGCAGAAATCAAATGTAATCATCCTTTCGAGACAATTCCTTATGAGATTGCCAAATCGTCGGTAGCGATTTTTGTCACAGAGATTTTAACAAAAACTTTACGAGAAGAAACCCCGAATGAACAACTGTTCGACTTTGTCGAGGAGTCTATATTGTGGCTAGATGGCGCTAATAAGCATTTTGAATGCTTTCATATTCAGTTTTTATTAGCAATGACAGCTTATTTAGGCTTTTTGCCTGAAACGGTCGAAGAAATGGAGGAGGAATTGAGCTTGTACGGGTATCCTCTGACCAAAGGAGCAAAAGCTGGGCTTCAACTCCTTTGGGGATTGGAATATGGAGACGCACCAAGAATCGATCGTCATTCAAGAAATGAAATGGTAGAGATCCTATTACACTGGTACAAAATACATTTGGAGACCTTTGGAGAAATAAAATCTTTGGCTGTTCTCAAAGAGATTCTGCACTAGATTTTACGCTTCAATTCAAAGTGTTTACCCAAATACAAACGACGTACTTGTTCGTCCGAAGCAAGGTCTTCTGGTGTACCTGATTTTAAAATTTTTCCTTCAAATAACAAATATGCACGGTCAGTAATCGATAATGTTTCGTCTACGTTGTGGTCGGTAATAAGGATACCAATATTGCGGTATTTGAGCTTTGCAACAATCCCTTGGATTTCCTCTACAGCAATAGGGTCAACCCCTGCGAAAGGCTCATCTAACAAAATAAATTTAGGATCAACCGCCAAGGCACGGGCAATTTCGGTACGACGACGCTCACCTCCAGATAATACTTGACCAAGGTTTTTACGAACATGAGTCAATGAAAACTCTTCCAGTAATTGCTCAGTTTTTTCTTTTTGTTCTTTTTTAGAAAGACTTGTTAATTCCAACACCGCTAAGATATTTTCTTCAACAGATAGCGTTCTGAAAACAGAAGCTTCCTGTGCTAAATAGCCAATCCCTAAACGTGCTCGTTTGTACATAGGCAAGTTAGTCACATCCAAATCATCGAGATATACTTTTCCAGAATTAGGCTTTACCAAACCTGTTGCCATGTAAAACGAAGTTGTTTTGCCAGCACCATTGGGACCGAGCAAACCTACAATTTCGCCTTGTTCTACTTGGTAGCTTACATTGTTGTTGACCATGCGCTGACCATATTTCTTTACAAGATTTTCTGTTCTTAGTAGCATAATTGCTGTGGCAAAATTCTTTATAATAAACTTGCCTTTTTTATCTATGAATTAAAATAGAATACGATTTTCAAGAGCAAACACAAATTGAAAATACCTGTGCTTTTATTCAAACTTAATATCTTTCAACATTAGTTGAAAACTTTTTTTCCCTTGCCACTCATTGATTTCGATGGTATAACAAATAGAACAAGTTTGAACTTCCAATAATTTATCGAAAAAGTCTTCAACCATACCAAAACCTACGCAGGTAAATGCGGCTGAGCCCTCTTGGAATGCCTGAAACTTTAGATGTTTCTCCTTCATTTTGATTGGCGCACCATACAGTTGTACTTTATGACTGACAAATACAGGCGTCATATTTTGAGGACCAAATGGCGACATTTGACTCATAATACGATGAAACTTGTCGGTAATAGCTGATAGTGGCAATGCCAAGTCTATTTCTATTAGTGGAGACAGTTGTTCTTGTAAAATTTTACGAGAAACAACTTCTTCAAACTTTCTTTTAAAGTTGTCAATTTGGTTAAGCTCTAACGTAAGACCAGCAGCGAAAGTGTGTCCACCAAATTGAATCAAATGCTCTGAGCATTCTTCAATGGCATCATACACATCAAATCCTGGTACTGAGCGAGCCGAGCCAGCGGCATTGCCATGAGATTCTGTCAAGATAATGGTAGGACGATGGTACTTTTCGATACATCTACTTGCTACAATACCAATAACTCCTTTATGCCAAGCTTCATTGAATAATACCGTACTTTTGGCGGCAACCAAATCGCTATTTTGAGCAATCATTTCAAGTGCTTCGGCTGTAATCGATGAATCAAGTCCTTTGCGGTCGGTATTATGTTGACCAATCACGCGGGCAAATTCTTCAGCTTTTTGTTCGTCTTCAGATAACATTAAGTCAACAGCATCATAAGCATGGCGAATTCTTCCTGCTGCATTGATTCGTGGACCTAATCCAAATACCACTTTGGTAATATCCATTTTGCCTTCGAGCGAAGCGGATTTAATCAACGCTTTTAGTCCAGTTCTTGGATTGGTATTGAGCTGTTGTAAACCATAAAATGCCAAAACTCGGTTTTCGCCTACAATCGGAACAATATCACAACTAATACTCGTCACAACCAAATCCAAATAGGGCAACAACAAATTGACATCAATATCTTTAACTTGACAATAAGCTTGTAATAACTTGAATCCCACGCCACAACCAGTCAATTCCTTAAATGGATACTGACAGTCCTCACGTTTGGGGTCTAATACCGCTACTGCATCTGGTAACTCGTCACCTGGGCGGTGGTGGTCGCATATAATAAAGTCTACGGCATGTTCTTTTGCCCAAGCTACCTTATCAACAGATTTGATTCCGCAGTCGAGGCTTACGATGAGGGCAAAACCATTTTCGGCGGCATATTCAATTCCTTTTTGCGAAACACCATATCCTTCGGCATAACGATCGGGAATATAAAATTCAATGTTCTGATGAATATACTTTTGTAAAAATCCATAAAACATAGCAACCGAAGTAGTACCGTCTACATCATAATCACCATATATTAGTATTTTCTCATTTTGCTCAACAGCTTTACTCAATCGTTCAACCGCAACGGTCATATCGGCCATCAAAAATGGGTCGTATAAATCTGATAAGCTAGGACGAAAAAAATGCTTGGCTTCATCAAATGTACCAACGCCTCGCTGACCTAATAAAGTAGCGATTTCATAACTAACACCTAATTCTTTTGATAGGGTATCTACTATTTCTGAAGAGGGTAATTTTTTATAATTCCAACGTTTTTCGACCATGGATTGTTGACTGTGGATAATAAGATGTTGATTATTAAATAGCAAAGTTATACTTAAATATAGGAGACTTGCAAAGAAGGACTGTGACTATAAGATTTTTTAAGAAATTCACCCTTCATTCTTTGTATTTGAACACTCAATTTTCAAACATTAACAAGTTTATTTTCTATGAAAAGATTATTAACATTTTTATCAACACTCTGTTATTTGAGTTTTAACCTACAAGCTCAGAACAAAACATCACCCAGCTCCTTGCAAGAACGGATGCAGTGGTTTCAGGACGGGAAGTTAGGTGTCTTTATCCACTGGGGTATTTATTCTGTAAAGGGAGTCGATGAAAGTTGGAGCTTTCACAACCACAAAATATCCTACAAAGACTATATGGCGCAGCTCAATGGATTTACGGCAAGTAAGTATAATCCCGAAGAATGGGCTGCCTTAATTAAAGAGAGTGGCGCAAGATATGCTGTTATTACCACCAAGCATCATGATGGTGTAGCACTTTGGCCAACTAAAGAAAAACATTTTAGTACTGTAAAAAACACTCCTGCCAAAAGAGACTTGATAAAGCCCTTTTTTAATGCTCTTGAAAAACAAGGGATTAAAAAAGGTGCCTATTTTTCTTTAATTGATTGGAGTCATCCTGATTATCCAGCTATTTTGAGAGATAGTAATCGTTATAAAATGCAAGATGATTTGGCTCGCTGGGGGCGTTTCAAAACTTTTGCTCATAATCAAATAGATGAATTGTTGGCTAGTTATAACCCTGACCTTTGGTGGTTTGACGGCGAGTGGGAACATAGTTCGAAGGAATGGGAATCTGAAAAAATCAAAGATAAAATCTTGAAAGCTCAACCTTGGGCTATTGCCAACGACCGCCTTTTGGATTTTGGACATTATGAAACTTATGAGCAAACAATCCCTCCTACCCGACCAAAGAAGTTTCCTTACTGGGAAGCTTGTATGACGTCTAATCTCAATTGGGGATATCACCCTGACGATACCAATTACAAAACCCCATTTCAGGTTATCTCAATCTTTGCGGATGTGATTAGTAATGGCGGAGTTTACCTATTTGATATTGGTCCTAAAGAGGACGGTACAATTCCTGCCGAACAAGTTCATATTTTGAAAGAACTAGGGAAATGGAATAAGAAACACGAGGAGGCTGTTTTTGGAACCATTGCAGGTATCGAAGCAGGGCATTTTTATGGACCAACTACGTTGTCTAAAGATTCAACAACTCTGTATTTGTTTCTACAACCACAATCCTCGGGGCAAGTTATGTTGAAAGGATTGAACAATAAAATCAATAAAATAAGGGTCGTAGGAACAAATCACGAACTAACTCATCAAGTACAAAGCAAAATGACTTGGGGTAATGTGCCAGGCATTGTATTCATTGATGTTCCTGCAAAAGTAAATGATACTTATATGACTGTATTAGCGCTAGAACTCGAAAAACCAATTAGTATTTATAAAAGTGATGGAGAGAAATAGGGGCTAATTTGAAGATGTGTCAATTTGAAGATTTGAAAATGTGTTAAATTTCACTTTGAGACGATTATCAAAATAGGCATGAGTCATTCCTAATGGATTGATTTAATGTATATTAAAATTTGTTTCCTAGCAGTAGAGACGCAATGATTGCGTCTCAATCCAAGTGAGATCTAGCATGGAGGTATAAAAAAGGCGTTCGAAAAACTTATTTCGAACGCCTTGATACTATATTTCAAAATGACACCTCTTTAGACGCAAAGCATTGCGTCTCTACATGGCTCAATTATTCAAAACTCTGCACTCAAAACTCTACACTTACTAGACTCCTTCAGCTACTACTTCTTTTACGTCAGGAACCATTCTTGTCAAAAGGTTTTCGATACCAGCCTTCAAAGTCATCGTTGAAGAAGGGCATCCTGAGCATGAGCCTTGGAGTAATACCTTTACTGTGCCTTCGTTGAATGAGTGGAAACTAATAGCGCCACCGTCTGACTCAACGGCAGGACGCACGTATTGGTCAAGAACAGCTTTGATTTTGATAACAGTATCTGAATCTGGCTCGCCCGAAGGATTAGTTTCGTGAGCTTTTATGGTTGATTGAGCAAAAACTTCTTTTTTATCCTCGAAGAATTTTTTCAAAAACTGCTTCAAGTTGAATAATTCATCTTCCCATTTAGTTTCTTCATCTTTCGTTACAGTCACAAAGTTGGAAGAAATGAATACTCTTTTTACAAAATCAAAACCAAATAACTCAACTGCTAAAGGAGAGTTTTTTTCTTCCGAAATTGCTTCTGAAGGTGTTGCGTAGTCGAAAGAAGCACCTTCTGGCGCCAATTCAAAGTTCAACACAAACTTCATTGAATTAGGATTGGGAGTTGATTCTGTATAAATAAATATCTGAGATTTTAACATGATGCCTGTTTAGTTTGATTAGCTATTATGGTTGTTATAACAAAGGATGTCCAAAATTAGTTTGGAAAGTTTGATAATTGCGAATGCTTTCTTTCAAAAATTTGATTTTTGGTACAAATCCTATGGAATAATCTGATAATGAGACTATAGACTAATTACGGGTAGAACGATTACTGAGCGGATCATTTATTGAATGGTCAACTAAAATTTATACCTGCCAAAGGTTTTCTAAGTGCTTTTATACAGAGTGTTCAGACAAGTTAATGTATTGTTAATGAGAATCTTTTCTATCAAAAGATGATATTTTATCGTATTTTTGTAAAGTTTTTTTCCTGAAAAAAGATACCTGATTTACAAGCACTCTGAGTTCAAATGTCGTTTTTTTGTTGGGAATCCCTTCATTAATGCCGAACTTAGTAGAGTGATTGTAGAAAATGAATGTTTTAAAGACATGAGTTTTCAAACCCTAAAAATTTAGCTGATACAAATGTTAGATATAATTCAACTGCTTCCTGATTCGATTGCGAACCAGATTGCTGCTGGGGAGGTAGTTCAAAGACCTTCTTCTGTGGTGAAGGAGTTGTTAGAGAATTCTATAGATGCCGAAGCCACTCAGGTTCAATTGATTGTGAGAGAGGCAGGCAAAACCCTCATTCAGGTTATCGACAACGGTAAAGGTATGTCCGAAACCGATGCACGAATGTGCTTTGAGCGCCACGCTACTTCCAAAATCCGTACTTCCGACGATTTGTTTAAAATCCGTACCATGGGATTTAGAGGCGAAGCTATGGCCTCAATTGCAGCGGTATCTCAGGTAGAGCTAAAAACCCGACGCAATACCGAAGAACTAGGTACAATGGTAAGAATTGAAGCTTCTGAACTAAAAGCGCAAGAGGCTATTTCGACACCTGAGGGCACCAATCTTTTGGTCAAGAACCTTTTTTACAATGTTCCTGCTCGTCGTAATTTCTTAAAGTCAAACCCTGTAGAAATGCGTCATATTATCGACGAGTTTCAACGTGTGGCTTTGGCTAATCCTGATATTGCTTTTTCATTGTACCACAACGATGCCGAAATTTATAATCTGCCTTCTGGCAAATTAAGTCGCCGTATTGTGGATTTGTTTGGCAAAAGCTATCGTGAGCAATTAGCACCTTGCGAGGAGGAAACATCATTTGTCACAGTTCGTGGATTTGTGGGAAAACCTCAGTTTGCCAAGAAAACTCGTGGCGAGCAGTTTTTCTTTGCCAATAATCGTTTTATCAAAAATAGTTATCTCAATCATGCGGTGATGTCGGCGTTTGAAGGATTGATGCCTGAAGGCTCACATCCTTTCTATGTTCTATTTATTGAGATAGACCCCGTTCATATTGATATAAACGTACACCCTACTAAAACAGAAATCAAATTTGATGACGAACGTACCGTTTATGCCATTGTGCAAGCTGCTGTGCGTAAATCGATGAGCCAGCATAATTTGGCGCCATCACTCGACTTTGATACCAATATCAATTACTCCAATCAGTTTTTTAGCTTTAATAATGCTCCTACTCCAACGTCTACGGCTGTTCCGAGCAAAATGAACCAAGCTGATTTTGACAGTGAAAGACCTTTTGCGAAGCCAGAAATGTCGCCTCGTGAAAAAAGCAATCTTTCAAATTGGAACAAATTGTACGAAGGATTAGATAATACCGTTGAAAGTTTTGAGCAAAAAAGAGTGGAACAATCGTCTTTCAATTTTAGAAACGAAGAAGATTATCCAGAGACTCAACCTTTCACGCTCAAAAGCAAAGCCAATGATTTGTTGGAGTCTCGACCACTACGCAGTTCTCAGGATTCAGACGCAACAACTTTCCAGATTCACAACCGATATATTATTTCTCAGGTAAAATCAGGTATGTTGTTGATTGACCAGCGTGCGGCTTATGAGCGTATTTTGTATGAGAAATTTGTACAATATCTTCAAAAAAATAATGGAACATCCCAGCAATTGCTTTTTCCATCAACAATTAAGTTAACTCCTGCGGATTTCCATTTATTAGTCGAAATCCAAGATGAAGTTCGTAATCTAGGTTTTGATTTAAGTGTCATTGGACATGATTCATTTATTGTTAATGGCATTCCCGCAGATTCGCCCGATGAAAATGAACAAGCTTTGATTGAAGGTTTATTAGAGCAATTCAAACGCAACGAATCGGAGTTACATCTCGACAGAGTTGAAAATTTAGCTAGGTCTATGGCAAAACGTTCGGCAGGAAGATTTGGCATGTCACGTTTGTCAAACCAAGAAATGAATACTTTAGTCGAGCAACTTTTTGCCTCATCTAATCCAAGCTATTCGCCAAGCGGTGAGCTTACCATGAAAATTTTGGGATTAGCAGAAATTGCCAATATATTTCAAAAATAAAATTTCCTCCAAGGCATCTTCAAAAGGTGCCTTATTTATATGTATATGAAAACGTCTAAAATCGCTCTTGTTTTGCTAGGCATATTTGTTTTTTCTGGCGTAGGAGTTTATCTCAAATCTTGTCAAGAAAAATCTAGTTCAACAACCGAACAAGCAAGTACCCAAACCCCAGCAGCCGATCAAGGGCTATTGCCAGCTGCTACCTTCAATGCAGATTCTGCTTATAAGTTTGTAGCAAAGCAAGTTGAATTTGGTCCCAGAGTTCCTAATACCAAGTCACACAAAGCTTGTGCTGCATGGTTAGCCGACCAATTAAAAGCTTACGGATGTCAGGTTATCAATCAAGACTTTGTAGCCACTACTTACGATGGTAAAAAGCTTAATGCTGTAAATATCATTGGAACTTATAACCCTGGAGCAGCCAAAAGAATATTGTTGGCAGCACACTGGGATACAAGACCTATTGCAGATAAAGACACTAAAGATAAAGATAAGCCCATCGATGGAGCCAATGATGGTGCAAGTGGTGTAGGCGTTTTGTTAGAAATTGCAAGAGCTATTAAAGATGCCCAAAGCAAACCTAATGTTGGGATTGACTTTATCTTATTTGATGCCGAGGACAATGGTGAGCCAAATGAGTACCGTGGCGATTCGGGCAATCAGGTATGGTGGTGCTTAGGTTCACAGTATTGGGCTGCTAACAAACACGTGCCGAATTATCAAGCATATTATGGTATCTTGTTGGATATGGTTGGCGCAAAGGGTGCTGTTTTTCCACATGAAGGATTATCAATGCAATATGCTCCTATCTTAACAAGAAGTATTTGGGATATTGCCTCAAGACTTGGTTATGGCAATTTATTTATTGATGCCGATGGTGGTGCATTAACCGATGACCATGCTTTTGTGAACGATATTGGTAAAATTCAAATGATTGATATTGTGGAGCTTCGACCAAACGATCCTAAAACTTTTGGCTCGTATCATCATACTCATAATGACAATATGAATGTAATTGATAAAAATACTTTAAAAGCTGTTGGTCAAACAGTTTTGACAGCTTTGTATCAAGAATAGTGCTTTTCGAAGCATTTTGATGATCCCAAAAAATGCAGATTCGTGTTTTTTGGGATTTTTTTGTGGATAAATGCAAAAGCCTTGCTTTTGACACTCGATGGATATAGATACTTTCCGTACCTTTGTGCATCTTTTTCAACCAACTACCAAATGGAA
Organism: Cellulophaga sp. BC115SP; assembly: GCF_009905545.1. Taxonomy (GTDB): domain Bacteria; phylum Bacteroidota; class Bacteroidia; order Cytophagales; family Spirosomataceae; genus Flectobacillus; species Flectobacillus rivi. The sequence goes on along the minus strand of NZ_JAAALB010000010.1, from coordinate 152,039 downwards.
CAAACAGAACAATTAAAACTCGTATTTCTCAACGATGTACATGTCGCATTAGGAGCTAAAATGGTACCTTTTGCAGGATATTCAATGCCAGTTTTATATACCAACTTGATTCAGGAACACCTTGCTGTTCGTAATTCAGTTGGGGTATTTGATGTATCTCACATGGGTGAATTTGTGGTAAAGGGCGAGCGTGCGACTGAATTTTTACAGTATGTTACCTCAAATGACGTAGCTGCTTTGTACGATGGCAAAGTGCAATACTCTTGCTTGCCAAACGACAAAGGTGGTATCGTAGACGATTTATTGATTTACCGCCGTTCGGAAAACGAATACTTTGTGGTAGTAAATGCTTCTAACATCGAAAAGGACTGGAACTGGATGCAGAGCCACAATACTTTTGATGTTGAGATGCAAAATATTAGTGATGGAATCAGTCTATTTGCTGTGCAAGGACCTAAAGGGGTAGCTACCATGCAAAAATTGACTGACCTTGACCTTGGTTCTATGGAGTACTATACTTTCAAAGAAGGTACAGTTGCAGGTATCGAAAACGTACTTATTGCCACAACTGGTTATACTGGTGCTGGTGGTATGGAAGTATATGTAAAAAATGAAGATGCAAAAGCCATGTGGGACGCTATTTTTGCAGCAGGAGCTGAATTTGGTATTGTGCCAGTAGGCTTAGGTGCTCGTGATACTTTGCGTACAGAAATGGGATATTGCTTGTATGGCAACGATATTGATGATACAACCTCTCCTATCGAGGCTGGTTTGGGCTGGATTACAAAATTCAATAAAGAATTTGTGAACTCAGCTTTCCACAAACAAATCAAAGAAAATGGTCCAACTAAGAAATTGGTAGCATTTGAAATGGTAGATCGTGGTATTCCTCGTCAGCATTACGAAATTATGGATGCAACTGGTAATATCATCGGTGAAGTTACTTCTGGGACACAGTCGCCTTCGTTGAATAAAGGTATCGGATTAGGCTATGTAGCTAAGGAATTCAGTAAATTAGGTACAGAAGTTTATATCAATATCCGTAACAAATATTTGAAAGCTCAAGTGGTAAAATTACCATTTCTTAAATAAGTCTTTCCGCACTAGGCCATTAGCTACAAGCTTAAAGACTAAAGCATAATAATACCAAGTCAAAAATTTAACCTTTTCGAGCAAGAAGTCTTAGGGCTTTTTGCTCGAAACATTTTGTCCAATCATGAAAACCATTGATGTTTGTTTAACGCCAGAATTATTACATCTTCATAATATCGAAAACTCAATCGTAGTGGTTGTGGATATTTTCAGAGCTACCTCTTGTATGACAACGGCATTTGCCAATGGAGTGGGGTCTATTATCCCAGTTGCTACCATTGACGAATGTGTTGCCTATCAACAACAGGGCTATTTAGCTGCTGCTGAGCGCGACGGAAAAACGCCAGAAGGTTTCGATTTCGATAATTCGCCATTTAGTTATATGGTCGATAAAGTGAAAGATGCAACAATTTGTGTGACTACTACCAATGGTACTTTGGCTATTACAAAATCAAAATCTGCGGTAAAAGTAATGGTTGGGGCATTCCTAAACCTAGGCGCATTGGCAACTTACTTGAAAGACCAACAATATGATGTATTGATTTTGTGTGCTGGTTGGAAAGGCAAACCTAATTTGGAAGATACTCTTTTTGCAGGAGCATTAGTGGAGCGTTTGAAAGAGGAATTTATGATTGAGGAAGATTCTGCTTTGATGGCACTACGTCAATACCAGAATGCAAAAGATGATTTGTTATCTTATGTGGCATCTTCATCACACGTTCGTCGTTTACAAAGATTAGGTATCCAAAAAGATATTGCTTACTGTTTACAACATGACTTATATGACGTTTTACCTGTACTAAGAGGTAATGCTTTGGTAAATATGTAAGGTATTTGTTAACAGTGTCAGGATATATTGTTGATAATATTGATGAAATATATTCAGTACTTGAGCGAATGAGTGATTGTTTTTAAAATAAATATCACCTGTCCAAACGCAATCTTTTGTGTCCAGGCAAGTGTGATAAATAACAATCACTCAATTCAAGAGCGCCATTGCTTTTTCTAAGATTGTATCAATTTTAGCTGTCTCATCCTTTGTGGTAATGTTTACTCGATAATCGGGTTTGATCCCATTCTCAATGTCTTCTTTTTTAGTGTTGGAAAACGCTACAGCCGAAAATCGATATAGCCAACCGTTGGGTAATTCTCCGCCAATAGGTCCAGCTCCTCCTCCTCCTGTAATATCGCCAACTAAAGTCACTTGACTTTGCTCTGCCATAGCCGAAGCAAACATATTGGCTGCACTAAACACTCGTCGGTTGGTTAGTACAATGATTTTTTTCCCATAAAACGAACCACTGGGTTCCACATACACAGGAGTATAGTCTTTAAAATCGTTGAGAGTTGCGCTATTTTTGCTTCGGGTATAACCTATTAGCTTTTTTTCCAAAATAAAGTGTTGCATAAGGCGCTTGATATTTTCTACCGAACCACCGTTGTTGTCTCTAATGTCAATAATTAAACCTTTGGTAATTACCATTTTATTAATAATACTGTTCCACTCATCTTCATCTAAAGTAGTCGAAAAACTGCCATAATAGATATAGCCTATATTTTCATTCAAAATAGTACTTCTTACTTTTTGCCCATAACCAAATTTGAGGTATTGGTTGGTTAAAATACTATCATTAAAATTATGGGCATAGCCTCTCAGCAAGCCTAAAGACGAATAATATGTGTAACTATATCGAGTATTGGGGATTTGCAAATTGACATGACCATCATGAAGCTCATTCATCATTTGACTCACAATGGTAAAAAAGGCATCCTGAGTTAGTTGATCATTTACTTTTGGTCTGTATTTGTCATAAATACTTTGCCAATTAATTCCTTTCAGTTCAAAGTAACAGTACTTATCTCTGACTGTTTTCCACAGCAAATCAAAGTTTTCGGTAGGGGTATTGGGTGGGTTAGGAGAAATAAAGAGCTTTTCACAACTCAAAAATGTGAATCCCAATAGTATTAATAGAATGAATTTTTTCATAGAAAATTAAAATGTAATTACTTTACCAACTGTCAAAGACGTATTTCCAAGTGATAATTCCGAAGGAGCTGTATAATGCCTAAAACTCCATTCAATGCCAACACGCCAAGAAGATTTTCGTTTAGGATGCTTGGCGTTAGCACATTCCTTTTCTCCAAAATACAAGGTAGCTCGATTAGTATAAAAGAAATATTTGTGGATACCCCCAACGTATATGTAGTCGCCCAAGTACTTCCATAACTCTTCCTTGAAGTACGCGTCGTGTGCGTATCCCGAACGCCCTAGTACACTGATTAAAGGCATCATAAAAAAGTTTCGAAATTGTACTTTTCTATGAAAGATACGCATTGATTTCCAATAACTTAAGGCTACTCCAGCTCTTAAGCCCGCATCTACCGATACCTCATTATTTCCGTATCCAAGGTTATAAATATCCGAAAATCTTGCAGCAATATTGAGCCCAGTAAACCCTCCTAAATACAAATGAGTATTAGGTGAATGAAGCATATCATACTGCTTGGCAAAGTAAATATTGAGTTCTCCTGTAGCGACTTTTAGGGTATTTGGGCGAGAAGGAACTCCTAAAGACATTGTGGATAACAATGTGGATAACTTTTGGTTTTTTTGATGTTGTTGTTGAAATTCTAGCCCAATAGCATACAAATCATACCTTAGTGGGCTAATAAAGTCATCTCTAAATGACGTTGAACCTATTTTTCCAGTAAAAGTCCGATAGGTTGTTGATAATGCACTATCAACTTTTGATTGTGCATAACTCATTGATGATACTGCTAATAAACAATAAAAGGTAAATGGTCTCATCCAATATTGTAAGTAATAAGAAAGAATTGTTAAATCGGGTGATTAGAGTATTTAGGAAAGCAATTAAGATAGGTTTGTTTTACAAATAAAAAAGGAATACTTCGGATTTGCTAATAATCTGACCTGATGATGTCAAACTTTGTATAGCAAATCAAAAATATTCCTTTTATAAAGATTATTAAACGCTTATGTCAAATTGGATATTATTAAGGTGGGATTAATTAGCATTCACCTGTTTCTATATCGCAGCTATTACTCTCCGCTTGAACTGTAATTCCTTCTTCTTGCATGATTTGTTGGAATACTTGTTCAAACACGTCACTTGGCTGAGCTCCTGATAGCGCATACTTTTTATTAAAAATGTAAAAAGGAACGCCTCCTACACCATGTTGTCTGAAATAGTGCATTTCTTCTTTTACACTATCGGTAGCTTCATCAGAGTTAAAAAGCGCTAACGTTTTATCTTCTGACCAACCTATTTGCCCTAGTATCTTGATTAACTCTTCCTTTTTACTCAAGTCGACACGGTCGATAAAATAAGCTTTCAGAAAAAGTTCTTTTAGCTCGGCTTGCTTGCCTTCCATAGCAGCAATTGTCAGGAAGCGATGCAAATGGAATGTATTGATCGCTTTTGGCAAAGCTTCAAACTCAAAATCTAGTCCTACGGATTTACCTGCATTTTCGACTTGTGTAAATTTTTGTAAATAGCCATCCCCAAAACGATTTTCTGCGTATGTATTGAAGTCAACCCCTTCGTTCGGAATAGAAGGATCTAACTGAAAAGGGTGATAGATAATTTGCACATTATCAGAAATTTGTGTATTTTCAATAGCCTGTTCAATTCTACGTTTTCCGATGTAACACCATGGGCAAGCTACATCTGATACTACATCTATACGGATTTTCGATTTTTCTTGATTCATTTTCTTGAATTTTATTTATTATCAAAACACCTATCGCTCTCATTAAATTCCTATTCCTGTTTTTTGCTAATAATTCTTTTTTGAAACAATCTAATAGTCAAATAGTTATAAAAATTGTTTAGTCTGTTTGTTATATTTCAAATGTGATTATGCACTCCGTAATCACTCTAAATTTTGAGAATTATGAGGAAAGTTTATTTCATCGCTATCACTGCTATGTTTATGTTGAGTGCGTGCAATCGCCACGACTTTCAAATTGGTACGGCTTGTCATCGAGAAATTGAGGATGAGGTTTTCAAACCAAACTATGAATCTTTTACCTGTATCGAAAAACAGCTCACCATTGTCGATACCACCTATCGGTTTGATGCTGTAATTGATGAGATTGATACTCAAATGCGACTCAGAGGGTATCAAGATACTAAAGAGCGTCCCAACTTGATTGTATTTTACGCACTTTTTCCAACAGAAGTCAATTTGTCAGTTCTTCAGCGCTCGTTTAGGGGTTTGGGAAAGGAAAATATGAGCGAAGAACTCAAGCGAATTAAACTTAGAAAAGGAACCTTATTGTTGCAATTTGTCGAAAATGATTCCAATCGCCCAATTTGGATGGGCTATGCTGCGGGTATTGCAGAAGAGAAAACCAATGATATAGATGAAAAATCACTTCGTTCGGCCACAAGACAAATTTTTGATAACTATAAGATTTTCGCAAAAAACTATTTGACCAATCAGCCTGTTACTGCAATGGTACTGGCACCTAGCAAATAATGGTCAAGCTTCAGCAAATGGATTTTAGTCTTCACTGGTGATTTATATATCGTTTTAAGTATAAGAATATTGGCGTCTTGGTTTTGGCAAAAAATCGTTTTTGCACAGACTATGACGCCTTTTTATATTGTCCACAATACGATAATAGATAGATTATAGTGTAATAGCTTTTAGGAATTCATACTTCTAAAAATTTAATATTAAATAATTGTTAAATTTTTGTAATATTATCATTAAGTCATGGTGGTAAAAAGGTGTTTTAAGCACTGAAGCCGATACCTCCTTTGGTATATGACAGTAATGAAATGTTGGACCATTAACCCAATAGCAAAATGAAACAATTATTCTATTTATTACTACTTGCGACAGTAATCATGTCATGTAGCAATCAGAAATTTGCTGTTCGTGCTAATAATGATCATTTGATGGTAAATAATCTCAATCAGACTTATCAGATTGTTATTGGGCAAAGTGAAGCAAAATTGTCAGAAGAAACCGAACGTGCTATTCAAGATGAAGTCGAAAATCAAATGGAGGCTCGAGGTTTTGTCCGTACAAGCAAATCTCCTGATATCGTAGTTGTATGCTCAGTTTTCGAAACCAAATTAAAAATTAAAGATAGTCGTAAGTTAGAGGAAGATAAATCGGAGTATACTACTCGTAGAATAACACTCAACGGCGGAACTTTAATGATTCAAATGATTGACGAAAACTTGAATAAATCCGTTTGGCTGGGTATGGCATCTGGTTTTATCAAACCTAATAAGTCAATCGAAGAGCGCCAATTAAAGGCTATTACTCGTAGTATTTTTGATGAATACAAATTGGTAGCGTATGGATATATGCCTAAGCAAGAAATGACAGCTACTCGTTAGTTTTTAAACTATAAAGTAAAACATGAGTCATTCCGAATCTTTAGGATTGGGATTATTCTCCAAGTTTTTATCAAAAAAGGGGTCGAAAAATATTTTTCGACCCCTTTTTTGATGCTACAATGCTAAATATGACTTGGCTTAAGACGCAGTCATTGCGTCTCTACTGATGGAATATAAATTTTAAATTAATCACTCATTCATTCAATCGCTAAATCACTAAATTCGGGACGACTCATGTTTGGCTAAACCGAAATATCTCTTTACCTCGTCAAGCCTTCAATCAAATGATGATGCTGAGGAAAAATTGCTTGCAAACTAGCACGCTCGGCTAGTTCGAATCCTTCAAAATCAAAACCTGGCGCTACCGTACAACCAACCAATGAATAAGCCGAATCTTTCTGTGGCTTTGATGCAAACCAATATCCTGCTGGAACTACCGCCTGAAATACTTGTCCTTCGTCGGGATTATTACCCAAATGAATCATGTCGAGTTGACCATCTGGACTAATCATAAATACATCAAGAGCACCACCTGCATAAAAATGCCACATCTCATCAGCTTCTATCCTATGGAAAGCAGAAAAATGATGATTTTCTAGTAAAAAATAAATACCTGTCGAGAAAACTCTTTTTCCTTTAAATCTTTCTGGTAAAGCTTCCTGAGGAATACTTTCTGTTGAACGATAAGTTTCGGCAAAATATCCGCCTTCAGGATGTTCTAGCATCTCAAACTTTTCGACCCAATACTGGGCATTTTTTATAATTTGATTCATTGACAATGATATTTTGAATAAAAGAAGGCATAATTTAATAAGAAAGCTTTTATTTGTATTCGGTTAGCAATCAAATGGTTGATTCCTAAAAATACTTTTATCAGAAATGATAAATTACTAACTCTCCAAAATAGCTTCTAGGCTAACATTTCTGGAAAATGAAAATTCCTTGCTACAAAAAAAATCATATTTTTTTAATTCTCATGCAACATTAGAATAGCCAAATGTTTCATTAGCATGAAATTCAGTTAATTGTTATTCGCAAATAAGCCTCTAAAGACTATCGAAGATTGACGATTAACCAACCAACTAAGTTTATTCACGAATAACAATTTAATACACTGGAACAAACGCTATACATAGACAGAAATGTTCATTTGGTTGAGGCTTGTCGCAGGGGCGAACGCAAGGCTCAGTATGAGATTTATCGTCTCTACTCAAAGTCTATGTTCAATGTGGCTGTCCGAATACTGAATCATGTCGGCGAGGCCGAAGATGTACTGCAAGAGGCATTTTTGGACGCATTTATCAAAATTCATGAGTTTCGTCAAACAAGTACCTTTGGCGCTTGGCTCAAACAAATTGTAATCAATCGGGCTCTCAATCAGCTCAGGCAGCGTAAAGTTGCTTTTCAGGACATCGATGGTGTGCCTGATGATTTTGAGGACGAGCAATTTGATGACGAGGAAATAGAATGGGAAGTAACTAAGGTGCAGCGCGCGATGCATCAACTTCCCGATGGCTTTAGAACAGTTCTAAGCTTGTATCTTTTTGAAGGATACGACCATGAAGAAATTGCGGAAATTTTGCAAGTAGCAGAATCCACTTCAAGAACTCAGTATATAAGAGCCAAAAAACGTTTATTAGAAATACTTAAAAAGGCATAATTGATTGTCGATTTTATTTTCAACAAAAGATATGTCATAGTCTTATGAATCAGTCAAAAAAAGCATCAAATCGTTTAGAAAGGTTTGTTAGAGACCATCGAGATGAATTTGAAAATCTTGAGCCATCATTGGATTTGTGGGAAAAATTAGAAGCTAAATTACCTAACGATACCACATTGGTTCAACCAGTAGAGAAAAATACCATTATTCCATTTTTTCCTAAGATTCAGCGTTATTGGCGCGTTGCTGCTAGTGTGGCTGTAATTATCGGAGCATTAGGGTTATGGTATGCCAATCAACCTTCGAGCAATTCGGACATAATCGTGAGCCAAGTTGGCGATCAGTACAAACAACAAATGGTACATTACGCTAGCTTAATAGAAACAAAGAGGGATGAAATCCGACAAATTGCCGATAATGAACCTGCTTTGTACCAAGAATTTTCATCAGAAATCGAACGTCTCAACAAAGACTATCAAAGCTTGAAGGCGGAACTGCCCCAAACGCCCAATCAAGAAGAGTTAGTAAAAGCTATGATTCAAAATTTACAATTACAATTAGATATTTTGAATCAACAATTATCAATCATTCAACGTGTAAAAGAAGCAAAACAAGGCCATGGAAAAAGTATGCAAACTATTTAAGGTAGTGGTTGTCATGTACGGGGTGTTGATTATATCCCCGAGTATGGCACAGCAAATGCGAGTTACGGCCTCTGCTAATGGCAATGTATATGCCAGCAATAAAAATAGTAGAACTATTACCGTAACTGTTAATTCTAATAACAATACAACAGTTAGTTGCCAGGAGGCAGCCTCTGTCGAAAAAGGAGAATCTGTAGCTTTGGTCGAAAAAAAGAAGTTGATTACCAAGGTATATTCCGTTGAACCGAAGGATTTGTTACAAATTAATAATCAGCATGGTTATGTAAATGTTGAGCTATGGAATCGTAATGAAATAAAAATAGAAATCAATATCGTAGGGCACGGCAGTACTGAAGAAAAAGCACAAGCGTACGTAGATGGAGTAGATATTGCAGAGGCTCGAGTAAGAAACAAAATTACCTTGCGTACAAATATCAGCTCTGAAAATGGTGGTGACTGGTGGGATAAGTTATCATTCAGAAGTAGTAGCAAAGACTCTGACAACGAGAAACAAGGCGTAGAAGTCAACTATCAGGTATATATGCCCAAGAATAATCCTCTTATGGTGTCGAATAGATACGGCAATACAAACGTTCCTGAGTTTTCAGCTCCTTTGTCAATTGTTACTTCTTATGGAAACTTTGTAAGTGACCGCCTTTCTGGCAATGAAAAAAGTATCAATGTTCAGTATGGTAAAGCTAATATTAAACAATTAGACGAAGCAGAATTGAAAATATCTTATTCAAAATTGAATATTGATAAAGCTAATATTATCAAACTCGCCAATATGTTTGGCTCTGTAACACTTGATCAAGTCAATACATTCGATGGAAATCTTCAGTATTCAAATGGAAAAATAGGTACCATAAAAGAAAACGGAAAAATTTTCATTAGTTACTCTGATGGATTAGAGCTTCGTGAATTACCAAATTCGTTGAAGTCCCTAGATTTGAAATGTAATTATACGACTGTAAAATTACCTGTGACTTCAGACTGTAATGCAGACTTTGATGTTACGGTGAATTATGCCAACTTCAAATATCCATCAGATAAGTGTACACTTACTGTGAATCCTGACGAAGAAAATGCCCAAAAACGAATGGGATTCATCCCTCAAAAGAATTATAAAGGTAAAATCGGTAAAGGTACAGGAACCAAAATCGTCATTCACTCAAATTATGGTGGCGTAAAGTTTTTGGAGAAATAGTAAACGCTCAAAATATATTTTACTAATATAAAAGCTGTATGCGACAGGAGACAAGATATAAGCTCGGAGGTATATCTTACTCGAAGCATACAGCTTTTTTATTTTCCTTGAGTCACATCAAAATAACACACTTCTACAGTCAAATGACTCAATAACTGTTGTGTTCTTTCGGGGCGCGCATCTGTCAAAAAAACCTGTTGAAAAGTACCATCTACCATCATGTTTATTAACTGCTGAATACGCCTGTCATCAAGTTTATCAAAAATATCATCGAGTAATAATATCGGCTGAAAACCCTTTTCAAGTGCTAAAATCTCAAACTGAGCTAATTTTAGCGCAATTACATAGGATTTTTGCTGTCCTTGCGAACCATATTTTTTGAGAGGAAAAGCACTTATCTCAAAGGTAAAATCATCTTTATGAATCCCAAAAGTTGTACGCTGTGCAGCTAAATCCCTAGGTCGATTTTTGGTAAAATCATGTCTAAAAGTATCTGCATTGACATCGGTTTCATAGACCAGTTTTACTTCTTCTCTACTTTCTGACAGATTTGCATAGTGTTTTTGGAAGATTGGGGTAAATTTTGACAAAAACTCCGTTCTTTTTTTCTGTAAAATTATCCCGTATTCAATAATTGGGTCAGAATAAATATCTAATAAATCAGCGTCAAAATAATTTTTTTCAGCAAATTGCTTTAAAAGAGCATTTCGTTGAAGTAATACCTTATTGTATTGAATTAAGGTTTCGAGATAATCACGGTCAATTTGTGAAATCACACCATCAAAAAACTTTCTACGCTCTTCGCTCCCATCTCTTACTATATCGGTATCATTGGGTGAAATCAATACCACAGGATAAAGCCCGATATGTTCTGAAATTTTCTCATAAGGCTTTTTATCATGTAGTACAGCCTTTTTTTGTCCTTTTTGAAAAGAACAGGTAATTTGAGCATCCCCTTTGGGTCCCTCTACAAAAGTACCATCAATCATCATAAAGTCAGCCTCATGTGTAACACACAGGGCATCTTGCGAGCTAATGGAGCTTTTGGTTAAAGCCAAAAAGTAAATGGCATCTAGCAGGTTGGTTTTGCCACTGCCATTTTCACCCACAATACAGTTTACACGATTAGTAAACTTAAAATCGCCAAAGTCATAGCTTTTAAAGTTTGTTAAACTGATGCGTTGTAAATACATATTTGGATGAGTAAGAAAGCTTAGGTAATTGACTTTATTAAATGAGCAAAATGCCAAAGGCATAGTGCTTGAGGCGAAATAATATCTAACAGATAGCCGATAATCTATATCCCAAAGCGATTAAGATAAGCTATTTAGTTCTGATGCCTGTCAGATAAATAGTTAAGAAACTTGTTTATAACTAATAATCAAGAGTCTATTGTGATATTTTTTTGGTCGGTTCTTGGTTTTGTACTAATTTCGCATTGCAAATTAACGCCTGTTTCGGGGGATTACAAAATCCTATGTGGCCCACAATGGGATAGCAGTTCCAGGTGAGCAAGAGCGAATAAGACGTTTATTTTATTCCCTCATTTACTTAATCGTAAGATTCAACGCAAGTTAATCACTCATTCACTCATTTTGAAAAATGGCAAAGAAAGCTGAAAACAAAGTAAAATACTCGAAAGAGACCTACATGGAATGGTACGAGTCAATGATGCTTCAACGTAAATTTGAAGAACGTACTGGTCAATTGTATGGTCAACAAAAGATTCGTGGTTTTTGCCACCTTTACATCGGACAAGAGGCTTGTTCTTCAGGAGCAGCGTCGGCACTTCGTAAAGGCGACAAATATATTACAGCTTACCGTGACCATGGTATTCCATTGGCTTTAGGTTCAGACCCTAACACTATCATGGCGGAAATGTTCGGAAAAGCTACTGGTATTTCGAAAGGTAAAGGTGGATCAATGCACATTTTCGATAAATCAGTGGGTTTTGTAGGTGGTCATGGTATCGTAGGTGCTCAAATTCCTCTTGGAGCGGGTTTGGCATTTGCTGAAAAATATAACAAAACTGGAAACGTTTGTATCTGTTACTTCGGTGACGGTGCGGTTCGTCAGGGTGCATTGCACGAGGCCTTCAACATGGCTATGACTTGGAAGTTGCCTGCAATCTTTGTTGTTGAAAACAACGGATACGCTATGGGTACTTCGGTTACTCGTACATCAAACGTTACAGATCTTTACACAATTGGTGAGGCGTATGACATGCCATCTGAGCCAGTTGACGCGATGAGCGTAGAGGCAGTTCATGAGGCAGTTTCTCGTGCAGCTGAGCGTGCTCGTGCAGGCGAAGGTCCAACATTCTTAGAATTCAAAACTTACCGTTATAGAGGTCACTCTATGTCTGACCCTCAGAAGTACCGTACTAAAGAGGAAGTAGAGGCATACAAAATGCGTGACCCAATCGAGCAAGTTAGACAAGCAATCTTGGAAAATGAATTTGCTACAGAAGAAGATTTAGCAGCTATCGATGCTAAAATCAAGGCAAGAGTTGAAGAGTCTGTTAAATTTGCAGAAGAGTCTCCTTGGCCAGATGCTTCTGAAGCATACAAAGATGTATATGTAGACGAATATCCATTCCCAGTGGAATAATCATCTTACATGATAAAAGCCCCAATAGTTTTACGTGAGTAAAGCTATTGGGGCTTTTTTTATTTTCTTCTCAATAAACCACTTTATGATTGAAAGATACCTTCATATAATTCAGGCTTAAAACCTACCGAAATAATCTCCTCTTTTTCCAAAACAGGACGCTTGATTACCGAAGTTTGTTCCATCATCAATTGAATAGCCGATGCCGTATCAGTTGCCTTTTGACTTTCGTCTAGTTTTTTCCAAGTTGTACCTGCTTTATTCACAAGGGCTTCCCAAGGATATTTTTCTAACCAAGCTTCCAATTTTTCTTGCGAGATTCCTTCTTTTTTGAAGTTATGAAATTCAAAAGGAATATCGTGTTCCTTGAGCCAAGTAAGGGCTTTTTTTACCGTATCACAATTCGGTATTCCGTAAACTTTGTACATGGGGTGTTTTTTTTATATGAAAATTTACTTCCAGATGATATAGTCCGTCAATAGAGTTTTTTAGGCAAGGACAAAAGAAAACTCTCCACTCCGCACTCGATTTATTTTCCTTCCAATAATTTCTTTAATCCAAACATTTCGTCTCTTAGGCGCGCTGCTGCGACAAAGTCAAGTTCTTTGGCAGCCTTATCCATTTCATTTTGCACTTTCTTGATTTGTGCTTCAATTTCTGGTTTAGACATATAAGCCAGTACTGGATCGGCAGCCATCTGTACATCCTGCGGTTCAACGTAGTAATTGGTCTTTGTTGTCTTACCCATTACATCGGCAATGGATGTTTGTTCAATAATAGCTTGTTTCGAGCGAAGGATTGTTTTCGGCGTTATACCATGCTCAATGTTGTACTCCATTTGGATAGCTCTACGTCGATTGGTCTCTTCGATAGCCTTTTGCATAGAACCTGTAATGCGGTCGGCATACATGAGTACTTTCCCTTGGTCATTTCTAGCCGCACGTCCAATGGTTTGGATTAATGAGCGAATATCCCGCAAGAAACCTTCTTTGTCGGCGTCCATGATGGCAACCAACGAAACCTCTGGCAAATCCAAACCTTCACGTAAAAGGTTTACCCCAACCAAAACATCAAATACGCCAAGTCGTAGTTCTCTTAAAATTTCTACACGCTCTAAGGTTTTTACCTCCGAGTGAATATAGCGACATTTGACTCCCACACGTTCCATATATTTCGACAGCTCTTCGGCCATACGCTTGGTAAGTGTCGTAATCAGTACCCTTTCTTCTCGTTTTATTCTTATATGTACTTCTTCCAATAAATCATCAATTTGGTTCAGACTTGGTCGCACTTCTATTTCAGGGTCGAGCAAGCCCGTAGGTCTAATGATTTGTTCTACGACAACTCCCTCCGAACGACGTAGCTCATAGTCGGCTGGTGTAGCACTTACGAAAATACTTTGTCCACTAATGTCTTCAAACTCTTGAAAGGTCAAAGGACGGTTGTCCATCGCACTTGGCAAACGGAAGCCATAGTCTACCAAAGATTCTTTTCTTGAGCGGTCGCCACCCCACATCGCTCTGATTTGAGGAATAGTTACGTGGCTTTCATCTACTACCAATAAAAAATCGTCTGGGAAAAAGTCTAATAAACAGAATGGTCTTTGTCCCGCTTGTCTTCTATCAAAATATCTTGAGTAATTTTCGATACCCGAACAGTAGCCCAATTCTCGCATCATTTCCATATCAAACTCCGTTCGCTGTTTGATGCGCTCGGCTTCTGATGTTCTACCTTCTGCTTCAAAATACTTAATCTGTCCAACAAGGTCATCCTGTATTTCATTGATGGCTCTCATCAATACATCTCTGCCTGTGACAAACAAATTGGCAGGGAAGATTGCCACCATTTTTTCTTCAGATAATTTTTTCCCAGAAATTGGGTCTATGCGTTGAATAGCTTCAATTTCGTCGCCGAAGAAAATAATACGATAGCCAAAATCAGCATAAGGGACATAGATATCCACAGTGTCTCCTTTTACTCGAAAATTACCTCTTTGAAATTCTGCTTCAGTTCTGGAATAAAGGATTTCTACAAGTCTAAATAAAAATTGATTTCGAGAAATAATTTCTCCTACCCCAATTCGTAAAATACTTTTTTGGTATTCTTCTGGATTTCCCATACCATATATACAAGATACCGAGGCAATTACGATAATGTCTCGTCGCCCCGACATTAAGGACGAAGTTGTAGAAAGTCGTAACTTATCAATTTCTTCGTTGATGGCAAGGTCTTTTTCTATATAGGTATTGGTGGTAGCGATATAGGCTTCGGGCTGATAGTAGTCGTAGTAAGAAATGAAATATTCAACTGCGTTATTTGGGAAAAACTGTTTAAACTCACCATAAAGTTGAGCCGCTAAAGTTTTGTTATGACTCAATATCAGCGTAGGTCTATTGATTTGAGCAATAGTATTGGCTACGGTAAACGTTTTACCAGACCCCGTCACCCCTAATAGCGTTTGTGCTTGCTCTCCATTTTGGATTCCTTCTACCAACTGTGCGATGGCTTTTGGCTGGTCGCCAGTAGGCTGATATTCTGAACAAAGTTGAAATTCCATTCCGCTTGATTTTTTGTTTATAAAATTAAGTGTAATCTAATAATGAGCCAATCGAATAGATAAGTTTATATTGATGATTAAAAAGAAGTTATTAGTTAATAGAATATCAGTTACTGGGGTGTGCTCATAATCAGAGGAATATGATACAAGTGTGCCACGGATAAATTTTCCTATTACTTAAATAATCCTTTCTTATAAAATCTAGGGCATACTCTAAATAGGTAAAATCCCATCTAGTAATAACGACAAAGAAAACACTTTGGTTTCAGACTTGTAAACCCAAATATTTAATACCCCTATCTCTCAAACCCTAACAGAGTATTAATAGGTGTTTTGTACTTTTCTGAATAAAACCAATTTCCTCATTCTATGAAAAGAAAATTTTTAAAAACTTGTTTGACAGCACTTTGTGGTGGACTACTAGGTTTATTCACAACCAATGCCCAACAATACCAAGCCAATTGGGCGTCCATAGACACTCGTCCTATTCCCAACTGGTTTGAAGATGCCAAATTCGGAATCTTTATCCATTGGGGACTCTTCTCTGTACCTGCTTGGGGACCAACTGCCAAAAATAATGTAGGTATCTATGACCGATATTCAGAATGGTATTGGCAAACCTTGACTAATGCCAAAAGACCGGGGTATCCTTCTACCCTAGCCTTTCATGAAAAAGCATTTGGAAAAGATTTTAAGTATCAAGATTTTGCCAAAGGGTTTACTTGTGAAATGTACGACCCTAGCGACTGGGCAAATATTTTTGAGAATGCTGGAGCCAAATATGTCGTGCTGACTTCAAAGCATCATGAAGGATATACGCTTTGGCCTAGTGCACAGGCTTGGAATTGGAATGCTGTTGATTTAAACCCTCATCGTGATATTGCTGGTGATCTGACAAAGGCTGTGAAAGGCAAAGGCTTGCGCATGGGTTTTTATTATTCTTTGTATGAATGGTTTAATCCTTTGTATAAAAAAGACGTAGATACTTATGTGACTTCGCACATGATTCCGCAAATGAAAGATTTGGTGATGCGATATACGCCAGATATTCTGTGGACTGATGGCGAATGGGATCATCCTTCCGAAAAGTGGAAAAGTACGGAGTTTTTGGCATGGCTTTATAACGACTCTCCTTCAAAAGCAGAGGTGGTAGTAAATGACCGTTGGGGAAAAGAAACTCGTAGCAAACACGGAGGAATTTATACTACCGAATATGACTTGGTACACGATGCTAATTCAAGCAGTATGGAAATAGCCCATCCTTGGGAAGAGTGTAGAGGTATTGGCTCTTCTTTTGGCTATAATAGAAATGAAAATTTAGAAGATTATTCCTCGTCAAAGCAGTTAATAGATATTCTTATTGACAAAGTAGCTCGTGGAGGAAACTTGTTACTAAATGTTGGTCCAACAGCCGATGGACGAATTCCAGTAATTATGCAACAACGTTTGGCAGATATGGGAAAATGGTTGAAAATTAACGGAGATGCTATTTATGGTACTCGTAAATGGGAAAAATCACCGAAGGTTACTCCAGAAACTAAGGTTTTCTTTACTAAGAAAAATAAAGATTTATATGTACTATTGACTCAATGGAAAAATACGCCTGTTACTATTGAAGGCATTTCGGGTGGGACAGTAAGTATGTTAGGATACAACGGAGCTATCAAAGTTCAGAAAAAAGGAAATGCTTTGACAATAACGCCTCCTACGCTTACGCCTGATGTCAATCCAAGTGAATATGCTTGGGTCTTTAAGATTTCTGGTGCGTTGTAAAAAATAAAAACCCGAAGGCTACAAGCTAACGGGTTTCTGGTTTCACTCTCAAAATTAAATTTTGAATCTTTGACTTGAACGTTGTTCGTTCAATTACAGCCTTTTCGCCTCTTCCCAATACACATCCATCTCGGCTAGGGTCATATCTTGTAAGGTTTTACCTTGTTCTTTTGCTCTTGATTCAATATGCTGGAATCGTTTGATGAACTTTTTATTAGTTCTTTCTAAAGCTGATTCAACATTGATATTGACAAATCTTGCGTAATTGACTAGAGAAAACAATAAATCTCCAAATTCAGCTTCGGCCTTTTCGGTATCGATGGCTGATTTTTCAACTACATTAAACTCAGCTTTGAATTCCTGCATTTCTTCTTCGACTTTCTCCCAAACCTGCTCTTTTTCCTCCCAATCGAAGCCAGCTCCACGAGCCTTTTCTTGAATACGCATAGCCTTTACTAAGGCTGGAAGCGATTTTGGTACACCAGCCAATACAGACTTGTTACCTTCTTTCATCTTGAGTGCTTCCCAATTTTGCTTGACTTGCTCCTCGGTTTCAGCTTTTACATCACCATAAATATGTGGATGACGGAAAATCAGTTTTTCACAAAGACCATTCAATACGTCAGCAATATCAAAAGTGTTGGTTTCGGAAGCAATTTTTGAATAAAACACCATGTGAAGCATAATATCGCCGATTTCTTTTTTGATTTCAGGCAAATCTCCTTCTATAATGGCATCCGAAAGTTCGTAGGTTTCTTCAATCGTCAAGTGACGCAATGAATCGATGGTTTGTTTTTTGTCCCAAGGACATTGCTCTCTTAACTCATCCATAATTGTTAAGAGGCGGTTAAACGCCATCAACTGTTCCTTTCTTCTTTCGGGTAAAGCTTCAAATTCCATCCTTTCCTGTTCCCAATACGTTTGTTGTGCTTACAAAGTTAGTGAAAGTTATTTATAAAATCCCCAATGTATAATAGGACTTTTTGGGTTTTGTGGGAATAAAACTCAAAAAAATATACATTTTCTCGTTGGTTAGATACAAAAAATAGGGCATCGCTAAGCCATGCCCTATTTTTTGTATCTAAATTGCTGTATTAGAACCCTTTCCATTTAATAGCACAACCAACAGCTTTAGTATTATTTACCATTACTGGGCGCCCACTCAATAGATTGTTGACGGCATCTTCTACAAACTTTTTGTTTACAGCACTTGCGTCTTGCGTATTGTCGTCTATCGCCCCAATATATTGTACCGTAAATCGATCTCCTTCTTTTTTGAGTACGAAGCACGAAGGTGTTCTGGTTGCACCAAAAGCCTTGGCTACTTCTTGGGTTTCATCTTGTAAATACGGAAACGTAAAACCTTTGCTCGGTGCTGTCAGACGCATATTAGCAAATGAATCTTCTTCGTAAGCATTTGGGTCGTTTGGATTAATAGCAATGACTGGATATCCTTTTGAAGCGAACTTGCTATGCAAATCCACAATTCTTGAATCGTATGCCTTCGAAAATGGACAGTGATTACAAGTAAATACCACGATATATCCTTTTACATTGCGATTGTCGCTCAAGGATAACATGCGACCATCAATATTTTTTAGTTGAAAATCGCTAACAGTTTGCCCAATGTTATAACCAGATTGGGCATTAATAGTGCCTATAGTAGCCAACAGAGTAATGATAATGAATAAAGAGTTGGCGAAAAAGGCTTTTTTGATGATATGATGAATGACTGATTTCATTTTAGATAGTGTATTAAAGAGCGCACAAAATAGTACAAAATGCCAGACAAATAAATAATTACTACAAGATAATTACCAGAATTGAAAAAACTGACTGGTTGTGAATGGATATGAGAAGTGCTACATGTGTGAAAAAGAGTAGGTAAATTGTGCTTTAATTACAATGCAAATACGTAATAATAAAAGACTTAGTTCATTTTTGATTGAGGATTTTATTATTAAACGTAAGACTTTTTAAAAAGGTACTATTCTTGAAAAAATATTTACTAAACGGTCTATTTTTGAATGAATGCGTAAGTAAAATAACCTACAAAAGCCAAGTACTTATGCCTGAGAGTCTAAAGTTTTGATTGTTAGTTGATTATATTTCTAAAAAAGTCGTTACAAGATTTCGAAAATTCAAAATCTCTTGTTAAATTTGCATCCCTTTTAGGGGCAAATGGCATTTGTCAAACCCTCTAATTAGCTTCATTAAATCCATTTGCTTGAATTATAGCTAGTTAGTTTAAAAATACAATACAATGTACGCAATCGTAGAAATCGCTGGTCAGCAATTTAAAGTTGAGAAAGACCGTTACCTTTACACGCATCGTTTGGCGGGTGAGGAAGGCGCTGCACTAGTTTTCGACAAGGTTCTTCTTGTTGACAATGATGGAGATATTAAAGTAGGTGCTCCAATCGTTGAAGGTGCAACTGTATCAGGTAAAATTTTGGCTCACGTTCGTGGCGAAAAAGTTATCGTTTTCAAAAAGAAACGTCGTAAAGGCTATCAAAAACAAAACGGTCACCGTCAAGACTTGACTAAAGTTTTAATCGAAGGTATTACATTCTAATTTAGTCTTAAGTTATTAGTTGAAAGACTTCTGGTTTAGGTCGTATTATTCATAACTTAACGTAAAAACATTACAAAAAAATGGCACACAAGAAAGGTGCGGGTAGTTCGAAGAACGGCCGTGAGTCACATAGCAAACGCTTAGGCGTTAAAATCTACGGTGGTCAACCTGCTATTGCTGGTAATATCATCATCCGTCAGAGAGGTACTGCTCACAATCCTGGCAAAAACGTAGGTATCGGTAAAGACCATACTTTGTTTGCTTTGGTTAGTGGTACTGTACAATTCAAAAAAGGTTTTAAAGGTCGTTCTTTCGTAGAAGTTATTCCTGCTGAAGCTTAGTAACGATTTTACCCATAAAAAAGGATGCTTGTTTAACAAGCATCCTTTTTGCTTTATAAGCCATATATTGCATCAGATTCGATAAATGTTGTTTTCTTTTGAAAGCTTTCTTTAGAAGCCTTTATCAACATTCTTACTATTTTGTCTACATGAACTCCTCGGTATTTCTTTAATGGACCAATCATGAGAGGACTTAAAATCGTATCTAAAACTACTCCCAATTTCTCACCCAAACGAAATTCTTCACGATTTCCTAAAATCAATGACGGTCGAACACAAACGAGCTTGGCAAATCCTAATGCACTAAGTTTTTGTTCTAACTCACCTTTGGTTCTCAAATAAAAACCAGAAGAATTGGCATCCGCTCCTATCGACGATACAAGTATATAACTTTCGATTCCATTCGATTTGGCTATTTGACCGACTCTGTAAGGATACTCGCAATCAATCAAATACTGAGCTTCTTTGCTTCCCGCTTTCTTGAGAGTTGTCCCCATCGCACAGAATAACACATCTCCTTTTACTTTGCTAGTATCTGGATGCTCAAAATCAAAAATGACTTGTTCTAGTTTAGGATTTGTAATAGAGAGAGGCTTGCGAACTAATAGGGTTACTTTTGAGAAGTAATCATCTTGAAGAAGCTGTTGAGTAAGTGTGCTACCGACTAAGCCAGTAGCACCAATGATAATAGCATGTTTCATTATCCTAGAATATTCCATTTGATGCCCCACTTGGCTAAGCGGTACAATATAGAAACGCGAAGTACGCCAAGTCCATATTTAGAGCTTCTCATAAAATTGATGGAAGAAGCCTCTTCAAAATATTTGGTTGGACAGGTTACTTCTGCAATCTCAAATCCATGCCAAAAGATTTGAGCAATCATTTCGTTATCAAATACAAAGTCGTCGTCGCAACGTTCAAATGGTACTTTTTGAAGAACCTCTCTTGAGAACGCACGGTAGCCTGTATGGTATTCAGAAAGCTTTTGACCTAACAAAACGTTTTGGAAAAACGTTAGAAATCTGTTAGCAATGTATTTGTACATAGGCATGCCTCCTTTGAGTGCACCCATGCCCAAGATACGTGAACCAAATACGACTGGATATAACTCATTACCGATGATAGAAATCATCGCAGTAAGCAACATCGGCGTATATTGATAGTCTGGGTGTAACATAATAACAATGTCACCGCCCAACTCCAATGCTTTGTTGTAACAAGTTTTTTGATTACCACCGTAACCTTTGTTTTTGTCATGGCGAATTACATGTTTGATTCCCAGTGATTTAGCTACATCTACGGTATTGTCAGGGCTGTGGTCATCTACTAAAATTACCTCATCGACAAGGTCGAAGGGTATTTCACGATATGTTCGTTCAAGTGTCAACGAAGCCTTATAGGCTGGCATTACAACGATAACTTTTTTGTTGTTATACATTTTTAATCAATTTTCTATGAATCAATAATTGAGTCAAATTTAAAGTAAAAATAGTCGCAAAAATACCTGAAAATCAATACAGTGAAAAGAAATGGAGCTATTAATATGCTCGAAGATTACAAGTGGTATATATTGGTATGACTAAAAGTTTGGCAATTTAAGATTTTACTAAATTTTAAACAAAATCAAGGCCAAACTTATATTTATCTCTCGCTTGTTGTCAATTCCTTTATCTTTGTGTTTTTTTGCCCTTTTACGAATCATTAAAAGCTATCAGTATAACGAGTAAATATTTGTAACAACTTGTAGCTTAGATTATTGACAAAAATAGTACTTTGCAAAGTTTACCATTGCCTATCTTTTCCTGTTAATTATTCATTTGAATTTTCGGAGTCGTACGACTCTTTAAAAATATTTTGTACGTGATAGATTATTCCTTACAAACCATACTCAAAGCTTATGCAAAACGCTTGACCAACCTAAGCGCCAAGAATAAGTCTTTGCTATTATTAAATCTCCCCACTGAGCAGTTTATAGACTTACACGAACTTGATTTTTTACATAATCAACCCTCGTTTATGTTAATTGAGCAGCTTATTGCTCAAAAAAATGCTATTTCTCTGTGTGATACGCTAGACCCTCGAAATGTAAAAGTTAACGAGGTAAGCAAAAGACTGAAGAAGATTTCTCGTACCGAAAAATTTATTGAGGAAGAGCGTGGAGCCAAAGATTTATATGTTGGGTATCCGATGGTAAAAGGGAAGCTGATGGACGGCACTGTAGTACGCTGTCCATTATTATTTTTCCCAGTTACGCTTACGCAAAAAGCACAGCGTTTGTCGCTCAATTCGAGTACCGATACTGGTTCTGGGATTAAGTGGCACTTGCAGCGCCGAGAAGAGCCAGTGACCTTTAACCGTAGTTTTTTGTTGGCATATTCGCACTTTAATGAGATTAAAATTTTTGATAATTTTTTAGAATATACCTTTGAAGATTTTTCAAAAACATCGCTTGAGTTTAGAACACAACTCTATGAATTACTGAAAGTTTCGCCTTTAAATGTGAATTTTAATCAAGAGCTTTTTACTAACCAATTACAGTATTTTGAAAAAAGTACAAAGGCTGATTTAGAGCAAATTGAAAAGAATGGAGAACTAAAATTATATCCTCAGGCAGTACTTGGAATATTCCCTCAAGCAGGCTCATTTTTAGTACCTGATTATGATTTCTTGATAGAAGAATCCCAAAATAATATTACTGGATTATTCCGTGAAGGTGAGGCACAGTGGCTACACCCTAGCTTAAGCATGATTCAGCCCACTAAAATCCGAGAAGAGAAGCTATTAACTCCGCTGGCGATAGATGCTTCACAGGAAGAAATTATTCGGGAAGTAAAGATTGGGAAATCGCTTGTGGTGCAAGGCCCTCCAGGTACAGGCAAGTCACAGTTGATATGCAACTTGGTCGCTGACTTTACTGCACGTGGTAAATCGGTTTTGGTTGTGTCGCAGAAACGAGCAGCCCTCGATGTAGTTTATGAACGTTTGCGCCAAATTGGGATGGAACAATTTGTAGGAAGTGTTCACGATTTTAAGAATGATAGAAAAGCACTGTACAGTCAAATTTTGCATCAAGTAGAGCAAATAGACGCCTATAAAAAGCATAATTATAGTTTAGATAGTATCTTTTTGGAGCGCAGTTTTGATCAAGAATCTCGTCGGATTGACAAAATTGTCGAAGAATTGGATTCTTTCAAAATGGCATTGTTTGATACCTCGTTATGTGGAGTTTCAGTCAAAGAATTATATCTCACTAGTTCGACTGATGTTTCTTATATCGATTTGAACAATTTCTACCAAGACTACCGTTTTGACCAGTTGGACGATTTTTTGACACGTTTTCAAAAATATTGTCAATATACCCGTCTATTTCGCCACGATTCGATTGGGAAGAATTTTTGGAATAAAAGAAAGCGATTCAATAGTCTGACATTCTCGGATGTAAAACACTGGCAAGAACTTTTTTCCAAGACCTATAAAGCTACACAAAGCGCCTTTCAAGAATTAGAAAGCCTATTAGAGTCAAAAATTCAATATGATGATTTGCTCAATCTTATTCAAGAAAAGGATGAACTGAAAAGTATTAGCGCTATTTTGACCTCAGGTAGCTATTTTGATGCACTAAAGTATCGAAAACAACAAAAACACTCACTTAGAGCCTTAGAGTTTTCACAACTTTTTGAGCAAATCAAAGCAATATTTGGTGCAGAAGGTATTGAAATTACCTTGGATTCCTCAGCATTAAAACCATTTTTACATAAGCTAATTGAGGCACTCGATGCCAAATCAAATGCTATCGGAGGAATGGTTTGGTCGCTATTTTCTAAACAAAAAAAGGATATACAAGACGTGGTCATAGCCAATGGGCTGACGATGTCTGCCGATGATTTGAGACGCTTACAAATGCGCATTCAAAACCGTATTCAACTTGAGCAATGGTGGACAGAGTTTGGTCATTTATTTTGGGTAAAATCTCAAGGAAATACTTCTACAGAACGTCCTATCTGGTTAGGAAAAGGCTTTAGGTGGTTTGAACGCCATTTTGAGATGATGCACAAGGCGATTCAGACAGATATGATTTGGCAAGAAACGCACTTAAGTTTGTTATTAGATATTTCGTCATTCGATTATGATTCAGTAAAAAACCTTTTAGAAGACATACACGCAGCACTTGAGGATTACTCAGAGGCGTATGTCTATTCACAACCTTATCTTGCGGATTCTCAGTTAGAAATGTTGGCAAATATCAAAGCTTCGGAGGCAAGTGATATTATCGCTTATCTTGATGAACACTTTGATTTGATGCTCGAAGCAGATGAAATCCATCGCTCCTTTTCTACCAGAGAAATGGATTTAATTAGCTTGCTAGAAAGAGAGGCTAATCTTGAAGATTCGCCTATCGAACTATTCACTAATAATTTAAAACTAGCTTGGATTGAAGCCATAGAGCAGCGTTATCCTATTCTACGTGGTGCTAGTACGCTTAAGTTACAGCAGCTAGAAGAAGATTTACAAAAAGCAATCGAACAAAAGCAACAGCTTAGTAAAGAGATTTTGCAACTCAAACTTCGTGAGAAAACCTATCAATCTCTAGAAGTCAATAGGCTTCAAAATGTTACTACGTATCGTGATTTAAAGCATCAGGTTTCGAAAAAACGTAAGATTTGGTCTATCCGAAAACTTATTGCAGAACTTTCAGATGAAGTATTCAATCTGATTCCTTGTTGGCTGGCTTCACCTGAGACTGTTTCGGCAATATTTCCTTTGACGACTCATAATTTGGCTATTTCGGAGAAAAATTCTACAGGATTTCACCCTGTTATCTTTGATTTAGTCATTTTTGATGAAGCTTCCCAATGTTACGCTGAGCAAGGAATCCCTTCAATTTTTAGAGGAAAACAAACTGTAATTGCTGGAGATTCTAAGCAATTACAACCCTCCGATTTGTATCGCATTCGTTTTGAAGACGACCTCGAAGATATTCCTGCTTTAGAAGTAGATTCGTTCCTAGATTTAGGATGTCAATTTTTACCACAAATGCAGTTACGTGGGCATTATCGAAGCCGTTCGCTAGATTTGATCGATTTCTCTAATCAACATTTTTATAACAATTCTCTTCAGCTTTTACCGCGATTTGAAGATATGAACGATGGAGATGCCTCTATTGAGTATATTCAAGTTTCAGATGGTATTTGGAATAATCATTGCAACGCCGTTGAGGCTGATGTTATTTTGACCTTGGTAAAAGAATTACGGGCAAATACACCTGATAAATCCATCGGAATCGTAACTTTCAACTATCGTCAGCAGGTTTATATTCAAGATTTGTTGGAACAGCATTTACATGCTCAGGAGAAATCAACTAAAAATGGGCAAGAGCCTATTTTTGTCAAGAATATAGAAAATGTTCAAGGAGACGAAAGAGATATTATTATTTTCTCGGTAGGCTATGCTCCCGATGCTTCAGGGCGTTTTACGATGAACTTTGGTGCATTGAATATGGCTGGAGGGGAAAATCGCTTAAACGTTGCTGTAACACGCGCCAGAGAGCGTGTATATGTAATCACGAGTATTGCCCCTGAGCAACTCAAAGTAGAGGATGCCACACACGAAGGTCCAAAATTATTAAAACAGTATTTAGAATATGCTCGTCGAGTTTCGGAAGGAATATATTCACCTCAGCCTCATATTTCAAAAAACTATTGGGCTGAATGGCTGTTAAAAGAACAATTAAGCAAGAAAGTTGTTTCGTTCGTAAAAGAACTTCCTTTTGCGGATTTGACAATTAAATCTTCGCAGCAATACCAAGGTGTTGTCCTGACCGACGATGATTTGTTTTATGATTCTCGTTCTGTGAAGGAATCCTTTGCGTATTTGCCTATGGAATTACAGCGTAAAGGGTGGAGTTTTACTCGTTACTATAGCCGTCAGCTTTGGAAAAAGGTCATTCCTTGATTTTGAGTATGAAGGTTTTGAATCTCTAAGATTGAATCTGTCTCAACGAGACAGGTTCAATATACAATTATTTAACCTTCAAACTCATGAAAAGCACTTTACTACATTTGAGGATTCCTTTTTCGTTTTTTTTGATGCCAGTGTATTGGTTTGCCCTTAGCCAATCATCTACTCTACATACTGATAAAGCTGTTTTAGTCTTTATTCTCTTACATTTATTGATATACCCTGCCTCCAACGCTTACAATAGTTTTTATGATAAAGACGAGTCCTCTATTGGTGGATTAGAAAATCCCCCGCCAGTAACCAAGGGCTTGTATTATACCGCTTGGAGCCTTGATATTGCAGCCTTTATTTTAGCTTGGGTTTTCGATTCTTGGATTTTAGCACTGGGCTTATTGTTGTACAGCACAGTCTCCAAAGCTTATTCTTATGATAAAGTTCGTTTGAAAAAATATCCAATAATTAGTTGGTTGACAGTCGGTGTCTTTCAAGGAGGATTTACCTATTTATTAGTATTGCAATCCGTCGGGCAATTGACTTGGTCAGAATTATTTTCTTCAAATAACCTTTTGCCAGCAGTATTGAGTACTTGTAATCTTTTAGGGTTTTATCCGATGACACAAGTGTATCAGCATGAAGAAGACGCAAAACGCGGAGATTTGACGATAAGTAGACTTTTAGGAATTAGAGGAACATTTTTATTTACAGCAGGGATTTTTTCCTTAGTTACGATTGGCTTTTATTTCTTTTTTGTGGGAAAAATGATTTTTGGACTTCCTATTTTTCTTATTTATTTACTGATTTTGTCTCCAGTTTTACTTTTTTTCAACTTATGGTTCATGAAAGTTTTGAAAAATGAAGCATTTGCAAACTTCAAAAATACCATGATTTTGAATTTTTTGGGTGGAATTTGCTTAAATGCCTTTTTTATCTTGATTTTTTTGAAAAAAAGTTAACAAATTAGTGATTTTACAAGAAAATGATAATCAGTAAATTACGGAAACATTACCAAATAATTTAAAAAAAAGTTAAATTTTTTTTCATCAAACACTTGCATAGTAAAATTATACCCCCTAATTTTGCATCACAATTCAGCGACAAAGTAACGCTGATAACAAAAAGAAAATGCGAAAGTAGCTCAGCTGGTAGAGCGCAACCTTGCCAAGGTTGAGGTCGCGGGTTCGAACCCCGTCTTTCGCTCCACTTTAAAGCACCAATCTGGTGCTTTTTAAGTTTAGTAGGTCAGTGTAAATTGACTGAAGCCAGGGTGGTGGAACTGGTAGACACGCAGGACTTAAAATCCTGTGAGCCGCAACGCTCGTACGGGTTCGATTCCCGTCCCCGGTACCACTTCTAAAGAGAGTAATCAGCAATGATTACTCTCTTTTCTCTTTTATAAGCTTTTCTATCAGCTTTGAGTTTAGCCAAAATATTCCTTTCCAGCACTTTGCTAAAGTATTTTCTGAAAATGTAATTTATACTGAGGCCAAATACCGATGCAGCAACTACTTTAATTTTTCAATTGATCCTTTCGCAGTGACCACTGAATAGTATTTAAATCGATAAAGTACCGTTCCATAACTTATTTATCATAAAATTCTATTGAATAGCCTTATCTTTGTTAGATACAGTTAATCATTTATTCTTTACAAACAGGTGAAAATATCATTCATTGGAGCTGGCAATGTGGCTTGGCATCTTTCTCAAGCACTCGAAACCGCTAATTACGATATTGAGACGGTTTATAGTCGAAATCCTTCTAACGCTCGTGCTCTTACGCAACAACTGTACAATGCGCAAGTACATCGAGGTTTAGATTTTTTGGATTCTAATTCTGATATATTCTTCCTTTGTGTATCAGATGATGCAATGGAGGAAGTTATTCGTAATTTATCACTTCCATCTGGTGCTATTTTGGTACATACTTCTGGCTCAAAAACACTCAACGAATTACAAGAGTTGGTAGACGTATATTTGGATGAGACTATACGTACAGGAGTGTTCTATCCTTTACAAACTTTTACAAAAATGTTCCACGTGAATTTTTCTGAAATTCCTATATGTCTGGAATCCAGTAATTTAGATGTGGAAAACTTGTTAATAACTCTCGCGCAGTCCATTTCTGACGTTACTTATGCTGTAAATTCAGAGGAAAGAAAGAGGATACATTTAGCTGCCGTTTACGCTTGTAATTTTACGAATCACCTTTGGGGAATTGCGCAGGATTTGATGAAAAAGAATGATTTGGAGTTTAAATTATTAGAACCTCTTATCAAAGAAACCTTGAGAAAAGCTTTAGAATCGGAAGATATCTTTGCCGTGCAAACAGGTCCTGCAAGACGAAATGACCAGAAGATTATACAGCGACAAATAGGGTCTTTAAAAGACCATACTGGTTATAAAAAGATTTACGAAAGTATTACTGAAGATATTATTGATAAAAATACGATATGATTGACGCTCAAAAATTACAAAAAATAACCACATTCGTATTCGACATAGATGGTGTGATGACCGATGGGTCTGTTCATGTGCTAGAAACAGGAGAACATTACCGTACTTTTTATATCCGTGATGGCTATGCTTTGGAAAGAGCCATTCAGGCAGGATATCATATCTGTGTGATTACAGGTGGCAAACACGAGGGTGTGCGTAAAAGATTACAAAATCTCAAAATCCAAGATGTATTCATGGGTTCGGGAGGAAAAAGTAAGCTGGAAATTTATACGCAATGGCTGGAAGATTCTGGTATTTCGGAGGATGAAATTTTATATATGGGCGATGATATTCCCGATTATCAGGTAATGTCAAGAGAAAATCTATATGCTACCTGCCCAGCAGACGCTTGTGAAGAGATTCTAGGTATTTCTCAATATGTTTCACCTCATAATGGAGGTCGTGGAGCTGTGAGAGATATCATAGAACAGGTGATGAGAGCACAAGAAAAATGGTTAGTTTTTTAGGAGCTATCGAAGTACTAGTAAAACAAAAAAGCCTTAGTATATCAAAATACTAAGGCTTTTTACTTTATCACAAATCCATGAATGGATAAAAAATTAAACTAAAAGCTGACAGCTCAATGCCGCAAGCTATTGTGGAACTTCCATCAACAACAGTTCTACGCCGCTAGTGGTTTTGAAATGTGCTTCTTGGAGATTTTCCAATCCCAATCCATCTCTTGACTTCAAATTTTCCTCGGCAACTTGCACTTCTCCTTCTATCACAAATACATATAAGCCATTGTCTGGGCGCTTAATTTGATAGGAAAAATCCTGCCCTGCTTCAAAATTACCAATGCTAAAATAAGCATCTTGGTAAATCCAAAGAGCATCTTCCTGTTGATCGTCGGCTGGTGTAACTACCGTTTGGAAACGATTGTGACGAGCCGCTACATCAAAAGATTGCTGAGCATATCGAGGTTTGACATTTTCTTCATTGGGAAATAACCAAATTTGAAATAAAGTCAAAGGCTCGTTTTGTTTATGGTTGAACTCTGAATGATAAATACCTGTTCCGGCACTCATTACTTGAATTTCGCCCGCCGTTATAGTTCCATAATTACCAAAGCTATCTTTGTGTGCCACTACCCCACTAGTCGGAATCGTAATGATTTCCATATTATCGTGTGGGTGCATTCCAAAGCCCATTCCTCCTGCGATATAGTCATCGTTTAGCACTCGCAAGGCACCAAAATGGATGCGAGAAGGGTCATGATAGTTTGAGAACGAAAAGGTATGTTTTGCTTTGAGCCAACCATGATCGGCTTTTCCTCTTGTATCTGCAAGATGGAGTGTTTTTTTTAGCGGTTTCATAAGAAACTCCTTTCTGGGAATAGGCCCTCAACATTTAGTATATCAAATACCACAAATGCTTTACTGAAAGCCTAATAAATAAAATTTAATTTGAGAGTGACAAAATAAGCAGGCTATAAACTTTGTGCTTTGTAGCCAGTTCCCTCCTTGCCTATTATATTAAGCTTGTTTTACCAACTGAATGTTAGCTACTAGTTTAACTTCTTCACTTACCAATGCACTACCAGCTTCTGTGATGGCGTTCCAAGTCAAACCGAAATCTTTACGGTTGATTTTACCTGTTACTTCAAAACCAGCTTTTACATTACCCCAAGGGTCAGTAGCAACACCTTCGAAGTCAACGTCTAATGTAACTGGAAGTGTTACTCCTTTGATAGTCAAATCACCTTTCAATTCAAAATCGCTACCGTCTTTTACAAATGATGTAGATTTGAATGATAAGGTAGGAAATTGTTCAACGTCGAAAAAGTCAGCACTTTTCAAGTGACCGTCACGTTGTTCGCTTTTTGTATTGATAGATGCCGTGTTAGCTTCGAATGAAATGCTTGCATTTTCAAATCCTTCTTCTGCTTCTACTGCACCCGAAAACTCTTCGAAATGACCTGTTACGGTAGTGATTACTAAGTGTTTTACTTTGAATTGGATTTCTGAGTGTGAAGGGTCGATTGCCCAAGTGTTAGTTGCCATGACTTTGTATGTTTAAATGTTGTTTGTTTTAATTTGATAATGCAAATCTATGTATATACATTAAATGTTGTGATATATAATTTACGGATAAACTTGTCGATTTTACGGATTATCAAAAAAATTAGCGTTTTGAGTGGCTGGCAAGCTGTTTTTTATACTCAGAAAAGGTTTGTCCTGTATAATTTTTGAAGTATTTAGAAAAGTGTGCTTCATCTTCGAAGCCCAAATCGAAGGCAATTTCTTTGGCTGATACCATTCCAAAATTGGCTTTTCGTTTAATTTCCAGAATAACACGTTGCTTGATGTGTTCGGAGGCTGGTTGTCCTGTTACTTTTTTGACAGTATCGTTCAAATGGCTTGGTGTAACACTCAGTTGGTCGGCGTAATCAGCAACTTTGTTTTTTTGACTAAAACGAAGTTCTACCAAATCCTGAAATCGTCTGACCAAACAAACAGACTTTGAAGATTCATCATGTGTCGGAGCTAATTGGCTCGAAAATAAGCGTGCGCATTGTATCAAAAACATTTTGATTAAGCTTCTCAGCATATCTTCTTGGTAAATACCATCACGATTTTGATATTCGGCTTGAATGTTTTGAAGGATATTCTCTAAACCAAAAGTAAGAGAGGTATCTAATGTGAAAGGCTTAAACTGAAAAGTATTGTGGAAAAGTCCAGTGTCAATCAGGAGTTCTCTATTATTTTCATAAGTAAAGAAAAAATCACTATCGAACGAAATAACATACCCACTAGGAGGCGATTGAAAATGAAAAGCGTGCGCTTGACCTGGTGAAAGAAACCAAAAAGTTTGAGGATGTAATTCGAATTGTTGAAAATCAACCGTATGTGTACCTGTGCCTTCTTTTACCCAAATAATCACATAGTAATCATGCTTGTGCATTTCGTTGGACTGCTCAGAACGGTGTTCTTCTAGCCACTGCATGGTATTGAGTTCAAAATGAAGTTTAGAAGGCGTCACCTCTTCAAGTCGAAGTGTTTTCATAGAAATTAAAAAATTAAAAATCAGACGAGCTTTGTTTCTACGATTGGTGGTTGAATGGCATAGATATTCAAATATACTAAATCTTTGAAAGGGATAAGGCGATTTATGGAAAATTGGCTGTTTTAAATCAACAACTTAACTTTGCAATATGAATTTACAACTTGTTTCACTTCAGTTTGTCATCAAGTGGCTATTGATATGTATTGTAGTCGGGTTTGTGGTAGGAAGTGCGTCAGCTTTTTTTCTGCTTGCATTAGATTGGGCTACGCATTATCATGAAAATCATACATGGCTAATCTGGCTATTACCTCTGGCAGGCATGGTGGTAGGTGGTATTTATCATTATTGGGGGGCATCTGTTGCCAAAGGAAATAATCAGCTAATAGAGGAATTACAAAAATCGACTCAAACGATTCCTTTGCTAATGATGCCTATGATCCTTGTGACAACTGTCATAACCCATTTATTTGGTGGCTCCGCTGGTCGTGAAGGTACTGCGGTCCAAATGGGTGGAGCATTGGCGGATAACTTGTATCTCTGGGGTTCTAAACTTACTGGAAAACTAGGGTTTAAAAGAGATACCACTCATTTTGATAGAAAAATCATACTCATTGTGGGTATCAGTGCAGGTTTTGCCTCAGTATTTGGAACACCCTTGGCGGGAACAGTCTTTGCCTTGGAAGTGGCCATTATTGGCAAAAT
The DNA here is from genome assembly GCF_009905545.1 of Cellulophaga sp. BC115SP. Lineage (GTDB taxonomy): Bacteria > Bacteroidota > Bacteroidia > Cytophagales > Spirosomataceae > Flectobacillus > Flectobacillus rivi. The sequence continues at coordinate 120,043 of NZ_JAAALB010000010.1, read as the reverse complement.
GCGCTACGAGGCTATTTTACCAAGTTTATTGGGTGCAATTATAGCAGATTATGTTTGTCAGTCGGTTTGGCATGTAGGGCACACACATTATGTAGTGAGCGAACAAACGCCATTGATACCGACGTCACTCGTATGGGCAATGCTGGCTGGAGCTATCTTTGGACTGATGGGTTTGATATTTGCCAAAATGACACATGCTTGGGGGAATTTTTTCAAGCAAAAAGTATCCTATCCCCCTCTTCGTGCCGTAATTGGGGGCGTGCTTGTGGCAATTCTTTTGATTGGTTTCAAAGCTGAACGATATAGCGGATTGGGCGTGCCAGTAATTGTAGAAGCTTTTCAAAAGTCGGTTAATTGGTATGATTTTCTGGGGAAAACTTTTTTTACTTCTCTTACGCTCGGTTCAGGGTTTAAAGGTGGCGAAGTAACACCTTTGTTTTATATAGGAGCTACTTTAGGAAATACGCTTTCTACGATAATTCCTTTACCTTTGAGTTTATTAGCTGCGATGGGTTTTGTAGGAGTGTTTTCGGGTGCTTCTAATACGCCGTTGGCGTGTACTCTCATGGGTATCGAACTTTTTGGAGCCGAATCGGCTGTATTTATTGCTATCTCATGTATTACGGCGTATTTATTTTCTGGGCATATTGGTATTTATGCTGCTCAGATTGTTGGAGGAAATAAGGCTCCCATGAATGAAATCAATGAATTTTTTTAGATAAATACTAAAGTGATTTTATCAGAGATGTTTTTGTTCAGAGAATAAATGGGTAAATTTAGGATACCCCCTTTTATTCCTCTATCGTCTCATGCGAAATTTTTTAATACTGGTAATTATTTTAATGACACAACTTACCCAGATAAATGCACAAGAATTGCAGAAAAATCTGTTTGATTCTTATGAGCAGTTTCAAGAAAAAGCGATTACCAAACGTCGTTTTGGGCATGCTACTTTGGTAAATTTACTAGAAAAACTAAAGGCAAATCCGTTGTTTGATGTCCAAATTGCAGAAAAATCGACTGAAGGACGAGCTATTTATCAAGTCAAAATAGGAAATGGACCAATCAAAGTACTTTTATGGTCGCAGATGCATGGCAATGAGGCCACTGCTACAATGGCTTTGATGGATATTTTCAATTTTTTTGGAAAAGATACACCTTCATATACGGATTTTAAAAAGACATTGCTCGAAAAATGTACTTTTTATTTTGTGCCAATGCTCAATCCTGACGGTGCCGAAGCATGGTCGAGATACACCGCTTTGGGCATAGATATGAACCGTGATGCTTTGGCTTTACAAACCCCTGAAGGGCGTTTGTTGAAAAAATTGGTCAAAACCTTAAAACCTGATTTTGGTTTTAACCTGCACGATAAAGACCGTAGATATTCGGCTGGACAAACGGGTAATCTAGCAACGATGTCATTTTTGGCAACAGCTTACAACGAGGCTCAAGAAGTAAACAATGTTCGCAAAAAAGCAATGCAAGTAATTGTACAGATGAACCGTGGTTTGCAACAATATTTACCGAATTGTGTGGGCAAGTGGCCATCAGATTTTGAACCAAGAGCTTTTGGGGATAATATCCAAAAATGGGGAACTTCGCTGATACTGATCGAATCTGGAGGATTTAAAAACGACCCCGAGAAACAGTATATTCGTAAGCTAAATTATATTTCTATTTTATCTGCCTTAAATTCGGTTGCTACAAAGTCCTACGTCAACGAAACTACTGAGACTTATGATGCTTTGCCCGTAAATGGGAAGGCAATTTTTGATTTAATTATCAGAAATGTAACTATCCAAAAAGGTAAAGTAAGTTATGTCGCAGATATTGCCATCAATCGTGGCGAAGAACCCGTTAGTGGAGATGATGATTTTGTCAATACAAGTACAGTCGAAGAAATCGGAGATATGTCTGTCTTTTTTGGAACAGATGAAATCGATGGGAAAGGATTGACAATACAAGCAAAAAAAGAAATTAGTTTAGGAATGAAAGCCGATTTTACTTTGTTGAAAAATGACGAAGTAAAATATGTGATAAAAAATGGAGTGATTCAATAAGCTCCGAAAGTCTAGAGACAGTCTAATTCAATCAAACAAATGGAAAATCCAGTGATTATTATTGGTGCAAGCGGTTTGGGCGCAGTGGCACTTGATATTTTTAAGAGAAACAATGTCGTAGTATATGCTTTTTTGGACGATAACGAAAAGCTACACAATACCGAAATAGATGATATTACTGTATTAGGCTCACCTGACGATGAGGGATATACCAAATTGATTGGTAAAAAATGTGAAGCATTTGTCGCAATCGACGAAACAAAGGTGCGTAAAAACATTGTAGAAATGCTTCATGATGTGCGCAAAGTACAGCCTGTCAATGCTATTCATGACCAGTCTATCATTGCTTCAACGGCATCAATTGGTCATGGGAACTTGATTGCAGCAGGTGCAATTATCAACCCAAGAGCTGAAATTGGTAATCATAATATTTTACACAGTAGAGTATTGATAGATGTAGATGCGAAGGTGGGCGATTTTGTTCAAATCGGAGCAGGAACAGTCATTGGTGCAGGAGCAGTAATCGAGGACAATGCCTTTATTGGAACAGGTGTAACAATTGTAGGTGGAGTAAAAATTGGCAAAAGCGCTAGAATTGGCGCTGGTTCTGTCGTAATCGAAGATGTAAAAGCCAAAGAAACGGTATTTGGTAACCCTGCGAAAAAAGTATAAGAAAAAATTGGCTTTGAGTGGACGGGGCTTCAAAATTGAGAACCGATTGCTCAAAGCCAAGCATTTTTATACCAGATATTTATAATTCTACGTTATTGCCCTAAACTATACTCAGATAATTTTATAGCAAAAGAGCAGCCAATAGCTAACAAGTCTAAAGCCATAAAATACCGAATGATTTAGCGAATTGCTTTGATTTCAAGGACTTGAAAATTATTTTAGTAACTTTGAAAAAGATTCCCTGTAGTGCTTCATTTGCCACCACAGAACCACCGAATGTACTACCCAAACAATATGCATATTACATTAAGAAATACTATCCTTGTGGGGGCTGTGTTTGTCATGAGCCATCAAATAGGATTTGCTCAAAAGAAAGATGCCTCTACCAAAAAGATTGAAATTACCCCTGCACAACAATTAGAGGCAGAGGGGCATTTTACTGATGGGATGAAGTACTTCATGATGGAAGATTATGACAAAGCGATTGCTCCTTTGGAAAAAGCATTGTCGATAACTCCCCAAAATAGTGGTATTCTTTATGCTTTAGGGAAAGTATATCGTAAGTTGGAAGCCGAAGATAAAGCCATAGGATATGTGCAAAAAGCGATAGAGCTAGATCCAAACAATGCTAGTTATAACGAGCTTTTAGCAGATTTGTATGTCAAAAACAAACAATTTTCTGAAGCACAAACCGTGTATCAAAAATTGGTAAATCTGTTTCCAAACAATCCTGAATACTATCTGCAACAAGGGGCCTTGTATATCTTCGATAATCGTTTGGATGATGCCGTAAAAGCATTTGATAGAGCCGAAAAAGTATTAGGTATTAGTGAAGAACTTTCTCGCCAAAAACAAGCGGTATTGTTAAAAATAGGAAAAGTAGATGATGCTATCAAGGAAGGAGAAAAACTGATTGCCTCCGACCCCGAAGAAATAGATTATATCATAGACCAAGCCGAGTTATTGATTGCCAACAAAAGAAATGACCAAGCTATCCCCTATCTTGAAAAGATTCTGAAAATGAATTCTGGCAATGCGCAGGCACACGTAATGTTGGCGCAATTGTATCAAGAGAAAGGCGATATGGATAAGTGCAACAAGGAGTTAGAGCTGGCTTTTGCTGACCCCAACTTAGATGTCAATGCCAAAGCTCGTATTCTTATGAGCTACGTGTCGATGATGAAGGATGAGAAGTCGAAACAAATGGCATTCAACCTAGTTAAATCTTTAATTGTAGCTAATCCCAAAGATCCCAAATCTCATGCAATTTATGGAGATTTGTTGTTTCAAAAAGGTGAAGTTGCCGAAGCACGCAACGAATATGTGAAGGCTGCTCACTTAGACCCTTCTGTCAATGAGGTATGGGGACGAATCATTCAGTTAGACTTTGACCTGAATCAAATTGATAGTGCCATTGTGCACTCGGAGGAGGCTATCGAAGTGTTTCCCAATCAGTCTATTTTTTGGTATCTGAATGGCTCAGCACATTATCGTAAACGCAACAACGAAAAAGCTATTGAAGCGCTCGAAGAAGCTAAGCGATTGGCTCCAGAGGGATATGAGCTTGCACAACATATTTTTGCCCAATTAGGTGATACCTACAATAGTATCGGCAAACATGAAAAGTCTGATGAGGCTTATGAAGCTGCCTTGAAAGAAGATCCTGACAATGACCATGTGCTTAATAATTACAGCTATTTTTTGTCTTTGAGAAAAGTAAAACTCGAAAAGGCTGCTCAAATGGCTAATAGGTTAGTTGAACGTCATCCTAATAATGGAACATATTTGGATACTTACGCTTGGGTATTGTATGAAATGAAAGACTTTGCCAAGGCGAAAATTTATCTAGAAAAAGCCGTAGAAAATAACGTCAATAAAAGTGGAACAGTCGTTGAGCATTATGGAGATGTACTTTTTCAATTAGGCGAAGTTGCCAAAGCCGTAGAGCAATGGAAAAAAGCAAAAGCTATTGGAGGAACAAGCCATAATCTCGATCAAAAAATTTCGCAACAAAAGCTAATAGAATAATTCACAGCAAGCATAAATTAAAAACCACAGGTTTGCTTTATTGATAACAGACAAATGAATAAACTAATCATTGGAGGTATCGCATTGATGTTGGGTATTGCTTCTTGTAAAAAACCAGCAATTAATAAATCTCCTGAACTTGTTTCAACAACCACAGACTCGTTAAAAAATGGAACTTCGAATGTTGTAGTGGCTCCCACCACAGACTCCTCGAAAGTAAGTGTGGACAATGCTCCTAAAACAGAAGATGCTGAAATAGAAAAAGTAAGCGTCGATGAAGTAGATTTTAAATACCTTAAAGGAAAAGCCAAAGTAGGAATCAAAAGTGCAGATGTAAACCAGACAGTCAATATGGACATTCGCGCTAAAAAGGATAGCGTGATTTGGTTGAACTTGTCTGTTCCAGGACTTCCTGTGTCAATTGCAACAGCCGTTTTTACGAAAGATTCTGTAAAAATTCATAACAAGTATGAAGGCTCGTACAATGTGTACAGATATGACCATTTTTCAGAAAAATTCAAATTCAATTTGACCTTTGATATTCTTCAAGCTTTGATTGTAGGAAATCGCCCTTTCAAGAAAAATAAATCAAGAGTTATTCGTGAAAATGAATACTTTTTGCTCAAACAACACGAAGGCAAAGTACAGATTGATAATTACATCGGTCAGGATAAAAAGCTAAAAAAGCTTTTAGTAACACAAGATGTAACCAATACCAAACTCGAAATGGATTTTGCTGATTTTACGGCACTGAATAATACGCTTTTCCCGCTTTCAAACTTGATTACAGTTGAGTATAAATCAGAGAAAGACCAGAAAATTTATCAGACAGTAATCAATATCAAGCATACCAAAGTTGAGTTGTTAGACGAGCCATTACAGTTTCCTTTTAAAGTACCAGAAAAGCTTTTGAAGAAAAACTAAAACTTAATAAGATAAGCTTTAAGCAATATTGTCTTTAAAGCTTATCTTGCATTTTTAAAAGATTTCAACATATTACTGGTAATCCTCATTTACCCATATCACTAACACTATTGAATCAAACCCTCAAGTAAGTAAATGAAGCTATAGAGTTGAGGTTAGTTTATTACTGATAAACTCATTATTACTTATTTTAGCAAAAGAAAAATTCATTTAAAGGCATATCTGTAACAGATTTTATTCAAATAACGGATATACAATTAACTGATATAGTTCCTAATAGTGTGAAATGGACGTGGTGAGTTTGGTTTTCAAAATTTCATAAATACCTAAAGCCATTATAGCACAAGTGCAACATATCTACCGAATGAAGGCAGCCCTGAGAGTATTCACAGGACTGTTTGTTGTTTTCTTGGGGTTATACCTCACTCCTACCTATGCGCAACAAACCAAGCGTAAGAAAATAAATCGAGCTAAACTAGAAGCAGAAAAGCAGGCTAACATTCGTAAGATCAACGAGCTTAATGCAATTATTGCCAAAACCGAGCAAAAAAAGGAAGTGAGTGTTGGCAAACTCAATGCATTGGGTGAGCGTATCAATAAACAAAGTAAACAGATCAACTTACTGACTGAAAACCAAGAGCTTTTGGATATCGAAGTAAGTGAGTTAACCCGTGAAAGTGGTCAGCTTTCAGGAAATTTGGAAAAACTCAAGCAAGAGTATGCCAAAATGGTTTTTAATGCTGCCAAAGTGAGTAACAAGTATAATCAGTTGAGCTTTTTGTTTTCGGCTCCCTCATTCAATAAGCTTGTCAAGCGATATAAATACCTTCGTCAATACTCTGAATCAAGAATAAGACAAGCTACTTTGATTGAAAGTGTAAGAGAACAGCTAAGATTAGAACAGCTAAAGATTCTTCAGAAAAAGCAAGAACAGGCTAATGTTTTGAAAGAAAAAATTCAAGAAACTCAAAATCTTGAAGATTTGAAGGTCAAGCAAACTGGCGTAGTGGCAGAGCTGAACCAAAAAGAACAACAGTTAAAAGAACAACTTGATGCCAATAAGAGAGCCGTCGAAAAGTTAGAAAATATGATAGCTCAGATGGTAGAGAGAGAAATAAAGCGTTCTCAGCAACGAATCAAGAATAGAGAAAAAGATACCAATAATGCAAGTTCGGAAAGTAAAGTTAGTTCTAAAACCATCGAGCTAAGTCCAGAAGAACGCAAAGTAGCAACGTCATTTTCTCAACTCAAAGGAAGAATGCCGTGGCCAGTACAAAGTGGCTTTATTTCTGACCGCTTTGGAGTACATAATCACCCTGTTTTAAGAGGAGTCAAGCTTAATAATGATGGCGTAGATATTCAGACCAATTCGGGTAATTCTGTTTACGCTGTTTATGACGGAATCGTACGTTCAGTAGTAAATATTCAAGGCGTTAATACCATTGTAGCTATTCAGCATGGAGACTACTTTACGGTTTATGGCAAATTGTCTAATGTTACAGTACGCGAAGGACAAAGTGTATCGTCAAGTCAAAAAATAGGACAAGTAGCAACTGATGGCGATGGTACCTCAGAAATCAAATTTCAGGTTTGGAAAAACAATGCAAAACAGAATCCAGAATCTTGGTTAAGAAATCGCTAAAGCTGTTTTATAAGGCATTCATAGAGAAGGAGTTTTAGGTGTTTTCTATAAAAAAAAGGGTTTAAAAAGGCGAAAAAAAAGCAGTTTTTGGTCTATGCTCCAAAAGATTACAGAAAAACCTTTAAAATTCCAATAGAATTCATAATTTTGCAGTCCAAATTTTTACTAGCCTACAAAGGTCAAATTGGTAGATAAAAAGAAGTACTTTGAAGAGGAAAAGGTTCATTTACCAACTAAATACAAAATTACATAGAAAGTTGTTTATTAATACATTTCATCCAATTTGGTAAACAACCCTAAACGAATAATTACAAAACCCCAATGGCAAAAAAAGAAGAACACAAAAACCTTGAATTTTTGGAGAGTCCAGAAGGATTGAAGCAAGAATTAGGACACGACATCGAAAAAGTACAACAAGCCGTAGAAAAAAATAAAGGTTTAGTTTCTGGTGTAGCTGGTGCGATTATCGTAGCAGTGATTGGCTATTTCGGTTATAAATATTATGTTGCTACTCAAGATGAAGCAGCACAAGCGAAAATGTTCAATGCTGTTTACAAATTTGAAGCTGATTCAAACAAAGTAGCGGCACAAGAGTTTTCTAAATTAGCGAATGAGTTCGGCGGACATGCTGGTAACTTGGCTAATTTTTATGCAGGTGTTGCAGAGTTGAAAGAAGGTAAATATGATGCTGCTATCGACCACTTAAAGTCATTCAGTAGCTCAGATTTATTGGTTCAAGCTCGTGCATACTCTTTAATTGGAGATGCTTACGCTGAGAAAAAATCTTTCGGCGATGCTATCGACTATTACAAAAAAGCTTCTGAATACAAATCAAACAAATTCTTTACTCCATCATATTTGATGAAGTTGGCTGCTGCTTACGAGGCAAACAAGCAAAACAAAGAAGCTTTGGATGTTTACAACGAAATCGTAGAGAAGTACGCAGAGTCAGCTGAATATATCAACGCCAAGAAATACAAGGCGGTGTTAGAAGGCTCTGTCTCTGAATAAGGAATAAATCAAAATATTGATTACATCAGAAGGGATAAGAGCTTAAGTTCTTGTCCCTTTTTTGTTATAACTTTTACAAAACAATCATAGAATGTCATCGGCCCACAAAAATCTCAGCATTTTTTCAACAGATAATTTACCAGATATTACAGAAAAAAGATTTGCTATCGTTGTAGCAGAATGGAACGAGGAAGTTACCAACGCATTGGCAGATGGTGCTCATAAAACGCTTTTGACTTATGGTGCGCAAGAAGATAATATCTTACGCGTTACTGTACCAGGAAGTTATGAATTAAGCTTTGGTGCGCAAAAAATGGCTCAACGTGAGGATATCGATGCGGTTATTTGTATTGGTTGTGTAATTCAAGGCGAAACCAAACACAATGATTACATCAACCATGCGGTTGCACAAGGACTTACCAATGTAAGTTTGAAATACGACAAACCTGTTGTATTTGGTGTGTTAACGCCAAATACCGAGCAACAAGCTCTTGATCGTGCGGGTGGTATCCATGGCAATAAAGGTGACGAAGCTGCCATTACAGCAGTTAAAATGTTGAAGTTTTAAGCGTACAAAATAAATGGGAAAAGGTTTTACCCATTACCACGACAATCTCAAGCATATAATAACCAGAAAATCAATAATTCACAATAACAATGCAAGTTTGGAAATTTGGGGGAACTTCCGTAGGGAAGCCCGAGCGAATGCACTCGATTAGAAATTTGATTACCGAAGATAGCACACGTAAGATCGTGGTATTGTCAGCTCTTTCGGGAACCACAAACGCCTTGATTTCGATTGGGGAATCATTAAAGGCGAATAATGATGCAGAAGCAACTCAAAAAATCGAAGAGTTGTACGCACATTATGAAACATTTATCAAAGAACTTTACAAAACTCCTGCTGGATATGCAGAAGGTAAAGCAATCATTGATAAAGAATTTTCATTCATTCGCTCGTTGGTAAGCATCAAACCTTTTAGCGTTAAGCAAGAAAAAGAAATCGTTGCTGAAGGTGAATTGCTTTCAACTCAAATGTTCGAAGCATACTTGCGTGAAGAAGGTATCAATGCGGTATTGTTGCCAGCATTAGACTTTATGCTAATCGATGCAGATAATGAGCCTGTATTGAAGTTTACAGAAGAAAAATTGAGCTCTATCCTTTCGCAATTAGAGGATAAACAAGTCTTCATCACACAAGGATTTATCTGCCGTAACCCACGTGGCGAAGTAGATAACCTTAAACGTGGTGGTTCTGACTATACCGCTTCATTGATTGGTGGTGCTATTGTAGCTGAAGAAGTTCAAATCTGGACAGACATCGACGGTATGCACAACAACGACCCACGAATTGTGAAAAAAACATTCCCAATTCGTGAGTTGACATTCGAAGAAGCTGCTGAATTAGCTTATTTTGGGGCTAAAATTTTGCACCCAAGCACGATTACTCCTGCTAAATTGAAAGGTGTTCCTGTTCGTTTGAAAAATACGATGGAGCCTTCAGCTTATGGTACTTTGATTGCAGATAAAACATCTGATCGTGAAATCAAAGCTATCGCAGCGAAAGATAACCTTACGGCTATTTATATCCACTCTACTCGTATGTTAAATGCTTACGGCTTTTTGCGTAGAGTATTTGAAGTATTCGAGAAATACAAAACTCCAGTGGATATGATTACTACTTCTGAAGTATCGGTATCGGTAACAATCGACAGCGATGAGCACTTAGAAGAAATCATGGCAGAATTGAGACAATTTGCTGACCTAGAAGAATGCGATAAAGATCAAACTATCGTTTGTATCGTAGGTAACTTCTCGGCAGACAAAGAAGGTATTGCCTTGAAAGTATTGGATGCCATGAAAAACATCCCTATTCGTATGATATCCTACGGTGCGTCCGAGCACAATATCTCCTTGTTGATTCACGGCAAGCACAAGGCAGAAGCGCTAAATGCACTTAACGAGCGTTGTTTTTTATATGAAGATGCTATGAAAAGTATTTTCTCAGCGCCCTAAGTGATAAAAAGCAATAAATACTAATAGCCGTGTCGTCAGAAGCTTACGCCACGGCTATTTTTTTTATCTTTGTTCTCACAAAAAAATAAAAGCAAATGAAACTATCAAAAATCGAAATAAAAGGTCTTTTCGACATATTTGATTATTCTATTCCTCTTCATAATGAAGAGAGCTTGTCTATTATTACAGGACCAAATGGTTTTGGAAAGACTATGATTTTGAATATCATTGATAGTTTGTTTAATAATAACCTTGCGTTTTTTCAAACTCTAGTTTTTGAGAGTATTTTGATAGAAACCGAAGATAAGACCAAACTTTCCCTAGTGAAAGATCAAGATTATGTATTACTACAATTAGAAAAACTTGATATTGTTTTAGCTAATTATAAACTGGAACAAAATATTAATAAACTTTTTAGTGCTGAGGAACAAGACAATCAATTATCATTTTTTTATCAGAAACTGAATGAAGTTTTAAATTCACCCAAAGTTCACCTAATTAAAGAGCAACGATTAATTAATAGAAGTTCACTCTTTGTAAGTGGCAATTTATTAGAGTTAGATGAAGAAGAATTGACAATCGATACGATTCATAGATGTGCTATTGAATTAAAAGGGTTACTAGATAGATATACACAGCAGTCTTATATTATCAATCAGCAAATAGATAGTACTTTTCCCAAAAGATTACTTACTGAAAACGAAAAAATATCAATTGAAGAGTTTAATAATCGTTTCAGAATACTTAGAATGAAACATGAAAAACTTCAATCTTTTGGGCTTATGGAAAGTATTCAAGAAATACCAATCTATGATGAAAGGAATGCTAATGTGCTGTTAGTTTATTTGAAAGACTCAGAAGATAAGATTAAAGTTTTTGAGGGATTATTGGCAAGGTTAGAGCTTTTTACCAGTATCTTAAACAGTAGTCGATTTATTTATAAAACGATTAAGATAGACCGAAAAAAGGGATTTGTTTTTATTACCAATAAAGGTAAAGAATTAAAGTTAACAGAACTTTCATCTGGCGAACAACATGAGGTTGTGATGTTATACGAGCTAATCTTTAAGACTACCCTAAATACATTAGTACTAATAGACGAACCGGAGCTTTCGTTACATGTGACTTGGCAAAAAGGTTTTTTGAACGACATTTTGCAAATAATGAAGCTTCAGAAAATGCAAGTCATTATAGCGACACATTCGCCGCAAATTATCAATGATAGATGGGACTTAGTATTTAATTTAGAAACTTAATCATTGTGATGAAAAAAGAAGACATTACACCTGCCCAAAAAATAACAGAACTACGCCTCGATATGTCTCACCCTTTAAATAAAGAGAAAGTATTTATTTTACTGGAAGGGGAAAGTGATGTGAGATTTTATCGAAAATTCTTTTATCCTGATATTACAAAGGTAGAATACATTCCTGGCGGAAAAAACTCTTTAGAGCAAGGTATAAAACTACTAAGTAATAAATCAAAGCTGATGGGTATCAGAGATGCTGATTTTTTACATTTGGAAGGGATAAAAAGTACTTACAGTAATTTGTTTCTTTCGGATTATCACGATGAAGAAATGATGATTGTGGCAAATAAGGATGCCATATACTCAGTAATTAGTGAATATAATGGAGATATTAGGTATAGTGAAATGAATGGGTTTGTAACAAAACTCCTGAATGCAATCCAATTTATCGGATATTTGAGGTGGTATAATGAAAGAAATGAATGCGAGTTTAGATTTTCTCCTTTAAATATTAGCAACTTTGTTGATAAAGAATCTTTGATAGTTTATGGGGAAACGCAAATAGTAGAAAAAATACTTTCATTTTCTCCCAATGCAAAGAATAGAAATATTGAAAGTATTATAAGTGGTGTAAAAGCCTTGTATCACGACTCTCATAATTTACTTCAAGTATGCAACGGGCATGATTTTATGAAAGTTTTAGCATTTTTCTGTTCAGGAAATGGTAAAGATATAAGTGAAAAAAATATTGCTGCTCAATGTCGCATTAGCTACAGCCTTGAGCATTTCAAACAAACTCAGCTATTTCGGGATACCTCCAACTGGGCTTTGCAAAACAACTGTGTCATATATCGCTAGTATATAATTAGAATCCATGTTACAAATTCAACAAATCAAGGAAAACAAAGAAGCCACTATTGCTGGCTTGAAAAAAAAGCATTTTAAAAATGCTGAAGAAGCTGTTGAGCAAATCATCGTGCTGGATGATAAGCGTCGCGAAACCCAAAATGAGTTAGACTCTACTCTCGCTAAATCAAACGCTTTAGCCAAAGAGATTGGCGGTTTGATGAAAGCTGGTAAAAAAGAGGAAGCCGAAGCTGCCAAAGCTGAAACTTCTACCTTGAAAACTCGCTCTAAAGAATTGGATGAGACGCTAAAATCTATCGAATCTGAGCTTTATGAGGTATTGGTAACTTTGCCAAACTTACCACATAGCAGTGTTCCTGAAGGTAAAACGCCAGAAGAAAATGAGATAATTCTTGAAAATGGTACTGTTCCAACTCTTGCTGAAGATGCTTTGGCTCACTGGGACTTGATTAAGAAATACGATATTATTGATTTCGAATTAGGAAATAAAATCACAGGGGCTGGTTTCCCAGTGTATAAAGGAAAAGGTGCTCGTATCCAACGTGCGTTGATTAACTTTTTCTTGGACGAAGCTATTGCTGCGGGTTACGCCGAAGTACAACCTCCTATCTTGATTAACAAGGATTCTGGCTTTGGTACGGGTCAATTACCTGATAAGGATGGACAAATGTACCATGCAACTGTAGATGATTTGTATTTGATTCCAACGGCTGAGGTGCCTATTACCAACTTGTATCGTGATGTGATTTTGCAAGAAGCAGAATTGCCTGTTAAAAACGCAGGTTATACACCATGTTTCCGTCGTGAGGCGGGCTCTTGGGGCGCTCACGTTCGTGGACTAAACCGTTTGCACCAATTCGATAAAGTAGAAATTGTACGTATTGAAAAGCCTGAAAATTCTTATGCGGCTTTGGAAGAAATGTCATTGCATGTGCAAGGCTTGTTGCAAAAGTTAGAATTGCCATATCGTGTGCTTCGTCTTTGTGGTGGCGATATGAGCTTCACATCTGCTTTGACGTACGATATGGAAGTATTCTCTGGTGCACAAAAACGTTGGTTGGAAGTTAGTTCTGTATCTAACTTCGAAACATATCAAGCTAACCGTTTGAAACTTCGTATGAAAACTGAAGGAAAGTCTCAGTTGTTGCATACGCTTAATGGTTCGGCATTGGCTTTACCACGTATTTTGGCAGCTATTCTCGAAAATAACCAAACACCAGAAGGTATTCGTATTCCAAAAGCATTGGTACCATACTGTGGATTTGATATGATTGCGTAGATAATGGTGAATGAGTGAATTGTGAATTAGTGAATATTTTTATTTGAATTTTACACATAGAGACTAATGATTTGTGTCTCTCATGCTAAAACACAAATTTTATAAAATCACTAATTCACAATTCACAACCCACTTAATATCTGTGGAAAATTACCTGATAAGCTTATTAGGCTTCATGTAAAACGTATAAATCTGGTAAATTTCTACCTAAACCATCATAGTCTAGTCCATAACCTAATACAAAACGATTTTCAAGCTCAAAACCTAAATAGGCTATGTCAATTGGAGTTTTGAGAGCTTCTGGTTTTTGGAATAAAGAAGCAACTTTTAGAGATTTTGGATTTTTACCTAATAATTGCTCCTGTATTTTCGCCATAGTAAGCCCTGTATCGATAATATCTTCAAGAATAATTACATCACGATCGGTGATGTCCTCTTTTAAACCTAATACTTCTGTTATTTTCCCTGTCGAAGTGGTCGAGTGATAAGATGAAACACGCAAGAACGTGATTTCACAATCGATAGATACAGACTTCATGAGCTCGGCAGCAAATAGAAAAGATCCATTCAAAATCGCTAAGAAAATTGGACATTTGCCTTCATAATCTTTACTGATTTCTTGTGCCATTTGGCGTATTTTATCCTCAATGATTTCTTGCTTAATAAAAATTTCGAACTGCTTGTCGTGAAGTTGGATGATTGGTTTCATCGGATTGGTCTCGTTATAATAGAATAAATCAAAAGTGAAATTACTGTCTATCAGGCAATATTCAAGATTTTGAAGAAATTTTTTAATTAGTTTTTAATATTTCAAATAAGATTTACGTTAACTACTTGAGTAGCTTGCAAGCCTCCCACTGATTGTTGTATGCCTAAGGAAGGTTAATTCCAATATTCACCGACTAATTGTGGATAACAGGACGATATATCTTCAAAAGAGTGATAATTTTGAATCCGAAAAATAAACCAACTCAATCAACCAAGCCAAGTGAATACGATGAAGTCCCTAATTGCTTTTTTGTGTAGTGTATTATTGGTCATCAATACGAGCCAAGCTCAATGGTGGAAAGATACCGAAAAAGCCGAACAAGAGCGTTCGAAAGGAATGCTTTTGCTGACTACAGAGGTGCAGATTGAGGCTACCACGGCCATCAATCACATGTATAATTTTAAATTTTACGAAGCAGAAAGAGAATTTAATTATTTGAAAATCAAACACCCTAATCATCCACTCCCCGATTTTTTGTTGGGATTGATGGAATGGTGGAAAATTGTACCTAACACCGACAACGTACTTTATGACGAAAAGTGTTTGGAATATATGGACGAAAGTATCCGAAAAGCAGAGGTGATTTGGGATGATACCGAAAACCCCGAAGCGGCCTTCTTTATGGCAGCAGCGTATGCTTTTAAAGGACGTTTGCATTCAGAACGTAAACATTGGACAAAAGCGACCTTAGCAGCCAAAAATGCCTTAAAATACTTAGATAAATCAAGAAGTTTCTCAGATTTTAGTCCAGAGCTGATGTTTGGCGATGGTTTGTACAATTATTACTTCCAGTATGTCAAAGATAATTACCCATTGCTCCGTCCTGTGCTTTGGCTATTTCCAAAAGGCGACAAACCAAAAGGTATTGGTCAGCTCGAAAAAGTAAGCTATAATGCCTTTTATACGCGTACCGAAGCACGTTATTTCTTACTTCAGATTTATGGCATGGAAAACATGAATGAGAAGGCTTATGAGTTGTCGAAATACACACATGAGACCTATCCCGATAATCCATTTTTTCATCGATTCCATGCTCGTTCAGCATTTGTGGCAGGACGTGTAGCAGAAGCGGAAAAAGAAGCAAAAGGGATTTTACAAAAAATTGAAGAGCACTATCCTGGCTACGAAGGTGTAAGCGGACGCTATGCAAGCTATATTTTGGGGTATTATGCCTTCAATTATAACCGCGATTATGCAGAAGCAAAGAAATATTACCAAAAAACCATCGATTTTGCTACTTTAACCAATTCTACAAAATCAGGGTATTATCTTTCGTCAAAACTGACTTTAGGCAAAATTGCCTCTATGGAAAAAGATTATGATAAGGCGATTGATTATTTCAAGGAAGTATTAGACGACTCCGAACGTAAATCTAGCCAGCACGACGAGGCTAAAAAGTTGTTGTCAGAAACCAAAAAATTACGTCGTAAGAGTAGATAATCATTGCGTATAACTTAAGAAGGTGAGTGCTCAAATTCCTGTAAAAGAATTTCTTTTACAGGAATTTGCTTTTTGTGGCAATGATGACTGATTTTTAGAAATACAAAAAAACTATTTCCATAAACTCAAATTAGTGCTATAAATCGTGCTATTTAATTGATTTTATTTATATTTACTATTCAGACAAATTCAGAATTTAATCGTTTTGAGTTTAATACACTGCTTTTGAAAGCTTTCTAAATGTTAAAAAAACGATTGTATGGCTGTCAACTGCCATTTTGCAATACCAATAAACCTAATAGCCAAATTTTCATCAACTGCCCAAATTTTAAAGATTGATTGTAGCTATTCGCCTCCGAATCTACTAAAATGAGTTTGATAGGTTTCATTTTCCTTACTGAGAACCAATCAGCTTAGAGGTTATAACATTAACAGACGTCTTTGAGAGTCCTCAAAGACTTAAACAACTTGTAAATCGTATGAAAGTTTCTACAACACAGCCTTTTCAAATTATCTATACGATACTGAGTCATGAGTATCTTGGATATTTATTTGAGGCTTTTGTAGTACAATTGGACGCCAAAGGCGAACTTACTTTACTGAACCAAAATATTTCTACTAAAAATATCCGTGAATTTTGCGAAGGACTTAGCGAATACCAGCCCGATGAAAATGACTTTAAGTTGGTCAAACTAATCGACTCGATTCAGCAAGATGCTATCTTTAAAAAATTTGGAGGAACCAAAAAACGGACTATTGTAGATTTTTTCCTCAAAACGTATGACGTTCAGAAAGGAGATAAAGCGCTTCAAGAGCTAATTACGGATTATAACGAGCGTGTAAAAGCTGAAATCATGCCTTTGTTGCTCAATAAGCAGCTTTTCATTATGGGAAGCGATGGTAATCCTGTGTGGCAAAAAGTAGATGTATTGTCTGAAAGTGCAACGGTTCTTTTCCATTTTATGCGCAACGCTGATAATACACATTACTTTCCGACGATTAAATATGCTGGACAGAAAGTAGATTTTCAGTACAAAAACGCCTTTATTGTTTGTGAAGAGCCTGCTTGGATGATTTTGGAAAATAAATTGTACCATTTTGAAAAAGATGTGGATGGTAAAAAACTTCGTCCTTTTCTCAATAAAAAATTCATAGTTATTCCAAAAAGTATTGAGGAAGACTATTACCGTAAATTCGTCACATCAATCATTACGATGTTTGATGTATATGCTAAAGGATTTGATATTCATTCTGAAAATTATCGTTGTGTGCCAGTTTTGAGTATTTCTGAACAAAAAACGAAAAACCAACTGGTACTTGTAGATAGCGATTCGGGCGCGCCAGAAGAAGATACCAGCGAAACACAAGTTGTGCTGAGTCTAGCTTTTCAGTATGGAAAATATACTTTTCGATTCGATAGTTTCTCGGCATCGTCCAATGTAAGTATGGAAAAGAAGGGTGATGATTATATTTTTCATAAAGTAAAAAGAGATTTACCATTAGAAAAAGAGAAGTTAAAAGTGTTGCAAAGTTTGGGAATGAGTCTCCAAAACGGTAAAATGCTTTTACCCAAAACGGAAGCTTTTTCTTGGCTACAAGCTAGTTACCCACAGCTAATCGAAGCAGGTTTTGAGATTTCTCAACAGGTAGAATCTGACGGAAAGAAATACTTTTTGGGTTATTCTAAAATCGAGGTTACCATCACTGAAGGCAACGACTGGTTTGACATTCATACGTTGGTAAAATTTGGAGATTTTGAAATACCATTCCTAAAACTCCGCAATTTGATTCTTCAGCGAAAGAAAGAATTTGCTTTACCCAATGGCGAAATTGCGGTTATTCCAGAGGTATGGTTTACGCAATACTCAGAGCTATTTGCCTTTGTTGAGCATCATCACAATGATGGTTTTATTCTAAAAAAACATCATTTGTCTTTGGTGCAAGATATGGAACGTGATTCGTTAGCAACGACAATCATGAGCCGAAAACTGCAAAAGCTCCGTGATTTTGAAGAAATTCAAGAGTATTCTGTTCCCAAAGGCTTTGCAGGGAACCTTCGCCCCTACCAAAAAGCAGGCTATGATTGGATGCGCTTTTTGAATGATTACAACTTCGGTGGTTGCTTGGCGGATGATATGGGCTTGGGAAAAACGGTTCAAACTTTGGCACTTTTGCAATCTCAAAAAGAAAGTGGTGTTGCCAGTCCATCGTTATTGGTCATGCCTACTTCCCTAATTTATAACTGGGAGGCCGAAGCACGTAAATTTGCTCCAGAACTTAAGGTTTTGACCTACACAGGTACCTATCGTGATAAAAATATCGAGCAATTTGACAATTATGATGTGGTTTTGACTTCGTATGGCATCGTACGAATTGATATAGATATTCTCAAAAATTATCGTTTTCATTATGCCATTTTAGATGAATCTCAGTCTATCAAAAACCCTTCGTCGTTTATTACCAAAGCTGTTATGCAATTGAATACTCGACATAGGTTGGTGTTGACTGGTACTCCGCTCGAAAACAGTACAATGGATTTGTGGTCACAAATGACCTTTGTAAATCCTGGATTGTTGGGTACACAACATTTTTTCAAAAACGAATTTCAAATTCCGATTGAAAAGAAAAGTGATGAGCTCAAAATACAGCGCCTTTATTCGATTATCAAGCCCTTTATGCTGAGAAGGCACAAATCGCAAGTGGCGACTGAATTACCACCAAAAATTGAAAGTATACATTATGCAAAAATGACCGAATTACAGGAAAAAGAATACGAAGAGGCAAAATCCTATTATCGTAATCTCATCTTGGAGCATATCGATACCGAAGGAATGGCAAAATCACAAATGGTAGTTTTACAAGGTTTGACCAAACTTCGTCAAATAGCCAATCACCCACGCCTTACGGATCATGAGTACGATGGCGATTCGGGCAAATTAGATGATGTATTAGAAAAACTCGAAACTGTCTTGGAAGAGGGACACAAGGTGTTGATATTTAGCCAATTTGTAAAACACTTGGATTTGTTTAGAGAGCGCCTCGACCAAGAAAAACGCCGTTATGCCTATTTGGATGGGAGCACTTATGATCGACAAGCTCAGGTACAGCTATTTCAAGAAAATGATGATGTAAAAATCTTCTTGATTTCTTTAAAAGCAGGAGGTTTGGGTCTCAATCTTACCGCAGCGGATTATGTGTTTATTTTGGACCCTTGGTGGAATCCAGCTATTGAAGCGCAAGCGGTAGATAGGGCTCACCGTATTGGGCAAGTAAAAACGGTATTTACCTATAAGTTTATTACCAAAAATTCTGTGGAAGAAAAGATTTTGTCACTACAACAAAACAAACAAAAGCTAGCTTCAGAGCTTATTACAACGGAAGAACATTTCGTAAAATCGTTGAGTAAAGATGACGTAATAGCTTTATTGGAATAAAAGTATGGCATTAATCTTCCAAAATATTACCCATAAATGTGTTTTTGCAAGCAAAAGAGAGCAATAATAGCATAATTGCCCAACGAAGATAATTATGGTAGAAATCACGTAGATTCTTATAACGATTTTGCTTGATTTCTACTTTTTCTAAACGGTTAATTTCTTTAAAAATATTCTCCAAAGAACGTGCATCCGTTGCTCGGAAAAATTTACCGTTACCAATAGTAGCAATATTTCGAAGAGCACTTTCATCAACTTTTTCGGTATTGAGTTTATTCGAACCAACTGCAATCGTGTATAATTTCATCCCGAAAGCACGAGCCATTTGTGCCGAAAGTGCAGGGTCGAGATTTCCCGCAGTGTTGTCTCCATCCGAAAGCAAAATAATCACTTTTGATTTAGAGGTAATTTCTCGCATTCGGTTGATACACATACCCAATGCATTGCCCAGCGCAGTACCCGAGGTTGCTATCAACGAAGGATGTATCTCATCGATATAATCTTTGAGCATATCATAATCATTGGTGAGTGGACAAAGAGAAAATGGTTCTCCCGCAAAAATGACCATGCCAATTCTATCCTGAAAACGTCCTTCGATAAACTTTTTGGCTACCTTTCTAGCAACGCCTAATCTACTTGGAGGAATATCGGTAGCTTCCATTGATGCCGAAATATCTAATGCCAACATAATGTCAATACCTTCTGAAACTTCTTCCTGTGTAGAAATAGCTCTTTGAGGACGAGCTAAGGCTACTAAAATTAGCATAATACTCAAAACAAGCAATAGTCCAGGAACAAATCGAAGAGCACTTATCCAGCTGGAGCGAAATTGCTGCGCAGGAAATGCAACGTTGAGTTTTTGTACGTTGTTGCCAACGATCCAGTTACGTATTATAAATAGAAAAGGTATGGCAGGGATACAATACAGATAAAACGGTTGTGCCCATTCAAATGATGAAAGAGTTTGAATACTAAACCAATATTTTGAATACCAAGCCTCCATGTGCTATTAATTGCTGAGAAATGAATGTTGAATTGATACAAAACAACATTAAACTGGACTGTCGATAAGGTCTTGGCGATGTTCGCGGTAAAGACCTTCGGCTAGTTCTTGTAAAATTGCTAAAGATGAAACCGTTTTTTTGGAAAAGTTACCTCCATAAATAGTTGCGTCGATTTCTCGAAGAGCTTCTGGCAAACGAGCATCTTTGATATTGTCGAGAATTTCTTTGGTGGTAAATGTGGTAAAGGGTTTCTCCTCAAGACGTTCAATATATTTTTTCCAAAGCACAAGTGCTTTTTCTACATTTTCTAATCTTCTATTTAGCTCATTTGTGTCTTTGCTAAGGCGCTGAAATACACGCTGATACTCGTCAAATCTTCTACGAAATTGGAAAAGTTTGATTTGTCGTTTAATGGGCTTTCCGAATAACCAAAAAATAATCATACCAAATGCTCCTAAGCCCATAAAAACCATAATCGTCAAAGGATAATTGGCTTGTTGCGACAAGTGAATAGGCTGGGTATCCATTTTGAGCTGCAAAGTGTCTATTTGAGCTTTGGCAGGAATCATCGACTGAAAGTAAATCGAGTCTTCGAGTGGCATCACCTTCGTACAGTCACTTTTGGTACGGATATAAACAGGCAACTGAAGTTTTTGAATCGGTTTTACTTCAAATGAAATCAAGGTATAAATAACACTATCAAGACTAATACCTTTTTGTGTTGAAGTGGGAGTATATTCCCTTTTAACTAGTTCGAATGGCGCAAAATTATAGGTAGAATCTGGGAAAAAAACATCAAATTTTTCTGGATGCTTAAAACTTAGAATATATTTAACAGGAATGCCAATACCAATACTATCTTCCATAAACTTACCCTTTACCTGTGCCCAAGCTGATGTATGAGCCAATAATAAAGCCCATACCAGACCAAAGACCTTGATATAACGATAGATATTGTGAGAGGATAATAGCTTCATAAAAATTTTGCCTACTTATTTTTTGCGAACTTTAAATAATTTAATGAGCTTATTAACGTAATCTTCGGAGGCATCGATGGATAAATAATTGGCTTTATTTTGCTTACAAAGTTGTTCGAGTGTTTTGGAGTTATCTTCAAAAAGATTTTTCATACGATTTCTAAACCAACTAGATGATGCATTGACCCAAATGGTTTTTTTACTTTCGGTATCAAATACAGGAATAATGCCCAAACGAGGTAAGTTGGTTTCACGCTGGTCGTATAGGTGAATCACCACCAAATCATGTTTTCTAGCTAGTGCTTTTAGGTTGTCTTCGTAGCCAGTATCAATAAAATCAGAAACGATAAAAATAAGGCTACGTCGTTTGATAACCTCCAAACCAAACAAAATCATCTTTTTGAGGTTGGTTCCTGCTGATTCAGGTTTGAGTTTGAAAAGCTCCAAAATCGTTCTATAGCCATGTTTGAGGGTGTTGGCGGGTTTGATGTATTTTTCTTTTTGGTCCGAAAAACAAAGCAACCCTACGTGACTGGCTTCTTTGATGGCAGATAGAGTTAGAACGCCACAAATTTCTTTAGCAGTATCTAATTTTGAGCGATCAGAGCGTCCTACATCTTGCGAAGCACTCACATCGACCATAAAAAATACGGTTTGTTCTTTTTCTTCCTTAAAGATTTTGACAAAAGTACCATGACCTTTAGCAGTGGTATTCCAGTCGATTAGGCGGACGTCATCGCCATATTGATATAAACGTAAGTCGCTGAATTCTAGCCCAGAACCTTTAAATACAGAGTTGAAGTTACCTCGCATTTGGGAAGTAACCGCTTTGCGAATACGAATTTCAAATTTATGTAATTTCGCTAAAAAAGCCTGTGGGTTCATAGCCTTCTGAGTAGATGGAATTATTTCTAATTAAGAGAAATAACTCGAAACGCTGAAAGGAGTTCACACTTTTATAAAGTGAACCAAGTACTTGTAGATAAAAGTGTTAATAATTCCTAATTATCCAAGAATTGCTTTAAAACTACCTAAAATCCCTGTAATTTTGAAATGTGAGAGCAAGAATTCTTCTACTAATAGGGCTTTTGTCGGCATGTAGCACATCTGACAAACCCGAAAATTTGATTCCAGAGGACAAAATGATTACCCTTCTGGAAGAGGTGCATATCGCTGAAAACCAAGTGAATAATTTACACATGGGCAGCGCAGATTCGGCATTGGTAGTCTATAAAGGGCTAGAAAAAGAAATTTTTAAGAAATACAGTATCGACACGGCTATTTATCATGCAAGCTTTAAATATTATGTGGCTCGACCAGAGCAATTTAAAGCTATGTACGAAAAAGTTGTGAAAGATCTCGAAGCCAAAAATGAACGTTATCTAAAAAAGCAACGTACGTCAAAACCTGATTCTACCAAAAAGCCAATCTAAAAAATGGCATGATAAAATTGTATCAGAGGCCAATACTTTCAAACACCTGCAAGAATGCACTTAAAATAAGTTTTTCTATTATCTGACAAAATTCAGTGGATTTGGGCTTATTTTAGGAAGTTATTCAAGTTTTGAATCATTATTCTATCATTCTACTAATACAAAACCAAAGAGCTCTATAGTTTTTTGAGAAAGAGCTATTAAAATCGTTTTATCAATGAACAATCGTATCGTCATTATCCCAACGTACAACGAAATTGAAAATATTGAAGCTATTATTCATAAAGTAATGAGTCTAGAACCAAGTTTTGACTTGTTAATTGTGGATGATGGCTCTCCAGATGGGACTGCACTCAAGGTAAAAGAATTGCAAGTGCAATATGGTGAGAGACTTCATTTGCAAGAACGAAAAGGAAAGTTAGGACTAGGAACCGCCTATATCCATGGGTTCAAATATGCGTTGGCTCGTGGTTTTGAGTATATCTTTGAAATGGACGCCGACTTTTCTCACAATCCTGATGACTTAGTTCGTCTTTACAACGCTTGTGCCGTAGGAGGCGCGGATTTGGCCATAGGTTCACGTTATATCAAGGGTGTTAATGTTGTAAACTGGCCAATGGGACGTGTTTTGATGTCTTATTTTGCTGGATATTATGTGCGATTTATCACTCAAATGACTATTATGGATGTCACAGCAGGTTTTAAGTGCTACCGTGATACCGTTTTAAAAACGATTGATCTAGATAAAATTCGATTTGTAGGATACGCCTTTCAGGTAGAAATGAAATTTACGACTTGGAAGTACGGATTCAAAATCGAAGAAGTTCCAATAATCTTTACCGACCGTACCAAAGGAGAATCTAAAATGTCAGCAAATATCTTTAAAGAAGCTGTATTTGGAGTTCTTCAGATGAAATGGTTGAGTTTATTCAAATCATACAAACGCTAGTCAGAAATGGATTATAACCATATCAAGGCCATACATATTATTTTTGTGGTGAGCTGGTTCGCTGGATTATTCTATTTGCCACGCTTATTTGTTTATCATACCGAAGCCAATACCAAGCCTGAACTCGAACGAGATATTATCCAAGAGCAGTTCAAGAAGATGGAAAAGGTTTTGTTCAATGCCATCATGGTTCCCGCTATGTGGTTGACCCTGATTTCGGGAGCGACGTTGGTATATTGGTCTTGGTGGGATAGTTTCGCACAACATGGCTGGTTACATCTTAAATTAAGCTTTGTGGTAGGACTTTTAATTTACCATTTTCTTTGCCGAAAAATCATTTTTGAGCTTAGAGAAGGTAAATTTCGATTTACAAGCTTTCAATTAAGACTTTATAACGAAGTAGCAACGATATTCCTTTTTGCAATTGTTTTTCTAGTAATCCTAAAAAATACCATCGACTGGATTTGGGGTGTAGTAGGGTTATTAGTCTTTGCGGTACTGATTATGACAGCCGTAAAAATTGCCAAATCACTCAGAGAGAAGAGAAAATAGCTTGAGAGTGACAAAGCTATTAAGGCACAAAGGCACAAAGTGAAAATAAACACTACACTTTGTGCCTTTGTTACTTTATGCCTTTGCCACTTTCCTAATACTTACTTTTTACCCTTTTTCTTAGCGTATTTGCAGGTATTAGGTAAAGATTTGATAAAATAAGACTTATAGTTCAAAGCTTTAGGATCTGTACAACCTTCTAATTGTAACACTTCAACTTTGCGGAATTCAACAGGATGACTTTCGCTTTGGAGTGAAATATATCCCTCATTCAATAGCTTTCCATCAGGTTTGAAGGCAGGATTATAAGCATCAACATTGCCCCCTCCTACTTGAGGTTTTTGATATTCCAAAACCATTTCTCCATTTACATAATGTCTTACCAATGAATCACCCAAGACCATTACTTCGGCTCTTACCCATTGGTCACCGTCGTATGTTTTTGATTTGGAGTTGATACAGTGTGGTGTAAATAACTTGCCATTCATTTCTACATTTGTTCCTGGGGTACAAAGATTACAAGTAGTACGTTCGCCCTTGCCTGAGCCACCTAAAAGCTGTACTTCAATCGAAATTGGAAAATCTTGGTCTTTCCCCATTGATGCTGCTGGCTGACAGTGAAGCATGATACCGCTGTTACGATATGCCCATCCTGGTCCTTCAGGCGCTTGCTCGCCTACAAAACGATATTCAGTAGCGATGATGTAGTTGGAGAATTTCTTTTTGTAGAAAATATGACCAAATTTTTCATCAAACTTATCGTAACCATCATACGACACAACCAATTTCCCGTCTTTTACACGAAACGTGTTGGCAAAGTTGTCGTTCAAATCATAATGGCGGATTTTGATGTCCCAGCCATCTAAGTTTTTTCCATTAAATAGTTGCTCCCATTCTTTTGTATCGCTCTTTTTTTGTCCAAAAGTCATACACGAAAGCCCTAAAAGCAGAGAGGTAATCAGACGTTTTTTCATTGTTATTGATAGTTGGTAATTAATTTCAGTAAATTCAGTAGGTAAAATAAAATTTAATTTTGAGCCTTTGGCTTTCAGCTTTGGGGATTCGGCAAAAACATATCTATCGTTACTAAAAAACATTTCAACACTCTTTGCCTTGTGCCTGTTGCCTTGTCCCTAAAACACAAAACTTAAATATAATTCAGCACTAATATCTATCTGGTCCATTCATCGTTGACAATCCTCCAGATATTCAGCGGATTTTGACTTTGTAGTTCGGCTGGTAATAGTTTTTCTGGAAAATTTTGAAAACTGGCTGGGCGTACCCAACGTTTGATGGCGTCAGGTCCTACTGCACCAAAACGAGCATCAGTAGTTGCTGGAAATGGCCCACCGTGTTGCATGGCATAACATACTTCCACACCAGTAGGCACACCATTGAAAATCAGTCGACCACAGATATTTCTCAGTGTTTCAACAATTTCAGGATTGTCTTGTAGCTCCTTTTCTGTAGCCATCAAGGTAGAGGTTAGTTGACCTTCTAAATGTTGGATAACCTGCAATAAGTTGTCTAGATCCGTACATTTCACAATCAAGGAATAAGGACCAAATACTTCTTGGTGTAAAGTAGGATTTTCTAAAAATATACTACTCGATACCGAGGCTATGGTTGGAATAGCCTGAATAATACCAGTTTTTTCGACTAATGATTCTACCTCTGTTTTGACACCTTCTTGTGACAGCGCTACCGTTCTTTTTCCTTCAAAATTTTGATAAATGCCTGCATTGAGCATAGCTGCTGGTGCTACCTGTTCAACGGCTTTACTGAGCGTTTCGATGAAAGTATCTAAATCTGGATGATCTATTGCCAGAATTAGCCCAGGATTAGTGCAAAACTGCCCCATACCCAAAGTAATTGAATTGGCATAAGTAAGAGCCACTTGCGATGCTTCAGCTTTGAGTTTTTCTGGCATTAACACTACAGGATTGATACTTCCCATTTCTGAAAATACAGGAATTGGCTCAGGACGCTGATTGGCCAAATCAAAAAGTGCTTTTCCTCCATTGAGTGACCCCGTAAAACCAACGGCTTTGGTTATAGGATGCAATACCAATGCTCGACCAACTTCAAAGCTGTGTCCAGCCACGTGTGCAAATGTACCATCTGGTAAACCACAAGTTGATACAGCTTTTAAAACAGCTTCCGCTACCATTTCGGAGGTTTTGGCATGAGCAGGGTGACCTTTTACCACAACGGGACAACCAGCAGCCAAAGCCGAGGCGGTATCGCCTCCAGCAGTAGAATAAGCAAAAGGAAAATTACTAGCACCAAAAACCACGACTGGACCAATCGGAATCAACATTTTGCGAATATCTGGGCGAGGCATCGGCGCTCGTTCAGGCAATGCGGTATCAATACGAGCCTCAACCCACGAGCCTTCCTCTAGCAAACGGGCATTGGTTTCAAGCTGAAAGCAGGTACGTGTGCGCTCGCCTATGAGTCGAGCCTCTGGAATATTAGTTTCTTGATGTGCTGTTTGAATTAAACTACCACCTAAATCCAAGATATTTTGTGCAATTGTTCTGAGAAAAATAGCTTTATCTTTTCCTGAAACTTTACGATATATCTTAAAAGCCTGAGAGGCTTTTTGCATGACTGAATCAATATGTTGCTGAAGATTTTCCATGAGTTTGTTTTTTGTAAAGAACTAAAGAGAGGACTAAGACATAGAAAAAAGCTATTTCCCACATTTTGGTGCTCTAAAATCATTTCATGAGCAATTTAACAGCCTATCTGTAATTTAGTGTTCTTGACTGAAGATTATCTTTTATAAATGGAGATTACTCTCATATTTCAACTGCATACAATCATGATAAAATACAAAAAGCCTAAGGGATACCCCTCAGGCTTAAAAAATATTTTTAATGCTTTAGGCAGTAAGCTACAGGCATTAAGCAAAAGCTTTACTTATTCTGAAAAATACTTTTTAACTTTTAGCTTATGGCATAAAGTCTATAGCTTAATGCAGGTAAAATTATTACTCACTTAATTGTCGTCATCCTCTGCCTTACGCTTTTGTTGTTTGGGTGCTTCATAAATCAATTTTCCTGTATTATCTCTCTCTTGAAGAACAACCGCTTCGCCTTTTTCGAATTTATCTTTGGGATACATCGTTTCTTTTTTCAGACGACCCATAGCACCAAATTGATGATATTCTCTCCAACGACCCACCTTGATACTGTCTTCAAATTTCCCTTCTTCTTTGAGCTGTCCTCCATCATAAAATGAACGATATTCACCCGTTACTTTCCCAAATTTTACAGGGATTACTTCTTTTAATTTCTTTTGTTCTTTGTCATAATACGAAAAATGAGACTCTGCTGGAAAGCCATTTTTGTATTTATCTTTTGTCAAAAGAATATACTCTTGATTGTAAGTTTCCCAACGACCATCTTTTACGCCAACATAAAAAAAGCCTTCTTCAACCAATTCATCGTTGACGTATTTCTTGTAAGGACCATGACAGACTTCACCATAATCTAAGTCTTTACGAGGAGTATTGGTAATACGACGTAGTTTGGGATCATACCACCAAATTTCTTTGGCATAAGTACTTGGAGTAGCCTCGTCAGGGTTTCTCAGAACATTGATTTCTTCCACAGTGAAGCGGTTTCCCGTACCATATTCACCGATACGGCGTTCAAACTTGATTCCCGAATATTCGTCTTTAGGTGCTTTTTTTACTTTTTTACCTTTCTTGGTATCTTTTTTTACTTTCAAACCAAGGTCACCGCTTAAGTCAGCTGAAAACTCTTCGGCTTTTTCTTTATTATTTTTTATATCGTCTTTTACGTCCGAAATAGTCTTCTTTGCATTTTTGATATTATCGAGCACATCAGTCTGGATAAGTCCTCCCAAAATCCCTTTTTTGCGAGCGGTAGTATCGGTTTTGGGCTTACTACTCGACTTAAATTCGTCTTTTTGTTGGGCAATACAAGTTACAGTACTATGAAGTAGTAAGATGGAAATCAAAGAGATAAAAGTAGTGGGAAAGGATAAACTTCTCATGGGTAGCACGTAGTCAAAGGCTAATCTATTACTTTTGCAAACGAAAAATTTGCTTATTTATTTTTAAACAAAAGAAGGAAGAGAAATCTTGTTATCCAAATTTCAACAAAAAGCCTTCTGGCAAAACTCTTGAATTTAGGTGATATTTGTAAACTTTTGTTTGGCAAAAAAATGTTATTTAAGATATAAATCGCTGGAAATGATTCTGTTTTCCAGAACATCAATAATCAATTAACCCGTGGAAAAAGACGCAAAAATCTATGTAGCAGGACATCGTGGAATGGTGGGTTCTGCCATTTTACGAGCATTACAAAAAGCAGGATATACCAATTTTCTGCTTCGTACATCTAAGGAATTAGACTTACGCAACCAACAGGCAGTAGCCGATTTCTTTGCTGCCGAAAAACCTGACTATGTATTCCTTGCTGCTGCCAAAGTGGGTGGTATTGTAGCTAATAACACTTATCGTGCCGATTTCTTGTACGAAAACCTTTCGATACAGAACAATGTCATTCATAGTGCTTATGTGAATAAGGTGACGAAATTGATGTTTTTGGGTTCTTCTTGTATTTATCCAAAATTAGCGCCACAGCCTTTAAAAGAAGAATACTTGTTAAGTGGCTATTTGGAATATACTAATGAGCCTTATGCTATTGCCAAAATTGCTGGTATCAAAATGTGTGAAGAATATCGCAACCAGTATGGCTGTAATTTTATATCGGCAATGCCTACCAATTTGTATGGTCCTAATGATAATTATGACTTACAAAATTCTCACGTATTGCCAGCAATGATTCGTAAATTTCATGAGGCAAAAATCAACGGTGCTCCCAACGTAACACTTTGGGGTACAGGCTCTCCTATGCGTGAGTTCTTACACGCTGACGATTTGGCAGAAGCATGCTTATATTTGATGGAAAATTACAACGAGCGTGAGTTGGTAAATATAGGAACAGGTACCGACGTAACCATTAAAGAATTGGCGAATACCGTAAAGAATGTTGTAGGTTTTGAAGGTGAACTAGTTTGGGATACCTCTAAACCAGATGGTACACCACGTAAGTTGATGGATGTGTCCAAATTGCACAGTTATGGTTGGAAACATAAAATTGAATTAGAAGAGGGAATTGGTTTGGCTTATCAAGATTTCTTGACCAATCATGACGCTTTAAGATTGTAAAAAATAGCTTAAGGTTAATCACAACCAATAACCTGAAGTAAAATAGTAATAGAGTTATCATCAAAAGCTTACAAACCTTCCTGATAACATATCACTATTCACCAGTAACAAACATTTACAATGATGACGAAAGAATGGTTTAGCTCGTGGTTTGACTCGCCTTATTATCACATTCTTTACAAAGAACGTGATGACAAGGAAGCTCAGCTTTTTATGGACCAACTATCATCGTATTTACAAATTCAGCCAGAACATCATATTATGGATTTGGCCTGTGGTAAGGGGCGTCACGCTATTTATCTCAATCAAAAAGGGTTTGAGGTAACAGGCGTTGACTTATCGCCACAGAGTATTGCTTTTGCTAAAATTTACGAAAATGCACATCTTCATTTTTTTGTGCACGATATGCGTGAAGTTTTTGAAGAAAGATATTTCGATTTTATCCTAAACCTATTTACAAGTTTTGGGTATCTCGAAAATCACGACGAAAATATCAAGGCATTTCAGGCGGCAGCTCGCAACCTGCGTAAAGGAGGTATTTTTGTGATGGATTTTTTCAATACAGAATACGTGAAAAAACAATTATTACCTTTTCAGGTAAAAGAAATTGACGGTATTCGTTTTGAGATTACTAAAACCTTACAAGATGGCTTTATCATCAAAGATATAGATTTTATGGATGAGGGTCATGAGTATCACTTTCATGAAAAAGTACAGGCTATTTCATTGACTGATTTCCAACATTATTTCTCGGCGGCGGGTTTAAAACTCAAGCAAATTTTTGGGGATTATCATCTCAATGCTTTTGATATTGAAACATCGCCACGAATGATTTTTATTTTAGAAAAATAGCGTAAACTTAACCAAAAGGGACAAAGCAAAGCTTTGTGAATAGGCTTTGCCCCTTTTGCTAACATCTAATAAAAGGCATCTTCAAAGTGCTTGATTTCGAAACCATCTGAGCGAAAAACAATCGAAATGACATCAAATCGTATTTGTTTGTGCCAATTGGTTTTGTAAACATAAAAATCAGCGGCACGTTTTACCAAGGAAACTTTGAGTTTGCTAACTGCGGCTTCGGGCATTCCAAATTTGATATTCTTGCGGGATTTTACCTCAACAAAGACTAAAAAAATGCCTTTTCGGATAATTAAATCCACTTCGGCATGACCATAACGGTAATTTCGGGCTACAATTTCGTAGCCTTTGTCGATTAAATAGGACGCTGCCAAGTCTTCTGCTTCGCGACCAGTGTCTAGGTGTTCGGCCATTGAATTATCTACTAGGGTTTGTTGTTTGATAAGAAAATAAATATTTTTTACTTTAAATTTCTTTGGCACTAGAAAGAACAGTGTTGTGAAAAATGGAACAGCATAAAAAGGTAAAGTTTCAGAGTTTAGGAGTAATAGATTACCAAGAAGCTTGGGATTATCAAGAAAAACTCCATGCTGAAATAGTAGAGATTAAACTACAAAACCGTAAAATTAGTCCTGAGGAAACCCCAAGGGCAACGCCTAACTATCTTTTGTTTTGTCAGCATCCGCATGTATATACGCTAGGAAAAAGTGGTAAACCAGAGCATTTATTGTTGGACGACGAAGGTTTGGAGAAGTATCATGCCCAGTATTTTAAAATCAACCGAGGGGGCGACATTACCTATCATGGTTACGGTCAGTTAGTAGGTTATCCGATTTTTGATTTAGAAAATTTCTTTACCGATATTCATCGATATATGCGTTTTATGGAAGAAGCCGTGATTCGTACTTGTGCAGATTACGGTATCGAAGCAGGTCGTATCGATGGGCTCACAGGTGTATGGATTGATTTTGTTGAACAAAAAAATCCTCGTAAAATCTGTGCAATGGGTGTAAAAGCTAGTCGTTGGGTCACTATGCACGGTTTTGCTTTGAATGTAAATACTGACTTGAGTTATTTTTCTCATATTGTACCCTGTGGAATCGACGATAAAGCTGTGACTTCAATTTCGTTGGAAGTTGGTCGCGAGATAGAAATGGCTGAAGTAGAAAGCCGTATGCTAGGGCATTTGAAAGATATATTTGAATTTGAAGTAGCGTAAAATTAGGTTTAAAAAGCTGTTTAAAACAGCTAACCACACAACAAAGCATTTATGAAAAAAGATATAATCCATCCTACCGTTGATGGCGTAAAAGTAGCGGTTGCACGTCGTCAGGATGAACTTGGAAATATCCTTTGGGATGTATATTTAATTAATCGCTTGAAAAACCCTATTGATACCGTATTTGTAACATCAAGTGGTTATGGCATTGATTTGGAAGGAAACAAAATCAAAACGGCTTCTTTACGTCATTTTTTTAAAGAAATTCCTGCTGAAGAAATTGTCAGAATAGAGCCTATCTCCCCTGATGTTTTTCATATTAATAATGAATATTGGGTAAGTTATTATATTGGAAATCAGATTTTTGATAAAAAGTTTATCTTTGTTCCAGAAAGTATTCGAGAAGAAAACCTAATTCCAATAGCTCAATTGGAGCTTGAAGGGGTACTTCATGAATAATCATTTTGGCTGATAGTAATCTATCAGCCAGTTTTACTACACTTTAACCATAACCTTCTATGCTTGACTTAGCTAAAATCGCAAAAAATCTCTTATTTATTGATATCGAAACTGTTTCTGCTCACGGAAGTTGGGACAAATTACCTACACGTATGCAAGAATTTTGGTCAAAAAAAGCAAGTTATATGCAAAACCCTCACCAATACGATGAGGGAAAATTGTATTTTGAACGAGCAGGGATTTATGCTGAGTTTGGTAAAGTCGTAGCGATTGGCTTAGGCTTTTTTCATTGGGACGACGACAATCAACTTTGTTTTAAGGTGAAAACGCTTACTGCCGATTCGGAAACAGAACTTCTATCGCAGTTCTCATCACTCATTGAATCCAAATATAAAGGTAACAGTCTCATGCTTTGTGCACACAACGGCAAGGAGTTTGATTACCCATATCTATGTAGACGAATGTTGGTAAATGGCGTTAATATTCCCAAATCCTTACAATTAGCAGGTAAGAAACCATGGGAAATACCTCATTTGGATACTTTAGAGTTGTGGAAGTTTGGTGATAAGAAAAATTATACTTCATTAGATTTACTCGCAGCCATTTTCAATATACCAAGTAGTAAGGTTGAGTTGAGTGGCGATTTGGTAAATCACACCTATTATGTGGAAAAAGACCTTCCTAAAATTGCCAGATATTGCCAAGAAGATGTGGTCGTATTAGCGCAGCTCTATCTCAAATTTCATAATCTCCCTTTAGTTCCTGAGGACAATATCGAAAGAATTTAAGTAAAAAGAAGTTACAAGTTAATAGTAGATCAGTTATTGGATTTTGGCAGTATAACCTACTTTTGGGAAGTAATAAAGGTGAGTTTTCATATTTCCGAAATCAAAAATCTCAAATCCGAAATAACACATTCACTAAATCATAACTCACTCAATAGCAATAAGTATTAGTACTTATTCAACCGATGTACCTACAGGGAAAAATCAGGAATATAGAGTTCATATCCTTAAATTCTCTAAATTTGATGTTTTAATGCTATCAATAAGCCATGAAACATTATATACTCTTAATCACTAGCCTCCTATATCTGCTTGGTATTAATTACAGCCACGCGCAGTTATATACTCAACCCAAAGCCGAAAAAGCTCTTCAGACCTATCGTGAAGAATTATTAGGCTTTAGAAAAGAACACCCCAAAAAGCGTAATCTTCCCGATGCTAAGTTTTTCTTTTTCGGAATGGGTAATCGTCCTAAAATGTTTTATAAGGACGGACGTATTATTTCACTAAGCGATAAACGTGTGATTCGCCGTTGGAAAGTAAAATCTGCCCTGATTGTACCTTCGGAATATTTGGTTCATTTGGAGTTGCAAGACGGACGTGCTGTCGATATTCAAGAAGATGAAACAGGTATTTATGTGTATGAAAATAGCCTTCAGATTATTCTTGCCGAAAGTCCTATTACCTTACCAACCTTTAGTGATAAAAAATTCCCTACGGTATTAAGAACGCTACATCATGAACTGTTGGTAAATATTCAAGATGGGAAACCGCTAGTAAATACCACAGTTTATACCAAACCTTGGTTTAAAAGTGCCGCAATCATCACAATGGCGCTAAAAAAGACGAATAATTTACCGTTGGTAGAAGCTTGGATTAAAGGCTTGAATACGCCTTTCGACCGTAATAATAATGCTGGCTATGCAGAGGCTGACAACCTAGGGCAGGTATTATATATGCTTTCGACTGTTGCTGATAAAAAGCATCCTTTGGTGAGTAAAATTTTGGATGAAGCCGATAATTTTGATAAAGGAGGTTTCATTGAAGGTCGTACTGCTGATATGCTTCCGCATCCTGTTTATCAGACAAAATGGTTGAAATTTGGCTTGAAAGAGATGCAGTTGCCCGATAAATACAAAATTCCCGCACAATATGATTCGTTCTCTTCTCTGATTTGGTGGGATTTTCAAAAAGACTATGTGAAAGGAGATCAAGTCGATGATAACTTAGCCTTAAACTCTCCACAATATGTATGGGCCGAAGATCATTTTTTCAAACAAAATAAAGGTCCAATCTCAGCACGTGAATATCCTTTGACTTGGGAAGCAGAAGTAACAGATTTGAAATACGAATCACTCGGTATTATTGACCAAACCTTGGTGGATTTACGCATTGCTCCAACCAACGCTTGGCAGGCTGCTGAAATGTTGTTGCTTTTGTTGGAGTAGAATATTGTAAGGACAAAGTGTCAAGTAGCAAAGGTACAAAGTGGATAATGAAATTATCTATTTCGGATTTCTGATGTAGGATTTCGGAAGTGTAATCTAATCTATTTCATGGTATGTTATCTCTAAATTGAGTTCATGAATGATTATGGTAAAATTTTGTGCTAACTGTAGATACGTAATTCTTACGTACCAATCCAAGTCAACTCTAGCATAATAATATTAAAAAAGCGGTCGAAAAAAATAATTTTCAACCGCTTTTTTAATGACTTTTGCTGATATTATCAATCAAAATTCTACCGATTTAGATGCAAAGTATTGCGTCTCTACAAGTAAAATTCAAATAGAAGTTCTGAGCACCTGTCATTAGATTTGGAATGATTCATGTTTGAGAAAATTCTATTAAACTCCGCACTCCTAACTCCGCATTCCGCACTCGACTAGATTCTTTCTTTTCCTCCTTCGTATTTTTTGGGAGCATACAAAAAACCAAATGCTTCTGCTCCATCGCGTGTATGTACTTTGTGGTGAATAAAGTGGGCACGCATAATCCTTTTCATATATTTGCTTTTGGCGACGTATTTAATTTTGAGACGACGATGAACAATAATATCGTGGAAAATAAAGTAAAATGTGCCGTAAAGCGCCACCCCTAGCCCTATCCAGAACAAAAACCATAACTCTGGCACCAAATCCCCTACTATAATTGTAACAGTAGAAACCAGACCAAATACCACCGAAAACAAATCATTTTTTTCAAGTACTTCATTGTGATGCACATGATGGGATTCATGCCAGTTCCACATGATTCCGTGCATAATGTATTTATGAGTAAACCACGCAAATCCTTCCATGAAGAAAAACGTGCCGAAGAATAATCCAAGTTTGAGTAACATAATTTTGAGTAGATGTCTGGTTAAAATCTAAAGGATTAACCAATAAAGAAATATAATTGTTTGGTGAAGATACATGCAGATTTATAAAAAGCGTACTCTTGAAAATCACTTTATTAGCCTGCCATTGCGCCAAAATCCCTATCTTTGCAAACTAAAATTTGTTAGGCAAGATAATCTAAGCTTTTGGTATTCATAATTTTTATCCTAAAACCATGTTATTGAAGGCTGAACTATTTTGCCCAATGCAATAGATTCATACAAATATGATTTCAAAAACGTACACTCCACAAGAAATTGAAGCCAAATGGTATCAATATTGGCTTGACAACAAGCTATTTGCATCCAAGCCTAATCCTGATAAAGAACCTTATTCAATAGTCATTCCACCACCAAACGTCACAGGCGTTTTGCACATGGGACACATGTTGAATAATACCATCCAAGACGTCCTTATTCGTAAGGCTCGTATGGAAGGTAAGGAGGCTTGTTGGGTGCCTGGTACTGACCACGCTTCGATTGCAACTGAAGCTAAAGTCGTGGCAATGTTGAAAGAGAGAGGTATCGAGAAAAAAGATATTACTCGTGAGGAGTTTTTGGAATATGCTCACGAATGGAAAGATAAATACGGCGGTATTATCCTTGATCAATTGAAAAAGCTAGGTGCTTCTTGTGACTGGGATAGAACTCGCTTTACCATGGAGCCATCTTTGTACGAAGCCGTAATCGATACGTTTGTTCGTTTGTACGGAAAAGGACAAATTTACCGTGGCGTTCGTATGGTAAACTGGGATCCACAAGGCAAAACGGCGCTTTCAGATGAAGAGGTAATCGAGAAAGACGTTCAGGCAAAACTTTTCCATATCAAATATCCAGTAGTTGGTGCTGATGGTGAGTTTTTGACGATTGCAACTACGCGCCCTGAAACCATCATGGCCGATACTGCTATCTGTGTGAATCCAAACGATGAGCGTTATGTAGCCTATCACGGAAAATCAGTGGAGATTCCATTGTTGGGTCGTGCCATACCTGTGATTACCGACGAATACGTAGCCATGGATTTTGGTACAGGTTGTTTGAAAGTAACACCTGCACACGATTTGAATGACTATGAATTAGGCTTGAAGCACAAATTACCTGTTATCGATATTCTGGATGACGCTGGTTTCTTGAATGAAAAAGCTGTCCTATATGTTGGTCAAGATCGTTTTGCGGCTCGTCGCAATATCGTAAAAGACTTAGAAGAAGCAGGATTTTTAGTAAAAGTTGAAGAATATAAATCAATCGTTAAAACTTCAGAACGTACTGGTGCTGTAATCGAGCCAAAGTTATCGTTGCAGTGGTTCTTGAAAATGGAAGACATTTCAAAACCTGCACTCGAAAACGTAATGAATGACAACATTAAGTTGTATCCTTCAAAATTCAAAAATACCTACCGCTCATGGATGGAAAATGTTCATGATTGGTGTATTAGCCGTCAGCTTTGGTGGGGACAACAAATTCCGGCTTTCTATTTGCAAGATGGTACGGTAATCGTTGCTAAAAATAAGCGTGAAGCTTTACGCAAAGCTCAACACGAATTACAATTGTTTGCCTTGACCGAAGAGGATTTGACACAAGACCCAGACGTATTGGATACTTGGTTCTCGTCTTGGTTGTGGCCAATTTCGGTATTTGATGGTATCGAAAACCCTGAAAACGAAGATATTAAATACTACTACCCTACCAATGATTTGGTAACTGGACCAGATATTTTGTTCTTCTGGGTAGCTCGTATGATTATCGCAGGTTATGAATGGCGTGACGAATTGCCATTCCGCAATGTGTACTTGACAGGTATTGTGCGTGATAAGCAAGGTCGCAAAATGTCCAAATCATTGGGTAACTCTCCAGACCCATTAGATTTAATTGCGCAGTACGGTGCCGATGGCGTTCGTACGGGCTTGTTGGTTTCAGCACCTGCGGGTAATGACTTACTTTTTGATGAAAAACTGTGTGAACAAGGACGTAACTTCTGTAACAAAGTTTGGAATGCATTCCGTTTGGTAAAAGGTTGGGAAATTGCCGATGCAGAACAACCAACAGGTAATACATTAGCGATTAAATGGTTTAACTCAAAAATCAGTCAGGTTGTAATTGAAGTTCAAGACCATTTTAGCAAATTCCGTATTTCGGATGCCTTGTTGTCGATTTATAACTTGATTTGGGATGATTTCTGTGGACAATACCTCGAAATTATCAAACCTGCTTTTGGTTCACCAATCGACCAAGCTACGTATGATGCTACTATCGAAATTTTTGAAAAATTAATGGCTTTGGCTCACCCATATATGCCATTTATTACCGAAGAAATCTGGCAAGCAATTGCAGAACGTCAAGAAGGCGAAAGTATTTGTCGTGCTGCTTATCCAGTAGTTGGCGAAATCGATACACAAGTCTTGGCTGATTTTGAAATCTTGTTCGGAATCGTTTCAAAAGTGCGTGATACTCGTAACACTAAGCAAATTTCACCAAAGACAGAGTTGCCATTGGCGATTAAAACCGAAGATGTAGCCCGTTACAAACAATTAGAATCTATCATCGTGAAGCTTGCTAACACCTTTGCGATTGAGTACGTTTCTAGCAATGTTGAAAACGCTATTTCTTTTGTATTAAAAGCTGATGAATTCTTTATTAGTCTTGAAGGAGAACTAGATGTAGAAGCAGAATTAGCAAATGCGACCAAAGAGTTAGAATATAACTTAGGGTTCAAAAAATCAGTAGAAGCAAAATTGTCGAATGAAAGATTTGTCAACAACGCCAAACCTGATGTAGTAGAAAAAGAACGCCAAAAGTTAGCCGATGCGGAGTCAAAGATTAAGGCATTGGAAGAGACTATCGCTCGTTTGAAAAAATAATTTTATTACAACAATAAAAAGCATTAAATTACTCTTGGCATCTAAGTGGCGTCAAGAGTAATTTTTTGGTAGATACCTCAGTGCAGCACTCATTTCAAAATGAGCTATTATAAAATAAACCTTTGTTTTATGAAACTAAAAGAATTGAAAATCAAAAACTTTAGATGTTTTGAACAATATTACATTTCATTTGCCGCACAATCTACCATATTGATTGGTAAAAATGGAACGGGGAAAACAACATTATTGAACGCTATAAAAGCATCTTTGAGTTTTATTTTTTCGAAGTATCAAACAAAAAATGAATCCTTTAAGCTTTTAGGAACAAATGCCTATTTGAGCTTAGTAACTCTAAAAGAAACTGATGCTTTTTTTAATATCGATAAAAAACTTTATGAGTATCCTATTGATATACATGCCATAGCGAATTTTGAACAAACGATTATTGATTGGGCCATCGTTAAAAATACCTCTAATAGTAAATTGCTTGATACTAAATATAGAGAGGCCTTTATGTCTTTTATAAAACAATATAATCAAGACTTACAGAATTCACCACTGCCAGTTCTGGCTTATTTTTCTGATTCTTATCCACATACTAAAACCAATATTGGTTCTTATGCCAAAGGAGTTTTAGAAAGTGGAAATATTCCACGAGCCTTTGGGTATTACCAATGGGATGCCGATACAAGTTGTGCTGAGATTTGGCAAAATAGATACGTTTCTCAATACAGCAAGGTAAACGATTTTAAAAGAACAGAAGAAGATACAAAAGCAGAAAGAGATGAGATTGAGTTTATTGATAATCGGATAAAGATATTTACTGAGCAATTGGAGGGTAATTATGACTTTATCAATCCGGAATTTAAGGTTAATAAGATTGTAATGGATAGACCATTGAAAAATTCTAATTCTGTATCTATTAAATTTATTTTTGAGAATAGAAGGGAGATTTTCTTTGAACATTTACCTCAAGGATATAATCGTCTATTATCCATTGTATTTGATATTGCCTATCGAAGTTATATTTTAAATGGTCTTCATGAACCCCAAGGAATTGTAATTATCGACGAATTGGAGTTGCATTTACATCCTACCCTACAACAAGAAGTTCTTCAGCGGTTTCAGAAAACTTTTCCGCAAATACAGTTTATCATTAGCACTCACTCCCCTTTGATTATCAGTAATCAGAAGGCGGATGGTGAAACAAGTAAAATCATCAAATTAGAAAATGATGGAGATAATTACACAAATCAAGATATTGATAATATTTATGGGATAGATTACTCCACTAATTTATCAGAAATCATGGAAGTTGCTCCTCGTTCTACGACTATCGATAAATACATCAATGCCTATTTATTTTTGTATGGAAAAAATAAGCAAGAAGAAGCTGATAAGATGTTGAAAAAACTGGAACAATATGTTGGTGGTGAAATTCCCAGTGTTTTAAAAGAAGAAATTAACCAACTCAAGAAATCGTATAAGTAATGCAGTATATAGATAAATCTACACATCGTATCGAAGGGCATCAGATTATTGATAGTTTCCTTGAAAGTTCATGGATAGCTCAAAATCGAGAGTACAGTAATTTTGACTATGATAATGGGTTACGTATAAGAAAGATTATTTTGCCTGGTAATCAAGATATATCATACTATTCGTCTTTGAAGTTGGTTATTCTACAAAATCAGAATAACTACTGTTGTTATTGTATGAAAGAAATATCAGATGCAGATACAACATTAGAACATATAATTCCTCATAAAACGAAAACACAGGACAAGTTTAATCAATATATAGGAATAGGATTCGATGAACTAGATAGGTATGTGATTTTTCGTGTAAATTTTGACAGGTTTACCTATAGAGCTACGCATCCTCAATATCCTCATGATATAGCTTATTATAATTTAGTTGCGTCTTGTAAGAGTAATGTTCATTGTAATCATGAAAGAGGAAGTAAATTCTTAAAACCTCTTTTTTATGATAGAAATATTCAAAATAAAGTAAGCTATGATCAGGAAGGAAGAGCTTTTGCTGAGGCATATGAAAACGAGCTAGCAATTTTAAAAATTTCAACTAATAATAATTTGATTGTCTACAGAAGAATTTGGAATGAATTGGCAAATGTTGACTTATATCCTAATCCTACTTCTGATGATAACATCAATGCTGCTATCCTAAAGGTTGCTCTCTCAAGAAATGATACAGAGCTAATATTAAATAATTTTTGGGATCAGAATAGAAATTTAATTCCTACTAAGAAAGATGATTTAATGAAGTACAAGTGGTTTTTAACATATTTCAATCTAAATATGTAAGTATTTATTATAGACCACAACAGTTATAAGACCTCCTTAGAATCGTTATAAATAATTAGCCCAATTTAGGACGTTTGACATAAAATCGGCTAAAAAAGACTTATCCACAATTAGGGGCTTTTCCACAGTGGATAAGTTTGCAATGTGGATAACTTTTGTGGAAAATTGTTAGTTTTTCATTAAAAACGGATAGATACGGTTATAAAACTGTCTGTTTTTCAACATTTTTGTAAAAAGAAGCAATAAGATTAAACTTTTTCATCTTATTGGGCTCCAACCAAAAAATAAAAATAATCCAATCTGGAAAAGTTTTTATGGCGAAATACTTTTGGATTGGATTTAACAACTACCTTTGTTTCATGAAACAAATTATTGCCATATTTCTAAGTGTCACTATCCTTTTGGGAAGTCTTTTTCCAAAGGTAGATACTTTGCAGTTGGCAAAAATAGGCGAGTTAGTGAAGCATTACCAATGGCATTGCAAAACTGAGAAGAGCAATATGAGTTTTTTGAGCTTTTTAGCAATGCACTATTCGGCAGCCTCAAATCATACCAAAACTGCCAAGCACTCGCATTCACACTTGCCTAGTCTGGACTCTCAGGCGGTTCATGCCTTTTTGCCATCCTTTTTTCAGCAAATTTCGTTGAAATTTAAGCCCATTATTAGGGGTTTTGTTGGTCCCAACTTTGCTTGGCAAAACCTTTACGACTTCCTATTAGCCTCGTCGCTACTCAATCCACCCCGATTCTAATCGAATATCTTCCTTTTATTTCAAATTAACATTCTCGGCTCTTTATTGAGAGAAAGTGAATGAGTGATTTACTATTGAGTATTTTGTGGTTAAATACGTAGATGAATTTTAATAATATCATCCAAACTTCATGTATTTACCCTTTTCTCAATAATCAGCATGACTATAAGTTTGAGTGTAGTAATGAGTTTAAACGATTCAAATCACTACACAGCCCTCCTACTTGTATTGATGTTTTTGAGAGATTCATAAACGATTATAATCACTCAATCGCTCCATCACCAATTCCCTCAATAACCAGCCTCACTACCTTTATTTTAAAAACTAATGATAGATTCATTAATTCGATTCAGCATAAATCAAAAGCTGATTATTGGATTATTTGTCTTGAGCTTAATTGCTTGGGGTGGAATTTCCTTGACTCAGCTTACCGTAGATGCCCTGCCAGATATTACATCTAACCAAGTGCAGGTAATC
Source organism: Cellulophaga sp. BC115SP (assembly GCF_009905545.1). Taxonomy (GTDB): domain Bacteria; phylum Bacteroidota; class Bacteroidia; order Cytophagales; family Spirosomataceae; genus Flectobacillus; species Flectobacillus rivi. The sequence continues at coordinate 78,419 of NZ_JAAALB010000010.1, read as the reverse complement.
ACTCAATCTCCCGCTTTACCTGCTACTGAGGTTGAAAAATTTATCACTATTCCACTAGAAATCTCATTAAGAACCGTTCCAAATACGAAGGAAATTCGCTCTTTTTCGAGAATGGGCTTGTCAATTATTACGGTAGTCTTTGAAGACGACGTACCTATAGAAAAAGCTCGTCAGCAAGTAACTGAAAAGCTTAAAGAAGCCGAACCTAATCTAATTGCAGGAGCTGGGCGTCCCGAATTAGCACCTATTACGACAGGGCTTGGCGAATTTTATCAATATACGTTAGCAGTTGATCCAAAATTTAAAAATAACTATTCTCTCACCGAGCTTCGTACGATTCAAGATTGGATTGTGAAACGACAATTGCTTGGTATCAAGGGCGTTGTAGAGGTTAGTTCTTTTGGTGGAAATCTAAAACAATACGAAGTTGCCATTAATCCCGAACGCCTTAGTGCGGCCAATATTACCCTAAACGAACTGTTTACGGCGTTACAAGATAACAACTCGAACTCGGGTGGTAGCTATATCGAGAAAGGTACAGATGCCTATTTTATCCGCTCTGAAGGGATGGTAAAAAATGTCGAGGACATTGGCAATATTGTAGTAGCTAATCGAGGAGGGATTCCTGTATTAGTTAAAGATGTGGCTACCGTACAGTTTGGACACGCTGTTCGTTATGGAGCAATGACGCGTAATGGCGAAGGAGAGGCTGTCGGAGCGGTGGTATTATTACTCAAAGGCGCTTCGGCTCAGGTCGTAACTCAAGACGTAAAAGCTAGAATCAAAGAAATTCAAAAATCACTTCCAGAAGGTATTACAATTCAACCTTTCTTGGATCGTAGTAAATTGATTGACAAGGCGATAGGTACCGTAGAGAAAAACCTTGTAGAAGGTGGTTTGATTGTGATTTTTGTCTTGGTTTTACTCTTAGGAAATCTTCGTGCTGGGCTTGTGGTAGCCTCTGTGATTCCTCTGTGCTTGTTGTTTTCATTTAGTATGATGAACCTCTTTGGCGTATCGGCCAACTTGATGTCATTGGGTGCTATTGACTTTGGGTTGATTGTGGATGGCGCCGTGATTATTGTCGAAGCTATCATTCATCATTTACACGAAAGAGCTCAGAAGTCAGGAACACATACCCTAACGTTGACGCAACAGGAAATGAACGACGAAGTATATCATTCTGCCGTAACAATTCGTAAGTCAGCAGCTTTTGGAGAGATTATCATTTTGATTGTGTATTTCCCGATATTAGCCTTGACGGGTATTGAAGGAAAAATGTTTAAGCCCATGGCGCAAACGGTTGGTTTTGCCATAATCGGAGCCTTGATTTTATCATTGACTTATGTTCCAATGATGTCGTCTTTGTTATTGAGCAAAAAAGTCAATTTGAAAGAGACAATTTCTGATAAAATCATCAACTTTTTATACAAATTCTACGCCCCTATTATTCGCTGGGTATTGCATAACAAGGCGGTGGTAGTTGGTGGAGCAGTGGCGATGTTTGCGGGTAGTTTATTGTTATTCAATTCATTGGGAGGTGAGTTTATTCCAGAGTTAAACGAAGGCGATTTTGCGGTTGAGACGCTTTTGCATAGCAATGCTTCTTTATCGCAAAGTATCAAAATGAACAACCAAGCTCAACAAATTATACTTCGTGAGTTTCCAGATGAGGTAAGTCAAGTGGTATCTCGTATTGGAGCATCCGAAATACCTACTGATCCTATGGGAATCAATTCATGTGATTTAATTATTGAATTAAAAGACATGAAGCACTGGAAAAAAGCAGAAACGATGGAAGAGCTTTCTGCCAAAATGGATGATGCCTTGTCAGAATTACCTGGGGTAAATTTTGAATTCACACAACCTATTCAAATGCGTTTTAATGAGCTAATAGCAGGAACGAAATCTGATGTTGCGATTAAAATTTTTGGAGAGGACTTGGATATTTTATACCAAAAAGCACAAGAAAGTGCCAAGCATATTGCCAAAATCGAAGGTGTTGGAGATTTGAAAGTACAACAAATTGAAGGCGTTCCGCAAATGGTTGTGGACTATAATCGTGAGAAAATAGCTCAGTATGGTCTCAAAATAAAAGAACTCAACGCTCTTGTTAAGACTGCTTTTGCTGGCGAAGAAGCAGGTGTTGTATATGAAGGAGAAAAACGTTTTGGGTTAGTTGTTCGCCTTGATTCTGCGTATCGCAAAGATTTACAAAATATCAGCGATTTGTATGTTGATTTACCCAATGGTGGTAAAATTCCGTTATCGCAAGTTGCCAATATTTCATACCAAGATGCTCCTACCGAAATTGCTCGTGATAACGCTCGCCGTCGTATTACAATTGGGATTAATGTTCGTAATCGTGATGTCGAAAGTCTGGTACATGAAATTCAACAAGTATTAGACAAAAAAGTGGAACTTCCTGCAGGCTACAACTTTGTATATGGAGGAGCTTTTGAAAACCTCAATGCCGCCAAAAGTCGTTTGGCAATAGCGGTTCCTGTTGCGCTATTTCTCATTTTTGCTTTACTGTTTTTTACTTTTAATTCTCTCAAAGAAGCGCTTATTATTTTTGCTGCTATTCCGCTATCTGCTATTGGCGGTGTAATGGCGCTATGGCTTCGTGGAATGCCGTTTTCTGTGTCGGCAGGTATTGGTTTTATAGCTTTGTTTGGTGTAGCTGTACTCAACGGGATTGTATTGATAGCCTATTTCAATAGTCTCGAAAAGCAAGGCATTACTGATATTTATGAGCGAATTATTGAAGGAACTAAAACTCGTTTTCGTCCTGTGGTAATGACAGCCGCAGTAGCCTCTTTAGGCTTTTTGCCAATGGCACTTTCACATTCGCCAGGTGCTGAGGTACAACGTCCTTTGGCAACGGTAGTTATCGGAGGGTTGATTTCTGCAACGTTATTGACCTTAGTCGTATTGCCTGCTATTTATAGTCTAGCGGCCTCTAGAATAAAAGTAAAACCTTCGGTAGTAATCATTATTGTACTGTTAGGTTTTGGGGTAGGAAATACTACAAACGCTCAAAATTCTCCAGTGCTAACGCTTGATCATTGTATTGAAAAAGCGATTCAACAAAATCAGAGCTTACAAGTAGGAAAACTAGAGATTTCAGGAAATAGGGCTTTGGAAAAAACAGCAAAGGACTTACCCAAAACCAGTTTTGATACCCAATTTGGTCGTACACAGACGTATACAAACAATGATGTGACTTTTAGTTTGGGTCAATCATTTGCCTTTCCGTCTTTGTATAAAGCACAAGAGAATTTGTTGAAAAGTCATACAGCTTCGTCCGAAAAGCGTTTGAATATGACAAAGAATCAAGTAGTAGCAGAGGTAAAAAGTTTGTATTATCAAATTTTACTCAATACCCAATTACTCAAGGTGGTTCAGCAACAAGATAGTTTGTACCAAAGTGCTTTCAAGGCGGCGTCTTTACGCTATCAAACGGGTGAAACCAATTTACTCGAAAAGGTTTCGACCGAAACTCGTTTGCATGAAATCCAAAATAGAATTCAAAGTATTTTGTCTGATGAAAAGAGTCTATATCAGAGTCTTTCATTTTTGTTAAATATTACTGCTGATTTTGTGATTGATACGCAGACCAATATGCAAAAACCTTTGCAACTTCAAATAACAGAATTGAGCAATAATCCATATCTGGAATTGCTTAGACAGCAAATTGAAGTAAGTCAATTACAAACAAAACTCGAAAAAGAGCGTTTGAAACCTGATTTTAAAGTTGGGATTACCAACCAGAGTATTGAGCGAAACTATAACCAAAATTTTGTTCAGGCAGGACTCAATTTTCCCCTTTTTGCGAAGGCACAAAAGGCACGTATTAATGCAGCAGGTATCAACGAGCAAATTGCTAAAGAAAGTTTGTCTCTAGCCGAACAGCAAACTGCCAAGCAATTACAATCGCTAAAGATTCAGCTAGAAAAGCTAAGGAAATCAGTACAGTATTATCAAAGTTCTGCTATTCCGCAGGCTAATTTGATGATTAGCACTGCGCATAAAAGCTATCAAGCTGGAGAAATAGAATACGTGGAGTTTGTCCAAAGCATTACGCAGGCTTGGCAAATCAAAGAAATGTATTTGAGCGAAGTCCATAATTTAAATCAAGTAATTATCAATATCGAAACTCTTGTAGGTCATGAATAAGAAAGCCCCTATATATATTGCACTTTTGTCGAGTTTACTTTTATGGAACTGTTCAAAAGACCCCAAATCTGAAGCAAATGCTGAATCGACAGCCGAAAAAGTAGTCGATATCGTTCATGTGAGCGAGGCACAAGCCAAAAATATTCAATTACCAGTAGGTGGTTTTGAACAAACCATTGTAGGCGAAGAGGTTACTGCTAATGGTAAAGTAGAAGTACCGCCACAACAAATGATTTCGGTGAGTGTTCCGATTGCAGGTTTTGTCAAAAGCTTTAGCCTATTGCCAGGTACGCCCGTTCGTAAAGGACAAGTGCTAGCAGTAGTACAGAGTATGGAATATGTTCAGCTACAACAAGAATATTTGCAAGCGTTGAGCAAACAAAAATTCCAAGAGCAGGATTTGAGCCGCCAAGAAACCCTGAACCAAGAAAATGTAGGTTCAAAAAAGAAATTGCAGCAGATTGATTCTGAGTATCAGACAGGTAAAGCAATGATAAAAGGCTTGGAAGAAAAACTAAAGCTGATAGGATGTAATATCGCTAAGCTCAAAGCTGGGAATATTACACCCTCTATCAATGTGATTTCTCCTATTAATGGTGTAACCAAAATGGTTTATGTCAATATTGGAAAAAACATCGCTCCTACCGATGTCATGATGGAATTAGTGAGCCGTGAGCACATGCACTTAGAATTGAATGTTTTTGAAAAAGATGCTAATAAAGTGCAAGTAGGTCAAACATTATTACTCGAAAATCCGAGATTAGCAGATAAGCCTTTAACAGGAAAAGTGATTTTGGTAGGACAAACCATCGAAGGCCCAACCAAAGCTATTCTGGTTCATGGACACTTGGATAATGAAGTACTAGAGCAGAAACTAGTGGTGGGTCAGTATGTCAATACCAAAATTTTGACAGGTAAAAAAGCCGTACAAACTTTACCAGAAGATGCTGTTGTGCGTCGTGGAGAAGGCGGTTTTATCTTTGTAAGACTCAAAACAAATAGCTATCAACAAGTACCTGTGAAATTAGGAATTACAGAAAATGGCATGGTAGAAATCATCCTTGAAAAAACGCTTCCATCAAAAGAAATTGTCAAAGCAAATGCTTCTATTTTACAGGCTATGCTAGCAGGAGGCGAAGGAGAATAGTAGGGTGTTTTATTGAAACATGAATCTTTAGTAGTAGAGACGCAATGCTTTGCGTCTAAAAAGGGGTCGAAAATTATTTTTTCGACCCCTTTTTTTGATTTAGATACGATTGAGCTTTAGACGAAAGCATTGCGTCTCTACAATTAATCACTCATCTACTCAATCTTAATTTACTAAATACCTCACAAGAGTAAGTTTCTGAAAATCAAATGTGAATATATCTTTCCACTTACTCAGAAACCTTCTGTTTTTTTGTAGAACGCTTCATAATGAGCTATTTTAGTTTTGTATTAATCCTAAACTCTCAGTATGAAAACGCTCATATATCTATCTTTTTTCTTTATGTCTTTATTTGAAACGATCGCTCAAAATTTTATTGGTAACTGGCAAGGACAAGTTCAGGGCAGTGGAGGTGCTTTACAAGCCGAAATGTCCATTTCAAGTGCTGGGAATAACCAAATTGTTGGCCAACTACATGTGCACTCAGGTGCAAATCTTGAAAGCTATGAATTAAAATGTATCGTCAATACCTATAACGCATCTGGTACACTTTCATACAAAGATGGAACCGTATTTGGTCTTGAAATGATTTGGCAAAACAACACAATCCAACAACAAATTAGTTATAATAATCAGGTTATTCTACAAGGAAGCTTTTCTAAGAAAACAGAGGCTACAAAGCCTGCTGTCACATCTACAAAACCTGATGGATTATTTCGTGACCCTAACCTTGTTGGTACATGGACGCACCACGAAAATTACTCGTCAAACGGAGGGTTCTATGGCGGGAGTAGTACTTCCATCGTTCTCAATGCCGATGGGACGATAGACGATGGTGGCTCGAGCGCTTACGTAAGTGGACCTAATAGCTCTGGAAATTCCTCAGGCGGAGATAACTCTGTAATTGCTCAAATCAAAGCAGCGGGAGCACGTTGGTTTACCAAAGGGAATATGTTGTACTGGCGTATTACCATTAATGGCAAAGTCACAGATGTACCCAACTCGAAATACTACATCGACAAAGGAGCTTTACTGTTGACGGATTATAACACGGGTAAAAAAATGCTGTATTACAAGAAATAAGTATTAATGCACCATAAAATTGCATTAGTAAGCTTTAAGCGGTAAGCCGTAGGCATTAGGCAATAAATGTATTCATGATTTTATTAGAAACACTTTTATACCTTCAGCAATAGGGATAGCGCTTAATGCCTATTGCGAGTAAAATTAAAATTATCGCTCACAATTCAGCATTTATATCTAATTCTGCCACCATAGATACAAAAATAGGATTACCCAGAGAATATCTACAAAATGCCAATAGAACACGATTAAGTTGACTTTGAGCTGATTGGGAGGATTGACCGAATACACAAAAGATTCTACATAAGAGAGTCGTTTGAGCGATTCAATAAAGATTTTTACCAAAAAAATCAATCCCACAACGATATGAAGAATATGTAGTCCCGAAATCATGACAATAAATCCTCGGGAGGTTCGAATCGCTGAGTTGGCATTGAGTTCAAACAACTCCTTCCAACCTAATAGCTGCATGACAATAAAGCAAATACCAAGGGCGAGCGTGCTACCCATATAGAATCGATAGCTTTTAAAATTGTGCTTATCAAAACTCCATTCGGCAAGATATAACGTAAGACTGCTGATGAGCATTAATAAAGTACTTGCCCAAAAAATTTCAGGCAAAATCAGTTTACCAAAACCAGCTTCGGGTCTGCTCAAAATGGTATAGAATACCAATAAGCCCAAAAACAATAAGCCACTTCCAAACATGGCTAACTGTAGCATAAACTTAAACGGTTCTTTGCGTTGCATAATTTTAACTTGAAGGAAGACAATACCTCTGTACTTATTCCAAAGGACCTTGCCAAACCATATATTCTTTAAATGCTTGTTTTATTGCTGGGGTATTTTCAAAAATACCAAATACCGTTGAGCCCGATCCTGTCATGCAGGCATATTCAGCCCCAAGGCTATAAAGTTGATTTTTGATGTCTTGAATGATAGGATATTTGGGCGCGAGACTTATCTCAAAATCATTTAGTACGGACTCTTTCCAAGTACCTAAGGATTGAGACAAAGCTATTTGCAAATCGACATTGGCTGGCTTAGGCTTAATAGAGCTGTATGCTTCAGCCGTTGAAATATGAATATTGGGATTGACCAATACAATATATTTCCCTTTTAGTGAAACAGCTATTTCATCAAATTGGTCTCCTTTTCCGAAACAATATTTTGGTTTATTTTCGATAAAAAAGGCACAATCACTCCCCAACTGACTCGCATACGCCTGCATGGCTTTATCGTCAAGACCTAAACTAAACAATGAGTTGAGTGATTTAATGGTAAATGCACAGTCTGCCGACCCTCCTCCCAAACCTGCTCCAATTGGTACAACCTTGTGTAAATGAATACGTACAGGAGGCATTTCTGGAAAATCCTTTTTGAGTAAATGATAGGCTTTCAAACAGAGATTTTGACTGGCATCTCCAGGAATATCAATACCTGTACTCTCAAAACTCAAAGTTTCTGCTGGTAATATCTCTAGCGCATCGCTCCAACCCACAGGATAAAAACATGAACTTAAATTATGGAATCCATCAGCACGTTTCTCGGTGATATAAAGCCCTATATTAATCTTAGCGTTGGGAAAAGTTAGCATTTTGAGTAATTCTAATAAGTTTAATGTTTAATAGTCACAAATATACTAGAGGTGTAGGTTAAGTCTATACACTCTAATTCAAGTCTCAGACTAATTTTTTGTAAAGTTTATCAACTTAAAATATCATCTATCCTATTCGGATAATCAGTGATAATTCCATCGACGCCCATCATAATCAAACGACGCATATCTTCAATTTCATTAATCGTCCAAGGCACCACACGAATTCCTTTTTGGTGACAAATCTCTATTTTACCTTCCGTTAAACTTTTGAAGTAAGGGCTAAAATAATCAGGTAAAAATCCCAACTTTTCTAAAGATGGACGAACCCCTTCATTAGTCACTAAAGCCGAAAGTTGTACTTTAGGATAAACTCCCAAATCCATTTGTTGTTTGCAGTATTTCAAAATATTAAAGTCAAAACTCTGAACAATAACATGCTCAGGATTAATATTTTTGAAGACTTCAAATACTTTGTCACAAAATACCTTGACATCGTATGGCTGGCTAATCCCATATTCTTTCTCTTCAGATTTTATCTCAATATTGTATCCAAAATCAGGGTATTTTTTACGTTGAGCTTCACAAGCCTTTAACATTTCAGCAAGCAAGGGTTTGTAAGCTGCCATTGGCTTTTGCTCTGGAAATAACTTATTTCCTCTTTGGCCAACATCAAAACTGCGAATTTGTTCATAAGAAAGCTGAAACAAATTAAGGTTTTTCTCCTCGCTTTTACGCACCGCTTTACCTGTTGGATAAGAAGAAAAAAGTGAGTTGATATACGGTTCATGTGAAACTACTACATCGAGATCTCTACTCAGACAAACATCTAATTCCAGATAGTCAATAGGATACTTCAAAGCCTCCAAGAAGGCTGGAATAGTATTTTCTGGTAAAAGTCCTCTACAACCTCTATGTCCTTGAAAAATAATGGATTGTATCATGATATAACGTGGGATTTTATATGTTTTTGCAAAAAAGACAATATATTTAAGCTAAAGTACTATCGAATAGAAGCTTTATTTTAATAATAGCTTGTTAGGAATTAAAGCCTATCTTACTGAAAAAGCATTGCTAAATACTCAATGTAATCAATCTACTAATTGTTCTTCTGTTTCTAATGTTTATATTTATAAAAAATATTGCAATTGTTCAATTGTTGAACGCTGTAAACTTACCGATTCACCAAACTAAAACGCAAACACCCAATGAAAGTTGTTAAAACTCTTGTCACTGTTGGAATTACTGTAGGTCTTTGCTATGCCCTAAACCGTGGCTGGGGAAATATTCCTCCGATGGGAAATTTTCTAAGTCCATTTACAGGCTTCTGGACCAATGCCGAGGCTATTGCTCCCAAATCTGAGCTTCAAATATTAAATATCCCAGGCTTACAAGACGAAGTTACGGTAGAGTATGACGAAACTGGTGTGCCGCATATTTTTGCTCAAAACGATCACGACTTGTATTTGGCTCAAGGATATGTTACAGCCAAAGACCGCCTCTGGCAAATGGAGTTTCAGACTCATTTTGCCGCAGGTCGCTTAACTGAAATCGTGGGTGAAAAAGCCCTCGAGCAAGACCGCTATCAACGAAGAATGGGGTCGGTTTTTGGTGCAGAAAAATCATTCGAAGGAATGATGGAAGATCCCAAAGGCAAAGTGGCACTCGAAGCCTATTCTGACGGGATCAATGCCTATATTTCTCAACTAAAACCAAGAGATTATCCCGTAGAATATAAATTGTTGGGCTATGCTCCCGAACCTTGGACTCCCATTAAAAGTGCTTTGTTCCTCAAAAATATGTCATTTGTCCTTGCGTCTGGAACAGACGATTTGCGCATGACGAATATTTTAGGGAAATATGGTAAAGCCATAGCCGAAGAGCTTTTTCCTAACTATCCTTTCAAAGAAAGTCCTATTATTCCAGAAGGAACGCCTTTAGATTTTAAACCAATTCCATTACCCAAAGCTCCTGTAGATTTTGTTGGAATGGGAAGTAACAAAGTAGCCGAAGAACGTGACAAAGGAATAGGCTCCAACAACTGGGCTGTAGGTGGCGAAAAGTCCGTGACAGGCTTACCAATTTTATCTAATGACCCACATCTTACCTTGAGTTTACCATCTATTTGGTATCAAGTTCAGTTGACAGCGCCAGGGGTAAATGTTTATGGCTCCACTATGCCAGGAACACCCAATGTAATCATCGGTTTCAATAACGATATTGCGTGGGGTGTAACCAATGTTGGTGCCGATGTTGTAGACTGGTATCAAGTAAAATTTAAGGATGCTAAGAAAGAAGAATATTGGCACGACAACCAATGGAAAAAAATCCAGAAACGAATAGAAACCTATACCGTAAAAGGTGGAAAAACTGTAGTGGATACCGTTCTTTATACACATCATGGTCCTGTAGTGTATTTGGATAATGAAAAGCCTATCCGTGACAATATCCCGACTGGTCACGCTTTGCGTTGGATTGCTCATGAAAAATCACAGGAGTTGAGTGCTTTTTATCATTTGAACCGTGCCAAAAACTATGATGAATATGTGAAGGCTTTAGGATATTATTCGGCTCCTGCTCAAAACTTTATTTTTGCCAGTAATCAAAACGATATTGCCTTGTGGGTCAATGGGAAATTCCCACTAAAAGCTCGTGAGCAAGGCAAATACATTTTGGATGGAACCAACCCTGCAGCTGATTGGCAAGGTTTTATCCCTCAGTTGCATAATCCACATGTGAAAAATCCTAAACGTGGTTTTGTGAGCTCTGCAAACCAATCGTCAACTGACCCTAAGTATCCTTACTATATCAACTGGGAATTTGCTCCTGCCGAGCGTGGACGCCGTATCAATACTCGTTTGCAAACCATGAACAAAGCAACGGTTGATAGTTTGAGAGAATTGCAAAACGATAATTATAACCTTAAGGCAGAAGATTGGTTGCCAACGATGTTGAGTTTTGTACAAAAGCCTTCCCAAAAACAAATGGCTGCGGTACGCGTGTTACAACTCTGGAACAAATTCAATAATCCAGATGAAATAGGACCAACAATATTTACGGTTTGGGTAGAATTACTGAACAACGCTATTTGGGAAGACGACTTTGGCTATGACAAAAACATTCCAATGAAATCGCCATCGCATGCACGCACACTTCAGTTAATCTTAAAGCAACCAGATGCTAAATGGTTTGATGATGTAAGAACTAAAGATAAGAAAGAGACCTTGACAGAATTGGCCAATGTGACACTTAATGCTACAATCGATAGTTTGACAAAATGGCAAAATGCACCAATGGGAACCGCTTGGGCTTGGGAAAAATATAAATCAACGGACATTAAACACTTGATTCCGGGCTTAGATGCTTTGAGTAAAATGGATGTTAAAATCGGCGGTGGAAGTGGAATAGTCAATGCTACAACGGGTCGTACGGGACCATCTTGGCGTATGATTGTACAGTTAGGCAAAGACAAATCGGTAAAAGGATATGGCGTATTCCCTGGTGGACAGTCAGGAAACCCAGGAAGCCCACATTATGACGATATGATCGAAACTTGGCGTAAGGGAGAATTAAATTCTTTACTTTTCTTACAAAACAAAGAAGAAAAAAGTGAACGAATCAAACAAACCTTAGTCTTGAAAAAGAAATAGTAAGAATCTCCATTCATGTCATTTTACGATGTTTTATTCAAAATAGTAGAAAGCAAATGAGCGCATTTTCAAATAACAAAATATTCAGTCCTTTTGCAGGGCTATTGTTGGCTTTGGTCATCTTATTTCAATATTTATTACCATGGTGGTCTATGGCTTTGGCAAGCGCTATTGCGGCGTTTTTATTGGCAGGTTCGGCAGGAGGTGCTTTCCGCATTGGTGCATTCATCAACATACTCGTTTGGTTAGCTATAGCTTTCTGGAGCCATTGGCGAAGTGAAGGTATTTTGACGACCAAAATTGCAGGAGTTTTACCTTTGGGTGGCAGTGCTATTGCCCTATTTGTAGTGACTCTTGTAGTAGGAGGATTAATCGGCGGTTTAGGAGCATTAAGTGGTTTTCAGGTAAGGCAATTAATAAAGAAATAAGGGTAGAATTCCCCCTTCTACTTCTAAAAGTAGCTATTACCAAACCTCAATTTGCATTTTTGGGTCAAGAATGATTATCTTGTCAAAGATTAGCATCAGATAGATAGGCAGTCACCCACACCAATACCATGCTGAGTAACAGTGAGAAAACGATGGATAATTCCTAAAAAAAACTATCTTTGCGAACATTTTTTAACAAGTATCATCTGATTTATCAATACTATTAACAATTTAAAAATGAAAAAATTATCCCTAATTTTGTGTGGAGGTTTGGCAATTGCAACAACTTTATTCTCTTGTAACAAAGGCGAAGAAAAAGCAAGTACAGCTTCTTCATCCTCTGCTGCAATCTCAGTTGACGGAAAAAAAGTAGTTTTTGTAAATACAGATTCTTTGTTGACGAACTATCAATTTTACAAAGACGCTCAAAAAGAATTTGAAAACAAAGGTTACCGTTTGCAAGTTGATTTAGGTCAACGTGAGCGTGCACTTCAAACTGAAGGTTCTGCTATCCAACAACGTGCTCAAGCAATGACTCAAGCAGAATTGCAAGCAGCAGACATGATGTTGAGAAAGAAAGCTGGTGAATTGCAACAATACAGCCAACAAAAGCAAGCTGCTTTGGCTCAAGAGCAAGCTAAAAAACAAGAAGAACTTTATACAAACATTCGTGAGTATATCAAAAAGCACAATGCCGAGAACAAATACGAGTTTGTTTTAGGTTATAGTTCAAATGGTGGTGGTATTCTATATGCTGACAACGCAGTAGATGTAACACAGCAAATTATCGACGGTCTTAACAAAGAATACGCTGAGAAAAAAGGCGCAGCTAAGAAATAATCTTATTTGCCCGACTTAGCTATAAGTCTTTTGCTCATAAAGCCATACAGCCATAAACTGTATGGCTTTTTTTGTCATACCTAGAGCAAAAAACTATTTATGAAATTGAAATGAATGAGATAAATCTCTTATTAGGGCTGTACGAATGACTTCAAACTATTGCAGATTTGGGATTTCTGATTTCGGAAATAAAGTAAAACACCTTTGTTTTTTGCAAAATATAGAAGATTATACTTCCGAAATCCAACATCCGACATAAACAGTTTTTATAATCCTTCGTACAGTACCAATCTCTCATTCATCATTCACACAATCACAATTAAAAAAATGGGAAAAGAAAAAATTGAAAAAAGTATTAACATCAAAAACAAAAGAGCCTCTTTTGAATACTTTTTCCTAGAAACCTATACGGCAGGAATTATGCTCATGGGAACCGAAATCAAATCTATTCGTCAAGGAAAAGTAAATCTTACAGATGCGTATTGCGTGTTTTTGAATGAAGAACTTTTTATCCGTCAGATGAATATTTCGAAATATAGCGAAGGAACTCACTACAATCACGAACCTCTTCGTGATAGAAAATTGTTGTTAACCAAACGTGAGTTAGGCAAGTTACAAAACAAACTAAAAGATCAAGGTTTAACCATGGTTCCCACACGTATGTATATTTCGGATAGAGGTTTTGCTAAGGTTGAAATCGCTTTGGCGAAAGGTAAAAAGCTTTACGATAAACGTGAAACCATTAAGGAAAAAGATGTAAAACGTAATATGGAACGAGAATAAGTGTTGAATTGTGAGTGCTGAGTTTTGAATTGTCCTTTGTCCTTGCCTAAAAAGCTTAAACTCATAATTCACCCATTCGTAATTCATCATCAAAATGCACGTTTCCGTAAAAGATAAAATTATGTTGGAAAGAATACCAGTCAATTTGATTACTGGCTATTTAGGAGTTGGAAAAACAACCGCTATCGTTAACTTGCTCAAGCAGAAGCCAGAAGATGAAAAATGGACAGTATTGGTCAATGACTTTGGAGAAGTCTCAATTGATCATCTTACGTTAGCATCCGAAGGTGATAAGGATTTACAAGTTTTGGAAGTAGAAGGAGGCTGTATTTGTTGCTCAGCGGCACAAAATATGCACTTTTCGCTTCAAATGATGCTCACACGTTTGCGTCCTAATCGCATTTTGATTGAACCAACAGGGATGGGGCATCCAGCGAGTATTTTGGATTTGCTACGAAGCCGTGCCTTTTCCAACGATATCTATGTTGACACCACAATTTGTATCTTGAATCCAGCACAATTGAGTCGTGAGCGTTATCAAACCGATGGCACTTATCTCGACCAGATTTCTCTGGCAGATGTGTTGGTCGCTAATAAAACTGATTTGTGTACCGAGGAGGAACTTGAATTTTTTTGGGAATATGCCGATGAGATATATCCACCCAAATTAGTTGTAGATAGGATTGAGCAAGGACGTCTAAAGCCAGAATGGCTAAGTTTAGGAATTGATGAAAATCGTTTACCTCAATTCCCAAATGAGCATTTAGAGCACGAGTCGCCTGTAGAAAATCATACGACTCAATCAGTTTTATTTCAGCAAGTTCCAAGAGTAGGTAAGCCAATCATGAAACCCAACAAAGGCTTGGGAAGTTATTCATGTGGCTGGATTTTTTCTCATAAAGAGGTATTCGACCTCAACAAACTCAATATGTTGATAGTACGCTGGTATTTTGACAATAAAATTCATCGAGCTAAAGGAATCTTACGAACAGGCGAAGATTGGTATTTGTACAATTGCGTAGAAGGTATGCCAACGAGCCATTATTTGGCATACAGAAGGGATAGCCGTCTAGAGCTCATTTCGTCAGAGCCACTCGATTGGAAAGCATTACAAGTACAGATTCTGGAGTGTATTGTATGATAGATAACTATAGCATATTCAAAACTTAACATTCCCAATTCCTCACTTAAAAAACTCCTCCAAATACTCACTTGGGGATTTGCCCTTGATGCGTTTGAAGATACGGTTGAAGTTGGTAATACTATTAAAACCACAACTGTAGGCTACTTGTGCAATACCAATGGGAGATTCGTTGGTGAGTTTTTTACAGGCTTCATTAATACGTACTTCATTTAGGAACGATAAAAAGGTATGACCTGTGTGCTTTTTGAAATATCTACAAAAAGCATGCGGAGTCATGTGCGCTTTATTAGCTGCATCTTCGAGAGTAATAGGCTTTTCAAATTCTTGAATGATAAAATTATAGATATTACTCATTCTCAAGCCCTCGTTTTCACTGTAAAGTTTTGGTCTTGAGCCTTCCGAAAGTGCATCCAGTGGTTCTATGCTAGAAATTAGCCTCAGCAAATCCATAAAATGAATCATTTGCTCGATACCGATATGTTCGTGAATGAGCATCATTTTGGTCGAAATCTCCTCCGCTTTTTCTGCTGGTATCTTAAATCCGTTGGGATTTTGTTGTAAAAAGCGTTTTACATTGAGCATTTCGGGTAAGTTAAACAAAGCCGCTAATGGTCCATGAGGATTAAAAAATAGTACCAAGGCTTGAATCTCTAATTCGCTTTTAGGTAAAAAATAGCTCGGATCACTCTTAAACATGTGCGGTTGATTGGCACCCAACCAAAAAATATCATTCGATTTGAAGGTGTGCATATTATTATCCGCAATCAAAGTTCCTTCACCTTGTTGCACCCATGTAATCTGTATTTCCTCATGTCTATGCAAATGTGGATAGAAATAAGGCATGATGTCCTGCTGAACGATAATCGTATGATCGTGCGGTACGGGAATAGTAAATTGTAATACTTTCATTTGCTCATTAAATACTATTTAAAAGGATTCAACGTCTGTCTTGGTTTTGAATCTACAGGTACTCAATCTATGAGTCTATCACAAAATAACATTTAAACTCCGCTACCCAAATCCAATACCCAAAAGCTAAAATTAGTTTGCCTTCATGCTACCCGAACACTCTTTTCTACTAATTAGCTAAATATAAACAACTTTATAGATATATCACACATAAACAGGTTAATATCTGGCTATAATTGATTAAAAATCAACCTTTGACCCGCTTATGTTTTGGGTAATTTTGATAAAAAACAACAACAGAACTATGGCAATCAATTGGCAAGGCGTATTTCCCGCTGTGACGACAAAGTTTGGTGCAGATGACCAACTTGATTTTGAATTATTTGACAAAAACTTGCAATTCCAACTTGAGGCAGGTGTCGACGGTATCATTCTTGGCGGAACCTTAGGTGAGGCAAGTGTACTGAGTCTAGAAGAAAAAGGAGCGTTGGTAAAGTTTACCGTTGAAAAGGTAGCTGGACGTGTTCCAGTAGTTTTAAATATTGCTGAAGGAGCTACCAGAGATGCAATTCAATTGGCTAAACTAGCCGAAGAGTGGGGTGCCGCTGGTTTGATGATGCTTCCTCCGATGCGCTACAAAGCTGATGACTTCGAAACAGTAGAATATTTCAAAGCGGTAGCCAATTCAACTACACTTCCTATTATGATTTACAATAACCCTGTAGATTATAAAATTGAAGTAACATTGGATATGTTTGCTGCCTTGGCTGAGTGCGAAAACATTCAGGCAGTAAAAGAATCTACGCGTGATTTGACCAACGTAACCAGAATGCGTAATCGTTTTGGCGACAGATTCAAAATCATGTGTGGTGTAGATACCATTGCTATGGAACAATTGGTGATGGGTGCTGATGGATGGGTTGCAGGTTTGGTATGTGCCTTCCCTGAGGAAACGGTGGCCATTTATAAATTAGTAAAAGCTGGTCGCTACGAAGAAGCTCTTAGCATTTACCGTTGGTTCATGCCATTGTTAGAATTAGATATTCATCCAAAATTAGTACAATACATCAAGTTGGCTGAATCAAGAGTTGATTTGGGTAGTGAAGCGGTGCGCCCACCACGTTTGGTACTTAGCGGTGCTGAAAGAGAACGCATTTTAGCACTTATTGATGGCGCTATTGCAATCAGACCAACTTTGCCAGATTATAAGGCGATTGTATTATAATTTGGGGATTTGAAGATTTGAAAATGTATCGTTTAATTATTTTCAAATCTTCAAATTAACTCATTTTCAAACTTAAAAGGCTGTACTTGACCTTTGGCTATTAGATTAGAGGTGATGAAGGGGATAGTCTTTTGTCTATTATCGTTTGAGAATTTGAGGATTTGAAATTTTAAAAATGTGTCGTTTAATTATTTTCAAATCTTCAAATTAACTCATCTTCAAATCTTGAAGATTAACGCATTTTCAAATTTAAAAAAAATGTCTCAAATCATTTCAACGGTAATGCAACAAGCACAAGAGGCATTTGAGCATTACCGCCAAGTATCGGGTAAAAACCGTGCTATTTTTTTAGAAACCATCGCAGAAGAAATAGAAGCATTGAAAGATTCATTGGTGACTATTGCACATCAAGAAACTAATCTTCCATTGCCAAGGCTTCAAGGAGAAATTGGACGAACAACAGGTCAATTACGCATGTTTGCTCGTCTTATTGCCGAAGGCTCTTGGGTTGAAGCCTGTATCGATACAGCCAATCCTGACCGAGTACCACCTAAGCCAGATACCCGTAAAATGCTTGTACCGATTGGCCCTGTGGCTATTTTTGGTGCTAGCAATTTTCCGTTTGCTTTTTCTACCGCAGGCGGTGATACCGCAAGTGCTTTGGCTGCTGGTGTTTCGGTAGTCATTAAAGCACATCCTGCCCATCCTGAAACTTCAGCATTGATGTTCTCGGCGATGGAAAAAGCCATTTCACGCTGTCAAATACATCCTTTTACAATACAGCATATTAGTGATGTTAGTAACGAAACAGGTAAAGCATTGGTGATGCATCCACTCACTACAGCAGTTGGTTTTACAGGCTCACAAGCTGGAGGTAAAGCTCTCAAAGCGTACGCCGACCAAAGGGAAGTTCCTATTCCTGTCTTCGCCGAAATGAGTAGTATCAATCCTGTAGTTTTATTCCCTGAATCATTAAACCAAACTAATACAACGTTAGCAAAAACCCTTGCAGGTTCTATTTCGCTAGGGATGGGACAGTTTTGTACCAAACCGGGCTTGCTTTTGGCAATCGATAGTCCTGCATTAAGTACTTTTTCAGAGACCTTAGAACAAGAGCTTACACAGGTTGCCTTGCATCCTATGTTGCACTCTGGTATTGCAAAGGCATTTGATAAAGCACGCTACACTATTACATCGCAAGCAGGAGTAGCTTCTGAAGCTTCTCTGGCTGTGGTTGAGGATTTAGAAAAACCTACTCCTAGTCTTGCGAAGGTTTCAGCAAAGGATTTCATCGAAAATCCACTTTTACATGAGGAAGCATTTGGGCCTTTTGCATTACTTGTGATTTGTCAAGATGTACAAGAACTTTCACAAGCCCTCAAAGCACTTGGTGGACAACTTACCACTACCTTAATGGCGACAGAACAGGATGTTGAAAACTATCCTGAAATATTGACGCTACAATGCTCTCTGGCTGGTCGTGTGATTTTAAACGCCGCCCCAACAGGTGTGGAGGTTGCTGGTAGCATGGTTCATGGAGGAGCGTACCCTTCCACTTTCGACGCTCGCTATACTTCGGTAGGTACAAGCGCCATTAAGCGTTGGGTTAGACCAATTTGTTTACAAGGATTCAAAGATTGGATGTTACCAGAAGAATTAAAAGATGGTAATCCATTAAAAATTTGGCGTTTGGTCAATGATACATTTACCAACGAAACAATTTAGTTAGTAAGTTAATGAATGATTACGTGATTAGTTATTACTGCTTAGGCACTCGAAATAAGCGACTATGAGCTTTTGACTATTAGGTGTATGTATGTGGAAAACCTTTTACTGTCGACTACTCACTGTTCAATACAATTCCTTCGGTGCCTTTGCCGTAATTTTTAACATTGGAAGTGGAGTCTTTTATATTTTGTAAAAATTAAAGGTATTTTACTTTTTTCCGAAATCAGAAATCCCAAATCTGAAATAGTTGGAAATCTTTCGTACAGTACTAATTCACAACTCCCAATTCAGCACTCATTCTTACCCCTGATAAAACTATGAAAAAAACATTTTTTTGTGTAGACGCCCATACTTGTGGTAATCCCGTGAGACTAGTGGCAGGAGGTGGGCCTGTGCTTGAAGGAAGTAATATGAGCGAAAAACGCCAGTATTTCCTTCAAAATTACGATTGGATTCGAAAAGGGCTTATGTTCGAGCCTCGTGGTCATGATATGATGAGCGGAAGTATTTTGTATCCTCCTCATGACCCAGAAAATGACGTAGCGGTATTGTTTATCGAAACAAGTGGCTGTCTGCCCATGTGTGGACATGGTACAATCGGAACAATCACTATTGCCGTAGAAGAAGGATTAATTACACCAAAAGTAGAAGGAAAAATCCGTATGGAAGCTCCTGCTGGTTTGGTGTTAATTGACTATAAACAGGAAGGTAAAAAGGTAAAAAGTGTAAAACTCACCAACGTATCTTCTTTCTTAGCAGCTACCGATTTGAGTGTAGAATGTCCTGATTTAGGTCCTATCAAAGTAGATGTTTCGTATGGTGGTAACTTTTATGCCATTGTTGATGTTCAAGAAAATTTCAAAGGCTTGCAACATTACAGCGCTGACCAGCTTATTAGTTGGAGTAGAACCTTACGTAACCGCATCAATGAGCAATATTCTTTTGTGCATCCCGAAAATGATACCATCAAAGGTTGTTCGCATATCTTGTGGACTGGCGATGTATTAGACCCAACCTCTACAGCTCGTAATGCGGTATTTTACGGAGACAAAGCCATTGACCGCTCGCCATGTGGTACGGGTACTTCGGCACGTATGGCGCAATGGTATGCCAAAGGTAAATTGAAGAAAGGGGATGAGTTTATTCATGAAAGTATCATCGGTTCAAAATTTATTGGAAGAATAGAAGAAGAAACGACCGTAGGAGGAAAGCCCGCCATGAAACCAAGTATAGAGGGCTGGGCAAGAATCTATGGCTACAATACCATCAATATCGACCCAGAGGATGATCCTTATGCTTATGGGTTTCAAGTACTTTAGCATTAATGTTGAGTGGTGAATTGCGAGTTGCGAATTCAAAATGTAAGATTTTAATTATCAGCACCTTGCATCCACAATCACTCAAAATTTTAATTTGTAGGATTACCCTCATAAGTATGCAAGATATATCTGAGCTTCTTTGAGCATATTTTACCTAATGCCTAAGGCTTACAGCCTAAAGCAATATGATTTTATTTTGCATTAATACCTGACTTTATTGAGTGATTGAGTGGTGGAGCGGTGGAGTGAGTATGAAGATTTGCACTTATTCAATCACTCATTCATCAATCACTAAATCACTCAACTATGTCTCAAGAACAACCATCCTTCAAACGCTCCTTTCGCCTCTTCGATGCCACAATGATTGTGGCGGGCTCCATGATCGGGTCAGGGATTTTTATTGTAAGTTCTGATATTGTCCGAAATGTAGGTTCTGCTGGAGGGTTACTTTTAGTATGGGTTCTTACTGGATTACTCACTGTAGCGGCGGCCGTTAGTTATGGCGAGCTAAGTGGTATGTTTCCCAAAGCAGGAGGGCAATATATTTATCTCAAAGAGGCCTTCAATCCTCTGATTGGGTTCTTGTATGGTTGGAGCTTTTTTACCGTAATCCAAACAGGCTCTATCGCAGCCGTTGGGGTTGCCTTTAGCAAATTTTCAGCCTATCTTTTTCCTGTTTTAAGCGAAAAAAATATTCTATTCTCTGTCCTAGAACTCAATATTTCAGCAGCACAGCTTACCTCTATAGCCCTTATCATTTTTCTTTCGTTTATCAACACGCGTGGTGTTCAATACGGAAAATATGTCCAGTCAATTTTTACAGTGACCAAACTGCTTGCCTTATTTGGATTAGTTATTTTTGGGTTTATTCTTACGGCTAATACCGAAACTTGGCATCATAACTGGGAAACAGGCTTTTCTATTCAACAACTTACCTCTTCAGGATTTTTACCATACACAGGTTGGGCTGCCTTCGGAGCAATCGCCGCTAGTATGGTCGGAAGTTTGTTTAGTAGTGATTCTTGGAATAATGTGACATTTATCGCTGGCGAAATCCAAAATCCACAACGCAATATTGGTCTAAGTCTTTTCCTCGGAACACTCATTGTAACAAGCATTTATTTGCTCACCAATATCATGTATGTTTCGGTATTAGATTTACCGTCGATTGCTTTTGCAGAAAATGATCGAGTGGGGGTAGTAGCTTCTCAACATATTTTTGGAGAAGAGGGCACTATGATTGTTGCCATTTTCTTAATGATTTCGACTTTTGGTTGTGATAATGGACTTATCTTAGCTGGCGCCCGTGTGTATTACACGATGGCAAATGATGGTCTATTCTTCAAAAAAGTAGGAGAACTGAACAAAAATGGTGTTCCCGAAAAAGCACTATGGATTCAATGTGCTTGGGCTTCGGTTTTATGTTTGAGTGGTAAGTACGGCGAACTCCTCGACTATGTGATTTTTGCAGTACTCATTTTTTATGCACTTACCATTCTAGGAATTATTCGTTTACGAATCAAAAAACCAGAACTTGAAAGACCTTACAAAGCATTTGGATATCCATTTGTGCCATTACTGTATATTTTTACAGCAACTTGTATTTGTATTTTATTACTTATTTATAAACCCAATTATACTTGGCCAGGCTTAGGTTTAGTATTACTAGGGATTCCTGTTTTTTATATATTGAAAAAAAATAATAGCGAATTATAAATGAGTGTCTGGAGAGTAAATATTATTTAAAATGATATCTGCTCAAACTGGATCTTCATTCAAGCATTCGCGCCATAGAATATGATACACAAAACGATACTTTTCTGCTTTTTTTGTTTAGGAGTTTTTGCCCAAAAAGGCGATTATCCTATTCAGCCTGTGGCATTTACACAAGTTCATTTTAAAGATAATTTTTGGACGCCCAAAATGCAGGTGAACGCCAATGTGACTATTCCTTACACGCTTAATCAGTGTAAAATCACAGGACGTATTGACAATTTCCGTAAAGCAGCAAAGCAAATCCCTGCCGATAAAAGCACTTCTTTTACGTTTGATGATACCGACCTTTATAAAGTCATTGAAGGGGCTTCTTACAGTCTACAAACACAGAAAAACCCTCAACTAGAAGCCTATCTTGATTCCTTGATTACGATTATTGGCTCAGCGCAAGAGGCAGATGGCTATTTATATACTTTTAGAACCATGCCTATCCAAAAACCTCATGAATGGCTTGGCGCTAAACGTTGGGAAAAAGAAGAAGATTTGAGTCATGAACTCTATAATGCTGGTCACTTATTCGAGTCAGCAGTTGCGCATTATCAGGCAACAGGCAAAAAGAACCTTTTGAATATTGCCATCAGAAACGCTGATTTATTGGTAAAAACCTTTGGCTGGGGAAAAGAAGAACGCTTTCCTGGACACCAAATCGTAGAAACAGGTTTGACAAAATTGTATAGAGTCACTGGCAAAAAAGCCTATCTTGATTTAGCTAAGTTCTTTTTAGATTTAAGAGGAAAAGAAGGACACTTCAATCAAGAATATAGCCAGTCACACAAAAAAGTCGTAGATCAACATACAGCTGTTGGTCACGCGGTACGTGCCACCTATATGTACACAGGAATGGCCGATGTGGCAGCGCTTACTGGCGACAAAGCTTACTTGTCTGCGATTGATGATATTTGGCATGACGTAGTTGATAAAAAACTCTACATCACAGGAGGAATCGGTGCGACAGGCAATGGCGAGGCTTTTGGCGACGATTATGATTTGCCAAACATGAGTGCTTACGCAGAAACCTGTGCTGCTATTGCGAATGTCTATTGGAATCAGCGTATGTTTTTATTACACGGCGATGCACAATATGTTGATGTTCTTGAAAGAACACTTTACAACGGTTTGCTTTCAGGTATTTCATTGAGTGGGGATAAGTTTTTTTACCCAAATCCACTGGCGTCTATGGGGCAACATCAGCGTCGTGCGTGGTGGGATTGTGCTTGCTGTGTTTCAAATATGACTCGCTTCCTACCTTCAGTACCGGGATATACGTATGCTCAAAATCAAAAAAATCTTTATGTCAATCTTTTTGTAGGAGGGACTGCCACTATTCAATTACCCAATACAGCTGTGACGATCACCCAACAAACAGCATATCCTTGGGAAGGGAAAAATGACATTACGATTGCTCCTGCAAAAACAGCACAATTTGCTTTACGCATTCGTATTCCGGGTTGGGCATTAAGTAAACCATCATCAGGTGATTTGTACAAAGATGAAACACCAGAAAGCCCAATCCAGCTTTTGGTAAATGGTAAAGTATTTTCTTATAAAATGGAAAAAGGCTATGCTGTAGTTGATAGAATTTGGAAAAAAGGTGATAAAGTAAGCTTCACACTTCCTATGGATGTAAGAAAAATTTTGGCTAACAATAATGTAAAAGCTGACAAATCAAAATTCGCCTTACAAAGAGGTCCAATGGTATATTGTTTGGAAGGAAATGATAATACCTCAGCATCAGTCATGAGTTTGGTTGTGGATAAAAGTGCTCCTGTTACAGCCTCTTATCAACAAGATTTGTTGAGCGGAGTAATGACTTTGAACATGAAAGGTTTCACCACACAAAGACAAGTAGGTTCTGAAGAATTGGTAAAGAAAACAACAGACATCAAGGCGATACCCTACTATTCTTGGGCCAATCGTGGAGCTACCGAAATGACAGTTTGGATTCCGTATGAAGCAACGGCAGCACGCCCAACGCCTGCGCCAACTATTGCCAGTAAAAGTAAGGTGTCAGGTTCTGTGAGCAATCCATTGATGCTCAAAGCACTAAATGACCAATATGAAGTAGAAAACTCGAATGACAAAAGTGCCAATTTCTTGCACTGGTGGCCTAAAAAGAATACGACAGAATATCTTCAATATGACTTTGACCAAACTTACACGGTATCCTCGTCAAGTATTTATTGGTTGGATGATAGTCCTTGGGGAGGCTGTCGTATTCCTGCTTCTTACAAGATTTACTACCAAAAAGATGGTGAATGGATTCCTGTAAAAGTCATTAATCAAAGCCCTATTGCCAAAGACCAGCTCAATACTATACAATTTGAGTCCGTAACAACCAAGGTAATCAAAATGGAAGTGCAACTACCTGTTGATAATGCTGCTGGGGTTATAGAGTGGGCTGTGAAGTAGATTTAAGCTATACAGCAAGCAAAATAGATAATGCTCTTTTGCTTGCTGTATCAAGTAATCATATTACCTTGTATATCCCAAATCATAAATCCTCAATCCAATATTATACTAAGAGCTTTGTGTTAGACGTTTTAATAACAAATACTTTCACTCTCAAAAAAAGACATTTTCTAATTACCTAACCATTGTAATTGCATGAATCCCAGTCAGAAATCTTCTGATTGGGATTTTTTGTTTTTTCACAAGAATCAATCATATTGAGTACTGAAACAATCATCAATAAACAAAAACCTATGAAAATTATCGAATGTCCAAGAGATGCCATTCAAGGCTGGAAATCACCTGTTGCTACAGCATTGAAGGTAGAATATCTCAATACACTACTACAAGTAGGATTTGACACATTGGATTTTGGCAGTTTTGTCTCTCCCAAAGCGATTCCTCAAATGGCCGACACAGCGGAGGTATATCATCAACTGCAATTGGAAGGTATTTCAACTAAATTATTAGCAATCATTGCCAACCTAAAAGGAGCCGAACAAGCAGTTTTGTTTGAGCACATTACCTATTTAGGATTTCCCTTTTCTATTTCTGAAACCTTCCAACAACGCAATACCAATAGCTCAATTACTCAAGCTTTCGAAACAGTTAAGGCAATACAAGCATTATGTCTCAAACATGATAAAAAACTAGTAGTTTATTTCTCTATGGGTTTTGGTAATCCCTACGGCGACCCATATAGCCCTGATATTGTTGGAGAATGGGCTGAAAAAATGGCTTTATTGGGTGTTGAAATAATTGCTTTATCAGATACCGTTGGCGTTGCAGAATCTTCATTGATTGGACAATTATTTAGCCATTTAATTCCGCTTTATCCTCAAATCGAATTTGGAGCACATTTTCATGCGAGCCCTTTTAATTGGGAAGACAAAATTCAAGCAGCCTATCAGGCAGGTTGTCGTCGTTTTGATGGAGCGCTTGGAGGCTTTGGTGGCTGTCCTATGGCTAACGACGAACTTGTGGGAAACATTAATACCATAAATCTTATTGAAAAATTCAGAGACATATATCCTATCAATCATCAAGCTTGGCAGAAAGCGGTGGAATTGAGTAAGAAAATATTTATTTAGCTTTGACAGCTTATCTTAAAACAAACAAAACCATGGAATTTTATCAATCAAACAAAGTGGATAACTTCGAATCCCCCGATTTTTATCAAATAGATGATTTATTGACCGAAGAACACCTCTTAATACGCCAATCAGTAAGAGATTTTATTAAAAAAGAAGTGTCTCCTATTATTGAAGATGCTGCTCAAAAAGCTGTCTTTCCTGCTTACTTGGTTAAAAAGTTTGGAGAAATGGGACTTTTTGGCCCAACAATTCCTGAAAAATATGGGGCTGGAGGATTGGATTATATCGCTTATGGTTTGATGATGCAGGAAGTTGAAAGAGGCGATTCAGGTTTGCGCTCAATGGCTTCTGTCCAAGGCTCGTTGGTGATGTATCCTATCTATGAATATGGCTCAGAGTCACAAAAGCAAAAGTATTTACCCAAATTAGCCTCAGGTGAATATCTAGGTTGTTTTGGTTTGACCGAACCAGATTTTGGCTCAAATCCTGCGGGTATGAAAACTCGAATCGAAGATAAAGGAGATTACTATTTGCTTAATGGCTCAAAGATGTGGATATCCAATGCGCCAATGGCAGATATTGCCGTAGTATGGGCAAAAAACGAACAAGGTCGTATCAAAGGACTTATCGTAGAACGTGGTATGGAAGGCTTTTCGACCCCAGAAATACATCAAAAATGGTCTCTTCGAGCGAGTTGTACGGGCGAATTGGTATTCGATAATGTCAGAGTTCCTAAAGAAAATTTATTGCCTAATGCCGATGGCTTGCGTGGTCCTTTGGGTTGTTTGGATTCGGCACGTTATGGCATAGCTTGGGGTGCTTTGGGCGCTGCTATGGATTGCTATGATTCCGCCAAAAAGTATGCTTTGGAAAGAGTTCAGTTTGATAAACCTATCGCTTCTTTTCAATTGGTGCAAAAAAAATTGGCGGAAATGCTTACCGAGATTACCAAAGCTCAATTGATTTGCTGGCGTTTGGGGATGCTCAAAAACGCAGGAAAAGCCACTACCGCACAGATTTCATTGGCCAAGCGCAATAATGTTGATATGGCCTTGAAAATAGCTCGTGAGGCACGCCAACTACATGGAGGTATGGGCATTACAGGCGAATACCCCATTATGAGACACCTCATGAACCTCGAATCAGTGGTTACTTATGAGGGTACACACGATATTCATCTCTTGATTTTAGGTGCTGAAATAACGGGGATTTCGGCATTCAAGTAATAAACCGCTTACTCAATCAAGCAAAAGGTGCTCAATAATTCGAGATAATTTTGGGTTTTATAGTCAAACAGCGACTCAGCTGGGTATGTCGTGATTGTTTAATTTTTCATTAAAATCCTTAATCTTATGCGTAACATTAAAAAATTCGCCATCCTTGCTTTATTGTGTGTATGTTCGCCAATTTTAAAAGCACAAAATTTATCTTTTGGCCCTACAATTGGGGTAAACTCTTCAAGTCTCTCAGGACTTTCTGACACAAAATCAAGAACAGGGCTTTCTACAGGACTTTTCCTGAATTATAGCTCTACTTCTCACTGGGGCTTCGGAATGCAAGTATTGTATAGCCAACAAGGCGCCAATTATGAGAGAAGCGATGATTATCTCAAATTAGATTATGTACAGGTGCCTTTGCTTGCAACGTACTATTTTGGTTCACAAAAAACAACAGGTTCTTGGAGACCAAAAGTATTTGCTGGTCCTCAAATAGGCTTTTTAACAAGTGTAGCCAATAAGAGTGGATATGACTATGCAGGTAGTTATAGTTCAACAGATGTAAGTGCTGTTTTGGGGGCAGGTGTAAATTATGCACTAAGCCAAAAAATGTGGTTGAATTTGGATGCGCGTTATGCACTAGGGCTTACAGATATTGCCAAAAGTCCAACTTTAGATGTATCCAATCGTGTGTTTAGTGTTAACGTAGGACTAAGTTTTCCTCTTGGTACATACAAATAAAAAAGCTCGTAAGTAACCTTACGAGCCTGTGAACCACTTACTAGGAATAACTTTATAGATTATAGAAGTATTAATTTGCATTAAGGAAAAGACGCATGTGTACACGTTTTGTATACTTCCGAAAAATAGCAAATATTCATTAGGTAGTGGTAGCGAATCTTATTAAACGGTCGCACTTTATGCAAAAGCCCCGAAATATCAGTATTTCGGGGCTTTTATTTTGCAAGCTGTCAGGTTTTAAAACTTAATGTTCACACCTAGCAAAAAGTTAAATCCTGCTTGTGGGTAATAAAAGTTTTCAGTAACAGTTTTGCCCTCGTAGATATAGCTATAAGTATAACCATTTGATTCGTAAAGCGTATTGAAAATGTTGTTGCCCAATAAACTCAACCCTAACTCTTTACAAAAAGAAGGTTTAAATGTATAAAGAATTCGTAAATCGTTGGTGAAATAAGCATTCAACTTACGGTTTTCATTGCTTGTGTTGTCCATATATTGCTTTCCTACGTATTTCGACAACAATCCTAATTCAAGTCCTTTTGTTGGTGTATACAACAATTGCGAACCACCGATTACATTGGGTGAAAAGGCTATGTCTGTTTTAGCAAACTTATTTTCCACATCAATATAAGGTTCATCATAACTTGGGACTACCTCTGTAAAATTATTGATTTTGTTGCTTGAAAGAGTAGCATTTACATTCCATTTCAATGCTTTTGTTAATTGAACTCCTGCTTGCAACTCAAGTCCCATTCTGTAGCTACTTGGTACATTGACACGTATTGGAGTACCTACATCGTTTAATTTTCCTGTCAAAACCAATTGGTTTTTGTAATCCATCCAATAAGCATTTGCCTCAAAAGCTACTTTTCCTTTTTGTGTTTTAAAACCTGCTTCTAAATCACGCAAGGTTTCTGCTTGTGGTGCTTTTCCTGGATTATCTACAAAGTCCGAACGGTTCGGCTCTTTGTTACCAATACTATATGACAAAAATGCAGATGTTCCTGCCGAAACCTGATAAGTTAAGCCCATTTTTGGGTTAAAGAAATTGTAGTTTTTACTTTGTGAAATATCTACCAAATTATCGTCAATTCCTTTAATGCTATAGCCAACAGTACGATATTGCAAATCAGCAAATGCATTTAATTGCTCGCTCAATTGATAATATACTTTTCCATAAATATTAAAGTCTGTTTTTAGAGCTGTGCCACTGTAGTATTTATCACCTAGCTTAGCTGTTGAAGCATATTGTGCCCAAATAATTTGTCCGTAATGACGACCATCATATTGGTTCCAAGCACCACCAATGTTGGCACTCAAGCGATTATTACCTTTATAATCGAATGAAAATGTACTTCCATAAAAATCATTGTCTAACCATTTCTGGCGAACCAAGTCCGTTTTTGTGATAGTCGTATTGCCAATAACAACATTGGGTAAACCGTATTTCGAGAATTTGTCTTGCTCCTTAAATTGCTCATAGTAGCCACGTCCGTAAGTATAATGCAAGTTGAAATTAAATGTCCAGTTCGACGAAAGGCTATGCGATGATAATAATTGATAATGGTCTTGCTGATAATTATCGGTTTGGTTTGGATAGGTATAAGGATTGTAAGTACGGTTAGTGCTCAACAAATACTCAGGAACACCTTCCCAAGCTTGGTAAGTTTTTTCTTTTCCAGAAAACACATTCAAACGATAAAAAGATTTTTTGGTAAAGTACGCACCTGATAAGTAAAACGAACGAAGGTCTGAAGAAGCACGATCGATATAACCATCAGATTTAAGTCTCGACAAACGTGCATCTACTGTAAAACGATTATTCAAAAGACCTGAACCTACTAAAACGGTATTTTTGAAAGTATTAAATGATCCAAACGAGTTGTTTGATTCTGCATAAGGGTCTTTTCTAAATTCGTTTGTAGACATATTGACACTTGCCCCAAACGCTCCAGCTCCGTTGGTAGACGTACCCACGCCACGCTGAATCTGAATAGAGTTGGTCGAGCTAGCAAAGTCTGGCATGTTTACCCAATAAACTCCTTGTGATTCGGCATCGTTGAGCGGAATCCCATTGATGGTAACATTGATACGGGTAGCGTCTGTACCACGAATACGAATACCCGTGTAACCAATCCCAGCCCCTGCATCCGAGGTAGTTACCAACGAAGGCGTAAAGTTGAGCAATTGTGGAATATCCTGACCCAGATTTTGTTTTTGAAGGTCTTCTTTGCTCACATTGGTGTAAGCTACAGCAGATTTTTCATTAGCACGAGTAGCACTTACCACTACTTCGTCGGCCATAAAAGAGCTTTTTTGAAGCGAAAAAGAAATGTTAGTATTTTGCTGAAGCTCGATAGCATTACTTTGCTTTTCAAAACCTACGAAGCTTACTTTGATGGTATAAGTGCCTTTTTTGAGGTTTTTGATAACAAAATTACCTTGTGCATCAGTAATCGTTCCACGCATCGTATTGTCGATGGTAAGGGTTGCGCCAGCCAATCCTTTTTTGGTTTCGCTGTCTGTTACTTTACCCGAAATACTCAATTGTGCATAAGCCGATATGGTCAGGCTGCACAATAACATAACCATAAAAGCTTTTTGCGCCAACTCGCTTAGAAGAGTTTTTGCGAAAAAGCGCTCAGTCGTTAAATTTTTCATCATTTTTGAAAACATAACGACAGGTAAAGGAGCCAAATCCTGTCCGATTTAACAATAATAATAACCCGTAAAAAATTGATTGATTGAATGATAGAAAGATTGTATCACGATCTATCATCAAAATCCCTTCGACAGCATTACCTGTATCAGGTTCAATGGGTATAATCTCAGCCCGTTGTTATGAGGCACCCCTTTTTTGTGATTGTGACAACAAAGGTATGATGAAAAGTGATACAATCGATTTTGAAGCTAGAAAAGTTTGAATTATCGTGGTACTTCTATTTTTTGTACAATTCCTTTGAGAACATCTTCTACATTAGCTCCTTCCATTTCTTTTTCGGGCGTAAGTGCCACACGATGACGAAGAATAGCAGGTAATAATTCTTGAATATCTTCTGGCGTAACAAAATCTCGTCCACGAATGGCCGCAAAGGCTTTAGATGCTTGCAACATGGCTACCGAAGCACGTGGAGAGGCGCCTAAATAGAGGAATTTTGAACGACGGGTTTCGTGAATCAACTTGGCAATGTATTCCAAAATATTTTCCTCTACAATAACCTGTTTCACTTTTGTTCTCAAGCTATACAATTGCTCAGATGACAAAACGGACGAAATACTTTCTTCTACTTTGCCTGCATCCTCTTTAGCGCGACTTTGATGACCTTTCAAAATATCAATTTCTTCACTGAGATTGGGGTATCCTACCAAAATCTTGAACATAAAACGGTCAAGTTGTGCTTCTGGGAGGCGATATGTTCCTTCTTGCTCAATAGGGTTTTGAGTAGCAATCACCAAAAACGGAAATGACATTGGATATGTAGTACCCGCATTGGTAATCTGACGTTCTTCCATCACCTCAAACAAAGCCGATTGTGTTTTGGCAGGTGAGCGATTGATTTCATCGATTAGTACAATATTGGAAAAAATAGGACCTTTTCTAAACTCAAAGTCACTGACTTTGGGATTAAAAACGGCCGTGCCTATTACATCCGAAGGCATCATATCGGGCGTAAATTGAATACGGCTAAAGTCTACCGAAATCGTGCGTGACAAAAGTTTTGCCATCAAGGTTTTGGCAACGCCAGGCACGCCTTCCAAAAGAATATGTCCATCGGCTAAAAGTGCTGTAAGCAACAAATCAATCGTTTGTGGCTGACCAACAACAATTTTGCCTATTTGTTCGCGTATTTCTGTAACCGCCTGATGTAATTCGCTTAAATCTATGCGTGATTCAAAATTCATAATTTTGGTAAAAGAGCGTGAAATGGTATCAATAAGTATAAGTTACAAGGTGAAGTTTCACCACCACTTGAGTAATGTATTAGTAGGCATAAGTGGCAGAGGCACAAAGGCACAAAGGGGTTTCACCATCACCTGAGTAATGTATTAATCAGTTTCAAAAGCTTTGTAGGAGCTTTTGAAAAGACTTATCGCTGAAAAAATCCTAATAAGCAGACATATTAATCATCAGCTTTAAGCGATATGTTATAGGCTGAATTATTCATTTTAATAATACTGCCAAAATCCGATTGCTCAAAGCTGACCGCCGAAAGCCTATCTTTTATGCTTTGACCGTTTGATAAAACTCTTCAATGGTTTTATTGAGTTCAATAAGTTCTTTTTCAGAAATGCTATTCACCGTATTCAAATGCTGAATCGTATGAAAAAGAGCTTGCAGTTTGCCTAATTCTAACCCAGATTTATTACTCAATTCCGTCAAAAAATCTTCATCTATTTGATAGGTATTGAGATAAAATTTATCTCTGATAAAGTGTAACAAATGAGTTACTTTCTTTTGTGCAATAGTCAAATGTTCTTTTTTGTTAAAATATAACTGACCTATGGTCTTGACAAATATGACGGAGGTATTTTGAGGAATATCAATAATAGGAATAATCCGTTGACGACGTTTGGCCTCAAAAACCATAAAAAGGACAAGAGCCAAAAGCGTTAGATAATAAGCCCATCGCAGGGCTGGTTGACTTACGATAAACCTAAAAGGTGATTCGTCGTAAGAAGCCTCGCTGGCTTTACGAATAGACTTGTTCATTACCCTAAAACGAGAACCAATAGAAGGCGCCTGATAATATTCATCCCAATAAATAGTTTGCTGTGGAAGATAGCGCAAGGCATTTATCGCAAAATAACAATTTTGAGGCTTGATGAGATAATAGTTACTAAAGGCTCTGGGTGTAGAATTGAGTAATAAAGTGCCTTTCCCCCATTTTGCCTTCATAAAAGTAGGCTTTTTGAGATGATTGTAAGCAAGAACGGTCCATGGTACTGTAGATTTAGTAGTATCAACAAAAAAAGCTTCTGCGTCTTCCATTCTAAAGTTAAAGGGCTTTTTTTGACGGAGTTCTGGATGGGTAAAATTAAGTGATGTTGCTGTACCCTTTTTCAGAATACTGATATAATCTGTCGAAAGATGCAGTGTATCGCCAAGCGAGCCAAAATCTTCGGCTGAAATAAAGGCCGTATTTCCCATTGACACAAACCTTAACAGCTTTATCAATGAAATAGAATCTAGCGTAAAAGTATTACAAATGTTAATATAAGAAGTGTGTTGTAAATCAACACTTTGCTCTGTGTGTCGGGCTAAAACAGGGAATTTTTCGTCATGAATTTCCTGCGAAGGAAAAAGCTCAGGGAGAATTTTGTATAATATTTCACCTCCAAATGGTATATCGTCTTGGTTTGAATAGGTAGATGTCCAAATGACTGGCTTGGGCTTATATATTTCGACTAATATAAAACCCAATAATGTAATACCCAATACAATAAGATATTTAGTTTTCTGCGTCATTCAGCGGTGCGATGTGGTTTTGTGTTGATAAAAGATGGTCTTACATTCCTTACACACTTTTTCCACAAATCTATGAATCTATGTCAAATAAAAAAGCATTTGAGCTAACTCAAATGCTTTTTTATTTTATTCTTCCTCTTCTTCGTCATCAGTCACCGTAGTGATACTTTTGACCTTTGAGTTTTCACAATAAATTTCTAGGAACGAATCCGAGCTACCAAACTGTACACTAATAGTAATCCAAGATGGATTAAACTCGTCTATATCACGGATTTTGTAAGATTTAGGAAACATCTTTTTCACCTTTGCAATAGGGTCTCCTACTTTCAATCCTCCAAGGTTATCAAGTTGGAATTTTGTCGATTTTAACTCAAAACCGCTTACCATTTCGTCCATTACGTAGAAAGAATCTTTTCCATAAAGATAGATTTCAAAATGGTCACTATTTTGTGCATCAGGAGTTTCTTCTTTTCTAACAGAATCTGGAGATCCTAATTTTTCTAATAAAGCGCCATAAGGACCTCCTAATTTTACACCAGAAATGATTGTTGATTCAAAATTGATGGTATCATATTCAACTTCCTCAATGCGTCTATATTGGCTTGTTTCTACAATAGTGGTTTTAAAAGAGCTGAATGTTAGGGCTGTTGAAACTCCCAACAAAATAATTAAGCTTATCTTTTTCATGTTATTATCACGCGTTTTGAGGCTATCGCCTACTTCGTGTTATACTGCGATTAAAGTTGGAAAATTGATTTTGTATAGATTCAAATTCGATGGCACTAATCAAAAAATCTCCGTACCAGATGTATTCAAAAAGAGTAGTAAGAGATTCAAATTCTTGACGTAATTCGGTTGATTGTAATTCGTAAATATAACTCCGATTGGTTTTGTTCAATCGCCACTCAATTAGGTCTTGATTACTCAAGGATTTTAATACTTGTAAATAGTACAAGCGAGTGGCCAACCTAAACTGTTGAGTAGACAAAGCGCCCTCAATTGCTTTTTCAAAATCTAACGCATGAATATCTTGTTCTAGTACTTGATAATCAATAGAAATAGATTGGTCTTTGCGTCCGAAGATATTTGCAAATTCAATACCAATTAGCTTCATAATGACAAAGATTATCACAATTGCTAAAAAAACATACATACCTATCTTCAACGATTTGCCTGTAGTGCTTTTTTCGAAAAACTGCGCAATCCAACGTAAAAACATCATCCAAAGCCTACCACTCCACGACATTTGCTCAATAGGAACGGTTTGATACTGATACTTTTTTTGCTTTCGAAGACTCGTCAACGTTTTGTCTGGTTGCTTGAGCGGACTCAGTTGTGTGAGCGAATCTACACGGCTTATTTGCCCTTGAAGACGGCAAATAGGCAGTAGAGTCACCCAAAAACATAGTATGACGTATTTTAAAATAATAGGAATATGTCTTTTTTTGACACTCATTTTTGAGTTAGAAAAATAATGATCCAGTTTCAAATCATTAAAGATTTGGGGATTTCGGAAATATTAAAACATACCTTCATTTTACATAAAGCGCAATCCAGTATCCGAAATGGATGCTTTATAAAAGCCTTTGCAAACGACTATATTACAAGCTTGACATTGGAAGTTCAAAGCCATTAGTGACTACCCAAATTATTGATTTGTTTGAATAGACTATTACCGTCTTTTTTCTCGACAAGATTAAAATACTGGAATCCTAAAGCGATATAGGTAATAGCCGATAAAATAGACGAGCCCACCATCGAAATTACGGTTGATACCACAACCACCCAGTCGCTAGTCATGCTAGATTGGATACCAAGTATTTTTAACACGGATAAGATACCCGCAGGCAGGCTAAATACAAGACTAATAAAGTAAACTATGATAGACACAATCATGACTAGTCCGAAAGTCGACCACCATTTGCCTTCGATAAGGTACTTGGCTCTACGAAGCGAAAAACTAGGACTAGCATCTTCAAAAACGATAATAGCTGGACTCAGCAAAAACATAATCATAAAATAAATCATGACTGCAAAAATCACTAAGCCAAAAATACCAATAATCATTGGACCTGCTACACCACCCACAGCTACACCCAAGGCTCCAATAGCAAGTGATGCCAAAATAATAATGCCAAAGAACACCAGTAATACCAAGAAAAAGCCTCTAAAAACAGGGAGGAAATGTATTTTTACTTTTTCTGTTACTCTTTCTACTGTAATTCGTGATACTGAATCCTCCAAATAGCATTGCATATAGCTATAAACCGTTACGACTAAGAGCACCATTGAAATCACGGTAGCAAACAATAAGATAAAATAGGCGGGTCCGATGATATCGATACCACTTTTACTAAATCTTCTTAATATTTCTTCGACACCAGCGTTGGCATCCATGGGTGTGTCAGAGGCTGTGCTATTTAATACATTGATTTGATGGAATCCACCAGCAATGCCTGCAACAAGCAAAACGGGACCCACGATAAACAATAAAGCAAGAAATAAATCTTTGAAATTGAGACGAACAAAAGAGAAAGTATCGTTAATTTTTTGACTAAAATCACGCTCTCTTTCAAGAGGTAGGTACTGTTTTTCCATAATAGTTGTATTGGTAGTAATCGGGGAAATAAGCTAAAAATAAGGTTTCTGAAAATAGAATAAGCTTTTGCTCAATGGTCTTTTCGTAAATATTGTGTAAAATGGCAAGTGGAGATTTTTCAAATTTTAAACTCAAAATTCATTCCTATTAGTGTTGTATTTTAAGACAACTGACTTTTTTGAAATACTTTTTGAGGATATACGATAAAATACCACACAATAAATAGGAAAGACGGTACAATTATGAGCAAACTGTAAAAGATATTTAGATGCTGGCGTGTAATAAAACTTTCGATAAAGCCAGCCATAATAAACAAAGGTACTAAAGCAATAACGATTTTAATGCCATTTTTTGCGCCAATCTTGAAAGATTCCATACGCGAATAGGTTCGAGGAAATAAAAGGCTATTCCCCATCACTAATCCCGCACACCCTGCCACAATTATCGAAGAGATTTCTAAAACGCCATGCAACCAAATTGTCAATAAAGATACTTTTAGAAAACCTTGCTGATAACAAAAATATTGAAATACTCCTAGCATAATTCCATTGGTGATAAGCATATACGCAGTGCCTGCCGAGAAAAAACAGCCCATTACAAAACAAACAAAAGATACTTTGATATTATTTGAGGTAATCTCCAAAAACATCATTAGCGGATCGCTACCTCCATACACTGCCAAAGGGTCTCCTTTTCGAATGTTTTCAAGCGTCATATCGATATAATCATCGCCTAAAATCAGTCGAGCAAAAGTATCGTCGTGTGCCACCGATATAGCCCCAATTACTGCCGAAATAAATGTAATACAGAAAGCTACCCAAAGCTCTTTTCGAAAACGAAACAAGAGATAAGGCACTTCAAACTTCCAAAACTCAACAAAACGATTGGAGGATTCTTTCTTATTGGCGTAAATTTTTCGATAAAATTGAGCCGTTAATTCATTCAAATAACGAGTAGTCGTTGAACTAGGGTAAAACGTTTGAGCATAGGCCAAATCGTCGGTTAATTCTATAAATCTTTCGGCTAGTGTATCAGAATGAATACTTTGTACATCTTCTTCAAAAGATTGCCATTTATCAAGATTTTGTTTCTTAAATAATGCCTCTCTCATGGTGGATTTTTGCTTAAGGTAGTTTAATTTTAAGCAATATATCAAAATAACTTTACCACTGTGATAGATAATGAGTAAAATAAAAATACGGACAGCTCAAAATGTCGAAGTAGCTTTTACACCAGCTAGTATCGGAGATAGAATTATCGCATATTTGATTGATTTGGTAGTCTATTTCGCTTGGATTCTTGTTTTTTCTTTAATTGCTACATGGTTGGATGACAGTCTATTCAACAACAGAATCAGAACTATTCTTTTCTTTGGATTTGGTATTTTGCCCCTCTTTTTTTATGATTTAATTTGCGAAATTTGGCTCAATGGACAAAGCATTGGGAAAAGAGCTCGAAATATCAAAGTGATTAAGTTGGATGGTAGTGCCCCTACTATTGGCGCCTATATCTTACGTTGGATTTTTAGAATTATTGATTTTAGTATTTTTGGTCAATGGGTTGGTGTAGTAGCCATTGCAGCAGGTGGTAAAGGGCAACGTTTGGGAGATATGGT
The DNA here is from genome assembly GCF_009905545.1 of Cellulophaga sp. BC115SP. Lineage (GTDB taxonomy): Bacteria > Bacteroidota > Bacteroidia > Cytophagales > Spirosomataceae > Flectobacillus > Flectobacillus rivi. The sequence goes on along the minus strand of NZ_JAAALB010000010.1, from coordinate 41,430 downwards.
AGCTGGTACTACTGTTGTGCGTATAGAGCCCAAGGTTTCACTCGATGCGCTCCGACAGCCAGTACTCGATGAAGCCTACGAAGTCATGATTCCAGAAGTAAGCTTATTGTCTGATGCCGATATTGAAATTATCCGTCAAGTAATTCAAAGAGTCGAAGAAACACAAGATGAGCGCTTGCAGAGTCAAACAGCCCAAAAGCTGAAAGAAATCATGCAAATAGAGTCAAGTCTTGACGATAATGCCTTTTTGACACAAGTTATAAATGACCATACTTTCTTGATGGCTTATGGTGACGAATAATCACATTGTTTGAAAAAGTTTACGATATCCAAGCGGACTTTGTCCTGTAAAGGTTTTGAATTGCTTGTTGAAATGTGATACATTGCCAAAACCACTTTCAAAACATACTTCCGCTACTTGTTTGTCGGTACCAATCAACAAATTACAAGCGTGTTTGATACGATATTCAGTAACTACATCGAGAAAGGTTTTCTTCGTAACTTTTTTGAAATATCGACAAAAAGCCGTTTCGGTCATATTGGCCAAATACGCGGCTGTTTCCAAGTGAACTTCCTGCGTATAGTTTTCAATCACATACGCATAAACCTTATTGATTCGCTCTAAATCGACTTTTGCTAATTGATATGCTTGATTTTGACTTTCTAAAATCTGATAATCTTGTGGCGCTTGTGCTATGGTATTTAACAAATCTAACAAGCCTAAAACTTTCTGAACAGGGGGGACATTGAGTAAGAAAATTAATTCCTTCGCAATTCTATTTCTCGTTTTTCCTGTGATAACCAAACCCGAAGCCGATTTATCTAATAAATGACTAACCGCTTGCATTTCGGGTATGGAGAAAAATTTTTCTCCCAAAAAATCTGCTTTAAATTGTACCACTACAGCCTGTGACGAATCTTCCATGCCTATCGTTTCATTTTTCCAACAATGAGGCAGATTAGGACCCATCAAAACCAAATCGCCAGCACTAAAATCTGCTACATGATTCCCTATGTATCTTTTGCCTTCACTTTTTACAATGAGAGTTAACTCATATTCAGGATGAAAATGGTAAGGAGCGTCAAAATATGGCAAACTAAAATGTCTGAACCCTAAGGATTGATTCAAACCATTATCTAATTGCTCTAAGGAGGCTTTCATTTTGATAAAAATTATACTCAATATAAGGATATTGATAGGGAATAGGTAAAAATGCACAAATATTGGTAAAAAACGACAAAATTCTCCTGAAAAAATTCATGTTATTTTGCCTTCATCAAAAATCAAGAATACAGTATTAGAACTGAAACTTGTTATTATTTTACTATTAAATGTATGGTTAGTTTATCCTTTCCCGACTTATCATCTATGTATCCGATTAATGCTCAACAACAGTCAGAATATCAGCAAAATGGACATATTTTGTTGCATAACATAGTCAACTCTGAAGACATAAAACTTTACAGACACTTAATCCATAATGGAGTAGAAAGATTCAATACTGAATTTCGTGACATGTCAGAGCGAGACACTTATGGCAAAGCGTTTCTGCAAGTGATGAATCTTTGGGAAGTAGATGAAGACATCAAGAAATTTACTTTTGCCAAACGATTTGCTCAAATCGCTGCTGATTTGATGGGGGTCGAAAAAGTACGTTTGTACCATGACCAAGCGCTTTTTAAAGAAGCAGGCGGCGGTCATACGCCATGGCATCAAGACCAGTATTATTGGCCTATCGATACCAGCAATACGATTACAATGTGGATGCCTTTGATAGATATTTCGGAAGAAATGGGTATGCTTACCTTTGCCTCAGGCTCACATGAATTAGGCTTTTTAGGTAACCTCGCCATTTCTGATAAGTCGGACGATGTGCTAAAGAATATTGTAGAAGAAAAAGGCTATCCTATTGTAAGAGCCTCCTCCATGAAAGCAGGCGATGCTACTTTTCATGCTGGCTGGACTTTGCACAATGCTCCAGGAAATAACTCTTCAAAGACAAGGGAAGTGATGACGATTATTTTTGTAGCCGATGGAGCAAAAGTTTCTGAACCGCAAAATACTCATCAAGAAGCTGACCGTCAGCGATGGATAAAGGGTTTACCTGTTGGTAGCTTAGTAGCATCTGAGTTAAATCCTATTTTGAATTAAGATGTGTAAGTAGAAGTAAGTAATATGTGGTACACTTGTGTAGGTGTATCGCTTTACATAAATAATCCGTTCAGATTAAACTTCTGAACGGATTATTTATTTTTCATGCTATGATGTAATAGTCTTAATGTTTGGGACAGCCGCAGTCTTTTTTACGGAACAAACCCCATAAAAATCCTTTTTTACGTCTTCTTTTATATGTGCTTTTGGTAGTTGATGCTGAGATATGTGTTTCGGCAGACTTATATTCTACCGTATTAGCTTCCGATTCTAGTTGTAAGCAACATATAGCAAAACCCAATAAAATTACCTTTTTCATAAGTGCTTGGCGTTGTTATATAGGAAAATGACTGAGTGATAACGGACAAAATTAAAAGCAAAGTAAATAGATATTGCTGAATTAGTAGTTCTTAGATAACGAAAGCTTTGAGATTTAAGTATAAAAAAAGGGAGGCATTCCTAATTTAGTGATTTACAATTGAGTGAATGAGTGATTATTCTAAAATTTGTATTTTAGCTGTAGAGACGCAAAGCATTGCGTCCTATGCCAAGTAAAACATAGCATAGTAATATCAAAAAGGGCGGTCGAAAAACTAATTTCGACCGCCCTTTTTGATACTATATTTCAGAATGATAACTCTTTAGTCGCAAAACATTGCGTCTCTACAAGTAAAATTCACATTAAAAATAATCACTCATTCGCTCAATCACTAAATATGAGATGACTCATATTCACCAAAATATTATTTGTTTAATAATTCATCGAAAGTAATACCAATGTAGTACGTTGAACCTACCGAAGCACTACCATACGCTTGGAAATATGGATTACCAAATAGGTTAGTTGCACCCACTTTGATAATCGACTTAATTGGCGCTACTTTATAGCTGAATTGTGCATCCAAGTTATTGATAGCAGGAACAACTGTATTTGTGAAAATAGGTACATCAGTTGTTGTCGGCAATGGGAAGCTCGATTCCCAAGTAAATGCATCTTGATGACGGAATGATACATTATAACCCCATTTGCTACCACTTGTGATACGCTTACCAAAGTTAAACTTCATGCTGTATGATGGTGTGTTAAAACCAGCATAAGGTACTTCTGTAGAGGCAACGAAATTATTCATTTGGTTATGTGAGATATTTGCACCTACTGAGTAACCTTTGTCTAATGAGTAGTTCAAACCCGCTGACCATCCCGAAATGGTAATATCTTCGTCAGAGTTGGCTACTCTTGAATAACCAGCGCGAGTACTACCGCTACCCAAACCTGATTCGATTGGTAAGCCAGGACCAGCCGCTGCTGTAGGTACTACGATAGTTGCACCACCAATAAAGTTTTTGTAAACACTATAGTAATATGATGCATCAACAAACAAGCGTTTTGCAATTAAGCCTTTGTAACCAATTTCGTAAGACTGAATTTTTTCAGTAGTCAATGGTTTTGCTTTGTATTTAGGCAATGCGGCTAAAGCGTAAGCTGGAGTTACTTGAGTAGCTACTTCTGTTACTTTTTGTTTAACCGTATTTTGAACGTTTGTCTGAATTAAAGTTTGTACTGGAGCAGAAGACATTTGTTGCGTTACACCTGCTTGGATTGCCGCTGGTGCATTGGCAGCTGGAAGTTGACCTGCTGCTACTGCTGCTTGTACTTGTGCTGTTACTGCTGCTGTTACTTGAGCTTGTACTGCTGCAATTACTGCTTGTTGAATAGTTGCCAATTGCGCTGTTACTGCTGCTGTTGCATATTGTACAGCGGCAGCTTTTACTGCGTCTGTAAGGTATTTTGAATTAGCACCATTCTTAGCAAGGTCTGAAGCAAAAGCTGTCAAGGTCTCACGAGTTACACCCGTTGCTAATTTATAGCGAGCATCAAATTCTGGTAATCCACCAATCAATGTTCCTGCTGGAGTAGCTAGGTCGATATATTGGTTTTGAGTAGTAGGAATACGGAAACCTGTTTGGTATGACAAACGGAAGTTATGGTCTTGGTTAGGTGATAATACCGCAGAGAAACGTGGTGTGTATTGTCCCTCAAAATTCTGGTTTTTATCATATCTCAACGACCCTGTTAGTTTTAAGTGGTCGTTTAATAGATTTTTTGATGCTTGGATAAAACCACCGTATTCATTAATAGAAATTGAGCCGTTTCTTCCCTCTTTCATATCCGAGAATAATGTCCCTGCCGAGCGCAATTCATAATTACGGAAGTTAGCGCCTACTGTCAAATCCAAAAACTTGATTTCATTTTTGAAGTTGTAGAAACCTTCTACATGGTACATATTACTTCTATCTGCAAAAGCACCACCACCTTGTGTAATAGGAAGGTTACGGTATTTTTCTAGTAAAGTATTAAAAGCAGCCGAACCTGGAGCTGGCATATTGCGGTCTGCAAACTGACGAGCAGCTAGGTGTGCTGCATCTTCTGCCGCACCTGCCTGACGAGCTTGTAAAAATGCACCTGTATATTCGGTATACCAAGCAGTATTCGATTTGATTTCGTTGAGCATACCTACCGCAGCTAAACCAGCAGTGTACGAACCACCTGAACGCTCCTGAGTAGTATAGGCACGCAAGTTGAAGTTGTCGCCACGTAATTCTAATTTCGCTTGAGTAATATTGAAGTCACGCAACGAATAACGACCAGTACCAGTATAAAGCGTAGTACCTTCACCGTAGTTTAATTGAGCAATTGCTTCTACTTTTTCTGTTAAACGATAATGTACAGCACCATTAAATTTCAAAGATTTCGTATTGTTGTCTACCAAGTCTTTTTCCATATAACCTGTACGGCTCACGTTTGCATTTGGCAACGCTGCATTCAACGAATTCAAATTAGTTTGAATTTCATCGCCATACACGTTCATACCGTCATAGTCAGTTTTTGTACCCGCTCCACGGCTAGGATCTGCATTACCTCCTAAGTTGAGGTTGGTATAATTAGTAGCTTCCCAGTCTTTCGCACGGATATACGAGAAGTTTAATTTGAAGGCAATTTTGTTATTAAATGCTTTCGCAAAACGAACCGACATATCTGTAAACGGAGTCGTTGCCGTACTACGGTTGCTAGCGTGCATAATACCCGATTTTACGTTTGCGCTCAAACCTTGATATAAGAATGGGCTTTTACTATTCATCAAAACCAAACCGTTGATAGCATTTGGACCGTAAAGCGCTGATGCAGCACCAGGCAATACCTCTACATTTTCAACGTCTAGTTCTGGCATACCAATGATGTTATCTACTGCAAAATTCAAACCTGGAGCAGAGTTATCCATTCCATCAATCATTTGAACAATACGAGGGTTACCTGTCGAGCCAAATCCACGCATATTGATAGATTTGAATAACAACCCTTGTGTAGCCATATCAACGCCTTTCAAGTTGGCTAAGCCGTCATAAAAGTTATTTGAGGCTGTTTGTTGGATAGCTTTCAAATCCATTTTTTCCACAGAAACAGGCGATTTCATTACGCTTTCTTCTACTCTGGAAGCAGCAACTACTACTTCTTGTCCCATTACAGTTTGTTCTTCTAAAGCAATAGAGAAATCCGAAGTTTTATCTGTCACCTTAAGTTCCTGAGTAGCATAACCCACACTTGATACCGCAATTGTGAAAGGAACAGGCGTGTTTGTTTTTAAAGAGAAATTTCCCTTGGCATCTGTAATTGTACCAATCACTTTTCCTTTTACCGCAATACTAACCCCGATGAGCTTTTCTTTAGTAGCAGAGTCAAAAACCTTACCTGTAATAACAGTCTGCGAAAAGCTTGTGAATGCACAGAATAGAAATAAGACACTGGTAAGTAGTCTTATTGTAGTAGATAGTTTGTTCATACGTTTTTTAGTGAATTAAGATTACGAAAACTGTTTACTTCAAAAAGAATAGTAGATTTACAATTGTTTGAAAACTATACCGTTTGTGTTTCAAAACGATTTTAAACTCTTCTCAACTAAACAGTTGTTTGATTCGTAAATCTAACTAATGTTTAGAGAATTTAGTTAATATAAAAATGGTTTTTTTACAAATTTTTCAAAAAATCATACAATAAGATAACTTATGCGTTTTTACCTCCTGATTTTTGCATGGCTTATTCTTTCTTGTCAAAGAGTTCCTTATCAAATACAGAGCCATTATAATGAAAATACGAATCCTTCCAAGCCAAATTATGCCTTGAAGGAGCATTGGGCATCGTTACCTGACAAAAATGATCCTGCCGACCAAGTGCCCTTGAAGTCAGATTTTGCTGATAATCAGGCACAAGCTAAGGTGGATGTTTTTTTTATTCACCCTACTATTTACACACAAAAGCCTCAAGGTCCATCTGATTGGAATGCCGATGTGAATGATGCCGATATGAATCAAAAAGTAGATGAATCTACCATTCTCAATCAGGCGTCGGTATTTAATGGCTCGTGTCGTGTATATGCGCCGCGTTATCGTCAGGCACATTATCATGCGTTTGTTACCAAGGATTTGACCGATAAAGTAAAATCCTTAGATTTGGCGTATTCGGACGTAAAGGCGTCTTTTGAATATTACCTTCAACATTACAATCAAGGTCGCCCTATTGTGATTGCTTCGCATAGCCAAGGAACTGTACATGCTAAAAGATTGATAAAAGAGTTTTTTGATCTAAAACCTCTACAGAAACAATTTGTAGCGGCTTATTTGGTGGGTATTGCCACGCAACTTAATACTTTTGAGTCAATCAAAGCTTGTGAAAATGGAGACCAAACAGGCTGTTTTGTCTCGTGGAATACCTATGCTAGAGATTATTATCCATCATGGTACAACGAAGGGCTTAATACTTCGATTAGTACCAACCCATTGACATGGAAACTTGATGAGGAATTTGCTCCTCGTTCTTTGAGTAAAGGAGGTGTGGGACTCAAATTTACTTATGTGCCTGAAGCTGTAGATGCTCAAAACCATGCAGGAATGCTCTGGATTAATAAGCCTTATGTAAAAGGTAGATTTTTGCTAAATACCAAAATTTGGCATCGTGCTGACTATAATTTATTCTATGGAAATATTAGAGAAAATGTAAAAAATAGAGTGGAAAACTATTGGCGAGACAAGTAATTGATAGGTAAGTTAGTAGGCAAAATTAAAATAAATTTTACCCGCATTAAGCTCTAGGCTTTATGCTGTAGGCTAAAAGTTGAAATGAATTTCTCATGAAATAATTTAAGCTCTTTTGCCTAATGCCTACGGCTTACAGCGTATTAATGAATAAAGGCACAAAGTAACTAATCACTTTGTGCCTTTATTCATTGATGATTTTAAAACCGCAAACTAAATTGCTAACGACTAAACAAAACCTACTCTTCTGCAAAAGAAATAAGATGCTTTACTTGTGTTAAAATCTCAACGTTATCAGGGCAGTCAAGGTCTTGACCGATAACTTGATAACCAGTAATCAAGATTTTGGTATTAGGAAAAGTATGAGCTAATTTATATACATACTTTTGAATTTCGTCTTGTGCAGGTACGCTTGTAATGACTGTAAACAAATAGTCTGGCTTGTGTACATTATAAGCAAATACGAGTTCTTCGAAAGGAAGACTTTGTCCTAAATACACCACTTTGTTTTGTCGTGCACGTACTAAATAGTTAGCAAATAATAAACTTGTTTCATGTAATTCGCCCTCAGGTAAAAATAAAAGATACTTTTTTGCCCCAACTTTTAACGAGGGTAATTGTCCATCTATTGCTACGATAATTTTCTGACGAATCAAATTTGAGATAAAATGCTCTTGCGCAGGTCCAATCGAACCTGTCATCCATAGCGTACCAATACGGCTTAAGAAGGGATGAATGATGTTTATCATCATATTTTCAAACCCAAACTGTAAAGTATTAGTACTGATAATTTTTTCGAAACGCTCCTCATCTAAGTCCAACATCGAAATCGTTAAGGCATGTATTTGATCAGGATAATTCATTTGCTTATCCGAAATAACCATCACCTCACGAGCCATCGATTCAGCACTCATTTGAGCAATTTCCGAAATTTTATAGCCGTGTTCCTTCAGCAACGCAATATTCAATACCAGCTTCAAATCTACATCATCATAAGTCCTAATATTAGTATCTGTACGTGTAGGTTTGAGAATATCATATCGTTGCTCCCAAATTCTGAGAGTATGTGCTTTTATACCCGATAACTGTTCGAGATCCTTGATAGAATAATTGCTCATGGTTGTGGTATTGTTAGTCTTGTTGCCCTTGCACCCGAACTAGAAAAAGAGGAATTCTAGTCTTGATTTCTTTTTGTTTGAGATATTTATCCAAATAGTAAGAGGTAAAGCCTTTGTTCAATAAAAAGGTTTTATTTTTCAACAAAATTAATTCAATTATTCAACATAAATAAAATTGTATGCCCTGAGAAGAAAAAGCATTGTAAAAAAAGTAGTAAAATAGCTAATGGGTTATGCTTATCAAACTTACTAATACTAAAGTAATAACCTAAGATGGCGGCAATAATCCACCAAGCGACATAATTACGAATAGGGATAATATTATTTTCCCATTGCCAAAAATCTAAAGCTATCGCTACAGGCTCTATGAGGTAATCCAAGCTAGTCATTATAGTTCCAATAAAAATTCCTTGGATAATGGGATGCCATGAAAGCTTGAAATACTCTTTGAATTTTTCCCCAAAAATACCGCTACAATACACCAATATGAACCAATTTGTACCAATTACCAGCGGTACTTTAAATAGCTTTGTGCCTAAACCTGCACCATATTGATACACTCCAAAAATAACGCCCGTGTGTACTCCAATTACTTCAATCCAATAGCCCACTAAATAGCAAATGACACCTAGAATGATAAAGTTTTTATGAAAATCTTGATGGAAAATCAACAGTAAACCAGCAGACACCCATAAATTAAAAGCCGATAATTCTTGAAAAATAGGCTTTAACACAGGAACCTGCAACCCAATTAACCCTACAACATACATCAAGGTTAGAATGAACTGGGTTGTTTTTGTATATTTTTCGGTGAGTAATTGCCGTAGCGAACGTATTGTCATAAATGTTCTTAATCAAAAAAAGTCTAGTTGAGATTTGTATGTTTGTTGAGTGAAAGTTACACACATAAGCAATATATGCCTTTATTAGATTAACATATCTAAGACCGAAAGGTTTAAAATGGAGGGAGTATATAAAAAAGTAGGCTTCGAGAAAATCTCAAAGCCTAGCATTTTAAATTTAGTCAAGGTAAAAAAAGTTTATCAAATATTGAGATATGAAAAGTCGGTTCTTTAAGAATGTCTCGTTCAATAATCTCTAGTCAGAAATCAATAAAATCCTTTGTTCGCTTTAGCCATTTCACGAAGTTGGGTTGTTGGTCTAAAACGTTCTCCGTAGGTATCAGCCAATCTATCACATTCTTTTACAAAATTCACAATTCCCACTGTATCCACAAAAGAAAGTGTTCCTCCCAAATAAGCAGGAAATCCCCAAGCAAAAATAGATCCCAAATCGGCATCGAGTGGGGTTCTAAGAACTCCCTCTTCAAAACACTTTACCGTTTCGAGTACTTGACGATAAAAAAGTCGCTGTTTGATGTCTTCGGCAGAAGGCTGGAATGAATTTAAGGGAAATAATTGAGATAACCCTTCCCAAAGATACTTTTTCTTTCCTGTAGATGGGTCAGGGTATTCATAAAAGCCTGCTTTGGCTTTTTTACCTAAACGTCCCATTTCGGTAAACTGCTTACTGATTTGATACGCCGTATCGTCTGGCGATAGTACGCCAGCTTGTACAGACTCGTGCGAAATTTTGTAAGCCAAATCTAACGCAACCTCATCTGAAACTGCCAATGGTCCAACAGGAAAGCCCATTTGCTTAGCCACATTTTCAATTACCACAGGATTTACGCCATCTTTTAACAACTCTAATCCTTCAGAAGTATAAGTGCTAAATACTCTCGAAGTATAAAAACCTCTCGAGTCATTTACGACAATTGGCGTCTTGCGGATTTTCTTGACGTAATCCATTGCCATAGCGAGAGCATATTCACTGGTTTGTTTACCAACGATAATCTCTACCAATTGCATTTTATCTACAGGTGAAAAGAAGTGAATACCTATAAAGTTCTCTTGTTTTTGGGTAGCTTTTGCCAGTTCTGTAATAGGAAGCGTGGAAGTATTTGAAGCAAATAAGCCATCTTCTCGTAGGAATTGTTCTGCCTCTTGTGTAACACTAGCCTTAAGGTTAGGATTTTCAAACACCGCCTCAATAATCAAATCTACGCCCTGAAGTGGTTCGTAAATATCGGTCGTATGAATAAGCGTTAAAATTTGCTCTGCTTTTTCGGCAGTCATTTTACCACGCTCAATACCTTTTTGTAGTAGTTTACGAGAGTAATCTTTACCCTTTTCCGCATTTTCAAGTGAAGTATCTTTTAATACCACTTTCAAACCTGCCAACGCCGATACATAAGCAATACCAGCGCCCATCATGCCAGCACCTAAAATTCCGATACTGTTGATTTGCGTTGGTGGGACATTTTTGGGTCTTCCTGCTCCTTTATTGACTTCGTTGAGTCCAAAAAAGGTCGTTCTGATAAGATTTTTGGCAACTGTCGAGTTGGCTACTTTTACGAAATGACGAGCTTCGATAACAATACCTCGGTCAATATTGACGAGTAAGCCCTCGTACACACATGACATAATTTCGATAGGTGCAGGATAATTTCCTTGGGTTTTGGTAAGGGTCATGGCAGTACCGCCCATCATCAACTGAACACCTTTAGGCGTTAAGACATTTCCTCCTGGCACTTTAAAATTTTCTCTTGCCTTAATCTTACCTGTTTTTTTATCCACTTCATCCCAAGGCTGTACAGCAATAGGATGAGTTTCTATCCATTCTACGGCTTTTTGTAACATTTCTTCGGGCGAGTCAGCTAATTGGTCGACCATACCTAGTGCCAAAGCATCTTTAGGCGAAACTCTTTTCCCTTCGAGCAATAGCGGCGCGGCCGCCTCCATTCCAATCATACGGGGTAGACGTTGTGTACCGCCTCCACCTGGCAACAAGCCAATGGTTACTTCTGGTAAACCAATAATGGATTTTGGATTATTGAGTGCAACCCGATGATGACAAGCCAAACAAACCTCATAGCCTCCGCCTAATGCCGTACCATTCATAGCTGCCACGATAGGTTTGCCGTTGGTTTCCATTTTTCGGAAAATGGTATTCAGACTCATAGAAAGTTTGAAAAGTTCTTCTGGCGCTCGTCCATTATTTTGAAGAATCATTTTCAAATCTGCCCCTGCAATAAACTCAGGTCGTTCTGAGGTCAGAATAATTCCTTTAACATCAGGATTGGTATACACTTTTTCAAGTGCTTCGGACAATGCAGGAATAGATTCATTGTTGAGCACATTCATAGGCTGATTGGCAATATTAATGCCTAGGACAGCTATATTGTTTTGGATATTGATAGTAATCATTTGTGTCTTCATTAAATAGAAATTGAATCATCATTTAAGTATTGTAGAGCAAACTCTAAATACGCTCAATAACGGTGGCGATTCCCATACCTCCTCCAATACATAAGCTGGCAAGTCCAGTGCCTTTGCCTGTACGCTCCAATTCATCAAGTAATGTCATCAAAATGATTGCCCCTGTAGCACCAAGTGGATGTCCCAAAGCAATAGCTCCTCCGTTTACGTTAACTTTACTGTGATCAACTCCCAAAACGTCCATAAATAACATGGGAATAGCTGCAAATGCCTCATTTATCTCAAATAAGTCTATATCCTGAATGTTCATCCCGTTGCGTTTGAGCACTTTTTGTGTAGCAGGAATCGGACCTGTTAGCATTATAGTAGGCTCAGAACCACAAACTCCAAAGGCAGAAATTTTAGCTCTTGGTTTCAATCCCAATTTTTCACCAATGGCTTTATTTCCTATCAATATTCCAGCAGAACCATCTACAATTTGTGAGGAATTTCCTGCGTGATGTACGTGATTGATTTCATTAAGTTCTGGATATTTCATCAGTGCCAAATGGTCGAGTCCCATTTGTCCCATCATTTCAAAAGAAGGGCGAAGTTTTGCCAAACCATCTACTGTGGTATCGGGTCGCATACCTTCATCATAGTTGAGCACCTCAATTCCTATTTCATCTTTTACCCCAAACATTGAATGGTTGAAGCGTCCATCTGCATGAGCTATTGCTGCACGTTGTTGTGATATAACCGCAAATTGGTCAACAGCTTGACGTGAGTAACCATATTTGGTGGCAATCAAATCTGCTGAGATACCTTGAGGAACAAATTTGTGGGTTGCGATAAGTTGTGGATTCATCATCATTGCACCACCATCGGCACCCATCGCCACACGTGACATTGATTCGATACCTCCTGCAATCATCAATTCTTGCTGACCAGACATGATATAAGCAGCAGCCATGTTGACGGCCTCCAAACCCGACGAGCAAAAACGGTTGATTTGTACCCCTGCGACTGATTGTGGATAACCCGCAGCCAAAACAGCTGTCCGAGCTATATCAGCACCTTGTTCACCAATAGGCGTTACACAGCCCATAATCACATCATCGACCAACGAAGTATCAAGTTGGTTGCGGTCGCGGAGTTGTTCTAATACTTGTTGCGCTAATTGTACAGGTTGAATATCGTGAAGTGAGCCATCAGACTTACCTCTACCACGAGGTGTGCGAACGGCATCATAGATATAAGCTTCGTTCATAGTTAAAGCTAGTTTTTGATGATTTGAATACCAGAGAAGAATAACAATGCTAAGTTAAAGTAAATAGGTATGCTTGCATAATAATTTTATGTAATTTTTTTAATAATAAATTTAGTTTTGTAGAGAATTTGGTATCTTGTTGGTGAAAAATCTTCTTTAGATATTTATGTATAGAAGAGCTTAGCAAGGAGTATAATTTTTGTGGATAAATGATTCTTGCTTCCTATACCAAGAATCATTCTGTTGAAAAAAGTAAAATTTATGTTCTTGTTAAATCTTTGAAAATGAATTGATAGTCTAGGATTTCTTTCCCAAATTTCTTAATCAACTCAAACATTTTAACCATGCATCATTTACTTATCGCTTCACTGCTTTCGGTAGGACAGCCTACAGCTCAGTTGTCTGACATGACGATTTCTCAGACTATTTCAGTACAAGCTGATTCATTGAGTTTCAAAGACTATTTTGGGAGTTATAAAATGCAAGCCAACGACCAGATTCCTAAAATTAAGATTTATTATAAAAATGGCTCATTGGTGGCTTTGGCAGGGGATTATCCTGAAACCAAATTGAGTAAAAAACAAGATGACGAATTTGAAGAAGCTAATTATGGCGCTGCTGTATTTTTTATCAGAAAAGATGGAAATGTGGTTGGCATTAAAGTAGTCGTACAAGGACAAGAAATGCTTGGCGATAAGGAGATATAAAAAAACTTCTGACAAGACAGAACACAATTATCCAAAGCCGCCACTTTGTACAATAAGTTTGTTTAGTTTGTCAGAAGTTGTATCAATTTTAATTAACCCTTTACTCAGCCGCCACTAAGCAAGTTGGTTCAACAATTTTGTGATTAGTTATTTAGTAAATACAAATTTATTTGTCGCAACATATATTGACAAAAGTCAATGGTTGAATTATTAATTTATTTTATAGTTGCTGAAAATTGATGTTAAATGGAAAAGGTGTCAAGTAAAGCCTCGACACCTTTTCTTTAATCTATTGCCTTTGTCTCTCTTAGATACAATTGCACTGTATTTTCGAGTCCATAATAGAGTGCATCGCACACTAAAGCGTGACCAATAGATACCTCTAAGAGGTTAGGAATATTTTGTTGGAAGTAACGAAGATTTTCCAAACTCAAATCATGTCCAGCATTGATACCCAAACCTAGTTGATTGGCAACTTGGGCAGCACTTACAAAATCTTTAATAGCTGCTTCACGGTTTTGTATATAATGCTCAGCATAAGGCTCAGTATAAAGCTCAATACGGTCAGTGCCCGTCTCTTTAGCTCCTTCAACCATGCGCTCGTCAGCATCCACAAAAATTGATGTACGAATACCTGCTTCTTTAAACATCGCAATTAAATCTTGTAAGCGACTTTTGTGCGCAATTGTATCCCATCCTGCATTGGAAGTAATAGCACCAAGTGCATCAGGTACGAGCGTTACTTGAGTAGGTTTGGTTGCCAACACTAACTCTACAAACTTACCTTCGGTAGGGTTACCTTCGATATTGAATTCTGTAGTGACGATTTCTTTTAAATCATACACATCCTGATAACGAATATGGCGCTCGTCGGGACGAGGGTGTACGGTAATGCCTTCTGCACCAAATCGTTCGCAGTCCATAGCTACTTTAACTACATTAGGATTGTTGCCACCTCTGGAGTTGCGAATAGTAGCTATCTTGTTGATATTTACACTAAGTTTAGTCATAGTATTCAAAAGCAATGCTCGACAAAAGTGCTTGAATGTCGAGAGTAATGGTGAATGATTGAATAGTTTTGTATTTTTGTAAAAACTGTACAAAATTTCTGTGAAGTTATAGCATAGCTCCTGTTATGGAAATGTTTTGCGAATGATTTTTGTTCAAAAGTAAGAAACAGTATTTTGGGTATTGGATTTCAGCTATCGGTTTTCGAGTCAATGAGAGAGAGTTGATGATATGCCTTTGGCTAATACCTACGACTTACAGCTTAATGCGTATTAAGGCAATTTTATTTTGCATTAATACTAAACCATTAGTTAGCCTATAGCCTAATGCTTACAGCTAATACCCCTTAATTTTAAAACAATTATTTATCAAATAGAACCATGTCACTAAAAACAAATATCGAAAGTGGTATCAAAGATGCCATGCGTGCCAAAGATCAAGATCGTTTGAGAGCGCTTCGTGCTATCAAATCTTTGATTTTGTTAGAAGAAACATCAGGCAACAGTACAGGCGAATTGACTACAGATGCTGAAATGAAAATTTTGACAAAAGCAGCCAAACAACGTAAAGATTCAATGGAAGTATTCGTGGCGCAAGGTCGCAACGACTTGGCTGAAAAAGAACAAGCAGAGTTGACTGTAATTGAAGAATTTTTGCCAAAACAATTAACAGAAGAAGAATTAAAAGCAAAATTGTCTGAAATCATTGCTCGTGTAGGTGCTTCTGCTCCTTCAGACATGGGTAAAGTAATGGGCGTTGCTACCAAAGAATTGGCGGGTTTGGCAGATGGAAAAGTTATTTCTGCTACAGTAAAAGCGCTTTTAGGATAATTTTTCTTAAATTTTTGACTGTTGATTTTGATACATTTATTCAAAATCAACAGTTTTTTCAACCTTCTATTTCGTGAAAGTCATTGATATTTTTATACTTCTTCCAATCCTTTGGGGAGCTTTTATTGGCTACCAACGAGGTATTATTATTGAAGTAATTTCTATTTTGGCTTTTATTATTTCTGTCATTATTGGCTTCAAAACGCTAGGTGTAGCTTCGGACTGGTTATCGCCCTATATGACAAGCAAGGTAACAGATAGGGTATTGCCCTATGTTGGTTTTGGGGCGGTCTTCTTCCCGATTGTGTATCTTATCAACAAATTAGGTTGGGTACTTCGCAAATCTATCAAAGCAACGGTATTGGGGCAGTTTGATTCCTTGGTAGGTGCGTTGGTTGGTGGCATGACTTGGGCTTTTGGTATTAGTATTATCCTATGGCTTGGCTCAGCAATAGGTATGCAGATTCCTCCCAAAAATGAGAAAGGTCCTTACTATTTATTACCCATTGTAAAACCATTTGCTCCTTCAATTATAGAAAAAGCAGTGGATAAAGTCCCTACACAAATCAAGAGGTTTAGTGAGCCACATAAATCCTAAAATTGTTTTCCCACAACAAACTAATAGAATGTTATTAAATTGTAAAAAACTGTATAGCAATTGTTTATAAGTTTTTAAAAAAATACAATGAATCCATAAAATGCGATAAATCATTATATTTAACTACCTCTCTGAATATCAATCCCATAAAAATTAGTCGTACCTTTGCAAAATCAATCACTTGTTTATTAAAACTAGACTATCCTAGGGTAGTTGTAGCCACAAAAGACATGAGTAGCGCATTGAATTAGAAATGTGGAGTGCCGTCGAAAGTGTGCACAAAATGATAGCGCTAATATTTACTCATATCGATTTAAGTATAAAGTTTATTATGGAAGTTGTAGTAGCTAACAAAAAAGATATTAGAAAGCTGAGTCTTAGCCAAATTAAAGAGTTTTTGGTAGAAAAAGGCGAGCAAGGATTTAGAGCCAAGCAAGTATATGAGTGGCTTTGGAAGAAATCCGTACAAAGTTTTGACGAAATGACAAATCTCTCTAAAAAAATGAGAGAGGTATTGGACGAAAATTTTGAAATTCGTGCGGTTACAGTAGCTGAAAAACAAGTGTCATCGGACAAAACGATTAAATCCTCTTTTCAGTTATTTGACCAAAATTTGGTAGAAGGCGTACTTATTCCAGCAGATGACCGTATGACTGCTTGTGTATCCTCACAAGTGGGTTGTTCTTTAACTTGTAAGTTTTGTGCTACAGGTTATATGGATCGCAAGCGCAACCTTGATCCTGCTGAGATTTATGACCAAGTGGTGCGTATTCGTGATCAAGCAGAAGGGCATTATCAAACACCATTGACCAACATCGTGTACATGGGTATGGGCGAGCCGTTGTTGAATTATGCCAATGTATTACAGTCAATCGAGCATATTACATCGCCTGAGGGTTTGGGAATGTCGCCCAAACGTATCACAGTTTCTACAGCAGGGATTGCCAAAATGATTAAGAAATTGGGCGAAGATGAAGTAAAGTTCAACTTGGCTTTGTCTTTACATGCTGCTAATGATGTGAAGCGAAATCAAATCATGCCTATCAATGAGAGCAATACCTTAGATGCACTCAAAGAAGCATTACAGTATTTTTATAAGAAAACAGGAAGTAGAATTACACTCGAATATATTGTGTTTTACCGCTTTAACGATACTTTGGAAGATGCTAAAGAGCTTTGGCAATTTGCTAAGCAATTTCCATGTAAAATCAATATTATTGAATACAATCCTATTGCGGAGGCAAACTATACTAACACAGACCCATTGACTTTGGAAAAATTTGCAAAGTTTTTGGAAGAAAAAGGAATGGTCGTAAATGTGCGTCGCTCGAGAGGAAAAGATATTGATGCAGCTTGTGGGCAACTTGCAGGTAAAAAAAAGACTGAAAATTAATACATTTGTAGTGCCACATATTTATGGTACATTTTTTAAACAAAAAAATTAACAACTAGTTAAGTATAAATGCAAAATAAAATTGCATTAACACACTTTAGGCAGTAAGCCATAGGCATTAGGCAAAAAAGTTGCTATTACTTCATGAGAAATACTATTTAACTTTAACCTACCAAAGCCTAAAGCGAATAAGATTATTTTAATTTTGCCCACTAACTAATACTCAATAACCCTATAATCTTTGAAAATAAAGCTCTGTAAAGGGATTTAAAATTGATTATACAAGAAAACCATCTCAATGGAAAAAGTAAGTTTCAACAACAAGAACAGTGTTTTTTTTAATGCATTACGCAAAAAAGTAAACGATTATTTTCAAACAAACCAAATTAAGCCAACAGGTAATTTTAAGCTGTATTTCAAATCAACGACCCTGCTTGCGAGTGCGGTAGCATTATATTTGATTTTGGTGTTTTTTACACCAACAGCTTGGGTGTCTATTTTACTTTCAGCTTTATTAGGTTTTAATATGGCTGCGATTGGATTTAACATCATGCACGATGGCGCTCATGGAAGCTTTTCGGAGCGTAAATGGGTAAATGAATTGATGGGGTATTCATTGAATATGATTGGCGGAAGTGTGTATCTGTGGAAATTTAAACATAATTTCAACCACCACTCATTTACTAATATCGATGGGATGGACGATGATATTGATATTAAACCTTGGATTCGCGTAAGCTCAACTCAGGAAAAATATTGGTTTCACCGTTTTCAGTACATTTATTGGGTGTTTTTGTATGGTTGGACGTACTTGTTATGGATTTACTGGCAAGATTTTCAAAAATATTTTACAGGAAAAGTAGGTGAAACAAAATTCAGAAAGATGGATACCAAAGAGCATCTTATTTTCTGGGGTACAAAGATTGCTTATGTGGCAGTTTTTGTAGTATTACCAATTTACCGTTTGGGAATTGTAGATGCAATGATTGGCTATTTTGTTATTGCCTTTGTTTGTGGTTTTGTAAGTGCAGTTGTATTCCAGTTGGCGCACGTTGTAGAGCATACAAGCTTTCCAATGCCAGATGAGGAAACTTCTAAGATTAATGTAGAATGGGCTATTCACCAAATCCAGACTACTGCTAATTTTGCCACTCGTAGTAAAATTGTTTCATGGTTTACTGGAGGTCTTAATTTTCAGGTAGAACACCACCTTTTCCCTAAAATTAGCCATATTCACTATCCAAAAATCAACGAATTAGTAAGAGAAACTTGTCAACAATTTGGCATTGAATATCTTGAATATCCAAGTGTTTTGAGTGCTTTACGTTCACATGTGATGTATTTGAAACAAGTTGGAGTAGCATAAGTAATAGCGAGTTATTAACTCTATTTGATTATAAAAAGTCCATTGTGTCATTTTTGATGCAATGGACTTTTACTTTTAAAATGGTCTATTAAAATAGATAGTTTGTCGTGCAAAATCTTCTTTTGGGCGATTCACCTACTGATTTTTCCTTTTCACTTTTAATCACCTATTTTTCAATAACGAATCCTCATATCCACAAGTCACAAGTATTGTAATCAATCAAAACCCATCAAGGATATGAAATTCAAAATCACGATTGCAAGTGCAATTTTATTTACTACATTGATAGCCATAAGCTGCAAGCAGGACGAATCCGTAGTCTCGACTTCAGCTACAGCGTCTATTTCTGCCTTAAACTGCTCATCTACCACCTTTTCGGCTACTCCTGTATCTGGAACTGCCTTTACAGGAACCGCCACTGTGCCTTATACGGGTGGCAATGGAGGTGCTTATGCTACTGGTACTGCTGTAGCTTCATCGGGCGTAACAGGTTTGACAGCTACGCTTGCTGCAGGAACATTGGCATCGGGAGCAGGCTCTGTCACCTTTGCCATTACAGGAACCCCAGCTTCAAGTGGTACTGCTACTTTTGCTATTACGGTGGCAGGTCAATCATGTACATTTTCTTTAACAGTCAATACCGCCGGTTCAGGTTCTTCTTCTGGGTCAAATGGTACTGGAACAACATGGTCTGTAGACACCGATATTACTAATATTGTAGCTATGGCAGAAGCATTCAAAGCAACGCTTACGTCTACGCAAATCACCTCATTACAAGATACCTACAACAAAGCTCATGCACAAAAATGGTCAAATCTACCTGAAGGATTGTATCGAGGTCGTTCAGGTTTGCAATCAAGTACATTTAGTACTGCTCAATGGACAGCTTTTTACAATCTTCTTAAAGTGGCAACCAGTTCTGTAACCAGTGAAGGTAATGCGGAATATTTAGGGATTTTGGCAGCAGATGATTACTTGAATTCTATTGGAGGAGGCTCTGACTATGGATCAGGCAATTATTATATTGCTTTTATAGGAACTCCAAGTACAACTGGACTTTGGTGCTTGCAGATAGGCGGTCACCACGGTACCATCATTTATACTTACAATGGAGGAAAAATGACGGGAGGTACACCTTCTTTCCGCTCTACTGAGCCATTTCCTACCTATACTTGGAAAACAGTGACTTACAACCCAATTCAACAAGAACTGACGGCTTTATCAAATATGTTAAAAGGCTTAAGTTCGAGTGAATTGACTACAGCAAAACGTTCTGCGGCACAAAATGATTTGATTTTAGGCCCAGCGCAGGATGATAAATTTCCAACGACGAAGACAGGTGTAAAAGCTGGTAACTTGACTTCGGCACAACAAGAGTTGGTGTTGGCTGCTATCAAAACCTATACAGATGATTTGGATGATAAAGCTGCAGCTGCCATTTATGCTAAATACAAAGCGGATATTGCAGATACCTATATTTCGTATTATGGTACAACTGACTTGACCACCAAAGGTGATTATGTATTAATTGATGGTCCGAATGTATGGATTGAGTTTTCGATGCAAGGCGGTGTAATCGTCAAAACAGCGAATCACCCTCACTCAGTTTGGAGAGATAGAAAAGCTGATTATGGTAGCAACTAAGTATGAATGTTGAATGTAAAATTGCATTAATAATGCTTTAAGCAATAAGCCGTAGGCACTAAGTAAAAATATATTCATGATTTTATTAGAAACACATTCATACTTTTAGCCTACGGCAAATGGCTTAATGCCTACTGCAGATAAAATTACCCACATACTTAAACTCAATATTCCTAAACTCGCCACTTTTACTTATGTCGTCCGTTAATCTTAAATATATATACCTTTTCATAGCATTTCTTACGAGTATTCAGCTTTTTGGGCATCCTATGCCAAGCTCGATGGTGGCACTCAAGGTGCATGAAAAAAGTATTTCTGGAGAAATACAATTACCCTTAGGCGAGCTCCAATCAGCTATTGGTATGGGAGTTGACGACCATTCGGAGCACTTGGTAGAACGCCTTGGTGATACACTTCGTCATTATTTAATGGCACATATTCGTCCAAGAAGCTTTGATGGAAAAGCTTGGACTGTAACCTTAGGGAAAATGTGGGTAACTGAGGAGAAAGCCAATCGAGCAACGGGCGATTATAGAGAGTTGATTGTGATGTTTTCGATGGTGCCTCCTGAGCATTATGATTTACGAAATTTTTATTTTGACTATGATGTGATTTTACATCAAGTAGCGAGTCACCAGATTTTAGTAAACATTAAAGAGGATTGGCAACAAGGTTTGGTTTCGGAAGATTCAACTTTACAACAAATTGGCATAATAGCTCTGGATATTCCAAGTGGTAAGATACCTGTTTTTCAAGTAAGCTTACAACAAGGTAGTACTTGGCAAGGCTTCAAGAATATGGTAGTGCTGGGTATTGACCATATTGCAGAGGGTACAGATCATATTTTGTTTATTTTGACCTTGTTATTGCCAGCGATGCTTATGGTTGAAGATAAAAAATGGGGCGCTTATAAAGGGTTCAAACCAAGCACATTGACATTACTTAAAATAGTCACAGCCTTTACCATTGGACATTCATTAACCTTACTGTTGGGGGCTTCGCAATGGTTGAATTTACCCGTAAAACCTATTGAAGTCTGTATTGCTATTACGATTTTGATTTCTGCAATACATGCGTTTAAACCCATTTATCCTAAAAGAGAAGTCTTAATTGCAGGAAGTTTTGGGTTAATTCATGGAATGGCTTTTGCCGAAACTTTGACTAATTTGGAGCTTTCAGTCAAACAAATGGTATTAAGTATTTTGGGCTTTAATATAGGAATCGAACTGATGCAATTATGTATTATTTTAGTAATATTTCCTCTATTACTTTTACTCTCTCAAACTCGACATTATACCATTTTCCGTCAAATTGGGGCAGTGATAATGATTGTAATGGCAATAGGCTGGATGGTTGAAAGAATAATTGAGTAAGCAATGAGTAAAGTATTTTCTAGTAGCAGGGGACTTTACCTCGCTACTAGAAATATCTTTTAGATAAAAGTAGTTTATCACTTACCATTAATCAAGGCTCCGCACTCCAAAAACTCTTCCTGCGGTTTTGCCTGTGTGTGCTTTGATGGTTACTCTGATTTTATCCTTATTCGCAGTAAAAGAAGTATTAAGCGGATAAGATATATCATAAAACTTGCCAGTTGCTCCACCTTTCAACTCTTGTGTTGCCAATACTTGACCGTCTACTAAAATATCGAAGAAACGACCTTTGTCATCACCAATATAAGTCATCAAAATCGATGCTTGGGTTGAATTAGCTTTGATTTTTAGGTCAAATGAAAAAGAGCCTCCTTTTCTGACTTCGCGACCTGTACGCCCTAGTGCGTCGCTCACATAAGATTCGCCATCGATGGTAAGGTTGTGGTCACGCTCGGGTTGCATTTCGCCAATTCTGAAATTGTCTACTGTTTTATCTTCTATCTCGTTCTGACGTTTTTTCTCTGCTTCATAAGCTGCCTTTTTCTCTTCCCAACCAGCTTTGGTAAAATAATCCCAATACACGCTGTAATGTTGTTGATAACTTTGATAAAAAGGAATCAGGGTTACTTCAAAAGGAACAGCTACTTGTTGGGTTTTGAAAGTTAAGGGAGAGTTTTCCACACTTTTTACCCACTGATTTACATTTTTATTATCCGTCAATAAAACAGGAATGCCATACACTGGATCGGGGTTTTCTTTGCCTAATTGTCCTGCCAAAACCAAAGGTCCGTACAATAAAGCGATACGGTCTTTGTTGTCAGGCATACTTTCGCTGTAAACCTGCATAGGCATATCGAGTGTCACTTGGTCACGATTATTCCATGTTCTTTCTACGACAATATAGCCATTGGCATCTGGCTCCGAAGTGACCGACTGTCCATTAACTTTTACTTGAACGCCGTTGGTCGCCCACCAAGGTTTACGAATTTTAAGGGCAAATTTTTGAGACTTGCGAAGTTCTAAAGTGAGTTGTGAATTGCCTTGAGTCGGATATTGTGTTTGTTGAGTCAATACCAAGCCTTTATCTTTCCAATTCAGACGAGAAGGAATGAATAAGTTCACAAACAGACTGCCATCAGCACCTTGAAAATAAATACTTTCGTTGTACTTCACATGGTTTTCCATTCCACTGCCAACACAACAAGTAAAGGTATTGAACTGGTCGCTGAAATCTTTTTTAGTACCCATTCTCAAGGGCACAAAATAGCACATCATGCCACTTTCAGGATTTTGTGACGCCAAAATATGGTTGTAAAGCGCTCTTTCATAATAGTTCGTCAACTCGCTATTGGGTTGCCAAGTAAACAAATGGCGAGTCAGCTTAAGCATATTGTAGGTATTACAGGTTTCGCAAGTGTTGTCACTTAAATGTTCGCTTAATTTGTCAGGCTCGCCGCAGTATTCGTAATTACTATTTCCGCCAATCACATAAGTATGATGGTGTACCATAATATCCCAGAAAAAGCTTGCGATAGTTTTATCAGACTCCAGTCCTGTTAGTTCGTATTGTCGGGCACTTCCAATGGCTTTGGGTACATTGGTATTCGAATGTTTGCCAGCCATCGGATTAATACGTTTTGACAAAGGCACCATCACAAAGTCGTCATAGAATTTATAAGACAAATCGAGATACTCTTTTTTACCCGTAATCGCATATAAGTTAGCCAAAACCTCAGCCATTCCGCCGTATTCGCATTTAAGCATTTTTTGTAATAACTCTGGCGAAAGTGGGTTAACTGTTTTTCCTGTCCAATCGGCCATACCTGTCACTACGGCTAAAGCTTGTTGGTTGCCACAATACAAGTACGCATCTAACAAACCCGCCATGACTTTATGAACTGTGTACCAAGGGCTCCAACCACCGTTGAGGTCAAAACCTCCAGACTTAATTTCGCCACGCGATACTTTCGTGAAAATAGAATCTTCTTTTGGAATAGCACCTACATAGCCCGTTTTACGTGCTTTTTGGCATTCTGCCAAAGCTGTTACCATTTCGTTGACACGGTCTTTAAACACTTTTTGTTGCGACGAAGCATACATCATCGCACATGCCGAAAGATAGTGCCCAAGCGTATGTCCCGAAAGACCTTCACTTTCCCATCCGCCATACACTGCGCCTTTGGTAGGTAAGCCCGCATTGAGATAAAAACGATGTAACAAGCGTTGTGGCTCGATACTCAACAAATACGCTGCATCTTTGTCTATCGCATTTTTGAATGGCGAACCTTCTAGTAAAGTTACTTCGTCCAAGTCGAATGGATAGGCCTGTAAGGTAACTTTGGGTTGTACTTTAAAGCGTTTGTCAACTTTGAGAGGAGTATAATTTTGGGCATTTATTTTTCCCAAAAACAATAAATAAAAAATAGAGAGAAGGGTGAGTTTTTTCATAGAGGAGAAGATAAAGAAAGGCTTTTATCTAAGAATGATGTCATGAGATAAAAGCCTTTACTTTTTAGTCAAATCGTTGTGGATTGAATGCTTGAATATCGATACTGGTAGGTTTTTCGCTGATAATTTCTTCGACCAATTTTCCTGTACCTGGCCCTAAACTAAGTCCCATCATCGAGTGCCCTGTAGCAATTACGACGTTGTCATAAGTACTAGTACGACCGATATAAGGCAAACCGTCCGCCGAGCAAGGTCGGAAACCATGCCAGATGTCTTTTTCGGCAGGAAATGCGATATCAAAAGTTGGTAAAAAGCTTTTGACTGATTGTAAAATTCCTTTTACACGTTGGAAATTCGGAGGAGTGTTTGTCGAAACCACTTCCATAGTACCTCCCATACGAATCTTGTTGCCATCCATAGGCGTTAATGCCACACGACCTTCTGCCAAAATAATAGGATGGTTGATTTGATGAGGACTATTTTCCAAAGTCAACGAGTATCCTCTACCCGCCATCAGTGGAAGTGTAATATCGACCAACTCTGCTAGTTCACGGCTCCAAGAACCCGCCGCTACCACTACTCCATCGGTAGCATATTGCTGTTTGTTGGAACGGATATGAGTGACTTTCCCATTCTTTTTCTCAAAACCCGTAATACTTTCATTCGTTTTGATTTCGATACCTTTTTGCTGTAAATCTGCGATAAGATTTTTCATTAAAAGGTTCGGATAAACATGAGTATCACAATTAAACTGTAGTCCCCCAATGGCATTGAGGGGCGTTTGTGGTTCTAATGCCTGTAACTGTGCTTTATCAAGATATTTTACATCAAGACCTAATTCATGTGCTTTTTCGACGGTATGGTGTGCGTGGGCTGCCACGGCTTCTGTTTGGAATATCTCAAGCATACCTTTACGCTCATAGCCAAAGTCAAAAGCAGCGTTCGCCTCCCATTCTTCAAATAGTTTTTGACTCAATAAAGAAATATCTCTCAAAGGCACTGCCGAATTCTCTACATGTTGAGGATTGGCGCTTTGCATAAATTTGAAACCCCAATTGATTAATGCTTTATTCAAAGAAGGTTTTACGTAAAAAGGACTCAAAGGATTAAACATCCATTTGATTCCTTGCCAAATAATCCCAGGTGCTGCCAAAGGCACAAAATGGCTTGGACATACATAGCCTGCATTACCATAAGAACAGTTATCCGATAAATCTCCTTTATCAAATACCGTCACCTTATAGCCCGCTTCATGCAAATAATAAGCAGAACTTAATCCTACAATCCCCCCGCCAATAATTGAAATGTGATTCATGGTATGTTGATTTGAAAATTTGAAGATTTGGAAATTTGAAGATGAGTAATCACATTTTCAAATTTCCAAATCTTCAAATTCTCCTATTATTTAAGTGAATAAAATCTCCAGTTGGTTTGATAATCTTTCGGTAAAAGTTTGCGAGAAAGGATAGCGCGCATCATTTCGATGGGGAGCTTGTTCTCCTGCATAAATTGATCATGAAATTGTTGGTAGGTCATTTTTTTCGTACCTACCAATTCATCTTTCAACGCTCTGATTTGTAAGCCTCCAATCATATAGGCGATTTGGTATAATGGGTCATAACCTCCTACAAACGAACGGCGTACTTCGCCCTCGGCATTGGCATATTCGTGACCTACACGGTCTACCAAAAAGTCGATACACTCTTGCGGCGACCATTTGCCAATATGATAATTGAGCGAGAAAATAATACGAGCACAGCGGTGCATACGCCAAAATAGCATCCCAACTCGGTCTTCTGCCGAACGAGGGAATTTCAAATCATATAACAGCATTTCCCAATACAATGACCAGCCTTCTACCCAAAATGGTGTTTCGAAATGACGATAGGTTTTGTATCTACGTGTCATAAACGATTGTAAACCGTGTCCAGCAATGAGTTCATGATGTACGGTAGCTCTCGAAAAATGAGGGTTGTTACCACGCATACTCATCATTTTTTGGTCATGCGTCATCGTATTGGTAGGATACGAAACAATAAACTCTTCACCGCCTAAGAAAAAAGGATTAACCAATTGACGCTCAGGACTCATCATCGACAAGCGCCAAGTTTCTTCCGCCAATGGTGGAATCGTAATCAAGTTGTTGTCTTTCAAGAAAGCGATAGATTCCTCATATAATTTGACCATCGCCGCAGGCTGTTGTCCAGGCGGAACGGCCGTTTGCTTTACTTTTTCTAAAGCAGCCTTCCAATTATCGCCAAAACCCATCTCACGACTAGCCTTGAGCATTTCGGCATCGCACCAAGCAAATTCCTTGTTGGCTATCTCCACCAGTTCTTCTGGCGAGTAAGGAATCATTTCTAATTTCAGTTTACGCGTGAGCTCTTCTTTGCCAATAGGATTGCCTACAATTCCCGAAGCATCGTTTTTGACTTGAGAACTTATGGTGGTAGCTTTCAGAAAAGCCGAAGAATAGCCCTTTAAGACGCTATCTAACTCGGCATAAGGTTTTGCCATCCACCAAGTAAACATCGGGTCATAGCCATTATAAAAACTATAAACAGAGTTCAAGGCAGATTTTAACCCCAAAGCAATACGACTACCTCGGTTAGATAAATCCTTGGTAAGGGTTTTTGTTTCCTTTAATTTGGCTTGTAGACTAGCAATTTGTTTCACACATTGATTAAGCTCCAATGCCAATTTAGGCGAATCGGGCATTAGACCTCTGCGGCGAGCCTTTTCTGCATCATAAATTACCTGTGCAAACGGAAACCAGTTTGCCAACTGCTGAAAGGCGGTAGCTTCTTCTTGACTTTGATAAATGACATCTTCCCAATCCCTTTTAATCAATAAGTAGTCCACACGCCCGCCAGCATCGAGGGCATTATAGTCTATTGGCTGTAGTTGCGTAAGATAAGACTGAGCTAGGGTTTTGAATCGCTCTCTACGCTCAGGAGAATGGTCAATCGTGTAAAAACGCTGTAAGTTGCCACGATCGGCATGATACATCTCGATAAGTTGTCTCAAAGCATCATTAGCAGCTATTTTCTGTGCCCAGCTAGGACCCGCACACAGCAAAAGCATCCCCAAAGTAATAAAGTATAATTTGACGAAGTGTTTCATACATAATGATAGTTAAGATGCCTAAGACGGTTTCCCAAGATAAATGGGTATAATGTAAAATTACTTTATTCAAGAAGGAAGCGCTATGTACATTTTATCAAGATATAATCAAATATTAACCAAGGATATAAGGAATTGTTGGAAATGGTGGTAATAAATAGGTATTGGGAAATTTAGATAATGAGAATTATGGTGAAAGTATTATTCTGATTCATGATAGCAGAATAGCGTAAGTAGAAAATAATCAGAGGGTTAATGTTGAGATTTTTTATAAATTCATTAGTATTGTGAGTGATGTTACCTAATTAGGCAACATTTTGCAATTGGATAAAAATATTATTGAAGGACTATATCAAATAATAGATTTCGACGCCATGAATAAATTACCCCGTATTGCTAAGATATTAATAGTTGAGCCGTATAAAATTACTGTAGTTTGGACTACGGCTGAGATACGAGTGATAGATTTCGAGCCATTTTTTCAACAATGGAATAAAAACGCTAACGCACATCTTCTAGCACTGAAAGATTGGGAGGTATTCAAGCATGTGGCAGTGAGTGAATCAAAAACATTAGAATGGTCGAATCATACCTCTGTTATAAATTTTAGAAATAAGCGTATTGAAGTTCCCACTAGCCTCGACCCAGACGTGCTTTATGAACAAAGTCTTTTCATCAAGAACATAGATACAATACCTGTAGGTGTTATGTTGAAAGAAGCCCGAGAAAAAGCAGGTCTTAGCCAAGCAGAAGTAGCTTTGAGCGCAGGTACAACCAGAAACTATATTTCAAGAATTGAAAACGGTAAAAGCGATATTCAATTAGAAACCCTTCACAAAATTGTAGCATTAGGTTTGGGAAAGGAATTGAAGGTGGAGGTGGTAGATTCTAATCTTTAAAGATATGCTCTCGATGCCAACGAATATTCTCAATATTAGGGTAGTGTTTTGATCCAAATGGCATCATAATCTTTTTTTGACGTAATTGTGCCAAACTGTAAGGGTGTTCTGTATTTTCACTAATTTGTGAAGAAACCAAAATCCTAAAATGGTCATCAATACTTACAAGACCTTTATCAAACGCTGTATGTAGGTTTGGACAAAGGGCTAATCCATTCGTGACTTTATCATCTTTTGAAACACTAAACGGGATGATGTGGGCAGCTTCAATTAAATCTCCACCAAAATCAGTGATAAGTTTCATTCCTGACATACAACAAGTGGAGGAGTAAACCTTTCTGATTAGGCGTGGAAATAAACCGCTTCTTACAAAAACTTCTTCTTCATCGATTGAGTTGAAGCCAATGTCATAAGTTGGAGCCTCTTTTTCGTTCAACAAAAAGCCTTCTAAATCGTTGATGTATCCTTTCCCAAATTGTTTGGCGATGACGAATTTTTCCTTCGTTTTTGTAAAATATGTGTCAAGAATAGTACGTTGGGCTAAAAGTCTAAATTCTGAATTTTGTAATAAGTGATAAAAGTCTTCCTGAAATGACGCGTATTTAACTACGTCCTTTAAAACATTAATGCTTTTGATGTGATTTGTGAGGGTGAAACCAAAATTGAGATGAAGTTTCCAAAAAGGCTCTCCCACTAGCTTTTCGTTTTGAAGATAATAAAAAGGCTGAGTGAAGTCTGGACTATGTGCTGTATCAACCAAAAGAGTCCAGTTTTCTCTAAAATGTGCTACAAAGTCAGGGTCAATGTAAAATTCATTCTTTAGAAAGTGCCCGTTTTCAATTAACTCGATAATAGTCAGGATCAGAATAAGCTTATGTGGAGCATTTCCATATTTGGAAGTGCCTTGTCGAATTGATTTGAGTTTTTGAATAGAACTTCGAACATCAATCATTTAAAAATGAGTTAAGATGTGAGATAAATAAGATTTAGAAATAAAATATAGTAACAATTATTGTAGAGAGAAAGAAAACGTTCATTTTTCCCCTAAAATCACAAAACCCCCTCAGAAATGAATCTGAGAGGGTTTTTGTGGTAAAGGGCGGACTCGAACCGCCGACACACGGATTTTCAGTCCGATGCTCTACCAACTGAGCTACTTCACCGTTCTGATTTCCCGTCACATTTTCGTGTTTTGTTCGTGTGTTTCGGGACTGCAAAATTAGTAGACAGAAATTAAAAACCAAAATGTTTTCGCAAAAAAAATGAAAAAAAAATGCGAAATTTTTAAAATTAGGGGCTTTTTGTTTGATTTTCAGAAAGTTACATCGATAAAAATTTTTACAAAAAAATAGAAAAAAATTAAAATAGTATGCTTGCATACTATTTTAATTTTACCCATCTTTGCAATATGCAGTTTTTTCATGAAAAAATATTAATTGAATATATTTGGTAGCTTTTTAAGGCAAAGTCAAGTGGTTTTCTCAAGATTTTGTCCCTATCAAAAGTAATCAGCAATAA
The DNA here is from genome assembly GCF_009905545.1 of Cellulophaga sp. BC115SP. Classification (GTDB taxonomy): domain Bacteria; phylum Bacteroidota; class Bacteroidia; order Cytophagales; family Spirosomataceae; genus Flectobacillus; species Flectobacillus rivi. Next base: position 11,635 of record NZ_JAAALB010000010.1, on the reverse strand, counting down.
TCTCAACTTACTATGCAAGTCGTACAACAAATTCTATTTCTGTTAGCATTAGCTGCGGCAGGGTATTTTATCGGACAACGAATCAAAACTATTCGCAACACGATTTTACTAGGTCGTGACGAAGACCGTAGCGACCGCCCCGAAGAACGTCGTGCCATGATGCTACGAATTGCTTTTGGACAGCAAAAGATGTTTGATCGTCCGTTGATTGGTTTAATGCACTTCGTGATTTATGCAGGTTTTTTGCTAATCAATGTCGAGGTGCTCGAAATTGTCTTAGACGGTCTCTTGGGTACTCACCGTCTATTCGCTCCAATTTTGGGTGATACCTATCCCCTTTTGATTAATTTTTTCGAAACAATGGCATTTGGGGTATTGGTCGTATGTGTAATTTTCTTAGTTCGTAGAAATATCACCAAAGTAGAACGCCTTCAATCTACTCGTCACCGCGAGTTGAGTGGTTTTCCAGAAATTGATGCCAATACGATTTTGTTTTCTGAAATTATCTTAATGTTTTTTCTTTTGAGCATGAACGCTGCCGATAGTGTTTTGCAATCGAGAGGTGTTGAGCATTATCATCATGTAGGAACTTTTGCATTTAGTGGATTTCTCAAACCGATTTTTGAGGGATGGAATACAACCGCTTTGATTGCGTATGAGCGTTTGGCTTGGTGGTTGCACATTCTGGGAATTTTGGCTTTTGCCGTATATGTGACTTATTCAAAACATTTGCATATTTTCTTGGCGTTTCCCAATACCTATTTTTCCAACTTGGAAGCTAAAGGACAAATGGCTAATATGCCCTCGGTGACGCAAGAAGTAAAAATCATGTTAGGGCTCGAACAACCTGCCTCGGACGCACCTGCTGAAATTGGTCGTTTTGGCGCGAAAGACATCAAGGATTTGACTTGGAAAAACTTGATGGATGCTTATTCTTGCACCGAATGTGGTCGTTGTACTTCGCAATGTCCTGCCAATCTTACAGGAAAGGCGTTGTCGCCACGAAAAATCATGATGGATACTCGCGACCGTCTGGAAGAGGTTGGACGCAATATGACGCAAAATAAAGGGCAATTCGTGGATGATGGAAAGTCGTTGTACGGCGATTATATCTCAGCCGAAGAATTACGCGCTTGTACTACGTGTAATGCCTGCGTACAAGAATGTCCTATTAATATTTCTCCAGTAGATATTATTCTCCAATTGCGTCGATACCAAATCATGGAAGAATCTGATGCCCCAGGCTCATGGAATGCAATGTTTTCGAACTTAGAAAACAATCAGGCTCCTTGGAAATTCTCGCCAGCAGATCGATTCAATTGGGCGCAGAAAGAAGGATAAGGTTCAAAGGCACAAAGTGTTTGTTTCATTCGAAAAAATTTGAGCTATAAAATTAACTTTCACTTTGTGCCTATGCGCCTCTGCCACTTTGTGCCTCACAAAAAAACTTTTAACTCAAAAAACAAAACATAATATGCGTCGCTTCATCAGCATACTTTTCGGGGTCATCGGGTTTGGTGGTATTCTCTACTTGTTGGGTCCCAAACCTGATGCTCCAACTTTGAAAGACTACAGCTTTAGTCTTCCCGATTCTTTGAATGCTCTCGAAGCTCAAATAAATGCCGAAGAAAAAACCGTGAAGGGTATTAGAGAAGACAATCAGGCAAGAATTATTTGGGCCGATTCTTTACAAAAAAAGCCGACAGATGTTGCGCTTTTGTATGTTCATGGTTTTTCGGCAAGTCAAGAAGAAGGTGACCCAGTTCATACCAATTTGGCAAAAAAGTACCATGCCAACTTGTACCTCGCACGTCTCGCTGGGCATGGGATTGATTTGGGCGATAGCACCATGAAAAACCTTACAACAGACCAAGTATTAGAGTCGGTAGAAAAGGCTTTGGCTATTACTAAAAAACTAGGCAAGGAAGTTATTGTTGTAGGCACGTCGTTTGGCGGAGCGCTAACCTTATATCTTGCTTCGAGACATCCAGAAATCAAAGCAATAGTATTGTATTCGCCTTGTATTGAGATATTTGATAAAAATGCAGCAGCACTTGATAATCCTTGGGGTAAAAAATTAGCTACTGCTATTATGGGTTCAGAAATACGAGATTTTAAACCCTATAATCCGCTTCATGCCAAATATTGGTCAACACATTATCACGTTGATGGCTTAATTGCTTTACAAAATTTCTTGACTCATGTGATGACACCAGAGACATTTGCGAAAGTAAAATGCCCAACTTATTTGGCCTATTATTATAAAAATGAGCAAGAACAGGATAAAGTAGTATCAGTGCCTGCTATGCTCAAAATGTATGATGAATTAGGCGTTGATGCTTCGAAAAAGGAGAAACAAGTATTCCCGAATGCAGGCAACCACGTAATAGCCTCGTATGTACTTTCGAAAGATTATGAAGGAGTACAAAAAGGCACAGAAAAGTTTTTAGACGAAAAGGTTTTCCGACCATAAAATATTCAACAGATGTCACAAGCGCTAGAATTCAAAGTACCAACTATGGCTGATATGGCCATGCAAGGTGAAACCCCTGAAATTTTGTTTTGGGTAGGTTGTGCAGGGTCATTTGATGACCGATATAAAAAAGTTACGATTGCTTTTGCCAAAATTCTCAATCGTGTAGGAATCAAATTTGCGGTTTTAGGTACCGAAGAATCCTGTACTGGCGACCCAGCACGTCGTGCAGGTAATGAGTTTTTGTTCCAAATGCAAGCGACGATGAACATCCAAGTGCTGGATGGTTATGGCATCAAGAAAATTGTAACAGCTTGCCCGCATTGCTTTAATACCCTCAAAAATGAATATCCAGCTCTGGGAGGAAATTATGAGGTATTGCACCATTCGGAGTATTTGCAACAGTTGATTAACGATGGTAAAGTCAAAATGGCTGAAGGCGGTAGTTTCAAGGGTAAAAAGATTACCTATCATGATTCTTGCTATTTGGGTCGTGCCAATGAGGTTTATGAGGCGCCAAGAGCAGTATTAGAAGCCCTCGATGCCGAATTGGTAGAAATGAAGCGTTGTCGCACCAAAGGTTTATGTTGTGGTGCGGGTGGTGCACAAATGTTTAAAGAGCCTGAAAAAGGTAATAAGGATATTAACGTAGAACGCATCGAAGACGCCCTAGAAACTGGTGCACAAACCATTGCTGTAGCTTGTCCATTTTGTATGGTCATGATGTCGGATGGGGTGAAAAATAAAGAAAAAGAAGACTCCGTAAAAGTTTATGACCTAGCGGAACTCATTGACGCAAGTATGTAGTTGTTGGTGTAGGCTTTGGCAAAGAGATTCCCTATTTTTATCTTTGTCAAAGCTTACTAAAAGCCATTACAATTATGTACGTAGCATTCGAAAATATATCTCCTTCGGCACGTGTTTGGGTTTATCAAACAGAACGCCTTCTTTCATCTGACGAAACAGCTTTTGTTGGTCAATATCTTCAACAACAAATTGAACAATGGGCAGCACACGGTGCACCCCTGTTGGGAGCTTTTCAGATTATTCAAAATCGATTTATTATTGTAGCCGCCGACGAACAGCAAAACGCTGCTTCGGGATGCTCTATTGATGCCTCTGGGCGTTGGTTTAAGGAGTTAACACAACACCTCAATGTCAATTTCTTTGATCGCTCAATTGCCTATTTTAAAGGCGATACCATCGAAACTGTTGAGATGTTGAAAATCAGAGGATTGGTAACTTCTGGCGAGATTACGTCTGAAACTCCTATCGTCAATACGCTTGTCGCTACAGTGGCTGAGTTCCAACAGAAATGGACGCTTCCTGCAGGTGATTCATGGATGGCGAGATATTTTAAGCAATTAGTTTAGTTTATAGGGCTAAGGGTTTAGGCAAAGAGGCAATAGTGTATTGGGCTTACAAACATACATTTTACTGAAAGCTGATATCTCAAAGCCAAAAGCCAATCAGGCACATCAACAAACAATTAAAATCAAAATGGCTGAGAATTTATTTATTCCAGAAACAAAAGATAGAAAAGAAATATACGAGGCTGTTATCCCACAGATTGAAGCGCTAATCAGTACCGAAAGTGATTTAATTGCCAATTTGGCAAATATTGCAGCAGTCCTAAAAGAAGCATTCGGTTTTTTCTGGGTAGGTTTTTATTTAACCAAAGGAAATCAACTCGTTTTAGGGCCATTCCAAGGACCTTTGGCATGTACACGTATCAACTTTAATAAAGGCGTTTGTGGACATTGTTACACCACAAAAGAAACGGTAATCGTACCTGATGTTGAAGCTTTTCCAGGGCATATTGCTTGCTCTTCGGCGTCAAAATCGGAGATTGTACTACCAGTTTTTGATAAAGAAGGAAATGTGGCAATGGTATTGGACGTAGATTCTGATTTGCTCAATGACTTTTCGGAAGTAGATGCAGAAGGTTTAGGAAAAATCATGAAAGCCTTGGAAAAAACGCTCTAAATTTCTGTAATGCTGAATCGTCTCTAATTTATTGAATGACTGATTATTTTGCGTCAGTAGAGACGCAATCATTGCGTCTAAATCCAAGTTATATTACCAAAAAAGCGGTCGAAAATTATTTTTCGACCGCTTTTTTGGGTAATAATTGGAGAGTAATCCTAAAATCACTCAATAAGAAATGACTGATGCTGGTTGATTTATTTAATCAAATCAGCCAAGGTAGTGTCTTCCAATACCGTAAGGTTTGCATCACGCCATTTTTCCATCACACTACGAAGTGAACATGCTTCTTCACTCACACAGTCGTCACACTTGCCATAGAAATGCAAGGAGACACAAAGTGTTGGAGAAATTGGACCATCTATAATGCGGATAATTTTAGCAAAAGTTACTTGATCGGGAGACATTCTAAGATAGTATCCGCCTCCTTTTCCTTTTTGACTTTGCAAAATGCCATGGTTTCTGAGTTCCAATAGAATAGCCTCTAAGAATTTCTTTGGAATGTGCTCTGATTCAGCAATATTGGCAATCAACAAAGGACCTTTCTCATATTCACGAGCTAGTACTTTTAAAGCTTTTAAAGCGTATTTGGCTTTCTTGGAAATCATATTCTGTTTAGTTTCTTGATGCTTGAATCTTTTACTAAGGGATTTTTGGGCTCGAATCAATGGAAGCCTTTCTCCTCCATAACAAATCCAGTATCCAGAGTAGTTCTATTTGCTTTATAGACAAAGCTACATAAAATTTATGGGATTTGATAATTTTTCTAAAATTTGAATATGCCCAAAAAATGACTATATTTCAGTGAAAATGCTAATTTTTTCGTAAAATAATTATAGTTATAAGGTGAATGGAAAATGATTTTTATCATAAAACTGTATCACCTGTCATCGACTAGCAAAGAGTAGGACAACAATGAATATATCCTCATAACCTGTTGTCGCCATATATCATTTCAATTGAGATAAAAACTTTCTTTTCATGAATAACTCCACAGATGTCATAATTGTTGGAGCTGGTTTTGCGGGACTTACTGCCGCCAAAGCTTTGCTACAAGCTGGAAAAACGGTGCGGATTCTCGAAGCCCGCTCTCGTGTAGGCGGACGCGTACATACCGAGCATTTTGACGACTTCTATCTGGACATGGGTGGAACTTGGGTTGGTCCCTCGCAAGATAGAGTTTATGCCATGTTGAAAGAATATCAACTAGCCACATTCCCAACTTATGATGAAGGAAAAAGTACCTTAATGATGAATGGGAAACGTAAAAACTATAAAGGATTAATACCCCCCTTGCCTATTCCTGCGTTGCTGAGTTTAGATTTTGCGATAAAGAAAATCAATAAGTTATCTAAAACTGTGGATCTTTCAAGTCCTTGGAATACGCCGAATGCGCAGCATTGGGATAGTATGACTTTACAGACATGGATGAATCAACAGATGCGTTTTAAAACTGCTCGAAAACTTTTTGGAATAGCTTCTGAGGCTATTTGGGCAGCGCATCCAAACGAAGTTTCCATGCTTCATGCTTTATTTTATACTAAATCGGGACGAGATTTTGATACCTTGATGAATGTAAAAAATGGAGCTCAAGAAGAACGAATTTTGGGTGGAGCACAAACTTTAGCCCTCAAAATAGCGGATGACTTACCCGAAAATACGATTCTCTTAAATCATCGTGTAGACTCAATCGTGCAAGATGAACAAGGAGTTGAAGTCATTGGGAAGGATTTTCATTATCACGCTTCCAAGGTTGTTGTAGCAATTCCGCCTACCCTCACGCACAAAATACAGTTTTCGCCAGCATTGCCAGCCAACCGACAGCAGTTGGTTCAGCGAATGCCGATGGGGAGTGTTTGGAAATGTTATGCGGTATATGAAAAACCATTTTGGCGAGCAAAAGAACTCAACGGTTTAGCTGCAAGCGATGAAGGATATGTGAGTGTAACTTTTGATAATTCTCCCAAAGATGGCTCAAAAGGAATTATGATGGGATTTGTATTAGCAAATCAAGCAAAGGCTTTTTCTCTTTTGTCAGAGGCGCAACGTAAGGAAGTAGTGCTAAAACAGTTTACCCAATTTTTTGGCAAAGAAGCTCAAGCTCCCCTATTCTATGTGGATAAATCTTGGGCAGAAGAAGAGTTTTCGGGTGGATGCTACGCTGGACTGATGCCTACAGGAGCGTGGACAAGCTTGGGAAAACACCTTCGTGAACCTATAAAAAACATCCATTGGGCAGGTACAGAAACTGCCGAAATTTGGAATGGATATATCGATGGCGCCATTCGTTCGGGTGAAAGAGTCGCTGATGAAATCTTAGGGAAAATATAAAAATAGCCTCACGATTGATTTTTCGGCTATTTGTTAAACTTTTGTTAATATATACTTGAGTTATCCAAAGCCCGTTGTAAAGACATAAATTGATGTTTCAAAAACAAATCTTTGTACTATTATGAAAAAGTTAATGATGGCCTTGGCAATGTTTGGTGGAGTTTTATTTTCTACGCAAGCACAAAATAATGATAAAGCCCCTGTGAAAAAAATTGAAGTGACTGGTACAGCCGAAGAAGAGGTATTGCCAGATAAAATCTTTGTTTCGGTTACTTTGAGAGAATATTTCAAAGATAAAGACAACAAGAACCGAGTAGATATTTTGGTATTAGAACAGCAATTACAAAAAGCTGTGGCTGATGCAGGTTTATCTAAAGAAGCCTTAACAGTTGGAGGTATCAACGGTTATCGTGAATGGTGGGGTAAGAAAAAGCCTACTAATTTTCTAGAAAGTAAAACTTACACTTTGGCGTTAGCAAATCTTTCAAAAATTGATGCTATTCTGAATCGTGTTGATGAAAAAGGGATTTTCTCCACGAATATCGAGCGCTTTGAATATTCGAAAATTGAGGAGCTAAAAAAACAAGTAAAAATCAAGGCTCTTCAAAATGCTAAAGAAAAAGCTAGCTATTTATTAGCGGGTATTGGCGAGCAGTTGGGTGAAGCTTTGGAGATTTACGAAATCGATAATGGCTATTATCCGCAACCCGTATATGCTGCGATGAAACGAGAAATGACAATGGCAGCAGATACAGCTCCAATGCAAGAGAGTACAGTAGATGTACAAAAAATCAAGGTAAGATTTGATATGAAAGCTGTGTTTAAAATCAAATAAGGTGTTGAGTATTAATGCAAATACGCTTTAGGCTATAAGCAGTAGGCGTTAGGCAAAATAGAAACGCTTTTAAACTTTTAGCTTACGGTATATAGCGTACAGCCTATTGCAAGTTAAATTACAATTATTCAGGTGATTATATCAAAAAAGGGTATCGATTCCGATACCCTTTTTTTTATTCGTACAATGGCTGGTCAAATAACTCAACTTCAGGAACTTGACTTATATCTATCAAAGGCACTTTGTGTCTTAAATAAGCAGGAGTCTCAAGGTCTGTTTCATTAGGTATTTTTTGACAAAAACTATCTATCATACGTCTAATACGAAGCGTGTCATCTTCATGCTTGTAATAAAACGTTGGTTTATGTTCCGTTCTTTCTTCCTCTTCTTCATAAACATCCTCTTCTTCATAAACCACTACAGGTGGTTGAGGTTGAGGCTGGGTTTGAGGAACAGGCACTCTTTGTGGGTTATTGAAATTACCTACAGGTTTTGGTGATAATGGTCTATCAACAAGGTCTTTAATGGTAGTAGGCTTAGGTTTAGGAGCCACAATATGCTCTTTTTCTTCACCATTTTTACCATTGACAGGTAGTGGAGCATCGTCGCCCAAGTCAAATCCTGCGGCGATAACCGTTACACGCATTTCTTCGTCCAAATCATCATCTAGGATAAAACCAAGTTTGAAACCAGCAGGAGCTTCGCCGATTTCTCGCATGATATAGTCTGTGATAATTTGTTGTTCTTTCACGCCCATAACTTTTGCTTTACTAGTAGCTACAGTTACAAGGATACGTTTTGCACCTTTGATGTCTTTGTTATTAAGCAACGGCGAATCGAGGGCACTTTTGATTACTTCTGATGCACGATTTTGTCCTTTAGCTGAAGCTGTACTCATTACCGCTTGACCAGCGTTGCTAAGTACTTTTTTAACATCCTTAAAGTCGGCGTTGATTTTACCAGACTTGGTAATTACTTCAGCTACTGATTTGGCGGCATTGGCCAATACATCATCAGCGTGTTCAAATGCTTCGAGTATATTTAGATCTTCATAAATCTCAAGTAATTTATCGTTAAGTACTACCAAAACTGTATCACAAGTACGTTGTAGTTCCTCGATACCACGCATAGCAGCATCGATTTTTTCTGTTCCTTCCCACGAGTAAGGAGCAGTAACAATAGCAACCGTAAGAATATCAAGACTTTTGGCAACCTTAGCAATAACAGGTGCTGCCCCAGTACCTGTACCACCACCCATACCTGCGGTGATAAATACCATCTTGGTGCCACCTTCCAACAACGCTGTAATCTGAGCTGCACTTTCTTCGGCGGCTAATCTACCTTGTTCTGGTTCGGTACCCGCTCCAAGACCTTCGGTAAGAATGGCTCCTAACTGAAGTTTTGTAGGCACAGAATTATCATTCAAGGCTTGTAAATCGGTATTACAAACCACGAAATCAACATCCTGAATTTTCATTTCATACATGTGACGAACAGCATTGCTACCGCCACCACCAACGCCTATGACTTTGATAATATTAGAAGGCTTATCATCCTTTAGTTCGATATTATGATCAAAAAATGCCATACGCTTAAACGGGTTAAGGATTAATAATATTCAGTAAGGATAAGTTAGGGATTATGCTAGTCGCAAAGACAGGATAATCAAGTAATAGATGGTCGCTACCTCGGTCAGTTTACTTTGGTGTGCCAACCGCAAATTTAAGCTCCCAAAATTACAAATAATTTTAAATTACTCAGGTATTGTAAGTACCTATCAATATGACATATACTATAAAATTACATAAAAGTTGCCAGATTGATACATTATGCTTTTGATAATCAGCATATTTTAGTGAGTGGTCAATTTATAAACTTAAAAATCCTTTTTATTCGTATGATTTGAAACCATAAAAGTTGGAGTTCGGTGAAGGAGGTTTTGCTAACCGAGCCCCAACTTTTATGAAATATTGTTATTCGCTAGCGCCCCATTTCCATTCACGACCAAGCTCTAGTTCTTTGCGAAGATTTTGCTTAATGAAAAAATCACGTGTTGAGTAATAATCCATCTTTTTGGCAGGAATTTCTTCTGCATTTGCCATCGCATATAACATCATAGCTGTGTAACGAACGGTATTATTGATTTCATCCTTTTTAATCAAATCAAATTTGTCACAATTGGCATGATAGCAACCAATAGCTTCTGGTGCAATACTACCGATTGGCGACGCCGTAGGAATACCTTCAAGCATAAATGTTTGATGGTCGGAGTGCAAGCCTGCTTGATTGATGACTGTATTTTTGTAAGAAGGTTCAACTTTCTGAATGACCTGCCCAAATCTTGTAAATAGAGGTACCATTTCGTCACGCCCCGATGTATTGAATCCATTGGCGTTGTTTGCCATATCAAGGTTGAACATAAAAGCCACTTTGTTGATCGCATTGCTTTTGTTGAGCTTTTCGATCATGGCTTTTGAGCCTAGTAGACCTTCTTCTTCACCCATAAACATCACAAACTCGATCGTTCTTTTAGGTTTAAGTTTCAGTGCTTGGAAGGTACGAGCAATATCCAAAATTGAGAAAGACCCGATGCCATTATCTAATGCACCATGTGCCAAATCCCATGAGTCGAGGTGACCGCCAATGACAATTTTCTCATCTTGATGACGTTTGCTACTACCTTTGAGCGTTGCAATCACATTGCGAGCTTTAATCATGCGACTAAAGTTTTTCATGTCAATCATCGCTACCAAATTTGGTTCTTGACTCAACCACGCACGAAGTTCCATACCACTTTCGAGCGATACACAAACGGCTGGGATTTCAATCAGACTTCCTGTTACAGAGGCAGTACCTGTCAATAGGACATTCCCTTTTACTGTATTCACAAAAATGACCCCAACAGCGCCATATTGCATAGCTAGGGCAGTTTTCTCGGAACGGTGCAAATTACGTGGTCCTTTGATAGGTGCTAACAGACCAATGTTGACAAGGGCAATTTTGCCAGATAGCTTATCTTTCACTGCTTGAAAATCACCTTCTAAACCATTACCAACGTCAACTATTTCAGACGTAACTTTTGCCTCCACAGGAGTCATGGCTAACGAAACGACTTCGACATCACGGAAATTATCGCTTTTACGTGGCGCAATCGCTAACGTAACGGTATCGCGTGACCATGCTTCTACCTGAAATGGTTGGTATTTGACATCGCTAAAACCGTAGGATTTTAGTAATGCGTGTGCATATTCTTCCGCTTTTTTACCATTGCTACTGCCAGTAAGGCGATGACCAATGGTTTTGCAAGCTTGTCCTAGCGTTTCGTAAGCTTTCCCATTTGACAAAACTTCGGTATTGATTTGGCGAAAGATTTCTTCTAATTCGTCGGTTTCGTCTTTGATAGGGTTATAGGCAGCGGTACCAATGAGTAATACTACGGCAAGCAGACTCAAAAAACTTTTTTTCATCATGTTATGTTAAACAAAATTTGCTAAGAGTGGACACCCAATAGAATCAATTAAAACGAAATGGCAATAGTTCACACAAGAATAGTATGCAATCTAAAGTAAGAATTCAAAATTGGCTACGAAAGGGCGATGGTAGTTTTTGGAATGTTGACTACAATTTTATACAAATGACTATACTCTCCTAATTTATCGTACAAATAATTGATTCCCAAAGAAAAGCAATTTAAGGCTATGTGAAGCTCTACTCTTACTCCGTTCATTGGAATATGTATTTATCGAAATTTACAAAAAAAACCTTGTGTAGTAAATGCTTAGCAATCAAAATTTAGTATGTGTATGGTTTGGTTATTATTTACCTTATAACATTAGGTAAAGGTAATTTTAATGTTAGTCGGCAAAATTAAATAAATTTTACCCGCAATAGGCATTAAGCTATATGCTACTATACCCAGCTTTTTTAAGTAGACATATTTTTTTGATAATGAGACATTTGCATTTTTATCCATCTTAAAAAGCTGAATATTCTATTCTCAATAGCTGTAT
>NZ_JAAALB010000001.1 GCF_009905545.1 Cellulophaga sp. BC115SP | reverse complement strand
TAAATTACTTTAAAAGAGGTCTGGAAGGATATTCTGTAAGAGAATTTTTAGAGAAAATGAGTTGTGCAACAGCTACCAATGTTAGCGGCAGGCTTTCTTTACGAAATTTTCGTTGTCTGTTCGGAAAAAGGCAAATGCATTCTTTCACAAAATAAACACAAAACCATGTTTATCAATATATTAAATATCAAAGTCGTATCAAAACAGCAAGATAAAAAATCAATATTTACGAAAAATTCCGCTTATCAAATCTCGTGTCTGACCAACGAAAATATCCTTTCGCCAACGTCCGACAAGCTCTTTTTCATGGCATTGTAAGCTCAAAATCGTATCTGTTTTTGCAAAAATCGTGTCCTAAAAAATGTTTTTTTCTATGGTCAAAATTCCATTTTCCTTTTTCAAAAGTATCAAAATCGCTTACAAAATCTCTTTCAAGAAGCACTTTCTAGCCCAATTTTCCATCGAAAAACGCCAACTTGGTTGCTTAAACTCCTTTCCAAAAGCCTCAGAAGTGCTACTAAAATTTCCGCCGAGAAGCATTTTCTAGCTCAATTTTCCACCGAAAAAACCAAAATTTGTCGCTTAACCTTTCCCAGAAAAGTACAAATGCCAAAAGCTTTTCCTGTAGGAAATTTCCGTCCGCAAGGCTTTTTTCTAAGCTTGCCGCTAACGGACACGGCTTGGCGATGTGGCGGTATTTGAAAATCGTCAGCCCGCAACCGCTGCTAAATTTATAACTAAAGGTTCATTGTTTATTCAATTGCTCGGCGTTATTCGTCGGCTGGAGCTGAAGCAGATTAACGAACAAAAAGCTGAGAATTATTCGTCGCCCCGCCATATTGCCAAACCGCCTGTTGGCAGCTGTTTTTGTCACGTTTGCTTATAAACTATTTTAAAGTCGTCGCCAAGTGCCAACGAAATTTGCTTATGTAAGTCTCTTGTTTGTTCGTAAAAACTTTCCCATTGTGCTTTGTCCCAAAGTGATTGTCCACTTGGGTCATTCCAATTTAAACTTTCAGTGTATAATTTGTCAAGTTCTAAAACCCGTTGTCTAATTAATGAAGGCAACTTTATTTTTGCCTCTTGAACTATGTTTCCATTCAAATCATAAATCTCACTGTCCAAAACACCAACGTCAAACTTTTGATATGAGGCGTCATTGTCGCACCATAAACACCCACCACAATTATAGTCAAAAAAGAAACGTAGTCGATAAGTAGGGTTATTCATAAATTGTTGCTCCCTTTAAAATGTCTGCAAATGTTTGCCAATCGGGTTTGTCTGCACTTATGCCAAGTTTGTTGTTGTCATAATTACCTTGTATATCTTCTGCGTAAGAACTAAATGCTTGTAAAAAGTCATCAAGGTTTTTGTTTTCCCAACTTTCAGGATTGTCAATGAAATCTTGTCTCAACAAGTTTATAAACTCGATGAAAGTCTGCCTGTCTGTTACTTTATAGTTTGAAAGATGGTCGTTCATAAAATAGCTGCCAACGTTTTTCGGCTTGGCGATGTGGCGGATTTCTAGCACAAAAGTTCAATAGAATTACTGCCGTTGAACTTAGCACAGAAGCACTTCAGCCGCCATATTGCTAAACTGATGTTAGCGGTTCGGGCATTTTGTGTCATCAATATATTATCGTCATAATTCACTATCGGCCAAAGTTAATGATACTTTTTTGTTGTTAAAGATGCATTTGATTTTCACATCAGCATTGTTTCCTTTCCGCAATTTTTCAAACTTCAATAATTCTAAAGTCTCAGGATTTTTTGATATGGGAACAAATCCCTCCACTTTTCCATTTAGTAAAGTTGCAAAAAGTCCGTCCGAATTTTTACCTGTTATGTTTGCTGTCAGAATTGTTTCATTGTCTTTGGCTGATTGCAATTCATAATATTCATCAAGAAACTTTGTGTCTGTCAAAACAGCACTTAGTTTGTCTATTTTTTGAGTTTGTGTAAGTCTAAATGTTACAAGTTGCTCAATTCTGTTGTAGTAAACTTCGTCAAGGTTCGTTTCCCAATTCGAAATGACTAATGGTATAAAAACATAAGTTGAAATATGTTTAACAAACAGTTTTTCGTTGTCAATGAGTTTTATGTACCCTAAAAGATTGTCAGATTGGTTTGCTTCGTTAATTAGCTGTTCTCGTCTTTCGTTCTTTATGAATTTTAAGTCGTATGCTTCAAGTTTGTCAGTAAATTTTAGTGAAGGTCTTAACTTAAATACTACTTCATCTCCCGAACAAAATTTGTGTATTTTGTCAATAATTCCATCTCTTTTTAGCTGTATTTGTTCTGTCTTATTAAAGAAGAAGAAATAAGAATTTTCGTCTTGTGTTTCAACAAAGCCGAAATATCTTTCACGGTCATAACGTGTTATGTGTCCGTTGAATGTTTTATTGCTTTCTGTCACGGGATTGTCTGTTGTGTCGTTCTTGCCTGACCGCTAACGTTTTGGCGCTTGGCGCAGTGGCGGATATCGGAGCTCTAAACTGTCAATTCACCACAAAAGCTGATGCGAGGTAGAATGTTCAATTAACCACGTCACCCGATATTGAGCCAAATGCCTGTTACCAGATGTCCTTATTCGAGTTTCTTTTATAGAATTTCTCAATATTTGTCTCTTTCTATAAAAACCTATATTGTCCATACTATTTTATTAAAGTCATTCATCATTTTCTTAGCAGTTTCTGGCTCAATGGAATTTATATAGTATATTTTTCCTAATAGCCATTCTTTGTATAAATGAGTATTTTCTAGTTCCATAAATCTTAAATGGGTTTCAACTCCGAAATTACAACAAGCATAAATATGTTTCTTTACTTCTTTTTTAAAGTCACGATGTATGTGTACATCATTTGAAACTGTTAAGCCTGTTACTAGTTGCTTTCTACCTTTTTTATAAATGCCTACTTTCTTCCAATTGATATTTAATCCTTCGTCGCGTATAATGGATCTAAGCAGTTTTATTTTAGGTAGATTTTCAAGGTCACCAGAAAAGGTAATATCATCAGCATATCTTGAATAATCAACTTTTAGTTTCTCTGCAAGTTTTGAAAGTCTAAAATCAAGTCTTCTCAAAATTATATTTGAAAGTGTAGGGCTTGTTGGTGCTCCTTGAGGAAGAACACAACTGTCTTTTGGAACAAGTTCCCTATAGGACTTCAATTCTTTCTCCTCAAATGTTTTTAGGTAGTCCTCTGGAAGCTCAACTGTTGTTAATTTAGCTAAATCAATACTCAAATTCTTGGCGTAACCTAATGATTTGAATATTCCATATACACGTCTTTCACAAATTGAGTCAAAGAATTTCAGCAAGTCCAAATTTAGTATCGCCTTCTTGTTCTTATGTGGCACTGCGTTGTTCAAAATTGATTTGCCTTTTGTGAAACCCGTTGCACTTTCGTGTAATGGAATTTTACTTAGTATTTCTTCGTTTATGTATTGTTGAATGACTCTTAAATTATTGTAAGGTGATACTATTTGACGAAATCCATTACCGTTTCTTTTTTTTATCTGATAGAATTTATAAAAACTACTTCTGTGATTTATAATTGTTTTTAACTCCAATATTGGCATATCTAAAATGCTACTTAGGTGTTCCGTTGTGAAAATAACAGGTAAGTTTTTGGCAACTAAGTTTTGAGCGTACGCCACGGTAATATCAATGAACTCTTGGGAATGTCCATGTGATTTGGCTGTAGCGATATATTCATCTTGGGAGAAGGGCATAACTGATTACTCTTTTTTGGACACTAAGAACGATTAGTGATTGGTGTGTAACAGCAGGGTTGCCCGTGCGTTGGATATGTTACACACCAGTTAATGTAAAGTAGCTTTAGAATTGCCTTGTTCAAAGAACAAGTTATCTCACTAGGAGAACAGCTAATCAGTTTATGCCTTTCCCAAGAATATTTTTGGAACATATGTTTTTCCGTTTTGTAATTTAATGTAATTTCTTTTCTCTTTTGTATTTGATATTTTTATTTTCTTTTTCAACTCTTCATAAATATCCGTGCCGTGACTTGAAAGGTTAAATGCTGCATCAAAAATATTTCTCTTTACACCTTCTTCATATACTTCGTTTAATTCATTAACGCTAATACCAAGTAGTTGACAAATGATTGAATCAATACTTCCCCTTCGTTTAAGTCTTATCACCGCAAGGATTTTATAATTTATGTCCTTGAAGTAAATTTTATTTTCTGGGTTTTCATTATTGAATATTTGAAGTTTATAAGCAAAGTTTAACCAATGGATAGTTTCATTTCTGAAATCCTTTGCTTGCGATATTTTTTCTCCTGCGTTTCGAGGAAACAATGGATGCCAATTGTTTTTTGAACTCCAAATTATTGGTAAAGTATTATTTGGAACAGAATGGGCAAAGACAATCAAGGATTGTGATTTATTATACCCTAATGGATGAGGAACAGTTTCTTTTAATTCTGTATCATACACTTTGAATAGTTCAAGTCCATATTCATAGCAAAACTGTCGGATGGGTAACATTTTTGGTCTGTATCCAAAAACAGAACTTCCTGATGCAAATGCTTTTTTATAACCCGTTCCGTAAATTTTCAAGTTGTCAATGTTTTCATTTAAAAGTTTAGTAGAATCTTGCATGTAAGCAAGGCAAAGAACAATTGTATTTATTGTAAAATTTCCTTTGAGCAATTGCTGTTTAATATTATGATTGAAGTAAGTCGTCACAGACTTCCCTGATCCAATTATGTCGTCTATCAATATTAGATAACGATTTGCACCAATTCCTTGCTGTTTTATTTTAGTGATGTGAGATAAAATTTTAAATCTGTCCTCGTTGCTCTTAAAAGTTGGGGTTTGCTTTATGTAATACATAAGTGAACTTCCACTTTTCCCAAACTCACCTAAACCATGCAAATAGAGTTTTTCATCTTTTGGTGTATCGGTTAAAATTCTTTTTAAACTTTCATCAAAGTCATAAATTATTTCTGAAATCGTAAAATATTTTAAGTTTTCCAAAACTGTCAATGCGAAATTCCATTCTCCTTCTTTGAAATTTTCCAACCAATTTAAAACTTGAATTGCTGTCACACTATTACGTAACCTCAAACAGATGGAGTTAATCCTTTCTGAATGTTCATTGCTAATAATTCGTCTTTTCATCTTTCCCACGGTTTGTCGGGACTTTAATTTGGTTCATGATGTTTTTCTTAGGGTTTCCGCTAACCGACAGGGCTTGTGGCAGGTGGGGGAATTTGAAACTCCTCCGCTGGAATATTGTCCAATATAAGTTTTTGATGTTCAATTACTTATGAGAGTTTAATAGGTTTCCATCAGCCGAAACAAATGTACAATAAAGTTACCAATGTTCAATAAATCACGTCAGCCCCCACTTATCACAAACCCATGTTGGGGGCTACCATTTTCTGAGAGTATAATACCCCTAATCCTAATCTATGTTTCCTATATAGGATGACTTTACCCACCCTTCACGACCTTCTGGTAGTCTAATTAATGAAATTCCATTAACTTCTTGAATTACTTTTAAATACGTTCCTTCTCTAAGTGTACGCACTGTTTTAGCGTTGTCAGTTGAGTCATTTCTTAACCGTACACCATCAGTTTTAATTTCTTTATATACTTGTCTAGCTCTACTCGAAAGCGATGTTTTCATTAATGCATCTTTAAAAACTTTCCTACCTCTTTCACGGTCAGCAGAATAAATTGTGATTTTGATTTCAATATCCTTAATCCGATTTGGATTCAAAAAATAAGCAGTAAGCTCTTTGGAATTATGCCCTGGTATTCTTATTTCATTTTCATGATATGTTAATTCTAAGGGTAGTTCTACTCCATTGCTGAGTTCCAAGATTATTTGCCCCATATCTGCTGGATTTATTACTCTATTCTTATAGAAAATAAAATAGTGGAATCTATCTCCCCACATTAGCTTCATTCTTGTAAAACCATTGTCGTAACTAACTATCGGTATCTTTTCTTCACCATTAATTTTAATTATTGTTCCATCAACATCTCTATCGTTTCTTACAACTAAAAGGAACATACCTTCTAATTGTGCAAGAGCTGCATCCACAACAGTTTCTCTTGTTTTATCTCCATCATCACTAATCGCTTTGCTAAGTTTATTTGAAGTGGAATCAATTGCACTTTCAATTTTTTTTACCCCTTTTTGCTGTTCTTCTATTATTTTATCTTGAACTTTCTCAATTGGGGTTAAAGGGCTACGCCACCAAACCATTGTTAAAACGAAAAGAGCAACTCCACCAGAGGCTTGAATTGCAATTTTTCCAACCTTATTTTCTAAGAATTTTGAATTTATTTTCAATCCAACTTCACCAGTCAAAAAATAACCAAATATTCCGACCAGTAATGATGATATTACAGCTATTAAGTTGTGCTTGTATTCTGACAATTTTTCTGGCCCAAACACTATTAGCCCCATAAAAAATAAAAGAAGTAGACTGCCATAAACTATGTTTATTATAGAATTTTTATTATTCTTAACCATCTGATAAGTTATTTAGGTTTACAAAAATAGTTTTGGGTGCTTAAATTGTCCTTTTAAAGTTTTCCTACGTGGTAGCCACCAACGCTTAAATATACGAAAGTTTTGTATTACATTTTTACACTTTGGCGATAATTCCTTATACTATTCTTTTCGCACTTTTTGTATTATTGAAAAGTCAGCTTTCTTGAAGTTAAATAACATTTTTCTGGACTCAAAACGCTATCCATCTTTTACATTTAATCGATCAAAAGGTCAAGTTTTCGAGTGCTTATTTGTGTATAACATAGGTAACTAGCTCAGTATTGAATGATCGTTTTGCACTTAGCATTAACCTACTTTTATTTAACCCCAATTCTCAGAATGCTATATCTTGTGGCTTCTTCATCGTTTTGAATATAGGTTTCTTTGATGGAAAGCGTGTTATTATCAATCCATTTGGCATCTTCTATTCCTTTGGTTTTGAGTGCTACTTCTGCACTTTTGACTAGCTTTTGGTCTTTGATTTCTAGTAATACAAAGCCATTAAAGTTGAATTCGGCAATTAAGTCGGAAGATACACTTATAAGCCACTTTTGGTCTGGTGATATAATGGGAGGGCTCACTAAATCTATTTTTTCTCCCGTATTTTTATTGACCAGAGTAAACATTCCTCCTTCATAAAAATTGACCTTAAAAACCCAATATGGTAGATTTTTAACAGAGCCTAAACACTCATAAACGACAAAACTATCAAACCCCTCATTATCATTTCCAGAGAGTACAAGCTTTTCCTTGCCTTCCATATCCAATGCATACCAGTTCAAACCCTCTTGGCGAAGTCCAGAACTATCTGGCATAATAAAAGATTTTGTAGGGTACTGATGGTATATTTTTTTAGTAGATGGCTCAAAAGTAAATATAAATTGCCCTGATTGGATTTGACGTTCGTTAGTATCGGGTGATGCTAAAACTTGAGCCAGCACTTTAGAAGAATGATTTACTGTTGAATCGGTATTTGTATCAACGGCATCATTCTTTCGAGGTCCGCAATTCCAAATAAAAAATAAAGGAAATGATATAACTAGCAGGTTGAGTAATAACGGTTTCGAACGCATGAGATAGATATAGAATTAGTTTTTGAGGTAGCTTTTAACGATGTTTCAAAGATAGAGATTTACCCATTATTTCAAAGTATATCCATGAAATTAGCCACAAGCTTTTATAGATTATTTATTCCATAAAAGCTTGTGGCTATATCACGAATCATGTAAACTAATACCTTATCCCTCAAGCCTCTTTCCTAAATCTGCTCTGCATCATACACAATTACCTTCTCCCAAAGGTGTGAATAGTCTTCTACAAATTTGAGGTGAATAGGGTGTTTTTGGTAGATTTCCTCTTCTTCCAAATTGTCAAAAAACAACATCCAAGAAACCGAATATCCTCTCTCGATAACACTACGGTTGGTACTTGCAGGTGTGCCAATGTGGTGGAAACGAATGGTTGGCACTTTCGATAATCCTGTTAGTCCTTCGATAAGCTTGTTTTTGTCGGCCTCACTTGAGGGGTTTTTCAACCAAAAATAAACATGGTGGATAAAGATTTTTTTCTTTGGCTTTGCTTCCGAAGGTAGCGCAACTGCTGTCAATGCCGACGCTGCTGCGGCTTTGGTCAAGAATGAACGTCTTTCTAATTTTTTCATGATTGTGTAAATGTTTTGAAGTGATGAGCAGGTAAAATGTATATTTCCATTATGCTCTTTATTGATAGATTAAACTTTCTTTATGATGTTTGATGTTGATTATAAGTGGTTTATCGTAATTTCTGTGCTATAACACTGAAACTTTAATACAAAACTACAAATGATTTTTTCTAGATAATGGTAAAAATCCATTATATCTTGGTAGATAATTAGTAAACATCTTGATGGTCGATGAAACGTTATATTTTACATACTTCTTTCAATATTTATCATTTTGAGGCGATCCAATGGGAGCATTCGGTACACAAGCATACTTATTTCGAAATTATTTTTATCCTGAAAGGGCAAGGAAGGCATAATCTCAATGGTAATTCATTTGACTATTCGGATGGAGATGTGTTTTTGGTAGGTCCCGAAGATTTCCATGATTTTGATATACATAGCTTGACGGAATTTTGCTTTATCAGGTTTAATGAATCTTTTTTGAAACAACAAGCGCATGATGGCAATACTTGGCAACAGATTGTAGAAACCTTGCTATATACCTCTTCGCAAAGTCGGGGTTCGATTGTCCATGACTTAGGGGAAAAACAAAAACTTCATCATTTATTACAGGTACTTGAAAGCGAATATCAAAACCCTGAATCTTCGTATTTTGAAATTATTCGAGATAACCTAATGCGAAGTATGATGATGATTTTAGCGAGAAATTTATTAGGACAAAATACCGCCTCAATTGCTCCAAACGATTCGGTAGAGGCTATTTTACGCTATATCAAACAGCATATCTACCAACCTGATTTTTTGACCATCGAGCATTTGGCTGAGGTTTTTCACTATTCACCTGCCTATATCAGTATTTTCTTCAAACGACATACAGGCGAGCCTCTGAAACAGTATATCACGAAGCTCAAAATGAGTTTGATAGAAGCACGGCTACAATTTAGTCAGCATACTTTGACCGAAATAGCGGATGAATTTGGGTTTACAGATGAAAGCCATTTCTGTAAACAATTCAGAAAATACACAGGAAATACGCCGACAGCTTTTCGGAAAAAACGAATTAATCAGGCTTAAAGGAATACTTTTTATCCAAAAACTACCCTATAGTCTTGGAGTATAAAAATAGGTTTTTACCTTAAATTTGAGATGAATAGACATTAACTTATCCCTTGTGCCTGTTCGCTCTTTACTGATTTACCCAATTTTCACTCTTAAAATCGTTTCTAAAACTTTGAAAAAAATCGTTTCTATTCCCTGTATTCTTGCCAGTTTAGCCAGTGCTAGCTTTGCCCAAACAGGCAGTGTGGCAGAACCCTTGCGTTATATCGGCGGTCAGACCGTTGACCCAAGTGTGCACGAAGGACGTTTGCGTTATGCCATTGGTACCGAAAACCGACAGACCATGCGTGCCAACCGCACCCATCCCGAATACGCCGATGGCTATGGCTGGACCTACAACCATGCCTCTAATCTTTGTTACTGGAATAATACTTTTTACCAGCAGTATTTGAGCAATCCTGTTGATGAGCACGTAGCGCCAGGACAAACCCTTATCGTGAAATCAAAAGATGGTCGTCATTGGGAAAAACCTGAAGTGGTTTTTCCGCCCTACAAAGCGCCCGAAGGCGTGAAGATTCCTGCGGGTTATCATGGTTATATGATGCACCAACGCATGGGGTTTTATGTGGCTCCTGATGGTCGTTTGTTAGTAATTGCCTTTTATGGACACACGGATGACCCTTTTGGAAAAGGGGGAATCGGTCGCGTGGTACGCGAAGCCTACAAGGATGGTTCTTACGGACCGATATACTTTATACGTTATGAAAGTGAAGCCAACTGGAATGAAAGCAATACCTCGTATCCTTTCTACAAAAAATCTACAAATGTAGGTTTTGTCACTGCTTGTGATGCTTTGCTAAAAGATAAATTGATAACGTTCCAATGGTATGATGAAGATCATGGTGTAGATGGTTTTTATAATGGCAACAAATCGGGACAAGCTTTATCGTATTATCATCGTAAAGATGGAAAGGTGGTGGCTCTTTGGAAAAAATCTTTAGTAGCGCTTTCGGATGACGAAGGAAAAACTTTTTCAGAACCTGTCAAAGTACCAACATTCTTAATGTCTGGAGGAAAACAATGGGGACAAAAAACAGACGATGGTCGTTATGCGATTAGTTATAACCCTATTGAACAAACGCAGTATCGTTTTCCGTTGGTCGTGGTGACGGGCGAGGATGGAGTTTTGTTTGATAATATGCTCTTGATTCAAGGCGAAGTACCCGTGCGTAGATTTACGGGTCGCTGGAAAGATTTTGGACCTTGTTATATGCGTGGCATCGAAGAAGGGAATGGTAATCCTCCTGGCAATGACATGTGGATGACCTATACCGTCAATAAAGAGGACGTATGGGTAAGTCGTACTCCTGTGCCGATTCAATATGCGGTAAAAGGTACAGTTTCGGATAATTTTGATGCTTTAGCTTTAGAAGGCGCTGTGCCCAACTGGAATATTTACGCTCCGAAATGGGCACCGATAGAGGTAGTAAAAGCGCCTAACAGAACAGGCAAAGCTTTACAGTTGTCCGATACCGATTTGTATGATTATGCTCGTGCCATTCGAGTTTTTCAAGAAGGAACCAAAGTGCAGACTAGTTTAGAGATATTCACAGATGTTACTAATACAGGAAGACTCGAAATAGACCTAACCGACCAGTACGGCAATCGTCCTGTACGTGTTCGTTTTGATGAAAATGGACAAATCATCGCTACCGATGGAAGCACCGAAAAAGTGGTATCCTCTTATCAAAAAGGTCAATGGTATAAAATCGAGATTTTGACAGAAGCCAATACCCATGGTAACTATACGTTATTGATTAATGGTAAGAAAGTATTAGAAAAGGCGCAATTGGCGGAGGCTGTGAAGTCAATAGAAAGATTATCGCTACGCACGGGTGCTTTTCGTAATTTCCCAACACGTCAAACGCCAAACGAAACAAATGACCCACCACTCAAAGGTGCCGACGAACCTTGTGCTCCAACCACGTTTTATGTAGATAACGTAGTAGTAAAAACCAATTAAGAAATCATGTTGATTGTAGAGACGCAATATCTTGCGTCTCTATTGTTTTATATATAATTTGCAATTCGCGAATTGCAAATTTATAAAATTCTTATAACTTTACGTTTCTAAAAATAAGGATATTATGAGAAAGAAACATAATGGAATGCGTCCGCAGGATGTATTGATTTTACTTGAAATTCTTGCTCATTTTAAAAAACAAGAAGCAAGAAATCATGACATACTTAGTAATTGGTCATTGACGAATAAAGTTATTGCACAAGACCTTCAAATGAGTGAATCTGAAGTTTCGGAATCTCTTCAGCGCTCTGAGTATGCTGGTTTACTTGAAGATTATAAGTCCAAGCATATTAATAAAAGGGCTTTTCTGGATTTCCTTCTATATGGACTGAAATACGTGTTCCCTGCACATCCCGAAGGACTTGCTAGGGGAATTCCTACGGCGCATTCTGTAGCACCACTAAGCGAAAACATTGTGTCGAATGAGGTATATGTATGGGCATCCGCTAACGGAACAGTACGAGGCCAAACAATCACGCCTTTGTATCCAACAGTTCCTGAAATTGTAAAAAATGATGAAAATTTGTATACGCTTTTGGCACTCGTTGATGCCATAAGAACAGGTTCTGCAAGAATTAATAAACTAGCTTCTACACAATTAGAGCAATATATTTTAGGATGAAACATAGTTATCAAAACATTGTAAGAATAAAAGTGCTTGCACAAGCCTTATCTTCAATTGAACACAAAATCGTATTTGTAGGCGGTGCTGTAGTTGAACTATATTGTGATGACTCAGCAAGGGCCGAAGTTCGACCTACAGATGATATTGATATTGTCATAGAACTTCAGAATTTGGGTTCCTACACCAAATTAGAAGAAACACTTAGAGGTATAGGTTTTCAAAATGATATTTTTTCAGGTGTAATTTGTCGCTATAAATACCATGATATAGTAGTTGATATAATGCCTGATGATGAAAAAATATTAGGGTTTACTAATATTTGGTATAAAAAGGGACTGGAATGGAGTATTTTATTTGAAATAGATGAAGAATTATCAATCAGCATATTTCCTGTAGAATATTTTTTAGCCTCAAAATTTGAAGCATTAAAATCAAACCGTCATGGAGAAGATTATAGATGGAATAGCGATTTTGAAGATATTATATACATTTTTGACAACCGTATTAATCTGGAGCATGAAATTTTAAATACAACAGAAGATGTGTTAAACTATATCAAGTCTTCATTGCGAGAACTAATGGAGAGAAAAACCATTGAAGAAGAAATTTCTGCAAGTCTTGATTTTTCAGGACACTATGCCAGAAAGCAAAGGATATTAGCAATTTGGCATTCCATTCTAAATAAATAATTTGCAATTCGCGAATTGCAAATTATTGTTGTACTACCTAAAACATACAGAACCTGAGAGTTTTCTAAAATGATTTTGTTAAATTTTGAAAACCAATTTTCTCAAACTTAACATTATGGAAATCTTAGAAACCTTGTATCGTGAAATTGTAGGCTTTTTTAGCTTTAGTGGTCTGATTGAAATTATTCAGACGGACAACTATAAAGCCTTATTAACCCAAGACGGCATTGGAAAAGCATTGGCTCCGCTTATTCCTGTATTGCTGGTCATCGAGCTAATCCGAGCGTTTTTCTTTCAACGCTTGAGCTTTACCCAATATAAAATTGCTTTTTTTACCTACATCTTCAATCGTGTTATATCTCGATTTATTTCGATTGGGATGGTGGGGATTTGTATCGGTTTGTTTGAGCCTTATGCCATTTTCAAATCGGAGTTTACTTGGTATTGGTTTATTTATGGCTACGTGGTTTGGGAATTTGCTCATTTTGTGTACCACTATTTAGGTCATAAGGTGCGTCTATTTTGGTGTTTGCACTCAACACATCATGCTTCCGAGTCTATGAATCTATCCATTACTTATGCGCACTTTTTCTTAGAAGGACCTTATGCTGATATTATTCGTACTACGATTTGTATATTGATGGGAGTAAATCCTCCTTTGTTGTTCCTAATTATGTTTATCGATGGCACTTGGGGTGCTTTTATTCATATTGGCGAAAACTTGGTGAAAGATGCTCGTTTGGGTTTCTTGAATAAAATCATTCTGACTCCCTCGCATCACCGAGTACATCATGCTCGTAATCCTTTGTATATGGATACCAACTTTTGTAATCTGCTCAATATTTGGGATAAGGTATTTGGAACGTTACAAGATGAAAAACATGAGGAGAAAATCGAATATGGTATTACCAGACCGATGAAATCTGGCGATTTTTGGGATGCTTATTTTGGTGAAATTATCCTATTAGCCAAAGACGTATATCATGCACCGACACTAAAAGACAAAGTTTTATATATCTTTATGCCTCCAGGCTGGCACCATTCGGGCGAGCATAAAACGGCATCTGTTGTGAAAAAAGAATATTTCGCCACACAAAAACCGTAGAGACGTTGCACGCAGCGTCTTCACATATTTGTTTTGACATTTACATGATAGTAAATCTTTTGCTGGAGACGTTGCCTGCAACGTCTCTACAATGAAAACCTTTTGAGATTATCGTGATAGGAGATACCTGTCTCCAATTTGGTACGCTTGCCATCGTTGAGCGCTACGAGGTATTTTCCACTAAAATGCTTTTCTAATTCTCTAATTTGGTTACCATTCACGATACTCGAACGACTAATTCTGATAAAATGCGAAGGGAGTTTTTCGGTTAGGTTGCTGATGGTATAATTGGTGATATACTGTTTATTATCGAGGGTATGTAAAAAAACATATTTGTCATCGGCCTGAAAAAAGGCAATGTCTTGTAAGGCAATGATTAAGATTTTATCACCTTGCTTTACAGAAATAGAATGAATGTCTTTTTTAGGTTTAAGAAGTTCTGTAAGGCTTTGAAGGCTGTCAATCGACAGTTGGACGGATTGATTTTCTGTAAATTTCTGAAGCTTTTGAACGGCTTTATCCAAGCGAGATTTTTCGATAGGTTTTAATAAATAATCAATAGAATTTTCTTCAAATGCCTTAATGGCAAATTGATCATAAGCCGTCACAAAAATCACAATCGGCATGAAAGTAAGTCTTTCGAGCATTTCAAAACCAGTCAAAATAGGCATTTCAATATCTAAAAATATCAAATCAGGTCTGAGGTCTTCTATCATTTCCAGCCCTTCTTGTCCGTTGAGTGCTTCGCCAATGATTTCAAAGGTATCGTCATATTCTTTCAATAACCTTTTGATACGATTGATTGAAATAGGTTCATCGTCGATTAATATAGTTTTGTATGGCATAAGTATTAATGCTGAGTTGTGAATGTAAAATAAAATTCAACTATTGGCTCTCGGCAAAATATTTCTCATGAATTTATTGAAGCTTTTTTGCCTAATGCTTAGAGCCTAAAGCAAGATATTGCTTCTCATTATCGATTCATGATAAGAATTTCGATGATTTTGGGGTTGTTTTTTAGTTCCAAAGAAGCCTTGTTGCCATAAAGCAATTTAAGTTTTTCCTTGACACTTCTCAAGCCAAAACCACCGCCTAAGGTTTCTGCAAAATCGGGCCCATTATCTTGAATCTGAATGGTTAGCAAGTCATTGTCTTGTTTAATGTTGACTTCGATAATACCTTTCTCGGCTATTTTTGAAATACCATGTTTAATGGCATTTTCGACCAAGGGTTGTAGTAAAAATCGAGGAATTTGTTGAGAATACAAACTTTCATCACAAGCGATAGTGTAGGAGAGACGGTGACCAAAACGTACTTCTTCGATACTCAAATAAGCTCTTATGATTTCAAGTTCATCAAAAAGCGTATGAAAACTTTCTTCGGTTCGACCCGTCGTATATCTAAAAAGCTTGGATAATTGTATGGTCATTTCTTCAGCTTGATTCGGTTGTTCATGAATCAACCCTGCAATACTGTTTAAGGCATTGTACAAAAAATGAGGATTGATTTTGGCTTCCAAGGCATCTAGTTGCGCTTTTGATTTAAGCTTTTCTAAGTTGAGTAATTGATATTCTTTTTCAGAAATTTTACGGTTGATATTACGATGTTGAAACCAATAATATAAAAATGCCCAACTAATAAAAGCAGGTAATGCCAAATAAAAATACATAGCCATAGGTACACTAAATGCCCAAACATTAGTTTGTAAAATACTCCATTGAATAATTTCGGAAGAAGCAAACGCACAGCCCATCAGTGGTAAAAACTTGACTTCATCGAGCGGGATTTTTGGCTCGATGAATGTCAAAAAAATGTAACAAGCCAACGTCGCCGAAAGTCCAGCCGCGGTGGTTAAAAGCACCATATCTGGCTGAATAGCTGAAAAATCAATTTGCCATTTACCTAAAATTTCTAAGGTAAAATAAGCAATACTTGTAATGCCGTAACCGACAAGCAAACAAAAAATAACACTAAATCCAAGGTCATAAGGTGGTTTTAGACCAAAGGGTTTAGGTCTGTCTACCATGTCAAATTGGTTAACAGGTGTTGAAAAAGTAGCTTTTGGGCTATCTAAAGGCTTTTTTTCGAGGTTGATGTTAGTTTTATGGGCATCTTTAACAGTAGTGTCATTTGGTCGAATTGGCTCGTATGGTTGATTGTTTTCACGAATCTTGATTTTACCTCCCAAGGTTTTGACGCTTACCGTTGGTCCGCCTCCGAGGATAGTACCATGAATGGTGTCATTGGTCATCAAACCCTTAAAATCGGAAAGAGGTGGTAACTGAATACGACTTCCCGAAACATCCAAATTCATGGGTTGGTTGAGAGGCATGGTGATTTTAATATTTCCCCCCGAAGTATCAAACCAAGCGTATTGATGTAACGATTGAATATCAGCGAAAATATTACCTCCTTTGGTACTTACGCCAATATTTCCATGAATATCATTCAGACGAATATTACCACCCAAGGTATGACATTCGAAAGAACCCTCTACGCCAAAAGCTTCTATTTTACCACCCCAGCTCGAACCATTAATAGAACCCTTATGATTTTGGACGAGCATATTGCCTCCTTTCGTATCCAAACGAATATCAGCTTGGTTATTTGCCACAAAAATATTGCCGCCCATCGTAGACACATCGATGCTTCCTTGGCAAGAAATAAGCTCGATTTTGCCACCCATCGTTTTTCCTTTGAGGTTACCCACGGTGTTTTGTGCCAAAATTTTTCCACCCCATGTTTCAAAAAAGTGATTACCTCCAATACCTTTCAGCGAGACATCGCCCCCGAATGTTTTGGTTTGGGAACTCAAACGAGTGGGAATATAGATTCGAAAAGAAGTACTTTGAAAATTAAACCAGTTGAACACATTAAAGTATCGTGGTTTAGCATAAATACTGAAAGTATCGCCCGATTGTTCAAAACGCAAATCGTGTGTATCAAAGTCAAATTCCAAGAGAGGATCACTGTAGATAAAAAAGGTAAAAATACTTCTGACACTCGCATAGATTTCTACTTTAATGGTATTCTCATCATGCGCAATCAATTCGAGGTCACCAGTAAAGTTTTGCAAGTCTAGAAGATTGATAGAATCAGCTTCAAAAGTTTTTTCAAAAGTCGGTTTATTGTTCATGGCTATTGGGATAAACAAGCTTTGCGGAGGCAAAGAATGCTAAGTTAAATTTAGTGAATTGTTGAACAAGATTTTGTTTGATTTCTGATTCAAAACAAATCAAAACACTAAATTTTTAGAAAACCTTTCCGACAGATTGGGGATTTGGCAGGATAAACTTGAGAAAAATGGGAGGGAATATTTTCTAAAAAACAAAAACCCGACAGTCAAGCGACCGTCGGGTTTTATTCACCAACTTAATAATCTAGTCAATCATTATTTTAAATCAAAACGATCTAGGTTGGTTACTTTTGTCCAAGCTGCAACGAAATCTTTTACGAATTTCGCATGTGAGTCTTGGAAACCATATACTTCGGCAATAGCACGAAGTTCTGAGTTTGAACCAAAGATTAAGTCAACTCTTGAAGCTGTCCATTTCACTTCACCCGTGATACGGTTGCGACCTTCAAATACTTCTTGGTCGTCTGTCGTAGCATTCCAAGTAGTTGAGAAATCTAATAAGTTTACAAAGAAATCGTTTGTCAACGCTTCAGGACGGTGAGTAAATACCCCATGAGATGATTTATCCCAGTTGGTATTCAATACACGCAAACCTCCTACTAAAACAGTCATTTCTGGAGCTGTCAAAGTCAATAATTGTGCTTTGTCGACCAACATTTCTTCTGAAGAAGTTGTATATTTTTTCTTTTTGTAGTTACGGAAACCGTCAGCTAATGGCTCAAGTACGGCAAATGATTCTACATCTGTTTGCTCAGCAGTAGCATCTGTACGACCTGCTGTAAATGGTACTGATACCTCAACACCAGCATTTTTAGCAGCGATTTCAACACCCACATTACCTGCCAACACGATTACGTCTGCCAATGATACTTTTTTACCACCTGATTGTGTAGCATTGAATTCCTCTTGGATAGAAGTCAATGTTGACAATACTTTTGCTAATTGCTCAGGATTGTTTGCTTCCCAGTCTTTTTGTGGAGCCAAACGTACACGAGCGCCATTTGCACCGCCACGTTTGTCAGAACCACGGAAAGTAGATGCCGAAGCCCAAGCTGTTGATACCAATTCAGAAACTGATAAACCTGAAGCAGCAATGCTTGCTTTCAAAGCAGCGATATCGTTTTCGTCAACTAACTCATGGTCAACCGCAGGGATTGGATCTTGCCATACTAAGTCTTCTGCAGGAACTTCTGAACCTAAGTACAATGATTTTGGTCCCATGTCACGGTGAGTCAATTTGAACCATGCACGAGCAAAAGCATCAGCAAATTCATCTGGGTTTTCGAAGAAACGTCTTGAAACTTTTTCATAAGCTGGGTCAAATCTCAAGGCCAAGTCAGTTGTAAACATGATTGGCGTGTGGCGTTTCGATGGATTGTGCGCATCTGGAACAGTTTCTGCACCCATACCGTGTTTAGGAATCCACTGATGTGCGCCAGCAGGGCTTTTTGTCAATTCCCACTCATAACCGAACAAGTTCCAGAAATAGTTATTGCTCCATTTAGTTGGGGTAGTTGTCCATGCACCCTCCAAACCACTTGTAATCGTATTTTCACCATTACCTGAGCCGAAAGAGTTTCTCCAACCTAAGCCTTGTTCTTCGATAGAAGCTGCTGCTGGTTCAGCACTCACATATTTGCCTGGGTCAGCCGCACCGTGTGCTTTACCGAAGGTATGACCACCTGCAATCAAGGCAACAGTTTCTTCGTCATTCATCGCCATACGGCCAAATGTATCACGAATATCGTGAGCAGCAGCCAATGGATCTGGGTTGCCATCTGGACCTTCAGGGTTTACATAAATCAAACCCATTTGTACCGCAGCTAGAGGATTTTCCAAGTCACGTTCGCCTGAATAACGGCTTTTTGAACCACCGCTCAACTCTAGCCATTTGTCTTCAGCACCCCAATAAATATCTTCTTCTGGTTCCCAGATGTCTTCACGACCACCACCAAAACCAAAAGTTTTAAAGCCCATTGATTCAAGAGCGCAGTTACCTGCCAAAATCATCAAGTCAGCCCATGAAAGTTTACGTCCATATTTTTGTTTGATTGGCCATAGCAACAAACGAGCCTTATCCAAGTTTACGTTGTCTGGCCAGCTATTCAAAGGAGCAAAACGCTGAGAGCCCGAACCTGCACCGCCACGACCGTCGGCAGTACGATAAGTACCTGCACTGTGCCAAGCCATACGGATAAAGAATGGACCATAATGACCATAGTCAGCAGGCCACCAATCTTGTGAAGTTGTCATCAACTCAACAATTTCCTTTTTAACTTCGCTCAAATCCAATGATTTAAACTCTTCGGCGTAGTTGAAATCCTCACCCATAGGATTAGACAAAGTAGAGTGTTGGCGAAGGATATTCAAACGTAATTGATTTGGCCACCAGTCTTGGTTTCTTGTACCACCGCCTGCGGCATGTCTTGCTGGCGCAGGAGCAGAAGCACCGTGATGGAATGGGCATTTACCTCCCTCTTGAGAACCGTGATTTGATGAGTGATGTTCCATTTTATAAATTGTTTAGTTTTTTACGGTAAAATATTGTTAAAAGTAAAATTCTGCATTAACATTTGGTAATATGTCATTTGTAAGGTTTTTCACTTTAAATGCTAAATTTTACTACTATAATATTAGTAATAAAAAAAGGATTTTTCCTTGATTCGATGTTAAAATTACGATAAGAATAATTATAAGTCAAATCGATTGTTATTATTGAGATATAGATTTTTATTATAATATTGTTTAAAGTGAATAGAGAGGGATTTACTGAAGAAAATGAGTAAAATAGGTGTAAAAAAAGTTAGTATTTATTTTTTGAATATGTTTTAGTGTTGACCCAAACAGCTAAAATATCCTTTTATGGGATTTATCTTTTTCTAATAAAATGAGATTGAACCAAACTCCCTAAACAGATGCGAGAAGAGGTCAGTTCGAAGGTCAAGGTTTCATGAAGATCACCAAAAAGAGAGTATCCTCCTCCGAGTAATAAGGGAAAAGTCGTAATAATCATTTCATCGATAAGGTCTTCTTTCAAAAAATGTTGAATAGTTTTTCCTCCATCAATATAAAGTCGAGAGTAGCCCTTCTCATTAATTTGAGCTAATATCTCGGTGAGTGTTCCTTTGACAAGAAATGCTTTCCCTAAATAAGCTTCTGGAATTTCGGAAAGGGTATTACTCAATACAAATACAGGTTTGGTGTAGGGCCAATCGCAGTCAAAGCCACAGACTGTTTCGAAGGTAACACGCCCCATTACTAGCGCATCCATGCGATTAGCGAAATCAAAATAACCCATATCGTCGCCCTCAGGATTAGGAACTGAATCGAGCCAAGCGATACCTCCATGTTTATCGGCGATATAACCATCGAGACTTTGAGCAATGTAAACTGAATTTTGTGTTTTCATAAATACGCTTTAGATTGTAAGCTGTAGGCATTAAGCAATATACAGTAGGCTAAAAGTTTCAAAATATTTTGCGGAATGCCCATAGCTGGCTGCTGAAAGCCTATCATTAAATCTTTATTGTCTACTTATAACTGAATAAACTCACTAGGAACGCTGTCTATTAGCCAAACATAATTTTCTGAAAGATAGAAAACATAGCCTTGGTCATACATTTTTTTGCTTTCAATTTTTAAAATTATGGGCTTTCCATGACGCATACCTACTTTTTGAGCAGTTTCGGTATCAGCACTTAGATGCACATGCTGTCTGTTCATTTTTGAAAGACCCTTTTCAAAAATCGAAGTAAGATTTTTTTCAACGGTACCATGATATAAAATATCAGGAGGAATTTGTGTCTGTAAAGCCAAATCTACCTCTATAGAATGTCCTTGATTAGCTCTGATTTTTGAGAAATCATCATTGAAGGAAAACCTTTTTTTATTATTAGTATCCACCACTTCCTTTAGTTGTTCGAACGAAATGGAGGTTTGGTGTTTCGCCAGATTTTGTAATAGAGTAGATACCTCTACCCAGCCATTTTCATCCAATTGAATACCTATCAAATCAGGCTGATGGCGAAGGATTTTGCTGAGTAATTTGCTGATATGTGTTAAGTTAGGCATGGTAAATAGGGTTTGAAGGAGAGATACAAAGTAAGTAAAAAATAAGTGAAATTAGTAGAGCCGTTGCACGCAACGGCTCCCAATAGGTTTGTAGTAAGAAAAAATATTTTAAGGGATTTTTCTCTTCGATAATTGCTTGCTAATGAGTGCAGTGTGAAGATTGATCTTTTGCGTAGCTGCAATTCTTGCGGTTGTCACATTCAAAATGGCAACTGCAAGGGTTGCGGCTACAACACAAAACACTAGTTGGTAGACGTTGCATGCAACGTCTCTACAGTAGGGGTTAGGTATTTTAGAAAATCACTTTGTGCCTTAGACACTTTGTTCCTGTTCACTCAAAAACTATTCTACGCCACCGCCTAATGAACGGTATAACTCAGTACTTGCATCGAATTGCTCTTTACGAACACTGATGGCGTCTAACTCATTTTGGAGGGAATTATTGAGCGTTGTAATCACCTCCAGATAGCTTGCCATACCGTTTTTATAGAGTAATAAAGCATCTTTGGTGGCCTTGGAAAGCATACTGTTTTTTGATTGAATCAGTTCCAAACGTTCCTTGGCTGCGGTGCCTCTGCTCAAAGCGGTTGAAACTTCTCCAACGGCGTTCACTAAGCTCTGTCTAAAATTCAAAACAGCTTTTTCTCTTTCTATCGTCGAAACCTCAAAGGCAGTTTGTAAGGCTTTTTTATTAAAAATTGGTTGTGTGAGGTTTACTCCCACGGTTTTGATTAATGAGCCTGGTAAATCGAACCATGTATTTAGTTTGAAAGAGTTTGCTCCAATGGAAGGCGTCAAACTAATGCTTGGATACATGGCAATGTTTGCTAAATTCATCTTGGCATTGGCCGAAATTACAGCATATTCGCTGGCTTTTACATCGGGACGACGACTGAGCAAATTGGCGGGAACTCCCTCATTAAATAAGGCAGTCGGTAGCGCCTCTTGCATACTTTTGGTGCGTTCGATGCTAGTAGGATATTCTCCACATAAAATACTAAGCGCATTTTCCTGTGCCGAAATCGCTTGTTTGGCTACAGGAATCAATAATTCTGCGGTCTTTTTCTGTGCCTCTGCCTGTTCTACCGCCAAGGAGGAGGTTTGTCCAGATTGGTATTGTAAACGAATCATTGTCAAGGCTGTGTCGGCGAATGCAATATTCTTTTTGGCAACCGAAAGTTGTTCGTCCAGTGTCAAAAGATTAAAATAGGCTTGTGCTACTTGAGCAATCAAGCGAGTTTTGAGCGCTGAAAGATTTTCTTTTTGCATAAAATACTCCGCCAATGCCGACTCCTTATGGTTTTTGGCTTTTCCCCAAATATCAGCCTCCCATGACAAACGTACTGTAGCACTGTAATCGTCCATATATGCCGTTCCTAGAAATTGCTCACTCAAAGAGCCGTTTAAGGAATTTTTTGAGAGCCAAGTTCTGTTGGCTCCTAGACTAAAATCAAGGTTTGGGTATAAGCCTAGCTTTGCTTGCTGGTAATTCAAATCAAGTTGGCGTATAGTCAACACCGCTACAGATACATCGTTGTTTTTGGCAAGGGCTTTTTCTATCAAACCTACCAATTGAGGTTCTTTAAAAAAAGTTCTCCAAGGCAACTGAACAGAGTCCGCTGTAGTCGAAATGGAGTTTCTGAAATGCTCAGGCATACTCACATCGGGGCGACTGTATTTTTTGCCAACAGTACAGGCCGAAAGCAAGGCGATCAATCCTATACTGATATATTTTGTTAGTTTCATGTTTATGTTCTTTTCTAAAATTAGAAAATATGCTTTTCCGTATTTCCTTACGCCTTTTTTCCTGTTACTTGTTCTTGTAAAAACTGGAAAAACATATACAGAATAGGAATAATAACAATCCCAAGGACAACCCCACTCAACATCCCCATCGCCGCACTCGTACTAATCGAATGGTTACCTGTGGCCGTTCCTCCTTCAGAAATCATCAATGGAATCATACCGACAATAAAGGCAAAAGAGGTCATGATGATAGGACGTAAACGTGCTCGTGAGGCATCAACGGCAGATTCTAAAATACTTAGCCCAGCGCGACGACGTTGCACGGCAAACTCTACAATCAAAATGGCGTTTTTAGCTAGCAAACCAATCAACATAATCATCCCGATTTGTACATAGATGTTATTATCCAAACCGATACTTCTGATACCTAAAAAGGCACCTAACAAACCAGTAGGAATAGACAAAAGCACTGCCATTGGTAATAAATAACTTTCATATTGTGCAGATAACAAGAGATAGACAAATAGTAAACACAGTCCTAAAATGCCCAAGGTTTGGTTGCCAGAAGCTTTTTCTTCCAAGCTCAAACCTGTCCACTCATAACTATAATCGGCTGGAAGTTTGTCTAGCACTTTTTCCAAATTATCCATCAATGCGCCGTTACTTGTGCCTGGCATAGCATTCACATAAATCGTCAAGGCGTTGTATAGGTTGTAGCGGCTCACAGCCTCTGGTCCGTAAACCTTGTTGAGTTTTACTACTGACTTGACAGGAACCATTTGTCCTTGTGGATTTTTGACATAAATTTCATCAAAAGCCTGCTCGTCCATTCTAAACACGCCATCAGCTTTGATGTTGACACGATAGAATTTTCCGAATCTTGAGAAGTTCAAACTTTGGTCTCCAGCAAAATAACTTTGAACTGTACCCAATACCTGACTAACACCTAAGCCCATTTGTTTGGCTTTGTCTTCGTCTACTTCGAGCTCTAGCTGAGGATAGTCAGTACGGAATACGGTGTAAGCCGATGCAACACCCGGTACTTTCATGAGTTCGGCAATTACTTCGTCCGATTTAGCTTTAAGAACATTTGGACTTCTACCTTTACGGTCTTGCAATACAATCTCAGCACCGTTGGTCATACCATAACCATCAACCGGTGGAAGGCGCATCGTCATGACCATTCCTTCTTTAATGACAGACAGCTTTTGATTAACTACTCCCATCAACTCGTCTATATCTTGTACTTTACCACGAAGTTTTTTAGGTTTGAGTTTGACAAAACCTACTGCATAAGCGGGACTAGTACTGTTATTCAAAAGGTTAAAACCTGTAATTGCAGTATTGTCTTCAACGGCTTCGAGTTCAGACAAAAGTTTATTGATTTTGTTGGCAACCTGCGTGGTAGGGGTAAGGGCTGTTCCTGGAGGCATACTCAATACGTAAGTAAACATATTGTCGTCTTCCATAGGCACAAAACTTCTTGGCGTGGAGTTCATTACCCATGCCGAAGCAGCGATCACGATTGTCACCAATGCCGCGGCCAACCATTTACGTAGTGCCAAAAAGCGAATGATTTTAACATAGCGATTCGTGAAATTACTGAAGCCGTAGTTAAACGCTACATAAAATCTTTGTCCAAAACCTAGCTTTTTCTTTTCTCCATGATGCTCAGTTGCATGATTATTTTTCAATAAAAGTGCACATAATGCAGGTGTCAGTGTCAAAGCATTTACTGCCGAAATAATGATAGAAATGGCAAGTGTATAAGCAAATTGTTTATAAAAAATCCCTGCCGAACCAGTCATAAAGCCAATCGGAATAAATACCGCCGACATCACCAAGGTAATAGATACAACTGCCCCAGTGATTTCGCTCATGGCAGAATGCGTAGCTTCTTTGGCGCTCATATCACTACCTTCCATTTTACTATGCACAGCCTCCACTACCACAATGGCGTCATCGACCACAATACCGATGGCCAATACCAAGGCAAATAGGGTGAGGATATTGATCGTAAAACCTAAGACTAATAAGAAAAAGAACGTACCAATAATCGCCACAGGCACTGCAATGGCAGGAATAAGGGTAGAACGAAAATCTTGCAAAAACACAAACACTACGATAAATACCAAAATAAAGGCTTCGAACAAGGTAGATTTTACCTGATTCGTCGCCTCATCCAAACGCTCTTTGGTACTGATCAGTTTTGAACATTTGATGCTTGGTGGGAAGGATTTTGACAATCGTTCAATTTCTTTATCAATACCTATTTCGATGGCATTGGCGTTTGAGCCTGTCGTTTGTAAAATCGCAATCGTCACTGCATTGCGCATGTTGGAAGAGTTGCTACCACTGTAAGAAATCGACCCAAATTCTACACGAGCCACATCTTTCAGGCGAATCATATTATTGCCTTGATTTTTTACGACAATATTATCATAGTCTTCTGGCAAGTTTTTCTTTCCTTTATAGCGAATCACATATTCGAGTGGAGCATCTGATTCTTCGCCCAAACGACCTGGAGAAGCCTCCAAACTTTGGTCTGCAATGGCAGCAGAAACTTCGGCTGGCGTAAGACCATAACTTGCCATTTTGCGAGGATTCAACCAAATACGCATCGAATAATCTTTTGCCCCAAATACCATGGCTTGACCAACTCCCGGTACACGTTTGACTTGCGGAATTAGGTTGATATTGGCATAGTTTTGCAAAAAGGTTTCATCGTATTTGTTGTTATCTTCTGTAAACAAGTTGAAAATCAGAATCATACTATTTTGCTGCTTCGAGGTAGTAAGACCCATACGGATTACTTCCTGTGGCAAAATAGGAGTGGCTTGTTGTACACGGTTTTGTACGTTTACAGCCGCTTGGTCAGGATTTACACCCTGTTTGAAGATAACCGAAATAGAAAATGTACCATCATTACTAGCCGTAGATTTGATGTACTGCATATTTTCTACCCCGTTGATTTGTTCTTCGAGTGGTGTTACTACTGAGCGTATCACAGTTTCGCTATTACCCCCTGGATACGAGCCAGATACCATTACGGTTGGGGGCGAAATATCTGGGAAACGAGTGACAGAGAGTCTGTCGAGACCCACAAATCCTAGTACTACAATGACAATCGAAATCACCGTAGCCAGCACAGGTCTGTCTATTATTTTTGTTAGCATGGTTGATTTTTTTTAATTAGGCAAAAAGGGGTGAGGCATCAGGCAAAGAGGGATTAAATTTTATACATTCTCTTTGTTTAAAGTCTCTTTGCCTTTTTGTTACAATGGGATAGGCATCAAGCAAGGAGAGATAAGGATTTATACTTTCTCTTTGCCTAGTGCCTTCTACTTAATTACCGCCTTCACTACTACGCCTTCGTTGAGCATGTCGATGTTGTTGGTGGCGATTTTCTCGCCTGCTTTCAGACCTGATTTTACGATATATTGACCGTCTACTTTACCTGCTACTTCAAAAGGTTTCATGGCAACTTTGCTGCTGTCGCCAAGGGTAAAGACGAAAAATTTATCTTGAATATCTTTGACACTACCCATTGGTACTTTCAACACGCCGTCAAAGTCTTTTTTGAGTACAACTCTTGCTGTACCGCCAGAACGAAGAAGCTTTTGAGGATTGGGGAAAATCGCTTTGAATGACATACTTCCTGTCATTTTATCGATATTCCCACTTGCCACAGTCAGGCGACCTTTGTGGTTATACACAGAGCCATCTGCCATTACCAACTCCACTGAATTGGCATTTTTCTGTAAACCGCCTTCTTTGGCAAAAGAGATATAGTCGGCTTCGCTCAAAGAGAAATAGACTAAAACCTCGTTGATTTCTGAAAGTGTCGTCAATGGCGTAGCATCATTTGGCATCACCAAGTTGCCGATACGATTGGGAATACGTCCGATATAGCCACTTACTGGAGCTTTGAGAACACTAAAATCGAGATTGATTTTGGAAGAGCTCAATCCTGCTTTGGCTTGTTGCACTTGTGCAGTGGCTGCCTCATAGTTGGATTGTGCGGTTTTGAGTTGCATTTCGGATACAACCTTTCCTGCTACTAAGGGTTTGAGTTTTTCAACTTCGAGTTTGGCTGTGGCTTGTGCTGCCAAAGCAGCTTCTAATTGTGCTTTGCTATTATTGACTTGTTCGCCGTAAACATCTCCTTTGATTTTGAAAAGAGGTTGACCTTTTTTGACATAGTCACCTTCTTTGACATAAATCTGCTCTAAATAACCTGTTACTTGAGCTTTGATGTCGACATTGACTGTTCCCTCAATTGTGCCAGGATATTTTTTTTCGACTTCGGCGTTTGTAGCGCCTAATTGGATAAAATCAACAATTAGAGGTGGCTGTTGGGTTTGCTGTGCTTGTTCTTTACATGAAAATAACAAGAGTGTAAAAGCAAAAAACAATAGTGCCTTACTAGACAATCTTGTTCTGAATACGGTTTGTATCATGATTTCGTATAGATAGAAAATTTTTGATACAAAGAAATAAAGAGAAAAGCGAGAAGGTTAGTCAAATTTGACCGAAACGACAAAATTGGATTCTGAAAAGAAAACGTGCCTGACCGAAATTTGGGAGAAGCATAAGGTTTTAGCTACTAAAAATCTAACCAAGCTTTTAAAAGGCTTGCTTTTTCACGACTTACAATCAGCTCCATATCTTCGGGTGTACGCTTGAGGTCAACTTTTAGTTTACCATTAAAATAATTATGAATTTGTTCAATAGCATCTACATGGATGATAAACTGGCGATTGGCACGAAAAAAATCCTTAGGGTTTAGTTGTTCTTCTAACTCTTCCATGGTCAATGGAATGATTTCTTCTGAACCATTGTGTAGCTTTGCACGAGTGATTTTTAGCTTAGAGTAAAAATATGATATGTCGTTGATTTGTAGGCTTTTGTAGCCATCTCGGTAGGGCAGTAAAAAGCGAGTTCGGAAATCTTTGGGCTGAAAATAATTTAACAAATTAGCCAAAGAAGCTGGCTCTGGTGCTGACGACGTACTCTCTAATTTCTGGAAAGCCCGCTCTAATTCATCCAACTCTACAGGTTTGAGTAGGTAATCAATGCTATTATATTTGAAAGCCTTTACGGCGTATTCGTCATAAGCAGTTGTAAAAATGATAGGACAAGAAATAGTAGTTTTTTCAAAAATCTCGAAGCTCAATCCATCTGACAAACGAATATCCATCATCACTACGTCAGGCATTTCGTGGCTTTCAAACCATTCGATACTTTCACAAATACACTCCAAGACATCTACAATCTGTGCATTAGGGCGAACAGATTTAATCAAACGTTCAAGTCTATCGGCATTTGGTCTTTCGTCTTCTATGATTAATACTTTCTGGATCATGCTTTTATGAGTGGTATAATTACTTTGAAAATATCGGTGCTTTTGTCAATTTCTAAACCCTTTTGCCATAATAACTTATAGCGTCTTTGAATGTTTTGTAGTCCTAATCCTGATGAATTCAAGGGGTTTTCAATCGGAAGAAGGTTATTCTCTACGATAACCTCATTTTTGTCGGTATTATAGATGCAAATTTGGAGCGGATTCCTGCGAGAGGTTTTATTATGCTTCAGTGCGTTTTCTACCAATAACTGTAAGGTTAAAGGAGGCAAATAAGCCCCTAAACACTCTTTTTCAATATCCACTTCAAACGTTACGCCGTCTCCAATTCGTTGTTTAATCAGAAAGATGTATGATTTTAAAAACCTTAATTCCTCCTCGAGAGATATAATGTCCTTTTTGGTATTGACGAGCATATAACGGTATATTCTCGAAAAGTTTTCGGCATATTCATAGCCCAATTGCTGGTCTTTCAGAATCATTTCTGATAAAACGCTGAGGTTATTGAACACAAAATGGGGATCAATTTGGAGTTTGAGTGAGTATAACTCAGCCTCCACAGCCATTTGGTCGAGTGCTGCGGCACGTATTTCGGAGTTTTTCCAATTGTCAATCAAATACACGCAGGTATTGATGCCAATAATCATGAAAGAGATAATGACACTCACCACAATCCACTGAATATAACCTCGTTGC
Organism: Cellulophaga sp. BC115SP; assembly: GCF_009905545.1. Classification (GTDB taxonomy): domain Bacteria; phylum Bacteroidota; class Bacteroidia; order Cytophagales; family Spirosomataceae; genus Flectobacillus; species Flectobacillus rivi. The sequence continues at coordinate 351,299 of NZ_JAAALB010000001.1, read as the reverse complement.
ATCTCGATACTCATTGAGCTTGTTACATTCTGACAAGCCTCACACATTTCTAGGAATCGGTACAAAAAATCAAAGAAGCCAATAGCAAGCATGACCAAGATGAAGTTAAGCCCCGTTTCAATCAATAGTCTGCGATATGGACTTTTGGTCCAAGGGATATAGTGGTTGAGTTGCATTCCTAAATAGATACTCGATTCAGAAATGAGGCAGCAAAAGCTAAAATTGAGAAACAGGTCCAAAAAGATATTCAGCGAGTCCCGCTGGAAATAGATTTTCCAATAAGCCGAAAATGGGTCTATGATATAGGAAACTAAATTGTACAGCACAAAGGCAAAAACGATGATAATAATTCGTTTTTTACGTATGCTCAGGAAGGTATCTCTAGTTTTGGACATTCTTTTTCTAATTCATTAATCTAACTTTATGCATTTTTGCCATTTATCTAAAGCCATTTATGAGTTTACAAAGTTGCTCACAAGTTGAGAAATAAACCTAATAATTTAACTTAAGCTACAGAAAATCCATCTGAATATACATTTTTGGATACTGAGTTTTCGTGGAGGAGGAATTGAAAAGTCTTATTTTGTGGATATACCCAGTGAAACTATATTCACCAAAAGCTAAAGTTTTAGAGTTTTGGAAAAATTAATTTACAAATCGAGTATAAAAGAAGAAGGGAGTACTTAAACACTTTTAAAATACCTATTTATAATAAACTCATTTTAACCTATTTAATCATGCTCATCATCGGTTCTTTGCTGACAACCTTGCCAGCGTTTGTATTTAATATCTTCGTTTTCTTTTTGGGGAAAATCATTGTACATCATCAGGATGTTATTTTGTACTGTAGAAGTTTATTCGGAAGTCTTGTAGACGACGAGGATGAGGTTCCCTCTAGACTAGCATATATCGAGAAGCTCTTGGTTATGATAGGATATTTGGTGCAGGCTTTTGCTATTATTGGGATGTTTGCGACAGTATTTCAGCTGGTTTCAATGCTCAGTATTCAAATGGTAGAGCCAGTAAAAATGCAGCTTTCATCGCCGCATGGGCTTTAATTTAGGTTGAGTGAATGAGTTTTTTTAAAAATAATCACTCATTCACTCAATCACCAATCACTAAATTGCTACTGCAACAGGAAAATCAACAGGTACTTTCGTTACGCCATGTAGATAATTGGTGATGATTTTATCGCCAATCAATACGATGGTATCCACTAATTGAGCATTGGTATAACCTGCTTCCAAAAATGCTTCTACAGATGCTTGACTAGGGTGTCCACGCTCAATAGTCGTTTCTTTTACGAATTGTGCTAAAGCTTGCAATTTGGCGTCAAAATCGATGGCTACTTTACGAATTTTGATGATTTGTTCGTCTGAGAAACCGTTCATTTTGCCAATAGCTGTGTGTGCCGAAAGACAGTAGATACAGTCGTTGATCTGACTTACCACCAAGTTTACAACCTCTTTTTCCTTATTGCTCAAAGAAGATTTCATACTCTGTAGTGTCACATAGCTCGACAAAGCATTGTCTGAATGAGCAAAAGTGGCATACAAATTAGGAACCATGCCTATTCCTTTTTTGAGGTTATCAAAAATATGTTGGTTTGTTTCAGATACTTGTTCGCGAGTTGGGACTTCAAAAGTTTTCATGTTCGATTTTGTTTAAGTATAATTGAATCATTTTGTTGATGCAAAGTTGATACAATAGACTCGCTCACAACGAACCACTTTTTCCCGACTTGTTACCAATATTTCCTAAGCCTTCAGTAATCAGCTTTGGGCTTACGGATTTCATCAAAATTTGTTTGCCTAATGCCTACGGCTTACAGCCTAAAGCCTATTGCTGGTACAATTATTTTAATTTTGCCAGCTAACTTAATTTCTAAAATGTTTTTCTTTAAAATCAGTAGGAGAGTCGCCAACTACCTTCTTGAATAAGCGACTAAAATGGGCAACTTCCTCAAAACCTAGGTCAAAGGCAATTTCTTTAGTGGGCTTTTCTGTAAAAATCAGTAAACGTTTGGCTTCAAGCGTAATACGCTCGTGGATAATTTGAAGAGGTGATTTGTGATTGTATAAGGCAAATAAATTGGATAATGTTTTGGGCGATTTGCTCAGCATATCGGCATAATCTTGCACCTGATGTTTGGTTTTGTAGTGGTTTTCGACGGCAATATTATATCGGCGAACTATGTCAAAATCTTGCTCCTCCATAGGTGGTTGAATACTTTGTTCTTTGGCGATTCTGGTTACTAAAATAATCAAACGCTTGAGTAACATTCTCAGCATTTCGCCTTGGATGGTATCAATGGTACTAAACTCATCGATAAATACCGTACGAAGCGATTCGAACCTTGACAGATTTTCTTCATTGAGGCGAAAAAAGGTGATTTCTCTCATGCCATAAAACAAAAAGCCCACACAGGATACCTCTTTGTCGTGGTCGACAATACAATAGAATTCTCTATTGAAACGCCAGATAACTAAATTTTGAGGTTTTTCAAACCAAAAAGACTGATTTACCATTAGTGGAAGAATCGTGTTTTTGGGAAAAGTATAACAGTATCCATCTATCGAGATCTGCTGAGATTCCCCACGGTTCCACACAATCGTAAGCAAACGTTCTTCGCGATTGTCATAAAAAATATGTTCAAATCTGTTTTCTTCAATTAGTAATGAAAAATGACTATGGAAAGAGTTTTCTTCAAAAATGTATTTCATATTGATTGTTTTGCTGAGTTTAGTAGGTCAACATTTGTTGTATAGATAATAGAAAAAGAGTATTCATTTGTTCCCCGAGCTACGACATGTCTTGATAGAATAATACAATTTGAACTGTCCTGTTGCTGTACTGCTTAGGCAAAGATTAGCAGGATAAATAAGGTGATATTAATCAGGTTTTAGGCAGTTTGACAAAAAAACTTTCAAAATCAGTAAAAAAATACTGGCGATTTTATTCTATAAAAAGCATAAAATAGGGCTTTGATTTACTCAATAAACTATTACAATTGTACTATTTAAAAATACTAGTTTTGATTCAAAATAGTAATATTTTTTTTACGTATAATGAAGATAGTTTATGTTCCGTAAACGATTTCGGAAACCATTCTGATAGGTTTTATGCTTTTGAGAAATCTTTATTAATATTTTTTAAAAATAGCACTAAAAAAAGTATATATAGAAAAAATTATATTTTTCTTAAATGAAAATAGAATCAATTTAAGAATGAATTTAATAAAATGTAGCTATATGGTTCAGGACGGAGCATGATGGTTTGGGTTTGGGATGGTAATATCTTTGACAAAAAAGACAAAATAATATAAAATAAATCATATTAAGAGCGGTCTTTTTTCTGTCAATTATTTCATATAAAACCTAATCTCAATGCTCAAAAAATTACTAAATGTGGGTGTGCTTGTGGCCTTAGCTGGAAGTTATACTCAAGTTGAAGGTAAAGGCAATTTGGTACTTGCAAAAGAGGCTAGTTTGCTACATTCGGTAAGAGTAACAAACAAATCAAGTTTGGCTTTGCCTGTAACTGGAAAGGTTACTGGAAGCGATGGAGAAATTCTTCCAGGAGCAAGTATTAAAATCAAAGGTACAAATCAAGGAACCACAACTGGTGTAGATGGTTCGTTCAAACTCAATGTACCAGATGGCAATGCGGTGTTAGTAATTTCTTCGACGGGCTACGAAACAAAAGAAGTAGCAGTTGGAAATCAGACGGTAATAAATGTAGTATTACAAACAGATACGAAAGCCTTAGAAGAGGTTGTCGTAATTGGTTATGGCGAGCGTAAAAAATCAGACGTTACAGGTGCAGTAGTAAGCGTAAGTGCTAAAGACCTTACACAAAGACCTGTTGCCAATGCGCTACAAGGTATGCAAGGTAGAGCGGCTGGGGTTGACATTACTTCTAATGAAAGACCCGGTCAAGTAGGAAATATCACGATTCGTGGGGTTCGTTCGTTGACAGCTTCAAACTCACCTTTGTACGTAGTAGATAACATTCCATTGACATCGGGTGGTATCGATAACATCAACCCTAACGATATTGAAACAGTAGACATTTTGAAAGATGCTTCTGCTACGGCTATTTATGGTTCGCGTGGTGCAAACGGTGTTGTGATTATCACTACGAAAAGAGGTAAAAATGGTAAATATACCTTGAGTTTGAACTCTAACTTTACCACTGAAACATTGCAAAACAGCTCACCATTGATGGACGCTGCGCAATATATCGATTACAGAAGATGGTCATATTATTATTTGAATCAGAATTTGTATCCTCGTGGTGACAAACCTACTCAGGCCAATGACTTCTTGATTTTCAAAGGCTCAGGAGACTTATCATCTTGGAATAATATCCTAAAAGGCTGGGAAGGTGGCACTTGGGACGGTTCTAAGGTACAAAATACAGACTGGATTGGTATGGTAACTCGTCCGTCATTGACAGGTCAACATACGATCAGTGTAAGTGGTGGTACTGATAAAATGAAGTCTTACGCCTCTTTTGGTTTTATCGATAACCAAGGTACAGTAAAAGGACAAAGCTACAAGCGTTACTCTGCAAAATTGAGTGTTGACGTAAAACCAAATGCGTGGTTCTCGATGGGCGGTGTCTTAAATGCAGCCTATTCTGTGAATGAGTACGGACAATCTGGTGCAGGTAAAAACACTAACGTAGGTGCTTCGGGCTTGTATGAAAGTGCTAGAAACTTGTTTTCTTATACCGTACCATACGATGCCAATGGCGCAAGAATCTTGTATCCTGGCGGTGACGATGCTTTCAAAACGGTTGTAAACGAAGAGAATTATTCTCAGGATCAGCGTAGCAACTTACGTATTTTTGGTAGTTTGTATTCTGAAATCAACTTCGCTGGATTCTCTAAAGCATTGGATGGTTTGAAATTCAGAATGAACTTTGGTCCAGACGTTTCAATCAATAAAAATGGGGTATTCTTAGATGCGAACTCAGTAATCAGAACAGGATCAAGTTATGCTTCATTGACCAAAGATCAAGCCTTGTCTTATACTTTGGATAATATGCTAACCTATAACAAAACCATAGGAAAGCATCAATTGAGTGTATTGGCACTCCAAACTCAAACAGAGTGGACTTACGACAAAAATAATATGGCAGCAGATAACGTGCCTATGACAAGTCAAAAATGGAATGCTTTAAATATTCCATTGTCTGCTTGGGGGTCGTCGTTATCACAGAGACAACTTCGTTCATATTTAGGTCGTATCAACTATGATTACAATAACAAATTCTTGATTACAGTATCAGGTCGTTATGATGGTGCGTCACAGTTGGCAGAAGGAAACAAATGGGCATTCTTCCCGAGTACTGCTTTAGGTTGGAGATTGACTAATGAGCCATTTTTGGCAGATCAACGTTGGATTGATGACTTGAAAGTAAGAGCAGGGGTGGGGGTTACTGGTAACTCGGCAATTGATCCTTATGCTACTCAAGGTGGTCTTTCTCAAATATACTACCCTTATGGAGGTACTTTGGCTACAGGACAAGTGAATAACTCAACCTTAGCGAATCAAGACTTAACCTGGGAAAAAACAACCCAAATCAACTACGGTATTGATTTCTCATTCTTCAAAAGAAAAGTTAGTGGTACATTAGATTACTATACGTCTCGTACAACAGATTTGTTGATGTTGAAAACGATTCCATCTGTTACAGGTTTTGTAAACACTTATGCAAACATTGGTGAAACATCAAGTCAAGGTATTGATTTAACAGTAACAACGGTAAACTTGAACAGAGGAGGCTTTGAATGGAGCACTACTTTCAACGGCTCATGGCAAGCTAACGAGATTGTATCTCTAGCAAACGGTAAAGTAGACGATATCAACAACAAATGGTTTATTGGTCAAAGCCAAGGCGTAATTTATGACTACCAATCTGCTGGTTTGTGGAAAGAAGCTGATGCAGCTGAAATGGCTAAATTCAATGCTAACGGACAAGCATTCACTGTTGGTTCTGTAAGACCTGTAGATCAGAATGGAGACTATAAAATCGATGCATCAAATGACCGTAGAGTATTAGGAAGTACTATTCCTAGATTTATCGTAGGTATGACTAACACATTTGACTACAAAGGTTTTTCATTATCAGTAATGTTGTATGGTCGTTTGAAATACTTGTATAACACAGGAGGTGAGGCATTGACAGGTCGTTCAAACCAACGTGTTGTGAGCTACTATACACCAAACAATACCAATGCAGATTATCAACACCCATACTATACAGCCGCAGCAGGTGACCCTTATTACACAGCACTAGGCTACAAAGATGGATCATTTATTAAAATTAGAAACGTCTCATTAGGATACAACTTGCCAGACAAATTCTCTCAGAGCCTTGGCTTGAGTCATGCAAGAGTTTATTTCCAAGCACAAAACTTAGGAATGGTTTACAACAATATCAACTGGATTGATATGGACTTACAAAGTTCAGCTTGGAACAGAGGATTTACAATGGGTATCAATGTTGATTTTTAACTTTTAATGATTTTTAAGATGAATAAAGTACAGTTTAGATATATAAAAACAGGTATTTGTGCATTCGCTCTTTTAGCAACAACGTCTTGTCAGTCAGATTTTCTAAAAGAAGAGTTAACTACTCAAAGAAGTAATGCCTATTACTCAACCGACGAAGGTATTCAAGCCGCAGTGACGGGTGCTTACAACCAGACCTTTAATGTGCCATTGAGTGGAGAGGTTCAGTTTGCAACTACCAACTACGGAACAGATGAGTTTCATGTAGGAGGTGATGGTTCAAATAGCCCTTGGAACAACTATGATGGTGGTTTTAAGTCGATTGTGACTGTAGTAACAAGTAATACCATCGCCGCCGAAAGAGCTTGGGATACTTACTATGTAGCCATTGGTTTGGCCAATCAAATTGTTAAATCAGCTACTGAAAGTAAGTCGACAAGTAATGCCATCAAAAAAACAGCTTTAGGTGAAGGCTATTTCTTGCGTGCTTATAACTACTTGAGATTGGTGCGTCAATATGGTGCTGTGCCATTGAAATTGAGTGTTAGTACAACGGTAGAATTAGAGTTTACTCGCGAAACGCCAGACAAAGTTTATGCACAAATTATCGATGATTTATCAAAAGCGTATGATTTGTTGGATAATACAGGTGCTCCAGCCAAAATTACAAAAGATGCTGTAGCGCATTACTTAGCTAAAGCGTACTTATCGAGAGCTAGTGAAATCAATGATGCCTGGAACTCTTCTACCAAGGCCGCAGACCTAGCTAAGGTAGTGACCCTTTCAGACGAAGTAATTGCAAGACACCCTCTGGCAAATAATTTTGGAGACCTTTGGGCTTATAACAAACCTAATGGAACAAACGAAACGCTATCAGAATTGATTCTTTCGGCACAATTTGGGGACAATTTGTTAGCAACAAACTTCAACAATCAGCACTTGTACTTCACGGCTCGTTATGATGACCTTCCGTATATGCAACGTGACTTGACAGGTATGCGTCCGTTTAGCCGTTTGGCACCTACATACTTTACGTATGATGCCTTCGACCAAGTGAATGACTCAAGATTCTGGAAAAGTTTTAGAACAAAAAGTAGACTTAATAACGGTAGTGGTAAATACGTAAATGGTGACCTTGGTTTGATGTTTATTATCAACAGTCCATCAGATACACGTTTTACAAAAACGAAATATGTGGATGAGATTGTTTATTCAAAAACCAACAAAACCGTCCCTACGGTATATGTAGCGCATGCTTCAGATGGAAAAAGTTTAGTGCAAGACGTTCGTTTCCCATCATTGAGTAAACATTTTGATGGAGCACGTTTGGCAATCAACGAAGTAAGAGGTTACAGAGACATGGTATTGGCTAGATCGGCAGAGACGTATTTGATGGCTGCTGAAGCAAAAATTCGCTTGGCAAACCTTGGTCAAGGTTCTTATGATGCTGCGCTTCCTTACATCAATGCTGTAAGAAAAAGAGCTGCTTATAAAGCTGGTGAGGACAGAGCTGCTTATACAGATGGTGCTGCTGCGTATGTTGTATCTCAATCAGGTCAGAATGTAAACATTAACTCATTTATGACTGAAAACTCATACTATGAGTCGAATAATATTCCTGTCGCAACTACAGCAACAGCGCTTGATATTACAAGTGTTACCAATTTGCCAGCGCAAGATGTAGCCGTAATCAACAAGTTAGGCTATACTTCTACGTATGACAAAATGTTGTGCTTGGTATTGAACGAAAGAACAAGAGAGCTTTGCGGTGAATTCCACCGTTGGGAAGATTTGAGCAGAACTAAAACATTGGTAGCTAGAGCGAAAGCTTACAACCCTGGTGCAGCTAACAATATTAAAGATTTCCATTTGTTGAGACCAATTCCACAGACATTTTTGGATGGCGTGTACAGCGGAGGAAAACCTTTGACATCTGATCAAAAAACTGCTATGCAAAACCCTGGTTATTAATGATTAGTGCAGAGTTGTGAATGATGAATTGTGAATGTAAAGCTTTTATTGTCAATGTTTTACATTCACAATAAGTTGAATCTAACTCTGTATAAAACTTTTTAATAAAAACCTGATTTATTAATGATAGGCGATATTCAGTAATGGATATCGCCTTTTTTATTAATATCAAAAATCATTTAGTCTCTTTAGCTAATACATTGACCAAAATAATATCCTTAGGACAGTTAAACCGAATAGGGAGTGTATCTCCCAATCCTTTGCTAATTAGCTTGAGGTTGTGTAGTCCTTCCTTTTTTAAAAGATTCCAAGGGTAAAATAGTTTTCCAGGATATAATCCATGGTCTTTTTTCCACCATACAATTTGGCAACCATGCAGATGTCCTGCCAACTGTAAATGGAAGTGCTGTTGGGTTCTTTCGAAATCTTTCGGATTATGAACCATCTGGATATTGAAATCTGCCGACATGACTTTCTCATGTAGATTCGACACCAATAGGTTGATAGACTTTATCGAAAAAATATGATAGCCATTTTCAATCCATTTAATGTTATTTTCTAAAAATAAGGATTTCACTTTCGATATACCAAAGAAGTAATCATGATTTCCAGCTATGGCAAAAACATATCTTTTAGTTGATAAGTACGCTAATAAAGAATTTAGATAAATCAAACCACCATCAAAATCTATATAATCTCCTCCAAGCAAAATGATATCAGGATTAATTACCTCAATCTCACAAATCACTTTATGAATCAGTTTTTGACTAAAACAAGATAAATGCAAGTCTGATATAAATAGAATTGAAAATCCTTCTGGAAGCTCTGATTGAATATTTTCAGTGCGAATCTCAAAAGTATGATTATAGCCTATTTCTAACTTCTTCATGATACCAAACGATAACAGCGAGGCATCCTATATGCCAGTTTTGTAAGGGTTTTCGATAATTAAGTAAACCTATAAGCATAAATATGCCAATTCTCATTACCAATAGCACTGTTGAGAAAACTCCTAATTGGTATAGTATCTCACAACTTTTTTTAATTGGATTTTTAGTGTTTTCAATTAACAAAGGAAATAAAAAAAGGAAGTGAACTTCGACTAGGTAAAATATAGCAAGACTAATTGGCAAGTACCAAAAGGAGGTTTTAACCAAAAGGATCACAGAAAAAAAGATACAAAGACTATATTTTAAGTATCCATATAACTCAAAGCTCCTATTTGGGAGATTTACTTCTTGATGGGGATTTAGTAGTTCAAGATACTGTGCCATCCAAAAGGCGCCATCCGTAAATAATTGCAGGGATAACTTTGTATTGGGAATGGAGCTTTGAGCTAAGATTTCGGAGCTTTTCCTTATTAGATATTGATATTTCATTGGCAATAAATAAAATGAAACCAAGCTAACCATGCAATCCCATTCCCGCCAACTAGCATTCTATGAAAGGTGTTCTCCAGCTTACCACAACGTTTGATATGAAACACAAATTCATCATAACAGATCGCTACAACTGTGTAGATGAGTACAATTAAAATTGGTATAAGGTAGACTTTGGGAGAGTTGCTCATCATACTAACCCACATCAGTACAAACATTGGGATTCCACCAAGTCCCAGCGCGGCAGCTTCAGCATCTCGTTCTTTTTTTGGTATTTTTAGATTAAGAGGATTTCGATGGTATCGCCAGTCAAGAATTCCGCCACAAGTTGCCACACTTCCAAAGATGGCTATTGCCCAGAACTGCCAAGGTAAAAATGGGAAGACTTGTCTTATGCCTAAGTGAATATTGGTTTTAAAGACCCAAAGAAGTGTTGCAAACAAAATTGCAGGGACTAATAGTAATATTAGTGAGAGATACTGGCGCATTTTTATATAATTTTTTATGTAGCTATTTACTTTATAGACTCAAATGTAATCGAGATTGTCCTAAGTACAAAAAAAGGCATCGAAAACTTCGATGCCTGAATCAAATATGAATAGTGTCAGATAAGTTTATGCCTTGTGGCTTTTACTTTTCTTTAATTGAATTTCGGATTTTAAGTAGCCACCACTATAAAGTACAAGTTGTGAATGTTGTATTGAAAGAGTCTCTAACAAACCATTTAAACTCACATGTATTCGTATATTTTATCAGTATTTATTTTAAAAATTGAAATGTCTCAAACTGATAAATAGTGGATTAACAATCTAAGATACTACTTTTTAGTGAATGATTTTTAGGAAATTCTATTTTTTTAAAAGCGCTTCTATACCAAGATGAATTCATTAGATCTATTTTATATTTGGAGTGCTACAAAACACAAAACTGAAGTCATCTCAAACTTTAGATTACATCAGAAAGGGACTGCCCATGGATGTTTGTTAGGATTTATTAGTTGCGCAGATGATAGGAATTTTCTAATAGTTATCTAATGCAGAAATCGCTAATGGAGTTAGTTCAATAGCTCAAATCATAAGGTTATTTTATCATAAACATAGCCGAAATCAAAAGCCACTCAACAAATGCAAGACTAACATTTGAACATGGAGAACCCTCTTCACTTTCTTCAATCTGCTAGTATGTAACCAAACGTGTTACATTTCGTCATATAGCTCAGCTTGTATAATTTTTCAAAAACCTTAACTATTTCTTTTAACTATATGAATCTGAAAAGCTTTATCAATGAAAGAAAGTACGAAATACTGCTGGTTGCCTTAGTTCAACACCTGTACATAGGGATTTTTGTTACTGACTTAGCTTTTTACACTGAGGTAATTTGGCCTATCAACATGGTTATTCTTGGTTTAGCTAGTGTGGGTGTGTTTATAGAGAAAGGGCGTACCAAAAATTCCATCAAAAACGCCTTAACATTTTTTGTGGTGTTGCTTCCCATCCTGCTTCCTTTCTTCAGAGGTAATATCGGATTTATGCTACTATTGAATATTTGCTATGTCATATTTTATTCCTTCATTTTTCTGGAAGTTTTTAAATTCCTAATCAAACCTAGCTATATTAATACCGATATCATTTCGGCGGCAGCTTGCGGGCTGTTTTTACTAATTGAAATATTCGTATTTCTTTTTCAAATGTGGGTTTATCGGTATCCTCAGTCATTTAAAGGGGTAGATTATTCTGACCCAGCACTCACTTTTATGGATCTCGTATATTTCTGTTCGGTCACACTTACGACAATAGGATATGGAGATATAACTCCCAATGTCTACTTTACCAAATTGACTACTTCACTCATTGGTGTAGCAGGTCAGTTTTATTCGGTGGTTCTGGTAGGTATTTTAATAAGCAAATTCACTTCAAATCAATCAAAATAATGCATTCAGGAAAATCTTACAAACTATCAGAATTTATAGTCTGGACTCGCAGGAATATCTATAAGACGTTATTCATTGGTATTGTTCCAGTGGTGTTGTATGAGGTCGCCGACCTAAAATGGCTTGCAATACCTTGGACTGTAGTCTCATTATTGGGTACAGCTACAGCTTTTATTGTAGGTTTTAAAAATACACAAACTTATAATAGAACATGGGAAGCACGTCAGATTTGGGGAGCAATTCTAAATAGTAGTCGTGCATGGGGCACTATGAGTAGGGATTTTTTGAGTAATGCTGACAAAACCAAAGAGCTATTTTATCGTCATTTTGCTTGGTTGACTGCGCTTAGATATGCTATGAGAGATGCCAGAGCTTGGGAAACCGCCAGCAAATCTTACAATGAAGAGTACAAAGCATTTTATACCATTCCAGAAAGAGAAACGACACTAGAAGAGGAATTAAAAAAATACCTTTCAGCGGAAGAGTTAGTGTATATACTGTCTACCAAAAATAAGGCAGCTCAGCTGCTAAGTTTACAAAGTAAGACCATTAAAGAGCTTTATGCTAATCAGGAGATTGATTCGTATTTGATGGTCGAAATGCAGAAGATGTTGAAGGAATTTTATGATCATCAGGGCAAAAGTGAAAGAATCAAAAATTTTCCTTATCCGAGGCAGTTCGCAACGATTAATACATTTTTCATTAGGCTGTTTTGTATTCTTCTTCCTTTCGGTTTGCTCAAGGAATTTGACAAGCTCAACGAAGGAATAGAGGGTGTGATGAAAGGATATATGGTGTGGTTGGTGATTCCGTTCAGCGTATTGATTTCTTGGATATATACATCTTTGGAGCAAGTGGGCGAAAGTACTGAAAACCCTTTTGAAGGAAGTGCGAACGATGTACCAATTTCCCAAATGAGCCGAACTATTGAAATAGATATGAGAGAAATGCTTGGTGAAACAGATTTGCCACCAGCCCTACAGCCTAAGAATAATATCATACTTTAAATACTTTGACATGAAAAAAAGAGAAAAACTAGGGATTGTTCATCAATGGTATCCCAAAGCAATGACAACGATTGATTGTGTAAACAAAGTCATTGATTTTGTAGAATCCGAACTAGATTTGGAGCCTAAACAAGTAATGCTTGCTGATAGTATTTGTAGCGACGATGTCAACAGCATTCAATATCCAGCTAGGACTCAAGAGTTTTTAGGACCTTTCAAGATGGGAGGATTGGATGGATATCCATTTACTGGACTTACGGGGATGGCTGCATTTGCCAGTCATGTTCCTGATGATGGTGCAGTTTTCATTTATTATGGGCCGCATATTGGTGTAACAAAAACAGGTACAATTGGGGAGATTCATCGACTAGGACAACATAAAAATAGTGGCTGTTGTGGTGCTGCAAAAGGAGCACTTGGTAAATTGCTCAACGACCAAATCATCGCAGGTAATGTGACCGAATTGGATTATCAAATGAATACCATTGAGCAAATTTTGCTCAAGCAAAAAAATCGAGTACTTACTGCTTCATCCCCTTTATTTGAAGCAACTGAAGTAATTTATGAGGCAATCGATCAACGACTCAATGAACTTGTCGAACTGACTAACTATAATTGTAAATATGTGATTTTACTCGGATCTATACTGATTAACAGTGATAGTGACATGGGATCATTTACGCAGATTAGGAGATTTGATGTCATAAATCTGATTACCAAGGAAAGACAAAACAATTTGTACTTGTTTGACTAGCAAATCTTTTATCTTCTCAGGGGTAAGTTTATGCTAGTGCTAGCCTCCAATCCTGAGTAAAAATTCCAATAGGTTCAAGTCTACGGCTTGGACCTATTTTTTTAATATCTTTAAACTATGAAATTGTAAAGAAAATGAGCTCAATTGTGAAATGCTGGAATTGTTGCCTATGGATAGAATCTAGGACTAATGTGAGTTATAATTCAGTATCAATACAAAATTAGGTCTAATCCCAATCCACGTCCATGTGTTTCTCAGCATACTTAGTTGGTTCAGTATACTCTTCGTTTAACCTCATCAATAATTGCCTAGAAATAATCAAGCATTTACTTATAGTATTACTTTCTTTAGACAAAGCCTTATGAAGCTTGCTATCATAAAGACTAGATAGTTCATGCTGTAAATCAATAAGTCTGTTAATAACATAATTATTAATTTTAATATTTATTGGCTTTAATTTTTTCAGGAAATCCTTGTCGGCTAAAGAATCTAATCTTAAAATTGCCTCTGCAAAGTTCATTAGATCTCCTTCATGATAGTCTTTTAAATCAGTAGTAGCCAGAATCATCAATATGAAAACTATTTCTTCATAATGAAATTTTAAAACATTTCTTCTCATGGTAAGTGTCTTGGTAATATTAATCAAATAATGCTCTTTGTTTATTAAACTGGAAGATAAAGTATTTTGTAGCCTCCACCGCTAGTGCTGGCTTCCACGCTAATAATAACTCAATCTAAGGATTCTAATCTTATTTGAGAAATTTTACTTTATAAGTTGGACCTGTTTTTTACATATTTTTAAACTATAAAATTGTAAAGAAAAATCGACTCAATTGTGAAATTCAGGAATTGTTGCCTATTGATAGAGCCTGGGAGTAGCGTGAGAAGATGAAAAATAGGTGAAATCTAGCATAGGTATAAATGTTACTGATAAAAAATAGCATGAGAATAGTAAATAAATATTCTTTCTTTGTTGTAAACAGATTAGGCGTTATGCTCCCAGTTTGGATAATATGCTATATTTTCAGTCTGAAAGTCATAGCCCTGTTAGCATTATTCTTTGCTGTTTGTAGTAGTATTCATTTCTTTGTTTTCTCTAATAACTTTATAATCAGTAATTCTAAGATTATTATTGAGTCCAAAGAAAACAGAGAAATTTATTTGAAAAATATAGAAAAGATAGTCTTCGTTGATAGAAATAATTTTTTGACTGTAAGTCAGACAATAGAAATATCCCTCACTAACGGAAAAAAAGTAATGATCAATTGCAACGGTATATATCCTGATGACGGGGATACCGAGTATGAAAAGTCATTCTATAAAATTTATGAATATACCCAAAGTGTATATCAACACACATACTTTAAAGAGTATATTTTTCATAGATATAATATGTAATAGCTTTCTACAAATAATTAGAAGCTTCATTGGATTTAGATTCAACCGAGTAAAAGTTTTCCCTGTTATCATTCGAGCTAATGTGAGCAATAGATAAAGACTATTTACTCGTAATAATTTCTTTTTGGATTAATTATTCTTTGAATAGTAACGTATGCATTTACCTTGAAATTTGTTTTTTGATAAACTCTTTCAAATAAATTGACCAAGGACTGTACTTGAAATCTAACGACATTAAAAGCAGGCATGCACAACACTTGTCTTATTCCTATGCTAGTGCTGGCTTTCAATCCTATGTAGGATTCGTGTACTATGATGTACTTGTTAGAGGGATTGCACATGGAGGAAGCCTTTGATAATGATCATGCTTTTCTAAGAAATGAGGAGGGATGGGAGAAAGGATTTGGATCTTGATTTTTGTTAATAAATTTTAAACTTCCCCAAAACCTTTGTCAATTTAATATGTTGCGAGAGTTGTCAAGGTAAATTTTAATTATATTGCATATATTTAGTAGTTACACACCAAAACAAAATACGAACATGCTTGATTACCATCCTCATTGTAATGTCAAGAATACTCAAGTCTCAGCTATTAAAGAATCAACTGATTGGACTAGAAATAAGGTTGCTTATCATCAAAAACACCTGTGATTAAGATAGCAAACATAGAATCCATTCGTACTCCAAAATGACTGTACAAAAGAATTTGTAAACGTTAATCAACCTCAAAAACAATATCCAAAGTTTTATAAACCTGACTATGGAGTTTGCTACATTATTTGTGGATAATGCAAGGATATAAATTGAATATCCATTAAACCTCGGAAGAAGAAAGCCTCAACAGCCATTTAATTCAAAGTTGCGATTATTTCAACATTCAACATTTTCATGTTGCTCCACAAAGAAAACTATCATATAGAAAACCAAGTATCAGAATTCTTCAAATTGTAACAATTCCTCAATGATAAATGGACTAATAAGCATAGATTTCATCTTGCAATATTCTAAATAACTCAAGGAGCTATACAACGCAGCTGATGATTTAGCGCTGAATTTTATCAAACTAAATGCTGAAGTGTCAGAAGGGACGTTAATCTATAAGATTTTAGTAGTGAAAATCAGTTGAGAAGCATACAGCAGGGGCTAATCCTTTAACGCAAAAATCAAAATATTAATAATTTGATAAATAGTGTGAAATAATGGTTCATTGAATTTTTATCGCTCAAAAATGAAGTTTTAATCCCCAAATGTATTTCTATTGAATCATTATATTTTCTATTTATCTGATAGTCAGATTTTTAGATAAAAATTAAAGCATGCATTGAATATGTAATATCGATTTTAGACACACCAAATCAATCTATTTTAACAAAAATGTAAATCACATGAATCGACTAATTTTAAAATTCGCACTCTATTCTTTTATTGTTTCTACTTTAACTAGCTGTGCTTTAACTAATTCTGTTCAAAGCATCAATTACAGCCCATCATTGACTATTTCTGATAAACTGCCATCAAGTAAACAGGTTAAACTTGAGCCAATGAAAGACGAAAGAGGGTATGATGATGAAAGAATAATATTTTACAAGAAGAATATGTACAGTCAGACTATGTCTGGAACTTACCTTGCTGAAAATCCTGTCACTGAAATTCTATTGAATGCTATTGAAAATGGGCTAAAAGAAAAAGGAATACAGTACAATTCTCAACATGAGGATTTGATACTCAAATCTTGGTTGATAAAATTAGACTACGAGGCAATAAGTGGTTTTGCAAGTGTTCAAATGATTCCAGAAATTACCGTAAAGTTTCAACTATTAGACAATAATAATAAGGTTATTTGGACAGATATTTTAGTGGGTAAAGTAAAAACTAAAGGTGGAAGCTTTAAGGAGTTTATGCCACCCGCAATTGATGCATTAGTGATGAAGTTAGTTGAAAATCAAGCATTTTTAAATGCTATAAGTACTAATTAAACCCCGCTAGTACTGGCTTCCAAGCCAGTACTAGCTCAATCTTAGATTCCAATCTATAAAGAAAGTCAGCTCAATTGTGAAGTTTTGGAAAGATTGCCTCTGGATAGAATCCAGAGAAAAATAGGTACTGGCTAGGAAGCCAGCACCAGCGGGAGTTAAATTTTTCTGATAAAAACCGATAGGGAAGTAGCCAATAAATATTATATCTTCATCGGAAACAGATTAAGGGTTATGTTTCTAGTTTGGATAAATGGCTATATTTTCAGTCTGAAATTCACGGCTCTTTTAGCATTATTCTTTACCAAAAACATGAATATTTTTTATTGTTGAATTGTATACAATTATCACGTTAGTTGAGCGAAGATGAAAAAGACATCTATTATTTTTTTACTATCCATATACGTATTACCCTCTGCTTGTAAAGAAGAAGAAATTTCTCCGAAAGAGATTATTTTAGGTAAGTGGGAAGAGATATACCTAGGTAATGGAGAAGAAAGACCACTATTAGTTCCTAGCGGGTATCGTCAATTTCTTAGTGATAGCGTACTTATTGAATATGATTATGCAACAAAAAAGTCATTTGTGAAGAAATATTGGATAGATTCTCTTCTACATATAGGAACTCAACGTCAAGATGGCTTCTGGTTGATATTCGATTACAAGTATCAATTTTATGATGACAACCTTCGTCTTGAAACTAATAATTTTTCAACCATATTTAATGTCTCTATTTCAAAAAAAATAAAATCCCCTCTCTAGTGCTGACTTCCAGCCAGCACCAACTCAATCTAAGGGTTCCAATCCTTTCTATAATTCTGCTATCTGTCTATGAGGTAAACCTACGGTGAAAGTCAACTCAATTGTGAGGTTGTAGGAAGATAGTCTCCAGCACCAGTATGAATGTATTGATACGAATAACAATTAAAAAAGATATTGAATATCTAAAAACTAATATTATATATAATTCTGGTTTTAGCTACGAAGAGTCAGGATATGGCTAAATTCTCTTTATATTCTCGACATACCTTTGCTGCACATTAATATAAAAAGCAAAAGTATGTCAACTAAAAACAAAATTGCAGTCGTAACAGGAGGAAGCCGTGGTCTCGGAAAAGATATGGTCCTTAGTCTAGCCAAAAATGGATTGGATATAGTTTTTACCTATAATAGCCAAAAAGAAGCTGCCGAAAAAGTCGTAAAACAAATTGAGGAACTCGGACAAAAAGGAATTGCATTGAAACTTGATGTTTCAGATTCTTCAAGTTTTGATGTATTTGTAACAGATTTAACATCCGAATTACAGTCTCAATGGAATACGGATCGTTTTGATTTTCTGGTTAATAATGCAGGATTTATTCATTATGCAGCTTATGAACATATCACAGAAGAACAGTTCATAGAAATGGAAAATGTACACTTTCGAGGACCATTTTTTCTCACCCAAAAGTTGTTGCCCCAAATTAATGCTTTCGGTGGTATCGTAAATGTTTCTTCAGGTCTTACTCGCTTTACTACCCCAGGTTTTGCAACTTATGCCGCATTAAAAGGTGCTATGGAAACATTGACTAAATACCAAGCTCAGGAATTAGGCAAAAGAAACATCAGGGCAAACGTAGTAGCTCCAGGAGCGATTGAAACTGATATTATGGGCGGTGCCGTGAGGGATAATGCAGAAATGAATCAATATTTAGCCTCTCAGACTGCTTTGGGAAGAGTCGGACTTCCGGAAGATATCGGAGGAGTTGTTGCTTTTTTATGTAGTGATGCTGCAGGTTGGATCAATGCCCAGCGAATCGAGATTTCAGGAGGATCTAATCTTTAATAGCTA
Source organism: Cellulophaga sp. BC115SP (assembly GCF_009905545.1). GTDB lineage: Bacteria > Bacteroidota > Bacteroidia > Cytophagales > Spirosomataceae > Flectobacillus > Flectobacillus rivi. The sequence goes on along the minus strand of NZ_JAAALB010000001.1, from coordinate 332,534 downwards.
AATCAAAATGGAAAATAGAGAAACTATGCTCATTAAAGCATTAACGGAAACAGAGATCGATACGATCATGAAATTTTACGGTGCATTCAAGATGAAGAATCCTGAAATATTAGATCAAATTTGCATGCCTGACTGGAAAGATATTCCGCTTGCTCCCGGTCAGGAAGACGGACCAAAGGGGCTTCAGAAAATTATGAGACATCTTTTTGAACTCTGTCCAGATATAGAGGTTGTCGTTCATGACATTGTCGGAACCCATGAGCGGGCTGCTGTAAGGGCTTCAATGGAGTTTACCCATGCTCATGAAATCATGGGGATTGCGCCAACACACCAAAAGGTTTCTGTAGCATTGCACGAATTTCATTACCTAAAAGAAGGTAAGCTTACCCACACTTGGCATCTGGAAGATTGGTTTGGGCTTTTAATGAAAAGTAAGTCGTAGAAAATCGTCAGATGGTCTGCTCTCTATCTGTCTTTTTCAAATTGTTCATTCCGCAATAGCTTAGAAAACTTTACATTTGCCTATATGGAAATCGTAAGAATTAAATCAATTACTGAATACCACCGTTTCAGAGGACTCCCCAAGCCCGAACATCCGCTAATCAGCCTCGTTGATTATTCGATGTTGCAGTTTGCCGAATATTCTCAAGCTGTGAATATTGTCATGGATTTTTATTCGATAGCTTTAAAGCGCGATATTGGAGCCAAACTTTATTACGGGCAACAGATTTACGATTTTGATGAAGGACTGATGTCTTTTATTGCACCAGGGCAGGTTCTACGGATCGAAAGAAACCCGGACTCATTAAACAATGGGTCCGGTTATTTGTTGCAAGTACATCCTGACTTTATATGGGGATCGCATTTAGCACAGAATATTAAAAATTATTCCTTTTTTGATTATTCGATTCATGAAGCTCTATTCCTTTCCAGTAAAGAAGAAACTACTATCCTCAATATTTTCGAAAACATCAGGCAGGAATATCATGCTAATATTGACGGCTTTTCACAAGGTCTTATTATTGCTCAGATAGAACTTCTACTCAAATATTGTGAGAGGTTTTATCACCGACAGTTTATTACCAGAAAAATCAGCAATCACCAAATGCTGACGAAAGTTGAAAACTATCTGAACTCCTATTTCTCATCTGAAGCTCCCAAAAAAGACGGTCTTATTTTCGTGAAAAACGTTGCTGATGCTATGAATGTTTCACCTGATTACCTGAGTAGTATGTTGAAGCAACTCACTGGTAAAAATGCTCAGGAGCACATACATCAAAAACTGATCGAAAAGGCGAAAGAGAAGTTATCTGTTACTCAACTTTCAGTCAGTGAAATTGCCTATGAACTGGGGTTTGAGCACCCTCAGTCTTTTAGCAAACTTTTCAAAAAGAAGACAAGCGTTTCGCCATTGGATTTTCGAAGATCATTTAATTAAGAAACGTTAGCATAAAATCATAAAATAGCCTTCTTCAAATATACATCTATACTTCTAGAAGGAAAGTTCCCCGCTCGTGCTGGCTTCCCAGCCAGCACCAACTCAATCTAAGGATTCCAATCCTTTCTATAATTCTGCTATCTGTCTACGAGGTAAACCTATGATGAAAGTCAACTCATTTGTGAAGTTTTGAGATGATAGCCTCTGGATAGAATCTAGCACCAGTGTTGGTTGATTCTATAAAAGTGGAGGCTAATTACAACCATTATTATCCGTGAAGTATCTTTAGATTAATCTCATTATTAAACTTGAAATTTATCTAAAATTAGATTTTAATACAGGGTTATATTTTACACATTCAATACTTTATTTCTGCAAAAATGAAAACACGATCTGCACTTATTTTACTATTGTTATTTACGCTTTCTACAGGCTGTAAAGACGAAGATATTTCTCCACAAAAAGCGATTTTAGGGAAATGGGAATTCATCGGTCTCGGTAATGGAAGAATAGAAGCACCATCTGGCGTAAAATGGTATGATGAATATCTTGAGGATAGTGTTTTTTTACACCAGCAATATACTACGGGCAATATGGTTGTAGAAAAATACTTTTGGGAAAATAATGGGTTTCTGAATTCAGGTGGAACCACATATAAATGCGTATTTTATAATGATACTATGCAATTAGACTATGTTCATGCAAATGCTATTTTTATGTCAAGTTTTTTCAAACGGATTAAATAAATATGATAATGGTTCAAGTCTATGACTTGGACACCCGCTAGTGCTGGCTCCCTAGCCAGTACTAACTCAATCTAAGAACTTCAACCCTGCTATCAATCCACGAGGTGAATATATTATGAAAGAAAAACTATTATTTACTGCCTGCTTTTTTATCTTAAATAGCTGCAATATGTCAGATGGTATGATTGAACTGCCTGGAAACAATGCATATTATGTAGAAGGTTCTTGCACGAATCGTCTATCATTAGGAGGTGGACTTGGTGGAAGCTGTAATTTGATAGAGTCGGTAAAGGATCTAAAATTTAACGACGATTTTATTTGCGCTGTATCAACTGACTCAATTTCATGTCGTTTGAAGTTGAAAGACATCCCAATAGAGAAGAGAAAGTATACAGTTATTGATGTCAGAAATGGTAAAGCCTACTGTTATTTGAATAAAAGTGAATATTTATCTTTTTGGCAAAAGTACATTCGAGATGAAGACATAAAGGTAGAATAAATCTTTTTCCCCCTGCTAGTGCCAACTTCCTAGCCAGTACTGACTCAATCTAAGGACTCTAACCCTTTCTATAATTCTGCTATCTGTCTATGAGGTAAACCTATGTTGAAAGTTAACTCAAGTGTGAGATTGTTTCTGAATAGAATCTAGAGAAGCATTGGTACATAGGAAGCTAGAAAAAATCAGCTATTGTGTTCTCATTTAGTGCAAAACTAATAATAGGAGTTGAATTCAAATTGTCAATTAAAAATAATGAAGAATAAAATCGTTAAAATCATAATTACTCTAATAATAGGAAATGTTTTTTTAGATACGGTGAATAATATAATCTTCAATAGAATATCTCCTGAAATCCTAAATGAGGCTATTGAAAAAATGAAAGAAGACTCCTCAATAGAGAGTGAAATTGGTAAAGTTGATGACTACAAATATACTTTTGACGATGCAAATTATTACAAAGATTTACCAACAAAATTTGAATTAACATTATTTAGAGAAAAACGAAAAATGACTCTAAAAGGTACTCTAAGAAGAACGAAAGAAAAGTGGATAATTATGGAGACAGACACATTATTTACTAATTATAGCAAATAAAACATTAATATTCCAATCTATAAAAAGCAGGGAGGTATTGATAATCCAAACGGAACTCAGCTAGTGCTGGCTTCCTAGCCAGTACTAACTCAATCTAAGGACTCCAATCCTTTCTATAATTCTGCTATCTGTCTATGAGGTAAGCCTATGATAAAAGTCAACTCATTTGTGAAGTTGTGGAAGATAGAAGATAGTCTCTGGATACAATCCAGAGAAAAAATAGGTACTGGCTAGGAAGCCAGCACCAGCTAATGTACAATTATTTGACCTTCTAAACGACAAATAGAATTATGGTTAAGAAAATATTTTTATGTGTAGCTTTTGTTATTTTGCTAGTATTCGTTCATAAAGAATTGAATATTAGGCTCTCAAAAGAAATTAAATTCCCAATATATAAAGGTATCTTGGGAGAATTATTAATCAAATTTGGAGAGAGCCAATATCTAACAATCATAGAGAATGAAATGGTTAATGGCGAACTTAAAAAAATAAATGTTCCTGTTAGTTCAATTGATATTCCAACATTTCATAATGTTGAGGGGAGGAATACTGTAAATGCAAAATATGAAGATAAAAACTACTTTTATATCCTACATGATGGTGAAGATAAAATAATTATTAGAGAGGCTAAGTAATTTTCTCAGCTGGTGCTGGCTTCCTAGCCAGTACTAACTCAATCTAAGGATTCCAATCCTATTATAAAAATCAACTCCCTTGTAAAGTTTTGGAAAGAAAGCTTCTGGATAGAATCCAGAGAAAAAAAAGGTGCTGGATTCTATCCAGCACCAGCACAGTCTATTTTACTTTATATCCGAAATCAGAAATCCCAAATCTACAATAGTTTCACAATTCATCACTCAAAACTCATAATTAAAAATAATCCCCATCTTACTCGGTAAAATGGGGTTATTTGCACTAACGATTACACAATACAAATTAATTCCAGCCGCCGCCGAGTGCTCTGTAAGCATTTACAAAAGCATTCATTTGGCGCATTTTTGTTTCAATCAATTCCATACGTGATTCTAATACGTCACGTTGGGTCAACAACACTTCCATATAATCTGCTCTAGCCGACTTGAAGAGTTTGATAGAGATTTCCGTAGATTGTGTAAGTGCATCTACTTGATTAGCCTTCATGTTGAAGTTCTTATCCAAGTTATCAATGTTTGATAATTGGTTTGTTACCTCAATACAAGCATTCAACACCGTTCTTTCAAACTCGATGATTGCTTTGATTTGCTTGGCGCTAGCGGTATTATAGCCAGCAATCAAGGCATATTTGTTTACCAATGGACCTGCAATATCGCCAGCCAATGAGGTAATCAATGCTTGAGGTAGATTGACCAAATACAAAGGATTGTAAGATCTAAAGCCCAAACCAGCACTCAAACCCAAAGAAGGGTAGAAGTTGGCTCTCGCAATACTTACGTCTAGTTTCGCAGCCGATAGTTTCAACTCTGCGGCTCTTACATCTGGACGGTTGATAATCAATTGCGAAGGCAAGCCAGCATATATCTTTGTTGGTGCCAAAGTGTTGAAATTGTCCGAACTTCTATCGACATGTTGAGGGTAACGTCCCACCAAGAAGTTGATTTTGTTTTCGGCTTCAACAATTTTCTGCTGAATTTCATACTGTAAACTTTGCGTTTTGAATACCTCAGCCTCGAATCTGCGCACAGCTAGTTCAGTAACTTTAGCTGCTTGTTTTTCTTGTCTGATGATATTCAAGGCATTGTTCAAAATCTCGATGTTTTGCTTGATAATAGCCAATTGGTTGTCTAATGCCAACAACTCGTAATAAGAGTTAGCGATTTCGCCTACCAAATTGGTTACCAGAAAGTTTTTGCCTTCAATGCTTGCGAAATAGTTTTGTGCAGCTACTTTTTGTGCGTTACGCAATTTGTGCCAAATATCCACTTCCCAACTCGCTCTTGCGCCCACCATCATATCAGGCAAAACCTCTGGAGTTCTTACGCCAGGACGGATTTCAGACATATCGTCTGCCGCACCTTGACTGGTATATCTCGAAACCTTGTCTACACCCAAGCCACCGCCAAGTTTTACAAAAGGAAGGTATTCCCCTTTACGAGCATTGATTTCGTTGCGCGAAATTTCAATTTCTTGTAAAGTAAGATTCAATTCCTGATTGTTTAACAAAGCTGTATCAATCAAGGCTTCCAATTTTGGATCAGTGAAAAACTCTTTCCACTTGATTTTAGCCACATTGGTCGAGTCGCTTGTACCGCCATTATAAGTAGCAGGTGTATTACGATTTTCTGTTTTAGTCACAGGTACCAAAGACTTTGGTACGCAGGCCGCTACCATCATCAGTACACAGCCCGTTGCTAAATAATTGATTTTTCTTATATTATTCATCGTCGTTACTGTCGTCTGGTTGAGGGAATGAATCTAATTGATGAACAAGGTTTTCTGTCAATGAGTCGTTCTCTTCGTCTTTGATGAGTTTGCGACCTTCTGCCATTGAACCAAAGATATAATACAAGCCTGGCACAATGATTACCCCGAAGATGGTACCGAATAACATACCACCCAATGCCGAAGCACCAATTGTTTTGTTACCAATTGCACCTGCACCATGTGCCAATACCAATGGAATCAAACCTGCAATGAAGGCAAATGAAGTCATCAAGATTGGACGGAAACGAACTCTAGCTCCTTCGATAGCAGCGTCGAGTACTGTTGCGCCTTGGTGGTGTTTTTGCATGGCAAACTCTACAATCAATACGGCGTTTTTACCCAACAAACCAACCAACATAACCAAACCAACTTGTGCATAAATATCGTTGGCTAATCCCATTGATTTAATCATTAAGAATGAACCAAATACCCCTGCTGGTAACGATAATACTACCGACAATGGAATAATAAAGCTTTCGTACTGAGCAGCCAATACTACATAAACGAAGGCCAATACGATAAGGAAGATATAGATAGCTTCGTTACCACGTCTAACTTCATCGTAAGAAAGGGCAGCCCAGTCAATATCAAATCCGTGTGGCAATGTTTCTTTGGCAACTTGTTGTACCGCCGCAATCGCCTGACCCGAACTAAAACCTTTAGCAGCACCACCACGAATCGCTGCTGTGGTGTACATGTTGTAACGGTTAATTTCGTTTGGACCTTGCATTTTTTTGATTTTCATGAAAGATGAGAAAGGAACCATTTCGTCACGGTTATTTTTCACATACAATTTCATGACATCCTCTGGCAATTGTCTAAACTCTGGCGAAGCTTGTACGAATACTTTAAAGAAACGTTGGAATTTGATAAAACCTAGTTCGTATGTACTACCAATCAAGATAGACAAAGTGTTCATGGCATTACCAATTGATACGCCTTTTTGCATAGCCAATTGGTTGTCAATTTCTAGTTCGTACTGAGGATAGTTGGCACTAAAGAAAGTAAACAAACCTGTAAGCTCAGGACGTTTTTCTAGGGCTTTCATGAAATCATTTTTCACATTTTCCAATTGGTTGTAGTCACCCGAGTTAGTTTTATCCAACAATTGTAGGGCAAAACCACCCGCTGCACCATAACCAGGAACCGCTGGTGGATCGAAGAATTCGATGGTCGCTCCAGGGATTTCATGTGCTTTTTCTTCTAACTCATAAATGATTTCAGAAACAGAGTGATGACGTTCATCCCATGGTTTTAAGTTAATCAAACAAGTACCCGCGTTCGAACCACGACCTTCGGTAAGTACCTCATAACCAGCCAAGGCTGATACCGATTGAATACCTTCTACTTTTTCAGCAATTTCTTGAAGTTTACGTGAAATATCGTTGGTACGCTCCAATGTTGACCCTGGAGGTGTCTGGATAATGGCATAAATCATACCTTGGTCTTCACTTGGGATAAAACCAGAAGGAAGGTTTGATGCAATACCAGCGATACCAAGCACAAATACAATCCACAATACAACAGTAACTAGTTTGCGGTGAGCAATTACCTTCAATATATTCACATAGAAGTTTGTCAGCTTTTCGAAACCTGCGTTGAAAACATCCAAGGCTTTGTCTAAGATATTTTTCTTCTTAGGCTTACCATGATTATTTTTCAAAATCATAGCACAAAGTACTGGCGTTACTGTAAGGGCAATTACCCCCGAGAGAATAATTGAACTCGCCATTGTAATAGAGAACTGACGGTAGAAAATACCTACAGGACCACTCATAAATGCTACTGGTACGAATACCGCTGTCATCAACAAAGTAATCGCAATAACGGCACCACTAATCTCACCTAATACTTTTCTTACGGCCTTATAAGGGGACAGATGTTCCTCTTCCATCTTGGCATGGACGGCCTCGACGACGACAATGGCATCATCCACTACGATACCGATAGCCAATACTAAGGCAAACAAGGTGATCATGTTGATGGTCAAACCAAACAACTTGATAAAGATGAATGCACCAATCAATGAAATAGGTACTGCAAGCGTTGGAATCAACGTTGAGCGCCAGTCTCCCAAGAACACAAATACTACTAATGCCACAAGAATGAAGGCATCGCGAAGGGTATGAATTACGTTTTCGGTAGAAGCATTCAAGAAGTTAGATACGTCATAACTGATTTGATAGTCCATACCTGGAGGGAATGACGACTTTTTCAGTTCATCTAATTTATCTTTAACACTCTTGATTACATCACTCGCATTTGAACCATAAGTTTGTTTCAAGACAATCGCCGCTGAAGGATAACCATTTAGGTTGGAGTAAATATCATAATATTCACTACCTAGTTCTACCTTGGCAACATCTTTTAACCTCAGGATTTCCCCGTTGGGATTCGAGCGGATAATGACATCTTGATATTGTTCAGGTTTGTTAAAACGTCCCTGATACGTCAATACATATTCGAGCGCTTCGGCGCGTTTACCATCGGCACGACCAATACGACCAGGCGAACCAATCACACTTTGGTCACCCAAAGCTTCCATGATTTCGTCTGCTGAAACGTTGTAAGCACGCATACGGTCTGGGTTCAACCAAATACGCATAGCGTACTGACGGCTACCCAATATACGAGCCTGACCGATACCATTCAAACGTTGTAATTCAGGAATCATGTTCACCCCAGCAAAGTTGAACAAGAATTTCATATCCGCATTTTTGTCTTTCGAGTAGAGGTTGACATACATCAACATACTGTTCATTACACGGTTTACAACAACCCCTTCACGTTGTACCAAGGTCGGAAGGCGGTTCAATACTTGGGCAATCCTAGTATTTACCTGTACAAGGGCTTGGTCGGGGTCGGTACCTAAGTTAAATACAATTTGAATGTTGGCTTCACCCGCAGAGGTAGCATCGGAAGTCATGTAGCGCATACCCCAAACACCGTTGATAGCCTGCTCAAGGGGAATAAGCACAGACTCGGTAAGTACTTTGGCACTAGCACCAGGATAAGATGCACTTACCATTACTACTGGAGGTGCAATTTCTGGGAATTGTGAAGTAGGGAGTGTCTTCAAAGACAAAATCCCCATAAAAACGATGACGATCGATATTACTATCGCTAATACCGGTCTCTGTATGAATTTACTAAACATATTCTTCTTGAAGTTTTTGAATACACAAGTGATTGAAGTAAGTATTGAAAGAGTTGAAGCTGAGTGAATTGGTGGTTATGAGTCACAACCACCTCATCCATAACCCAATGCGTGCGAATTCCAGAACTCACGCATTAAGAATTCACTCAAGCATAATAGTTAACTCTCACAATTTCTACTATTATTCAGCATACACTCTTAAGTGCGAAATCACTTTTTGTGGATCCTCGTAATCGAACTTAATCTTATCGTTGTCTCTCACTTTCTTAATACCTTCAAGAAGTATTTTTTCATCACCTTTCAAACCTGATTTGATGATATAGATATCTGGCAATTCAGCAGCAATAGTAATTTCACGTGATTTTACCGTATTATCTTTATCAACAACAAACACATATTTTTTCTCAAGTACTTCGAAAGTAGCTTTCTGTGGAATGATAACGGCATTTTTCAATGGAGATTCCATCAAAATACTACCAGTTTCACCATGTCTCAACAATTTTTCTGGGTTTGGAAACGTAGCACGGAAAGCGATGTTACCTGTTTCATTGTTGAAGTCAGCTTCAATCGTTTGAATCACACCCGTATGAGAAAATATATCTTGATTGGCCATTTTCAATTTTACCACAGGTAAAGTTGTTCCTTTTGACTTTGTTTTTAAGTCAAGATATTGAGATTCAGGCACATTGAAATAAACCCACATTTTGCTGTTGTCTGAAAGTGTTGTCAACAAATCACCGTCATCCAACAAACTACCTTCACGTACAGCGAAGTGGTCCATGATACCATCAAATGGTGCTCTGATTTCAGTAAAGCCTAAGTGTACTTTTGCCAAATCCATTTCAGCTTTTGCTTTGTCCCATTTTGCTTTTGCCAAGGCTAATTCGTTTTTAGAAACAATATTACTTTCAGCCAACGACTTAGTGTTTTGGTATTCGATTTCAGCAAAATTTGCTTCAGCTTGTGCTTTTTGGAACTCAGCTTGGTATTGCAAAGGAAGAATTTGGAACATCAACTGTCCTTTCTTCACAAACTGACCTTCATCAACATAAATCTTTTTTAAGTAACCCTTTTCTAAAGCACGCAACTCGATGTGCTGAATCGCGCGAATCTGGCTCACAAACTCGTGAATGGCGGTTGTGTCTTTTTTTAGCGGGCTGGTTACAAGAAGTTTGATCTCTTCTTTCTTTTCTTCCTCTTTTTTAGAATCGCAGCTAGTATGGCATAGCATCACAGCCACACCCATTAGGATGAGAATTTTTTTCATGATTTTGTATTGTGAAATTGTGAGATAGATTACTGTAATCAGTTCTAGAAGCAATTTAGGCAATAAGTATAGGCAAAGTCAATACCTAAACATACTGTCTTAATAATCACTTACTTAGGAAACTGAAACAATAGTTGGAATGAGGACGGGAGCATAACCCCCAAAAGTATCATCTCATAGTCTAATTACACGAAAGACTATGAATAACTTATTAGGAGTTAATTGTAAAAGGTTCTTATCGTAATAAGAAAATTGAGGACTGCGAAGTTGGATTAAACGGTGATACCAACTAAAGAAAAGAGAAGCAATGGCATTGCCACCTTGGATATGTTCTGACGAAGCTAAAATGGCTTCATCCTCTTCGACTTCTTTTTCATTAGCATCAAAAAATACTTTTTCTCCTCTTTCTGAAACAGGTACAGAGAATACAGGACTTTGGTGCGAGTCAAGAAGTGCGTTGTGAAAAGACGAATTTGAGGTAGAAGAAGACACAATATTCTCTCCTTCCTTGTGCGAGCGAGCCATCAACTGGTTCGTGAAGCTCAACACGAGGATAACTAGTGAGAAGAGATATTTTACAAACGTCTTGTTCATTTGATGCGAAAAGTAGTGTGTTGAAATAACACTTGCAAATGTTTTAACTCAAATTTTTTATTAAGGAAACAAGAATCTTGTATTAGTTATATTATATCCTTATTTCTTATTAAAAATACTTGTGAGTCTAAATTTTTTTGTACTTTTTCAGTATCTACAAAAACTTCAAATTGAGCTAGAAGGGCGAGTATACAAAGAAGTAAAAAAGCGAAGCTTTTAAGTGTTTGAAATATAGTGAGTTGACTTTTGTATGTGGCACTATTAATTCAATCTGTATGCTGTGGTCGCTCTTTAATTTAGCTCAGTTTTTATTCCAAGTAGTTTTAAATCTTGGATTTGTCCAATCTAAACTTTCAGTCAAATATAACCCAAATCTAGTTTTTGTTCAATATTTGACCTCAATTTAAGAAGCTTTTGTTTGTTGAGACTCATTCCGTTTCTAAAGGTTTAATGCACGATTAAAAAAAAGTAAGATTTTTATCAAAAAATGTTCATCAGTAATATATAACCTTATGAAATGGCTTTTTGGGAGCTAAAAACTGCTTAATTAAACAATTGGCGATAATTCAAAGGCGTCATTTTTTTCATCTTTCTAAATTGTCTATTAAAATTAGAAACATTCTGAAAGCCTGATTCAAAGCAGATATCTGCGATAGAAATATCTTTTTCCTGAAGCATTTTGCAGGCATGTTCAATCCGAATTTCGGTCAAGATATGGCTAAACGTCTCCCGAGTTCGATGCTTGAAATATCGACTAAATGCCGATTCGCTCATATTGACCAAACTGGCAACTTGTTCGAGATGAATTTCATGTTGAAAATTTTGCATCATATAAGCAAATACCTGTTTGATTCTTGCCGATTCCTCTGAGTTGTTGATGGTAATGGTATAAGAGTTCAAATACTTAATCGTAGTTTCTTTGCTCATCTGATTGAGTATTGATAAAAAACTTAACAATTTGTCCATACCTTCCAGTTGACTAAGTGAGGCAAGTATCGGTTTTATTTGCTGACAAAACTCTTTACGAAATTGAATCCCTCGCTTAGCGTTTTCTAACAATTCCCATACTTTATGATTTTCTGGTTTTAAGAAAAAGTCATTTCCTAAAAAATCTTCTGTAAAATGTATCACAACCGATTGCGCCATTTCTGAAGACTTACCTTCCATAAAATCACTATCATTTTTGTAAAAATGTGGTACGTACGAGCCAATAATTACTAGATCGTCGGGTCCAAATTCCTCAATACTTGTACCAATATATTTTTTGCCAGTGCTCGATTTCATCCAAACGATCTCAATTTCTGGATGAAAATGCCAAGGCGTTGGAAAAAACTGGCAGGATTGCTCAAATATGTTGAACGATAAACCCGAAGGCTTATTAATCTTCAGTAACTGTGGTTTCATGGTATTGATTCTACATATTTCTAACTAAAATTGTCAAAAAAGTATTGAAAATTAGAAGAATTGGTAAATAATTACTTGTATTACTTTGATACATTTGTGTAAATATTTAAAGAAAATTTTGAATAAAATTTACTATGAAAAATATTATACCTTATTCATTAAAGACGATTTTTACTATTGGTTTAGTAAATATTTGGGGAGTAGGATATGCTCAAAATCCCCAACAACCTTACTTGGGGCATAGAACAGTACCCATTTTGACGGTTGGGAAATTAAAGTTTAAAGACCTGAACAAAAATGGGAAACTCGACGCCTATGAAGATTGGCGATTACCCATCAATACCCGAATCCAAAACCTTATAAGCCAAATGACTTTGGACGAAAAGGCTGGTATGATGCTTATTAGTACAACCCGTATGGCCGGTGATTTTGCTTTCGAACAAGGTAAGCCGAAAGGACCTATTACAAGCGGTTTTAACGAGGAAGATTTGGTTCAAAATATCAATATGTTTAGTCGAAAGCCTTTGCCATATCCATTGCTATCGGCATCGGGAACGACCAAGGGTGTGAAAGAAAAACACCTGCGAAATTTTATTTTGCGTGCCAACACCGATGCTAAAACGATAGCAGAATGGTCTAACAATCTGCAAGCACTTACCGAAGATACTCGTTTGGGTATCCCAGCGATTGTGGCGTCCAATCCTCGTAATCATATTACCAGAGACAACTCTGTGGGCTTGAGTGTAGGTACAACCGTGTTTTCCAAATGGCCGGGAGAACTTGGTTTGGCAGCTATGCATGATTTGAAATTAACGCGCCAGTTTGCTGAAATTGCCGCTCAGGAATGGAAGGCTGTGGGACTTCGCAAGGGCTATCAATACATGGCGGATTTGGCGACAGAACCTCGTTGGCAACGAATAGAAGGCACTTTTGGCGAAAATGCCGACTGGGCTGCTAGCATGATTTTTGAAGTGGTGCAAGGTTTTCAAGGAAAAAAACTGAATCCCAATTCTGTGGCACTTACAACCAAGCATTTCCCAGGAGGAGGACCTCAAGTGGAAGGTCAAGATCCGCATTTTGATTTTGGGAAAGACCAGCATTATCCTGGAGGAATGTTTGAATACCATCTCAAACCATTTATTGCGGCTATTAAAGCGGGTACTTCTTCGATGATGCCCTATTATGCCAAACCTATCAAAACTGAATTTGAAGAAGTTGGTTTTGCTTACAGCAAAGCTATTATCACAGATTTATTGAGAAAAAAACTAGGTTTTCAAGGTATTGTCAACTCAGATACTGGACCTATCGAAATGATGCCTTGGGGCGTAGAAGGGCTTTCGATTTTGGAGCGTTATCAAAAAAGTTTAGACGCTGGCGTTGATTTATACTCTGGTTCTGCCGACCCAAGTTTATTGATAGAAACGGTTAGAAAAGGGCTTGTTAGCGAAAAACGTATTGATGAATCTGTTTCGAGAATTTTGAAAGAAAGATTTGAATTAGGACTTTTTGAGAATCCTTATGTAGATGCCGAAGCGGCTCAAAAAACAGTAGGAAATGCCAATTTTCAAAAAGTGGCAGATATCGCTTTAAGAAAATCGATTGTGGTGTTGAAAAACGAAAAGGTTTTACCAATCAAAGCTAAAACTAAGGTATATTTTGAAACGTATTTGGAGAGTGGCAAAAATAATCCTCATTATGTGTATCAACCAAAATCTTCAGCGGATTATGCGGTAGAGTTTGTGAAAACACCTGAAGAAGCCGATCAGGTTATTGTTTGGTTGATGCCAGGAACAGCAGGTGGCTTATTTGGTTCAACAGGAGCACCAATTGATTTACGTCTTTCTAAAAACTTAATTGATGTTGAATATGTCAACAAATTATTAAAGTCGGGTAAATCAAGCACACTTTGTGTCAATTTTACGAGTCCTTGGGTAATGGAAGAATTGGCGCCAAGTAATGCATTGTTAGCTACTTTTGGTACAACTCCCGAGGCTATTTTGGATATCGTGCTAGGCAAATTTAAACCTTCTGGTAAACTTCCATTTTCCATTCCTGCGTCATCTAAAGCAGTGTTAGAAAATCTATCAGACGTTCCAGGTTTTATGAAAAAAGGAGACTATGCACTCTATAAATTTGGAGATGGCTTACAAGCATTGAAATAAGGTTAATATTTGGATAATTAGTTGTTACGTCTTGCTCGTTTGAATAAAGCGAGCAAGATTTTTTTTGAAAAAATATATCGTTAAATTTGTATATCGCAATATTGCGATATAGATTTGTATTGTCTTTAAAATTTGCCAAATCGTATGACAGATATTAAAAATAATATACCTGTTCGTGCCATGAAAGAAAGTGATTGGACAAGTGTCGCTAATATCTACCAAGCAGGTATGGATACCGATATGGCTACATTCGAAACACAAGTGCCTTCGTGGGAGAAATGGGATAGTGGGCATTTAAAAATCTGCCGTTTGGTCGTAGAACAAGATCATAAAGTTATTGCTTGGGCTGCTCTAAGCCCCGTTTCTACGAGAGCTGTCTATGCAGGAGTTGCCGAATTGAGCATATATGTGGCAACTGAGTCCAAGGGTAAAGGTCTTGGAAGTATCCTAATGAGTCGAGTGATAGAAGAAAGCGAAAACGCAGGGATATGGACGCTCCAGTCAAGTATTTTTTCAGAGAATACCATTAGCATTCATTTGCATCAAAAGGCAGGTTTTAGGATAGTAGGGTATCGGGAAAGGATTGCTAAAAGAAACGGCATTTGGCGCAATACCTATATCCTAGAGAGAAGAAGCACCAGAGAGTTTTGAGTGGTGAATTGTGAATGATGAATGAGGGCTGTACGAAGGATTTTTGACTATTGTAGATTTGGGATTTCCGATTTCGGAAATAAAGTAAAATACCTTTAATTTTTACAAAGTATATATGATTATACTTCCGAAATCCAACATCCGATATAAACAGTTTCTATAATCCTTCGTATAAGCCTAATGATGATTTGTGAGTTAGTGCTTAAGAAGGTTTTTATCTTGTTCAAAAGAGTTCTTATTCATTGTTTTTTAACGTGTACTTGCAACCCTTGCGGTTGCCATTTTGAAGGTGGAAACTGCAAGAGTTACCACTACATCAATTTTATTTTGCGTCATCACTCAACATTCAGAATTTATATTTTAACCAACATTTCTAATGATGATTTTCAGTCCAATTCAAGATTTAATTGAAGCCTCAATTGCTCAATTTGATACGATTTCAGAAGAAAGAAAAGCTCTTCTGACACAAATTTCAAGCTATATAAGCGCACAGGTAGCTAATCAAGAGCCTGTGAGATTGGTATATATATGTACACACAATTCTCGCAGGAGTCATTATGGGCAAATTTGGGCTGGTGTGGCGGCCGCTTATTATGGTATTCCACAATTGGAAACTTATTCGGGTGGAACTGAAGAAACAGCTTTTAATGAAAGAGCAGTTGCGGCATCCGAACGTTTAGGATTTAGAATAGAGAAAACTACAGATGGCGCTAATCCTGTCTATCAAGTCTATTTTGCTGATGATGTAGCGCCTGTTACCGCATTTTCTAAAAAGTATGATAGTGATGCTAATCCAAAGGCTGGATTTTGTGCTGTAATGACCTGCAATAGTGCCGACAAAAATTGTCCTGTAGTATTTGGCGCGAGTGCAAGAGTTGCAACGCCTTACGAAGACCCCAAAGCCTTTGATGGCACTCCTGAAGAATTTGCCATGTACGAAGCCAGAAGCAAGCAAATCGCTTTGGAGACACTATATGTGTTTTCTTTGGTAAAATAAAAATCGCTCACTCATTCAATCACTCAATTAACATGGGTATTACAAAAACAGATTTTTTTTCTGAAGAGCAAAATGACTTAGCCATTATGTTTAAGGCCATTGGTCACCCTGCTCGAGTAGCTATACTAGACTATCTCTTGAAGGTAAATGCTTGTATTACAGGCGATATCGTTAATGAGCTTCCTTTGGCACAACCTACGATTTCTCAGCATTTGAAAGAACTCAAAAATGCAGGATTAATCAAAGGTGCTATTGAAGGTAATGCTATTTGTTATTGTATCGACGAAAAAGGAGTCGAGAAGCTTCAACGTTATTTTGGAAATATTCTCTCCACGCTCAATAGCCGTAAAGGTTGTTGTGAATAAAATTGCATTAATACGCTCTAGGCTATAAGCCGTAAGCATTAGGCAAAAAAGTTTCTATTACTTCATGAGAAATACTATTTAACTTTTTGCCTACCGCATAAAGCCTAGAGCTTAAAGCGGGTAAAATTTAAGATTGGGCTTTGGGCTTTCAGGTAACGGCTTTCGGCGGTGGGCTTTGGAAAAAAGCATGGCTGTGGTTATTAAAAAACCTTTTAACACTCTTTGCCTTGTGCCTGTTGCCTAGTGCCTACACACATAGCTTAAATCTTATTCTGCACGATTACTTATTTTCATCAAAACGCATAAAATCATGAAACTTTCAGAAGTAAAACAACATTTAGCAACTGCCGAATCGGTAAATTTTCAATTAGCAAATGGCACTTTTGTACCAGAACATTTTCATGTAACAGAAGTCGGACTAATCACCAGACATTTTATTGATTGTGGTGGAGTAGAGCGTATCGAGAAGATTATTAACTTCCAATTATGGGATGCAAATGACTTCGAACATCGTTTGAAACCACAAAAGTTATTGAATATCATCGCATTATCCGAAAATAAATTAGGTATTGGAGATTTGGAAGTAGAGGTTGAGTATCAGTCTGATACCATTGGGAAGTATGGATTAGGATTTGATGGCACAAACTTCCAATTGCTACCGAAGAAAACAGCTTGTTTGGCGCAAGATGCATGTGGCGTCCCTGCCCAAAAACCTAAAGTTCGCTTGAGTGATTTGCAAGCAAGTCAGTCAGCATGCTGCACGCCTGGAAGCGGATGTTGTTAAAAATGTTTAATCTAACTTCTTCGCATCATCAGGACTAAGTCTTTGGCATTGAGGTTAACAAGATTGATAAGAAACAATTAATATTTTGGCTTAGGGCATAAAGCTTATAGCCTAGAGCAAAAACGATACGAAATGTCTGCAAATAATTGTGCCCCAGTTGTAGAACGCAAGCAACTAGGTTTTTTAGATAGATATCTGACTCTTTGGATATTCTTGGCGATGGCGATTGGCGTTGGAATCGGGCATTTTTATCCTGAATCCTCCAATTGGATTAACTCATTTTCGAGTGGAACGACCAATATTCCATTGGCAATTGGCTTGATTTTGATGATGTATCCTCCGCTTGCGAAAGTGAAGTACGAAAAAATGGGAGAAGTCTTTTCCAACATAAAAGTATTATCAGCGTCATTGGTACTGAATTGGATTATTGGACCCATTTTTATGTTCCTCCTTGCTGTTACCTTTCTCAAAGAATATCCTAGTTATATGGTTGGATTGATTTTGATTGGACTGGCCAGATGTATTGCTATGGTGGTAGTTTGGAATGATTTAGCTGATGGAAGTCGTGAATATGCCGCTGGACTCATTGCCCTAAATAGTATTTTTCAAGTGCTATTGTATAGCGTTTATGCGTACATTTTTATCGGAGTCTTGCCCACTTATTTTGGTATTCAAGGATTGAATATTGAGGTAAAAATGAGTCAGATTGCTGAGAGTGTGGGGATTTATCTGGGGATTCCTTTTGGTTTAGGACTGTTTAGTAGATGGATTTTGATTAAAACCAAAGGCGAAACTTGGTTTCAAGAAAAGTATGTTCCTATGATTTCGCCGATTACTTTGATAGCGTTATTGTTTACCATTGTGATTATGTTTAGTCTCAAAGGTCAACTTATTGTACAGATTCCGATGGATGTGGTACGTATTGCTATTCCTCTGGGGATATATTTTGCGGTAATGTTTGTGGTAAGTTTCATTATTGGAAAAAACTTTGGCGCAGATTATGCCAAAAGTACTTCTATCGCCTTTACCGCAACTGGAAACAATTTTGAATTGGCGATTGCCGTAGCAATTGGCGTATTTGGCATCAATAGTGGCGAAGCTTTTGCAGGTGTTATTGGACCATTGGTAGAAGTTCCAGCCTTGATTGGATTGGTAAACTTAGCCTTTTGGTTTAGAAAAAAATGGTACACTTAGGTAGAGTGCTGAATTTCGAGTGCTGAGTTTTGAGTGTAATTTTATGACTTGCCTAGTTCGAGACTTAGTCTCGGACTAGTGTTTGTTTCAGTTTATAAACTGTTTAAAAAATGAGTCCAAGACTAAGTCTTGAACTAGAAATTTTCAGACATCAAGCTATGAATACCGTACAACTTGGCTTAAAAGAGAACTGGAAGCAATTTTCGATTCTTGTCATCATCAATGCCTTTGTGGGAGGGATGATAGGGTTGGAGCGTTCGGTCTTGCCACAATTGGCTGAGAAAGATTTTGGGATTTCCTCTAAAACTGCTGTGTTTTCATTTATCATTGCCTTTGGTATCACGAAGGCAGTCTGTAATTATTTTACAGGAAAACTGGCTAATCTTATTGGGCGAAAAAATCTTTTGGTGATAGGTTGGGTATTTGCCTTGCCTGTACCTTTTATCTTAATCTATGCCAACAATTGGAACTGGGTTATCTTGGCAAATATCTTACTGGGTATCAATCAAGGCTTGGCTTGGAGTATGGCGGTGATTATGAAAATAGATTTGGTTGGTAGTAAAAAAAGAGGTTTAGCGGTAGGAATCAACGAATTCGCAGGATATGT
Organism: Cellulophaga sp. BC115SP; assembly: GCF_009905545.1. Lineage (GTDB taxonomy): Bacteria > Bacteroidota > Bacteroidia > Cytophagales > Spirosomataceae > Flectobacillus > Flectobacillus rivi. The sequence goes on along the minus strand of NZ_JAAALB010000001.1, from coordinate 313,654 downwards.
GTCGGTTGGTATTGTGGCGTTTTTGACAGGATATATTGCCAATACCTACGGAGTTAGACCATATCCTTTTTATCTGGGTATAGGTTTTTCGATCATGGGTTTATTGCTTTCAGTACTTTTTGTCAAAGATACTCGTCTACATGTGGGGCAAGAAAGTACCCAAAGCACGATTCCTTTACTCAAAAATATTTTTCTGAATACATCTTTTACTCATAAATCCCTTAGCGGAATTACGCAAGCAGGTTTGGTCAACAATCTTAATGACGGGATGGTTTGGGGGCTATTACCCATTTTATTACTCAGTAAAGGATTTTCGCAAACAAATATCGGTATTCTTACAGCGATATACCCGATGGTATGGGGCTTGAGTCAGCTTTTTACGGGGAAGCTTTCCGATGTGTATTCCAAGAAGATGTTGCTTTTTGGAGGAATGTTGTTTCAAGGTATTGCTATTATGGGTTTAATCAAGGCCAATTCATTCGTGATGTTTGGAGGAATAGGTATCCTTTTAGGTTTGGGCACAGCTTTGGTATATCCTACTTTTATCAATGCTATTGCAGATTATACACATCCTTCACAAAGAGCCGAAAGTTTGGGTACTTTCCGTTTCTGGCGTGATTTGGGCTATGCGGCAGGGGCTTTGTTGACAGGTATTTTGGCAGATTATTTCGGTATAGAAATGTCTATCTTATTGATTGGTATTCTTACGATTATTTCTTCTTTGGTCATATTGGTTCGTGTTGGAAAACCTTTTACAATTTGAAAATTTGGTAATTTGAAGATTTGAAAATATGTTTTATTAGATACCCAATAACTGAAAGCCGATAACCGATAGCTCAAAGCCTAAACTCACCCTTAACATTAATTTAACATTGGAATACATATTAGTTAATATTGGCGATGTAAGTTTGTACCATGAAATTCTGGAAACATATCGTCATAACCCTAATCACACTCTTTTCTATTAGCACAAGAGAATCGGTGATTAGTCATGAGCACAAGCTTGTTCATGCTACGACGAAATCTGTTTCTCATCATTCCAACCAGCATGCTGTAAAACTACTGAGTGTAGTAGATAGCCAAACTAATGCTTCTCTTGAAAATATAGAGTCAGACGATACTGATGATATTCAGGAAGTTAAAGCGTCGATTGCTCGCGAAATAGAAGCTATTTCTTTTTCGTTTCAACCATTGTCAAAAACATTGGTTACACAGCTAAGAAGTCTATTTAAGTTTGGACGCTACATTTTGTTTTTACAACTCCTCATTTAAGATTTTCCTACATTATTCTAATCACATTTTCTTGCATTCATCTTGAATGCAACATGGTATTTCTTTATTCACTCTTTCGTAAAATCATGAAAACGAACGTTTACGCTAAACAACTTTCACAGTTGTTGACAGTTATTGCTGTATTTTTCTTAAGCATGACTGCAATCCAAGCTCAAGTAACAACATCTTCTATTTCTGGAAAAGTAAAAGATAAAACTGGTCAGGAAGTACCAGGAGCGTCAGTTATCGCTACCTATTTGCCAACAGGTGCCAAATACGGTGTAGCTTCTAGTGGTGATGGTCACTTTACTATTGCTAACATGAACCCAGGCGGTCCTTACAAAATCGTTGTGACGTTTGTAGGATACCGTTCGCAAGTAGTAGAGGGTATTACACTCAATTTAGGTTCAAACTCTAACGTTGATTTTGTACTTCAAGAAGAAAGTACGTCATTGGCTGAGGTTGTAGTAAAAGGCGAAAAAGGTGGGGCTAAATTAGGTGCAGGCACTAATTTGGGCGAAGCTCAAATCAAATCATTGCCAACCTTGAGCCGCAGTCTTACCGACATGACTCGTATGACGCCACAAAGTGCCAACAACTCTTTTGCAGGTACAAACTTCCGTTACAACAACGTAACAATTGATGGTACTATCAACAACGATGCGATTGGTTTTAGCCCATCTTTGGGTGGACAAGGTGGTACTTCGGGTATGCCTGGAAGTAGTACTCGTACCAATCCTATTTCTTTAGATGCGATTCAAGATATTCAAGTATATATTGCTCCTTACGATGTAAAAATCGGTAACTTCACAGGTGGTTCTATCAACGCTGTAACGCGTAGTGGTACAAACGATGTAACAGGTTCGGTATATGGTTTTGGTCGTAATGCAACAATCACTGGTCCAAACAACGCTGGTGATGGTGCTAAAATCCCAAGTAGCTATTATGACTACCAAACAGGTTTTAGAGTAGGTTTGCCTTTGATTAAAAATAAATTGTTCTTCTTTACAAACGAAGAAATCACTCGTCGTCAAGAACCCCTTTTCTATGGTGCAGGATATAAAGATGCCAATGGAAATACGTTATCGTTGATTGATGCAGCAACGGCTCAAAAAATCTCTGATTTTGTAAAAACAAACTACGGTTTTGATGTAGGTACGGCAGGAGATTATAACATTTCTTCAAGAAGTAATAAATTCTTCAACCGTTTGGATTGGAATATTTCTGACAAACACCAATTGTCACTTCGTAACAACTATATTACCTCTGAAGCGACCAACTTGGAAAGAGATGCTGCTAACTTCAGATTTGCGAGTATGGACTTCAAACAAGTGAACAATCAAAACTCTACTGTAGCAGAATTAAAAAGCCGTTTTGGTAATGCTTCAAACAGTTTGATTTTGGGTTATTCAGATATTCATGACTACAGACAGCCATTGAGTGGTAACGTATCGATGCCACAAGTGGAGATTGCTGTAAACGGTGGAACAGTATTTTTCGGTAACGACCGTGAGGCTACAGTATTTAACATGCGTCAAAAAACATTTGAAATTACGGATAACTTTACTTGGTTTAGAGGAAAACACACTTTCTTAGTAGGTACGCACAACGAGTTGTATTCAATCAATTATGGTTTTGTTAACTCTTGGAATGGTCGTGTATCTTACAGAAGTTTGGATGAGTTTTTTGCGGGAAAAGTAAACCGTGTTAGAGGTTCATATAGCTTTACAAACAACGACCGTGATTATAACTTCGACAATCCTTATGCGAAATTCAACGTAGGAATGTACAGTGTATATGGTCAGGATGATATTCAAGTAAATGACCGTTTGAGATTATCTCCAGGTTTACGTTTTGACTTAGCAACTACAGATTCTCCATCGATTAGTTCGGCTACTAAAAACACAGCAATTGACAAAAATGCAGGAACTACTTACACATCAACGCCTTTATCACAAATTAATAATAAGATCTTTGGACAGGTATTAGTTTCTCCACGTATTGGGTTCAACTATGATGTAAATGGTGATAAATCGGTTATCGTACGTGGTGGTAGTGGTATTTTCACGGGTAAAATTCCATTTGCTTGGTTAGGATATGCCTTCTACAACGACGGTGTTGGTTATGGTTCATTTGACGTAAACAACTTGGCAACAAAATCAGGTGTAAAAGGCGATGTATTGAAAGATGGTGCTAAAACTTTCGCTTTCAATAACGGTCAAGGAAACCAAACACAAGTGGACGTAGTAAGTAATAACTTCAAAATGCCACAAGTTTGGAGAAGTAGTTTGGCGGTAGATTATAACGTAAAAGGTTATAAAATTACCTTGGAAGGGATTTATACCAAAACAATCAACGACTTGAAATTCCAACAAGTTAACTTGAAAGACTCGGTTACTTATTTCTCTTATGATACTCAGCACCAAATGCCAGTATATTTGTCGGGTGGTTCGACAGGGCAAAAAGTGAATTCTTCATTCTCGAATGCTTATATGTTGTCGAATACTTCACAAGGATACCGTTATAGCTTAACAGCGCAAATTGCTAAAACATACTCATTTGGGTTGAACGCTTCAGTAGCTTATACTTACGGACAATCTTGGGATTTGACCAACGGTATTCGTAACTCAATGGAATCTAACTGGCAGTTGAACCAGTCATTGACACCAAATGATCCAGCATTGGCTCACTCAAACTTTGATATTCGTCACCGTATTATTGCTTCTTTGGGTTATAGAAAACAGTGGAACAAAAATCACGCAACGCAGTTCTCGGCAGTAATCAATGCTCAATCAGGTAATCCATTCACATGGGGTTTTGTGAACTCAACGATTGCTAACACTCCACAGGCTGCTGGTTTAGCGTATGTGTTCAAAGATGCAACAGAAGCCACAAAATACATGGTTGATTACAAAGATGCTAGCGGTAACACGATTACAGCAGCTCAACAAGCACAACAGTTTATGGATTTTGTAAACGGCGATTCTTACTTGAGTACTCGCAAAGGAAACTTCACAGAACGTAACACTGGTAGAACTCCTTGGAATACAACAGCCGATGTACGTTTGATGCACGACATTAATATTACTACAGCAGGAAAGAAATCTCATACCTTACAGATTTCACTAGACGTTATCAACTTTACTAACTTGTTGAATAGCGAGTGGGGAAGAATCTACTTCGTATCAAATACATTCAACTCAACAGCTAGTATTGGTTTAGTGCGCAAAAACTCAGGTACAGCTACAGACCCAACTTACAACTTTATCAAACCAACTACAGCACCGTTCTCAGTTGACCAATTATCGTCACGTTACCAAGCTCAGTTAGGGTTGAGATACTCGTTCTAAGCTTTAAGGGAATTCACTACAATAAACCACCGATCTGTCAATTAAAGACATCGGTGGTTTATGTTTGCTATAATTGAATTTTGAACTCATTAATGCTTTAGATGAAAAAGTGCGAAAATAAATAGAAACCTCATCTAAATTCTTTACTTGTTTATATATTTGTGCTTTTATCTTTTTGAGTAAATAGTAGCCTATTTAAGAATACTACGAAAAAAACTCCTATAATAAATCATATCAAATGAAAAAAGCACTTTTAATTTTAACCTATTTCCTTTCTATTATAGTTCTCAGTTGTAAAACTCAAGAAATTATACCAGACCAAGGTTCTCTTTTTATTGCTGTTAAAGATCAGTATGGAAGAAATGTAAGTGGAGCAGAAATTACAGGAAATCCCATTATACCTCAATCTAATACAGATAGTTTTGGCTCTATTTTGGTGAAAGATCTCAATGTAGGTACTTATGAACTTATAGCTAATAAAGCCCAATATGGAAGTGGAAAGGCTGTTGCAGTGGTGAAAAGTAAAGATGTTACCTCTGTAAATATCAGTCTTGAGTATGGGGTTTTTGCCTCTTTTGCTCCAATAGTTAAGATTGAGTTCCCAGTTCAGCCTGCTAACTATGCAGTTGGAGAGAGCATTCTGTTTAAAGCTTATATAAAAGATAATGATACCCCTTTTGAAAAATTAACTATCAGATGGGAGAGTAATTTGGACGGTCTTATTAGCGAAAGCGGTGCTGATAAAGACGGTATTAGTACTTTTTCAACCACAAAGTTATCAGCAAATAACCATATTATTAGATTGATAGTAAAAGACCAATCTGGTAATATCGGTCGAGATTCTATCCTTGTTTCTACACTTTCTCCTAAGGAAATTAAGTTAGAAACACCTAGCAAATTAGATGGAAGTATCGTATTGAATTGGTCAAAATCTACTGAAAGCGACTTTAAAGAATATAGAATTTATAGAGCGAACGAAAATTGCGAAGAATATTCAAAATCACTGATTGGAGTAGTTCAAGATGCGTCAAAAAATACTTTTACAGATACTCGTCCTCCTTTCAGTACGAAGTCTTGTTATTTTGTTGAAATTATCACGAATACATTAAGAACTAGGAGAAGTAATCAGCAGCAGGTAGAGTATCCTGCAGGGTTATTTTTTGAATATACGCCCAAAGATGTTGCGATTCATCCTACAAAACCGTGGTTGTACCTTTCACAGCAAGATAAAGGGATTGTGGTTGTTTATGACTATGAAAAATCTCAAGTGGTGACAGAGGTAGCCACGCCTAGACACTCAGGCTACTTGTTGGTTGCGAATAATGGTAATGGCTTAAACCTTTACATTCCATCGTATAACAATTCCCTAAATATTTTTGATGCCAATACCTTTGAGCTCAAAAAGAGCTTGTTGACCACTGCACCAGCCACAGATGTTGCTGTAAGTGGAACAGGTGATGTTTTTGTGACGCAAAATAATCAATGGACAAATCCTATTGTTTCATTTAATGAAGAAACGGGTTTGATAAATGGGGGAACTAATAGTTATAGTTGTATTTACGGTGGCGCAAGATTAAGAAAATTACCGAATCAAAATACGCTAATGGCTATTAGTACAAGTATTTCACCGACTGATATGGATTTGATTTTTTATGATAGCCAAGGAAAGCTGACAAGTTGCAAGGAGGATTCTCAACACGGTGATTTCCCTTTAGATCCTAATATCTTTTGTGTTTCGCCCAAGGGCAATTATGTATTAACCTCTTCAAGTGGTGCTGCGTATTTAGCGAATGAAAGTATGAAATACTTAGGTTCATTAAGGGGTAATGATGCGCTTTATTATTCAGATTTTGCATTCAATGCTGATGGGAGTGTGTTTTATGGAGCAACGAGTAATAGACAGTCTATACAAATAGGAAAATATCCAGAACTAACTCGTATCAACGAAATACTCTGTAAAGGATTTCCTTATAAAATATTTGTGAAAGGCAATAATATTGTATCCTTGAGTAGAACAGCATTAAATGCGGGTTCCACAGCAGTTGAAGTTGTGAAAATTCCGTAATTTCTCAGGTTTTGCTAGAATTGAATCATCTACAATTTAAGCATCAAACCCTTTTGAGATGTAGTGTGTTAGTTTTTTATAAAAACTATTGCTGTTGGTAGGCTAGTTGGATAAAACTTCAATTAGGGCGAAAAATCTAAATCCCCAAAGTCTTCTTGGCTTTGGGGATTTGACTTTTAACACATTATACCTTTGTTGGGATTATCTCAAACAAACTCAGTCGCTCTCCAAAAATTCAGAATTTATTCAGAATCTAATCCTAATTTTGAATATGAAAATTCTCATCATAGAAGACGAAAAAGAATTGGCTTACGCTATGGGTGCCTATCTTGCAGACGAAAATTATCTGTGTGAATTGGCGTTTACTTTGGAAGATGCCCGCCAAAAACTGGCCTGTCATACCTATGATTGTGTATTGCTCGACTTGATGTTACCCGATGGTAGCGGACTTGATTTGCTGGCAACGATGAATCACCAGCAGCGTTTGGAGGGTGTGATAATACTTTCGGCCAAAAACTCGGTTGAGGATAAAGTGAAAGGATTGCAGTTAGGAGCGGATGATTATCTCCCGAAACCTTTCCACCAATCCGAGTTGCTGGCGAGAATTTACTCCGTCATCCGACGAAAGAATTTTAATAACCTCAACAATGTCCAGTTTGAGGAAATAGAAATTAATCTTTTGTCAAAAAACGTAAAAGTCAAGGATCAAGAAATCAATCTGACTCGTAAAGAATTTGATTTATTGGTATTTTTTATCAGTAACAAAAATAAAGTTATCTCCAAAAGTGCCCTCGCCGAATATCTTTCGGGCGATATTGCCGATATGTTTGATAATCATGACTTTGTGTATGCACATATCAAAAATTTAAAGAAAAAACTGCTTGAAGTTGGCGGGAATAATTACTTGAAAACACTCTATGGTGTAGGCTATAAATGGGAAAAATGACCAAACTCCTCGATAAGCCCCTAAAGGCATTTACGATTTATGCTTTTGCGATTCTGAGCTTGAGCATTCCTGCCTATTATTGGGTGGTAGAAACAGTTTGGCAAAAAGAATTAGACGAACACAATCTGATTATCAAAGAACGTATCGTTTCGCAATTGCAAAATTTGTCGCTCACCCAAGCACAATTTGATAGTGTTACTCACATTTGGAATGTATTGCAGTCTGGAACTAGGATTCTTCCCGAAAGACAACACTTCAAAAAGTCGGATAGTACCTATTTGGTCATGCGCAAGAATAAGCATAAAAAGCATACCGAAGTAGATCGCTTCAGAGGTCTAGCCAGTCATATTCATTTTAAGGGAAAGCGGTACAGCTTATGGATTGAAACCAATGTAGAGGAGGCCGACGAAATCGTATATATTATCTCGGTGGTGTCGTTGTTCTTTTTTGTTCTATTAGCCTTGGGTTTTATTTTCTTGAATAGAACTATTGCCCAAAAAGCTTGGCGTCCTTTTGAAAAAACATTAGGACAGCTCAAAAGCTTCGACCTGTCTGCAACTGAGACCATCGACTTTGAGAAAACCGAAATACAGGAATTTGAAGACCTTCATAATACCCTTCAAAAGATGCTTTATGCGGCTATTAGTGCTTACAAACAGCAAAAAACCTTTATCGAAAATGCCTCGCATGAGTTGCAAACACCTTTAGCAATATTAAGATCAAAAGTAGATTTGTTTTATCAATTACCAGAACTCAATGAGGCTCAATTACAGGTGCTTGAAGGTATCGAAAAGCCGCTTGCCAGAGTTTCTCGTATTAATAAAAACCTTTTGCTCTTGGCAAAAATCGAAAATCACCAATTCGAAAACGTAGAAATACTAGATATCGGAGGTATGATAAATGATATTTTGGAGCTTTTACAAGATTATGCCGAAAGCAAAAACTTAGCGATTCAGGTACGGCTGGAAGCTCGTCCAGATATTAAAGGGAATAAGTTTTTGATAGAAACACTTTTGTATAATTTATTGACCAATGCTATCAGATATACATCAGAAGACGGTGAAATAGTCATATTTTTAGATAGTCAGCAATTATCTGTTCAGAATACAGGGATAACATCCTTAAATCCTGCACATATTTTTCGACGTTTTTCGGTATCCTCCTCCGAGCAAGTAAGTAGTGGATTGGGGCTGGCCATTGCCAAAGAAATTTGCCATAGATACAACTGGAAAATGGAGTATGCCTTTGATACGAATAAGCATCAATTTAAAGTTTGTTTTTAGCTAATTATAAGTGCTGAGTCAACATTATAACGAAAGTTTCTATTTTGTTCAAACAAATCCCCATTTATGGTTTTTAGGTGTAGCTTCAACCCTTGCAGTTGCGATTTTGAATGTGGTAACTGCAAGAGTTACCACTACACCAATATTATATTAAATTAATATGCTCTAGGATATTAATATTAGGCATTTGGCTAATATTTGAAGCGAATAAGACTATTCTGCTTAAAGCACATTGCCAAAAGCCCCCAAACAATTTTATATGAAAACATTAACCTCTCTCATTCAAAAACTAACATTATTAAGCTTGATGATGTGGCTTGGAAATGTCGCTCAGGCGCAGGTTACGTCTGTGAGTATTTCGGGTCAAATCAAGCATAAGACTAATACAACTGTGTTGCCTTATGCCAATATTATCTTGAAAACTGCCAAGGATAGCGCCTTCGTGACAGGAACAGTCTCGAATGAGGAGGGACGTTTTACTTTGACCAATGTAAAGCCCAATGATTATGTTTTGACGGTTTCATTGGTTGGATTTAATGTTGCCAAACAAAAGATTTTCGTAGGAAAACTTTCCGCATTCTTGGACTTGCCCGTTATGGAACTTAGCGAAAATATACAAACTTTAGGGGAGATAACCGTACAAGGAAAAGCCGATGAAGTGAGTGCCAAAATGGACAAAAAGGTATTTTCTATTGCCAATAATATTTCGCAAAGTGGAGGCTCGATTTTGCAAGCTATGCAAAGCGTACCAGGTGTGACAATCGAAAGCGGAAAGGTATCATTAAGGGGCAATGACAAGGTGACTATCTTAATAGATGGCAAACAAACGGCTTTGACAGGTTTTAACGCCCAATATGGTTTGGATAATATTCCTGCCTCGAACATCGATAAAATTGAGGTAATTAATAACCCTAGCTCCAAGTACGACGCCAACGGTAGTGCAGGGATTATTAATATCATCATGAAGAAAAATATTAAGCAAGGCTTCAATGGAAAATTGGGTTTAGCCACGGGTTTGGGTGCTCTTTGGCAGCGCCAAGATAACTATCCTGATGTGCGTCCGCAGTACACGATGACGCCCAAAATCAATCCATCGTTGGCATTAAATTACCGTACCAATAAAATCAATGCTTTCGTTCAGGTAGATAATCTTTACACGCATACGCTCAACAAAAACGAATATACCACTCGTACTTATGACGATGGAACTGTCATAAAACAACAATTAAAACGTAATCGCGATACTAACTTCTTTAACTCAAAGGCGGGCTTTGATTGGTTTCTGGATAGTCAAAATACCTTGACTGTTTCAGGCTTATTTGGCACTGAAAAAATCTTAGATAATGGCGATGAGCCATTTTTTAACGGAGATTTTAGCAAAAGACTACGTTTGTGGACATTCTTGGAAGATGAATTGAAAACTACTGCTATGGCAACACTTGCCTATCAGCATAAATTTCAAGACCCTGGGCATTTGCTGAATTTTGGTTACAATTATACCTTCCACCGTGAGGATGAGAAATACTTTTTTACCAATGCTATGCCGACTTTTACGGGTAAAGATTCATTCAAATTACTCTCTGATGAAACGGTTTCAGATTTTAACTTAGATTACATCAAACCGCTCAAATTTGGAAGAGTAGAAACAGGCGTAAAATATCGTAAACGTGATATTCCGACCAATATGCAGTTTTTCCCTGGGGTTAATTCTCCATTAGATTCTTCGGCGGGTGGACCAGCAACCTATAAAGAGTCTATTCCTGCGGTTTATGGAAATTTGGTTTTTGAAACTCGAAAACTCGAAGCCGAAATTGGCTTGCGTATGGAATATGTATCGGTAAATTATCAGGTGAGTCCGACACACAATACATACAAAAGTGATGGATATTCGTACACACAACCTTTCCCGAATGTACGTTTGGGTTACAAAATCAGTGATAATCATCAGTTAACTTTCTTGTACAATCGTCGAGTAGACCGCCCCAATGAGGTAGATATTCGTGTTTTTCCGAAATATGACGATGCAGAAATTATCAAAGTGGGTAATCCTGCCCTCAAGCCACAGTTTACCAATAGTCTAGAATTAGGTTATAAAACCAGTATCCCACAAGGTTATTTTTATACCTCATTGTATCACAAAATTGTAGACGGAACTATCACTCGTATTTCGAGCACAGTGCCTAATAGTACCTTGATTTATGCCATTTTTCAGAACGTAAACAAAAGCTATAATACGGGAATAGAGATGGTATTTAGCAAGGAAATAGCTCCTTGGTATTCGTTAAATATCAATGCCAACGTTTACCGAAATCAAATCAATGCTTTTGCTATTTTGAACCTTTATCCGACCCCACATATATCGAGTTCGGATGAGCAAATGTTGGTTTCATGGAATACTAAATGGAACAATATCATTCATTTACCCAACAAAACGGACTTACAAGTTTTATTCACCTATTTGGCGCCAGACCTTATTCCACAAGGACGCATCCAACAACGTTTTTCATGTGATGTAGGCTTGAAAAAGTCTATGAACAACGGTAAGCACGAGGTGTTTGTGAATGCAACAGATTTGTTTAACACGATGAAAATTAAGAAAACGATCAATGGCGATGGTTTCAAATACAATAGCGCAGATTATTACGAAACACAAGTTATTCGGGTAGGGTATAATTATAAGTTTTAACGAGCTATCTGCTTCATGATTTGGGAACAAAAATGGAGTAACAGTTTAATATAAAATGGTATCTTTTAATGAGCGCAGTAGGTATAACAAATGGGTATATCTACAGCGCTTTTCTACAATTCGAAATCAATTAAACCTCCCAGTTTGTCCAGTGGAAGCCCATACCAATATATCCTCATTTTTTACTCAAAAATAAGTATAGTCATACATTTGAAAGCTTTATTTTTAAAAAGAGAGTAGAAAATTAGAAATCTATGTAAATTTGTTAACTAACAAATATCACCATTATAAAAAACCGCTACTAACACTTTTACGGTATATACCTATCTAATGCTAAACTCATCTGAAATCCCATTAAATGATACCTTTAAGGCGATACTCGATAGTTCACCTGAGAGTTTTGTATTACTTTCTGCCAACCATTCTGTTATTCTTTTTAATCGTACTCTTCAACAAACGATTTCCCGATTTTTCAATAAAGCACTTCAAATAGGCGATGATTATCACGACTATCTCTTTGAATCCACAAGGCAGTTATATGCCGAAAGTTTTCAGAAAGCTTTAGGAGGGGAGATTACAATCGTTCAGAATGAGGCTATTGTTGGTGATATTACCATTTGGCTTGAGTACAAAATGAATCCCGTTTATGATGCAAACCATGAGCTTATTGGTATAGCCTTATATATCAAAAATATTGACGCTCAAAAGAAAGCGGAATTAGCACTTGAGTTAGCAAACACTACATTTGAAGCGATTTTTGCCAACAATACAGAAGGATTAATCCTGATTAGTAAGTACTTTAAAGTGTTACAATTTAATCATGCAATTGCTCAAAGGCTATTTGAAAATATTGGTAAAAAAATCTATGTTGGAGCTGACTTTCGTGAATTTATTTATGCCAAAGAACCACAGCAATTACTAGACTTATTTACGCTTGCGTGTGAGGGACAAACGATTGAACAGGAAATGCTCACGAAAACGGCTTATGGTGAGGAAATATGGTTTACTGTAAAAATGTACCCTGTTTTTGATAAGCATAAACAATTACTTGGTGTAGTGGTGCAGTCGTTTAGCATAGATGAAAAAAAGAATGCCGAAATCTCTATGCAGGAAAGCGAAATGAAGTTCCGTCGTATCATTGAAACAGCACCTATTGCCATTTTGATCGTTAATGATCAAATGAAAATTACCTTGAGTAATCCTGAGACTGAGAAGATTTTTGGTTATACACATCAAGAAATTATGAATCAACATATTGATTTGCTGATACCTTCTCGTTTTAAAAATACCCATCATTTGCACACTGCCGAGTACCTAGAAACACCAAGAATGTATCACATGGGAGCAGGAAGGTTTATTCCTGCTATTACAAAAGATGGCAAAGAATTAATTGTAGAGGTTAGTCTCAATTCTTTTATTGTTAATGGTAAACAGTTAGTGTTAGCCATGATTCAAGATGTAACCGCTCGTACTCAAAACGAAATTCAACTAAAGGATCAAGTGCAGATTTTAGAAAAAATTGCATGGCAACATTCTCATGAAATTCGTCGACCAGTGGCTAATATCAAAGGTTTAATAGACCTCATCAATATGGATTATGAGGCTTTTCGTTCGATTCCTACTTGGACTTTTCTCGAACAAGAAGTAGAAACACTAGATAAAGTGATTCACAAAATTGTAGCAGATACCTACCGAGATTATAAAGGAAAAAAATAATAGAAGACGTAAAAAATTACTAGTTCAAGATCAAGTCTTGGACTAGAGCGATTCAGTTCTAAAACCATCATACCTATGAAAAATCTACTATACTTATTACCTTTCTTTGTTTTACTAAGTTGTAAAAAAACGGAAGATATTGCTGAAGCAGTCACGATTAATGACCCTATTTTTGAAAAAATGCTTGTCACCAAAGGAATTGATTCCGACCAGCAAGTAAATGGGAAAATATCAAAAATAGATGCCATGAAAGTGGATACCTTACTGATTCAAGGAGATGTTTCAAACATTACTAACACCATTTCAAACCTCGCAGGAATAGAGGAGTTTGAAAACCTAACATATCTTGATTGTTCCTACAATTCCTTATCCACTTTAGATTTGAGTAAAAACCATAAACTGACTTATATAAAATGCTCAGGTATTCAAGAGTTGATTGCTGGTGTAACCGACTATAAACAAATCCAAACCATACAATTAAGCCCCTTCGCCAATCTCCAAAATCTTAATTGTGCCTATACCAATATTTCAAATTTAGATTTCTTGAATAACTCCACTCAGCTTAAAGTCTTGAATTGTACAGGAAGTAGTTTAAGCTCGTTCAATGTATCTCAACTGACAAATCTAGTGGAGCTTTATGCTTCATGGATTATGTATAACAAGTTGGAATCAATTGATTTAAGGCAAAATACCAAGCTACAACAATGTAAATTGCAGATTTATGGACTTAAATCTATTTGTGTTACTTCTATAGATAAAATTCCTGCGAATGGATGGGAAAAAATGCCCACCACAAACTATGTTAATTGTCAATAATGCCTCGAACTAGACAGTTGTAGCCTCAGTACATCCCATCATTTTTTCCAAAAAAATCAATTTAGTATTGCGTATTTAATTTTTTACTCTACATTTGTAGAGTAAATTCTAAATATATAGAAATGAAGCTTTCAGAGACTGAAGAAAAACTGATGGAATACCTTTGGCAGAAGGAAAAAGCCTTTATGAAAGATTTACTAGAGGCATATCCTGACCCCAAACCAGCCACGACTACCGTAGCAACTTTATTGAAACGAATGATTGATAAAGGATTTGTGGCATATCGCGAATACGGAAATTCGAGGGAGTATTACCCACTTGTATCCAAAGACGATTATTTTACGAAGCACGTAAAAGGACTCATTAAGAATTTCTTTAACAACTCGGTAGGACAGTTTGCGTCCTTCTTTACTCAACAAAGTGAAATGAGTACAGAAGAATTAGAAGAATTGAAAAAAATCATTGATGATCAACTTCAACAGAAACAGCAATGACACTCTATCTACTCAAATTTTCAGCCTGTCTGGGTTTGATATACCTATTTTATAAACTATGTCTCGAAGGTGAAAACTTTCATGTGTTCAAGCGCTATTTTTTACTCATAGGATTAGTCTTGAGTACGTCGATTCCGTTGATTTCATTCGAGATTCCATGGTATCAAGAACATGTTATGGAAATAGTTCTACCTATAAAAAATGCAAATGCGATTGATGGGAACATACCTACGATTGAGCCAATTCAACCGAGTGATGAGCCTACAGTCGAAATGCCCATTGGGTTCTACATCTATGGTCTAATACTAGGAGTGATGTTGTTCAGATTTTTGCGAGGACTGTATCTGATTACTCGCAAAGCTGTGAATAACGAGAAGCTAATACACCAAAATGCTCATTTGGTATTGATTGAGGAGAAAATCGCTCCGTTTAGTTTTTGGAACTACATCTTTTTAAACAAGTCCATTTATCAAACCAAAGGAATTGAATCAGATATTCTTTTGCATGAATTGACTCATGTAAAGCAAAAACATACTTGGGATATTCTTTTCGTTGAGGTATTTCTGATAGTTTTTTGGTGGAATCCCATCTTGTATTTGTACAAAAAAGCCATTCAATTGAATCATGAATTTTTGGCTGACAGAGAAGTTCTCGCTCATACACAGGTACCGACCTATCAGCAACTTTTACTTCAAAACGTCACAGGTAATGCTCTTTATTTAACAAGCAGTTCAACCTTTTCTATTACTAAAAAACGTTTTCTTATGATGACACATCACACCTCCGTAACCGCACGTATCTTGCGTGGCGTAGCTTGTTTGCCTTTAATTTTGGTATTAATTGCTGGATTTTCAGACTGGTCTTTAGGGCAAAAAAACGAGAAAAAGATTCAGAAACCAATGCCTGTAGCAATTGATTCCAACAAAGTGAAATATTTGGTTACAACCTTTTATCCAAGTAAACCAAATAGCCGACATGAAATAATGAAAACCTATGCTGAATTAACTCAGGAAGAACGAGAAACCCTGAAAAAGCCGAGCTATTTACCCTTCGAACGACCAACTGCTGAAATGCTAAAAATCTGGACGCACCCACGTTGTGGTATTTGGATTGATGGAAAACGTGTGCCATATCAAACGCTAGCGAAATACAAACCTGAAGACTTTTCAAATTACTTTGTCAGTCGACTTTTTAAAAATGCACAAGTAGGTCAACGGAAATACCAAATTGACTTAATGACGAATAACTATTACGAAAATGTTTACAAAAAAGAAGCTTTGGCAAACCCTCATTTCTTTAGTAAAACTGGTGATGGAGAGGATAAAAAACTTCTAGGAATAGTGTTGGTAAAATAATGAAAATTTGAAAAGGGATTCGAAAAGGAGTAATTTTCCTTTCGAATCCCTTTTCAAATTTCTAACCAGTTCTTCAGATGAAAATAGTGATTATTATTTTAGTTTTAAACCTCGTAATAAACCTGATTGCCACCTTTTCTTTTGCTGCACGTATTGCTGGCATTCGGACAGGCAAGATAGCTTTGGCATTTTCGCTCTTCAATATTCTCAATGTAATTTCTAGAACTGCTAATGGTTTTCAAGCCCCATTACTTGCCAACTATGTAGAGAAAACCATTGATGCTGATTTGGACAATACAACACTTATTTTTAGGATGATATTGTTGTCGTTTACCATAGCCACGGTCATGGGCATAGTACTGACTCCGAGTGTCCAGCGAATATTCCACCGTGCGATTTTGGAGTTTTATCAGGTAAAGACTTTCGGGAAAATGATGGGAAGCTTTCTAAGAAAAGAACAATTTTGGCAAAAGGTCAAATCTTATTCTGTTCTGCCACAATGGACTAATTGGAGGATGTTGCAAGGACAAGAAAATTATCCTTGGAAGATTTTTATTCTCAATATGCTGGCTACAGCCATTCTTTCTGTTGGGGTTATTGCTTCCGTTTATGCAGGATATTTGAACCCTACCTATAGAAGTACCGCCAGTAATTTGTCCGCACTAATCAATGGGTTTTCTACAATCATTTTGTTTGTTTTTATCGATCCATATTTGTCTATTTTGACTGACCAATTTATGTCAAAAGAAATAAGCGAGAGCCGATTTCGTTTCAATATCTCTTTTATGATGATTTCAAGATTATTGGGAACGGTATTGGCGCAAGCACTTTTGATTCCTGCCGCACAGGTTATTGCGTTTGTGAGTAACCAGATGTGATTTGGAATAGTATTGATAATCAGGTATTTTAGTTACAAACTTCTTAGATGATAGCTTTATCTCATCATTTACATACCCTCCACATAAACCTTTATTGCTATGAAAAATCTATTTGTAATACTATCGGTGATGACCCTTTGGAGTTGTCAATCTCAAAAAGAAGATTCCAATAAACAAAAAGCAGAGGCCTTTGTCAAAACCTACTTTGAACACTTTAACCGTCATGATTTTAAGTCAATGGCAGCGATGTATGTCGACTCCGCAGATTTTAAGGACCCCTCTTTTGGTAATGGTACTGTTAAGCAATCACAGCAGCAAACTATTGCTAAATATACCGAACTAGCCAAAATGTTTCCAGATATTCGGGACAGTGTTATTAGTGTTTATCCTTCAGATTCGAACCATATCATAGTAGAGTTTATCTCGAAAGGCTCTATGCCAAGCAATACTTTTGAGTTACCCATCTGCACGATTTTTACCTTACAGAATGGAAAAATCACAAAGGATTTTACTTATTATAACAACCAATGAGATTGCAGATTTGAGATGGCTGATTTCGGATTAAAAGGTATCAGCATTCTAACATAGTAGCAGCATAAAAAAACACCCTTCTCTAAACTTTTTAGAAAAGGGTGTTCATGAAATCCGAATTCAAAAATCTACAATCCGAAATAATTAGTATGATGGATTCTGCACTAAGTAGCCTGGAAGGTTAGATGCACCGTCGATGGCTGTTTGTGGAATTGGGAAAATACGTTTGTTGCGGTCTGTATTTGTTTTTTCAGTCCAAGTATCTTCGTATTTACCAAAACGAATCATATCTGTACGGCGAAGCATTTCCCAGTAAAACTCAAAACCTCTTTCACGATACAATAAGTCTAATGACATACTTGTCAAGGCTGGAGGAGGTGTTGCCGCTTTTCTTGATGCACGAACCGTATTAACATCCGCCAAAGCCGAAGCGGCATCGTTACTCTTACGCAATTTTGCTTCAGCACGCATCAAATACACATCTGCCAAACGTAAGATTACAATATCAGCATCTCCTAAGTTACGACCTGAAGTAGATTTCTTCGAGAATTCGTATTTTTCAACACGGTAACCAGTTGAGTAATCAGAACCTGCTACTGTAAAGTCTACTTTTTCCGTAAAGATTACTGGAGTAGTTGGACGGTTACGTGTGTCATTGTAAAGTTTACCTACCTTCATTTTTCCATCTGGACATTTCAAGAATACCCCATTTTTACGAATCAAACCATATTGTTGACCACGCAAAATACCACGGTTGATATTAAAGCTCTCAGCCGTTACACATGAGTCAGCAGGGTTTGAGTAAATCGAAAGGTTTTGCTTGTAAAAACGTGGATCAACGCTAGGGTCTTGCGAGCCATAAGCATTTACCCAAGTACGATAGAAATCAGAAGTAATGGCAGGTCCATCAGTACCATTTGCCGCAGGGAATGCTGGCAATGGGAATTGGTCACCCGACAACGAGAAGTATGCCAAACGGTTATGACCATTCAACTCGGCACGTTGGTCAACAGCAAAGATAATTTCTTTGTTGCTATGGTTATCGCTATTGAAAATTGAGAAATAATCTGGTGATAATTGGTACTGATTTGAGTTAATGATTTTATCAGTGTACTCAATTACTTTGTCCAAATCGTCATTCGAGAAAGTTACAGTCTGTGCTGTCACATTACGATAAACAGCAGCATTTAAGTACAAACGAGCCAATAAACCCCAAGCAGCAGCTTTGTTCAAACGACCAGGACCTACTGTAGTTGAAAGGTTTGGCTCAATTGCCAACAATTCTGATTTGATATATTCTACTGCTTCAGCACCACGGATTACTTTCGAAGTTTCACCAACACTATTTTTTACAAAAACAACACCAAACAAATCCAACGTCAACATTGAGTAATAGGCACGCATACCACGTGATTCTGCCAAGTACAACTGAGAAGTTGCATCTGTCTTACCTTGAAACTCATTGATAGCTGAAACCGAACGAGAAATACCTTGTAGAATAAAGTTCCAAGTGTTTTTCAAGTTTGGATCTGTACTGGTTTGTGTATGCTGGTGCAAGGCTAAATAAATACCATTGTCACCCCAGTCTGTACCTCCACGGTAAGGCAAAATAGCCTCGTCTGTAGAGATTTCTTGAATAGCAAAATAGTTAGTATGTAAAAATACACTTGGTAATAAAGCATATA
Organism: Cellulophaga sp. BC115SP; assembly: GCF_009905545.1. Taxonomy (GTDB): domain Bacteria; phylum Bacteroidota; class Bacteroidia; order Cytophagales; family Spirosomataceae; genus Flectobacillus; species Flectobacillus rivi. The sequence continues at coordinate 294,577 of NZ_JAAALB010000001.1, read as the reverse complement.
CAGGTGCTAAAGTACCATTAGCAATATCAGCATAAGAAATACTCGGAGAAAAAGATTCGTCTAGTACTTGTTCTTCGAGGTTAGTACAACTTTGACTTGCTATCAAAGAAGCTAACAATGAAAGGAATATAACTGGTTTTTTCATGTTTCTTTAGAAAATTAGAATGTTACGTTAAGTCCAAATACAACCGTTCTTGCTTTTGGATAACTTAAATAATCGATACCATAAGAAGTAATACCGTTGATAGTACGGTCGGTGTTTACTTCTGGGTCATAACCATTGTATTGGGTAATTACGAATAAGTTTTGACCAGTTACTGATAATCTCAAGCCCGAAATCCATTCGTTGATTCCTAGCTTTTTGGTATCGAATGTGTAACCTAATGCAAGGTTATTCAAACGTAAAAATGCGCCATCTTTCAAGAATCTTGTCGATACTGGAGCAGAGTTGTTAACAGACTCATTCGAGAATGCTAATACCTCTGGAGTAGTGTTGATTCCTTTTGAAAGACGCAATTTGTAGAAGTTTGCGTTAGCTGTGTTGTCATAAATTTTGTTTCCAGATACGCCATTAAAGTTAGCGGCCAAATCAAAACCTTTGTAGCTCACACGACCAAAGAAGTTATATTGTTTGTTTGGTAAAGCTGTTCCTGCTGCAATACGGTCGTTGTCAGTAACGATACCATCACCGTCAACATCTCTGTATTTACTCAAACCTTTATCATCCAAACCAATAAATTCTTTCAAGAAGAATGTACCGATAGGTTGACCATTTACATAACCATTGATAGTAGCTGAAGTCAAACCAGAACCTGAAGCCGAACCAGAAGGAATTACCGAGTAAGGTGATTTGTTTACTACGTTGCTGATGAAAGTAATGTTTCCACCAAATTCGTAAGTCAAACCTTGTTTCGTAGAATGACGGTAGTTTAATTCTAATTCCAAACCTTTGTTGGTGATAGTCATATCCTTCACGTTTGTCCAGAATGTACCTGCTGGTTGTACTGGGTCAGAAGGAATTACTTCTAACAAAATATCACCAGAAACTTTGTGGAAAGCATCGATTGTACCACTCAAAGCACCATTCAAAAATGCGAAATCTAAACCTAAGTCAGTTTGAGTAGACTGTTCCCACTGAATATTCGGGTTAGCCAAACGAGTATATGAAGTACCAGCAGGGTAAGTAGACGACTCATCCAAAGGATAAGATGTTGTACCAGAAACCACTGAAGTAAAGCGTGCTTGAGTAATTTTTGAAGGAATTTCTTGGTTACCTGTTCTACCCCAACCAGCTCTTAGCTTTAGGTTGCTTACAGCCGAACCTTTCATGAATTCCTCTTCAGAAATTCTCCAACCTGCCGAGAATGATGGGAATACCCCGTATTTATTGTTAGCACCAAATTTTGATGAACCGTCAGCACGAACTGTTGCTGTCAACAAATACTTGTCTTTGAATGAGTAATTTACACGACCAAAGAATGATTGTAATTCGTTGATAGTCGCATAACCGTAAGGCTTGTTGTTTGCCAAAGTCAATTCTTGTCCTAAGCCTGGGTTATAAATTGGCTCAAGGTCAGTAATAGGGAATTTATTGATACTATAGCCACGACCTTGGAAGTAGAATCTTTGATAAGAGTGACCCACCAACATTGAGAAAGTATGATCTTTGCCAATGTTTCTGTTATAAGTCAAATAGTTTTCAATCAAGCGGTTAGTATTCCAAGTGTCAATCGATTCCAAACGACCATCTTGTTGTGGTACAGCGTTAGCCAAGGATTGCAAATCACGGTGTGCGCTTGAATAGTCAATCCCGAAGTTAAGTTTGTACGTTAAGTGGTCTGTAATTTTCAATGAAGGAGAGATATTCCCCAAAAGTCTGGTAGTGGTTGTTGCATCTTTCTCCAACTTTAAAGCCAACAATGGGTTTGTACCTGATTGGTACAAATAGATATTGCCATTGGCGTCATAAGCAGGAATCGTTGGGTTTGTAGAAATAGCACTACCCAATACAGATCCGATTGGAGGACGTTCGTTGTAGGTCTGTGACGCATTTAAGTTTACATCAACAGTCAAACGGTCTTTTAATAGTTTTTGCGTAACATTCAAACGACCAGAGTAACGATTCAACTGGCTATTTTTGATAATACCTTCTTGATTCTGGATACCAAATGAACCATAATAAGTCAATTTGTCAGCACCACCACCAAAAGATAAGTTATGGTTTTGTGTCACAGCAGTACGGCTGATTTGTTTTTGCCAGTCGGTATTGCCTTTAAAATCTTCTAATACACCACCAACAGCTACTACTTGCTTACGATATTCATCAGCTGTAAATACATTCAACGGACGAGCCATAGTAGACAAACCGTAGCTAGCAGAATATGTCAACGAAGAGAATCCTGATTTTCCTTTTTTAGTAGTAATCAAAATAACCCCATTGGCACCTCTTGATCCATAGATAGCCGTAGCTGAAGCATCTTTCAATACGTCGATAGACTCAATGTCTTGAGGGTTCATAAATGTCAAAGGGTTGGTTGCACCACCTGTTGACGAGTTATCAAGCGCCATTCCATCAACTACAAACAATGGAGTACTACCTGTACGAACACCACCTGGTCCACGAACCGTAATGTTTTGTGTACCACCTGGTTCACCACTCGCTGAAGTTACATTTACCCCAGATACTTTACCTTGTAATAAAGATTCAGGAGTGTTGATAATACCTTGGTTAAATTCGGCACTTTTCAATGATTTTACCGAACCTGTTACATCTTTTTTCGTTGTACTACCATAACCTACGACAACAACTTGTTCTAAGTCAGACGCAGTTGATTTTAACGAAACCTCTATTTGTGTACGGCCATTTACCGCTATTTCTTGTCTTTCGTATCCTACAAAAGTGATGACCAAAGTTGCCTTTTCGTCAACATTCAATGCAAAATTTCCTTTTGCGTCGGTATTTACACCACGCTTGCTACCTTTCACTGCAACCGAACAACCAATAAGCGGTTCGTTAGTTGTGGCATCAATGACTTTTCCTTTTACAGGAATTTCACTAGTCATTAATTTTTCTAAGCTGTAATTAGATAATGCTGCACGGTTGTGAGCATGAAGCGGTGTGGGCGAAAGCCCCACACAAACACCTAATAGCAAACCAGCGGCTAGTTTGCTGGTAAGACTCTGAGAGTAGAGTTTGTTCATGATAAAATTGGGTTGATAAGTATGAGTATCAGGATGTTGTATACTTTTTAGAATTATAGAAAATCACGAGTATCCTGTCTCTAGCATTCACCAATGCTTAATTTGGAGGCGCAAGTTATCCCATCAAAACCGAGAGGCTGTAAATAAATCATTAAGTCAACTTGATTTATTCTTAACATTGGGCAAAGTTTATCCAGTCTCACATAATGAAATATGGAGATTTTAAGAAAAAGTGAAATATTAGAGGGCTAGCTATTGCCGTTTTTTACCGAAAAAACAGGAGGATTTTGGTAAGAATAATTGAGCTGGATAGAGAGTATGTGTTATAATCATATTCAAATGGTCATATTGGTTTGGAGATAACTTTACAGCTGAAATTTATCTGAATTAAGCCTAGGAATAGAAATTTAATTATTTTTTTTATTAATAAATCATTTTTTGGCAAGTATTTTTATGAAATCGATTGTAAACCGAATTGTTTCAAAAAATGGCTCTATGCAATTGTATCTGTATTTTTGCTTATGATTTTAACCAAAAATAAGCCCAACTTCTTAAGGTATGAAGTTGGGCTTAATAATTTCTTAATATACTTAGGTAGTAATAAGCAATTTCTAAATGTGATTTGATACTAAACACCTAAGAAGTAATGCAACATAAGATTGCCATATTATGCTTTAGATTTTAAGCCTAAGGCATTAGGCAAAAAAGCTTTCGTTATTTCACGAGAAATACCTTTCAACATTTAGCTTACAGCATAAAGCCTAGAGCCCAGTGCAGGTAAAATCATTTTAATTTTACTCATTAACCTAAATAAAAAACAGTAACTATATATCTTCAATTCTGAACAAGTGCATTGGCATAATATGTGGGTCAAGATCCACAAAATTATATTCGCCTTTCCAGTGATATTTGGCTCCTGTCAACAAATCATGAACGACATATTCTTGGTCTTGATGCTTATGGATTTGCGAAAGTGGTACTCTCACTACACCTCCTTGGCGATTGTAAGGGTCTAAGTTTACAACGCATAAAATACGGTTGCCATTTGCATGAGTTTTTAGATACGCTAATACTTGGTCATTTTCAATTTGACAGAAAGTAATGTTATTGGTTCGTTGCAAAGCCGAGTTTTCGACACGAGCTTGATTAGTCAAACGAATAATATGGGTCAATTTATTTTCAAAAGACCAATCCCAGTGCTTGATTTCGTATTTCTCCGAATTACGATATTCTTCTTTTCCAGGATTTGCTTCGTGGTTCATGCTTTCAAATACAGGTCCGAAAATACCATAATTAGCCGAAAGTGTAGCTGCCATAAAATAACGTGTGATAAACATCGGTTCTAAACCACCTTGCAAGCACCATGGCAAAATATCATGGGTATTCGGCCAAAAGTTAGGACGCATATAATATTTCTGTTCGGTATGCGTCAACTCCATCATATAATCTGTCAATTCGGCTTTGTTATTGCGCCAAGTATAATAGGTATATGATTGGGCATAACCCAATTTGGCAAGTTGCGCCATTACTTTTGGCTTAGTAAATGCCTCCGCCAAGAAAATCATGTCAGGATATACGGCTTGTACTTCTGCAATAACCCACTCCCAGAAATTAAATGATTTGGTATGTGGATTGTCTACACGAATAAGACGGATACCCCAGTCTGCCCAAGTCATGATGACATTTTTCAATTCATCCCATAGTGCTTCCCAGTTTTCTGACTCAAAATTGATGGGATAGATATCTTGATATTTCTTAGGAGGGTTCTCTGCATACTGAATGGTTCCATCAGGACGAACCTTAAACCATTCTGGATGTTCTTTAGTATAAGGGTGATCTGGCGAACATTGAATGGCTAAATCAGTAGCTAATTCAATACCATTTTCTTTACAAGTCTGAATCAGATGTTTCAAATCATCCAAAGTGCCTAATTCTGGAAGAATTGCTGTATGGCCGCCCAACTCAGAACCAATACCATAGGGAACTCCAGGTTCGCCAGGTTCACAGGTGGTCGAGTTGTTTTTCCCTTTTCTAAACTGATGTCCAATTGGGTGAATAGGAGGGATATACAACACATCAAACCCAAGCGATTTGATACGAGGAATTACATTTTCTTCAACATCTTTGAAAGTACCATGTACTCCTTTTTTTGATGCAGCTGAACGAGGAAACATCGAATACCAAGAAGAAAAAGCAGCTTTTTCACGGTCAACCCAAAGTTTGAGTGTCTTGTAAGTGCTAATATACTTTTTATTAGGGTATAACTGAATCCAATCGTGCATGGTAGCTCCTGTAGCAAACTCAATAGCATGTTGGTATTCTTCAGGATTACGGAATAGGCTTGCCGCATGTTCAATCAGCGGCTTGTCCGATGCTGAAGCTACTGTTGCCATATAATCTAATAAATTAGCGCCTACGAGTAGTTCAATATTGACATGTTGTCCATCCTTAATTTTCATGCTGATTTCGTGCTCCCAGCTAGCGGCATGGTCTACCCATGCTTCGATGGTGTATTCGTATAAACCATTGTCTTCGACTCCAAACGATGCCCCATAGCGGTCGTTATTGATAAAATACATGGGGGTTTCAATCCAGTCTTTGGCATTGTTGCGCTTATGGAGCAATCTTGCTGCGAGAATATCGTGACCATCCAAAAAAACGTCAGCCTCTACATGAATGGTATCCCCTTGTACAGCTTTAATAGCAAAACGCCCTCCATCGATTTCAGGAGTTACACGTTCGATAATTACTCGACTCTGTCCGTTTTGTGGTTTTTTTGAAGATTGTTTTGTCTTAGCCATAGCTATTTGTTCTAAAATGGGAAAATGGTTTTGGTATCTAAATAACAATGAAGAAAAATGAGTTAAGAGATTAAAGGTTGATTATTAGATAATTATCATTTCGGCAAGCTGAGATCTCCAAAACATTGTTCAAAACTTACTCTAGATACACAGAATGTTTTTGTTTATAAAAATGTTATTTAATAGTAGAGCAATACCAAAGATTGACACAAGCAATGCCTTGATAGCGCCTATACAAATATATTTCTAATTGTCGAAATCTAAAATCTAAAAGTAAAACAAGTTTTTTTAATAAAATTTTGAGTTTTACAAAAGTTTGGCACGATATAAGCTAGTAAATAAACAAGGACTTACAATATTTTATAGAAAGAGTTTGAATATCAAGCCTAGGTAATTATAAATCTTTGAAAAAGACAAATTCTTTTTAGTAAGCCACTCAAATCTCATATCTCCTTACTTCACACATTTATAAAGTATAATGTTTTGCCTGAAAGTTGGACAAAACATAGAATTTGAAATACCAGAGAAACCTTGAATTGGTTCATAAAATCTCCAATTCATAAGTTTTTTGAGGCTTTTATCTGTTTAATTTTGAATTAAAGCCTTATTGTGCTTAAACTTAGCTAAGATATATTAACGCTGGCATGATTTTTGTTAAAAATTGTATAAACTTTATAATAGACATTTTATACATTTGCTTCAAATTTCGAGGGTTTCATCGAGTATTAGCACTACGTTTCTTAAAACACATCTGAAAATAAACACATAATCTGAATAACAATTATGAAAAAATTAATCGCATCCGCTTTCCTTATTTTAGTTCAAGGTGGTTTGATGGTTACAAAAGCTCAAAATTCTGAGTATAGTGGTTCTTATGGAAATAATGTAGTAGAAGAAGGGATTGCAAAATATTACGGTAAAAATTTAACTGGAAATTTAACGTCTTATGGAGAGCGCTATGATGATGCACAGCTTACAGCTTCGCATTCAAAGTATCCTCTAAACACGGTCTTGAGAGTAACAAACCTCGAAAATAACCGCACGGTTGATGTACGCGTAAATGATTATTGTCGTTGTGAAGAAGAAGGCAAATTGTTGAATTTGTCAAGAGAAGCTGCTTCTCGTTTGGGTATGATTGCAAGTGGTAAAGCTCAAGTAAGAGTTGAAGTGTTGAATGCTAGACCTGCTTCTCAGGTAAATATTTATAGAGATTATGATATTGCAGCAAGTACTCAAGATAGAGTGCCTGTACAACCTACCTCATTGATGCCTCAAGCTTCAGTAGCAGCAACTTCTCCAAGTAGCTACTCTACGGCATTTTCTGAAGATAGAACTTATGATATAAATGGTTCAGTGAAATCTCCAAGAGGCTTTGCTGTGCAAGTAACAGCTTTGACAAGCTTAAACAAAATTCATGATATGTATGACGAACTTGTGAAATTAGGTTTGTCACCTGAAGAAATTTTTGTTCAAGTAGGTCAAAAAGAAATGGGTAAAGTGTATCGTATTCTCTTCGGTGAATTCCATACAAAAGAAGCTGCATCAGAAAGAGTTATGTGGTTACAAGAAAGAGGCTATAGAGGCTTAGTTCGTACTCACTATAACTACTAAGATTTTATATTACAATTATTATTACCACACTGTGAAAGGAGACGTTTATCGTCTCCTTTTTTTATGCTCTTTCATCAAACTCTTGTTGAAATTTAGGGCTTTCGGTTTTACCAATTTTATCCCAAAAGGTAAAATACAAACCAAAGTTATAACGATAATACTTATGATGATGACTGTGGTGAGTAGCTCCAATCATGATTTTCCCCAACCAATTTCCCCATTTTGTTTTAGGATAAATCTCAATGTCTAAGTGATTGATAGCCGCCGTAATCGTCATAATGGTTAGATGAACCGTTGCGGCATAAATATGCATAGGAATAATACAAATAATGACTGGCATAATAAGTGCTTCTAATAAACCTTCAATTGGATGAAACGAAAAGGCTGTCCAAGCAGAGGTAATTTTACTATCGTGATGGATTTTGTGGACAAGATGGTAGATTTTCGGATGATGCATCCATCTGTGAACCCAATAATAATAGGTTTCATGAATAAGCATCGAGATGACAATGCTACATGGAAACCAAACTACATCATACCAATGTAAGTCTGTATATAATTGTGTATAGCCTTTTTGCCAAAGTACGGCTGTGAATGCTCCAATAACAGAAAATAAGACTGCTGTTAGCGTAGACCAAGTTATTTCTTTTTTAAACTGTTCTGGAGGATAGGCTTTTGCATTGATTTTGCGAAGTTTCCATTCTTCTTTTTTCCACAAATAGAAATAACTATGGAAAAATCCTGAAAGAATAAAATACCGAATCATTACCACAAAAAACATAGCAATACAGGTAATGATAAATGTAGTAGGGTCTAAAAAATCAAAATCAGCTAATGAAGTTTTCATACTTCACTAACTGATTTAAGTCGAAATTGTTTGAAGGAAATTCGCTATAGTGTAATCGTACAAAATAATATTCGAAATAGAAATCTGAAGTGTCGACTTGAGTAAAATTGAGTCGACACTTTAGGTTTTTACTTAAAAAATATTGTTGTGCTAATTATGAGAATGGACTTCTTTAATCTTTTCAATCAATACCTCATTAATCTTCACATAGCTCTCATGAGTCCACCCACCAATATGAGGGGTAAGAATGACATTTTTTTTCTGGAAAAGTGCTTCGTAATAACTTTCTTGCTCAGCACTGAGTTGAGACATTTTTTCATTTTCCAAAACATCCAAACAAGCTCCTCTTAACTTCCCAGAGTTTAAGGCTTCTACAATATTACAAACCGAAGCTACCTCGCCACGAGCTGTATTTACCAAAAAGAATGGTTTCTGAAACGAATTAATAAAGTCTGTATTCACCATCATTTTGGTTTCAGAGGTTAATGGCACGTGAAGACTTAAGACATCTACCTGCTCAAACAATTCCTCCAATGTGGCTTCTTGGGCATATTGGTCACTAAAATTGCTTTTGTATTTGTCATAAGCCAATACCTTTACCCCAAATCCTGATAATCTTTTTGCTACCGAACTGCCCATATTTCCATATCCAATCAATCCAACAGTCATACCCATGAGTTCGATGCCACGATTGGCTTCTCGCTTCCAGATTTTGTGACGAACCTCTACATCAGCAGTATTGATATGATTGAAAAGACATAGAAGCATCCCAATAACATGTTCGCCCACAGCATCACGGTTACCTTCATTGGCGGCAAAAATAATAATTCCTCTGCGCTCGGCTTCTGCGACGTCGATAAGGTCGAGACCAGCGCCTGCTCTACCAATAAACTTCAACTCAGGTGCGGTATCAAGCATTTCGATATCTACCTTCGTTTTACTACGAATAATCAAACCATCGTAGTCTTTGAGTTTTTCCAACAACTCTGCACGAGAAATTTCTGGGAAATAATCATAAGTCATTCCGATTTCTGTTAGCATTGTATGAATGCTAAGGTGCATTTCGTCGGCAATCAAAATATTTTTCTTCATCTAATCTACTTTGTCCTGTCAGAAAGAAAGAACTTAAAATGTACTGTAATCAAGTTTATTATAAAACGAATCAAAGTTACGGTGGGTTTCATTCTGAACGAAATATTTGTAGGTAAATAGGTATATGTTGGAGGGTAAGGGGCTTTCGGGTATCGGCTTTGGGCTTTTAGGTAAGGGCTAAATAAAAGCGCAAGTCATTTCGAGTTTTGGGATAATAATAGAGAAAACAGATACAATCTCCTAGCCTGCAAATGAAGCAGTTTAAATATTTTTGTCACGGGTGAATAAGTTCACCCGCTAAATGGAAGCCTTGGTTAAGAACTACTTTAATACTGAATACATGTTAAGTTCAACTGAGCATCTTCCATAAATCAAAAAAGCGGTCGAAATTTTCTCGACCGCTTTTGAGGATGCTAAAATTGTAAATGACACATCTTTGAATACAAGGTATTACATCTTTTATCGTTGAAATGTTGATTGAAATAATAATCACTCATTCACTCAACTACCATTCACTCAGTTTAAAATGATTCTCCTTTAAGGAAAACGGAAATTAGAATTTCAATTTTTTCAAATTGTTCAAACTAATTTCGATACCTTCCATTGGCGTGCGCTTGTATGCTTCAAGTTCAACGATAAAGTATTTGATACCTGCTACGTCTTTTTTGTTGAAAATTTCTTGGAAGTTGATATCTCCTTCACCTACTTCAACACTTACGTTTTTCACTGGATCGTGGTCTTTTACGTGTACGTGTGTGAAGCGTCCTTTGTATTTGTTGAACCAATCTGCTGGTTTTTGACCTGCTACTACTGCCCAATACAAGTCCATTTCGAATACGATATGTTTTTCTGTATTGTCTAATAAAGTAGTATAAAGCATTTCACCATTTGGCGATTTGAATTCGAAATCGTGGTTGTGATAGCCAAATTTCAAGTTCAACGTTTTAGCATATTCTGCTGCTTTGTTGAAAATATCAGCCATCAATTTACCTTGATTACGGTCATCGTCGAGCATGTAAGGAACGATAGTGTATTTCTGACCAACTTTGGCTGCATCTTCCAACATACGTTTGTAGCTGTCTGAAAGCTGACCGTTTACGACATCTTTTGACGTAATCATGTTATGAGCAGATGGCATTTTTAAGCCATTGTCATTCATGGTTTTTAAATATTCGTCTGCCGATAAGCCAAAGAATTTACCATTTGAATATCCGAAACCTTCTACGTTTTTATAACCCATTTTAGCAATTTTAGCTAAAGCGGCTTTAGGGTCTTTAGAAACATCTTCACGTACTGACCACAATTGGACACCAATGTGGCTCTTTTCACCTTTTTTAATATTTGCGAATAAATCGTTCGAAAGAAGTGCTGCGCCAGCAGTTGTCAAAAGACTAGTTCTGAGGAAGTCACGACGAGATGTTTGTTCGTTCAACATTGCTCTAAATTGATTAAGTTAAATGATTATTGGTAATAACTGGATAGATAGTTTGAGGTTTAAGCCTCTTCATAATTAAATACCCATCAACTTAACGTTCATGGGTATTTTAAATTTTGTTTCAAAAGTAAGAAAAAGTTTTACTTTTCTTCTATTTCTACAGCGGATTCTTTGCGGTTTTTTACAACATCAATGGCTGTATAAATCGCTTGAAGCATTGAACTTTCGCTTGCTGTATTTTTTCCAGCAATTCCATAAGCCGTTCCGTGGTCGGGTGAAGTACGAACTACTGGTAATCCTGCGGTGAAGTTTACACCATTTTCGAAGGCAATATATTTGAATGGAATCAAACCTTGGTCGTGGTACATGGCCAAAATGGCATCGAAATGACGATGTTGCATATTGCCAAAGAAACCATCAGCAGGAAATGGTCCAAAAACCAAGTTACCGTTTTGTTTAAATTGCTCCAAAACAGGAGAGATAACGTCTTTTTCTTCGCTACCCAACAAGCCATCTTCGCCAGCATGAGGGTTGAGCCCTAATACGGCAACTTTAGGTTTCTGAATCCCGAAATCATTGGTCAATGATTCGATCATCATGGTTAATTTTTGAGTAATACGTTCTGGGGTAACCTGTGAGCGCACACGTCCTAATGGAATATGTCCTGTCACTACTCCAACACGGATTTGCTCAGAAACCAAGAACATTAATGAGTCTTTTGCTTCGAAAGCACTGGTAAAAAACTCAGTATGTCCAGGAAACTTAAATTCCTCCGACTGGATATTGTACTTGTTGATAGGCGCCGTAACGATAGCTTGAATGTGCCCGTCTTTCAAGTCCTGTGTAGCTTTTTGCAAGCAAGCCAAAGCAGCAGCGCCAGCTTCAGGAGTTACTTTTCCAGGCTCTACATCTGTTTGTTTGTCGTCCCAACAGGTAATCACATTAGTTACTTTGAAGTTGATTTGTTGGATGGCAGGGATACTATGCAAAGTCCAATCTTTCAAATCCAATACTTTACGGTAATAGCTCAATACACGCTGCGACCCATAGATTACGGGTGTACAGATTTTGAGGATGCGGTTACTGGCTAGGGCTTTTAGTATTACTTCTGGACCTACGCCATTGTAGTCACCTAAGGTAATACCTATAACAGGTTTTTGATGTTCCATATTCTTTTGAGATTCTTGATTCGGTTTTGCCGAAAAGATATTGTATCCTTGGATACGCTATTCGATAAATTCCTGCAAGTTTACTTAAAAGATGGGTAAATAAAAACCGATTGGCTGACAGATTGCCCTATTACGATTTATTAGCGTTGCATTTTTTGCCACTTTCCGTACGTTGCCGAACGCCAAAGCCATTCTATTGGACCATAATAGTAGCGACTCAACCACCATTTACTCAGTAAGATTTGTAATAAAAAGACTGCCACAGCGCCTAATAAGCACCAAGCAGGATTAAAGTCCCCCGCCAAGCCCAATCCGAAACCATAAAAAAGAAGTATTCCTACGAAACTTTGGAGTAAATAATTCGTCAATGCCATTCTGCCTACATAAGAAAGTTGTTTTAAGATACCTTCCCATGAGCTTTTTGACAATAATAAACTGAAACCTGCTACATACATTAGAGTCATGGTGGCAGAATGAATCGAAAATAAAAATTCAGAGAAGATACCAAACCAAGAGGGTAATTTGTCCCAAGGAATAGTGGCTTGAAGGGTAATGAAAAAAGTAACAATGACAATATTGAGTATAAAACAAGCCCAGACTGCCTTCTTAAATTGTTTTTTATATTCTTGAAAATGATCAAATAAACGAAGACGCCCCACCAGCAATCCTAAAAGGAAAAAACCAAAGGTGACAAAAATGCGTCCAGAGTTCCACTGAAAATCGGCTTTGAAAGCAAAATCCTTAAAGTTTTGTTGAATAATTTGGGTATAACTACCAGCCTTGAGCGTTTGGAAGTTTTTTAGCTGTTCTTTATTTGATTTTTCTTGCTCTTTTTGGGCTACGACTTCAGAAACTTTTGGCGAAGGGTGCCAGTATTCGACAGTACGAATGACTAAAATAGGCGTATTGAGGCTCATTAAAATAGCTAAAATCAGTACCACTCGATTTGAAAGTAAATTTGCCAGTAATAGAAATATCCCTAAAAAAGCATAGATACCCAATATATCGCCACGCCAATGGATATGATGAATAAAGCCTATGACAAAAAGCAACGCGAGTCGCCAAAGAAATCTTAATTCGAAGTGCTTATCATCTGCCTTTCTATTGGTAAATTGTAGAGAAAAACTTAAGCCGAATAATAGAGAAAAAAAGGTGTAAAATTTCCCTGAAATAAAAATGCCATCAAAATAATTAACAATGGTAGTAGGCAAAGAATTTTGGTAGGACTGCCATACCGACTCTGGAATAAAGCCAGCAATAAACCAACCTAAAGCATGCGCAATTACGATGCCTAAAAGAGCAATGCCACGTAAGCCATCTACTAAGGTAATTCGATTGGAAGAGGAGGATGTTGAGTTCATAGTGGGTTCAAAGAGATTTTTAGATTTTAACCCTAAGATGCAAGATTTTAACCAAAGGTTGCAGACAAATAGAGAGAAGTACTTAGGTAGACCTGTCGATTTAACTATTTTTAAGATAAAAATTGGTGATTTGTTATGGAAATAGTTAGCATAACAATCAATCAGTTGTATCTAACCCAAACAAAATTGCATCTTTCTAATATAGACCAAATTTTCTTGTGAAAGTTTGGGTAAATACACAATTTATTTTTGATTTTTGTATGAATTAATAATTCTTTATTCTGTTAATCTTGTAAATGATAGAAGAAATCACGATTGCGAATTTTGCGTAGTTCAACGAGTACCTTTTATCTATTTTTATTCCTGACTGTTTTAAACTCCAAACTGACAAACTCAAAAAATGCCACAACCATACGTTCAAACGATTAATAGCTTACTTGTCGCCAACCGTGGTGAGATTGCTATCCGTATTATGCGTGCTGCCTCTGAGTTAGGTATCCGAACGGTTGCCGTTTACACATTTGAAGATCGTTATTCGCTTCACAGATACAAAGCGGATGAGGCTTATCAAATTGGTAAGGACGACGAACCTTTAAAACCATATCTCGATATCGAGGGGTTAATAAAGTTATGTAAGGAGAAAGAAATAGACGCTATTCATCCAGGTTATGGATTTCTTTCTGAAAACGTAACATTGGCTCGTCGTTGTCGTGAAGAAGGAATCAAATTTGTTGGTCCTTCTCCAGAAGCAATGAATGCTTTGGGCGATAAGGTAGCTGCCAAAGATGCTGCTCGTAAGGCTGAAGTACCAATGATTGAAGACTCGAAAGAGGAGCTAGTATCGTATGATATTGCACTTAGAGAGGCTCGTCGTATTGGTTTTCCTGTAATGGTAAAAGCTGCGGCCGGTGGTGGCGGTCGTGGTATGCGTGTAGTACGTGAAGAGGAAGCTTTAGAAAAAGCTTTCGCTGAAGCGAAAAACGAAGCGAAAAATGCGTTTGGTGATGATACGATCTTTATTGAGAAGTTCATCGACCAACCAAAACATATTGAGGTGCAGTTGTTGGGTGACCAACATGGCAACTTAGTACACCTTTATGAGCGCGATTGTTCGGTACAACGTCGTTTCCAAAAGGTAGTAGAAGTAGCACCTTCTGTGGGTTTGAAAGATGAAACCAAACAAAAGTTGTACAAATACGCCTTATCGATTGGTAAAGCCGTAAATTATTACAACGCTGGTACGGTTGAGTTCTTGGTAGATAAAGACGAGAATATCTACTTTATCGAAGTAAACCCACGCGTTCAGGTAGAACATACTATTACAGAAGAGGTAACAGGTATCGACATTGTGCGTACCCAAATTTTGATTGCTCAAAACTACCGCCTTTCTGACCCGAATATTTATATCCTTCGCCAAGAGGATATTCCATTGAGAGGTTATGCTATTCAGTGTCGTATCACGACCGAAGACCCTGCCAATGGTTTCAAACCTGACTTTGGTACCATCATTGCATATCGCAATGCAGCTGGTTTTGGTATTCGTTTGGATGAAGGTTCGTCGTATCCAGGGGTTAAAATTTCTCCTTACTTCGATTCAATGCTCGTAAAGGTTTCGGCTAAAGGTCGTACCTTGAAAGGCGCTTCTGAACGTTTGTTGCGTGCTCTTACCGAATTCCGTATTCGTGGGGTAAAAACCAATATTCCATTCTTACGTAATGTGATTCAGCACCCTATTTTCCAACAAGGAAAATGTGTGGTACAATTTATTGACTCACATCCTGAGCTTTTCAATTTTACGCCGACTCGTGACCGTTCTACAAAAGCTCTTCGTTATTTAGGAGATGTAGTAGTAAATGGTAACCCAGATGTAAAAGTGAAAAACGAACGTACTTTCCGTACGCCAGTAGTTCCTGCATTTGACAAATATGCTGAATATCCAATGGGTAATAAGCAACGTTTGGATTCGATGGGTGCCGACAAGTTTGCACAATGGGTAAAAGATCAAAAACAAATCCTTTATACAGATACCACTTTCCGTGATGGTCACCAGTCGCTTTTGGCTACTCGTGTTCGTACCCGTGATATGTTGGCTGTGGCTGAAGGTTTTGCCAAAAGCTTCCCAGAACTATTCTCAATGGAAGTATGGGGTGGTGCAACCTTCGACGTATCGATGCGTTTCTTGAACGAATCGCCTTGGAAACGCTTACAGGCTTTCCGTGAGGCTATGCCAAATATGTTGTTGCAGATGCTGTTCCGTGGCTCCAATGCCGTTGGTTACTCAGCATATCCTGACAACTTGATTGAGAAATTTGTAGAAAAATCTGCTGAAAACGGTATCGACGTGTTTCGTATCTTCGACTCATTGAACTGGGTAGAGGCTATGAAAGTTTCGATTCGTGCCGTTCGTGAGCGTACCAACTCTATCGCAGAAGCTTCTATTTGTTATACAGGTGATATTTTCAACAACGAAAAATATACACTTCAGTATTACTTAGACATGGCTCGTCAGTTGGAAGACGAAGGTGCTCACATGCTTTGTATCAAAGATATGGCTGGTTTGTTAAGACCATACCAAGCTCAAACTTTGGTTACGGAGTTGAAAAAGGCGCTTTCTATTCCTGTACACTTGCATACACACGATACAGCATCAATTCAAGCGGCTACGTACTTGAAAGCTATTGAAGCAGGTGTCGATGTAGTTGACTGTTCATTAGGTGCAATGTCTGGTTTGACTGCTCAACCAAACTTCAACTCAGTGGTAGCAATGATGCAAGGCAACGAGCGTGATTTTCCGTTGAACTTAGGCTTATTGAACCAATATTCTAACTATTGGGAAGATATTCGTCAAATCTATTATCCATTCGAATCTGAATTGAAAGCAGGTACTGCTGAGGTTTATGACAACGAAATCCCTGGCGGTCAGTACACCAACTTGCGTGGTCAGGCGATTGCCTTGGGTGTGGGTGATAAATTTGAATTGATGAAGCGCAACTACGTGGAGGCAAACAAATTGTTTGGTGACATCGTAAAAGTAACACCATCTTCAAAAGTAGTAGGAGACATGGCTATCTTTATGACTGCCAATAGCTTAACTGCTGAGGATGTATATGCTCGTGGCGCTACACTTTCTTTCCCTGAATCTGTAAAAGACTTCTTCAAAGGTGGTCTTGGTCAGCCTTATGGTGGTTTCCCTAAGCAATTACAGGAAATTATCTTGAAAGGAGATCTTGCCATTACAGGTCGTCCAAACGATAATATTACGCCAATTGATTTTGATAAGGATTTTGCTGATTTCCAAGCTAAGTTCCCAGAAAATCAAGAAGGTTTCTTGGATTATCTTTCTTATAAGATGTATCCGAAAGTATATGAAGACTATTACAAAGCTCAACAAAATTACGGCGATGTATCAGCTCTTCCTACGACTGCATTCTTCTATGGCTTGAAGCAAGATGAAGAAATCTTAATCACAATCGACGAAGGTAAAACTATTATTGTGAAATACTTGTATGCTTCAGAACCAGACGAATCAGGTTTGCGTACTGTTACTTTCGAATTGAATGGTCAGGCTCGTCGTATCAAAATTCTAGATAGAAATATCAAAATTGAACGTCCTCAGCACGCTAAAGCTTCTGCCAAAGGAGATATCGGTGCGCCATTACAAGGTCGTTTGAGCCGAATCTTGGTGAAACCAGGCGATGAAGTAAAGAAAAACGCTCCATTGTATGTTATCGAGGCCATGAAAATGGAATCGATCGTATCGTCTCCATTCGAAGGTGTAGTTTCTCGTATTGTACTTAACGAAGGTACCGTAGTTGAACAAGAAGACTTAGTATTGTCGGTAGAGGAGGCAAAACTTCCTGAGCCAAACAAAGAAGAATTCTTATTCGTATACGGAACATTACGTAAAGGATACGGTAACGAATTGCATAAATTGATTGCTCGTAATTCTGAGTTTATCGGTTTGGCTAATTACCAAGGAAAGATGTTCAACATCGGAGAATACCCTGGTATTGTTCCTTCTGATGATGCATCTGACAAAGTTGTTGGTGAGTTATACAAATTGACAAACCCGCTTCGTTTGGTGAAAATTTTGGATGAATACGAAGAGTTTTATCCAGAAAATGAATCAGAATCTGTATTCTTGCGTAAGGATATCCAAGTTGAGGTAGATGGTACCAACTACGCAACTTATGGATATTTGTACAATCGTCCTTTGGATGGTTTGGCGCAAATTACTTCAGGTGATTTCTTGAATCAATAAGAAATATCAAACACTATAAAAAAATCCTCCTTGGCTTGCCTTGGGGGATTTTTTTATTGAGTGACTGAATTAGTGTTAGTTGTGCACGCAGGATTTCGAGCCATTTCAGATGTTGGATTTCTGATTTCGGAGATCCAATATCTGATATCCGAAATAAATAGTTTTTATAATTCTTCATAAACTACAAGATTAACATAGCCAATCAACTGAAGAGACGCCATATTTGCGTTTGTCTTTGATATAGAAAATTACCCCCACAAACTCCGAAATCAAAAATCTGAAATCCGCAATCGAAAGTGTCTACTGTTTTTGCTATATTAGATACCTCATTTAAACCCGAACCAAAATGCACACACTTTTGAAGACTAGCGCCTTGCTAGGCCTGCTTGCTATGGCCTCTTGCAAGCAAAAATCACAAGAACAACAAACCACAACAGACTCCACATTAGCACAAGTAAAGGTTGATTCTACAAACATGTTTCCTAAAGAAACAGACTATCAAATTACCGTTCAGATGCCCGGAACATTCCACGAAGGGCAAGTACCTTTAGACTCAGATAAAAAATCTTGGGTAGGAATTTTTCAAACCGAGAAAGGCTTTGAACTAAAAACAACGGGTATTTCCTTAGAAATGGTTCATGATGAAATGATTGACGAGAAACCTGATGCTAAAACTGGTATTCAAATCAATATTGCACAAAAAGATACTTGTTTGTTATTGATTGAATCGCAGTCTTATTTGAAAGACCATGTCATTGCGCCATTGACTTTATCCAAAACAGAGTTTTATCCCAATGATGCCATTGAGTTTGAGTATTTGGGGGTGAAATACAAACTATTTGCTGTTGGTAAAAAAGAAATTTCCAAAGACGATCCTAATCAGATTTTAGTGACTGATTATACACTCTCTATTTCGTTTACAAAAGAAGGTAAAAACTATACTAATGTCTTGCTTCGCCAGCCACGTTTTGATTCTAAAATCGCTACAGTTCAGTTTGCAGGAGATATTGATGGCGATGGTATATTGGATTTAGTATTAGATGCTGCAACGTATTACAATGATATCAACAGCACCTTATATCTTTCAAAAATCGCTAAAGGAACACAAGGTGTAACAATTGCTGGTGGATTTACGGCTGGTGTAGATTGATTTTTTGAATAAACTCTATGAAGATCCATTTATTATGAAAAAACTATTACTACTATTAAGTACTCTTTGGTGTAGCGCAACTTATGCTCAGTCTGTCTATACAGGTACAATTGACAAATATCCTATCGAGTTGGTTTTGAATATTTATTCTGACGACGAAATTCAAGGCATTTATGTTTATACCAGCAACGATGAGCCAATCGATATTTCTGGTTCTATCAAGAATAAAATGCTTTCTATTCTCGAAAAGGATGCCAAGGAAAAAGTTACGGGTAAAATGGTAATTGATAAGTTTTCAGCTCAGGCTACTCAATTATCAGGCACTTGGACGAACCCTGCTGGTACAAAAAGTTTTAAAATAACACTAACAAAAAAATACGACCTTGATGATGGAGAAGGGGTAGCTTGGAGTAATCGTGAATTATTACAAAAAGCCACTTCTGGTAATCAATATTTTAAAATAGTGTTAAGTAAAGCTAAAGATGATTATCAAGCACGCGTAAAAGCGTTAAAAGTTTACGAAAAAAAGACTGATAAATTGCTCCAAACCATTGCGGTAGATTGTCAACCAATGGGCTTTAACAGCGTAGAAACGGGCGATTTTAATTTTGATGGTCAAGCTGATATATCTTTGTTTGAATCATCTTATGCTGGAGCAAATACCTCTTCAAAATATTTTTTGGTTGATGGAAACGGACAATACAAAGACAGTGGTTTTGAAGGTGTTTCACTGACATTTGATGCTAAAACCAAAAGAATTACCGAAGTAAACCAATGCTGTGCGGGATCACAATATACCTCGACTTTGTACAAAGTAGCAAATAACAAAATGGTAAAACTTGAGCAACATTGTTTTATTTATGATGAAAAAAAGCAGGACTTTGTAGAACGTAAATTGAAAGATTGTCAATAGAAAGTTAAGGTTTCACAAGAATAGCCCTCAGAATTACCTGAGGGCTATTCTTGTGAATAAAGAACCTATTTTCCCAAAACTATCCAATAACCATTTTTCTCAATATTCACGAAGGTTTTGATTTCGAGAAAAAAGAGTGGAAATTTGTAAAAACAAGGACTTTGAGCTTCTAAAAATCGATTTGGGGATAACATTTTGTTAAAATAGATACTCATAGATACCTTTTTGATGATCTGTGGTAAGACAGCGAACAAATGTCTTACGTAATTTGTTATTTTTTTATGATGTTATACCCTCAAAATATAGAACAAAAATTAGGATTTGACCGAATTAGAGAACGACTTAGTGAATTATGTATTAGTCCACTCGGCAAAGCATTTGTAGAGAAAGTTCGCTTTTCGGATAACTATGATTTAGTCCAAAAAATGATTCGTCAGGTAGATGAAATGCGTGAGATTATGCAATATGAACCACAGGCATTTCCTTCTCAAAATTACCTCGATGTTAATCAACAACTGACCAAAGCGGCTATTGAAGGCGCTTTTCTTTCTGAAGCGGAGTTTTTTGATGTAAAACTTTCTCTTCGTACTATTCAAGAATGTCTTCGTTTTTTTGACAACAAAGAACCTGAGCAATACCCACAGTTACGTGAATTGTTGGGCATGGCTTTTCAGCCTCGTACCGATAAAAATCAAGAGGAAGTAAAGACCAATAAAGATGCTAAATTAGAAATAAGAGGTATTCTGGATGCTTTAGACAAAGTAATTGATGACCGTGGTCGTTTGAAAGATAACGCTAGCCCAGAATTACAGTCTATTCGTCGTCAGTTAGTTTCTCAAGAAAATGATTTACGTAAAAAACTAGATAGCATTCTTCGCAATGCCAGAAGCAATGGCTGGGTGTCTGACGATTTTTCATTGACTTTGCGTAATGGTCGTATGGTGATTCCATTGGCAGCTGAGCACAAACGTAAAATCAAAGGTTTTATCCACGACGAATCAGATACAGGTAAAACCGTATTCCTTGAACCAACCGAAGTACTTGAAGCTAATAACGAAATTCGTGAGTTAGAATCGGCCGAACGCCGTGAGATTATCCGAATTTTAATGGATTTGACTACACGATTGCGTCCGCACGTACCTGTCTTGAAGCGTGCGTATACTTTCCTTGGTATTATCGATTTTGTTCGTGCCAAAGCTTGTTATGCTATCGAGTTGGGAGCTATTGCGCCTTTAAGTGTGAATACCCAATTGGTGGATTGGAAAAATGCTCGTCACCCATTGCTTTATGCTTCTTTCAAGAAGATGGGTAAAAGTGTAGTGCCATTGTCAATTACCTTAGAATTAGACAATCGTATTTTGTTGATTTCAGGACCAAACGCAGGTGGTAAGTCGGTTACCCTCAAAACTGTTGGTTTGATTCAGTATATGTACCAATGCGGTTTATTGGTGCCAATGGCAGAGTACTCGACTATTGGTTTGTTTAGAAATATCTTCATTGATATTGGTGATGAACAAAGCTTAGAGAACGACCTAAGTACTTATAGTTCACACTTGACGAACATGAAACATTTCTTGATTCAATCTGATAGAAAGACTTTGTTTTTGATTGATGAATTTGGTACAGGTACAGAGCCTGCACTGGGTGGAGCTATTGCTGAGAGTATTCTTGAAGATTTGAATCGTTCGGGAGCGTATGGTGTGATTAACACCCACTATACCAACTTGAAAACATTTGCGGATCGTACCAAAGGGCTTGTTAATGGTGCGATGCGTTACGATGCAGAACATTTAGAGCCACTTTATGAGCTTGAAATCGGAAAACCAGGGAGTTCTTTTGCAGTTGAAATTGCTTACAAAATTGGTTTACCCAAAAATGTAATCGATCGTGCTAAAAACAAGATGGGTAAACAACAGGTAAGCTTCGAGAAATTGGTCAAAGAGTTAGAAATTGAGAAGAAGGTATTTGCTGATAAGAATGTTGAAAATGCCCAAAAACAACGTCATCTCGATCAGTTACTTGATCAGTATAACTCACTGAAAAACTTATTAGATTCAGAGAAAAAGACCATTCTGAATAGCGCTAAACTGCAAGCAAAAGAGTTAGTAAAAACAGCTAATCAGAAAATCGAAGCAACAATTAAGGAAATACGTGAGCAAGAGGCTGATAAGTCGGCTACAAAAGAGCTTCGCCAAGATTTACAGGATTTTCAAGAATCTTTAGTAATAGAAAAAGTACCTGAGAATAAAAATAAGCCAACTCCAAAGAAAGAGGAAGAAGAAAAAGATGTGATTGAAGTAATTGGAGGCGATATTGTGATAGGTTCATTGGTACGTATCAAAGGGCAGGAAGCCATTGGAGAAGTATTAGGTGTTCGTGGTAAAGATATTGAAGTTGCTATTGGTGATTTGAAAACGACAGTAAAACTTAATCGTTTGGAGAAAATTTCTAGAAAAGAGTTTCGTCAAAAAGCTTCTCCTAAAGCCAAGCTAACGGGAATTGATATGAATGAGAAAATGCAAAACTTCTCATTCAACCTTGATTTAAGAGGAAAGAGAGGAGAGGAGGCTTTGGTAGATGTAGACCGCTTTATGAACGACGCCATTATGGTAGGATATGACGAGATTAGAATTGTACACGGGAAAGGTGATGGTATTTTAAGAACACTCATTCGCCAACATTTAAGAGGCTATAAGCAAGTCGATAAAATGGTAGATGAACATGCTGACCGAGGCGGTGCAGGTGTTACGATTGTGAAGATGAAGTAAGATTATGTTTATTTGGAGAATATTTTAAAATGTTATTTGACACTAGTGATATAAACAAAATATCCCTTCGCCACACCTTACTTTTCTTCACTGGGCGTGCCCGTCTAACACAAGAAAAGTAACCGCAGCGGCGGCCGCAAAAGAAAGTCAAGAAATTCTAATCGGAGTGGCGACCCACCTCGCCTTCGGCTCAAACAGTAGGATTTCACTAAAATAAATATAAAATTTAGCATTTTAACAACTTATAAAATTTAAACAAGCGCTAAATAAAAAAGCCGACTCATAACAGAGTCGGCTTTTTTATTTAGTATTCTTATTTCTTATTCTGCGTGATTTTGATACCATTAGAAGGAGCGAGGAAGATATAATCTGTTAGTAATCTTTCTGTTTCCTTCAAATAAGCGTCTTTTTCACGTCTTTCTTTAGCTGCTTTTTGTTTTGCTTGTGCAATACTTACTGAGTCAGTTTTTACTTCTGTTTTAGCTTCTGGTTTTTCAACGTCAGCTAACTCTTCAGCAAGGTCTTGGCTATTGCGTTTTTTCTGCTCTTCAATTTCTTTACGACGTTTGTCTTCTTTCAAAGAGATTGTTTTGCGTTCTTTTGCTTTTTTCCAGTAATCAAAATCAGCGACTAATTTTTTCAAATCTGTTTCTGATTTCAAGTGTTCTTGGTATTTTTTGTTTAAAGACGCAACAATCTGTTCATTTACATCTGTAGATGGCGTGTATTTGCTTGTCGCAATCATATCCCAAGGCAAAGCACTTGGTTGTGAGCTTTCGCCGTATTCTTCTGCCGAGAAGCCTGAAGGTAATTGAATATCTGGCGTTACACCTTTGTGTTGTGTACTACTACCTGTAATGCGGTAGAATTTCTCCATGGTGATTTTCAATTGACCTACGTTGTCAGGCTCACCTTTTAAGAAACGACCTAAATCTACTAAGGTTTGAACAGTACCTTTTCCATAAGTTTGCTCACCTACAACAATACCACGCTTATAGTCTTGGATAGCTCCAGCAAAAATTTCTGAAGCCGAAGCACTAAATCTGTTTACTAAAACACCCAGTGGACCATCATAAGTTACAGAAGGATCACGGTCGAATTCGGCTGAAATTTCACCATCAGCATGTTTGCGTTGTACCACAGGACCTTGAGGAATAAACAAGCCTGTCAAACTCACTGCTTCTACCAAAGAACCACCACCGTTGTTACGAAGGTCAAGAATTACACCGTCAACTTTTTCAGCTTTTAGTTCAGTCAAAAACTTCTTAACATCTGCGCTTGTACTCTTGAAGTCTCCTTCACCTTTTCTTACACCTTCAAAATCACGGTAGAATACAGGCAAGGTAATTAGACCTAATTTGTACGAACGACCATTGTTAGTAAATTCTAGAATATCCTTTTTCGCACTACCATCTTCTAATTTGATTTTTTCACGAACCAAACGAACCTCTTTAGGTACTGAACCAACAGCTGCATCACCTGATAGAATTTTCAAACGAACAATGGTATTTTTAGGACCTTTAATCAATTTCACTGCATCATCGGTCATCCAACCTACAATATCAGTAAAGGCTCCATTTTCGCCTTGTGCTACTGCTACGATTCTATCTTTTGGTTTTAGGGCTTTGCTTCTGTACGCAGGGCCACCCGTGATAAGCTCGATAATAGTTACATAATCACCATCCAAACGAAGCGTTGCACCAATACCTTCAAACGACTGCGCCATTTCTTGGTTGAACTGTGCAGCAGCTTTAGGAATCATGTAGTTCGTATGCGGATCGATACTTTCGGTGAATGAGTTCATGTATTGTTGGAATACATCTTCACTCTTTGTTTTATCGAAATACTTTTCGCTACGAGAATAACGCTCTTTCAAATCTTTGACAGCTGAGGTATCAGCTTTTCCGCTGATTTTCCAGTCTAACAAAGTACTTTTGATAGCTTTTCTCCAAATCTCATCAAGCTCTTGCTTGTTCGAAGCCCATTCCGCTTTTTCTCTGTCTGGCGTATAAACCTCGTCTACATTGAAATTCATCGGTTTTGCCAAAAGCTGATTTACGAACGTAAAACGTTCTTTGGCTCTTTTACGATAAATATTATAGATTTGATAAGCGGCTGTTAAGTCACCTTTTTGCAACTGGTCATCCAATGAATAACGAAACTGTTCGAAATCTTGAATGTCCTGTTTTGTGAAGTTCATTTTATTACCGTCAAGCTCCTTGATGTAATTATCAAGGATTTTAGAAGATAAAGAATCATTGAGAGGAACCCTTCTGTAATGATAATTCGTCAGGATTTGTGTCACTAATTCTTCTACTTTTTTCTGTGTTTCGGTGGGCTTGAGGTCGTCTTCACTAAATTTGTAAGCCACAGTAAGGTTTTTCTCGGCACTATGTGAGGTCGAGCGAAGTCCCATAACTGCCAATAGCGTAACAGGAACAAGTGCAATGAGATATTTCTTCATAGAGATTCGATGCGAAGGTAATTGAGTGACTGACTATAAAACCAATCACTCAACCCTAGATTCGCTTTATTATTTTTCGATACTTAGTAATTCAACTTCAAAAATTAAAGCTGAATATGGTTTGATTACAGGACCGCTACCGCGAGAACCGTAAGCCAATTCTTGAGGAATAAACAATTTCCATTTAGAACCTACTGGCATTAATTGTAACGCTTCGATCCATCCCTGAATTACACCAGTTACTGGAAAAGTGATAGGTTCGTTACGTTGAACAGAACTGTCAAATACAGTTCCATCTAATAAAGTACCATGGTAATGTGTTTTTACTTTATCGTTAGCTGTTGGTTTGGGACCATCGCCTGCTTTCAAGATTTGGTATTGTAATCCGCTTGGTAAAGTAACAACGCCTTCTTTCTTTTTGTTCTCAGCCAAAAACTTTTCGCCTGCTTCTTTGATTGGCTTGTACTGAGCTGCTTGCGCCTCCATCATGAATTTTTGAAGGACTTGATTGGCTTGCATATCAGAAATCTGCGTACTAGCACCTTTCATTACTTCTCCAAAAGCCTTTGCCATCAATTCTGAATTGATTGGAATATTTTGCATTTTGAAGTTTTGAGCTACTAAAACTCCTAAACTATAACTTGCTGAGTCAGCTAAGTTTGTCAATTTCAATTCTTTGGTATCTGTTGCTACTTTTGCAACGGCAGGTTTAGTGGCAGCTTTCGATGCTGGAGTAGCTGACTTTTTCACTTGTGCATGCGTGGCAAATGACGTAAGTGCTACGCCCGAGCAGAGTACTATGTGTTTTAGATTCATGGTTTGATTTAATGTTTACTGCAATTTTGCAAAAGTTTATTCCAAATGCTATACTGCTCTTGCAGGCTAGAATGATGGAGTAGAATCAAGCCTTGTGTTCAAAAAAATGTTAGAATAGACTTGATAAGAACTACAAAAATAAACATTTGACGGACTTATTGTAGTATTTGCGATTGATAAATTATTGTTGGTTAAAACGCAAGATTTTATGAAAAAGTATGCAAAAAATAAATCATATACTTTCTTACAAATAGTTTTAACTACAATATATTGAAATGTGTAGAGAACACCGCAACAAATTGCGATGAGTGGTTGAAATGTATTGTGACTGGTCAACGAGTGTTTTCTAGTTATGAATTAGGCATCGACTAGTGTTTGAATATCAAATTTTTGCATTTTCATAAATGCTTGAACCACATTTTTACTTTTTGCTGGGTCACTCATGAGCTTTGGCAAAATACTTGGTACAATTTGCCAAGAAACACCATATTGATCTGCGAGCCAACCGCATTGGTCATATCTTCCATTTTTACCTAAATTTTCCCAGTAATAATCGATTTCCTCTTGAGTATCACATTCAACAACGAATGAATTGCCAGGAGAGAAATCAAAGTCGTGCGCATTGTGACTACTGATGGCATTAAACAAAATACTGCCTAATTGGTACTGACAAAAAAGAAGTCTTTCTTCTGGAAAGTTGAAGTGAGCTGGGTATGGGGACTCTATTTTTACACTAGAATTGTCAAAAATCTGTACGTACTGATTGACCGCTTCCTTGAGTTTTGGAAATTTATCATTAGCAAAAAGGAGGGTAGGAACGATTTTTTGAGGAGCTTCGATTGCTTGAATATCCAATTGCCAGTACACGCCAAACTTGTCGCAGAGCCATGCGTATTTCTTGCTCCAATCATATTCTCCTAATGGCATTACGGCGTTTCCTCCTTCCAAAAGTGCTGCATATAATCGCTCTATTTCTTGTTCATTGCCACAATATACATAGTAAGACACAGCTGGAGTTGGCTTATATCGTGGACCGCCATTTAATCCCATAAATTTAGTACCCATTAGCTCAAAGGAGCTTACCATTGGGTTCTGTTGAAGAATATGCGAATTAGGAAATAGTTTGGTATAAAAATCAGCCGCCTCTGTGGCTTGGTGATTGTACCAAATACAAGAATAAATGGGCTTTTGCATGATTGTCTTTGAATTTTTAAGTACTAGTTCAAGACTTAGTCTTGGACCTATTTTTTACATAGTTTTAAATTGAAATAAAGGCTATTTCGATACTAAATCTTGAACTAGGTATCTACACAAACTTATCCTACATCAGATTTAATACTTCTTTATATCTCCCAGATTCTGCAAATTCTTTGATAATTCTGTTTCTTTCAGAAAGGAGCTTTGTCATGTATTTAGTTAAAAATAAGTGATTTGCCAACTTCCCAAGAAATCCCAATGGCGATTCAAACTCAAACCAATCTGTCATAAGCACCTTATCTCCATCATATTCAAATTGATGAATATGAGTCAGCGACTTGAAAGCTCCTTTAATCAATTCATCCTTAAAGTAATAGGGACGCTCATACGCCGTAATATGTGCTGACAGGTGTTGTTTGATACCAAAATGTGTTGCTTCGAAGGTCACATATTCACCTAAGCCAATCAGCCCTGTGGTTTTCCCTTCGATGGCTTTTTCTTTAGTATGAGCCGTTGAGATAGTATGTAAATCAATGCTTCTAGCTAAATCAAAGCAGATTTCTAGACTGGATTCTATCTCGGTTTGAAGTTTAATCAGAGGCATTTGTAAATTGTGAATGAGCGATTTAGTGAATTGTGAATTAAAAATTGTGTAGGTAGAGACGCAATGCCTTGCGTCTCCAGTAGATATTACCATTAACCATTTTTCTAGCTAACGGCTAGTTTCCCTTCTGACTATCTCTTGTATTTTTCTGTACGGCGATTGCGCCAAAAAGCGCTAGCAAAAAGGCAAAAGCATAGAATCCCTTTTCGCTCGGAAGTAGCGTTGCATTCCATAAGCCCACGGTTAACAGAACAATCGTTAAAATGGTTGAAAACCAGCTTAGACTGTAATAAATAGCTGTAACGGGAATATTTTCTAGTTTGTCACGAACACTTTTTTGTAGTGAAATCACAGAGAAAAGACCATACATCAAAACGGTGAAATAGTATCCTTTTTCGTTAAGTGCCATTTCGGCGTTCCATAAACCGATGAGGTATCCAATGATTCCTATGCCGAGTGCTACCCAAGAAGCGGCCACAAATGCACTAGAGGGTTGTTGATTCATATTTAAAGGGTTTTGTATTTGAGTTAGAACTTGTTGACAAGATACAAAGCATCTTGTCAATTGATAGAATGGTATTATTTTTTATGAGATAATCGATGTTATTCAACTAAGTAAAAGGAAGTTATTAGTTAACAGTATGTCAGTTATCAGAATAAACTCATAATCAGAAGGATACTATCACTATGTACCGCAGATATTGTTAATCCATATCATCTTGTATCCTAGTTGAGGTTTTTTACAAAACATACAATCCTTCCAACTTCTTCGAAACCAGCTTTTTGATGGAATATAATACTGCCTGAATTGGCAAGTTCCGAGTCTGAACAAAGTTGCGTGTATCCTTGTGAGCGAGCCCATTGCTCAGCTTTGTGGATGAGTTGAATGGCTAAGCCTTTTTTACGAAAAACATTGTCAACGTAAATTCCTTCGACGTAGGCTACGGGCATATCTTCGGCACCTTCTACATAGTCTTGACGAACACTCAATTCAATAAATCCAATAGGTTTTTGATCTTGTAGTAATAGAAAAGCTGTTGGGTGCTCTGCCAATAATACTTCTTCAAAATGCTCTGACATTTCGTCGAAATGAGTATCAGTCCAAAGTTGGGTGGCTAAATGGGCTAGGATGGAGATGTTTTCTCTCGATATTTCTTGAATGCTTGTCATTAGAGGTATGGTTTTTTACCTAAAAATAAGGATTATTCTTAATTAATAGTCTAGGTTTTAGAAAAATCATATTCCTTGAAAATAAAAAGCTGATTCAAAAAGATAATGATCTACTTTGAATCAGCTTAAGTATTAATGGATTTTCAAATAATCACTAATTGTATGTTAGGACTGTCGAAGGATTTCAAACTATTGCAGATTTGGGATTTCTGATTTCGGAAATAAAGAAAAATACATTTATTTTCTACAAATAAAAAGGTAGATTACACTTCCGAAATCCAACATCCAATATCCGAAAAAAATGCTTCTAGCAATCCTTCTTACAGCCCTGATTCTTACATTCAGCACTAACGTTTAATTGTATCCATTGTTTTGCGTAATTGCAGGATTTTGAGACCTTACAATTTGAGGAATAGGAAGCAATAGCTTGTCTGTCGTAATGGCTTTTCCTTTTGGTTGCAATACTGTAATGGCACGGTTGGTACGTTTCAAATCAAACCAACGATGGAATTCTATGGCAAGTTCTACCCTTCTTTCGTGCTCAATAGCAGTACTCAATGAACCTGCAAAAGCAGTTGGGTAGCCTGCGTCGCCAAATTTAGGTAGCCCTGCTCTTGTTCTTACTTGGTTCAGATAAGTAGCATCGCCTGTAGCTTCGGACAGCATTAATAGCACATCAGCATAGCGTAATACCATAAAGTTGTTATTGGCTAAAGGGTTGCCGCTTCCAATTGGTGCATTGGTATGAGTCCATTTGATAGGATATTTTTGCGCAATAAAGGTTGTACCATTATTATATCCTAAAGCAATCGATAAGTCTCTACGTGGGTCATTAGCTTCGTATTCGTTGTACAAATCGTCAGTTACTTGGTTCATGCCACTACCATAAAATCCAAGGAAGTTATTGTTTGGATAAAAAGTTTGATAGTAACGACTGTAAGGCGCAGATGCCGAACCTCCCAAAAACTGAATTTCGAAAATAGATTCTTTGGTATTTTTTACATTAGGTCCCCAAAGACTAGCGTAGGTGCTCAATAAAGCATATTGATTGCTATTATACACGTCCTTCAATACATTGGCTGCGGAGGTTTTGTCGCCCAAGGTCAAATATACTTTTCCTAACAGTGCTTGCGCAGCACCTTTTGAGGCACGACCGATTTTAGTACTAGGAATGGCAGAAGCCAAAGGCAAATTTTCGATAGCAAAGCCTAAATCCTTCTTAATCAAATCATACACATCGGCTTGTGGTGAGCGAGGTACGGCATAGGCCTCGTCACCCGAAAGAGGCTTTGTTACCAAAGGAATATCGCCCCAAGTTTGAACCATATTAAAGTAAAATAAGGCTCTCAAAAAACGCATTTGCGAACGAACATCATTTTTGTAGGCTTCACTTAATGAGGCTGTCTCGATTTTATCCAAAACGATATTTGTACTAAAAACAGCACGGTAATAGTCTTGCCAGAACTGATACACCATCGTATTGGTGGTCATCAGGCTATAATCTTTAAACTGCCATTTGTCTGCCTGAATCCCTGAAATATTGTACATAATGGCGTTGTCGCTCATTTGTTCATTACAATACGAAACGGGTCCCTCTGGGTGATAAACGGTGTATAAAGAAGCGTATGCCGAATTGATGGCAAGTTCAAAGTCATCGGTTGATTTGAAATTGTCTGCCGTTGCATTCGAAATAGGCGCAAGTTCTAAAAATGAATCACTACAACTGGTAGTAAGCAAACTTGCGGCAAGGAGAAGGTATATTTTTACAATTTTTTTCATGTCTATCCTGTTTTTTGAAGTTTAAAAAACATTGATTAAAAATCTATCTTAGCACCAATCGTAATAACTCTTGGAATTGGATATGAGCCATAGTCTACGCCTATAAAAGCACCATTTGGCGCATTTCCTGAGGCGTTCAAACCACTTGAAGAGTTACCATTGGCTTCACCCGAAAAGTTGGATGCGTTATAAGTAGTATTTTCAGGGTCGTAATTGGTGTACTTACTCCACAAATACACGTTTTCGGCATTTACGTACACACGTGCCGTTTTCAAATGTAATTTTTGAGTGATAGATGATGGGATAGTGTACGAAACTCGAATGTTTTTCAATCTCACAAATGAGGCATCTTCTACCCAAAGACTTGTGAATTGGTCTTGCAAACCTGTCAAACCTAAGGTAGCTCTGAAGTGTGTGCCATCGCCTGGGTCTGATTCTGAGCGCCAACGATTGGCTACACCTGCGTACATATTACGTCCGTTGTTCCAAAAACCAGAGTAACGGAAGTTTTGGTTGACGATTTCGCCTCCGAATGAGCCTTGGAACATAAACGACAAGTCAAAGCCTTTATAAGAGAAATTGTTGGTGATACCCGCCATAAAGTCAGGTTGATAATTCCCCAAGGTTGAACGGTCGTCAACTGTGATTTTTCCATCACCATTGACATCTCTGATGATTGGGTCACCAGGTTTTGTGGTCGAATAATGCGGTGTTGCATCTACCTGTGCTTGGTTTTTGAAAACACCATCTACTACATAGCCAAAGAAATTAGAAATCGGTTGTCCTACTTCCGTTTTTACCGTAACCACAAAGTCTGTGTAAGTAATAGGCGCATTGTTTTGACCTAATTGCAATACCTTGTTTCGGTTTGAACTAAAGTTGAAATCAGTTGACCAGCTAAATTTAGGCGTTTGAATGTTCTGTGTATTCAAGTTTAATTCAACACCCTTGTTTTCCATTTTACCGATATTTGTCAACTGCGTAGAGAAGCCCGTAATATCTGGAACAGGCACGTTCAACAACATATCGTTGGTCGTTGAATTGTAATATTCAGCAGATAAACCAACACGGTTGTTCAGCAATTTTAAGTCTAGTCCAAGGTTAAATTGAGTTGTACGTTCCCATTGTAAATTGGTATTGGCAATATTCGAAATCGCTAACCCAGAAGCTAGCGTTGAGCCTGAAACATAGTTCGATGAACTTAATAAACTCGTAGAGCCATAATTAGGGATTTGATTGTTACCCGACATACCATAACTCACTCTGAATTTCAGGTTATTGATAGCTCGAATATCTTTCATGAAGTTTTCGTCTGAAACTACCCACGCACCAGATACTGAAGGAAAATATCCCCAACGGCTGTTTGCACCGAATCTTGAACTACCATCACGACGGATAGCGGCAGTGAAGAAATATCTATTCAAATAATTATACTGCGCTCTTGCTAAGTATGAAATCATCGCCCATTCTGAAGCATTGGTAAAGCCACTTGATACTACCCCAGCATTGAGGGTTTCAACCAAGTCATTTGGAAAACTACCAGAAGTAATCGAAGCAAATTCATTGCGTTGTTTTTGAACAGAATAGCCCAAGAGTAAAGCCAAATTGTGATCGCCAAAGCTTTTGTCATAGTTCAAGGTATTCTCACTTAGCCAGTTTAAACTATATCCGCTTGTTGAATAACCTTCAGCAGGGAGAATCCCAGAATAGCCATAGCCTTGTTTGTTGACACGATAAGAGTTGTAACGTGTATTGTACAAATTGGCGCTAATACTGGTTTTGAATTTTAAATCATCCAAAATTTTATATTCCAAAAAGCCCGTAGCCAAAGTGTTGAAGGTCTTATTTTGCTTGTGGATATAGCGTGTCAACGAGTATGGATGCCATAGATTGAGGTCATTGTAGGCTACATATTTGTTCCAAACCGAGTTAGGGTCGCGATAACCGATATTACCATTTTCGTTGTAAACTGGAAAAATAGGGTCACTCTGCAATGCCAAACTTACTACGTCACTTTTTCCTTGAGTACCATCGGTTCTATCAAAAATTCCTGTAACGCCAAGATTTAAGCCAATCGTAAATTTATTACTCAATTGATGCTTGATATTTGAACGTAACGAAAGGCGCTTGTAGTAGTTTTCGTCCAAAACGGCATCTTGACTCAGATACGCTGCCGAAAACATAAACTGTGTTTTGTCTGTACCGCCCGAAGCCGAGAACTGTGCATTCTGCGAAGGAGCTACTCTAAACATTACATCTTGCCAATCTGTACCCTTTCCAAACTGTTGAGGATTAGTCAAAAACTCATCAGGAATTTTGTAAACCGAGCCTCTCAAACTGTTAGGGTCAGAAGCTTTGTTTTTAGCTGGATTCAAATCAACCCAAGCATTATTGTGAGCATCGATGTAATAGTCAATCCACTGCTGAGCATCCATCATTTTAACGCGTCTTTCTACGCTTTGTACACCCGATTCATAGCCAACGCTGAAGGTGGTTTTGCCTGCTTTTCCTAATTTGGTTGTCACCAAAATAACGCCATTGGCACCTCTTGAACCATAAATTGCTGCCGAAGAGGCATCTTTCAATACCTCCACAGATTCAATATCCTGAGGGTTTACCATATTCAAGTTGAAGTTTTCGAGCGGTACGCCATCCACCACAAAAAGTGGGTTTGTACCAGCCGTAATGGAGCTTACACCACGAATACGAATAATAGGAGATACCCCTGGAGCACCTTGACTTTGGCTAATATTTACACCAGCAATCTGACCAGAAAGTGCTTGAGTCACATTGCTAAATGAACGGTCTTGGAACTGCTTAAAACCTACTGATGATACCGCACCAGATACCGCTCTTTTGCTTTGTGTACCATAACCTACTACCACAACTTCATCAAGAGATTGAAGCTCAAGCGCTAAAGAAATATTGAAAACGGTACGATTACCAACCACTACTTCTTGTTTGACATAGCCCACATAGCTAAAAACCAAGGTCGTATTTTCGTTGGGTACTTCAATTTTGAAGTGACCACTCGCATCCGAATTAGTACCTTTGGTTGTGCCTTTGATGGTAATATTTACCCCTGGGAGAGCTTTTCCTTTTTCGTCGGTAATAGTTCCTGAAACAGTTGGTAAAGCCACCACGTTTTCTCGCTCTGTTTCGGGGGCGCTGGGAGTACTGGGTGCTTCGATTTTACGTAAAACAATTTGATTGTTAAACATTACATACGTCACCGAAAGAGGTTTGAGTAAACGCTCTAATACATCGCCTACACGCTCGTTGCTTGCCAAAAGAGTGACTGTTCTGTTGAGAGGCACCACTTGCGAGTTGTAAGAGATTCTTATTTGAGCAGTTTTTTCAATTTTTTGTAAAGCTGATTTTAGGACTATTCCGTCAATAGAGATACTAATCTTTTTATTGAGTTCTTCTTGCGCAGAGGTTTTTGCCCAAGCAAAACTCGTGAGGAATAGAATCATGAAAAACTGCATTCCAGTAATTCTCATAATAGTAAGCCAAAAAGCCTTTGATTGTCGATTTTTTTTCATAAACTTGAATGGTTTTCTGTTAAGTAAAACAAAAACATCCCCTTACCCTTTTTTGAAAGGGTATGTTGAGCAGACAGGAAGGGGAAAAATGCTAGGTGTTTGTTGTGTGCCACCACGACATACACCTTTTTTTATTGCTATGGAGGGAAGGAGTTAAGTAGGTTTTTCATTGCGATTGTTTTATTTATTGGTTACACCCTAGTGATTGAATAATAATTTTCTCGTTGACTACTTCAAATTTGGTATTGGGTCCAATGGCCTCACAAATGATTTGAAGTTTGGTAAATAAAGGTTCTTCACCTAGCGTTGTCGTGAGCGAACAATCTTCTAATAACTTTTGGTCAAAATAGATATGTACGCCGTATAGATTTTCGAGTTTCTTGAAAATCTGGGCAACTGGACTTTCGTTAAACTCTAGTGCTGTGCTGGTTTTTGAGGTAATTGCTACTACTTGTTCTTCACTAATTGCAGAGGCTTGCATCAGATTTTGCTCATCTACAATGACCTGCTGGTTGGGTAATAGAGTCACTCGATTATTGTCTTCCTCTTCTTTTTCATAGACCATTACTTTACCTGTTTTTACTACTACTTTTACTTCTTTTTCAGTGTTAAAAGACTGTACTGTAAAACTGGTACCTAAGACCTTGACGACCGTAGTTTTGGCATGAACCAAAAAAGGTTGTTGAGGATTTTTGACGACTTCAAAAAATGCCTGCCCATCCAAATACACCTCTCGGTTGGGCGAATCCTCAAAACTTTCAGGAAACTGAATGGTACTATTGGGTTCAAGTAGCAAAGAACTTCCATCAGGTAATTTGACTGGCATTTTCAAGGTACTTTTGTTGGTTTTTGTGACCAACTCTTCAATCGCTTTTTGCGAAAGATGTGACAATTGTGGATTCACATTTTTGTCGGTATACCACCAAATACCAACACTGAGCAATAGGAATATTGTGGCGGCAATAGACCATTTCCAAGTGTTATGTTGGTACCATGGTAGGTGTTCATCAAAAACGATATCAGCGTTCTCTTCCAGCTGAATTCGATTCAATGTATTGGTGATGATATTTTCTACTTGTTGGTCAGTAATGGGTTTTTCATGGATATAAGAAGCCAAAATAAACTCTCGTGCTTGCTTGACAAGGTACTGCTGACTTTGATGCGTTTGATACCATTGTGTCCATGGGTGCGAAATATCTTTATACCCTTCAGATTTTACCCATTCTACAAAGGTTAAATCCAAAAGAAAATCTTCTATCGTGTAATCACCATATTTTTTCATAAAATAGTAATAAGTCGTCTTCTATATACAGTAGAAGGGTTATAGGTTTTATATACTGCTTTTTGTAAAAAAAAATGAAAAAATATTGTTTTAGGGAGGGTAAGAGGGATTAGGGGTTAGGGAAGGAGAGTTTTTTCTAGGCACAAAGGCACAAAGGCACAAAGGCACAAAGGCATAAAGTGGTAGGGGGGAAATGGTATAGGGATTATGTAAGGAGTTTTATTTATGAACAAGAGCGTAAAGGTACAAAGTGATTCAGAAATAAGATTTTGCTAAAAAATACCTCATGTGCCTACATTTCTTATCACTCCAAAAATATACTCTGTTTCTTCATTCTTTTGCCACATTCTACTAAAATACACTTTATTCATCTGCCTTATGTCTAAATAAAAACTCCTTGACTAACCCCTATACCCTAGCCCCTAAAAATCAGTACCTTTGCCACTTCTTCACCACTCAAAAAACCAGACTAACAACCCAAACCATATAGCTTCGTCAGGGAAAAGGGTGCGTAGTAGAGTGAGGGCTTCATGGACTAAATTGCTGACAGATTGGTATTTCACTCCCATCGTCTCGGCAATTTCTTGATTGGATAATTCTTTATAGAATTTGAGATAGACAACTTCTTTTTGTCTTTTGGGAAGATGATTTAAGCGTTCGTTGATCAGCTGTACACGTTGAAGTTCAGTTTCGTCTTTAACGATTTTTTCTTCGATCGAAAAGTCAATGTCAAAATAGCTTTCAGAACTTGAGTGTTCGTCAAGAGAAATTGTTTCATTTTTTTTGATTTCAGAAATGATTCTTCTTCGTACTGCCGCAAACAAATAGGCTTTTACTGAGCCTACGTCAATTTTGAGATTCTGACGATATTGCCATAATTGAATAAAAACTTCTTGAATACAGTCTTCAATCAAAGCGTCGTCATTGACCATTTTGCGGCCATAGCTAATCAAGGATTTGGCATATAGTCGGAGAAGTGTAGCAAGTGCTGCTTCATCGCCATTGCGCAAATCATTCCATAGCGTTAATTCATCATATCGAGGAGATGAATTGGACATAATCAGGTTTTAGATCAGGTAAATAATATAATTCATAAAGACTGTAACTAAGGGTGTTATACTCAAAAAATAGTTGCTTTGGTAGGATACGTTAGTAATTGGATAAGATGCTACCAAAAATTGGATATAGCCTTTTCTTGATAATTTTAAATTGGTATTATTCTTGATGAACATTTATTGACAACTGTGATTTGCAAAATTGTTTTGTATTGCTATTGAACAATAAATATATAAATGCCTTCATTACTACTATGGTAAAATTGATTAGGAATCGCCAGCCTGTCAAAGTTTTAGTAATCGAAGAAGATCCGTCTTCGTTAGAAATTATAAAAACATTACTAAATCAAAATGACTTCGAGTTATTGACTATTGCCCCCACAATGGTCAAGGTTGATCTATTGTTAGATGCTTTTCTTCCCAACATTATTGTTGCTGGGGCAGATCTCAATCGGGTGGGTGTTTTTGATTTTATTACAACACCACAATACCTCAATACTCCACTTGTCTTTTTGTCTCATGTTCTTGACGATGAGATATTTGGGGTATGTCTGAATCATGCTAGATGTCTACTTTTAGAAAAGCCCATCAATCCTTATACCTTTCTGGCTTCGGTAAAGCTGTTGTTATTGGCTTATCCACCTATCCAACACAAATACGTGGAGGTGATTGATCGAAATCAACAGGTATTAAAAATCCAATTGGCAGATATTGTGTATGTAGAAGCAGATGGGAATTACACTTTTATTCATACAATTCAAAATAAGGTTTATGCTAGGAAAAAGCCTCTCAAGAATCTTAAAGAAGAGCTAGATGAGAAGTTTATTCAAATAAATAAATCTCATTTAATTAATACAGATTTTATTCAAAGACTAGAGTTAGGCAAGCGATTATTGGTGTTGAATAACAAAGAAATAAAAATAGGAAGATCTTTCCGTTCGGATTTAGATGCATTTATCTGCCCATTATCTTGACTTTTGTTAATTTTTGCTCATGATTTTATAGCCTTTAACGTGTAGTTAGATAGAAAAAACTTACCAGAGATTTATTGAATATATAGGAGAATATATTTTGTATTTCTAATATAATGAGGTGATTCTAATCAAACAAGCCAGTTGATTTCTTGAATAATTGGCTTTTTGTCACCTTTTATGGCTTTTTGTCACCATAATGTGGTAAAGAAGGAGGCTTTGGTTTCAAAATTGTACTTTCAATTTACATGTGTGATTATTTTTCTAAACAAGTGCATATTTTTTAATGTGTAAATTATTAGTTCGCGCTGTTGAACAATTAGCTCTATAAAAAACTTTTTCGTACGTATATTTTTCATTTACCTTAACTATGATTAATATTTTTAAATATTTGGAGTAATACTCTGTTTGTAGTTGATACCTTTTTAATGAAATTGATTTAAAAAGATTCGCCCTGAAGCTATGACAATGTATGTTTTATCCCAGAAGATTTAAAAGAAGTAGTATCGTACAAATTTTCCTTTTGATATCCGCTATGATCAAAAAATTACTAATTCTTCGCCCTTATAAACCGAAGTTTGCCTTTGTTAGTCTTAAGGTTTATGCTCTCTTCAAATCAAATTTGAGGAAACGGCTATCGTCCGCTTTTCATATCGCTTCTTTACAGCCCACCTTGTATGATAATTTTGATTTTGAATAATTCGTAAGAATTAGTCTGCTCAATATCTCTGAGTGTGTGGTATGATAGATGTATCGTATTTTTTATGGTGCTTAAGCTAGTTTACTGGTAAGCAGTAAATACTACAGTGCTAAAACTACAGGTAATAGTAGTTTTAGGATTACTGATATGCAAGTGTTATTCGTTTGTGGAACGTACTGCCATGCGTCTACAAAAGATTTGATTTTAAGATAGTGTCCTTCTCTGAAAGCCTTAATAATTTTAATTCTATCAAATTGCTCAAACTACTTTTCGCCAAAGTTGTATAGATAAATTTTTTGAAAGTGGTACCTAAGTAAGATGGTTTGGAATTGTTGGGCTATATGCAAATAATTAAACAATCCTCATCATGATAAAGAATTTTGTCAGATGTCTAATCTCTTTCCTGTGTCTTTTTCTTCTTTGGGGTAGCCATACTATTGCGATAGGTGCAGATATACCCTCAAAAACCAACCTCATTCCCGTCGACCCAGGTAATACAAGTTGTAACACAAAAACACCTTGGACGAATGCTTCGTATACAAATCTTGTCGCAAATCGTCAAAACAATGGTAGTATTTTGTGTATAAATATTACTACGGCTCCTGAATCTAATTTAGTTGACTCTGACTTAACTAACTATGCTGGCTTTAATATAACAGGTGCTGGTTGTGGAGTTACTTTTAGTGTAAAGGATAATGATGCTGCAGATACTTATCCAGCTGGATATTTTGCAGGTTATAAGATTTCATCTGGTAGTTTGTTAAGTGGAAGTGTTGGGGCAGTAGTTACTGTTACCACTTATAATAATGGTACTCAAGTAGAGACTAAAGATGTGGTAACGAGTTTGCTTGGAATCGAATCAAGCTTGGTTGATGCGAGCGGTAATACAACGGTTGGTTTTATTACCACTTCAGCTTTTGATGAAGTTAGAATTACATATACAACCTTAGTGGGGGTTCTTTTTGCTGGTCAAGTATATTATCCTGTCATAGAAAAGTTCTGTGCAGGATCAGCCTTGGTTTGTAATACTCAAACAAATGTTTCCAATCCTTCCTATCCAGTTAATATCGATGCTACACAAACTGGCATTACAGGCGTGGCTTGTGCTGGATGTTCGGTAGCTAATCCTGAAAATGTAATCAGTTCAAGCACGAGTGATTATGCCACCATCACGATGACAGCCTCAGTAAGCAGTATTGCTTCCTTAGCTGTGAAGGATGTCTTGACGACTTATCCCATCGGAACTTTTGCCGGGTTTAATATTTCCAATCCTAGTTTAATCAATGCGAATTTATTATCAGGAATTACCTTAAAAACGTATAAAGCAGGGGTATTGCAAGAAACGTCTTCGGCTAGCAGTTTGCTTTCGGTGAATTCCTCTTTATTAACAGGTACAGGAGAACAATTGGTAGGCTTTATCAGTACGAAGGAGTTTGATGAAGTAAAACTAGAAATAACGAATGTATTAGGCGTATTGAGTACGACGAAGGTCTATAATGTAGTATTAGAGAGTTTCTGTGCAGGTCCAGCATTAAGTTGTACTGATACATATTTGGTATCACCAAGTTTTCCAGCAGTCTTGAATGGTAGCTTAACAGGAATTAGTGGAGCTGTTTGTGCAGGTTGTACAATCAATAATAGTCAAAATGTGGTAGATGCTAGCACTTCAAACTATGCAGATATAGTTTTGACAGCAGGCTTATTGAGTAGTGGATCAATATCGGTAAAAGATGCTGTGACGACGTATCCTATCGGAACGTTTGCAGGATTCGATATAGAAAATACAAGTATCCTTGGCGCAAGTCTTCTGAGTAATGCTACTGTCAGTACTTATCTGAATGGGGTTTTACAAGAGAGTAACGCAGGTGGGTTAATCAGCTTATCTATTCTAAGTTCTACTCGACAGGTAGTAGGTTTTGCTGCAACGAAGCCATTTAACGAAGTACGATTTACGATTAGTAACTTGGTTGGCGTAGATGTTGGTACAACGCGAGTATATGGTGCAGTGTTGCGCTTAGCGAATGCAGCAGGTTTTGTTGCGCCAAGTTTATTGAGTAGTAGTGTGAGCAATGTTTGTCCTGCCACAACAGGAAACTTATCAAGTGCCATCGGCAGTGCACCATCAGGGGCAGTGATACAGTGGTTTACGAACAATACGCATACAGGAACAGCTTACAGTACACCAAGTACAGCCGTGGCTGGTACGTATTATGCCTTTTATTATGATTCAGTTTTGGGATGTTATAGTCCAGCTTCGACAGGAGTAGTTGTTACGGTAAATGCTTGTGATACCGATGGCGATGGTGATTTGGACACGACAGACCCATCGCCTAATGATCCATGTGTATGGAGTGTAAATCAGGTATTAGCAAATACTACAACAACTTGGCGCAACGCAGATTGTGATGGAGATGGCATCAGTAACTATGCAGAGAAGTTGGCAGGAACAGACCCATTAAATGCTTGTGACCCAGCTTTGGTTGTTCCAACAGTGAGTGTTAGTAGCGTTAATAACATTTGTCCTGCTACGACAGCGAACTTGACAACTGCGATAAGTAGTACAGCACCTTCGGGTAGTAGTTTGGTATGGTTTACGAATACTACCCATACAGGTACGGCATATTCAACCCCAACAGCAACGACAGATGGTACCTATTATGCATTTTATTACAATGCCACGACAGGCTGTTATAGTGCAGCAAGCGTAGGAATCGATGTATTTATTACCTCTTGTACAGGTCTTGACCCAAGTGGCGCAACGTGTAACACGAAGGTTGCGTTGACGAATGGTTTGTTTACGAACCTTTCAGCTACGAAGACCAATAGTTCATTAGGCTGTGTGAATTTGACGACAGCCTCGACTAACAATCTAGTAGACTCGGATTTGAATAATTACGCAGGATTTAGTGTGACGGGTTTAGGCTGTGATGTGACCTATAGTGCCAAAGATAATGATGCGGCAGATACTTATCCTGCGGGCTATTATGCAGGGTTTAAGATTGCCTCAACGAGCTTGTTGAGTGGTAGTATTGGTTCAACCGTACGAATCGAGACTTACAACAATGGCGTTTTTGTAGAAGGGAAAGACGTTGTAACGAGCTCGATAGGTTTAGAGTCAAGTTTGTTGGATGGCAGTGGTTTGGCAACCGTGGGCTTTATCACAACACAAGGTTTTGACGAGGTACGCATAGTTTACAATACCTTGGTAGGGATAGGATTTAGTGGCCAAGTATATTATCCCGTAATAGAGAAATTCTGTACTGGTTCGGCATTAGTTTGTAATACTCAGACGAATGTATCGAACCCTTCTTATCCCGTAGTAATAGATGATAGTCAGACAGGTATTACTGGTGTCGCCTGTGTTGGATGTTCGATAAGTAATGCCGAAAATGTAATCAGTTCAAGCACGAGTGATTATGCCACCATCACGATGACAGCCTCAGTAAGCAGTATTGCTTCCTTAGCTGTAAAAGATATTTTGACGACTTATCCCATCGGAACTTTTGCAGGATTTAATATCTCGAATCCTAGTTTAATCAATGCGAATCTTTTATCAGGTATTACCATTCGCACCTACAAAGCAGGGGTTTTGCAAGAGAGTTCGGGAGTCGGAACTTTATTGTCTGTTAATTCTTCACTTTTGACTGGTACAGGAGAACAATTGGTAGGCTTTATCAGTACGAAGGAGTTTGATGAAGTAAAATTAGAGTTGACCAATTTGTTAGGAATATTAAGTACGACGAAGGTTTATAATGTAGTCTTAGAGAGTTTCTGTGCAGGTCCAGCATTAAGTTGTACTGATACGTATTTGGTATCACCAAGTTTTCCAGCGGTTTTGAATGGTAGTTTAACAGGTATCAGTGGAGCTGTTTGTGCAGGTTGTGCCATTAATAATAGTCAAAATGTGGTAGATACAAGTACCTCAAACTATGCAGATATAGTTTTGACAGCAGGTTTGCTGAGTAGTGGATCAATATCGGTAAAAGATGCAGTGACGACGTATCCTATCGGAACATTTGCAGGATTTGATATAGAAAACACAAGTATTCTTGGAGCGAGTCTTTTGAGTAATGCCACCGTCAGTACTTATCTGAATGGGGTTTTACAAGAAAGTAATGCAGGTGGACTGATTTCGCTAGAATTGTTAAGTTCTACCCGTCAGGTGGTTGGCTTTAAAACAACCAAAACATTTAATGAAGTACGTTTTACGATAGCGAATTTAGTAGGAATAGATGTTGGTACAACGCGAGTATATGGTGCAGTGTTGCGCTTAGCAAATGCAGCAGGTTTTGTTGCGCCAAGTTTATTGAGTAGCAGTGTGAGCAATGTTTGTCCTGCTACCACAGGAAACTTATCAAGTGCCATCGGTAGTGCGCCATCAGGGGCAGTGATACAGTGGTTTACAAACAATACCCACTCAGGAAGTGCTTATGCGACCCCAAGTACAGCCGCGACTGGTACGTATTATGCCTTTTATTACGATTCAGTTTTGGGTTGTTATAGTCCAGCTTCGACAGGAGTCGTTGTTACAGTGAATGCTTGTGATACCGATGGTGATGGAGATTTTGACACGACAGACCCAGCACCTAATGACCCATGTGTATGGAGTGTAAATCAGGTATTAGCGAATACGACGACAACTTGGCGCGATGCAGATTGTGATGGAGATGGCGTTTCCAATTATAAAGAAGCTACTGGTACAGACAATGATCCGCTTACGATTGCTGATAATACTAATCCTTTGGATGGTTGTAGTTATAACGATGTAGACCAAGTACTTGCAAATACTTCAATAGATTGGAAAGCACTTGATTGTGATAAGGATGGTAATCTCAATGGAACCGATAATCATCCTAAAGTACCATTTGTCGCAGACGATGTTTTGAATGTTAGCTTCGGTATAACTGGTACGGTCAATGTCCTAGCAAATGACGATTTTATCGGAGGTCTTGCAACAAGTTTGACAAGAGCAGGAGGCACAGCAACTGGTACAGTT
Source organism: Cellulophaga sp. BC115SP (assembly GCF_009905545.1). Lineage (GTDB taxonomy): Bacteria > Bacteroidota > Bacteroidia > Cytophagales > Spirosomataceae > Flectobacillus > Flectobacillus rivi. The sequence goes on along the minus strand of NZ_JAAALB010000001.1, from coordinate 251,389 downwards.
TTATTAAATGCTTTGACAGGTATCATGAGTTACACGCCAAATGCTTCTGAGCCTGGCTCGAATGTTACTGTGATTTATCAGGTGTGTAATACTGCCACAATTCCAAGTGTTTGTGCTACTGCCACAGTCAATATCAGTGTGCCATTGGCTGGAGATACAGATGGTGATGGTGACCCTAACAATACAGACCCAGAACCGTTAAACGGATGTGTATGGAGTAATAGTCAAGTTTTAGCCAATACTACTACCGCTTGGAAAAATAGTGACTGTGATGGTGATGGAGTGACTAACTACAAAGAACTCACAGGAACGGATGATAATTTAGCTACTACTGCCGATAATACTGATCCTTTGGATGGTTGTAGTTATAATACTGTTGACCAAGTATTGCTAGCGACCAGTCCATTGTGGAAATTGGCAGATTGTGACAATGATGGTAATCTGAATGGTACAGACCCTAATCCCAAATTGGCAGTTGCCAACGATGATAGTTTCTTAGCAAACTTTGGAAGTGCAACTATATTTAATGTTTTGACAAACGACGATTTTCTTCCTGGTCTAGCTACAACTATTACTCAAACTGGTGGAACTGCTGGAGGAACTATTGCGATTGTTGGCTCAACAGGTGTATTGACCTACACGCCACTTCTGTCAGAACGTGGTACATTGGTAACGGTGATTTATCAGGTTTGTAATACTGCTACAACACCAAACGTATGTGCGTCTGCCACGGTGACTATTGCTGTGCCTGCTGATACAGATTTGGATGGTATCCCTGATAGCCTCGATTTGGATGATGATAACGATGGTATTTTGGATACAGTAGAAGATGCTCAGTTGAGCGCTGATATTGATGGTGACGGAATTCCTAACCGTTTAGACTTGGATAGCGATAATGATGGTATCAATGATGTAGACGAAGGTTTAGGTATAGACCTCAATCGTGACGGTATGGCCGATGGCATTGTATCTGTGGATGGTATTCCTGCCACTGCTCTTGGAGGTCTGGTATTGAGTGCTCTGGATATTGATTTGGATTCCTTGCCAAATCCTTATGATTTAGATGGCAACAATGATGGAATGTTTGATTTGGTAGAAAATGGACTAAACGCGAATCTAGATCTAGACAATAACGGTGTTGTAGACTGCTCAAGCAATTGTGATCCTGATGGTGATGGTATTTTGACGCCTGTAGACGGTTTGCCAAATACTTGGAAGGATGCTGGACTTCCTGATTTGAGCCCAACGACGGATATCGATAATTTGGAATTTACGAATGTTATTAATAGTCGAGATTTTATCGTAAATATTTTTGAAATAAATAACATTCTCAATATTTCAGGTAGAACCATTAGTTTCCGAGTAGCCAAAATTTCTGGGTTTGACATTACTTATTCTACAACCTCTGGTTTGTCTGACGTATTGGGTGGTACTTCGAATACTAATAGTGATTGGGATTTTACAGAAAATGAAAACTCAATTACTGTCACAGCCAAAGCAGGAAGTGTTACCTTACAAAATACCAAAAAAGTAGTAGGGTTTACTATTACTCGAAAAGTAGGCACACCAAGTATGACAAGCCAAAATATCACAGTTACTATCATCTATGGTTCGGCAGGCGAAGAACGTGTAAGCAATAATATTGTTGAAACAAAAGTTACTGCCAACTAATAAAACCAAGCAAGCCTCATGAATATTTTGAAGAAAATCCGAATTCTCTTAGCCTGCTTGACACTTTTTAGTGTAAAAATAAAGGCGCAGGATGTTAGTATCAATATCATTAACCAACCTGCTACACTGACTCAAGGCTCTGCCTTGGGTCGGGTAATGGTTGATATTTGTAATAATGATGGTGGTAGTCGTAATGCAGTAGCAGGAAAACTTCGCCCTTTAATTAGCTTTCCGAGTAGTTTAGTTGGAAATACCGTTGTTCCTATTACTTTCGCTGGATGGAATGTCTTAACAAATGACGGTCAATCTATTAGGTTAGAAAACACGGTGGCTATTGCCCCTGGCGAGTGTTCTCATATTGTATTGGGATATACTGGGGTAAACATCGGGGGACCTCTCACGGTTACAGGCACAATGGGTTTTAACGGTCCTCAAACGGTTGGTAATTTAACAGGGAATGACAATAGCACCACCTCTATTACAATTGCTGCGGGTGGCACTGATAGCGATGGTGATGGCGACCCTGACATTTCTGACCCAGCACCTAATGACCCATGTAACTGGGGTACAGGGCAAGTGATTGCAAATACTACTCTAGTATGGCGTAATGCTGACTGTGATGGCGATGGGGTAACTAATTATGCTGAAGCAACGGGCTTGGATGGTAATCCATCGACAATAGCCGATAATACGGATCCTAAAAGTGCTTGTAGTTTGAATCTTACACAAGTAACGCTTATGGCAACAAGTTCGGGCGATTGTGACGGAGATGGAGTTACCAATAAAGATGAAATTAATGGTTTGGATAGAAATCCACTTACTGTCGCTGATAACACTCATCCTCTTGATTTGTGCAGTTACAATGCCATAGACCAAGTAATAGCTAACACAAGTATGACTTGGCGAACGGGTGACTGTGATAAGGATGGAAATTCAAATTTTACAGATCCTAATCCTAAAACTCCAACAGCCAACAATGATGTTTTAACTACAAATTTTGGGTCAATTGGATCCGTTAATGTATTAGCAAATGACGATTTTTTACCTAATATAACTTTAAGTATTACTCGCTCTGGAGGTACTGCACAAGGAACCGTTACTTTTTCACCGACTACTGGATTTATGACGTATTCGCCACTAGCCTCTGAGCAAGGCACAACTGTTTCGGTGAATTATCAAGTTTGTAATACGGCGGTAAGTCCTAGTGTTTGTGCCAATGCGGTGGTGAATATCACTGTTACAGGGTCATCACCACGTTTGAGCATTACAAAAGCTGTTTCTTCAGGGTTTTATTCTCTTTTCGATAATTTTACCTATACCCTTACTGTAAATAATACAGGATCAGTACCAACCTCAGGTATGATTATTATCAAAGATACGCTCCAAATGGGTTTGGCTTTGGTTTCAGCAACGGTCAATACAGGCTGGGGTTGTAGTGCTTCGGGGCAATTGGTTACTTGTACTCGTACCAATAGTATTCTTGCTGGAGGCAGTAGTGCTGTTACTATAACTGTGGCGGCCTTGCAAGCAGGCACTTTTTACAACAAGGCAGGTGTATATGGAGGCGGAGATGTCGTTGCTACTAATGGAAACACTGCGGCTCAATCAAATGTTACGACTATATTTGTGTCGCAATTTTCTGTAAGGGTATCGTTGAAAGTTTTCCTCAAAGGTGCGTATAATCCTATCGATGGACTAATGCAAGACAATTTACGATCACTAGGGCTTATACCGCTGGTACAACCTTACGGGAAAGGAGCTTACGCAGATATTCCGCATTCTGGACCAGACGAAGTTACTACTGCTGATGTTCTGGCTGTAACAGGAAACAACGCTATTGTAGATTGGGTCTCGGTAGAGTTACGAGATAAAAATAATCCCGCAAGTATATTATCGAGCCGCTCAGGACTCATACAGCGAGATGGAGATATTGTCGATGTAGATGGGGTAAGTTGTTTGAGGCTCATGAATGTAAATAACAACAATTATTATATCGCTATTCGCCACCGAAATCATTTGGCTGCCATGAGTGCTTTGAGTTATCCACTGACAGGTGCTTGTTTTAATTTGATTGATTTTACCAGCCCAAGTGTGAGCTTATATACAAAATCTAATACAGATCCAGAATTTAGTGCTTATCCGATGATGGATGTTGGAGGTATTCGTGCGCTGTGGGGAGGTAATGCCAGTCCTGATAGATTTGTCATATATCAAGGTCCAAACAATGATAGAACCTTTGTGGGAAGTGTCATTTTGACAGATCCTAATAATACAGAAAATTTGAATAATTATATGGTAACTGGGTATTTGCGAGCAGACTTAAATCTGGATGGGAATACCATTTTACAAGGACCGAACAATGATATAAATTTATTATTCAACGAAATATTTACACACCCTGAAAACGCTGAAAAGCTAAATAATTTTATTATTTTTCAGCAATTACCTTAAATATCTATTCAATGAAAGCTAAGCCGTTTAGCTTTTTTCTAAAAACCACGCAGTCTTTACGTAGTCTGTTTAAGTATGTTAACTTTAAAAATTTACAACATTATATGTTAGCGGTCAAAATTAAAATTATTTTACCCGCACTAAGCTCTGGGCTTTATGCAGTAGGTTAAAAGTTAGATAGTATTTCTCATGAAGTAATAGAAGCTTTTTTGCCTAATGCCTACGGCTTACAGTCTTAAGCGTATTAATTCAATTTTATGTTGTACTAATACCTAAGTTAGTGGGCAAAATATAATTAATTTTACCCGCACTAAGCTCTAGGCTTTATGCAGTAGGTTAAAAGTTAGATAGTATTTTTTATGAAGTATTAGATGCTTTTTTGCCTAATGCCTACGGCTTACGGTCTGAAGCGTATTAATTCAATTTTATGTTGTACTAATACCTAAGTTAGTGGGCAAAATATAATTAATTTTACCCGCACTAAGCTCTAGGCTTTATGCAGTAGGCTAAAAGTTAGATAGTATTTTTTATGAAGTATTAGATGCTTTTTTGCCTAATGCCTACGGCTTACAGCCTAAAGCGTATTAATGCAATTTTATTTTGCATTAATACTTATAAAATCGCTAAATAAAAAAATTGGTTAGGGTATTGGCTTCTTTTTTTAAAGGGCTGATACCCAAAAACCTATTAAAGTGTATTTGGCATGTTTTGTGTAGTTCAAAAAACATCAAATTAATAAAATCTTATGAAAGCGTTTCTACATTATTTATTCCTTCTAATAGGACTTATAGCAAGCTGCAATACTACTTTTGCTCAAAAATTAGTGAATCCTCATATTAGTTTTAAAATAGAGTTACGCTCAGATGGCTACTACTATGGAACCATGAAGTCGGATACCACGCTGAGTTCAGTAAGTCCCAGTAACAACATTTCTACCATACAATTTACAGTAGTTGCCCCCATAGGAACGTTTTCTCCTATCTCTTATACAGGCTCAACGGTACTTAACCTCCTAGGAAGTATTGAAGATTTAGTACCTTCAGACAATCTTGGTTCATATTTGTGGACTATTCAGCGATCTACCTACGATGCTAATACAGAGTATGCTTTTATAGGAATGACTGGCTCACCACGGCTTACAAATACGATCACAAAAGATGTTGAAATTCCCTTGTTTCGTTTTAGACTGCAAAATTGTTTAGGAAATATCCGCATGTATCAAAATGGCATAGATTTACCAAGCCGAACGGGAACAGCCTTGCTAAATACTGATTGCTCTATCTACCTTTCAAGGATTAAAGAAAGTCTCTCCGACGCCTACAAAGATAATTATGGTGGACCCGCAGTATGTCTCACAGCTCCCGTCCCCGACTTGATAACGTCATTGACTGCACCATCTTCTGGTGCTCCCAATACGGCTTACAGCTATACCGTCAGTGTCATGAATGTAGGCTCAGGCCTTAGTTCAGGAATTGTGTCAGAAAGTTTTAGTTTGCCCGCAGGTTTGACATTCAATAGTGGAGGAGGCAACGGCTGGACTTGTGCCGTTGCAGGCACATTCTCAGGGACAACGACAGTCACCTGTACTAATCCCGCACCCAATTTGCCTGCAAGCGGAAGCATCAATTTTCCATTAACGGTAACACCAACGAGTCTGGGTGCTTTTACCATCACCGCACAAGTATCGGGTGGGGGAGAAACCAACACCAATAACAACAATGCCACAAGTAATACCACCAGTATAGGTTGTGGCGTAAGCGCAGGAGGAATCAACAGACTTTAATCAATTTTTGATTAAAGAAAAGAAATATAAGCCTAAGGAGGACAGCAATAACAGCACCGCAAAGCGCTTTTATTGGCAGAAATTCAATAAGATAAGGAGTAACTATTTTTCGTTGCGAGCGAAAATCAATACTTCAGCAGTACTAGAGGTTGGTATAATCTGCCAACCTCTTTTTTGGGAGATTGGTCGAGTGATTGGCAATAAAAGGATAAAAGGATAGTTTTAAGTGTCAAAACTAAGTTACATGACGATATTAGTTAATCGTATATCATTTATTTGAAGGAGCTTATAGTCAGAATGGAACAGCAAATTTAGTTCACGGATATATTATTATTAATGTTATGGTAATTATATGCTTGTTGTGAACAAGTATGACAAAATGATACTTCGTATCTTGATATAAATATAAAATACGAATTAGAGAGCAGGTAAAACTTATACAATATATAGAATGAAATATATTCTTCTTTTTACATTTCTTATTTACGTAGAATATTGTTCTGCGCAAACTAATAACGGCGATAATCATCGGCTTATTGTCACAACAGATCTTGGTGGTACAGACCCAGACGATACCCAATCCATGATTCACCTTTTGGTCTGTGCCAATGCAATAGATATTGAAGGACTTGTAAGTTCACAGGTTTGGATGGATGACCCAGACAAGACTGCCAAGATAATTGAAGTTATCAATTGGTATCAAGAGGTATTACCCCATTTGAAAAAACATGCAATCGGTTATCCAGAAGCAGACTATTTAAGGGCAATTACAAAGCAAGGACAGACAAAATCTAATATGTCTGGTGTGGGTGAAGGTAAAGATTCGCCAGGGTCGGATTTGATTATTTCTGCAGTGGATAAGAAAGGAGATAATCGTCCGGTTTGGATTGCTGGTTGGGGAGGCATGAATACTGTGGCACAAGCTCTCTGGAAAGTAAAGAATACGCGAAGTGAAAAAGCATTAAGAGACTTTGTAAAGAAAATTCGAATCTATGATGTGCTAGGACAAGATGATGCGGGAGCATGGATTGCAAAAAACTTTCCAGACCTTATATATATACGCAACAAAGAAATTTATGGTTGGGCACCATCAGATGATTGGACTAAGAAGAACGTGCAGAATAGTATACCTTTAGGTAATCATTACCCCAATAGAATTTGGGCAACAGAAGGCGATACACCTTCTTTTCTTTATGTTTATACCAATGGTTTAAACGTACCAGATCACCTAGACTATGGAGGTTGGGGTGGACGATTCCTCTCTAATAAAGTAAGCGGAATACGTAGCATGGATTTCGTTGCCAAAAGCGGTAAAGATGAAACCCAATATGATCCTTATTACATGTATGGTAGTACAAACGAAGGTATTGGAGCTATAAACAAATGGAGACAACATATCTGGAATAATTTTGCAGCCCGTATGTTATGGACTACTACAGATGATTATTTTGCTGTAAATCATCACCCTATAGCCGTTGTAGATGGTGATTATTCCTTGAAATGTTTATATAAAAGAGCTAAAGCAGGAAGTACTTTGATGTTAGATGCTTCTAAATCAAAAGACTCTGATACAAATCAAATAGACTGCAAATGGTTTGTTTATAATGAACCAAGTATCTATAAAGGTGCCATAACGATAGAAGAGAGCTCTTCATCTAAATGTAAAATACTGATCCCTTCTGATGCCGTAGGTAAAGCAATACATTTAATTTTAGAAATAACCGACAAAGGTATCCCTGCATTGACAGCGTATAGACGAATTGTAATAAATGTAGAATAATCATAAGTTACAGTACCCAGCTAGTGTTGTAAATCCTTGCAGGAGGCTGTCCAAAATGGATAGAATCCTGCAAGTGTCAATGTTATAAAAAGCTATAGTTTCCTACTCTTAGTTTAGTAAAGTCCAATTTGGATGATTTGAAGAGTTTATCATTTTCTGTAGTCTAATGGAGGCTTTCTATCGCCTGCTAAGGATTTATATTCAAATATTTTTGTTCCTCGTCTTTGGTACAATTCCTCTTTGGCTTGTTCAATCAAATTGGGTGATTTAAACAAGTTTTGAGCCGTAAGGGCAATCGTTTGGGCGGCGTTCATCATGCCTTTATGCCCAATACTCATACCATTGCAGGCAACAGCTTGCCAGCTGTGGGCGGGCACGCCTGGCACCCATGTAGCCGTAGAAAGTCCAGCCGTAGGTGTTACCCAACTCACATCGCCCACATCTGTAGAAGCAGGAAAAGCCAAGTCTGTGGTATAAGGACGTACCGTTTGGGCAGAACTGATCGGGGCAAGTGTTTGGGCATTTACCGTCTGACGAATTTTTTCGGCAAAAGCTATTTCTTCAGGTGTGTAAGGTACGCCTCCGACTTTTTCAAGGCTTTTTTGCATTTCTTTTGCCAAAATATCATTGGGGAGTAAATTGTATAATCCTGCCAAAATTTCGTAGCTCATTTTCGTTTCTGTACCATGAGCTGCCGCTTCTGCGGTTTTGAGGAGGCGTTGCCAAATTTCTTCTAAACCCTGTGCAGTAGGGTTACGAATTGTATATTCGACCATCGCATAATCGGGGACGATGTTGGAGGTAAGTCCACCGTTTTTAATCACATAATGAATACGTGTTTCGGGAGAAATATGTTCTCGCATCAAATTTACCATATAGTTCATGGCTTCAACGGCATCTAAAGCCGAGCGACCTTTTTCGGGACTAGCCGAAGCATGAGCTGCTAAGCCCGTAAAACTAAAATTGGCTACCCGATACGCCAAAGACGAGTTCGGACTAGCGTTGTTGTTATCGCCTGGGTGCCAGTGTAATACAGCATCTACATCTTTAAAAATGCCTTCTTTTACCAAGTAGGTTTTGCCACCGCCAGCACCTTCTTCAGCTGGTGTGCCAATCAGACGAATGGTTCCTTTGATATGGGCTTTTGCCATCCAATTTTTGGTGGCAATGGCTGCCGCAACCGAGCCCACACCAAACAAGTTGTGTCCGCAAGCATGGCCATAGGCATTCACAAATTTAGCTTTTCTAAAAGGTACTGCTTCTTGTGATAAACCGGGCAAGGCATCCATTTCTGCCAAAATACCAATCACTGGAGAGCCAGTGCCGTAGGTAGCTATAAAAGCCGTTTGTATCGCTCCAACACCTTTTTGTACTTGAAAACCAGCCGCTTGCAATTCTTCTATCAGTGCGTTGGCGGTTTTGTCTTCTAAATATCCCGGTTCGGCCCATTGCCAAATTTTATCTGACAAAGCAGCGTATTGGATGGACTTTTGTTGTAATTCTTGGGTAATTTCTTGTTGAGCCAGCGCACACGGAACGCCTACCCAAAGACAAAGGCATACATACAGTAGTTTTTTCATGGTTTTAGTTTTGGTGAATGAATGGAAAACAATATTTTGACGTATTTGCGCCAATATCAAATTTAACCCATGAGCAAATCTAAATCAAGCAAGTAGCAGAATGTTATTTTGATGATACCCAAGCAAAGAAAATAAAATGAAAGCCTCGCTAGTGCTGGATTCTCACCCAGCACCCCTTTTTTCTTAGGATTCTATCCTACATATCCCTCCATGGTTATGTTTTAATTAATCCAACCTAAAATCTCCACTACAAAACCCGATTTCTCAGTCTCATAAAGGGCTTTTCTATCAATATTTGTAAAAAGTAAGCGAATACGATACAAGTAATCGTCGAGATGACCAACATAAGATTAGGGTTCGATATATACTTAGATAACATTTGGTGTGTGACATATATGACGCCTTTGTGGGTAAGATATAAACCATAAGACAAGCTAGCTATTTGACTAGTAACCATTGATTTAGTTCGATACAAAAAGCTGTTTGGACTAATAGCTCCTGCTACCATCAAACCATAACCTAGGGCAATTATAGGAAAACCAAATACAGAGGCGTTGAATGTTGTTTGATCTTCACACAAAAAATAAGCAAAGGACAAAATTGCTAATGATGCCACCAATAATAAGTTGCCATACTGCGATATACGACCCAATACTTTGGGTGAAAATTGATAAAACCCTGCGATCGAAACGCCTACCAACAGTCCGTCGAGCCTTGTGTAGGTTGGATAGTAGAGATATTTGTACCAATACATCCAACTTAAGTCATCGGTACTTTTGGGCAGATATAAATACGTGTAGCTATAATAACGAATGGCAAATCCTCCCAAAAACAGCAAAATTAATAACCAATAGGAATACTTAAACACTGATTTGGCTTGTAATAAAAGCAATACCAAAGGGAGAAATAAATAGAAATGCTCTTCTACACACAGTGACCAAGCATGTGAAAAAGCACCATTTAATTTAAGATTTAAGCCTAAGTTTTGGGTAAAAGTCAGATATTTCCATAGAGGAGCTAAGCTATCTTTTTCTCGAAAAAAAGGTACACAAAAATAGAGTATCACCGTAAAGCCAAAGGAGGGAATAATCCTGAAAAAACGTTTCAGGAAAAATGTTCTGAAGGAAATACTTTCACCTATTTTAATTTGTTCAAACAACTGTGATGAAATCAAAAAGCCGCTCAATACAAAAAATAAATCAACTCCTGTCCAGCCAAAGCTTGCCACTTTAGGTAACCATTCGGGCTGACCTCCACTTAGAATATAATAATGAAACAAGAATACAATCAGAATGGCAAGTCCACGGAGGTGGTCTAAGCCATAAAATTTGTGAGTAACAGGTTTGTTCAAGGTTTTGAATATTTATAGAATAGTATAATAAGGTTCGTTGGTATCTGGTTGGTTTATTGTTAATTAGATGGTAAAATTGGAGCTATCCATTTGATAAAATCATGAGGCTCTAGGATATTCCAAATATGAAAGCCTCTGTTTTTTGTCGTAATATATTCTACATGTTTATTTCCCAGTCTTTGTAGCAACTGTTGAAGTTTTTCAGAATCTACCGCATTTATGTCTTCAAATTGTAGGGCTTCACAATACGTTTTTTGGACAAAAGCCAAATCTGGTTCGGCATATAAGCGAATTGGAATATTGGATAATAGTTTGGCATTTCCACCATCTGCCTGATTCGCTGAAAATACGGAATTATGAATATATGCCTCTTGTTGTTCATCAGGTGAACCCTTTAACTTATCCTCTAAGTTCTTTTTGATTGATAATCCTTCTTTTTTAATAAGATTGCTGGAGCAAGCATACTCTATTTTTCTCACCGAAGAAATATATAGCCTAGTTAAATCTAAAGGTGGGTCTATCGTAAAAATAGCATCTACTTTGGAAGGCAATTGTTGCGATGCCAAGTATTCAGCATAGTGCAAAGCAATCGTTCCTCCAATCGATAAGCCTCCCAAAACACATGGGATATGTTTTGTCGAGGAGGTGTTTTGGAATGTACGAATCAACTCATCTAGTTGAGCGAAAGTGTTTGGTTCTGGGGTAAATGATGGGGTAAGCTCTGGAATAATTGTCATAAAGCCTTTTTCTAGTAGTAAATAAGGGAGTTTATTTTTGTAAAAAACACTTTTGGGCTTTTCTCCCCAAGCAGGAATAAGCAAAAGGATGCCCTTGATTTCTTCTTGGGGTTTTAGATAGAAATAAGAAAAAGATTTATCCAGTGATTTGGCTTTCCCTTTTTGAATAGTTTGTCCGTGACTAGTACCAAACTGAGCCATAAGACAAAGAAATAGGATAAAGATTTTCATAAATGTTGTTTAGAGGAATAACGAAATATTTAAGAAAAATATTGATGAGGAATTTCCAAACTAGTGCTAGAATCTCTCGTTAGAGTTTGATTCTTATCCAGCCCTTTTTTTCTAAGGATTTTATAAAACACTCTTATTGTTTTCTTCACTTCCAGCTCAACTGTTTTTTGTTAGTCTTGCCTAATGCTTCTAATTGACTTCTCAACTGTATGGACTTTTCGCCATTTTTGAGTGTAAAATACAAAGGTTTAAGTCTTTTGATTAATGGTTATTTTGCCCTTAACAAGCAAGTAATGATAAGAGGAATAATGCAAAAACAGTGAATCTGTTAACAACCCACGGAGCTTTTGTTTTTCAGAAGTAAATAGTTACAAATTACGAAAATTCTAATAACAGGATATTTATAATAGTTTTTGTATAGCATCTACAGCTTGTTGAAAACGACTATCCCAATCACCAGAAAGTAAGATATAGTCGATTTTTTGAGATGCTAATTCTTGTTTGTGGGAAAAATGCAACTTGAGTCTATCTTCCTTTTCAAGTCGAGTCCCATCCTGTACGAAGGGGGCGTCAATGTCTAAGAAAAGATATAAATCAAACGTATTCGCTTGCTTAACCCAATCGTCTATTAATAATTCTTTGTTGAATAAAAACTTGGCGTATGAATTTGTGATGTTCACATCGGTGTCAACAATTAATATCTTATTGGACAAAGGTGTTTTTTTAAGTATAGTTTTGGCGTGTAAACTAGCAATTTGTTCAAGATGCGATAGCGTACATTCCTCTGTTTTTTCAATTATCTCACGTGCCATTTCTGGGACATAATTAGTCTTGAAATACTGTGCAAGGTTAATAGTAAGAGTCGATTTTCCAGTACTCTCAGAACCATAAATACAGATTTTTTTTACAAAATACGGCTTGGCTGAATCAGCAATATAATCCCAATACCTTAATGGATGTTGCCTAATCAAACTAGCAGAGATGTTTGTGATTGTACGAGCAATATCGTAAAAAATGGATTCACATTGAAGGTATTCTGCTAAATATGCGCCATAGGGTTCGGAGCTAATAATATAATCTAAATCAGGAATAAGACTCAGAATTTTATTTGCCCATAGTTGCGAAACTTCTCTGGAAGAAACAGAAGTATTAGGAAGCTCTGACTCGTGGTATTCAAGAAGTATTGGATTAATATTAGGGCAGTTATTATATGACTTTTTTATCCATTCTAATCTGGTTTGCCCATCAATGCTTTCTGTATCTGAAGCACAAATCAACACGAAAAGTATATCACATTGTGTCTTCGCAAACTCAATTAGTTTTAAGTGTCCAAGGTGTAAGGGATAAAATTTGCCAAGTGTAAGCCCTTTTGTCATGATTTAAGAGATTTTTTCCAAGTCGACAGTCCATGAATGGCTAAAGATAGAAATATGAAGTACTCGATGCTAATGAATAATATGTTTTTTTGAAAATACACAAAAACACATAATATGTCAGTTAGAATCCAAAGAAGCCAGTTTTCAAGAATCTTTCTGGCTAATAGAACATTGGCAATGATGCTCGAAATAGCAATAAATGTATCAATATAAGGATAGGAGGCTGGCTTAGTAAATAAGCTGGGAAAAAACAAATGAATATGTTCGATGAAATAGCCCAAAATGCCTGTAGACAAAACTAGAATGATCAATATAGTTTGCTTTTGACGAGACGAAAGTTGTGTGATTTTAAGGGTATTATCTTCTTTTCTTTTCCAAATGAACCAGCCGTACAAACTTACTATAAAAAAATATACTTGTAAAAACATATCAGAATATAGACTGACTTGGGAAAAAATGAGGAAAAAACATACGACATTAACAATCCCTGTAGACCAAGTTAAAATATTTTGTCTTGTCGCAAAATATACGGATAATAGACCAAATAACGTCCCAACAAATTCTATATAGCTCAAGGGATAGCCCCAAAAATTAGCAAACGTTGTGTTAATGTCGAAATAATACATTTTATATTTCTACTTTTAATGAAGTAATAAATTATAACGCTATATGCTATTAGCCGCTGGGAATCAGGAAGAATAAAATTATCCTTTTCTAAAACCTAAAAAACTAAAAGAGAAGTATTAATTCTTCCGCTAGGTTAATAGAGGAGTTGCTTTACTCATGAACAAAGTAAATTTCTTTTACAAACTCAAACCCTAATCCGCCTTTTGCAATACAGATTTCCATAGGTTGATTTTCTTTGATTGCCATCCACATATCTTTATTGATGCTTAACCGTTCTTTTTGGTTTTGGTATTGAAAATAAATGAAGTACGAAGAAGGGGTTCTTGAACTTTGTCCTTTTTCTAAAATAGGGAAAATGGCGCACGTTGGTGAATTAAATGGAAATGTTCGGTTATAAAAACTTGCCAAAGAAGGAGTACCTATCAGAAAGAGGAAAAATAGACTTTTAAGAAAAAAGTTCTTTTGGACCATTGGATGACTAAGTAAGGGAGTTCTTTCTTTTATATAGTATATGGTTTGATAGCCTAGAATCAATCCAACTACCAAGAAGATTACAAACAAGGTGCCTCCAAAGAAAATCTGATCCATTTGTTTGATTTCTAAACAAGTAAGTATAGTAATAAAAACCAATATGAATGCTAGCCCATCAAGTATTCGTAAAATGTTTACACTCTTTTGAGGCAAGGGAGGAAAATATTTAGTAGGCTTTCTTTTCTTTTTCATTCTCCGATTAGTATGTGAATTTTGTCAGTGCTATTTAAGGGCTCGCTAGTGCTGGATTCCTATCCAGCACTCTTCGTTCTAAGGATTCTATCGTAATATATTTGAACACAAACTTGAATGAATACCTAATTTAAAATCTTAAGTAGTCACTAACCCTGATGAAATTCCAATAATGATAATTAAAAGGAATAAAAATGAATAAGACGTAATAAGTAGGATAAACTTTACGAGCGTTTTTAACCAACTTTGCTGGTATACGTTTTTGATAGAAATCATGAAATACACTAGACTCAGAATTACTACAAATAATACAATGTATCCTGAATAATCATAATAATCTTGATTGAAAAAGTATTTGTATAAATCACTCAGAAATTCACATATTGCCCAAAATAGAAAAATAGCGGAGTGGGTATATAATGTAAAGACAAGGTGTTGAAAGTAATACCTCCATTTGGTACGCCTCTCAAAAAACCATAATATATATGCTGCAAATGGTAGAAGAATAAACATTATTGTTGGCAAATAACTATTGAATAGCATTGTTCTTCCATTTATTTCGGATTTTAGTCCGTACTTTTCTTCAAGATATCGATGGTATTCCTTCACGATACTATTTTTGATGGTTTTTCTTATTGGGAAGAATGTTGATATGCCCCTAGCCGTTAAAACGGAATCCAATGCCTCGTCATTTAATTGAAAATAGTAGGTGATAGAATCTTTTGGAATGATTAGTTTTCTGAAAAGACCCAAATAAAATTTGGAGCCATCTTTTCTAGCATTATACTCTTTTTGAGCATCTTTCATACCTTTTCTGAATTCATCCAGATTACTTTTTGAGACAGTATCTGACTCTGATTCGAGGTTATGCGAAAGGTCTTTTTTTAATTGTCTAGCAAAGTTTCTACCGCTATTATAGTCTCTATTTTCAGCTTTTCTCAGCGAATCAATGGTAGTTTTGCTCTGTTGCTGGGTGTTACTTTCTTTTTTAAATAGGTCTGAACTCATGATGAAAAAGAAGATAGCACTAACCCCAAAATACATTCTTACAGGGTGCATATATTTAACTCTTTTGCCTGAGTTAAAAGCTAAAGGCAGTTTACCCGGATGCGTGAATATAACTTTTACCGTTTCGATAAACTTGGTTTCAAAAAAAGTAATACCTCCAATAAATTCCATAATCAGGTCTTTCATGGGGGCATTCAAATTGTGGTTTTCTTGTCCACAATCGTGGCAATAATTTTCATTGCGTTCAAGTACAGTTTCACAATTTGGACATAAATGGGTTTTACGACGTGCTTTTCTTTTTCGCATTATAAAATAGTAGTAGTAGGATTGAAAATGAGGTTATACAAATTTAGATAGTTTTAGGAAAAACTCCCTCGCTGGTGCTGGATTCCTATCCAGCACCCTTTTTTTCTAAGGATTCTATCCTTTTGTAAAGTTTATCACCTCTAGTCCAAATATTTTCTGTTTGTCTTGCATAAATATTCAGATAAACTTGCCTACTACATTGAATTTTTGTGATTGGTGAGTGCAAATATCACTTCTTTCCCACCCATCCCAAATGCGTATGTTGAAAGCTATCGGTATATTTTAGTCCATAGCCCATGACTCTGTCCATAGCTGAATGACCAAACAAAATGATACCTGATAGAGTCATGAGGTCATGATTGAGCCAATATCCAAGACCAATTACAGCGATACCCAATAATTTGTGATGAAATAAGTTATATGCCCAAGCGCCAATTTTGGTATTCAATAGGTATCCTAACATTGAAACATCTGGTAATAGAATACTCGCTGGGTATATCCACCAAACATAATCTAGTTGCTGGAATAATAGTATTGAAAGCAGTAGCTGTCCAAGTTCTTCTAATTTGAGGAGGAAATTCATATCTTTTGTCATGTTCGTTTTTGTTTTTGTGATGACACAAAATTCGAGCATTAAAAAGTATTTACTCTTGACAAAAATCAAGAACTCTCGGATTTACGTTTTCTGATACGACTAAATGTTTCGGCGCTCATGCCCAATACCGAAGCGATGTATTGAAGCGGAACTTGATTAAAAAGCTCTTTATTGTGTTCGAAGTACGCATCATAGCGCTCTTCGGCGGTCATCGACAAATGTGAAAACACACGATTTTCAATCATGGCAAAACATTTGACAATGAATCGTTTTTCTATATCTAGCCATTTGGGAAACTCCTGGCAGAGTTTGAGATAATTTTTTTTCGAAAGGGTCAACAATTCAACATCGGTAAATGCTTGAATCGACCAGCGATTAGGCTGGTTGAAGAAAAAGCCTGCAATTTCGGTAATAAGATAATTTTCGGTCGAAATCCATTGGGTAATTTCCTTGCCATCTACAACAGCATAAACCCTTAGAATCCCACTTTTGATGAGACTCAGCTTATCACAAACTTTATCTGATTGGGTAAAATAAGCATTTTTAGGAAGTTTTTCTTCTTTAAAATAGGAGCGAAGGAGTTCCAACTCAGCCTCAGAAAGTTGCCCGAAGTTGTCTTGAATAATAAGGTTAAAGTCTTGCACGGAAAAATTTGTTATAAATCTTGAGCATTTTCTGGATATAAGTAGAAAATGGCAATGAGCTGGTTTGTTGCTGTATCCCAAAACATCATATAAGCTTTTTCCTCAGTACTAAAAGTATTTAAACACACTTCCTTTGCTGAGGAACTTGAGAGTTGTTTAATCGCTTCTTCCCAAGAACTTATTTCTTCATTTTCAAAAAATGACCTTTTTAAACTTTTGTTAATTCTTAACCTTGTCGTGTATAATCCAGTTAAATACTCTCTCGTTTGAACTATTTCCTTTAGAATACTCTCAGGATTTTGTTGGAGTGCGACTGCACATTCTTGCGCCAGAAAAGACTCCTTTTCTGCTTGAAGGCCATTTAAAACTTGCTCCTGTGTCATTTAGATTTGGTTTTTGGATAAAAGGTGTCAAAGATATATGTCTGATCACTGAATGTAGAGTTTAGGAGTGTTAAGAGTGCGCCAACTTAGCGTAGCAGTGAAATATTGCAGGCTATGTTCTCAAAATCTTCTCCATTTTTTTACCTTTTGCTAGCTCATCGACTAGTTTGTCAAGATAACGAATTTGTTGCATCAATTTGTCTTCTATCTCTTCAATACGATAACCGCAGATGGTACCCGTAATTTTATGGGCATTGGGGTTTATTTGAGGAGCGTTAGCAAAAAAGCTTTCAAAATCTATTTTTTGCTCTATAATTTGTTGAATATTGGTAACATCATAGCCTGTTAACCAACAAATCACCTCATGTAATTCATCTGTAGTGCGTCCTTTCTTTTCAACTTTCTGCACATAGTGAGGATACACACTCGCAAAAGACATTTTGAAAACTCTGGTATTCGTATTCATGCTAGGAGGAGGGTTAATACTATTATTTTCGAATTTAATGATAAAAATCCTAAAAAACAGATGTCTGCATGATTTATGATTTCAGTTATGAGTCTAGCTATCTCATAGCTATTTTAAGGTCTAAGATTCTTCTTTCAAATGCTGGATTTATGATATATGGTTCCCAAAACTCTATTTGAACGGTTGTCGTTTTCCAAAAATAGATTGAAAACCCTCCTGTGCTCCAAAACTCATAAAACCTATTGTCGGACAATTCAATATCGAGTGTTTCATAAAAACAAAATGTTCCTTTGAAACTCCTACAAATTCTGATTCTCTTAGTAAGTAAATTAAAGAAAGTGTTAACCAAGTCGTTTTGGGTCCCAAGATGCCGACGACCTCTATGTTCAACTCCAATTAATATTTCTTCCTCAAAATCCTCATTGTATTCAATCCAAATCCTCGTTTCTCCAATAGTCAATCTAGTCTGATCCTCTGTTTTTTCAATGCGTAGATCATTGGGAAGGTATTCTTGAAGTAAATCCTCTATATGTTGCAATAATATTTTGTCTGAGATGGGCATATCTTAAGGTATTCGTTCAGAATATTTGAAATTATTCAATCATTGATTCAACAGGTTGGGTACTTTCCAAGCTTTCAAACCAGAAAAGATTTGCCATTAATTTTTTTGAAATGGTATGGCTAAAATGTTTGTGCTTGTCAAGTTGTTCTACCCTTATTGAGGCTAAAATTAAAGGGTCTTCTTTAATAGAGGCGGTATAGCTAAGCGTAAAAAAATATCTATACGGTCCAACTCCTGTATGCTCAAATGGACGAAACTCAAGGATTCTTCTTAGATGCCCAAAATCCTGTAGTGAGATGGCAAAACGTAAATTTAATCTCTGCTCATCTATAATACACGCAATGAGTGCAGAACAAATATTATCTTGTTTTGTGGCATCTAATAGTTCGATTAAACTCTCTTTGGGTATTCTCATAATATTGAAGAAATTATTCGGTATTCGTCTTATCAAATTATACTTTGAAATGAAAAACACATACTATTTATTGCTTAATCAGCTTTCAACGGGAATCATTTTAAATACTGATGGACAGACTTTCTATTGCAATAATTCAAATACAGAATTTCAGGAGTATCCATATATCGAATTGGAAAGCTATGAAGCTGTAGAGGAGACAGTTGCCAGGTATTTAGCAACTCATTCGAATATAGAGATTAGTATTTATGATGAAAATAAAAAAATTATCAAAACAATTCAAAGCGGAATCTTTGAGCCTGTTTTGCAAAAAAAACCTTGGTGGAAATTTTGGTAATCGGGACGAGTAAATGAGTGCCCAAGAAAAACTAATTCCCAAAAACCTCATTGAAAATAGCATTGATTTTGTCCTCAAGTATTTCTTCAACTCCACATCCATAAA
Organism: Cellulophaga sp. BC115SP; assembly: GCF_009905545.1. Classification (GTDB taxonomy): domain Bacteria; phylum Bacteroidota; class Bacteroidia; order Cytophagales; family Spirosomataceae; genus Flectobacillus; species Flectobacillus rivi. The sequence continues at coordinate 232,258 of NZ_JAAALB010000001.1, read as the reverse complement.
TTCGTAATCATCGGGAATGCTTAATACTTCTATAGGTGGTAAATCAAGGAAGGTCTTTCTGTCATAAATGCTTTTTAGATATTCGATACTAATGTGACATCATTTTCAATCCAATAATAGAGCCAATTAAGGTGCTGATAAAGAATAAGCGCCAAAAAGTAGCAGGTTCATTGAACACAAGGATTCCCAAAAGTACCGTTCCAACGGCACCAATGCCCGTCCAAACAGCATAAGCTGTAGCAATAGGAAGCGATTCAATGGCTTTCATCAAAAGCCCCATGCTGATAATCAAAGCCATGATAAATCCTGCGTACCAAAGATATACTTCGTTTCCTGTACTTTCTTTTACTTTGCCCAAACAAAATGTAAAGGCTACTTCAAACAATCCTGCGATAATCAATACAATCCAATTCATATTTTTTGTGTTAAAATTCACCAGCAAAGTTCTGAATCGGAGAGGGAAATAAATTTTACAAATGTTAAAAAATACTTTTTATCGAATCTCAGCTCTAATTCTACTCAGACTTACTTGGCTTATGCCAAGGTACGAAGCAATATGCCCCAGTTGGACTCGCTGAATTAGGTCAGGATGTAATTGCAGAAGTTCATGATAGCGTTCGCTGGCGGTTCTGAATTGTCGGGCAATAAATCTTTCTTCCGTTTTGACGAGCTCTAGTTCTGCCAATTTTCGTCCCCAATTAGCGATATGAATATCACTTTGATAAAGATTTTCCAACACTTCAGCCTTTAATTGGTACAGTTCACAGTCTTCCAATAACTCTACATCTTCATAGCCTTTTTGTCCAGTGACATAGCTTTTTAAAGACATTAAAGTATCCCCTTCTTTGCAAAACAGAAAAGTAATTTCATTGTCAGGCGTTTGAGTATAGAGTCTTGCAATTCCTTTTTTGATAAAATAAATACTACTTTCCACTTTATTGGCTCGCAGTAGAATATGACCTTTTGGGAAACTAACCTCAGAAATATGTTCTTCCAGCTTTTGCATGGAAGCCTCAGGTAAAGGGTAAATTGTATTTGAAATTTGTGATAGAATCATATCAGTTGGAGTCGATTGCCTCCCATTTTCCTTTTTTGAAATAGAGATTATTGAATTTAGGAGAGTAAAAAACTAAATGAAAGTACCAAGGATAACGATAAGTTGTAGGATTAGAACTAAGGATATGATGTGTTGGTTGAGGCATGTTTATCAGTAAATGCTCAGAAATATAGTTTTCAGTAACCTTGATTTTGCCCACATAAGTCCTCATGATTTTCTCTTTTTCGGTAAGGTAAAAATAGAGAGAGTCGTTATCCTTTATTTCAAATCGAAAATGATTGTATTGCCAATCGGCTTGTTTTCCCGAAAAATAGGTTCTATCTACAATGTACTGCCCATAGTAATCATCTTTTTCTAGATTGGGTTTTCCTAATATCCACTTTAGACCAGATAAAAACATAGCCATCGCCAAAAGACCTAACCACAAGAAACCAATGGTTTTCCCCCAATGGTTTTTCCCTGTTATGAACCATGTAATCAAAAGAATGGCGGATAAAGAAACCACAAATAATATCATGGATAGGTTAAATCCGAAGCCCATATATCATTAAAGTTTAAGATGAATATCTGTAGATTATTTGACGAAATCCAAGTGCTGAATTTTATCAATGCAAGCTTCAACCGAATCATTTGTGGATCTCAGCTGATAGTTTAACGACCAAGTTTTATTTTTTACCAAAAATATTCCTAAAGATTTTTCGAAGTAAGCCTCTACTTTGCTGTCTATACCTGCATCAGGATTCGTAAACTTTAATATCCGAATAGATTTTTGATGGATAGTATAGTCAAAAGAATCTACAGCAACCATCCTATCAGAACTCTCAGGAATATGATTTACACAGAGGGTGTCTGATTTTCCGTGCTCATGCTTAACTACATAGAATTTATGCTGTAACTCTGATTGTTGATCTCTGCACGAAATCAATGTAAAAAGTGAAAGGTAACGTAAAATCTTATTCATAAGTAGAGCAATGAAGTAAAAGCTAAGAAATGAATAAAGCAAAAGTAGGTAGCAAATAACCAAAAATTAAACCATAGTGCAGTAGCGCTCCTTTAGAATTAATTAATTTTGAGGCTTACACTAAAAATATTATATGGACGACATTTTATTCATCACAATTGCTGGTATTTTAATTGTTTCTCGCCTTATACAAAACTTCATGGCAAGCGAACGAGCTTCAGACAATCTTCGTGAAACGTCAGAAAACAATGATTATGCTATTGATTTTGCAGAAACTTTAGACGTAATCGTCATTGTGAAGAGAAATGTAGACACAAATATGCTGAAGGAAGCGCTATCAAATCTGAGTCTTACACGCCTCAACAATTTTTCTATAAAATCATTTAGAGAGGTTGATACAGATACTTTTCTTTGTCTAACTCTCGTCAAATATGAGGACTTAGAAATGTATGGAGAGGACTATAGCGCGCTTGCTTCTCATGCTTTAGACTTAAACTTTAAAATTTTGCTAGACCATGAAAGCAAAACCTGTAAGATTTACTCTGATTTACACAGTGGTCTTACAGATAAAATGCTGAGAGAAGACTTTGCCAATAATTTGTGGAAAATAATAGCCAATGTTTAAGTTTTTTATCAATAAATGACATAGCCACTTGGGTATGGAATACACTTTTTGTGCTTATCTATTTTAAAAGAGAAATTGAAAACATTGAGTGAATGCTATTCTAGTGTAGTCGAAAAATAGATTAACTCAAATTCAATCAGGTAATTAGTACAATCCCAAGAATAAATTTGACTTGTAATTAGCGAAAATTTGCTAAATGTATTTATAGAAATATTTGGTATAACTTCGTTTGTCATGGAATAATATTGTGTTGGTAGATACTTTGAGATAAAATTCTTTGTTTTATCCTGTTTAGTACAATAAACGAAGATGCTATAAGGATAAGACAATATCTCAGAAAATCTTCTTCAAAAATTAGAATAAATAAAGATTAACGTCAAAAAAAGCGTTGAAAGAGATAGGTTTTGAAGTGAAAAAGGACACTTGAACAAAAATGCCACTCTCAAAAAAGTATAACGTTTAGCACGAAAAAATTTAGATTGTCGTGGAATTGTGAAATTTCTTCCCTAATTTTGCACCCGAAAAGAGTTAGTAAGTTTAAGATGTAATAAACCCCAGCCAAGCAAAGCGAAAAAAATCTCTTTCCTTATCTTGTAAAGGACTTGCATCCAACGAATAACCTCTCAAATCGAATTCCAAAATCACAAATCCAACTATAAAGAAATGGCATCAGTCAGACCAGATGAAGTGTCAGCCATCTTGAGAGAACAACTTTCAGGATCTAAGTCAGAGGCTGAACTCCAAGAAGTAGGTACCGTGCTACAAATCGGTGATGGTGTAGCTCGTATTTATGGACTATCGAAAGTACAAGCGGGTGAGTTGCTCGTATTTGAAAACGGCTTGAAAGCCCTAGCCCTTAACCTCGAAGAAGACAACGTAGGTGCGGTATTATTGGGTGAATCATCTGAAATCAAAGAAGGTGACACCGTAAAACGTACAGACGAAATCGCCTCTATCAAAGTAGGTGACGGTATCTTAGGTCGTGTCGTGAACACACTTGGCGAGCCAATTGACGGCAACGGTCCAATCGCAGGACAATTATACGATATGCCACTTGAGCGTAAAGCTCCAGGGGTAATTTATCGTCAACCAGTAACAGAACCTCTTCAATCAGGTATCAAAGCGATCGACGCTATGATTCCAGTAGGTCGTGGTCAACGTGAGTTAGTTATTGGTGACCGTCAGACAGGTAAAACAACTGTTTGTATTGACACAATTATCAACCAAAAAGAATTCTACGATGCAGGTCAACCAGTGTACTGTATCTATGTAGCTTGTGGTCAGAAAGCTTCAACTATCAAACAAGTTGAGCAAGCTCTTCGCAAAGCAGGTGCTATGGATTACACAGTAATCGTAGCAGCTGGTTCAGCAGACCCAGCTCCGATGCAGTTCTTTGCTCCATTTACAGGTGCTGCTATTGGTGAATTCTTCCGCGATACAGGTCGTCCAGCATTAGTAGTGTATGACGATTTGTCTAAGCAAGCGGTAGCTTACCGTGAAGTTTCATTGCTTCTTCGTCGTCCTCCAGGTCGTGAAGCTTACCCTGGTGACGTATTCTATTTACATAGCCGTTTGTTGGAGCGCGCTGCGAAAATCAACGCATCTGACGAAATCGCAAAAAATATGAACGACCTTCCTGAATCTTTAAAAGGAATCGTAAAAGGTGGTGGTTCATTAACGGCTCTTCCAATTATCGAAACTCAAGCGGGTGACGTTTCTGCTTATATCCCGACTAACGTAATCTCTATTACTGACGGTCAGATCTTCTTGGAAACTAACTTGTTTAACGCAGGTATCCGTCCAGCGATCAACGTAGGTATCTCTGTATCTCGTGTAGGTGGTAACGCTCAAATCAAATCAATGAAGAAAGTAGCTGGTACATTAAAATTGGACCAAGCTCAATTCCGTGAATTGGAAGCTTTCGCTAAATTTGGTTCTGATTTGGATGCCTCTACTAAATTGACTATCGAACGTGGTCGTCGTAACCTCGAAATGTTGAAGCAACCAAATGGTAGCCCTCAACGTGTAGAAGATCAAGTCGCAATGATTTATGTTTCTACAAACGGGTTAATTGATTCTGTTGCGGTATCAAAAGTACGTGAGTTCGAGAAGGATTTCGTTACAGTTATGCATGCTACTCAAAAATCTACTATGGATGCTTTGAAAGCAGGTAAATTTGACGATTCTTTGACTGATGTATTGAAGAAAGTGGCGAAAGAAGTGGCAGTTAAATACCAAGGATAATATTTGAATGTAGGAGAGGGTAGTACGCTACTCTCTCTATTATATAATCGTCCAATTGATGAATTGTGAATGAGAAATCATAACAAAACTTTTCACCAAATTGAGACTGATTACATAGCATAAAATCATTACTTGACTTGAGGTAACTTTAACGTAAACTTTCTGAGCTCTTACAATTAACAGATACACCAATCACAAATAACGATTTTATTTACATCAAATACATCATTTCTATCATTCACTGTTTCAAACATTAGCAAAAGATGCCTTCATTAAAAGAAGTCCGTAACCGAATAGTGTCAGTAAACTCTACTCAGCAGATTACTAAAGCCATGAAAATGGTTTCGGCGGCTAAACTTCGCCGTGCAACTGATGCTATTGTTCAAATGCGCCCTTATTCGCAGAAGTTAACCGAAATGATTGCAACTGTTTCGGCTAATGCAGAAGGTGCTCAATCGAACCCATATACTATCACTCGCGATATTCAAAAAGTGTTAGTAATCGTTGTTACTTCTGACCGTGGTCTTTGTGGAGCATTCAACGCCAACGTTGGTAAGGCAACAGTAAACCTTATCGCTGAAAAATACGCTAGTCAAAATGCCGCAGGCAATGTTGAGGTTTTGGCTTTGGGTAAAAAGGGTGCTGAATACTTGACTCGTCGTGGTTATAAAGTAAACGAAAAATTTGTTCATATCTTCTCAAAATTATCTTTCGCCTCAGTACGTCAGGCAGCAGAATATGCGATGGACGGATTCGTTGCCGAAAAATTTGATGTTGTAGAAGTTATTTTCAATGAGTTCAAAAACGTGGCAACTCAAATTTTGAGAGCAGAACAGATGTTGCCATTAGTTGATAAACAAGATAGTAACGTGAAAGCTTCAACAGTTGATTATATCTTCGAACCTTCGGAAGAAGAAATTATCAGTGAGTTGCTTCCTAAAGCGTTGAAATTGCAAGTGTATAAAGCTGTTTTAGAATCAAATGCTTCTGAACATGGTGCTCGTATGACTGCAATGGATAAAGCTACAGAAAACGCAGGTGAATTGTTGAAAGAGTTGAAACTTGTTTACAACCGTTCTCGTCAAGCTGCGATTACGAAGGAAATCCTCGAAATCGTTGGTGGTGCCGAAGCGTTAGCCTCAGCTTAGTCTTGTTAAAAGATTATAAAAAAAGACCTTTCTTTCGGAAGGTCTTTTTTTATGTTTAGACTTTAACATCTACAGAATTTTAAACTCGTCATTTCCTATTTTCTAGAATCTTTGAACACAATTACGACTCGCCCAATCAATCCTACCGAGATAATCCCACCAATAAGTAGAATAAAAAAGGTTTTTTCATTGAATCCATTGGTCGAATCAAGCAGTGCTATAGCACCCCAAGTGATTAATGCGACGGTGGAGATAATAGCTATAACCAGCAATATATAGGCAATATTTTTCATGAATTTTTCGATTTTTTCTAGTTCAAAACTATAAGAAGGATATTGCTTAAACAAGAAAATAATAGAATTGTTATTTTGCTTACCTATTTGCTGGTCAATTCGTCGTAAGCTGCTGTCAAACTTCTTTGGATTCCATCGCCTTTCCATTCTGGTGCATTCGGAATAGCAGTTGTTTTAAGAATTTCTTCTTTACTTTTTCCAGCCTTTATTTCTTGCGAAACATAGCCTAAAAGCTGTTCTAAGTAGTTTTTGAAAGCTTTGATATCTTCGTGAGTACCTGTAATTTTCTCAGGATCAAAAGCATGTCCAAATACAAAAATAGTATCCTTGTCAAAAGTAGCATTGATTTTGTCCAGCACATTGATCCAAGAATTCATACTAGCGCCAGCGTTGCGGTCTACCACAGGAAAGCGACGGTTGAATACCAAATCCCCACAGTGTGCTACATTGGCGCGTTCAAAGTGAATGATGGAATCGCCATTAGTATGACCTGCACCAAAATAATGCATTTTGATAGTCTCTTTTCCTAATTTCTCTTTGTGGGTATCCTGATAAGTTATATCTGGGAAAAGCTGTTTCTCTACCGTGTTTTGTTTTTCTGCAACAGCTTTTTGATTTTTCAAGGAGTTTTCGTGAGCAATAACATGTTCTACAATACCTTTAAAAGAAATATTTCCACCAGAATGATCACCATGGTGATGGGTATTGAAAAGCAATTTTATAGGATTTTCTGACATCCCTTTCAAAGCTTCAATCAAATGGTTAGATTGTTCAGGAAATTGAGAATCTACCACAGCAATTCCCTTACTAGTTGAGGCGAAGGCAATAGTACCGCCTCTTTCGGTAAATACTCCCACGCCATTGCGCAACTCCTTGATTTTGTAAGGAGTATCAAATGGAAATTTATAGGAACTCACACCGAGACTTGCCATCAAGAAAGCAGAATGTTGGAGAAAGAGTCTTCTTTGCATAGAATAATGATTGTTAGAGTTGTGTTGAATTTAGAGAAAGAAATGATTTATTAAAAAACTAACATTTATCAGATTGGGATTGTTTGATATGAAGGCACAAAAGAAAATAATCAACGTAATCAGAGATTTAAGTATGAGTGATGAATTGTGAGTGTAATTTTATGATTACTAATATTTTATCTGATTAATTTGATCAATTAGAGATGTAAGATATTGATAATTAAAATTTTACATTCACAATTCAAAACTCATAATTCAGCACTAATTATGAATACATTGCTCTCGAGTTATTCCTTTGTGCCTTTACTTTGGAAATGGGTTACCGAGGAAAGACATAGCAAAATTTAGTATATTTTTATGGTAGTAAAATGCTATATTTAAGTTTTCATCCAAACTTTTCGACCAACGAAGCAATTAGGATTCTGAACGAATATGCAGCATCTCAAAACAAAACAATATGGTCCTGTCAAAGCTTTTGAACTGGGGTATCATTGGCCTGGTTTGCCAACTTTTACGGTACATGTTTACTACATCGACGGACTTTTGATAGATACAGGACAGTATAATTGTCGTCAGACAGTTTTATCATTGTTTAAACAGATGCCTCTTCAACAAATTGCACTTACGCATTGGCACGAAGATCATATTGGAAACGTTTCTACACTCTATAATCACTTTCATCCAGTTGTTTTTGCGCATCCTTTAACAGCCGAAAAAGTACGACAAGGTTTTGATGTAATGTTGTACGAAAAGTATTTCTTCGGGAAAATTCGCCCGCAAGATATACCCATGCAAACGCTCCCAGAAGTGATACAAACCTCCAAATATTCGTTCGTTCCTATCTATACGCCAGGGCATAGCGATGACCATCATGTTTACCTTGAACCGAAAGAAGGATGGCTCTTTTCAGGAGATTTATTTGTAAGTCAGCGCATAAAAGTTTTTCGAAAAGGAGAGAATATCTGGCAACAAATAGATTCGCTCAAACGAGTCTTAGACGAAGATTTTGATAAAGTATTTTGTGCACATAATCCACAAGTAGAGTTTGGTAGAAAGTCCCTTGAACGTAAACTTGACTATTTTGAATCGTTCACCGAACAGGTGTGCTTTTGGTATAACCAGGGCTATAAAACCGCTGAGATTATTCAGAAAATGGCGCTGAAAGATAAGAAAATGATTAATCTTATGACGGGTTATGACGTCAGTGTCCATTGGATGGTAGGTTCTGTAATCAAACATTTGCCAGTACAATTATAAATGCCGATAGGGGAAGGAATAGAGTTATTGGTCGAATTTTTACATCTTCTTGTCGCTATAATATGCCATTAGGTAAAACAAAGTTGTACTTTTGACTGTTCAAAATGATTGAATAGTCTTCAAACAATTCTCCAATTTTAACATTATCATGAAAAAGATTTTATTAGCATTAGTAGCCGTGGCTTCTATCATGACAGCACAGGCTCAAGGTATCAAAACTCCTGCACCTAGTCCAACACAAACTATTAAGCAGGATTTTGCACTTTCTTCTATCGAAGTAAACTACTCAAGACCCAACATGAAGGGCAGAACTGTATTTGGTGACTTGGCTCCTTATGGCAAATTATGGAGAACAGGTGCTAATGCGGCAACTAAAGTAACTTTTGGTGAAGACGTAACCGTAGGTGGTGTAGCTGTAAAAGCAGGTACTTATGTGCTTTATACTGTTCCAAACAAAGATGAATGGGAAGTGATTTTCAACAAAGGATTAGGTAACTGGGGTATCGATGGTTACAAAAAAGAGGAAGATGTTGCTCGTTTCAAAGTGAAACCTGTAGCATTGACATCATCAGTTGAGACTTTCACGATTCAATTGGGTAATGTAACTCCTGCAACGGCTGATATTCAAGTTTCTTGGGAAAAAACACAAATCAATATTCCTGTAGTAGCAGACATCGATGCTAAGATTTCGAAGTCAATTGAGACAGCTATGAACGTAGATAACCGTCCTTATTTCCAAGCGGCTAGCTACTATTTCGAAACAGGAAAAGATTTGAAACAAGCTTTAGCTTGGACAAACAAAGCTATCGAAAACAGTCCGAAAGCTTTTTGGATGGTACATTTAAAAGCAAAAATCTTAGCTAAAATGGGTGACAAAACTGCTGCAGTAACAGCAGCAAATCAGTCTATTGTATTAGCTAAAGAGGCTAAAAACGATGATTACGTAGCATTGAATGAGAAATTGATTGCTACTTTGAAATAATTTTATGCCTTATGCTTTAAGCGATATGCCATAAGCGAAGAGTTAAAGAATATTTTAAATGAAATAATACATACTCTTTGGCTCAATGTCTAGGTGTTAAAGCATTTAATTTTAAAAGGCGGTCGAAAATTGTTTTTCGACCGCTTTTTTGATGCTACTATGCTAGATTTTACTCAACCTAAGACGCAAAGCATTGCGTCTCTACTGGTGGCATGTAGATTTAATCACTCAATCACTCAATATCACTTCACTCATTGGTATTTCTTCCTAATAAAATCTACCTTAACTATTTTACAGTAAATAAAAAAACAGTACCTTTGCAAAAAAATAAAAACACCCTTAGGGTAAAGTCATGAAGTTCCTATATTTTTCTCCTAATTTCTTCTCCTAGTAAAGGCATTTCATTGAACCTTTACATCATTTTAGAATCTATCAATCGGATAGAGGCTCTATGGACATAGTTCATAAGAGGGTATTCATTGCTTTTGATTCATTACAAATTATTTTAGGGAACTTAGTCATTGTAAATTTCAATTTTTTTGTTTTAGCAATTGTTATGTATTCAGAAGCTATTCTGGATGTCATTGCCCAATTCGTTCATTCCGTAGCATGAAATGAATACGATGCCCAAAGACTTAGTTTCCCGCCACGTAAATAACAATTAAACTTATGAGCACAGAACAGAAGGTTGAAATAAACCTAGAGGAAATAAATATCAAAAAACGTCGCCTAGAGGTTATCAAACAAGAGCTGAAATCCGAATTTATCGGCATTGACTATATTATCGACGAATTAATCAATTATATCCAAATCTGGTATTTGATGCCAGATGTATTGGTTCGTCCTATTGTTGTAAACCTTTGGGGTATGACAGGCGTAGGAAAAACCGATTTGATACGTCGATTGGTTTCAAAACTAGAATATCAAGATAGATTTGTAGAAGTTGAGTTATCACATGGCGAAAATTATTGGTACACTTCGGTAGCTTCTATTTTTGAGAGCAACTGTATCAATGATGGCAAGCCAGCTATTGTATTATTCGATGAAATACAACGCTTTTATACCATCGACCCCGAAGGAAAAGTGGTTACAAATACCCGTTCTCAGGATTTTTGGGAGTTGTTATCCGATGGACGACTTTCCAAAAAAGACAACAAAGAGTCGATAGATGAATATATGCAGCGCTATATGCATTCTTCTACACAGCGTCAGAAGCGTAAAAATAAACCTGTGGACGATGATATATCTGATGAAGATGATGATTTGGTAGGGTTATGGGAAGCGTATAATTTGAAGAAAACTTTTGTCCTTAACGAGTCTGTACATGAAATTGCAGAGATGAAAGAGGATGATATGTTGAAAATTATGCAACAAAAACGAGATAAAAAGACCGTTTTTGAACCGATTAATCATGCTAAAACTTTAATTATTATCAGTGGTAACCTCGATGAGGCATATTCAATGGCTGATGAAGCAGGTGAAACAGATGTAGATGCTGATATTTTTAGAGCTTTTACTGAAAAAATCACGATTATTGATATTAAAAAGGCGCTTTCTAGAAAGTTTAAACCAGAACAAGTCGCACGTTTTGGAAATATTCACCTGATTTATCGGTCACTCAAAAAGCAAGATTTTAATGCGCTCATTGATTTAGAAATTCGTAAGATTGAGAAACGTAACATTGAGCATTTTGCTTTGAAGACGACAATAACGGATGCCGTTAAACAACTGGTTTATCAAAACGGAGTATTCCCTGTTCAAGGTGTTAGACCTGTTTTTTCGAGTATTGTAGATGTTGTTGAAGCCAACTTATCCAGTGTTATTTTTGAAGCATTAGTGGAAAGTGCAGAGGAAATTACTTTGGATTATAATTTTGTTGAAAAAGAACTCATTGCTACTTGGGGCGAAACCTCCGAAAAGCGTATTCCTTACATAGGAAAAGTAGATTTGATTCGTCAAAACAATTTGCCAGATATGATTGCTAATATCTCTGTGCACGAATCTGGTCATGCAGTGGCATATTCTTTACTGTTAGGAGTTGCCCCATTACAGCTTAAGTCAAGGGTGGCGTCATCGTATGCGGGAGGATTTTCATTCCCTCATCAGATACACATGTCAGAGCAAAATGTTTTAAAGAAAATCAAAATTTATTTAGCAGGAGGATTAGCTGAATCATTAATTTTTGGCGAAGAAAACGTCACAATTGCACAAAGTTTTGACCGAGAAGATGCCGCAGGTTTAGTGATGGAATATATTCGCAAGTTTGGCTTCGACCGTAATTTTGCTTCTTATTACATGAGTTCAGCAGAATACAGCATGGATATGACAGTAACTGACTGGTCGATTGAGAAAATGATGAAAAATTTAGAGCAAGAAACGCAGGAGCTTTTGGTACAAAACAAAGATTATTTGGTTGCCTTGTCGAAAGTATTATTTCAAAAGGGTAGTTTACAGCCCCAAGAAGTCGTAGAAATTGCACAAAAATATGGTCATACACTGAGTATCCATAATGAGAACCACCTAATTATTGCGCCATATCAGGATACATTAAATCAACATTCATAACAGAACTTAGTATGCCGATGCTTTAAAGTTTGACATGCTAACTCTAGCAAGAAAGCTGTATCTTTGTCATTCGGCTTTATGTTATCAAATGAATGATTTAACCCGATATAAATCTCTAGTAAATATAAAATAATTTTGTCTGGCATAATTGGATTCCGTAAGCCTTATGCCATTTATTTGCACACACACTTAGAGCGGATATAGCTTTGAAACACATTGATTCAGCGATATAAATCTTATCCTCTCGGTAAGTGAATTCGATAAATAAGCTTTATGCATAGTACTTATAAAGAAAAAGAAACGGCAGTTTTGGTTGCCGTTCAAACACAGAAACAAAATGCTGCTCAGACCAAAGAATATCTCGATGAGCTAGCATTTTTGGCAGATACTTCGGGTATCGAAACGCTGTACACTTTTACTCAAAAACTCGAACGCCCCGACAACCGCACGTATGTAGGAAAGGGACGAATGCAAGATATTTTGATGTATGTAATCGACAATGATGTGGATATGATCATCTTCGATGATGAGCTTTCTCCTATTCAGATTCGTAACATCGAAGCCGAATTTGCGCATTTTCAAAAAGAGGTAAAAGTATTAGACCGTAGTTTGCTGATCCTCAATATTTTTGCGATGCGTGCGCAAACTGTACAAGCACGTACGCAAGTAGAATTGGCGCAACAGCAATATATTCTTCCTCGTTTGACACGTATGTGGACTCACTTGTCTAAGCAACGTGGGGGTGTGGGTATGCGTGGTCCAGGTGAAAAAGAGTTGGAAACTGACCGTCGTACGGCCAACGACCGTATCTCATTTTTGAAGGAAAAATTACGTCAAATCGATAAACAAGCACTAACTCAGCGTAAAAATCGTGATAGAATGGTGCGTGTATCTTTGGTTGGCTATACCAACGTTGGTAAATCAACTTTGATGCGCCGTTTAGCAAAAGCAGATGTATTTGCCGAAAATAAATTGTTTGCAACAGTAGACTCTACCGTTCGAAAAGTTACGATTGATTCTATCCCATTTTTGTTGTCAGATACCGTAGGATTTATCCGAAAATTGCCAACCATGTTGATTGAATCATTTAAATCGACACTTGATGAGGTTCGTGAAGCAGATATTTTGCTGCACGTTGTGGATATTTCACACCCTAATTACGAAGAGCAAATTGGTATTGTAAATGATACTTTGACTGAAATTGGTGCAGCGGATAAACCAACGATTTTGATATTCAACAAAATCGATAAGTTTGAGGTAGAACCCGAAACAACTGAAAAAGAGCAGGACGATTGGGAAGTTGTTCATGGTGAGAATCCTTGGGAAGAAGAGCCAAAAGATCAAGCTTCAAGAATTCAGAAAGTTACAGAGTTTTTGAAAAAATCATATTTGCACACTCCTCAACCTATGGCGGTATTTATCTCAGCAGAGCAGAAGGAAAATCTAGACGAATTAAGAGATACTGTGCTTAATTTGGTGAAAAATAAACATATCCAGATTTTCCCTAACTGGCTCACTACTGGTGAATCATACACTGAAAATAGCGAAAGCTGGGCAGAATAAAGTTTTTGTTTCGATTTGAGAAACTTTTAATTACTTACTTTTTTAAGTAATTTTGCTTTGTGTGGTCTCCTATGGTAGACCACTTGGCACTGTAGTTCAATGGATAGAATAGGCGTTTCCTAAACGTTTGATGCGGGTTCGATTCCCGCCGGAGCCACCACATTTTCTAATACTTCTTCTTGTCTATCCCTTTTCTTCATGCTTGCTTTGATTTGTGCCACTAGATTACGGTAGGTAAAAAGTAAAAGAATATTCCTTTTTCGGCACGATTGAGCTTATATTTCCCAGAGGTATAAACCGAAAGCGTATATTTTTCTATCCCCAAAATCCTTTCTAAATCTTCAAATTTTAGCTTCTGCTGTGCCATTTTATCCAAAATCCACTGAGCATCTACTACGTCAGTATTTGTTGGAATAAAAAGTTTGACGCCAATACGTAATCTTCTACCATATAAAAATGGACTAAATACTTCCTCCGTTACTTTCACCAACACTTCTTTAATATTGGGTTCATTGTCATCTTTTTGAAGCTGACTTGTCTGAATAATTATCTCATGGCTTGTGACTTTCATGATTTTAAATAACACATGATACTTTTTCATTTGTGTTATTGCTCTTTGCTCGAGAGCTGCTTTGAGGGTCGGGCTTAGATGTTCAAAGCGATGTAAATTGTCGAATTTAGGTGTCATAATAGTACATAATAGTAGGAGATTATTGAATTAGAGAGAATAATACATTATTGAAAAAAATGTAAAACTAAAATAAATTGAGTTGAAAAACTTAAATTGAAAAAGGGTAGAATTGTAAATTTGTTGATTTTTATGTAAATATTTTTTGATAAAACTTGAAAATTGTAGCTTACAGAGGAGAAAAATATTTTTTTGCTGTGTTTTGATAAACCAATATAAATATTGATATGATAAAGTTACACAAAAAAATAAAAAAAAGGAATTATACTCAATTTTTTACTTGAGTCAAATGTTATTCCTAACTCTGCTATTTTAAAGTTTAGAGGAAAATGAAAATTTAATATTCTGGTAGTCAATTTATTAAACATTTTTTTCAGAAAAACTCCAACCTCGTTCCAACCTTCCGTTGATTTTGCGCACTCTTTAAAGCAAAACAAATCAACACAACATTATGAAAAAATACCTTTTTAGTATCATCGCTGCGGCTACTTTGATGTCTTGTTCAGACAATGATAGCTTCCCTACACGCTTTGTTTTATCTGATAAATTTACCACAAGTAATCAAGGTTGGATCGGCGATTTTGCAGATTATCCCAAAACGGATTCTGTATTTTATGAATTAAGTTATAGCCATGCTAAACTACCTGCACCTTTAGACACCGCGAAAAAAGCTTTACGAATTTCAGGAAATAATCACAGTGATGATTTATTTATGTTCTTGAAAAAGAAAGTAACTGGTCTGAAACCCAATCAAACCTATAGTGCAAAATTTGAAGTTGAGTTTGCAAGTACTGTACCCAACGGCATGATGGGAGTGGGTGGTTCTCCAGGAGAGAGCGTGTATTTCGGAGCAGGATTTAGTGCAATCGAGCCGAAAAAAGAGGTTGATAATGGCTATTACAGAATCAAAAATGTAGGAAAAATTTCTCAGGCTGCCGATGGTAAAGACATGAAAGTAATGGGAAATGTAGCTAATGGGACCGATAAAAATCAATACACTTTGGTGAAGCGCACAGGTACTTTTACTGGCAAAACTGATGCAAATGGACAATTATGGCTTATCATTGGTACAGATTCAGGCTTCGAGGCGACTACGACTCTGTACTACACAGGGGTAAATGTAGAATTTATTGAACTAACAAATCAATAGTTTTAGATGATTTTCACTGAGCGATTGTCGTATCTTCTTCAATCGCTCAGTAAATTTTACTAGTTGACCAAATGCTCCCAAATGACTTGGTAAACCTCTGTAGCATCGATTTCCTTTTTGTCGAGTGCTTTGTCTGTAACTAGTATAGGATAATATTCTTTACCAATGTTAATACCACCGTGCGAGCCTTTTACCAGTGTGGCATCCAATGGGATAACATCCATTAAATATCTGAATCCTAGAAGTTTACGGGCAAGTTTGTAAGCAGCGCGTAACTTAATCAAAGGGTTTTTAGGATTCATGAACATCTCTACTGGGTCATAGCCTGGTTTGCGGTGAATATCTACCAAACGAGCATAGTCTGGCGCCACAGCATCGTCAAACCAATAGTAATAGGTAAACCAGCTATCTGCATCAGCCATTAAGACAAAATCGCCTGAACGTTCATGGTCAAGATGATAATCTTTTTTGGTATTTTCGTCCAATACTAAAGCTACACCAGCAATATTATTTAAGATTGTTCTTACCTTTTCTAGCTGAGTTTTGTCGTTAACATATACATGTGCTATTTGGTGGTCAGCGGTTGCAAATGCTTGCGAAGCGCCTGCATCCAATAGCTCTAATCCTTTTTCTACACGAACATTGATTAGGTTGTTTTCGCGTAAAATACGATTGACATGAATTGGATTGTTGACGGTATTGATACCATATTCAGAAAGCAAAATAATGTTACAATCCTTTTGGCGATAATGCGTCACTAAATCTTCAACCAATTTGTCTACTTCACCTAGTTCTTTATGAATTTTCGAAAAATCGACGCCATATTTTTGTAAACAATAATCCAAATGTGGAAGGTAGATTAACGTCAAAGTAGGGTCATGTTTTTTGTCTACCCAAACAGAGGCATCTGCTATCCACTTCGAAGATTTTAGATTGGCATTGGGCCCCCAAAAGTTAAAAAGTGGAAAAGTCCCAAGTGCTGCTTGTAGTTCATCTCTCAAACTCGAAGGGTGGGAATAGCAGTCGGGTGCCTTTACTCCATCGGCATGATATTGAGGTCGAGGTGTTACGGAATAATCAGCTGTTGAATACATATTGTACCACCAAAACATCTTTGAGCAAGTAAAGTTAGGATCTAATTTTTTGGCAGCATCCCAGATTTTTTCTGATAGTACTAGCTTATTAGATTGTTTCCAAAACTTCACTTCTGAGTCAGTTCTATCATACCAGCCGTTCCCTACAATGCCATGATTATCAGGGAATTTTCCAGTTACATACGTGCTTTGAGCCGTGGTAGTTACGGCAGGAAGTACAGGTTTGATATGAGTAAAATGATGTTCTTCAAAATACTTTTTTAAAAATGGCGTATGTTCACCAATTACGCTGGTACTTAGTCCAACTATATCAATTACGACAGTTTTTTTCATGTTTCTACAAAATTGGGAGCAATAAGTTTAGGGCTAGACTAAGGTTTTTACCCATGCTATTTCTCGAACGATAGAATCATTTAAAGGCGCTTGCACTTCTGCGGGCAATACTCCCCAAGTGTATGTTTCGATTTCGAGATGATTAGTGGCTGGTTTTTGTTTGTGCAAAGCCAATGTTTCAACAATATCGTTTCTGGTAGACGACAAAAGTCCATAATGTTCGATAAACAAAGGGACGTGGAAATGTACTCGCCATTCTTGATACGATACGGTTTGAGCAGCGGTTAAGGCATCGCCAAGGTCTGTGAACTTTTCAAAACTTCCATCCTCCTTTAAAGCAACAACTTGGTGCAAATAGGTTGGTTCGTTGTATTGTGCCAAAGCTGCGAGTTTTTCCGCTTTTTGCTCATCAAATACTACTCGAATCGCTGAACTAACCTGAAATTTGCCAATTTTAATACCTAATTGCTCTAGTTTTGCCAAAGCTTCTTCAGGCTTTTCGTAGTTTACCGCAAAATGACAAATATCATAACATAGCTGAACATGTGTATGAATGAGTTCTTCTATTTGCTTGTCTGTTAGGTTTTTATCTTTAAAGTGCTCTTTTGCTGATGGCAACAATATATGTTGATACCAGTCGATGAACTCAGCCGAGTTTTCAAGAATACCATCTGGTTCAGGTTCTATATCCAAGTGCAATACTTTGCCTGTTGCTTGCTGAATTTCAGCTAATTTCTCCACAACCTGTAAGATATGAGTCGTAGAAATAGCAATGGCTTTAGCTAGTTTTTCTGGCGTTTCCCACCAATAACGATAGGAGAGAGGAGAGGTCGAAATCCCACCTTCTTGTATATCGTTTGGCAAAATATCTGCTAAAATTTCAAACATTCGGATGGTATAATCACGACGATTGGTGGTAGTCCAGTCAGGTGCATGAACTTGGTCTTTTACTACAGCTTCATGAAAATCTCCATAAGGAAATCCATTCATCGTGAATACATAACAATTTTGCTCGGAAAGCCAATTTTTGAAAGCTTCAAGGTTTTCTTTTTGACTTAAATCAATACTCGCCTGATTTGCCAAACGCAAGCCAATTCCCATCGGACTGTTGGGACTCACTTGTTGTTTGATTACTGGAATACTATTTTGAAGTACCGAAAAATGATGTTGCCAATCTTCGCCTGTATGGATATTGCTACAATAAGTCAAATGACCATTGAGAGTTTTCATGCTAGTTTATTGTTAATTTCGTAAAAGCCTTAAAATACACAAACCTTCGATGCCAAATAATCTACGGCTTGTTTTACTAATTCAAAATCTATCTCGTGAACTTCTTCACCTTTGCCTAATGCTTTTAACAAAGTAATGGTTAATTGACCACCAAGATGTTCTCTAAATTCATTTAAGCCTTTCCAAAGATTGATTTTATCATTTTCTGCTAAGGCAGGGTGATATAGCTCAAAGCCTAAATTTTGTAAAAGCGTAATGATTCTTTGTAAATCATTTTCGGTTAAATCACCTTTAAGATGCGAATAAACAGAATCTAAGGCAATACCAATTGCAACAGCTTCGCCGTGACGAATACTAAAATTGGTAAGATATTCTAATTTATGCGCAGCCCAATGCCCAAAATCCAAAGGTCTTGCCGAACCACTTTCAAATGGGTCGCCACTAGAGATATGTTGGACGTGCAATTCGGCACAACGGAAAATATGCTGATACATGGCGTCTTCATCACGATTTGCCAAAGCAAACGCATGCTCTTCGAGCCATGTGAAAAACTTCAAGTCCTTGATTAAGGCTACTTTAACGGCTTCTGCAATGCCCGAACGCCAATCACGGTCGTTGAGGGTAGTCAAGAAATTACTATCATTGAAGACCGCTACTGGTGGAGCAAATGTGCCTAAGAAGTTCTTTTTTCCGATATAATTAATCCCGTTTTTTACGCCAACTCCCGAATCATTTTGAGATAAAACCGTAGTTGGGATACGGATATGCTTGACCCCACGGTGTGCCACTGCCGAAGCGTAGCCTGTCATGTCCAAAAATGCACCACCACCTATAGCAGCCACAAACGAATGGCGGTCTATGCCATAAGTATCAATTGCTTCAAGTGCTTGATCGAAATAACTTGGTTGATTTTTGACAATTTCCCCTCCTGGCAATACCAAAATATCTGAAGCTAGTTCGATGGCATCTTGTGTTGCAAAATAATTTCGAATGGCATCTTGCAAGTAAGGATGTGCCTCAGCAACGCCTTCGTCGATGAGAAAAAGTATTTTCTTTTTGAAGGTTGGACTGCCGTAATTACGGAGAAAATCTATCAATAATGAGTTTTCAGGCGCAAATAAGTTTTTAGTAAATTGGATATTATAAGAAAATTGTACCTGAAAAGATTGCTGAATAACTGACATTGAATTAAGATTTTAAGTCATTTAGTGCCTAAGAATACTTTCGAGCACTAAGTCATACAATTAACATGTGGTGATTTTTAGTAATGAACCGTGAATGATGAATTTCAAACAATTTCAGATGTGGGATTTCAGATTTCGGAAATAAAGTAAAATACCTTCATTTATCACAAAAAATAGAAGCTTATACTTCCGAAATCTAAAATCCGATATCCGAAAAAAAACGTTAATACCAACTCACCATTCACAATTCATACTCACGTTACGGCAAACATTTTTGCCAAACGCATTGATAGTGGTAAAAGCAATACAACGATTAAGGTCTGAACAATATTTCCTGATAAACTCACCCAAGCGGCATCCATTATGATTAATGATAACACGCCTGCTTTTACGGCTTTTCCGATATTGGGACCTATAGGATGTTGAATAGCTTTGAATAAGGGTTTTCCTATCAAGTAAAGATGGCTTGCTACCAAAATGGCTGTTAACCAAAGTGTTCCTCTTGTAAAAGATACATACAACTGAGCCGAACTTACCAGCAGGTATAAAAGTGCGGCAAAGTATAGGATATTTTTACTTCCTCCGTGCACCTCGCCACGACTTACCATTGTAATAGCGGCAATATAAATAACAGGAATAATAGCTAAATATTGGAAATCTTGCCATTGTTCTGGCATTACACTCATACCAAGTAACAGGTTAAAACCTCTGCATAGGCCCATGTTGATGGGACCTAAAAATGAATGATGTTTTCCCCATTTGTCATAAACTAAAGCTGCAATAGCGGTTATAATAGCAAAAACTGCACTTAAAGGGCTTTGTAAATAGGCACTAATCACACCGATTAGTAACAAAATACTGCCTAAAATGCTAGCTTCAGTAAGAGTCACTTTTTTGCTTGGAATCGCTCGTTCGGGACGTTCAATGGCATCAAGTTCGGCATCGAATACGTCGTTGAATACCACGCCACCGCCATACAAACCCAAAGTGGATATAGACAAGTATAGAACAGATTGTACATGAAAATAGTTTGTGTCAAACACAAAGTGTACAATACTCATACCTGCCAAAATGTCTGCGACCGCCGTTATCATATTCGCCGGTCGCATGAGTTGTAAATAATATTTAAGTTTCAATTTGTCTATTAAAGAAGTTAAAAATAGAGAATTGGTTTATGCGCTTTAGGCTGTAAGCCGTAGGCTACAGGCAAAAAGCTTTGGTTATTTCATGAGAAATACTTTTCAAATTTAGCATAATGCTCAGCACCTTAGTAAGTAAGCAAAATAAAATTCAATTTTTGAGCTTTCGGCTTTCAGCTATGGGCATTCGGCAAAAACCTATCTAGCGTTACTAAAAAACAATTTAACACTCTTTGCCTTGTGCCTGTTGCCTTATGCCTAAAATACAATTCATCACTCCTACCTATCTAATCACTATCGCATTTTTATCGATACGAGGTTGCTGTCCTCCTCTCAAAATGGTATTTCCATTGAAAGTTTTACTTTGGTCAATAACCGTATTGTTCTCAAAATCCTCCACATTGATTTGACCACTTTGAGCAAAAGCGTCGATGGCGTTTTGATAAGTGACCATTTTGATGTCATGATCCGAAATTCCTTTCATTTTCATCAAAGCAGCAGTTTTGGCAACGGCAAGTGGGTCGCTAATACCCCAATCGGCAGCAGAATTAATCATGATTCTTTCTGAGCCATACTGTTTTACAATTTCTACCATTCTTTCGTTACCCATTTTGGTAAATGGATAAATCGTAAATGCTGCATAAAAACCTTGATCGAGCACACTTTTTACGGTTTCCTCATTATTGTGGTCAATGATTACCATATTGGGTGCAATACCATGTTCGAGCGCAATAGCCATACTACGTTCGGTACCTTTGCGTTTATCGCGGTGTGGCGTGTGAACTTGTACGGGTAAATTAGCTTCTTTGGCTAAATCTAATTGCCAACGATAATACTTTTCTTCTGCGGGAGTTTGGTCATCAAAACCAATTTCTCCAACACCAACCACGCCTTCTTTGTAAAGATATAGTGGCAAAATCTCCATGACTTGTTCTGCCAAGGGTTCGTTGTTGGCTTCACGAGAATTAAGCCCAATCGTGCAGTAATGTTTGATACCAAACTGCGACGAACGGAATCTTTCCCAACCCACAAGGCTACTAAAGTAATCTTTGAATGTTGCCAAACCTGTGCGAGGTTGCCCCAACCAAAAAGCAGGTTCGATAATCGCTACAACACCAGCGTCGGCTAAGGCTTGGTAGTCGTCGGTCGTACGTGAAGTCATGTGGATATGAGGGTCAAAAAACTTCATATCCTTAATATAATCCATGAAATTGGCCTGCACGTGTTGTGCAGTTACTTTCTCCTCTGCCGAGCCTTCAAAGTGCGAAGGGTTTTGTTGTATTTCTGAATGTTTATTACACATAATCGAATGAGTGAATTAGTCGACTACAAAGGATTGTAAGCACCATCTATTTGGGATATCGGATGTTGGATTTCGGAAATATAATCCACTTTTTAAAGTTATATGTTGTAAAAAAGTGTGTTATACCTTATTTCCGAAATCAAAGATCCTCAATCTGCAATCGTATAAAATCCTTTATGCAGTATTACAGGTAAATTGAAAATGAGTGAGTTAGTGAGTTATTGGCGTTTCCTTCTTATCTTTTGAGTCACTACACATAACACAGTTGATGAACCTCCAATTGCTTCCAGCTCAATTGCCCTTTTTGCACGGAAGCTCTTAATTGAGGGTAATTTTCTAGCAAACTCTCAGCGCCAGGAAACGTTGTTTCGGAGCATACCAAAGCTGCTGCTGTTTGATTTTGGATGTCATTTGACTGAAAAAGTTTATCTAAATCAGCCAAAATTGTATCATTCATAAAATTGGTCACCAGACGCCATACCTGCGCAGGTACTTTGCGGTCGGCAGCCCAGCGCTCATGGGCAAAGTCTGAAAGAGTTTCAGCAAGTTTGCGGTTGGCACGTTTTTCCAATCCTACAATTAAATGAATAGGCTTATCATTGAAAATACATTTTAACACCAATTGATTCCATGCTAGTTCTGAAAAATGTAGAAAAGGGTAAGGATTACCAAACCCGATGGCATCAAAAACTACACCCATATTTGAGCGAACAGCCTCTGTGGCTCTAAAAAGCCATTTTTCTGGATAGGATAGCACTGGCAATGCTGAGTATAAAGCTACTAACTCGTTGATTTCGGCAGTATCAAAAAGTGTTTCAATATTTTTGACATATTCTTCACTCTGATCGCTTGGGATATGTAAGAGGAGATATACACGCACTAATCGTTCTAACGTCCACTCTTCAATTTGCCAATCGGGCACTGCCTCATGAAGTACTTTTTCGTCGATACGAATAGCTACTTTGCGAATAAACCTAGGTGCTGAAACAAAGGCTATTTGAATAGCTTTTACATCAGAATTAGACTTAGTTTTTACCCATTCTAATTCTTTTTCGTTTGCTGTGGCCTCAATAGCACTCAATAGTATATGTTGGATAGACGTCATCGTTTTGGGATAGTTTTATGACTTTGGACTTTGGGATTACTCAAAATGGATAAATTTCGGTTGACCAAAATCCTTTTCTTTCTTTTTGTAAAGATAAAAACATCTATTCAGCTTGGTGTCTTGTTTTTTAGGGAAAAACATCATTTATGACAATAATCAATGTTTACTCCATTTATTTAAACGTACGAGTAAATGATTTAAAACAAAATTAAATAGAAATAATTCAATTATTGTCTCTTTATGAGAAAATAAATACATTAGCCAGATAAAATGGTTAGCACAAACTTCCTCGGGTGTTCGTCATAAGTTTTTTTGCAAAAACAGGAAGCATCCCAGACTTTGAAAGTAGGGTAATTTCCTTAATTTCATCAAAAAAGCGGTCAGAAAAATAATTCCCGACCGCTTTTTTGATGAACTCTTAAGACTTGAACTAGAACCTTCAATTTTGTCCAGCTAAAAGCCTTAGGCATTAGGCAAAAAAACTTCTATTGATTTATGAGAAATATTCTTTGCCGACTGCCCAAAGCTGAAAGCTCAATGCTAGTCCTAATTTCTTAAAATGATTTTGGCAGTTTGGGACTTTTTATTGGTATCTATTTTGAGCAAATACATGCCCGAAGGAAGTCCCTGCAAGTCAAATACTTCCTCTGTATTGGCACGTAACATTCTGGTATTTTGGATAATACGACCGCTCAAATCAATTAATGTTGCCTGTGCATTTTCGGTCATTTTTACATAGACATACCTATTGGTAGGATTAGGATAAACCTGACTAATTTGGTCTTGCTCAGTGCCTGTGATAACTACTTTGGTAAGATTTTTTAGTACCCTCAATCCTCCTGTATTAGTGCCTACGATTACATCAGGGAGCAAATCGTTGTCTAAATCACCAATAGCAATCGTGGCGTTTCCTCCAATCAATAAATTTTCAGACTTATTGCTAAAACTATTGAATATCAGACTAGTATCTGCTACAAATTGATTGATATTCTGTTCCTGAAAACTTCTATAAATACTCATATTGCCGGTACGATTACCTACTAACAAATCTGTTTTTCCATCAAGATTGACATCGCCTGTTGTCAGAAATATATTTCCTGCAATGTAATCCGTCTGAAGCTTACCTAGGTTATCATTTTGTACCACATATTTGGGCGACTGATTACTTCCTGTATTTTGAATAAAGCGAATGTTTCCACGTGAGGTACCGTGCAAAATGTCGATTTTACCATCTTTATCAAAATCAAAAAAAGTAACAGATTCGCCAGCTAAAAAGTCTGTAAATGTGGGCAATAACACCGCGTTACTCAACTGAATATTAAAAGCTTGATTACGTGCAGCCTTGTTTGGAATATATCTGATTTCCATGCCTTTAGATGAGTTGGAGCTAAAGCCCAAATCATCGATACCGTCACCATTGATGTCAGCGACAAATGGGCGAATATCCAATAATTGCATAGATTTTACGATTCCTAAATAATCGGTATCTTTTACTTCGAAAGTATTATCGCCTTTATTTTCTAGTAAAACCAAACCTGCCTTTACTCCAGTTGATGTGATATTTCCGCTGTATCCGATAACCAAATCTTTGTCGCCATCACCGTCAATATCGACCAAAACAGGAGAGGTGTTTTCACCCAAATCAAGCATCGTATTTTGGAGAAAATTTTTCCCCTGATAACTCCAGATGGGCAAGTTATCTTTTCCAGTGTTTTTATAGAACCAGACGGATTGTTGAAAATCAATAGTTCTTTCGGCACTATCAAAGCCGTTGGGTGCTGCCACAAGGTCTTTGATGCCATCAAAATCTAAATCCTCAAAATATACCGCAGGAAATATAGGGAAATCGATGGCAGTGGTATTGGTTGGATATACATAACTAGCCGAAGTGAAAGAGGCACGTTGCTGCGTACCTTGATTGATGAGAGACGCTATGTTGTTACAGGTGATATGACCAAATAGTACATCTTTTTTATTGTCGCCATTTAGGTCGAGCAGGAGCAGGGCATTACCCGAATGGAGTACTTTCTGAGCACTGGGTTCAGTGGCTTTTTGTCCTGCTGGAGTATCGCCACAATCTATGCCAAACTGAAAGTCCTGACATAGTTGCTTGATAAAATCACCCCAGCAATAACCAATTTTTACAAATTCAAGACGGGTAGGATCATTATATTTTTCTACGGCATTATTTCTATGAAATTCAACAAAATCACCAGAAGGATCAAACAACAATACATCAATATCGCCATCATTATCAATATCTGTAATTGCAGGAATATCTGTGGCGGTTACGTTGAGGTTGATTTTTCCTGAAAAACCAATACTATATAAAGGACTTGCAATCAATTGCCATGAAACCTTATCGGCTGTGGTGGTATTGCGATATAATTTCAAACCTGCCGATGAATGTGTGAACAAATCTTTGCGACCATCTTTGTCATAATCTACCAACAACATCCAGTTTTGAAGCGTAGGAAATAACGTTTCGTATTGCGGAGCATATTGCCAATAATATTGTCCAGAGGTATTCTTAGTAGCCAAAAAAGTAAATACTTTTTGAGCAGTTCGATCATAAACCACTAAGTCCTCGGGACCATCGTTATTGAGCTGACAAGTTGAAAATTGTGGTGCATTCAAACCACCAGCAAAAGCATTGACAAGGTTTTGTCCATTCTGAAGGATTTTTACTTGGTCGTTATACTTAAAAGAGATTTCTTGGGCATAAATTTGAATAGAAGACCAAACTATATAGAGCGTAAGTAATTTTTTCATTCGATATTTGTTTGCTTATTTCGTAGTTGAATTATACGAAATTCGATGAGTATTTAACAGATAACTAGTTTGTGAGGTTTAATTGATTATTAATCAGTATATTATTTTTTTTAACGAAAAAAAGAAAAGACCACCTTGTCTCAAAGACCCAATTGAATATAGAGAGGGTTGCATGTTTTTTCAAAATAAAATAAAAAATAGCGTAGTCCTCACAACTACTTTTAGAGATTCTATAAACTTCAAACCCTTTCTTCGGCAAATTGTTGATAACAACTAAACGACAAAAATGATGATTTCGGTTAGCGAATTATACCAAAAATACAAAGAATGTACTGGCGTATCTACCGATACCCGTAAGATTGATCAAGGTGTTTTGTTTGTGGCATTGAAAGGACCCAACTTTGATGCCAACCAGTTTGCTACTCAAGCACTAGAAAAAGGTGCTGCTTACGTGGTAGTTGACGATCCAGCAGTTGTTCAGAATGAGCGCTATTTATTGGTGGAGGACGGTCTACTGGCTTTACAACAACTGGCAAATTACCACCGTAAACAATTGAATATTCCTTTTGTAGGACTCACAGGTTCAAATGGGAAAACTACCACTAAGGAATTGATAAACTGTGTTTTATCTAAGAAATATAAAACTTATGCAACGCTTGGTAACCTCAATAACCATATTGGCGTACCTCTGACTGTTTTAGCGATTGATGATTCTGTAGAACTCGCCATTATTGAAATGGGTGCTAATAAGCAAGGAGATATAAAAGAGCTAGTGGATATTTGTGAGCCTACGCATGGTTTTATTACCAATATCGGAAAAGCGCATTTAGAGGGTTTTGGTGGTGTTGAAGGCGTTAGAAAAGGAAAAGGTGAATTATTTGATTTTTTATCAGAAAATCATCGTACCGTTTTTGTCAATGTAGCATCGGTTCCAACCTACGAAATGACGCAAGGCAAAAACTTTGCAGAA
The DNA here is from genome assembly GCF_009905545.1 of Cellulophaga sp. BC115SP. Classification (GTDB taxonomy): domain Bacteria; phylum Bacteroidota; class Bacteroidia; order Cytophagales; family Spirosomataceae; genus Flectobacillus; species Flectobacillus rivi. The sequence goes on along the minus strand of NZ_JAAALB010000001.1, from coordinate 205,624 downwards.
GTAATTACTTACAGTGCTGAGCCAAGTACCGATTTCCCTATCGTAGTTACTTTGACCGAAGAAATTCCCAATGTAACTTTTGAAGACTTGGATGGTCATTCATACACGACTCACTTGACAGGAAAGTATAATTTCTATAATATGTGCGCTGCTATTAGAATCGGACAATATTTTGGCATAGAAACCCAAACGGCTTGTCAGGCAGTGGCAGATTATGTACCAAATAATAACCGTTCTCAGTTTGTTGAAAAAGGTACAAATCTTGTGCTCATGGATGCCTACAATGCAAATCCTTCTTCAATGAATGCGGCTATCACCAATTTTAATAATTTGAAGGCGGATAAAAAGATGGTGATTTTGGGCGATATGTTTGAGTTGGGAGAGGAGGCGGAAACAGAGCACCGCGCTATTGGAGAGCTATTGAAGAATTGTAATTTTGACTTTATTCTTTTGGCAGGAAAATTGATGGAATCCGCTGTGTCTCAGTTACCCATTATGAAAGTCCATTATTTCCCTGACAAGTTTGGTTTGCACGTATGGTTGCAAGACCATAAAGTCGAAAATACTCATGTACTTGTAAAAGGTTCAAGAGGAATGGGTCTAGAAAGTGTATTACAGTTTCTGTAAATTAATATGCTCTAGGCTGTAAGCCATAGGCGCTAGGCAAGAAAGTTTCGATTCTTTCCTGAAAAAAACATTTAACTTTTAGCTTACGGCGTATAGCTTACAGCCTAAAGTGTTATAGTGCAATTTCTCTAACTTTGTTTGAAAATATGAGTAATGATTCGTTTAAAGAACTAAGAGGACCTAACCAAGGTGTCAATGGAATGCTACGTGCAGGTATCGCTGTTGTATCGGTGGTAGCTGCGGTGTTGCTATACATGGTGATTCAAAGCAATGATATTAAAAAAAGTCAACAAGAGGTCATTGAAGAAAAGGTAGTGCAGTTGGCCGAGACTCGTATCAAGCTAGACTCAATTATGCACCAATTGGATAGTAAAATTGCGGAAATCCAAGAATTAGGTGGAGATATTTCGGAGCTACAAAAAGCAAAAGCTAAGTTGGAGCTAGACAAGGCACAACTCCTCAAAAATACTTCTGAAGAGATTGCCAGTATAAAGGCAACGTATCAGGCTAAAATTCTGAACTACGAATCCTTGCTCACTGTCAAAGAGCAAGAAATACAACGCTTGCGGGCAGAGAATACTGAATTGGCTTCACAAAATGAAAATCTTAGCGAAGAGAATACCAGTTTAAGGTCCGAAAAGTCTGCACTTGCCAATACTGCCGCTCGAATACGCGCCCAAAAAGAGGATGCAGATATTCGGAATAAGGCATTAGCCGAAAAAGTCTCACGTGCGACAGCCTTAAAAACGGAGTTTGTGAAAATTACAGGCATCAATCAAAAAGGCAGAGAATTTGATGACAGAAGAATGAGAAATGACAAATTAGCTCGTCTCAAAATTTCTTTTATGTTAGCAAAAAATGAATTGACCGAACATGAGAAAAAAACGGTTTTTATTCGTATTCTCGATCCTGACGGTTCAACTCTTTTTGATGCAGCAACAGGCTCAGGTAGCTTTATTTTTGAAGGTAAAGATTATGCTTACACCACCAAAGCCGAAATTTATTACGATAACATCAATCAATTTGTAGAGGTTGCCTATCATAGGGGTACCGCATATCGTTCGGGTAAATACACCGTTGAGTTGTTTGCCGAAGGTTTTAAAATTGGAATTGGCGGTTTTGAGATTAAGTAGGTATTTGTCTAAGAGATATTTTTAAAAAGCATCGTACAAATCGGATAATATTCATGGGTTTGTACGGTGCTTTTTTATTTTTGAAATAGATTTAGTTGAAATAAATAAATTATCTTTATTTGGTTTGTATTTTAGATAATTTATTGAAATTAGATGCTTTTGCGTTTTATAATTTCTATTTTTTGATACAATACTAAATGATTTATTGGTTTGCTTTTTAAATCTTCTTAAAACCTACTAATTTTGTACTTTATAAAGAATTGAGTAAAAATGTAAAAAAAGCTTTAAGGATTTAAGTATCTGAAATAGAGTTTTTTAAATGCTTGATTTTTCAAATAGTAGAAATAATAAAAGTAAAAAATAAATGTCAACTACAACACAACCGTACACTCCGTACAAAGTAAAAGACATCGCCCTAGCTGATTGGGGTCGCAAAGAAATTCGTTTGGCTGAAGCTGAAATGCCAGGTTTGATGGCGCTTCGTGCTGAGTATGGTGAATCTAAGCCATTGGCAGGTGCTCGTATCGCAGGATGTTTGCACATGACTATCCAAACTGCTGTATTGATTGAGACATTGGTAGCTTTGGGTGCTGATGTAACTTGGTCTTCTTGTAACATCTTCTCTACACAAGATCACGCTGCTGCTGCTATTGCTGCTGCGGGTATCCCAGTTTATGCTTGGAAAGGTATGAACGAAGAGGAGTTCAACTGGTGTATCGAACAAACTTTGTTCTTCGGCGAAGATCGTCAACCTTTGAACATGATTTTGGATGACGGTGGTGACTTGACTAACATGGTATTTGATAACTATCCAGAATTAATCGATGGTATCAAAGGTTTGTCAGAAGAAACTACAACTGGTGTTCACCGTTTGTATGAGCGTTTGAAAAATGGTACATTGTATTTACCAGCTATCAACGTTAACGACTCAGTTACAAAATCTAAATTTGATAACAAATACGGTTGTAAAGAATCATTAGTTGACTCAATCCGTCGTGCGACTGACTTGATGTTGGCTGGTAAAGTAGCTGTAGTTGCTGGTTATGGTGACGTAGGTAAAGGTTCTGCTGAATCATTGCGTGGTGCTGGTTGTCGTGTATTGGTTACTGAAATCGACCCAATTTGTGCGCTTCAAGCGGCAATGGACGGTTTTGAAGTAGTTACAATGGACGAAGCTGCTACTCGTGCAAACATTTTTGTAACAGCTACAGGTAACGTAAATATCATCAAAGGTCGTCATTTCTTAGCAATGAAAGACAAAGCAGTAGTTTGTAACATCGGTCACTTCGATAACGAAATCGATATGGCTTGGTTGAACGGAACTTACGGCGCTACTAAACAACAAATCAAACCACAAGTTGATTTGTATACTGTAGAAGGAAAAGAAATCATTGTATTGGCTGAAGGTCGCTTGGTGAACTTAGGTTGTGCAATGGGTCACCCATCTTTTGTAATGTCTAACTCATTCTGTAACCAAACTTTGGCTCAATTAGAGTTGTGGTTGAACACAGACAAATATGAGAAAAACGTATATATCCTTCCAAAACACTTAGATGAGAAAGTAGCGAAATTGCACTTAGCTCACATCGGTGCTAAATTGGAAGTATTAGACGAAGAGCAAGCTGCTTATATCGGCGTAACAGTAGAAGGTCCATTCAAATCTGACTTGTACCGTTACTAGGATTAAGTTATCTCAAATAAAAAGGAGACTGTTTATAAAAACAGTCTCCTTTTTATTTGCTAATGACTTTCAAAATTATTGAGAGCTTATCTAAAGGGATAAACTCTCAATAAACCTTAAAACCTATTCACTAATTCTCAATTGCAAGTCCTTCACAAGGATAGGAGTTGAATTGATATTATTTTTGATAAAGACTTCTAAATAATCTCCTTGGTTGATTTCTGCAACAGTTTCTAAGGTTAATTGAAAACCCTCACCTTTTGCTCCTAAAGCAATGGATGAATTAGGTGCGATTTGAAGTAAGCCATTCTTATAAACCGCTACTGATAAATCAGAGTTTGCTTCTGGGGTTTTTCCTCCAGCATTAACATAAATACGGGCATTTAATGTTCTTTTTCCTGTGTAAGTAACCCTATTGGCAGTTGCAATAAAGCCGTCAGCTTTCATGGTTTTTGTTTCGCCTGCTACTTTCGTGAATAAATTAGGAGAAATTAGCTTCGTTACAGCAGTATTTTCATTCATATACAAAAATGCATAGGGCTTCGTATCGGGTAATCCTGCCCCGTTTTGTCTCATTTCCCAGCCAGGTGTATGAGAGTCAAAACCACTAATAAGTACTGCTGGCCCTCTAAACAAATTACCATTCATCCTTGCTTGATCGACCTTGGCTTTTTCATGAAACTTAACAGCTGTACTACCCGAGAAAACAAAGTAGTTGTTCGACATATCAATGTCGTTTGCTTCAAAATCTGCTAAAAACTCTATACCGACTCCTGAGGATATTCCCGTAATGTAATTGTAGGCACTACAAAATTTCCCTGTTGTTCCTGTCACCTTCAGGCCATCTCGGCATCTCCAAAAATTGGTTGTAATAAACATTGAGTTAAACCCGCTAAACCGCCCTACTCCTCCACTAGCTACTCTTGGAGCTTCTACTACCGAATTTCCTGCTAATAGATTTAAGGCTTTTGTTCCTGTATTATCCTCAAAATCATAAGCAGTTGTAACTGCACTTAATGGAATAACACATACTTTCTCTAAATAAACATCTACATCTTGACTTCTGAGTACTGCTCCTTTAGCGGCAGAAAGGATTCGGTCCTTGCCTGGGTCTAAGCCTCGTAAGCCTGCTCCATTTAGATTGATACTATTCGAGCCAATGTCTACAGAGCCAGAAATAATATATACTTTGGCAGAATTGAGCGTAATTACGCCATTTTGAGGATTGGGAAAGTCGCCGAGGGCATCTACATAGACAATACTGGATGGAAGGGGATTAGCAATGTCTTTTTGGGCAAATGAAGCGGTTAAGGCACATAAAGATAACAGCATTGAACCAATGCTTGTAAGGATGTAATTCATAACAGTTTGTTTAATAATGTGTTTATTAATGATTAGAATAGGCTATTCATTGGACTCATAGCAACTCCAAAAATAGATAGTATTGATGTTAATTGGCGGCTTTACAAAAGACTACATGGATACTAGAGGACAATAAAAGTCTGCAAGAAATGAACAACATTTCAGGTACTCGGAGGATTTACGAAAAGTAAGGTTGTTTGGATTTAAATTAGGCATTTTTATTTTTTTCTAAAATTTGAAATTAATACAATTAAAGATATAACTAAGATTTGTCTTAAGTTGTTTAACGTAGTTTGCATACACAAAATGTCCAGATCTTGTGTTATCAGAGTTCGTAAATTTATCCTATAATCGACGTAACAGGTTGTTAATACAAAATGTTACAATTATTTGTTTGGTAACATTATAGCTTAGCAACAAATCTGTAATTGTTTTAGCTGAAAACCTTTGCTAAACGCTTTCTTTAAATTCTGTTTGGGGATGGAACGTATTTGGGCAGAAGTATTTGTTGTGTAAGATAGAGAAGTTATTGTACCGATATGAATTACTCTTACAAAGGGGAAAAATTTATTTTACCCAATAACTTCAAATTTAGGCTGAACTACCTCAATTCTATTGTGGTTAGCATGATTGAGGTATTGCACAAGCCTTGTTTTATCAATATTCTTCTTTATTTTATGCTCGATAAATACCTTCGAAACTACCATCTTCAAGTAGATACCACCAATCTTCGTAAAGTATGGAAGCATTGTTTCTAAATCTCAATTATTTTGGTTATAGTAACATTGAGCTTTTAAAGAGAAGTCTCCAAATATTTTGAATTTATTCAAGAAGTCTACTAAATTTGGACAAATTCCTCCTTATCCTATCCTTTAAAATTTCAAACTTGATGTTGTTCTATAATCTTTGAAAAAGAATGTCTAGGGATTTTTTACTACTAAATCTTAAGTAGCTTTCGATTGTTTTTGGCTCTATGAGCTTTACATGAACCCATTACCTCAATCTATATAATTTGTTGCACAGCCACTTACCTATTTGTTGAGTGAATTACTGATTTTTTACTTTGTGCTTTATATGAAAGGTATTTTACAAAATGCTTACTTAATATTTTTACTAGTTACTTGTGGAAATCCGCTTTTTAGTAAAGAGTTCGCTTCTGATTCTATCAAACAAGAAACGGGACAAGCTTATACGCCATCTACGCTTACTTTACGTATGCGTGATAAACATTCCCGAAAATATATTTTTGGACAGTTTATTGTACAGTATGAAAATGGTCAAAAAAGTATCATAGAAACCGCCTCCACCCACGTAGTTACTTTTGCTAAAGAGACACGACTAACGATAATCGCCCAATCAGAGGGTTATCAGAATCAGCAAAGAACTTTCCAGATTTTATTGGCTCCATTCGGAAAACACTATGAATTTGAGGCTTTTATGGAAAAAGCTGTTGGCGTCATCCGTGTTAATGCCATTGATGCTGAGACTAAGAAGAATGTCAAGAAAGTCAATTATATTGTCAGAAATACTGATACTGAAGAGCTACAAAAATACCTAGCTATCAGTACCGAAGGCTTAGTATATCTAAATCTCTTCGATACGCCTCTCAAGTATGAGCTCGAAATTTCGGCAAAAGGATATGAACCTCAAACTATCAAATTAGATTCGACAAGCCTCGACAGGGTGTTAAACTATATGCTGACGCCCGTTAAAAAAGCGAGTGTCGTGATTCCATTAGTGGCGCAAGACCAGTTGACCAAAGATTTGATTCCTGTATTTGAGGTAGTTTCTACAAACTTAAAATTGACCGAAACCATGCCTTATAAAGTGCTATTGGTAGATGGCGATGAAATAGATGTAGAGCTGTCGGCGAAAGAATATGTAAGGTATTCTAAGCACTTTGTTGTGACAGATACTCTTTTAAATCTTGCCAAATTGATTGTGCCTCTCGAACGCAAAAGCTATACATTTCTCCTAAAATCTTGGGAAGACCAAGAACTTACAGAACACATTCAGGCTTCGTATAAAGTATTTGATTTGGAAACGAATACCTTGTTGCCTTTGGCTTTTCAAGGATTATTTCCAATGGTCGAGTTACATCCTTTCAAAGAGTATAGTGTTCACGTAGTGGCCAACGGCTATGAGCCTGTCATTATGCGTTTTGCGCCCTTAAATTTTATCAAGAGTAAACAGTTTTCGAAAGATTTTATCTTAAAAAAGAAAAAAGTAGTACCTAAAGCAGAACCTAATATTGTTATCCAATCAAAGGAATTTGGTGTAATCGAAAAAGGTAAAGCTATCACCTTGCGTAATTTATATTTCGACCAAAGTAGTCCTGTTTTACGAAAAGAATCCTTTCAAGAATTAGACTCATTGGTTAATCTTTTGAGAGATAATCCAAGTCTCAAGCTCGAAATACGGGGTCATACCGACAATGTGGGAGATTTTAACCTCAACTTAAAACTATCACAAGACCGTTGTCAGTCAGTCATTGGATATTTGATAACAAAAGGTATTCAAGCTGATAGGCTAAAAGCTGTGGGGCGTGGGCCACTTGATCCTGTCGTTCCGAATTCTACAGAGGAAAATAAAAAGAAAAATCGCCGTGTAGAATTTATCAGACAATGACGTGATTGCTGATATGGGATGTTTGATTTTGGATTGGTAACGTACTATTTTACATTATTTCCGAAATCAGCAATAATAAAAAAAATACATTCACAATTCGCCACTAGTAGTGTACGAAGGAATGTAAAACCCATCCATTTCGGATATCAGATGTTTGATTTAGGAAGTTTAATCTACTTTTTTGTAAAAAATAGCGGGATTTTACTTTATTTCCGAAATCAGCAATCCCCAATCAGCAATAATAAAAAAATTACATTCACAATTCACCACTCACAATTGGTGGTATCTTATCGTCTAAAATATAAATAGAGAAAAAGCTTTTCCCTGAAAATCAGTATAAATACCCACTCGTTTACTTTTTCGAGAAACAAACTTATTACCTTTATGTCTACTTCAAACCGTCGTCAGTTTATTGCTGACTTAGCTATGATTGGGGCTGCCTCTATGCTCTCACAATCACTTTTTGCAGCCAAACCATCATCTATCAAAATTGCCTATTCTGCCATTACTTGGGGAGGGAAAGACCTCAATGCCATGCAGGATATTGCCTCTTTGGGCTTTAAGGGAATTCAGCTTCGTGCCAACGCCTATGATAATTACAAAACTAAAGTTCAGGAGTTAAAAGACTTATTGAGCCAGCATCATTTAACATTAGTCATGTTTTCGAGTGGTAATGTAGAAGTCGATCCAGCTCGTATTTCAAGCAATGTGGATTACCACGTGGCACATGCGAGTTTTGTAAAAGCATTGGGTGGCGATGCCCTTCAATTGACCAATAGTTTGCGAAAAAATAATCAAGCGCCAACCAAAGATGAATTGAAAGCTTTGGCAAAAGTAATGAACCAAATTGGAGAACAAACGGCAGATTTGGGTGTTCAAACTACCTATCACAATCACATGCACCAATGGGGTGAAACACCAGAAGAAGTAGATATTTTGATGCAAGAGACGAATCCTAAATTTGTAAAAATGCTCTTAGATGTGGCGCATTATCACCAAGGAGGAGGCGTACCAGCAAAGGCAGTTGAGCAATATAAAGACCGATTATTTGCACTACATATCAAAGATGTAAAAAGTCCTCTGGCTGACAAACCTAATGACCCTAAAGCCTATAAATTTGTAGAGCTAGGACAAGGAAATGTGGATTTGCCAGCGGTATTTAAGGCTTTAGAAAAAATTAAATTTAATCGTTGGGCTGTAGTTGAGCTAGATGGCGTACCCGAGCCTAACCGCACGCCTCTCGAATCAGCAACTATCAGCAAAACCTATTTGAACGATAAATTGAAACAAAAGATATAGAATTTTTGAAGGTATCTGAGTGATATTAAATATTCAATTGAGTGAATTGAGACTGTTGAATGAGCGATTATTTTAAGATGATTTTTACTTATAAGGAAACAATTCTTTGGCTCTAAAGAGGTATCATTCTGAAATATAATATCAAAAAAGGCGTTTGAAAAACTAATTTCGAACGCCTTTTTTGATAAACAGTTGGTAAATAACCCAAATGTCAAAACTTGGGATGACTCAACTTAAGACGTAAGCATTGCGTCTCTACCACTAGAATACAGATTTTTAAAATAACCACTCATTCGCTCAACCACAACAAAATCACTCAATATAGTAATACCTCATATTTTGCCTTTTTCTACAAAAACACCTATCTTGCAGGGTTTTCAAAACCAACATATTATGAATTAACAATTTCCTCTAAGATTTGGTGTAGGCATTGGATAACCCTATCTAGTACACCTATTAGCTGGCTTCTGACAGCGAAAATGCCCTTTCGAACATTCTTTTATAATACATTTTCGGTAATTATTGACTTTCTTATTTTCAGACAGTGTACTTATGGTCTCATGAAAAACTATCATGCTGAGTGATGCGGTAATTCATGCTATCATAGTGATGTATTGTCTGATAAAAAGTTGATGTCCTGAAAAACCTTAAACAATCGCTAAACACTTCGTCGTTATGTCGGACAAACGCAACCCTGCAATTATTTTTATTTTTATCACAATGCTCATTGATGTTCTTGGTATAGGCATTATTATCCCGATTTTACCAGACTTAATTGAGGAGTTTGTAGGAGGGGGAACCTCCAATGCTGCTATTTATGGTTCAATGCTAATGGCATCTTATGCGGTTATGCAATTTTTGTTATCGCCTGTTATAGGCGGTTTGAGCGACCAATATGGTCGTCGTCCTATTATTCTGGCATCCTTACTGGGCTTTTCTGTCGACTATCTTTTGTTGGCTTTTGCACCCAATATTACTTGGTTATTTGTCGGTCGTTTGATTGCAGGCGTTACAGGAGCGAGCTTCACCACTGCAAGTGCGTATATTGCTGATATTACCAAACCAGAAGATCGTGCAAAAAATTTTGGAATGGTCGGTGCTGCATTTGGTCTCGGTTTTATTATTGGTCCTGTCATTGGAGGTGTTTTGGGTGAAATTCACATCAAATTACCATTTTTTGCTTCGGCAGGTCTAACCGCAATCAACTGGCTTTATGGGTATTTTATTTTGCCAGAATCTTTACCCAAAGAAAATCGTCGCCCCTTTGACTGGCGTCGTTCCAATCCGATTGGAACTTTGTCGAACATGACCAAGTATCCTCTATTGTTTGGCTTGTCTATTGCGTTATTCTGCATTCAATTGGCTGGACAAACCAATCCTAGTACATGGGCGTATTATACCAAATTGGTATTTCACTGGACCAAAACCGAGATAGGTTTGTCATTAGGTTTTGCAGGTGTAGCAGTGGCTATTGTACAAGGGTTTTTGAGTAGAAAAATTATACCAAAACTTGGTGAAAAGAAGTCCATCTTGGTCGGTTTAGCTTTTTGGTCAACAGGTTTCTTTTTGTATTCTCTAGCTTGGAAAGGCTGGATGATGTACGTCATTATGATGCCCTTTGCCATGGGCGGTATCGCAGGACCTGCCATACAGTCGGTCATGACACAACAGGTTGGGGCTGATGAGCAAGGTGAGTTACAAGGTGGAATCACAAGTATATTTAGTATGACCTCAATATTAGGTCCTATTATTGCCTCTAATTTATTTAGCTATTTCTCTTCACCCGAGGCTCCTATCTATTTTCCTGGAGCAGCGTTTTTTTCGGGTTCTGTGTTAGCCGCTCTAGGACTTGTGATTGCGTATTTATCTTTTCCCAAAAAGAAAGTACAACCATCTGTCAGCGAATAATACGTTCTGTCCCAATTCCGTTTGATAAGTAGAGATAATTAAAGTAGCTTTCAAGCGTAAATTGGAGCTCAAAGATTTGATTGAGGTAAGCCAAAAGGTTAAATAGTATTTTGAATAAATCATGAATACATTTTTGCCGAAAGCCCAATTGTTAAATCTTATTATGAATGTAAAATGTTGATAATTAAAAAATACATTCACAATTCACAACTCATAATTCAGCACTAATACTTATTACCTTATTAACTAAAACTAAACAAAAAATGAAGGTTTCAAAATTTTTGGTCTCTGCACTAGTTGTTGTTGCAACTACGGTGTCATCAATGGCTCAAACAGCCGAAGAAATTGCAAAAAAGCATATCGAAGCTATAGGTGGAGTAGAAAAATGGAAAGCAATTAAAAGTATCGAAATTCAGAATCGTATGTCGATTGGTGGCATGGAAGTCGAGTCCAAATCTATCATTTTAGTTGGAAAAGGACTTCGTACTGAAGCATCAGTGATGGGGCAAAAAATTATTACAGCATTAGATGGCGATCAAGGTTGGACAATCCTCCCTACGATGATGGGTGGTACAGGCGAACCTCAGGAATTGCCAAATGCAGTAACCAAACAAACCAAAGGTCAAATGAACTTTGGAGGAGCACTCATCGATTACGTTGAAAAAGGAGCTACACTAGAATTAGTTGGTAAAGAAAAAGTAGATAACGTTGAGGCTTATCGTTTGAAATTGACAGAAAAAAATGGAGATGTAACAAACGTATTTGTTTCGCCATCGACATATTACATTGTAAAAACGACTGCGAACAGAGTGATTAATGCAAAAAATACAGATATAGAATTGTCTTTCTCAAATTTTAAGGCAGTAGATGGCTTGATTTTCCCATATACAACCGAAATTCCATCGCCGATGGGTGGAGGTCAAATGACTATGGAAGTAGATTCAATTAAGTTGAATCCAAGTGTGGATGAAGCTATTTTCAAAAAGCCTGCAAAGAAATAAAATAGAGAAATTTACCAACTCATTCAAATTTGAATCGATGAATGAGGAAAAACTTTTCTATTTGACCAAAACAATTTCAAAACCTCATAGCTAAATCCAAAAGCTGTGAGGTTTTTGTTTGCCCTTTTTGTAATTTTGTCATTGTAATAAATCTTAAAAAGTCCTCCAATCCTACAGATACGGGCGCAGATTCTGACAATACAATGTATAAACTTTTTTTACAGCCACTCTTATTCCGTTTTGATGCTGAGAAGGCTCACTATTTTACTTTTGATTTAATAAAGGCATTATTCAAAATCCCTTTTTTTCCAACCATTTTCAAAGCCATCTATCAGTATGAAAACCCTGCTTTGGAAAAGACAGTTTTTGGACTCAAATTCAAAAATCCAGTTGGCTTGGCAGCAGGTTTGGATAAAAATGCAGTGCTTGTAGACGAGCTTTCTGCGATGGGTTTTGGCTTTGTAGAAATAGGTACCCTTACTCCCAAGCCTCAGCCTGGCAACGACAAACCTCGTTTGTTTCGTTTGAAAGCTGATGAAGCGTTAATTAACCGAATGGGTTTTAATAACGATGGCGTAAAGGAGGCAGCAGCTCGTTTGAAAAAGCGTAATAGCAACGTATTGATTGGTGGAAATATTGGTAAAAATAAAGTAACACCAAACGAGGAAGCGGTGAATGATTATATGATTTGCTTCAATGAACTCTTTGATGTGGTTGATTATTTTGTGGTAAATGTAAGCTCGCCCAATACGCCAAATTTGAGAGCTTTGCAAGAGAAAGAACCCTTGAAGGATTTATTACAAACTTTGCAAAAAGATAATGAACGTCGTCCGAAACAAAAGCCAATTTTGTTGAAAATTGCACCAGATTTGACCGAATCACAATTGGACGATATTATTGAAATTGTACAAGAAACTAAAATTGCGGGAGTGATTGCCACCAATACTACTATTTCGAGAGAGGGCTTACAATCTTCTGAGGAATTAGTCAAAGAAATGGGAGGGTTGAGTGGAAAACCCGTAACCAAACGCTCAACAGAAGTGATTCGTTATTTATCACAAAAATCAGGAAAAGCGTTCCCTATCATTGGTGTGGGAGGTATTCATTCTCCTGAAGATGCTGAAGAAAAACTAAACGCTGGTGCTGATTTGGTTCAAGTATATACAGGTTTTATTTACGAAGGTCCAGGGCTAGTAAGTAGAATTAATCGTTATTTAGCGAAGAAGTAAGTAAAGGGTTCAGGCAATGAGGCATAAGGCGTTAGTGTAAAGTATGACTGATTTCTTCTCTTCCGATCTGTAAAAGAACTGTTTTGTTTCCTTAAAGAATTGTGTAGAACTAATTTGATTTTGAGGCAAGTTGTTACTAAAATTCAACTCAAAACTCATCACTCTTAACTCTGCACTCATGGTAGTTTCCTTACTCTAATCCGATTTGAGATTTTGTTAAGTCACAAATCATCCTTTCGAAGAGTGAATACCCTTCGAAATATTTAAAATGTTATGGCTAGAAATATTCCCAAAGATCCTGAGCAAAACCGACCTAAGGAAAAAGCTCGTTCAGCTTCACCAAGCCCATTCAAATTAGATTTTGGTGGCTCAGGTGTTGAACGTGCCCGTTTACTGATTGGTGGTGTTTTGGTGTTGTTTTCCGTATTTATGTTTTTCTCATTTTTTTCGCACCTTTTTACAGGTAAAGCAGATCAAAGTGAGATACATAACTCTTTGTCGAGTTTGGCAGAAACAGGTAAGAAAACCAAAAACTTTTTTGGGGTATTTGGTGCAAAATTAGCTGACCTTTTAGTACTTCGCTACTTTGGAGTTTCGGCTTTTTGGTTAGTGCCAATGACATTTTTTACGGGAGTACAAATCGGACTAAAACGAAGCCTTGTTAATTTAGAAAGGTTTACCAAACTTTCTATTTTTGGTATTTTGTGGGGAAGTACCTTCCTAGGCTTTTGGGTTTACACATTTCATATTGCCGACAACTGGAGCGATTTGTGTGGAGGAATGGGCTACTATCTCAACGAATATATGGATAGTCTCATGGGACCTTTTACGATTTTTGTAATATTATTTCTGCTCATACTCTTTATCTCGTTTTTCTACGGAACTGAGGTTTTAGTGGAATTTATGGAAAGGTTATTAGCTCCTGCCGAACCCGAAACAGAGACCAACGAAGAGCAAAATGCAGATGATATTAGCCAAGCCAAAAATATTCGCAGGGTAAGGGATGATCTTGAAAATACAGCTAAAAATACAAAGAATACTTTAAGAGTACCAGAGCCAGAGTTTGAGGATGATGATTTGCTGACAAGAGAAGATAATGCTGATGAAGAGAGTATCAGACCATATTTGCCACCAATTGTAGAGGCAAAAGCCAATACACCAGCTCAAACAATTAGCCCTGCGAGTACTGCTAGAAAAGAAGTCTCGTTGACCATAGAAAATACCTTGGAAGGAGATTTACCTGAGACAATCGACGAAATCGAGGAGGATATTCCTGTTACAGAAACATCAAAAGACGAAGCTAGTGATGAGTTAGTAAAACGATTTGGTTTATACGACCCTACGCTAGATTTACCTAATTATCAGTTCCCATCCGTTTCTTTGTTGAAAGATTATGACATGGGGAAAGCACAGGTTTCGCAAGAAGAATTGAAGGCTAATTCGAATAAGATTGTTGATACTCTTGGACATTATGGAATTGGGATTGCCGATATTAAGGCTACAATTGGACCAACAGTAACGCTTTATGAAATTATTCCTGATGCTGGGGTTCGAATTTCGAAAATCAAAAACCTTGAGGATGATATTTCCTTAGCACTGGCAGCCTTAGGAATTCGTATTATTGCGCCTATTCCAGGAAAGGGTACGATTGGTATCGAGGTGCCAAATAAAAACAGGGAAATGGTACCTGTAAAAATGGTGATTGGCTCAGAAAAATTCCAAAAATCAACCGCTGATTTGCCAATTGTATTAGGTAAAACGATTAGTAATGACATATTTATGACCGACCTTGCCAAAATGCCTCACCTTTTGATGGCAGGGGCAACAGGTCAGGGTAAGTCGGTAGGATTGAACATGATTCTGACGTCTTTGTTGTATAAAAAGCATCCTTCGCAACTAAAGTTTGTGTTGGTGGATCCTAAAAAGGTGGAATTAACGCTTTTCAACAAAATTGAACGTCATTTCTTGGCCATGCTTCCAAATGCAGCCGAGGCGATTATTACTGATACCAAAAAGGTGGTAAATACTCTCAATTCCTTGTGTATCGAGATGGATAATCGTTACAATCTGTTGAAAGATGCAGGTTGCCGTAACCTTAAAGAATATAACGCCAAGTTTGTCAATCGCCGATTAAATCCAGATAAAGGACACTATTTTATGCCTTATATCGTGTTGGTAGTCGATGAGCTTGCCGACTTGATGATGACAGCAGGTAAGGAAGTGGAACAACCTATTGCTCGTTTGGCGCAGTTGGCTCGTGCTATCGGAATACACTTGGTTATTGCCACACAGCGTCCATCGGTAAACGTTATTACGGGTACAATCAAGGCTAACTTCCCAGCTCGTTTGTCGTTTAAAGTGACATCTAAAATTGACTCAAGAACTATTTTGGATACAGGTGGAGCCGAACAATTAGTCGGAATGGGAGATATGCTACTTTCGACGGGTTCTGATATTATTCGTTTACAGTGTGCTTTTGTGGATACGCCAGAGGTAGAAGATGTTTGTGAATATATTGGCGAGCAAAGTGGCTACGATTCAGCATATTTATTACCTGAATTTGAGGGTGATTCTGGTGGTGGAAACGAAAAAGGTGATTTTGACTCTAAAGATAAAGATGAATATTTCGAAGAAGCAGCAAGGTTGATAGTTACCCACCAACAAGGTTCTACTTCACTTATTCAACGTCGTTTAAAATTGGGTTATAATCGTGCGGGACGTATCATCGATCAACTTGAAAAAGCGGGTGTTGTAGGTCCGTTTGAAGGATCCAAAGCTCGTGAAGTATATATAAAAGACTTAGATGCACTTGAAAAAATGTTGAGAGATTTATAAGTAATTTAGTGATTTGTGATTTAGAGAATGAGTGATTATTTAATGTATCTTAAAATAATCACTCATTCACTAAACCACTCAATCACTCAATTAGAGATGTCTACTTCGTTATCACATCTAATTCGGCATAGCCTGCCCAGTTATCGTTTTTCGTATTTTTTAAAGCCGTAAACCTAATAAACTTGGCATTACTAGGAGCAAAGGTTTTCACCTGTAAAAGAGGATTATTTTTAATATTTGAAAATTCTCCTTCGTTTACAACCGTCCAATTATTACCGTCTAAAGAAACAGAAAATTGATATTTTGCAATGACCCCATCTGTACTTTGCCACGGTAAATATTTAAATCCAGTAAGGGTAACTTCTTTTCCTAAATCAATAATCAAATCGGCTGGTAGTGCTTGTGTTTTAGCTTGATACCAAGCTGTATGAGAATTCCCATCGATTACTTTATACGCTTTTTCATCTGCGATACCAACAATTTTCCAGTCCTTTTTTACAATATCAAACTTTTCCTCAGCTGTCTCCGAACTCTTTTTAGTACTGGCTTCCACTGCTATGGCTTTTACTGTTGTTTTGCCATTGGTTTGAATAGTTCCAGTATATTTTGCTGATTTCGTGGTTGGAATACTTCCGTCGAGTGTATAATACACAAGTGATTCTGGGTCATCGGCTTTGATGCTTACTTCTCCTGCTTGGTTTCTTGTAATACTTGGTGCGGTAAGAATTTGTGGAGCATTAAAAATACCAATGTTCGAAATCAGTGGACAGGCTTTGGCATCCAAAATCGTGAAGCGAACTTTACTGGCTTTAATTGTTGGAAAAATGAGAATTCGCTTGTAGCCAATGGTAGTTTGTTGGGCTAACTCTTTCCAATTGCCATTAACAAGAGCTTCTACTTTAAAAGATTTTACTCGTTGCCCCAAGCGAATAAATTCTTGTGCCATAAAGCGATTGAAGAGCGTTGGTTTACCCAAATCTATTGTCATAGAGGCATTTGTGATACCTTCATCAGTTGCCCAATAGGTATTCTTGCTACCATCCAAAGCTTTAGAGGCATTAAACATTAAGGCATTTTCTCGAATGTTCGTCGCGCTTGCTTTTTTGTTTAGTGCCAAATTTACAGAGTAAGCATCTTTTACAGCTTTTGCCAAGGCTTTTACCGCTTTTTCATCATTTTCATGAATTAAACCTCTTTTGTCAATAGGAAAATTGAGTAACAAAGTCCCATTTCTACCGATGGAGTGATGATAAGTATTCATTAAGTCGGGCAGTGTTTTGACACGACTATCTTCGTATTCATGATAAAACCAACCTGGTCGGGTCGAAGTATTCACTTCTCCTGGTACCCATACTTCGCCGTTTTCTACGCCATGACGTAGCATATCCTCAGGCACATCACCTTTGGCGTTGAGTAAACTCCAATTTTTTTCACCTACATATCCTTCTTCTGTACCCACCCAACGGAGGTCGGCACGGTCGCCACCGTCGTTCCAAATCACGATTTTAGGTTGTAAATCACGAATAAGTTTATAGGTATTTGACCAATCATAATAGGTTTTTCGGTCAATTTTGCGAGTTCCTCTGCTACCACCATAATAGCCATCGCCGCCATTAGCACCATCAAACCAAATTTCGAAAATATCTCCGTATTGGGTCATTAATTCTCGTAATTGATTTCTGAAATATGTAATGTATTCTGGCTTACCATAGTCAGCAAAGTTTCTATCCCAAGGCGAAAGGTAGATGCCCATTTTTAAGCCATATTCTTTACAAGCTTTTGCCAAATCGCCTACAATATCACCTTTTCCATTTTTCCAAGGAGAATTTTTTACTGAATATTCTGTGTATTTAGAAGGCCACAAACAAAATCCAGAATGGTGTTTTGCCGTGATGATAATGCCTTTCATACCTGCTTCTTTACATACTCTAGCCCACTGACGGCAATCTAATTGTGTGGGATTAAAAATCTTTGGATCATCGTCACCAAATCCCCATTCTTGATTGGTATAAGTATTGGTCGAAAAGTGTACGAAAGCATAATATTCCATTTCCTGCCATTTGAGCTGGTTTTCGGTAGGAACGGGTCCTACAGCCTGTGGAATATTTTGGGAAATACTGATGCTTGAATAGGAGGATATCAGTGCTGTGGTAAGACAAAAACTGGCTATCTGAGAGGTAATAATACTTTTAAAGGTCATACAGTTTTTAATTAAATTGGGAATGTGATAATGAAATAGCAATAATAAATTAGTAGTGAGAAGGATTATCAAAACCATTTATTTCGGATTTCGGATGTTGGATTTCGGAAGTGCAAGGTTATATATTTTGTTAAAAATAAAGTCATTTTACTTTATTTCCGAAATCAGAAATCTGCAATAGTTTGGAATCCTTCGTACAGTCCTAATTATAAATCACTTTCTATATAGTAAATCTCCTCATTACTTATACTCATTTCGTTTTCTTTACTTATCTTTTTTAGAAAGAAAGTAAAAGATGTTATTAGTTAATCGTATAATCCGCTAACTTATATACCATTAACGTCTTACATAATTCAATTAATTTTCAACAAACGTATGAAATCTTATCTCTCCAAACGTCAGTTTCTTAAAAACCTTACAGGTGTCGCCGTTTTATCGCAAACTAATTTATCAGATTTAATACAACTTCATAAGCATATTCCTGCGGAAAAATTGGCAGAAGATGAACAGTTTTGGATAAAAATTCGAGAAGCTTATGATGTGCCTAAAGACTTTATTCATTTGGAAAATGGCTATTATTCCATGGCTTCCAAACCAGTGATGCAAAAATATTTGGCACATATTCAGGCTGTCAATAAAGTATCCTCATATTATATGCGAACTCGTCAGTTTGATGATAAAATGATTTCTCGAAAAAAACTAGCTGAGTTGTTGGGTTGTTCGCACGAAGAGTTAATAATTACCAGAAATACCACAGAATCGCTCGATACCATTATTGCAGGTTTTGATTGGAAAACAGGCGATGAAGCACTCATGGCAGAACATGATTACGGCGCTATGTTAGATATGTTTAAGCTCCAAGCCAAACGCCATGGCTTGACAAATAAGGTAATTTCAGTGCCCTTACATCCCAAATCAGACGAGGAAATTGTGGAGGTTTACGAAAAAGCAATTACGCCCAAAACTCGCTTATTTATGGTTTGTCATTTGATCAATATTACTGGGCAAATTTTACCCATTAAAAAAATCACTGAAATGGCACATCGACATGGAGTGGAGGTAATGGTGGATGGCGCTCATGCTTTTGCTCATTTGAACTTTAAAATAGGCGATTTGGGAGGCGTAGATTACTATGGAAGTAGTTTGCACAAATGGCTGGGAAACCCTCTAGGGGCGGGTATTTTGTATGTTAGAAAAGATAAAATAAAACCCGTTTGGCAAATGATTGGCGATATGGGTTATAACGACGAGGATATTAGAAAACTCAATCATACGGGTACGCATCCTGTGGCTACAGACTTGGCGATTGTAGATGCTATCGAATTTCATAATATGATAGGGATTACTAGAAAAGAGGCGAGACTACGATATCTACAAGAATATTGGACTTCGAAGGTTAGGGATATTCCTAATATTATGGTTAATACGCCGGAGGAGTCACATAGAGCCTGTGGAATTGCCAATGTAGGAATCAAAGGAATGAACCCTGCGGACTTGGCTAAAAAACTAATGGAAGAATATAAAATTTTTACCGTAGCTATCGGTTACGCAGGAGTTTTTGGGGTAAGAGTGACGCCTCATTTATACATTACTACCAAAGATTTGGATGCTTTTGTAGAGGCTTTGAAGCAATTGGCTAAAATGTAAAAAGTATTAATGTAATATAAAATTTCATTAATAGGCTTTAGGGTATAAGCCGTAGGCATTAGGCAAAAAAGGTTTACTTATTTCGTGAGAAATACTTTTTGGCTTTTAGCCTAAAGCCTAGAACTAAAAGCGGGTGAAATCATTTTAATTTTGCCCACTAACCTAAGCTGTAGTGATGAATTATGAAGGTAAGTTAAAGCGTAATTATATAAGCTTATTTTGCCCACTAACTTAGTTTTCAAAGTTTTACATTCACAATTCATCACTCACAATTCATCATTATTTGATAGTCTATCTGAATGAAATGATTAGCCAATAGCCACCAATTCAATGTCAAAAATCAAATCTTTTCCAGCTAATGGGTGGTTTGCATCCAATGTGATGTGTGTATCTGTAACTTCTGTTACTACCACTGGCATTACTTGACCGGTACCATCTTGGTGCATATTCAACTGCATACCTACTTCGTAAGGAATATCAGCAGGAATTTCGTTGCGAGGGAACATCGCCATGTACTCAGGATTTACTGGACCGTACGCCTCATCTACTGGAATATGAACAGTTTTTTTGTCTCCGATAGTCATACCAGTAATACCATTATCGAAACCAGCAATCACCATACCAGTACCTAGTTCAAATACTAAAGGCTCACGACCTGCTGAACTGTCGAAAATAGTACCATCTGTTAATTTGCCTGTGTAATGGACGCTAACTTTATCGCCCGATTTTGCTTGTGCCATTTTGATTGTTTATTAAGTAATTGAAGGTTTGTTTTGATTTTCGACAAAACTCCTTTATTCAAAGATGGTAGTTTATTTTTAAAAATTAAAATATCGGAGAAGGAAGTTGAAATGAAAATTGAGGAGCGAGTATATATCTTATTGATATATAGATGATTACGAAGGTGTTTGTTTGGTTTTCAATAACGAGTTATAACTATTTCTAGAAAATATAAAATTAGTCTAAGAATATCGGTGGTTAGGTAATATCTTTACCTAACCACCGATTGATATATATTAAATACTTTTATTATTTTCCATCTGAGCCATGATTTTATCTGCATCAAATGCAGCGCAAGAACCACATCCTTTGCTACAACCTGCTGTGTTTTTGGGGTTAAAATTGTTCCAAACCAATCGCACTAAATAGGCGATAGCAGCAAGAAAAATAAGTGCTATAATGATATTCTCCATTGTGTGACGAGTTAAGATTGACGTGTTTTGAGTTCGAAAAAAGGGTAGTTTGAAAATTATTAGCTTATCTCTATTTTCAAATCTTCAAATCCACATATCTTCAAATCACTTACCTATTTCCAGTGTTTTTGAATCACCTCTTTCAATTCATAAAACGCACCACAAGCGGCAATTAGTTCACGACCAAAGATAAAATCGTCACCACCTTTAAAATCACTGACGATTCCTCCTGCTTCTTGTACAATGAGTGTTCCTGCTGCCACATCCCAAGGTTTGAGGTTGTATTCAAAAAAGCCTTCAAAGCGTCCACAGGCTGTATAAACCAAATCAACAGCTGCCGAACCCATACGACGCAAACCATGTGATTTTTGCATCAGTTCTTTCAAAATAGCCAAATATTGGTCTGTTTGTTTGAAATCATAATATGGAAACCCCGTTGCTAAAAGGCTATCTTTCAATTGATTGGCTGAGGATACTTTGATAGGTTTTCCATCTAAATAAGCGCCACCACCCAACCAAGCAGTAAAACATTCTTCACGATTGATTTCCATTACAACACCACTTACAATTTTGTCATGGTGCATAAGCGCAATCGAAATCGCAAAAACGGGCAAACCGTGCATATAATTCGTGGTACCATCTACAGGGTCAACTATCCAAGCATATTCTTGGTCTTCAGTGCGTTCGGCGGTGCCTTCTTCGGCAATAAAACCAGCTTCTGGTAAAATCTGTCTGAGTCCTTCTACCAAACGAATTTCAGTTTCTTTATCAACATACGAAACCAAATCGTTGAGTCCTTTGTATTCGATACTATCTCTCGAAAATTCAGAAGCAGCTTCTTTCACAAACAAAGCTGTTTTGCGAGTCAATAAAGCCACCTGTTCGGTAATGTGTTGTAGGTTCATTTTTTTGAGTTGAGAGGGATAGGCACTAGGCAATAGTTCAAAAAGAATAATGCAAATCCCTCTTTTATTTTTAATTTAAAAAAACTCTTGCCTCCTTGCCTTTTTGCCTGATGCCTCTCACATTAGTTTTTTCTCCAATCTAAACTAATTGCGCTTTGTCGCTGTTGTTTTTAAAGGATAAGGTTTATTAATAACTTTGTCAAAGATAGTAAAAGTTTGAGAGGACTTTGAGCTTTCTATAATCGACAATAGACTATAATTTTAATTTTTCTGAACATTGAGAAAAGAAGAAAAAAGCGGGCAAATTTTTGATTTTGAGATATTACGACGCATTTACGGATTTTTACAACCCTATAAGGTACGTTTTTGGTCTTTGGTGGTTTTGATTATGGTAATGGCCTGTGTGGTACCACTCAATCCCTTATTGATTCGTCATACGATTGATAACGAAATCGCTCGTGGCGATTACAACGGATTATCTTTGATGCTATTGGCTATGCTTGGGGTATTACTGTTGCAAGGTTTCTTGCAATTTGTGACATCTTATATGGCGGGCTGGTTAGGACAAACTGTGATTCGAGACATTCGTGTGGCATTGTATGAAAAAATCCTTCATTTAAGACTCAAGTTTTTTGACGATACCCCAATTGGTCGCTTGGTGACTCGTACCGTTTCGGATATAGAAACACTCAACGATGTTTTCTCGGAAGGGTTGGCATCCATCGCTGGCGATATTTTACAATTAGTACTGATTACAGGAGTTATGTTTTATACAGACTGGCGCTTGACACTTATTTGTTTAATGACAGTGCCTTTCATGGTGGTTTCGACCTATATTTTTAAAGAATATATCAAGAAATCATTCAATGAGGTACGTATTGCGGTATCTAATCTGAACTCCTTTGTGCAGGAACATATCACAGGGATGAATATCGTACAGGCATTTAGTGCTGAAGAGCTAGAGTATAAAAAGTTTGTTGCCATAAATCAAACACATAGAGATGCCAATATTCGCTCAATTTGGGCATATTCGGTGTATTTCCCTGTAGCCGATGTTATTTTGGCGGCTGGGACTGGGCTGATAGTTTGGTTTGGGTCAAAACAAATTCTCAACCATGATATTACCTTGGGTACACTTACGGCGTTTATCATGTTTATGAACTTGTTTTTCCGTCCGATTCGTTTCTTGGCTGAT
Source organism: Cellulophaga sp. BC115SP (assembly GCF_009905545.1). Lineage (GTDB taxonomy): Bacteria > Bacteroidota > Bacteroidia > Cytophagales > Spirosomataceae > Flectobacillus > Flectobacillus rivi. The sequence goes on along the minus strand of NZ_JAAALB010000001.1, from coordinate 182,781 downwards.
CGTTTTAATACTTTACAAATGGGTATAGTATCGACTGAGCGTATTTTGAAATTATTGGATTCGGATGAATATGTTGCCAACAATGGTTCGTACAGTGCCAATGATTTGAAAGGTAATGTCAAGTTTGAAAATGTTTGGTTTGCTTATAACGACGAGGAATATGTATTGAAAGATATTTCTTTTGAAGTTAAACAAGGGGAAACCATCGCTTTGGTTGGCGCTACGGGTGCAGGAAAATCATCAACGATTAACCTTTTGAGTCGTTTTTACGAAATCAATAAAGGGAAAATTTTCATTGATGGTCGTGATTTGCATGAATACGAATTGCAAAGTTTAAGAAGCAAAATAGGTGTGGTGTTGCAAGATGTTTTCTTGTTTTCGAATACAATTGAAAATAATATCACGCTTGGAGATAAGTCTATTACCAGAGAAAAAATCATTGAAGCTGCTAAATTAGTTGGAGCCCATGATTTTATCGAAAGACTCCCTGATGGCTATGATTACAATGTGATGGAACGTGGTGCAACGCTTTCTGTAGGTCAACGCCAATTGATTTCCTTTGTGCGTGCGCTTGTACACGATCCTAAAGTGATTGTGTTAGATGAGGCGACTTCTTCAGTAGATACCGAAACAGAAGAAATGATTCAAAATGCGATTGCAAAATTGATGAAAGGTCGCACTGCCATCGTAATTGCACACCGTTTGTCAACCATTCAAAATGCCAATAAAATTTTAGTATTAGATAAAGGTGAAATTAAGGAGGAGGGAACCCACGAAAGTTTATTGGAAAAAGACGGTTGGTATGCCCAATTGCACAAAATGCAGTTTTTAGCGACACAAACACATTAGATTTGGGAATGCTGATTGTAGATTTCGGAATTTTGAAAGATATGGTAAATTCCGAATGGGGTGCGACTTAAGTCGCACCCTATTCGAAAAAAAGTTCTAAAATGTCAAGTAATTATTGACTATTCATCAAGCAAAAAGGCGGTCGAAAATTGTTTTTCGACCGCCTTTTTGCTACTATTATTTTGGCTTTAGACGTAAAGTATTACGTCTCTACGAGTGTGGAATGGAGATAAAAATAAACACTCAATTGAATGTAAATCCGCAATCAAACATCCAAAATCCGCAATCGAACCTATCCCACGTATTTGGTTTCTTTAAGTCTACCTGCTACCAGCATAAAAATTACAGTACTAGCGAACATCAATCCTGTAAAGAACCAGAAGTAAGAAGCACCATCTAATTGAGCTAAGAAACCACCTTTAGCGATATTGCCGTTTACCAAAGCAACGCCCAAGTTACCAATAGATACCGCAGAATACCAAATCGCAGTCATGGTACTTTTCATTGATTTAGGAGAGTTGGTATAAGCATATTCCAAACCTGTAATAGATACCAAAATCTCGCCCCAAGCTAATACCAAGTATGCCAAAATCTGCCACCATACCGATGGCTGACCACCTGCATCAATACTTGTCTGAATTAATGAAATAATGACAAATGAAACTGCTGTTAAGAGGAAACCAGCGCCCAAACGACGTAGTGGAGTTGTTTTGATACCTAATTTTTCGAAGAAAGGATACACTACGTAAGTGAATACAGGAATAAAACTAACCAAGAATAAGGGGTTCAATACCTGTACTTGTTCTGGTAGGAATGTATAACCTAAGCCTGTGTTTAGGTCTAATTTTTTAGCTTGTAGTACCCATTCTGCTAAGTTTTGGTCCCACAATGCCCAGAAGATAGGAATAAAGGCAAATACTGCTAAGACACGATAAACAGCTTTTACGCCTTCTACTTTTTCGTGGTCATATTCAGCTTTGGATACGTCCAACCAACTTTCGCCCTCTTTTCTTGCACCTAAATGTGTTAACGCATAGTAGGTAATAAATACAAAATTGTTACGATTGATTCCAGATGGAGGAACATGCACATATTTGTTTCTTCCTAAAAAGAACACTACCGTCGCAATCGCCATCAAAATACCTGGAACTCCAAATGCCCAAGCAGCGCCAATAGAAGCATAAATAACAGGAATGAAGATGTTAGATACTACAGAACCTGCGTTGATGGCGAAATAAAACCAACTATATGCTTTTGTCATTAAATGCTCATTACTCTTGTCAAATTGGTCACCCACGTTGGCCGACACACAGGACTTAATACCTCCTGCACCACAAGCAATAATAAGTAAACCTAATGAGAACATATCTAAATTGTTTTCGAACAATGCTAAAGTTAAGTGTCCAAAACAATACAAAACAGATACATAAAAAATCACTTTGTATTTTCCGAAAAACCAGTCAGCCACCAAGCCACCAATCATGGGCATAAAATACGCCAAAGCCACAAACATGTGAACCATTTCGTTGGATTTTGCTTCGGCAACTTTTTGAAGTACAGGGTTTCCGCTAGGGTTGAAGAACTGTGCAACTAAGAAAGTGGATAGGATAGAACGCATACCATAAAAGCTAAATCGCTCGGCTGCTTCGTTACCCAAGATATAAGGAATCGCTTTTGGAAACGTACCTTTCTTTTCCTCTGTTAGGGCTTCGTTAGAATGATTTGAAGTCATATATTTTTAAAGCTTTGTGCCTGTCAAAGTAGTTTTAGGATTCGTGGTTGCTACTTTGTAGGCTGTAAATAGTTTGTTTTTGTTAAGTGAATATAATGTTTTTGTTTTAGACTGATATCCTTCCTGTTTTATAATTTAACCCAATGTTAAATCTTAGGGTCAATACCCCTATTTACCTCCCATTAATCGACTTATTATTTGTAACTTGTAAGTAAAATAACATTCATCGAGATAGAAGAAAAACTTTTGGTGAAATACCTGTAATATAGTCTAAAATCGCTGTTTTTATTGAAAAAAACATTCTAAGTTAAACCTATATCAGCGGAATACCAACTTTTTGATAACTCCGAGACCAAATTTTAAGCAAGATTCTTCGAAAAATCCAGAAATATAGGATCTCATAAAAAGGTATTAATCAAATAATTAATATGGTTTTTATAGGCAGAGTAGTGCTGGTGACTAATTTTTTTGGTAAAAGCGCAAATTTGATTTCAATTATCTTGGTTTAGTAGGAAAGTTTTGGAAAGATTTTTTATATTCGTGAAACATTTGTGGAACACTCTTTGTAAATCTCCTTCGAAAGAGAGATATTTGAAGGTAGATTGAGTTATTCCTTATTGGTTATTCAGGATTCGTAGTTCTGTAAATCAAATTACCATCGGCTGTATAACTAATAATCAGTAACTGAAACAAGTAACTCAAAAAATCAAATGGGGAAAGTAATTGCGATTGCCAACCAAAAAGGAGGAGTTGGTAAAACTACTACCACTATCAACCTAGCAGCAAGTCTTGCCGCACTAGAATTTAGGACGCTTATTGTCGACGCTGATCCTCAAGCAAACTCTACATCGGGTTTGGGCTATAATCCTAAAGAAATCCAAAACTCGATTTATGAGTGCATGGTAGATGGGGTACAGGTACAAGATATTATCATCGAGACGGATTTGCCTTACTTACATTTGATTCCGTCACATATCGACTTGGTAGGTGCCGAAATTGAAATGATTAATCTTCGTGACCGCGAACAGCGTATGAAAGAATGCCTTCAAACGGTATTGCACGAGTACGATTTCGTGATTGTTGACTGTTCGCCTTCACTAGGTTTGATTACAATTAATGCTCTCACAGCAGCAGATTCAGTAATTATCCCTGTGCAATGTGAATATTTTGCCCTCGAAGGTTTAGGTAAATTGTTGAATACCGTTAAGATTATTCAATCTAGACTCAACACGGCATTGACCATCGAAGGTATCTTGTTGACCATGTACGATTTGCGTGTTCGCCTATCAAATCAAGTGGTTGCAGAAGTTACTTCACACTTCCAAAGCATGGTATTCAACACCATTATTCCTCGTAATATCCGTTTGTCAGAATCTCCTAGTTTTGGTGTACCAGCTATTGCTCACGACTCAGAAAGTAAAGGAGCTATTAGTTATCTGAACCTTGCCAGAGAAATTCTCGCGAAAAATGGCTATGTAAATCAGGAGTAGAGTGGTGGAGAAAATGTTGGACACAACAACTTCTTTTTCGAGAAAAACAATTTATCTGTTTATTGGAATAATCACATTGTAAGATATTCTTATCACAAATTAGCGCCAATATACATTTGTACTTATTAACTTTTATACCATGAGTAAAATGGAATTACCTGCAAAAAAACGTGTTGGACTTGGCAGAGGCTTAGGAGCTTTGTTACAGGACTCAGATTCAGTTAATGGTGTAAATAATACCAGACCTAGTAATCCTACACCCATCGAGCGTCCTCAACGTTTAGAGCAAATTAGCTCGATGAACGAAATTTCGGTAGATGCTATCGAAACTAACCCGTATCAACCGCGTACTCATTTTGATGAGGAGGCGCTCAACGAATTAGCCGACTCAATCCGTGTACAAGGGATTATTCAGCCTATTACGGTGCGTCAAATTGCCCCGAATAAATACCAACTTATTTCGGGTGAACGCCGTTTGCAAGCATCGAAGCGTGCAGGGTTACGCATGATTCCTGCCTATGTGCGTACGGCTGACGACCAACAAATGCTGGAAATGGCATTAATTGAAAACATTCAGCGTGAAAACTTGAATGCTATCGAAATTGCCTTGAGTTATCAGCGTTTGATTACCGAATGTAGTCTTAAGCAAGAAGAGCTTGGAGATAGAGTAGGCAAAAACCGTACGACTGTCAATAATTACATTCGTCTCTTGAAACTTCCTGATGTGATTCAGGTGGCATTGCGTGATAACAAAATTTCAATGGGACACGCTCGTGCTATTATCAACATAGACAATCGTGAGCACCAACTTTCGATTTTCAATAAAACAATCGCCGAAGAATGGTCTGTTCGTAAAGTAGAAGAGGCTGTAAGAGAGCTTTCAAACGCCAAATTAATGGCAGAAGGTGTTGATAAAAAAGGCGGAGTAAAACAAGAGATAAGAAGCCTTCAATTTAGACTTCAGGCTTATTTTGGTTCAAAAGTAACCGTAAAAGCAGATGATAAAGGCAAAGGAGAAATCAAGATTCCGTTTACTTCACAAGAAGAATTAGACAAAATTTTGCTCTCAATCAAAGCTTAAATCTGGTCGATTTTCCAACAATAGTTTTGTTAAATCTTGTTAAGGCATTGAAAACGAAGTTATTTTACATGAACTTTGCAAGAAATTTTGACTAGAATACGCATGAAACACATACAAAAAGTATGGCTTTTGAGTATAATTGGTATGTTGTTGAGCTATTGTTCATCAGCACAAATCTTAAAAGCAGATACCATTCAAATTCCAAAAGATGACTTGACAAAAGTAGCTAAGTCATTAGATTCAGGGAAAAAGCAATATAAGATTATTCCAAGGATTGCCACTATTCGTTCAGCGATGGTGCCAGGATGGGGACAAATCTATAATCGACAGTATTGGAAGTTACCGATTTTAGCAGCAGGTTTTGGGGTGAATGTCTATTTTATTATTCATAACAATGAATACTATCAACTGTTCTTGAATAAATCAAGATATGTAACAGAGAATAATCTAACGGGGACGTCCATTACTTATAATGGTGTTACTCGTGAGATGACGGCAGCACAACTAAAAACTGGAACCCAATATTATCACCGATATAGAGATACTGCAATCTTGTTTGTACTTGTCATTTGGGCAGCCAATATCATTGATGCCAACGTAACGGCGCATTTAAAAACATTTGATTTGACTGACGATATTTCAATGAAAATACAACCAGCCGTGACGACGCCTTTTATGAATAGTCCTGCGTTTGGAGCAAAAATCACATTAGCGTTGAAATAACAAATAGAATTAAAATTTTCACATAAATAGTCTCAATTAACATGAATATTGTTCTTCTCGGCTATGGCAAAATGGGTAAAGTAATAGAGAAGATTGCTCTGAGCCGAGGTCATAACATAGTAGCACGAATCGACGTAAATAACCGTAGCGAATTTGATGCTCTTACAGCTGCTGATGTAGATGCAGTCATTGAATTTAGCCATCCTCTTTCTGCATACGAAAATGTAAAAACTTGTATCGAAAAAGGCATTCCTGTAGTATCTGGTACAACAGGTTGGTTGGAAAAGAAACCTGAATTAGAGGCTTTAACACTAGAAAAAGGAAGTGCATTTTTCTGGTCATCAAATTATTCTATTGGTGTTAACATCTTTTTCAAATTGAATAAAATGTTGGCAAAATTGATGAACCCTCAAAAACAATATAGCGTAAGCACAACCGAGATTCATCACACCGAAAAGAAAGATTCTCCAAGTGGAACTGCGATTACTATTGCTGAAGGTTTAATTGAAAATCTTGCTGGCAAAGAAAAATGGATTAATAACGAAATTCCTGCTGACAACGAAGTGGCTATTTGGTCGGCTCGTGAAGGTAGAGTTCCAGGAACGCATATTGTTAAGTATATTTCTGATATTGACCAAATCGAAATTTTGCACCAAGCACATGGTCGTGAAGGTTTTGCATTAGGCGCAGTTATTGCAGCAGAGTGGATTGCTGACAAAAAAGGCGTATTTGGCATGGACGATTTGTTAGCAGAATAAAAGCATTCAAAAGCACTAAGTAATACACTCTTGCATTACTTAGTGCTTTTATTTTGTCAATGTTTGAAAAATAAATTCGTGGAAATGTAATTCTAGGTAAACAATGACGACTTATTGTATAAAAGCTTAGCTACATAACCATCAAAGAAATTTAAGATTTTTGTAAAATGTCTGAAAAAAAGCCTGTTAAAAAGTCAGCCTTTCGTGAGTGGGTTGATTCAGTTGTGTTTGCAGTTGTGGCTGCTACCTTAATTCGTTTCTTCTTTTTCGAAGCCTATACGATTCCGACTTCATCTATGGAAAGTAGCTTGATGGTTGGAGATTTTTTGTTTGTGAGTAAACTCCACTATGGTGTACGTACGCCTAAAACTCCGTTGCAAGTTCCATTGACTCACCAAAAAATTTGGGGTACAGATTTACCTTCTTATTTAACTTGGTTAGATCTTCCTATTTATCGTTTGCCTGGTTTTTCTGATGTAACCAAAGGTGATGCAGTTGTTTTTAATGTGCCTAACTATGCACCAGATGGCGATGCTCCAGTTGATTTAAAAACCTATTATATCAAACGTTGTGTTGCTACAGCTGGCGATTTAATTGAAATTAAAAATACGCAGTTGTACATCAACGGCAAACCTGCTACCAATCCTGCCAAGATGCAACATGGCTATATTCTGAAAACAACAAAAGAAATTACAGACGTAAAACCTTTTGAAGAATTGGGAATATACAATGGTATCGATGCCATGGGACATGAGAATAATAACCTAGTAGGACCTTACCAAGGAGATTCTTCAGATACGAAAAAAGGTTATTTTGTATATGTGGTGAATACTTTCGAATCAAATATTGCTAAATTAAAGCAGTTGGATGGTGTGAAAGAAATCTCTCCTATTATTTCTCCAAAAGGTGAGCGTATGGAGGTTGGTGCAAATATCATTCACCAAGAAGATGCGCCAATGAGTTCAGCACTTTATAACTGGAATCGTGATAATTTTGGACCGATTCAAGTGCCAAAAGCTGGTTTGACAATCCAATTGGATTCAATGAATATCGATAAGTATAAATATGTTATCAAGTATTATGAAGGAAATAAAAACGTTGTTATCGAAAATTATAAAGTAAGTATCGATGGCAAGCCTGTTACTTCTTATACTTTCAAACAAGATTATTACTTTATGATGGGTGACAACCGTCACAATTCAGAAGATTCAAGATTCTTCGGTTTTGTTCCTGCTGATCATATTGTTGGTAAAGCGGTATTCATCTGGATGTCACTTGATCCAAACAAATCATTCTTGAGTAAAATTCGTTGGAACAGATTATTCAGATTTGTTGAATAGCAATAAGATTTCAAGTATTGATTTACTAGAAAAGGATATATAAAAAGGGCTGACTCAACACTGAGTCAGCCCTTTTTATATATCCTTTTGGTTTTATTTACTCAACATAAAGAACCAAACCTTTTAGATAACTTCCTTCTGGATGGAAAAAATTAACAGGGTGGTCTGATGGTTGCGTCAAATGGTGTAATACTCTCACTTGTCGCCCAGCCTCTAACGCTGCTGATACAACTGTATTGTAAAACAATTCTCTATCTACTACTTGTGAGCATGAGAACGTAAACAAAATGCCACCTTTGCCCAAACGCTTAAAACCTTCCATATTCAAACGCTTATAACCTTGCACTGCACGGTGACGCGCGTCCATACTTTTCGCATACGCAGGAGGGTCAAGAACAATCAAGTCATAAAATTGGTCGTTTGCTTTCAGATATTTCATGACATCTTCAGCATACGCCTCATGATTATTGGCGTTTTTGTCTCCAAAGTTTGCTTCTACGTTCTGATTTACCAAGTCAATGGCTTTTTGTGAAACGTCCACCGAGTGAACCAAAGTTGCTCCTTCGTTGAGTGCATAAATTGAAAAGCCACCAGAATAACAGAACGAGTTTAACACTTTGCGATCTTTCGCATAACGAGCCAATAAAGCTCGGTTATCACGCTGATCAAGGAAGAAACCAGTTTTTTGCCCAGTTTCCCAGTTAATCAAAAACGTATGACCATTTTCTTTAGCTGGATGAGGTACTGAACTTGTTCCGATTAAATATCCATTTTTTTGATTTGCAGCATATTGAGGAGGCAAAGTCTCTACGCTTTTATCATAAATAGCCACTAAGTTATCGCCCAATGCTCTTTTGATGGCATTTGCCAATTTATGACGCTCAAGGTGCATTCCAATGCTATGAGCTTGTAAAACTGCTACGCCATTATAAATATCAACGATCAACCCTGGGCAGCCGTCGCCTTCGCCATGAATCAAACGGAAACAATTGGTTTGTTCAAAGTCGATTAATTTACGTACTTCAAAAGCCTTCGCCATTTTGTTAAACCAAAATTCTTCGTCAGCTTCTGTTTGTTCAAATGAGAATATTTTTACAGCAATACTACCTTCGTGATAATGACCTGTAGCCAAAAAGCTACCTTCAAAATCTAGTACATCTACCACTTGTCCGTCTGTTGGTTCACCTAAAATCTGAGAAATTGCCCCAGAAAATACCCAAGGGTGAAAACGCTTTACAGGTAATTCTTTACCTGCATTTAATACAACAGCAGGTTTGTCTAAGCTAAGATGACTTAAATCTGACTTTACAGCAGGTTTATTAGTCTTATGATTAGGCTGATTTTTTCTACGAAAATCGCTATTTCTTCTAAATTGATTTTTCATAATACAAAGGTAGAAGATAAATTGTCTGAATTGAAGCAAAATTATAGCGCAAGTTATCGATTTGCATAATTTTCGTTATTAGGCTTTGAACATTAAAGGGTAGGTGTTTCTGATAAAATAGATTCACCATTTTATGAGAAACACATTTAGCCCCTTAGCTTACTATATAGCTTGCTGCCTATCGCTGGTAAAATCCACTAATTTACATCCGCTATTCATTTTCCTCTCTCGCCGAGAAAAGTCGTTTGAGCCATGAACTTGCTTCTTTTTTGTCTGCCATTTGTAATGAATCGCTTAAATTTTGTTGAGACAAGTTGTTTAAATCTGGTTGTCCTGCATCTACCCAACAAGTGTACCAAAAATCTCCAATCATTTTCACTGTTGCCTGCATTTGTCGCTCCACTTGGTGATTAAGAAGATTGTGGTAAGTTTGACTGTAGAGTCGTGAATAGGTTCTTGTATTTATCGCATTTCGTTCGTCTACACTAAATTGCTTGTTAGATGAAATGTGAGTTTGTAGTGCTTTTTCAAATCTAAAAACTGAGTCTAAACAAGCATTGGCAGCCCTAATATGTGCCCAAATACGTTTTTGTGGAGATTTTACATATTCGGCTTTTCCTACAAAGAAATCATAATCCTTCGCAAAAAGCTCAGGAAGTCTGGACTCCCATAGCCCATGAATCCCAACTTGTTGTGTTTTTTGCCCATTATAATTGGAGGTAGTATGCAGAGGAACATTAGAATCGCCAATATAATGTCCAATTTCCGCCGAACATTTTAGGATAAGGGGTAAATTTTTGGATTCAAATGCTTTAGTGAGTCGATATTTCATAAACTGAATATGCCAAGGTACAATACCATGCTTTTTGAGGGTATCCTCCGAGTATTTTTCCACCACCTGCTCCCAAGGTTTTTGCAAATGAAAAAACGCACTGTCGCCATAATAATCTAAGTCGATAAAATGCCTTGGTGCTTCATCAGGAATCGCATAGCGTCGTTTGTCGGGGTCTACAGCATGTTCGACAATATACCCAAGATGTTTTTTATAAAAAATAATCATTTCTGGAGGGAGTGTAAAAACCGCAAGTCGATTAATAAATTGATGCCCAAAAAATCCCCAACGAGCAAATTGGTCTGAATTAGCAGGGAAAGAGTAGCTATAAAGCATAAGAAGTAAAAAACTTCGTACGAATAGGGTAGGTTTCATGTGAGAACTATTGAAATAAGATGAATAAACTGATTAAAGTTACACGGCTAATCTTGGAAATACAATTTATTTCAACGACATTTGCACCGCAAAAATCAATTTTTCAATTAATATTGAGTATATTATTGGTAAATCTGAAAAGAAAATACTACAATTAGGTTGTGGAAGTCTAACTTTTTCTGTACCTTTGCACTTCAATTTAGAAAACCAATATTATTCGGGAAATAAAAATGGCAAATCACAAATCAGCGTTAAAAAGAATTAGAGCGAACGAAGCTAAAAGATTGCGTAACCGTTACCAACACAAGACTACTCGTACAATGGTAAAACGTTTACGTGAAACTAACGATAAAGCAGTAGCTTCTGAACTCTATAAGAAAGTTTCTTCAGCTTTAGACAAATTGGCTAAGAAGAACATTATTCACAAAAATAAAGCTTCTAACTTGAAATCAAAGTTAGCTAAGTTGGTGAGTAAAGTAGCAGCTTAATCAGCTTCAAAATACTAAGTCTAGAAAGGGTCTCATTTTCGAATGAGACCCTTTTTGTATGATTAATACGCTTGGGGCTACAAGCAGTAGGCAAAATGTATTTATGATTTCATTAAAAACATTTTTAACTTTTAGCTTAAGTATTAATGCAAAATAAAATTGCATTAATACGCTTTAGGCTGTAAGCCGTAGGCATTAGGCAAAAAAGTTTCTATTACTTCATGAGAAATACTATTTAACTTTTAGCCTACAGCATAAAGCCTAACGCTTAATGCGGGTAAAATTATTTTAATTTTGCCCACTAACTTAATTCCTTTTGAAGGAATCGTTTAAATACTAAAATTTTCAGAAAAATACGATTGATTACAATACTTTTCTACATATTTACCTAAAAAACTATAGTAAATATATCCACCTATGTCATCGTATTCTAGTGAACACCTCAATATCAAAGAGTGGGCAGAGGAAGATCGCCCGCGTGAAAAACTACTTCTCAAAGGAAAAGCAGCCCTTTCGGATGCTGAATTATTGGGTATCCTAATTGGTTCGGGTATTCAAAAACTAACAGCCGTTGACATTGCCAAACTGATATTACAAGGTGTGAGTGGTGATTTGAATCAATTAGCTCGACTCACAGTCAAAGAACTCGCCAAATTTAAAGGAATCGGCGAAGCAAAGGCAATTACTATTGTAAGTGCTTTGGAATTAGGGCGTAGACGAAAAGAAGCTGAAATTCCCAAACGACCAAGAATTACCTCTTCGAACGATGCCTATCAAGTACTGAAGCCTTATATGCTAGATTTATCGCACGAAGAGTTTTGGGTGATTTTGCTTAATCGAGCCAATCAAGTGATTCGTTGTCAGTGTATTAGTTCGGGTGGAGTGGCAGGGACGGTTGCTGATCCAAAATTGATTTTTAAACTTGCTTTAGAGAATCTGGCTAGTGCTATGATTCTTTCTCACAATCACCCCTCAGGAAATACTGCGCCGAGTCAAGCTGATAAAGATTTGACAAAGAAAATGGTGGAAGCTGGAAAATTTTTGGATATGCCTGTCTTGGACCATTTGATTTTTACCGATAAAACGTATCTCAGTTTTGCTGATGAAGGTATATTATAATAACCCTACAAAAGTATAAACAACGGTAGTCGAATAAGTTCGAACAGGTACTACAACTGAAATTCCCCTGATTTCATACTGAAGCGGAACCCCTGTTCTACTCAACAATCCTGAGAAAAGAGTTACGTCGGAGCTTCCGAGTAAATTATAGCTGCCAACTCCCGAAGGGCTTATGGTGGCAAGAAGCACGGGAGTTCCATCTCCTGTTTTTCGTACATACAACTCTAATCTACCATCCCAAAGTGTATCTTGTTTCTTGGCTCGAACTTCATAAGTCAAAAGAGTACTGATATTCATTAAGGATTGGTTGGTTGCGCTGGTCATATTGATGCTGTAGTCAAGTCCAGCAGTGGTAATATTACTGGCAGGTACAGTAACAGACCAAGAGGTTCCTCCTGATTGAATGGCAATGCTTTGTGTAATGCCTTTTTGTTGAAAAACAAAAAAGAAAAGCGCAAAGAGGAGATAATATGACAGATTTTTGAGCATATACTGAAACTTTTTCTTTAATTATCGACCATCGTATAGGTTACTGAAAATGAGCTTGTTCCTGAGCGTAATAGTTGATAACTACTTACAATTAAAGAGTAGGTGAGGTTATATCCTGTGTTTGAACCACTTCCTGTGTAAGCGCCGCCAATATTGTTAATAATTGTATTGCTAGATGTTGATAAGGTAACTATGCCTGATGACGAACCAACTGTTCCTGTACTTGTTACAGCAGTTCCTGCCAGTACAGTAAGTTGTAAGCCACTTGGGACTGTGCCCCCCGAAATTTGTGCTGTGATTCTTCTAGAGGCACTAGGCGCAACAGCCGAACTGAAGTTGAGCCATTTGGTCGTATTTGTCAAAGTGCTAATAGCTCCACCTGCGGTAGAAGGTGCTGAAAAACTAAAGGTAATAGAGTTGCTATTAGGACTTAATTTTAGCAATGCCACAGAGTTCAACGTAATGCCTATAGATACAGTAGATTGGGCATTAATTTGTACACCTAGGAATAGTAAAATCAATATTTTAGCAAATAACAGCAATTTCATCATGTAGGCTTTTCGTTTTGACCAATATTAAGGTTCAATATTTGGATACCATAAGCTACTATTCAGGGATTTTTATTTTGTAATCTTACCTGAAAACTTTTACTACCATACACCAATTTGCGTTGGAGTGACTGTAAGCCAATGGCGATATCAACAGTTTTGCTTGGATTTACTTGGACATTCTGATTGGCATCTATTAATTGAAATGTATTTTGATTGTTGACAAGCCATGCCGATAAATTCCAAGAACCAGGGACAACATCACTAAAGCTAAATTCGCCAAGTGCGTTTACTTTGGTGGTAATAGCGCCTTGGTCATTTTGTATTTTGATAAAGATAGTAGGAAATACCAAAGTGCTATCGATTTTTCGGTTTCCATTTTGGTCTACCAATTGAACAATCCCGTTGATGAGTCCTGTTCTGGCAATGGTTATTCGCAAAGTATGAACACTATCGTTTTTGACCTGAACTTCTATTGGTCCGCGAGGTGTAATCGAAACATTATAATAGTTGGGATTGGGTTCTACTCTGAAAATGTATTTATCAGGAATAATTTTATTAAAAGTAAACTTGCCACTGGCATCGGTCAATACCTTTTTTTCACCTAAAGAAACCATCACATTCCCTACCGAAAGTGTATTGTCTGAGCTATTCAATTGACCTATTACTGTACCTTGACGTTTGTCTTTTGCTAATGGCAAATTCAATTTCAAGGTATATTTCAAAGAAAAATAAATAGCATCTCTATTGATATTTCCAAGATTGATTGCCTGTGGAATAAAAGACTGTCCAACCATCAGACTCACAGCATGATGTTTAAAATCTAGATTGAGATTTCCAGTTAAATAGCTTTGTGTTTGGACAAGTGCTTCAGGCGTAAAGTTGTTACGATATGTTGCCATTGCGCTGAGCCATGGACGAATATTAAGCCTGAACGAACCTCCATAAAAATAGTAATTGGTATTGCTATTGGTAGCCGAATATTTACTGGTATAAAGATGCTCAAAAATTCCTCCAAGCCAGAGCGCAGGAATCAGTCTAATTTGAGGATTAATGGCATTGGAAAAAGACATTTTGATGATATTTTCATCATTAGGAATTAATAGATTTTCGGCATTACCCCATCTCCCATTGTAGGAAAGCGCAAATTTTTCTCCGTTATAATCATAACCTAACCCTCCAAATGATTCTCTATAATAAAATGACATAGGCTCTAATCGGTCTTCTCTTTCAAGAATATTATAGCTAAGTCGCAACATACTTCGGTAGTTGAATCGGTAATTCAACTGCCCAATGAGACTTTTAATATAGGGCGAAGAATTATATACCAATAGGTCAAACGAAGGATTTATTCTCGTAAGGTTATGGCTTATTCCGAAGGAAAGATGGTTGTTGATGGTAAAATTAATGGAATTGAAAGTCTGCCAGCCACTTTTATAAAATCCGTAAAAATTTTTGCCTGCATAAATCAAATTACTCGAAATCGCTATCCATTTATTATACCAATTAAAATTGTTCTGAATGGCATAATCTGTTCCATTCAGAGAAATACTTTGTGCCAATTCGGTTTCCCAATGAACTTTTGCAGTAGTAATACTTGAAAATAAATTTAAGATATTAGCATCAAATGATTGATTTTTGAGCAAAACGCCTTTCCGTTGATAGCCAACGGTAAGAAAATTATTTTTTGAATAAAACCACGAAATATTACCTCCTAATTGATAGTTGAGGTCAGACTCGAAACGAGGTTTTGCATAGTAAAAACTCGTTCCTATTACTTCATTTCGCCAATCTATTTTTGCTCCTCTGCTAAACCGACCAAATTCTAGTAAGTTAGAAAGTCTTAAATTATAGTCGCCTAATTGCACAGAAAGCGCTTTTCTGAAATCATATTTCATCGAATATATCTCATACGAACCAATCATCGGGATTTGAAATTGATTAGGTCCATGTGCCGTAAAATCGATATAATGCTTACTAGAAAAATCTAAAAATCCCTTACCCTTCACATCAAATTGGTAAGCGGAAGTTGATAAATCTCCTTGTTTGGTTCCAATATAGACGCCTCCAATCTCTAAGGGAAATCTGAGCCATGAATTATCTTCTTTGCGAGTTGTGCCGTATACAGGAATGGATACAACGCTAATCATGGAGGTATCTTTCGTTTTGAGCGTCAGAATCGGATTATAGTTCCAATTGCCTTGATTAGTGCTTGGGATAATATGCCTTGTAAAAATGGTGAAACTTTCATTCGCTCCAATTGGCATATCAAGTGTATCTTTTTGACTAAATATTTTGCCTTGATTTAGACTAATTGTAGCTTTTTCGAGAATATTGCCTGCATTTTGAATAGAGAAGGAGATATTCAATGTATCCCCTTCTTTGGCAAAATCAGGGAGATTCATGGGAGTAATAGTTAGTTGGTGAACCTTTCTAATAGTAATGGGAAAATTCGCAATGGATTTTGCTTGATACTGAAATACAAAATAATAAGGCCGAATCGCTACTTTATTGGGACATACCATCGTTTGAACAAACCTACTTGTACTATCATTGATGGGAATTTGCTTGGTCAAAATCGTTGCCCAATTGGGAGGCGAAACTAACTGAACGGGTACAATACCTTGTTTTACAGGATGCTTGACATCACAAAAAACCGTGAAGTGTTCGCCTGGGGAAATATCTGAGGGATATTTTAAATGTTGAATTTTGGGCAATATTTGTCCATGCACTTTGTTTAAAGCACCGAATATCTCTACTACTAGAAATAGAATAAAGATTTTTTGGGATAATATGTACTTGTGGGAACACATTGATCAACCTAGGCTACTTTACTCAATAGATAATTCAAGATTGGAGGCAAATAAATCTGTGCCGTTATCTGCAATTAAAATTCCCTCGTATTTACCTTTGGGCAGTCCTACAATGTCCACTTCGAAGGTATTACACTTGTCTTGATAAATTCTTCTTGACAAACTTTCAAACACTTTTATCTTTTCACCTTTGTCATTATAAATCTCCAATGACACCTTGGTTTTGGCCGAAAAACGTCCCTCATTTTTGAGCGAAACTACTACTTGACTATTTGAAACCTGCTGGTTTTTAGTATTATAGCGAACATCTAAAAACGAAAGCTTTGGACTTTCAAAAGCACCTTTATTGGCAATTACCTGAATGGCATATCGTACTTTTGAGTTGATACTTACCCCTGAAGGATCGCTACTTGTAATGGGGTCAGCAGCCTCAACCATGATAACAGACCAATAGCTTCCATTAGCAGAGCTTTGTGGCAATGCTATAGAATAAGGCAAATCAAATTCTTCTTTGGGCGCTAATATTTTTTCTGATAACGGAGTTGTGAGATAACGCCCTAACGAATACGAGTGTGTTGGCGTACTCGCAAAATTGGATTCTTGACCACAGGCAAGTAAATACTCTTGTTTATAAAATAGGACTTTGACGGCAGTCTCAGCATCATTTTTTAGTTTTATGACTCCATTTACTTGAGCAGATTCTCCCAAAATGGCGTGTTCATGGGTGAGTCCGTTCAAAATTAAAATATTTGAAAATCCAGTTAAGGAAGAGAAAATAATCGCCCAGCACAAAGCCCACTTAATGAGTTGATTCATAAGCAAAATAAATTAATATGGGTACGGAAAATCAACCGTATCTTAAAGTATAAGCTATGACCAAACAAGCTTCTTTTCTTTAAGATACGGTCATTGAATGTCAAAGAGTTTAGATACTTTTAGTTGTCAGCTAAAGTATATGTTACGGTAATACTTGACGTTCCAGAACGAAGGTTTTGGTACGCCGAAGCACTAGTCGTAGCAATACTATAAGTTAAATTACTACCATCAGTAGTACCTGTTCCTGTTGCACAACTTGTAATACCTGTAATAATGTCGGCAGCAGTAGTACCCAACGAAGAGATTGTACTGCCTGTACCACCAGCACCTTGCAAATTGGTTGCACTAGGGGTTGCTGCGGTTACCGCAATCGTCAAACCTGCTACCGTAGCAGAAGCTTGTACTGAAATTTTACGACCCGTAGCAGGAGCAGTCATAATCGAACTATACTGCAAATACAGAGAGGTATTGTTGCTAGGGGCTACAATGGGATCTCCAGCGGTACTTGGCGAAGTAAAATTCATAGTTATGTTTTTGCTGGCAGTCGGTGCAATTCTTAGCATTGTAACTGCTGGAATCGTAATGCCTATGGTATGCGAGTCTGTTTGGCCAACGACTTCGATTTTAGAAAGCAAGAAAAGTGCGAGAGCGGATAAGAAGAAAACACGTTGTTTCATGGCTACTTGGTTTTAAATTGTGAAAAATCATTTGCTTGACGGCGCTTTAAACATGGGACATTTACAGCTAGGCGTAGTAAGTGCTATAATGCGGTTTAAATGACTTTATTGAGGAGGGAGAGATAGTATGAAGACGGTTGTCGAAATAAATATTTGAGTTTAATAATCAGCATAGTTTTAAATAGGAAAAATAACCGTATTGTCTTGAATTTAAAGAAGTTAATGCGTAAATACGAGCAGTAATTATGCCAAATTAGTCATTGAAAACCCTGAATTACACGAACGCAGTAGTATTGAAATTTGCTATTCAAATAGGGAAATACTAACCAGAAATGATTATTGATTTTTTAGTAATTAAACTACTGATATTTAAGTAATTACAAATTGGGTATTTTTGAGTGAATAAATGAGCTGGAGACAAGCTCAAAAGTACTATTGGGGGACGAGCGACGTATAGAGTAGAAACTGTGTAATTTAGAAGCGTAACTAAACAAAAAAAGAGAACTGTTTTAGTCCTCTTTTTTTATACTTGACATCTTATTTGCCTCTTTCGTTATAGATTTTTTGTAATCTCGAACCTACAACTGCTGCTAGCACAAAAAGAACGATAAAGAATAAAGCTCCTGAAACACCCATGGTATTTATATTTTAGATTTATGAAAATGAACAGTCAGTTTTGATACCACAAAGATAAAATTCAAAACTGAAAGATTCATATATTAACTGCTAAACTTTGGGTAGTTTTTTGTTAAGTCAATAAAAAGAAAGTTATCTGAACTTATATTTTCGTGTTTAACTATAAAACTCCTTTGGTAGATGGAAGAATGTCCAAATCCTTGATTTCTCTTTTTGTTGCCATTTTGATAGCTTTTGCAAAGGCTTTGAAAGTCGCTTCGATTTTGTGATGCTCGTTGTCAGCTTCTGCTTTGATATTCAAATTACACTTGGCTGTATCAGTAAATGATTTAAAAAAATGGAAGAACATTTCAGTTGGAACGTCACCAATTTTCTCACGAGAATATTTTGCATCCCAAACCATCCAGTTACGTCCAGAGAAATCAATCGCAGCGTGTACGAGGGCTTCGTCCATTGGCAATAAGAAATAGCCATAGCGAGCAATACCTTTTTTATCACCTAAAGCTTTCAAATAGGCTTCTCCAAGCGCTAGAGCTGTATCTTCGACGGTATGATGCTCATCGATATGTAAATCACCAACAACTTTTACCTTTAAATCTGCGCCAGAGTGTTTTGCCAACTGGTCAAGCATGTGGTCAAAGAAGCCCAAACCTGTTTCGATTTGAGATTTTCCCTTACCGTCTAGGTTTAGCTCAACCCAAATTTGAGTTTCTTTTGTAATTCTTTCTACCGAAGCTTTGCGTTCGGGCAAACGTAAAAACTCATAAATGATATCCCAATCAGCCGAAACTAGAGCTGTAGCGTCAATATGTTCTGGTTGCTCAATGGCTTTTTCTCCTAAATAAATAGCTTTTGCTCCGAGATTGATAGCCAATTGAATGTCAGTCAAGCGGTCTCCCAATACGTAAGAATTTGCCAAATCGTATTGTGTGCTATCAAAATATTTAGTCAACATCCCTGTTGAAGGCTTACGAGTAGGCGCATTTTCATGTTCGAATGTACGGTCGATATGTACGTCTGCAAAAATGATATTCTCACCTGTCAAGGTATCCATCATTTTGTTGTGAGCAGGCCAAAACGTATTCTCAGGGAAAGAGTCTGTGCCTAAACCATCTTGATTGGTTACCATAACCAGTTCATAGTCAGTTTCCTCAGCAATTTTGCGAAGATTAGAGATGGCTTTAGGTAAAAAAGCTAATTTTTCTAATGAATCAACTTGAAAATCGACAGGAGGCTCCTGAATGATAGTACCGTCACGGTCGATAAATAAAACTTTTTTCATTGTTTTTGTGATTGCGTCTGAGGATAGAGCCTTTGGAGGTAAAATTTGAGCTATCCTTTTTATATGGAGCCACAAAGTTAAGGTTCATGTTTTGGTAATTAAATTTTTTTCGAAGAATTTCACTTTTTTAACATCTATTTTGCATTAAACAAGTCAACAAGGGCGTTGATAAAATGATTTGATAAGATATTGGAAAATATGCGCCAAATATCAAGGAAGGATTGTATTTTTGAGCAAAAAAATGGAGTTGTTGTGTACCTTATCATACAAACAGTGCCTATTGCTTATCTAAAATCTCGATAGAATAATCTTAAAACATTTGATATGAATTTAATTGTAGAGTTGAAAGAGTTATTAGGGGGAGACATCAGTGTAAAAGCTGCCTCGCTAGTAGGTGAAAAAGAAGACAAAGTAAAGTTGGCGATAGAGGCGCTAGTACCAACCATTATTGGAGGTATTATGAAAAGAGCTACAAATGAGGCTGGCGCTACTACACTCATGAATGTTATCCAAAAGGGAGGTCACGATGGTGCCATTCTTTCTGAAATTTCAAGTGTTGTTCAGGATCGTGAAAGTTTTGCCAAAGTAGTTGAAAAAGGTCATAGCTTGGTAAGCATGTTGCTTCCTGATAAAAAAAGCTCTATTGCTACCTTGATTTCTCAGTTTGCAGGTGTTCGTAATTCTTCAGCTACTTCATTATTGGCTTTTGTGATGCCAGTGGTGATTGGAAGACTTGGTAAAGTAGTTACAAATCAGAATGCCGATAAAAGTACACTAGCCAATACGGTTCTCGAATTGAAGAGTTATTTATTAGGTGAAACGCCAGAAAGTCTTCAAGTAAAAATGATTGATGTTCTAGGCTTGGCAACATTCATGAGTCAAGAGTTAAAGCCTGTACAGTTTGCATCTGGCGCTCCTTTACGTTCTCCGGGTGTGCCTGCTCCAACAGCGCCAAAAATCTCTGATGATAAAGATAAGGTTGTTACTTACTCTAGCAAAAATTATGAGTCTGAAGATGAAGAACGCCAACCACTTCCAAAATGGGTATTTCCTGCCAGTATTATAGCTTTAGTAGTAGCAGTAGCCGCTTATTTTTTGGTAAATTATGATTGGCAATCAACATTTTCTAGTAGTGCTGATGAAGTAGATAGCACGCAAGTTGAGCAAGTAACAGGTGCTGAAATCGATACAACAGCTTTGCCAAAAGATACAGCTGTATCAAAGTTAGACTCGTCAAACACAGCTGCTGAAGTTAAGTTGACTGGTATTGCATTGCCTAATGGACAAACCATTGAAACACTACCAGGATCATTTGTGGAGCGTTTTACTAAATATGTGGCAGACACTGCAAGTCGTCCTTCACAAGTGTTTGTATTAGAGAATGTGGCTTTCGAAGGTAATACAGCAACTTTGGTAGCAGGTGGAGAAAAGAATATTCAAGATTTAGCAAAAATCATGACAGCTTTTCCAAAGGTTCAAGTAAAAATTACTAGCCATACAGACAATACTGGCGATACTCTTCAGAATAAGACAATGTCGCGTAAGCGTGCGTTTGCTATTCGTAATATGTTGGTTACCAACGGTATTAGCGCTATTCGTATTGACTTTGACGGTAAAGGTCCATTTGTTCCTGTAGCATCAAATACCACAGAGGAAGGTAAAGCAAAAAATAGAAGAATTGAAGTGAAAGTAGTGAAGAAATAGTACTTCTATCTAATTGAGTAATTGGGTTAAAATTTGTATGCTCAACTTAAGACGAAATGTTTAGTGTCTTAAGCCAAGTGAAACTCAAGATAGTATCATTAAAAAAGCGGTCGAAAATTACTTTTCGACCGCTTTTTTAATGATACTACAATACTGGATGACTCTTATTTAGACGTAAAATATTGCATCTCCACGAATAAAGAATATCGCCAATCACTCAATCAAAATCCACTCAATCAACACTATCTCAAAGCAGTACGGTTAGATTTCCATTGACTTTTAACCAATTGACCACCAGTACTTTCTTGACTTGGCGTTGCTTTTTTATGAAGAATCAAGTGTGCTGCCAATGCTGCTGCGATAGCTTCTTCATCTGCATCTGGCGCAGTATCCAAAACCTCAGGAGTATAATAAAGACTGATAAAACGTGTATCGAATTGACCAGAAAGAAACGCTTCATGACGCAATACAAATTTGCAAAATGGAAGTGTTGTTTGAATTCCTGTAATTTGATATTCATCAATTGCACGAATCATTTTATCGATAGCTTCATTACGGTCTTTACCATAGGTAATCAACTTAGCAATCATTGGGTCATAATAGATAGGAATAGCCATTCCCTGTTCCATACCATCGTCTACACGCACGCCATTGCCTTGTGGTCGTACATAAGTCGTAAGTGTACCCACATCTGGTAAAAAGTTATTGCGAGGATCTTCTGCACAAACTCTACATTCAACGGCATGACCATTAATTGTTAGATCTTCTTGTTTGAACGAAATAGGATGTCCTTCTGCAATCAGAATCATTTCTTTTACTAAATCTACTCCAGTAATTTGTTCTGTCACTGGGTGTTCTACTTGTAGACGAGTATTCATTTCTAAGAAATAAAAATCTAACTTTTCGTCTACAATAAATTCTACTGTACCTGCGCCATAGTAATTACAAGCGCGAGCTACATCCACGGCACATTGTCCCATTGCTGCACGAATTTCGGGTGTTAATACAGCCGAAGGTGCTTCTTCTACTACTTTTTGGTGACGACGTTGCACTGAACATTCTCTTTCAAAAAGGTGAACAATATTGCCATGCTTATCGCCTAATACTTGAATTTCGATATGCTTAGGTGAAGTGATATATTTTTCTACGAAAACAGCACCATTTCCAAAAGATGCAATGGCTTCGGAAACTGCACGGTCCATTTGTTCGTCAAACTCTTCTTCATTTTCTACCACACGCATACCCTTACCGCCACCACCAGCAGATGCCTTGATGAGGACTGGATAACCAATGTCTTTCGATTTTTGCTTAGCAACTTCACGGTCGGTCACGGCATCAGGTGTGCCTGGGACCATGGGAATATTATATTTAGCAACTGCGTGTTTCGAAGAAAGTTTGTCACCCATCACCTCAATACTCTCAGGCGACGGACCAATAAAAATGATGCCTGCATCTGTTACTTTTTTACAAAAGGCTGCATTTTCAGACAAGAATCCATAACCTGGGTGAATAGCGTCAACGTTCAAATCTTTACAAATTTGAATGATTTTATCACCTAATAAATACGATTGATTGGATGGGGGAGGACCTACACAAACAGCTTCATCTGCAAATTTTACATGTGGTGCCAAACGATCGGCCTCCGAATAGATAGCAACAGTTTTGATACCCATTTCACGAGCAGTACGCATCACACGCAAAGCAATTTCGCCACGGTTGGCAACGAGGAGCTTATGAATTTTTTTCATTGATTGGTTTCTTCGATTTTGTTTTGTTGTTACTAATGTATTAATGCAGAATGATAAGTTGAGAATGTAATTTTTAATTATCAGTATTTTATATTTAAAGTTGCTTGAATTTTAGTCTTATTTTTCAACCTAAATATTCTGTGGAGGTTCAAATAAGGACTTTAATGTTTCAAGCATTGAAATGATATCATGAACAATATTTCTAGCTTTTTTCATGACTTGAGCATGTTGTTTTTCTAATGATTTTTCATCAAAAAAACGCCACAAATACAGCAAATCATCAAACTGATAAGCAAAATCATCAATTCGATAAAGCGTAAATCTATCCTCCTTTTCGTAGGCTTTATAGATGGCCAGATAAAAAGCGCCATCTTTCAAAACACTTTTAACCATATTTTGGCTAAAATCCTGTGGTAACTCCTGATTATCAACCAAAAAGTCTAGGATAGTGCTCTGGTCTTCGCAAATGGTAAGTTTACTATTTAGACTCATGGCTCATTTGGATTTTTCAAAGATGGATTCAACTTGAAATCTTACAATTGAAAAAGTGCTGCCTTTACCCAATTTTGATACAAGATATAAAACGAATCGATAAATATGTATTTAGCGAAAAAAGTTCTTGAAATATTGCAAGTAATAACCAAATCAAGTCTTGTTATTCTTTGTTTAATACAATATTTGGCAGTTAAAAAATAAAGAATTAACTTTGAGATTATTTTAAGATTTTCACTGCACATATTCCGCTAATATATTAGGCAGAAAAACTTGTTGCTTTGAAAATAATTGACACTATTCATAAATCTAAAACGCAGATATAAAGTGGATATTTTTGAGAAAGTCGTAAACAACATGGGGCCGCTAGGTTCTTACCACAAAATTGGCCACCACTATTTTTCATTCCCTAAATTGACTGGCGAATTAGGCCCTTATATGAACTTCAATGGCAAGCGTATGCTTAACTGGTCATTGAACAACTACCTTGGTTTAGCTAACCATCCTGAAGTTCGTGAGGCTGACGCACAAGCTTCTGCTGACTATGGTTTGGCTTATCCAATGGGTGCTCGTATGATGTCAGGTAACTCTGATTTGCATGAGGAGTTTGAGCGTCAATTAGCTGAATTTGTAGGTAAAGAGGATGCTTTCTTGTTGAATTACGGCTATCAAGGTGTAATGTCTATTATTGAATGTATGGTTGACCACCGTGACATTATTGTTTACGATGCAGAATGCCATGCTTGTTTGATTGATGGTATCCGTTTGCACAAAGCTAAAATGGGTGCATACTATAAGTTCAATCACAACGATATGGGCTCATTGCGTAAAAACCTTGAGCGTGCTACTAAGAAGGTTGCAGAAACTGGCGGTGGTATCTTAGTTATTACAGAAGGTGTGTTTGGTATGTCGGGAAAAGTAGGTTCTTTGGACGAAATCGTTGCATTGAAAAGCGATTTTAACTTCAGAATCTTAGTAGATGATGCTCACGGATTTGGTACAATGGGTGAAAATGGCCGTGGTGTTCACGAACATTTGAACTGTATCGAAGGTATTGATTTGTACTTCTCAACATTTGCAAAATCAATGGCTGCTATCGGCGGTTTCGTTGCTGCTCCGAAAGACATTATCATGTTTTTGAAATATAATATGCGTTCTCAAACTTACGCAAAAGCACTTCCTATGCCGTATGTAATTGGTGGTATGAAGCGTTTGGAGTTGATTAAAAAACATCCAGAGTTGCGTGAGAAATTATGGGAAAACGTACGTGCTCTACAAGATGGTTTCCGCAAAAGAGGTTTTGATATTGGTGATACAACTTCGCCAGTAACTCCAGTGTTTTTGCATGGTGAATATGATGTTCTTACAGCAACGTCTTTGATTAGAGATTTACGTGAAAATATGGGTATTTTCTGCTCGATTGTAGTATATCCTGTAGTACCAAAAGGACAGATTATGTTGCGTATTATTCCTACTTCAGCACACACGCTAGAGGACGTAGAATACACTATGAATCAGTTTGAAGTAGTACAGAAAAGATTAGCTGAAGGCTTCTATAAAGCACAAGCTGAGCAGTTTAAATCAGTATTAGCATAATTTTAATACGATTTTGTGCTTTTTTCATGCTTTTTTTGATAAAAGAATTTGCATCATGTTGGAAATTGACTATATTTCGGTCGTAAAAAATGCCTACAGACTTCGTATGAGGCTTTTTTAACAATTTATCCAACCTAAATCCAATTACAAATATGAGCAGATTCTCAGAAGTAAAAGACTTGATTTTGTCATTAGAGGGTGACTTCGAAAAGTTCTATGAAAAAGGCAATCAAGCTGCTGGAACTCGTGTGAGAGGTGGCATGCAAGCATTAAAAACTTTGGCTCAAGAGATTCGTACTGAAATCCAAAACAAGAAAAACCAAAGTGAATAATTCAAGCAAATAAAAAAGGCTAGCAGTTTTGATTGCTAGCCTTTTGCTTTTAATAAAGCCCATTATCGACTAAATCGGTGATGGGCTTTATTCGGTTTACTAAAACTGTTCAGCATTCATAATCGTAGCCATACCATCAGTAGTCTTCTTGTTGGTCGCAACATCAAATATTTCACATTTGACTTCGGCTATATGCTTTTTCTCATCAATATTTACTACTGTAAATACCGCTTCATAATCTGTATCAACAAACATTGGGCGTTTGAATTCGGAAACTTGTTTTAAATAAACACTTCCAAAACCAGGAAATTCCGTACCCATTACTTTAGAGAAAATACTCGAAGCTAGCGCCCCATGAATAATTGGGCGCTTGAATGGAGTTGTAGCCGCAAATTCAGCATCTAAGTGAAGAGGGTTATGGTCTCCAGATACTTTTGCAAATAAAATTACGTCATCTTGTGTAAAAGAAAACTTATGACGATGTACTGTATTGAGTGCAATCATGAATGAAAAGATTTTTTGAATAAAGTGCTATCAATTTGTTGGTCACTTCATTTCTTAATTTTCTACAAATATACTTCGAGTATTTTGATTTTAGTAATAACACGTGATTGGTTGAGTGTTCTCTAGTACTGTAATCATAACCAATATGTTGTTACTTCTTACAAAAATCCCTTATGAAGAATGATCGGCAATAATAACCCATTCGCCTTTGGTTTTTTGCCATGTCAGGGTAAAATGACCGCTAATATCACCCTTTTCTGGACGAGTCAAAGCCCATTTTCCTACTAACAAGCAATTGTTGGGTCCTAGAAAGTTTACTTTGATAATGGTAAACTTCAGAGTACCCATGCTGGCTTTGTCAGGATAATTTTTCTGATAACTAGCCAATGTTTTTTGATAACCATACGTTACTCCGCTTTTACCAATATACATCAAAGAATCAGACTCCCAGTAACCTTTCATAAATGCGACTACATCGCCTCGATTCCAAGCTTGATTTTGTTTGTCTAAGATTTCTAGAATTTTTTGACGGTCTTTATTCGTTTGTGAAAAACTGATAAAACCAATTAAGCAAAATAATACAGAAAAGATGAAGCGCTTTGTCATGTGAAATAGATAAAATTAGGGTGCTAAATATGAGATTTATCCAAATAGATAGAATACATCCCTCCAAAATTTTGTAGTTTTGAATTCTTATCAATTCAGCTCAAATAAAGATAATTATTTTTATGAAATTCAAAGAATTTGTGGATAAATATAAAGATTACTATTTGGTAGATGGCCTCATGTATCTTTCTTTTATTATAATGATTATCTTCATGTTTGTGTTTTTCAGTTAGTATATGCTTTTCGCAACTCAACCATAGAAATACGCTTCCAAGAGATTTTGGGTGATTGATTAAAACACTTATAAATTATAGATCGGGCGTAGGTCTCGTAAACTCACATAATATTATGATTTGGTTTGTTTTAAATCCTAAGTCTGGAACCACAACCCCAGCAAAGAGAAATAAAATAATTCAAGCTATCAACAAACAGGCAAATTGTAGATTAATCTTAACAGAATATGCAGGTCATGCAACCGAAATCGCTCAACAGGCCGTTCAGCAGGGTATTAGCCGTGTTGTAGCAGTCGGTGGCGATGGTACAGTCAACGAGGTAGCTCGAGGGCTGGTGGGTTCAGACACTGCGCTTGGTATCATTCCGATTGGTTCTGGAAACGGTTTAGCTCGTCACCTGAATATACCTTTAAAAATTGATAAAGCGATTCAGTTTGCTATTCAGCAACCTACTGCCCAAATAGATGCTTGTTATTTGAATGAAATTCCCTTTTTCTGTACTGCAGGAGTTGGGTTTGATGCTTTTGTGGCAAATGAGTTTGCTCAACAGGAGTCAAGAGGTTTGAAAACGTATGCTAAAATGTCTTTAAAGTCATTTAGAACTTATAAGCCCGAAGCCTATGTGATCTCGCATCAAGGAAAAGATTATGCTAAAATGGCCTTTTCTATCACCTTTGCGAATGCTACACAATATGGAAATAATGCCTTGATTTCGCCAAAATCTAAAATCGATGATGGCTTAATCGACCTCGTTGTATTGAAGCCATTCCCTTTTGGAGCAGCTCCAATTATTGGTGTACGTTTGTTTAGAGGAACATTGCCTAACTCTCGTTACATTGATATGGAGGTTTCGGAAGACTATGTTCTCAAGTCTGAAAAGCCTTTATTGATTCACTTTGATGGCGAACCTTTACAGTTAGATACCAACGAGATTCGGGTATATATCAAACCAAAATCGCTAAAAGTTGTGGCTGGGGTAGTGGAGTAAGTGAGTTATTCGTATTTTGAAAAATAGAAAAACCATGTCAAAAAATAAAAAAATACCATTAGGAGTTGTCTATTCTACAAATCCTGATTTTGAATATGAATTTGAGGAAAAAGAAGTGGCGGAAACACTTCCTCCTAATCAACAAAATTTGAAAGCCTTACTAGATAAAAAGGCTCGTGCTGGCAAACAAGTAACACTTGTTACAGGTTTTGTTGGAAATGATGATGACTTGAATACTTTGGGTAAAAAACTTAAAAATCTTTGTGGTTGTGGAGGCTCTGTGAAGGATGGCGAAATCATCTTGCAAGGTGATTTTAGAGAAAAGGTAGTTACATGGCTAATTCAGCAAGGTTATAAAGCCAAAAAGGTATAAGAACTCTACTATTGAGTGAATGGTGATTTAGTAAATTTCTTTATGAAATAATCACTCAATCACCATTCACTCAATTAGTAATGTCTCATAAAAATGAACTAGTCCATCAATTCTTTTAAAATCTTTTGTGCTGCAATTGATATGATTGTACCAGGACCAAAAACACCTTTTACACCCGATTCATACAAAAATGCATAGTCTTGGGCAGGGATTACTCCTCCAGCAATTACCATAATATCTTCGCGACCGAGTTTCTTAAGTTCATTGATAAGCTCTGGAACAAGCGTTTTGTGTCCAGCAGCCAAGCTTGATGCTCCAACTACATGAACGTCATTTTCGACGGCCTGTTTGGCAACTTCTTCTGGTGTTTGAAAAAGTGGGGTAATATCCACATCAAAACCTAAGTCGGCAAAGCTTGTGGCAATTACTTTGGCGCCACGGTCGTGACCGTCTTGTCCCATTTTTGCTACCATAATACGTGGTCGGCGACCTTCTAATTTGGCAAAATCGTCTGCCATTTCCTTGGCAATTCTGAAATTCTCGTCGTCTGTCACTTCTGATGAATATACGCCTGAAATTGAACGAATAATAGCTTTGTGGCGACCATACACTTTTTCGAGTGCCATAGATATTTCGCCGAGTGTAGCACGCTCGCGAGCGGCGTCTACAGCCAAAGCTAGTAAGTTTCCCTGTTTGGTATTGGCAGCTTCTGTGATTTTTTCTAAAGCTTTTGCTACTTTATCATTATCACGGACAGCCTTAATTTGCTCTAATCTTTGTATTTGCGATAAGCGTACAGCCTGATTATCTACTTCCAAAATCTCGATTGGAGTCTCCTCTGCCAATTTGTACTTATTTACCCCAACGATAATATCTTTTCCTGAATCGATTCTGGCTTGTTTACGAGCTGCCGCTTCTTCAATACGCATTTTGGGTAAGCCCGTTTCGATTGCTTTTGCCATTCCTCCCAAACTTTCTACCTCTTCAATCAATGACCAAGCTTTTTTAGCCAATTCTTTAGTCAAATATTCTACATAATACGAGCCTCCCCAAGGGTCAACAACACGGGTAATATTAGTTTCGTTTTGAATATACAATTGCGTATTACGAGCAATACGAGCCGAAAAGTCAGTCGGAAGTGCAATAGCCTCATCAAGTGAATTGGTATGCAAACTTTGGGTATGGCCCAAAGCAGCAGCCATGGCTTCCACACAAGTACGAGTAACGTTGTTGAATGGGTCTTGCTCCGTCAATGACCACCCCGACGTTTGACAGTGCGTACGTAAAGCCAAGGATTTGTCATTTTTTGGGTTAAACTGTTTCACAATTTTTGCCCATAGCAAACGACCCGCTCGCATTTTGGCAATTTCCATAAAATGGTTCATTCCAATAGCCCAGAAAAAGGAGAGGCGAGGAGCAAAGTTGTCTACATCTAGACCCGCCGCAATACCCGTTCGAAGATATTCCAAACCATCAGCCAAGGTATATGCCAATTCCAAATCCGCGGTAGCACCTGCTTCTTGCATGTGATAGCCAGAAATAGAAATAGAATTGAATTTTGGCATCAATTGAGCGGTGTATTCAAAAATATCTGCAATGATTCTCATTGAAGGCTCTGGCGGATATATATAGGTATTTCGCACCATAAACTCTTTAAGAATATCATTTTGAATAGTACCAGACAGTTTTTCAGGACCAACGCCCTGTTCTTCTGCTGCTACAATATAGAAAGCCATTATGGGCAATACAGCGCCATTCATGGTCATCGAAACCGACATTTGGTCTAAAGGAATTTGGTCGAAAAGAATTTTCATGTCTTCAACCGAATCGATTGCTACCCCTGCTTTTCCAACATCGCCTGTTACACGTGGGTGGTCTGAATCATAACCTCGGTGAGTAGCAAGGTCAAAGGCTACCGAAAGTCCTTTTTGTCCTGCTGCCAAGTTACGTCTGTAAAAAGCATTGGATTCTTCGGCAGTTGAAAACCCTGCATATTGACGTACAGTCCAAGGTTGTTGGACATACATGGTCGAATATGGACCTCTAAGATAAGGTGGTAAACCTGCGGCAAATCTCAAATGCTCGGCATCGTCGAGGTCTGCTTGGGTAAAATGCACTTTTACAGGAATTCCTTCGGGAGATTTCCAAAATTTGGAAGACGTAGAAGCAACAGCCTTGGCTTTTCCTTCTTGTAATTGAATATTTGAAAGGTTTGGTTTCATAAAGTCATCAAACAAATTTTTGGTTTTACAGCTTTGTTTTGTTATTCCTCACTGAGACGATTACTGAGCTTCTACAACTTCTGATAATCTTTGAGCTCTTAATAATGGTATTGTTGATGTTTGAGCTTCTTTTGCTTCATAAACAAACGGCTTTTCATCAAATCTAAATTTGTTGACACCCACCATAACACGTTTGCCAGAAGTTGTAGCTTCTTGACGACTATTGTGATTTTGAGCAATTGTATTTTGAATGAACCCTTGTTCAAATGCTGCAATACTGCCGCCTAATGAGGCTACCTCTTGCAGAAGTAGTAGCGCTTTTTGAGCTAATTCGAAGGTTAAATGCTCGATATAGTAGCTTCCAGCCGATGGATCATTTACTTTATCAAGGTACGATTCTTCTTTCAAAATGGTTGAAATATTGCGAGCAATTCTTTTCCCAAAACTCTCTTCATTTTCGAAGGTCGAGTTATAAGCATGTAAAACTAGGGCGTTGGCACCACCAACAATAGCAGACATCGCCTCGGTTGTAGCACGAAGCATATTGGTATTTGGCGTTAGGGCTGCATCAAAATAGGTTGAAGTATGCGCCGAAATCACAACTGGAAATTCACTCGCTTTTTCAAAACCGTATCCTTCAGATAATACTTTTTGCCATAAATATCTCATGGCTCTAATTTTGGCAATTTCAGTAAAGTAGTCTGTCCCAACGGCAACACTAAATTCAATTTTGTTCAAAATATCCTCCAAAGATAAACCAGCTTCGGTAAGTTGGTCAATATATTCCAGCGCATTGGCCAAAGTAAAGGCAATTTCTTGTACGCTGTTTGCACCTGCATTATGAAACACTTCTCCCGATACCAAAAGAGCTTTGAACTGAGGATGATTTTGTACTTTTCTAATAGTTTGTGTTAATTGTGTTGTACTATCTTTTGATAAAACACCAGTATTCATCCAACTTGCTAAATAGTCATCTTGTACTCCTCCTTTCATTTGATAAGGAATCAAAGACGCTAGTGTTTCTAGTAGTTGTGCACTCTGATTTTGGACTTTAAAAAAGACATAAATCTCAGAAAGTTTGATCTGATGTAATAGTTTTTTGAAGTCTACAGAAGTAATATCTTTTTCTTCAAAATCAATAATTACACTATCAGCACCCCACTCGATGGCTTCTAAAATAAGCTGATTTGTTGCCTTTTCGGTTGAAAAAATGATTTTTTCACGATTGTGCCAAGTCGCAATAATCGCATTATTTTGCGCACTTTGTACCAACTCTATTGGCAACGAAGATAAGTCTTCATGATTGTAATAAGGCTCAATACGCAAGTCGCCTTCGGCTTGCCAAATCAGCGTTTGGTCAAAGTCTTTTCCTTTAAGATCTTTGATTGCTTGATTTTTCCAAACCTCTTTAGAATGAGGTTGAAAGTCTTCAAAGAGTGATGCTGCCATATTGAAAATAGATTTCAAATAATTTAATTTTTCAAAGTTGGACAAATGTAATGTCTTAGATTTATCAAACCAAAAAATCTCCAAAACTTGATATTCAAAAGGATTTTATTGTATTTTTTATAGAACAAAACTATAGTAGATATCACGAACGAATGACTTTATTTTGGGGAGAACTCAACAGACATAATAGTCAATAACTTATTAAACGGTTGATTAATATACTGAAATATAGTGTGTTGTATTTTGAGTTTTTTTATAATTTAGGCTTTACTTTGTTTGATAAATACGGTAAAATCTTTCAAATAAACAAAACCTCTGCTCAAATAAGATAGTCAAGGAAAGGAGTAAGGAGAATCGTTTTGAGATTGTTCAAAAAATGATTTATCTCATCCCAATAGCGTTTTCTGATGATAAAATTTACTATTTTTGTGGCTTGATTTGGCACAAGACAAGTCATTGCTTTTTACAAAAAAGTTAAATGCTTAACTACCAGAGGTTTGTGTATAGGACATCTGATTTCGCCATTATTTTAAAAATTTACCCCAACCATGCAAACCGAAACAAGGCAAGTGTGGGCTAAGTGCCTCGAAATTATTCGTCAAGAAGTCAATGAACAAAGCTTCAAGACGTGGTTCGAACCCATAGTTCCTCTTCGAATTCAACATAACACATTGACCATACAAGTCCCAAGCCAGTTTTTTTATGAATGGCTTGAGGAAAATTATGTACATGCCCTACGCAAAGCTATTGATTATACTTTGGGTCGTCAGGGGATGCTTGAGTATTCTATTATCGTAGATAAAGGCGATCGTAAGAATCCTCCTATTGCTTTAAATGTACCTAATCAGAAAAGTACTACACCACCACCAGTACAGAGACGTCCTGAGCCAACAATTTACGAAAGCCCATTTCAATTAAAGGACTTGGATTCTTTGGAGTTGGATTCTTACTTAAATCCACATTATGCGTTCGACAATTTTGTAGAAGGAGATTGTAACCGTTTGGGACGCTCGGCAGGTTTGGCTGTGGCACAACGCCCTGGCGTTACGTCATTTAACCCTTTGATGATTTATGGTGGAGTAGGTTTGGGAAAAACACACTTGATTCAAGCGATAGGGAACTATATTAAAAGCACACAATCTAACAAATTTGTGTTGTATGTGTCTTCTGAAAAATTTGTCAATCAATTCATCAATGCGATTCGTAATAATACTTTGCAAGCATTTACGAATTTCTATATGCAGATTGATGTATTGATTTTGGATGACGTTCAGTTTTTAGCAGGAAAAGAAAAAACGCAAGAGTCGTTTTTCCACATATTCAACCACTTGCATCAATCAGGTAAGCAAATTATTATGTCTTCTGACCGCCCTCCTCGTGACTTGGCAGGTATGCAAGACCGTTTGCTTTCTCGTTTTAAGTGGGGTTTGACCGCAGATTTGCAACAGCCTGATTTTGAGACTCGTATTGCCATTATTCAAAAGAAATTGCAAGCAGATGGCATTTATATCAAAGACGAAGTTATTGAATATTTGGCTCATAGTGTAGACACCAACGTACGTGAATTAGAAGGTGTGATTGTTTCGTTGATGGCACATGCCTCTTTGAATCGTCGTGAAATTGATATGGATTTGGCTCGTACTACCTTGAAAAACATTGTAGTCGATAACGAAAAAGAAATTACTGTAGACAATATTTTTGATGCGATTATTGCTCATTTTGACGTCACAATGACTGATTTGAAAGGTAAAAGTCGTAAAAAAGAAATTGTATTTCCACGTCAGGTAGCCATGTATTTGATGAAGGAATTTACCAATTTACCTTTAAAATCTATCGGTTATCATTTTGGTGGTCGTGATCATAGTACTGTTATTCATGCTGTGCAAAATATCAGCGTGCTCATTGATTCTGATAAAGATGTAGAAGGTAGAATTCAGAAGTTATACAAGCATTTTAATCGTGTGAGAGTTCGAGCATAAGATTGAAATTTAAGACATAGACAAAAAGCTCATTATCAGACTCGGTGATGAGCTTTTTGTTTTGTTATGATTTGGTTTTATGGACGATTGATGATTAATTTGTTATATAGTTAATAATATGCTCTAGAACGTACTCAATCGACTCAACCTAATTGAACTTATATGATGAACGCTCTCCCTTCAAAAAAGTATTTTACTAAAACGGTCCTATTAGTTTTTAGTATATCAATGCTCGGAAATGGTACAGCAATTTATGCTTCCGAGGAAGCTCCTCCAGTTTTAGCAGTCGAAAAATTTATGGATAATCCTAAAAAGAAACTTAGGATAAAATTGGTATTTAGTGAGGAAGAGAAAGATTCTACTGCTAAGAAGAAAAGTGTATTTGCAAAAGTGAAAGGACTGGTAGATGCAATCCTGAATTTTTCGGATAACCCTCCTGTGCGTTTAAAAGTTGGCTATGATACGGACAAAACGAAGAAGCAATAGAAGATTCATCTAATTTTAATTTATTTCAGAACACGAATGCTTCGCTACTCATAACTTCTATTGACATTTTCGAAAAACCTCCTATTAAAACCTCGTTGCTTCGGCTTAAATTATTAATTTTGCAGACCCATTGTACTGGCTTGAATCAATTAGCGATGCAGATTCAAGATTTTGGGATTCGAACAAAGCCATTTACTTAAGATATTTAGAATAAATGCAAGAGAAAATTCAAGAAATACATCAGCAGGTTGATGCTTTCGTGATTGAAAACAAAGACCAGCTAGAAGCATTCCGCATAGGATACGTAGGGCGTAAGAGTGTTATTGGCGAGCTTTTCGATGGACTAAAAAATGTAGCAGCCGAACAGCGTAGAGAAATTGGTCAGCAATTGAATGGTCTCAAAGACTTTGCTCAGAACAAATTTAACGAGATGCAAGCTTTGCTTGAGGCTTCTTCTGAGAATGCAGTTAGTATTGAGTTTGACTTGACATTGCCTGTTGTTCCTCAAGAGAATGGTACTTTGCATCCATTGAATGTAGTTCGTGCAAGAATTATCGAAATCTTCGAGAAAATGGGCTTCAACGTTTCTGACGGTCCTGAAATCGAAACTGATTTCTATAATTTTACAGCCTTAAATTTTGCAGAAAATCACCCTGCTCGTGAGATGCAAGATACTTTCTTTATTGAGAAAAAAGGTGGAAATGTAGCAGATGATGTATTGTTGCGTACACATACATCAAACGTACAGATTCGTTTGATGCAGCAAAAGCAACCTCCATTACGCTCGATTATGCCAGGCCGTGTATATCGTAACGAAGCTATTTCGGCACGTGCACACTGTTTGTTTCATCAAGTAGAAGGTTTATATATTGATAAAAATGTTGGTTTTAAAGACCTGAAAGATACACTTTATCACTTTGCCAAAGAAATGTTCGGTAAAGATACAAAAGTACGTTATCGTCCTTCATATTTCCCTTTTACAGAGCCTTCAGCCGAAATCGATATTTCTTGCTTGATTTGTAAAGGAGTTGGTTGTAACGTTTGTAAATACACTGGATGGGTAGAAATTGCTGGTTCGGGTATGGTAGATCCTAATGTATTAGAAAACTGTGGTATCGATTCGAAAGAATATACAGGTTTTGCTTTTGGGATGGGTATCGAACGTATCACCATGCTAAAATATGGTATTAAAGACTTAAGATTATTTACCGAGAACGACGTACGATTCCTGCGCCAGTTTGAAGGTGTCTAAATGTCTTCAGAAAGACCTCACAGACAACTCTCTGTGAGGTCTTTTGTTGTTTAGACGGTTGAAATAATTGAATAATGAGCCACTTCAGTTAATCATTTCTTTTGGAAAAGCTGACATTAAACAGTCATTTTAACACATTTTAACTAAACTAAAAGTAAATACACCGGCCTATTTTGCTATTTTTGACTTTGAAAGGCGAAATATTCCGTTTGCACAATACTGTCGGATACAGTATTCATAGACTCTAAAACAGATAAAGTATCTCCTAATGAACAACTTTAAAAAGATTAACGACTTAGTTGGTTGGGCCGTTTTTGTTATTTCATTAATTGTATTCGCTGCAACTGTAGAAAGAACAGCTTCTTTCTGGGATTGCGGTGAATTCATTGCTTGTGCTTACAAGCTTCAAGTTCCACACCCTCCTGGGGCACCATTATTCCTCTTGTTGGGTCGATTATTTTCCCTTTTTGCAGCAGGTGATGTATTGCAGGTAGCCTATTGGGTAAACATGTTATCGGTAGTTTCGAGTGCCTTGACTATTTTGTTTATGCACTGGACTATTGTGTTGATTGGTAGAAAAGTTCTTAACAAGCGATTTGAAGAACTTACTTTCAACGAAGCACTTATTTTGTTAAGCTCAGGTGTTGTTGGTTCATTAGCTTATGCTTTTTCAGATACGTTCTGGTTCTCTGCAGTAGAGGCCGAAGTATATGCTATGTCATCATTCTTTACAGCTTTGGTAGTATGGGCAGCATTTAAATGGGAAATCATTGAGGATGAAGTTACGGCTAACCGTTGGTTGATTTTGATTGCTTATATCGTTGGTTTATCAATCGGAGTTCACTTATTGAACTTGGTTACTGTTCCAGCGTTAGCGTTGTTATACTATTTCAAAAAATATCCAAAACCTACTTACCTTGGCGGGTTTGCTTCTATTTTTGCGGGTTTGGTTATCTTAGGAGTTATCAACTCTGGAATTATCCCTGGACTTCCATCAATTGCATTCAGTTTTGAATTAGGAATGGTAAATGGCATGGGAATGCCGTACGGTTCTGGCGTTGTGGTATTCTTAATTTTGTTTATCGGAGTTATGGTGGGCGGAATTGCCTACTCTCAGAAGAAAAACAAGGTTAATTTGAATATCGGTATGTTGGCGTTGTCATTCGTACTAATTGGTTATTTGTCTTATACTTTGGCCTTAGTTCGTTCAAATTATAATACACCAATCAACGAAAATGACCCAAGTAATATCCTCAACTTCTTGAAATATTTGCGTCGTGAGCAATATGGAGACCGTTCATTGTTGTTTGGCCCTATCTATACAGCAGAGGTTGAAAGTGTAGAGCAAGGAGCTCCTGTTTACAAAATGCAGGATGGCAAATATGTGGTATATGACCACAAGCAAAAAGTAACGTATTCAAAAGATGGTCAGATGCTTTTCCCACGTATCTATTCTAGTTCACCACAACACGTTGAATTATATCGAGAAATGTTGGGTATTCCAGAAGGACAAAAACCGAGCTTTGGGGATAACTTAAAATTCATGTTCTCGCATCAAATGGGACACATGTATATGCGTTATTTGCTGTGGAACTTTGTAGGACGCGAAAGCGACATTCAAGATGCTGGAGTAATTGACTATACCAGAAAAGGAGCTTTACCAGAGCTTTTGGCTACTAACAAAGCAAGAAATAATTACTTCTATCTTCCTTTAATTTTAGGACTATTAGGTTTCTATCTTTTATATCGTAAAAACGAAAAAGATTTCTTGGTAACAATTCTAATGTTCTTACTGACAGGTTTGGCATTGGTTGTATTCCTAAACTCACCGCCAACAGAACCACGTGAACGTGACTATATTTATGTAGGTTCGTTCTATTTCTTTGCTATCTGGATTGGTTTGGGGGTAATGCAATTAGCAGAATGGTTGTCGAAATTCTTTAAAAATGGAGCTTCGAGTGGTATTGCTGCAACAGCACTTTCTGCGATTGTTCCTGTGATATTGATTCAGCAAAACTGGGATGACCACGATAGAAATCATCGTTATCACCAAGTAGATTTCGCAAGAAATATGTTGAACTCTTGTGCGCCAAATGCTATATTATTTACGGGAGGTGACAACGATACGTTCCCATTATGGTATGTTCAAGAGGTGGAAGGTTTCCGTACAGACGTGCGAGTATGTAACTTGTCGTTGTTGGGTACTGATTGGTACATTGACCAAATGAAACGTAAGACTTACGAGTCTCAAGCTTTACCGATTTCTTTGACAAAAGATCGTTTCTTAGAAGGTGTAAATGACCAAATCTTGTTCTACGAAAACCCTAATGTAAAAACAGGTATCAATTTGCAAGAATATATGAAGTTGGTGAAGGATGATAATCCAGCGATTAAAGTTCCATTGCAAGATGGTTCTATGATTAATACAATGCCTTCAGAAACTGTATTCCTTCCTGTGAATGTAGATCAAGTGAAAAAATCAGGTATTGTTCCAAAAGAAATGGATCCGTTCTTGACAGATCAAATTAGCTGGAATGTGGGTAAAGGTGGTATTATGAAACCTGAATTGATTCAATTAGACATTATTGCACAGAATGCTGCTCAGGGTTGGAAACGCCCAATTTACTTTGCAACAACATTGGCAAGCAGTAGCTATTTGAATATGAAAGAGTTTATGCAGTTGGAAGGTTATGCGTATCGTTTGATGCCATTCAAGGTTCCTGGTGCTAAAGACGGTTTCGTGAATACAGATATCATGTATAACAACATGACCACCAAAATGGCTTGGCGTGATTTGGATAATCCTCAAACGTATTATCATTCAGACTTCTATTTGGAAGTACCAGTAGTTACAGCTCGCTTGAGCTTCTTAAGATTGGTAGACCAATTGGTACGTGAAGGTAAATTACAAAAAGCAAAACAAGCATTGGATTATGAAATGAAGGTAATGCCTGACAAGACTATTCCTTATGATCAGTTGAGTGCTAATTATGTAGCCTTATACTTGGCGGTTGGAGATAAGAAAACGGCTCTTCAAATTGCAGATACCATGATGAATCGTAATAATAAAGCTCTAGAATATTACTTGACTGAACGTCGTGGTAGCGATACTAGAGAGATTCAGACAGCCTTGTACGAAATGCAAATTATCGTAAATGGCTTGAAAGAAGCTAAAATGCCTGAAGCAGCAAAATATGAACAAATGTTCAATAGTCAGTTGCAAAGAGCTAGCTCATAGTTATGTTTGAGTATTAAATTTTAGTTTAAAAGTTTGCAAGTCAGAATTTTATCTAAAAATTATATAGTAGAATTGATATAAAAAGCGTGATTTAGTGTTAAAGCTAAATCACGCTTTTTTTGATGCTTAAGGTTGTATTATATCGCTTATTGTTTTACGTGGTTAGTAGCAACGAAAAAGGGTTCAACAACAGATTTGTTATTGAACCCTTTTTTTTAAAAACTTATCGATTAATTAAAAAAGTCTTTCATTTTTTCGAAGAAAGATTTTTCACCTTTACTTGGCTTTGGTGCAAAGTTTGGTGAATTTTTTAATTTTTCAAGAATATCTGTTTCCTCTTTACTCAGTGTTTTCGGGGTCCAAATATTCACATGGATAAGTTGATCACCTGTACCATATCCATTGATTTCTTTGATACCTTTTCCTTTTAGACGTAAAATTTTACCCCCTTGAGTACCTGCTTCAACTGATATACGGGCTTTACCTCCGATCGTTGGAACTTCTACAGAAGTACCTAATGCTGCATCAGCAAAGTTGAGATACAATTCATAAATGACATTGTTACCATCGCGGTGTAAAATTTCGTGAGGCTCTTCTTCGATTACAATCAACAAATCACCTGCTACACCACCGCGAGGAGGCACGTTACCTTTGCCACCCATAGACAACTGCATACCTTCGGCTACACCAGCAGGAATTTTGATTGGAATGATTTCTTCTTCAAGTACACGACCTTCACCAAAACAAACCTCGCAACGAGTTTTAATCATCTTGCCTTCGCCATTACAAGTAGGACAAGTAGAGGTAGTTACCATTTGTCCTAACATGGTTTGTTGAACACGGCGAACCTGACCTGAGCCTCCACAAGTTTGACAACCTTGTACTTCTGTACCATTTTTGGCACCATTACCAGTACAAGCTTTACAAGTCACGTGGCGTTTTACCTTGATTTTTTTCTCAACACCATTCGCTACTTCTTCAAGGTTTAATTTTAACTTAATACGAAGGTCAGAACCTTTACGTACTCGGCGACCACCGCCGCCTCCACCGCCAAACATATTGCCAAATGGACTGCCATCACCAAAAATATCTCCAAACTGACTGAAGATATCTTCCATGTTCATACCGCCACCATAAGCGCCACCACCACCTGCGGCACCACCCATACCTGCGTGTCCGAAACGGTCGTATTGCTGACGTTTTTGTTGATTTGATAATACTTCATACGCCTCAGCAGCCTCTTTGAAGCTTTCTTCAGCCTGCTTATCGCCTGGGTTTTTATCTGGGTGATACTTAATCGCAAGCTTACGATACGCTTTTTTGATTTCGTCATCGCTGGCAGTTTTGCTTACGCCAAGTACCTCATAATAATCTCTTTTTGCCATGATTTTATAATAGATAATAATGCCACAGTGGCATTATGTCATGATATGTTAGTTAGCCACTACAACTTTTGCAAATCTAATTACCTTGTCGTTGAGGTAATATCCTTTTTCGATTACATCGAATACTTTACCTTTGTCTTCCTCAGTAGGAGAAGGGAATTGAGTAATAGCTTCATGTAAATCTGGATTAAATACATCGCCTTTTGCGTCCATTGGCTTCAAGCCTTTGCTCGTAAGCGCATGATTTAGCTTATTGAAAATCAAAGTAACACCTTCCGAAATTTCGCCTTCTTGCGCATTAGCAACGGCTCTTTCGATATCGTCAACCACTGGAAGAATATCTCTGATAACTCCTTCCGAAGCAGATTGAATCATATCCAATTTTTCTTTCGCTGTACGCTTACGGAAGTTATCAAAGTCAGAATATAATCTGATATATTTATCTTTCAACTCTGCCAATTCGATGGACAAATTCTCTAATTGACTTGCTTCTTTATTTTCTACTTCTGAAGTATTCTCTTCTGTTCCGACTGTCTGATTGTCAGTATCTTGTTGTAAAACTTGTTCTTCCGCCTGTAATTCCTCTTTATTTTCCATATTCAGTGAACTTTTCGCTTTATTTTTAATTTTCTGAAAAATGTTCAATTTTTTTGCCATTTCATGATTTCTGCCAACTTGGCAGATTTAGAGAATCACAAAGTTACGGCTTTTCTCCCGAATGTCAGTTTTCAGGTGAAAAGTTTTAAGGATTCTGAATGAGTTGGAATTTTATCGTGTGCCAGACATTTCCTGATTGACAATTGATAAAGTAATTGCCAGAGGGTAAATGTGATAAATCCAGCTCTTTTTCAACACTTTGATTTAGTTTAATGTTATAGTTTTCACGCCCTAAATAATCTATCACACGAAGTTCTCCCGAATATGGTTTTTCAAACTTTATCACAAACTTCCCATTGTTTGGATTAGGGTAAAGTAGCGTTTTGCTAAAACTAGGATCATCAAACCCCAAAATAATTAGCGTTCTGGCAGTGGCAAAAGCATAATTTGACTCTGAAAAACTTGAAAATGCTTTTATCCGATAACTATAAGAGGTATTAGCTTCAAGTTTAGTATCAGTAAAAGTTAAGGTATTTCCATCGGTTTTTGTTAAGAGTTGGAAATTGCTATTGCCTGCGTCTTTTTCAATTTGATAAGTATTGGTGCCTCCGATATTTTCCCATGATAAATTAATGCTGAATTCATTTGCCGCTGTTGCTTTCAGCGTTGGAGTATTGAGTAACGCAGGTGTTTTGATTTCGAGCGTTGTGTACGGTGACTCAGTGACCGAGTTCTTACTTTTGATTCGATACTGATATGTTGTATTGGCGGTGAGATTAACATCAGCAAACGAATTTGTTCCAATATTAGGCTGAAGCAAGACTGTGTAGTTTGAAGCATCAGGTGTTTTACGCTCCAGTACAAATCCAGTAACATCGGTATCTGATGTTCCCCAATTTAGCTGGATGGCATTAAAGTAAGTCGCATTCCCAGTTAATATTGGAGCTTTGAGGGGATTGAAAGTAAGCGCTGTAATGGAACTATACGGTGATTCGGAAGTTGCCGAAATTACTTTCGCCTTGATGATATACTGCGTTTTGTCTTCCAAACCTGTAAAAGATATACTAAGTGTGGTACCTGAAACAATGTTCTGTTTTAGTAAGGTAT
This sequence comes from Cellulophaga sp. BC115SP, assembly GCF_009905545.1. Lineage (GTDB taxonomy): Bacteria > Bacteroidota > Bacteroidia > Cytophagales > Spirosomataceae > Flectobacillus > Flectobacillus rivi. The sequence continues at coordinate 141,058 of NZ_JAAALB010000001.1, read as the reverse complement.
TATTGCCCGCCTTATAGATTTCAATGATATAGCTAGTTGCCGTAGCGATGGCAGACCATGCGATGTCTAACGACGTAGCTGTTGCTTTGCTAACTGACAAAACGGGGCTATTTAGCGCATCAGCTATCGGAAAATCTTTGAAACTAAAGGCTGCTAAACCTAGAGAGTTTTTTAGAAATGGACCATTAAAGGTTGCTCTAGTATCAAAAGTATTGCCACTCGAAGGCATAAAATCTGGAAGATAAGTAAGTGTTTTTGCTGAACTACTAGAATTACTGGTTAGTGTTAAACGGTTTTGGTTTACACTTCCACTACCAATATCAGCCGACGATTTATCGAGATAGAAGTAAAAACGCATTTCATATTTATTACCATTTTGGTCTACATCGTTTGGCCATTGGAGCGTTTGTCCTTCGTCAAAAATGGCCACAACCTCTTTTTTGTTTGTATCAGTATAAAATACTTTCTGCACTTGCGGACTTGTTGAAATACTAGTCTTAGTTGTAGCATACAAGTCATTGTTGATGGTATTCCACAAGGTATTAGCAATTTGCGTGTATCCTTCTAATGAATATTGACCTGTTACACCATCAAAACCATCGTAACCTAAACTTGAAAATACCTTTGTATTGGCATAGTTATTACCAATAGTTCTTTGAAAATCACGCATTTTTCCAGCATCTTGAACGCCATTATAATAGATATTGCTCTGGAATGTATAAAGAGGAATAGTACTTGGAAAATCGCTTCTCAAGCGTTTATAAAGTTTATCAAGTTCACTCGGATATGAAGTGCTGGCGCCACTTCGAGAATCAACATCTCCACCCCACCAAAAGGCAGCTTTGATTTGGTTTCCTATTCCAGCTTTTTTAACTCGATACAATAATCGTCCATAAACGGTATTAATGTCATCGCCAGATGAATTGGTAATGTTTTGCTGTGAAAGAGGTGTCGATATTGCAGACTCATTGATAATGGTACTAGGAATACCATATTGCTCAGCCAATTTTCTTTGAAGTTCCATAGCCCAAACACCAACATCCGAACGAACATCACCGCTAATTTTCCATGTCGTATCAGTCAATGCATAATTTGAATTTGCTTTTGTACCAAATGTGCGACAGTAAGGACTGTAAAAGTTATAGGTTACAGTATTATTTTCGGTATGCCATGCTTTGGCATTTGTTTGTCCCATAACCGTAAAGAAATCACCAGATGCCAAATCGGTTCTTGTCGCCAGAAGGACAGAGTCTGTTCCTGTTACAGCATAAATACTGAAAGCATAAGAAGCTAATTCTGCTTTGATATTTGTTTTTAAACTAAAATCAGTTTTGCTATTATTGTAGTTTAATGCCACTTTGCTGTAGCTATAATTGACACTATTTCTTTTGGTTAAAATAGAGACATAATCATATTTTATTGGAGCTTCTTGTAAGGTAGCCTTAACTTCTATCTCCGAAGTATTACTACTATTCCGAGGGAACATTTGTAAGTTTTGAGGAATTTTACTGAAAGAAATCACTGGGTCAGTATTTTCTGGAATTAAGTTTTTGGGGTCATACTCCCCAATAGGATATTGATAAAAAGTAAGCGCTCGCATACCCAATTGGTTCGTGACGTATGGACCTATATATGGGAACATGGGGTCACCTCTATTAACGATAGGAGGTAAATAGTCGATAGTTGTTGAAGAGTTAGAATTATTTAAGTCTAACAATAAAGTATTTTTGTAAATAGTTCCTGACTTAACATATCCATTGGTACCATTGAGATAGAAAAAATCTTTGATATTCAAACCATTAAAGTTATCTGGCCATTTGAGTTGCTGACCTTTCTGAAAAATTAAGGCAATTTGATTTTTTTGAGGTGTGGTATAATAAGCCTTTTGAATATTTGGTGCAGAGAAATTACCATCGTCTGTAGCTCCTAAAAAATCTCTTTTATAGAGTCTAAACAATTCTGCTCCATTTTGCTGATAGCCCTCAGGGGAGTAGTGTAGTCCATCAAAACCTACTGTACCAATAGAAGGGACGACATCAATAAGAGAAGGGTTTGTGATGCCAAACTCCCTTTGTTCTTCACGGACAAAAGGTGCATATCCTACAGCATTTTCGATAATATCTATTTGAAAAAGATAGAGCTTTTTTATTGATGGCAAATCTTGAGCAAGATTAGATAAAATGATATTGAAGAATTTTTTAAAATTACTTCCTTCACCGTAGGCTTCACTTTCTCCTTGTCTATAAATAAATGCTTTCACAGCATTTTGTAAGCCAGCTTTTTGAATACGATATAATAACCTTCCATAGGTATTGGTCAAGTCTGTAGGGTTATCTACAGTACGAAGAGCATGTTGCTGTGCACCACTCCAGTGGGTTCCTCCATTAATAAGACAAGTAGGTATTCCATAATTGTCTAATATGAGCTTTTGTAATTCAAATCCCATTGTTCCGACTCCAAATGTGTAAGATTCCTTATTTGAAATGGTCCACAATGTATCTGCGGCATTATAATAAGCTGTATTAAATATGTCTGTAATTTTACCAAAAGTTCTGCAAAAAGGGTTTGTCCGGGAATCGTTAAAAAAGCCTGTCGAATTTGATTGTCCGGTAAGAACAATTACATCGCCTGCAACAACATTTTTTGCTTGGGTAATTAGAGTAGAGTCTCCTGATTTTAATACTTGGTAAATGTAGAAATCATAATTGGATTTTTCGGCTTTGATAAAAATATTCGGGAAGGCAAAATTCCCTTGCAGGGAAGAAGATAAGTTGATATTTGCTTTTTGGTAAAGATATTTTGCATTATCTCGATTTACTACAACAGAGTAATAATTGGTATTTTGATTAGTTGTTGAGCCTTTTATGGTGATTAGCCCTTGGTTATTGTTGTCTCTTGGATATAACTGATAATCTCTTGGCAATGCCGAAAAGTTGGTAGTTCCAATAACCTGTCCTATAGAACTTAATGAATATAGTAGTACTATAGATAGGAGTAATAAACTTCGTTTCATACAATTCATGATTTTATACACTAGATAAATATTATTGATAAAGACATCTTTTGTTCGAGAAAAGATGTTTCTAGAACAAAAAAAAGAAATTCTGACACTAGCTTCTACGCTAGAATGGAGCAGTAAGAGACATGAAATAATTATTCAGATAGTATTAGAGATAACTGTAATTTTGTCAAAATTACAGATTGTAGCCTGATTTTTCAAGTTTCATAATTCCAAACTACCTTTGTGATAGAACAAACAGGCTTTTGACATTATGAATCAACTTCAACAACATCATACTCAACTCATCAAAGAGCAAGCAAAATTGCTTGGATTTGATTTTTGTGGAGTCTCAAAAGCTACTTTTTTGGAAGAAGAAGCACCCCGATTAGAAAAGTGGCTAAACAATAATTATCATGGTGCGATGACCTACATGGAAAACCACTTCGATAAACGTCTTGACCCGCGTTTGTTGGTCGATGATGCTAAGTCAGTGGTGTCGTTGCTTTATAATTATTACCCAGATGAAAAACTTTCTGAAAAGGAGGAAGACTATAAAATTTCCAAGTATGCTTACGGAATGGACTATCACTTTGTGATAAAAGACAAACTAAAGCAGTTGCTTGACTTTATTCACGAGAGCATAGGTGAGGTAGGAGGGCGTGCTTTTGTTGATTCGGCTCCTGTGATGGATAAAGCATGGGCCAAAAAATCGGGTTTAGGTTGGGTTGGTAAAAATGCCAATCTGATCAACAAAGGTCACGGTAGCTTTTTCTTTATTGCAGAACTCATTATCGATTTGGAATTAGAGCCTGATGGTCCTGTCAAAGATTTTTGTGGTACTTGCAAACGCTGTATCGAAGCTTGTCCGACCGAGGCAATCGTAGAACCTTATGTGGTTAATGGTTCAAAATGCATTAGCTATTTTACGATTGAACTCAAAGACGCAATTCCCATCGAAATGAAAGGCAAATTTGATAATTGGATGTTTGGTTGTGATGTTTGCCAAGATGTTTGTCCTTGGAATCGTTTTTCAAAACCACATAAAGAGCCCCTTTTTAACCTACATCCCGATTTGAAAGATTTTACCAATAAAGATTGGGAAGAAATAACCACAGAGGTTTTTAACCAAGTGTTTAAAAAATCACCAGTTAAGAGAACTAAACTAGAGGGACTGAAAAGAAATATTGATTTTATTGGATGGAATGAGAAGTAGGAAAATTAATTTCGTTTATTTCGAATATTTTGTTTATTTTGTTTAAAATTATACAATTATGTTAGTATTAGACGAAATAAAGATACCTACAAAGCTAGAACAATTAGTAGCCATCAAATCCTATTTGTCTTTAGCATCTGTTGTTGAGACTATCAGGTCAGAGCAAACAGAAATAGAAATAGAAGAAACAAAATCCAAAATTTCAATTCCAGTCAGTGCTTTAAAAATGCTTGGAGATATACTCAAAGCTATGGGAGAAGGAAAATCTATTTCTATTATTCCTGTATCTCATGAAGTGACAACTCAAAGAGCAGCGGAAATACTGGGATGCTCTAGGCCACATTTTGTGAAAATATTAGAAGAAGGAAAAATACCTTTTACTAAAGTTGGAAAACATCGTAGAATCTTACTTGAAGATGTTTTACAGTTTAAAGCGTCCATGAAAGAGGAACAGAAAAAACACCTAATTGAAATGATGAACTTAGATGAAGAAATTGGACTTTATGATTCATAATATAAGAACTAAAGCAGTTTTGGATACAAATGTTATCTACCCTATCATAATAAGAGATATATTATTTTGGTTTGCACACTATGATTTATTTACTCCCAAATGGACAAAGCATATATTTGAAGAGTGGTCAAATGTTATGTTGAGAAAAGGTCTAACTGTAGAACAAGCACAAAATAGAATAGCACGAGCTCATCTCGCATTTCCAGATGCCTTGGTCGAGCATTATGAGGTGTTGATAGAAACATTGTCGCTCCCCGATCCGAATGATTGTCATGTATTGGCAGCGGCTATTAAGGCAAAAGCCCAAGTAATTGTTACGAATAATAAAAAAGACTTCCCTAGTGACTATCTTGAGCAATTTGGGATAAAGGTTTTATCTGCGGATGAGTTTCTAGAAAATATCATCGAACTTAATCCTGACGTTTGCTTAGTCGCTTTCTTAGAAATGCTCAAGTATAAAAAAAATCCACCACTACAAGCTAAAGATATTTTACATCAATTAGAAAAAGTTTATTTGCCAAATACAGTTAAGAGGCTAGAGATGTTACTCGAAACACATTCTTCAGAATAAAATAAGGCACAAAAAAAAGCAACAATCCAAGGGAAAGTTGCTTTATTATTTTCTAATATACCTTATTATAATGAATTTCTTAAAATGATTTGCATTGGCATCTGCGTACTGGTTTTTTTGCCCTCTACCACAACAGATGCTGCAATTTTGCCAACTTCTTCCAGTGGACTTGAAATTACTGTGATACCACCTGCAAGGATTTCTTTGTAACAAGAATCATTGAGTGAAATCAAGCCAACTTCTTTTCCTAAAGTAAATCCTTGTGTTGTACTCGACTTGATGGCATATACCAAATCGGTATCATCCATCGTCAAATACGCATTTCCTTCTTCTACTTCTTCTCCTTCTAAGCCATCCAACACTTGGAAGTCGAAACCATTATTTTCGCAGAAATTACGGAAACCTGTAATCAACTCAGCATCGAAATATTCTTCTTCTGTTAGTACTAAGTTGAGTGTTTTATATTTCTTAAATACCTCTAATTGGCTTTGCATAACATTACAAATCTCCTCGCCTGAATTATTTACGATTGAAGAGTTAGTACCGTTAAGATTTTGGAGAGATTTGTCCAACAAAATCAAGCGTTCGCCAGAGATTTTCTTGAGGCATTTGATATTTTCTTCGTTTTCCTCGATAAGGTGAGGCATAATCACGTAGTAGTGATAATTACCTAAATGGTTGTTGATAATCTCACGGAAATTATCACTCTTGTAGTTATAAGTAAAAATATCTACAATCACTTCTTTACCTGCTGCATTTACAAAAGCATTGAAGATAGCTTTGTTGCTTTCGGTAATCTTACCAACCAAGAAAAAAACTTTAGTTTTCTTTTGTGCAGATTTTCCAGAAATAAAATAACCTTTTCTGAAGATAGAGGTAATTACCCCCAAACGATGCAACTCGGCATAAGCACGTTCTACAGTGTCTCTTGAAAGATAGCATTCTTCGCTAGCTTCGTTGATAGAAGGGAGACGCTCTCCAACTTTCAGGACTCCCGATTCAATATCGGTCAAAAGCGAGTTTACCAATTGTTGGTACTTCGGGGTTTTTGAGTCGTGCTTAATTTGGGCAAATTCTACAAAAGTCTTCATTACGTTAATTTTTGGAAATACTATAGTTTTTATAAGGTATTGGGGTACTTGACGAAAAAGGGTTTTCAAAAAACTGGTATATCACTTTATAGTACTTGCTAAAGTTATTATAGGTTTTAAATGCCTTCGAGTTGTATTGAGGTAAGACTAAAAGGGCTTGATTTAATTTTTTACTGAATTGGATAAGTACCGAAAAATTATGATAAAATCCAGTTTTTTGATAAGTCAAAGATAGACCATTAAAGTTCGATTCTGTTAGGACACATTTGGCAAATACTAGTACATATCTTGCAAAAAGTTCTTTTTTTGAATCTGGTAGGACATATATTGCAGATTGTGTAAAAAATGTCAGAAGAAAATATGGTTTGAGACAAGTGAAGTATAGAAATTTTAAATTTGTATTTTTCTGTGAATACCCCAGAAAACAAAAAAGTCCTATACCAGAGGTAAAGGACTTTAATTAACAAAAACTTTAAAACTTCATTGAATTGTTGAAGTAAGTTTTTGAACCAAAACTTTCCATCAAAGGTAGACTTTCGGTCATCCAAGCCCTGTCCTGAAATACCCTGCTGTGGGTGGCTGTCATGCTTCAGATATTCTTTACGGCACAGTGCAGGACATTACCTATATTATATACAATGTATTTTTGGATAAGTAGAAAATAATAAAAATTTGAAAATAGATAGCATTCCATTGTACCCACATATACACGTGACAAAACCTCAAACTATTATCGACAATCAGACTGGTGTTGCTTCCATGAAGGTATTGCTAGTCTTTAACAAACTGAGTGATTTCAAAGATAAAATCTACCAAAGTTTTCTCGAAAAATTGGGAGAAAAAGCTCATGTCGATGTATATGTTCATCAGGTTACGCCACTGTCAACCCAGCACTTTGATCAAGTGATTCGTGAAAGAATTACCGAATATGATCATGTGGCGGTGTTGTTGCATTCGTCCTATCTTCATGAAGATGTTCTGAAAACACTTAATAGTATTCCTAAGGAAAAACTACTAATTTTGGATAAAAGAAATGAATTTATCCGAGGCGAATATGCTTGTGTGTATCACGACTTCGAGGAGGGAATTCAGCGGATATTTACAGAAATGAATGCTTCATTAAGTAAATACCAAACCATTAATTTGGTTGTAAACGAATCCAATACTATTGCGAAGTCACTAGAAGAAGGAATTCAGAAGTTTGCCAAACAATATTCTTTTGACTTTCATGTAATAAATGAGATAAAAGAAGAGGTTGTTAAACCAAATCAAGTATTTTTGGTCCTTTCAGAACAAGGACTTGCAGATATTTTGAAACTATGTACCAAGCTCCAATTATCATTAGGGAAAAATATTGGTATCATTTCATACAATGAAACACCTCTGAAAGAAGTTTTATTTGGAGGAATATCTGTTGTAACCATCAATTACGAAGAACTTGGTCGACAAGCAGCCGATTTAATTTTACAACGTAAAAAAGAACATATCAAAACACCTATTCGCTTTATTCAACGAAATTCACTTTAATACATTCGTATCTTATCGAGCGAACGATAGCAATGAACTAAGAGATTTAGTCAAAAGGCAAAAAAGCTTCGAAAATTGCGCTTTTCCCTTTAAATTGCATCAAGGAGGTTTAAATTAATGAGAGTCAGAAGTTTACTGATTATATTGATAATACTACAATACGTACACACAACCACAGGGCAACTGAGGTTTAACCGTATTGGTACTCAGCATGGTCTTTCTCAAAGTACTGCTTTCAATATTTTTCAAGACAGTAAAGGCTTTTTGTGGTTTGCTACTTCCGATGGTCTCAATAAGTACGACGGCTACAGCTTCACCGTGTATCGTCACGATTTCGACGACCCCAATTCTATTTCCAGCAGCAATATTTCTTGTATCACCGAAGACCCCGATGGTAATTTATGGATTGGGACAATCAATGGTGGAGTTAATAAATTAGATGTAGCTTCAGGAAAATTTATTCGCTTCAAACAAGCCAAATATCAATCCAACATTAGCGATAGAAGTATTTCAGGCATTGTGGCTACCAAAGACCGCAAAATTTGGGCTGCTACGTATGGCTATGGTTTGTTGTGTTTCAATCTCGAAGATAACTCGATTGCTTGGCGTTTGACAGAGTCTCGTCAACTCAATGCCAATGATATTACTCGTTTTTATAAAGATAAAAGAGGAAACCTTTGGCTAGGAGGACACTATGGTGTAATGACCATGCTCGACACCCAGCGTAAAGCACATACTTTCAGGTTAGAAAACGAACTGCCACCACAAAAAAATCAAATCAATTGTTTGTTTGAAGATCTCAATGGCGATTTGTTGGTCGGGACTCGTGGTAATGGTCTTTATAAATTTGACATTCGTACCAAACAATTCACTCGCTTATTGTATAATCCTTATGTAACAGACAAAGAAAATATCATTACCTCAATGGTACGTGATAAGGAAGGTACATTATGGATAGGAACTGACAATGGGGCGATTTTGGTAAAAAGCTCTGACTTTGCCAATATCTCTCGTGTTCAAGCAAATCTCGATTCAGATACAGGATTGAGTTCGTTTTCGATCATGTCATTATGTGTCGATAGAGACAATAATATTTGGATTGGAACTTGGGAAGGTGGTGTCAATGTGCATTATAGTCGTCATTCAAAGTTTGCTTTATATCGTCATAAATCTAATTCCCCTCAAAGCTTACTAAGTAATCGCGTAACTTCTATAAGTTGCGAAACTAACGATCGCATTTGGATAGGTAGCAATAGTGGTTTGACTTTACTTGACCGAGCTAATAACCAATTTACTCATTATATCAACGACCAAGAATCTGCCAAAATTCAGAATAACAATGATATTGTATTTCTTCAACATGACCGAGATGGCGATATGTTTGTAGGCGTTTGGGGTGTTGGTTTGAGGTTATTGAAGAAAGGAAGTGGAGGTTTTGAAAATTTCACTTATTTAAGAGGTAAATACGGAATGAATATGACCGCCATTGCGCTGTCAAGATACCCCAATAAAGTGTGGTTGGGTACTCAAGGTTCTGGCGTTTTGCTTTTTGACAAACAAGCTAAAACGTTTACGCCTATTCCCGAACTAAATAAAGTAGGTCGCCTATTAGGAGTAAATGTCAACTCCTTGATGGAAGATTTTCTAGGAAATTTGTGGGTTGGTTCAAATAACAATGGCATTTTTGCCTACAATCCTCGTACACGTCGCGTGACTCATTACCAGCAAACTGACGCCGAAGGAAGTTTGAGAGGAAGTGCCGTATTTCGTATTTTTCAAGATTCTAGAAAAAGAATTTGGGTAGGGACCAATGGTGGAGGACTAAACTTGTTTTATCCCAATACCAGAACTTTCAAAAACCTAACAGTCAAAGACGGTTTGCCCAATAATGCCGTAAAAGGTATTATGGAAGATGGTCACCAGAACCTATGGCTTGCTACCAATGAAGGTTTGGCTGTTTTTGATACTAAAAAATGGAAGTTCAAAAACTTTGCTGAGTCGGACGGCTTACAAGGAAAAGAATTTTTGATTAATGCCTATGCCAAAAACCAAAAAGGCGATATGTTTTTTGGTGGAACAGGTGGTCTCAATGTTTTTAACCCTGATAGCTTAAAAGGAAGCAACGAGGTACCACATATTTATCTGACAGGCGTAAAGTTGTTTAATAAGCCTGTTTCTATTGGAGAAGATTCTCCTCTCGAGCAAGATATTTCGGTAACAGAGGAAATTGTTTTTAAATCAAGTCAGAATGTCTTTGCTATCGATTATGTAGCCTTGGATTTCCAACAGCTCAAAAATAATCAATATGCCTACATCATGGAGGGCTTCGACAAAGACTGGAACTACGTTGGAAAGCAGCGAACAGCCAGTTATACCAACCTTAACCCTGGCACTTATACCTTCAAAGTAAAAGCTACTAATAACGACGGTGTTTGGAATGAAAAACCAGCAGAGATACAAGTGGTGGTATTACCGCCATGGTATCGTACTTGGTGGGCATTTTTCCTGTATGCCATGATGTTGGTGGCAGGCTTGGTATTTCTTCGGAGAATGATTGAAATGCGTGAGCGTTTCAAATCTGATTTGAGATTGAAGGAAAAAGAGAAAGAGCAAATTAGAGAATTAGACAAACTCAAAACCAATTTCTTTACCAATATCTCGCATGAGTTCCGCACACCTCTAACGTTGATTATTTCACCGTTGGAACGATTCTTTGCTGAAAATCCTGATTTGCCCGAAAAACAAAAATCTCAGTTTAAACTGATTCATCGCAATGCAAAACAATTGCTCAAGTTGATTAACCAACTGTTGGATTTGTCCAAATTGGAAGCAGGAAAGTTTACGCCTGAAATTTCTCAGAGTGATATCGTAGAGTTTTTAGAAAAACTTACTTTTTCTTTCAAAAACTTGGCAGAACAAAAACAAATCGATTTGACATTTGTGACAGAGCCAAAACAGTTGATGGCTTTTTACGATGCAGATATTTTGGAGAAAGTCGTAACCAATCTCTTATCAAATGCCTTTAAATATACTCCAGAAAAAGGTAAAATCGAAGTGAATCTTGAGCCTATTTATCAGCTAGATGGACAGTTAGATAAGGTACAAATTTTGGTGAAAGATACTGGTTCAGGGATTTCATCACAGCATATATCCAATATTTTTAATCGTTTTTATCAAATTCAAGAGTCTACTCAACCACAAATCGTTGGTACTGGGGTTGGCTTGGCACTTTGTAAAGAACTGATTTTGTTACACCGAGGCGATATCTCGGTAGCAAGTATTCCGAAGGAGGGAAGTACTTTCAAAGTTATATTACCAGTGTCTGCCAATTCCTTCGAAAGAAGTTGGATTAAAGAAACAGTCAAAGAAATAGGTATCGAGACGCCAACTATATTGAAAAAGGTAGTTCCTAAAAATGATAAGCCAAACACGAATACAGATAAACCAATTGTCTTAATTGCCGAAGATAATGAAGAGCTTCGTGAGTATATTAAAGAAGTATTAAGTGAAAATTTTGAGGTATTAGAAGCAGATAATGGCAAATTAGCTTGGGAGAAAGCGCTCAATTTTATCCCAGATTTGATCATTTCAGACTGGATGATGCCAGAGTTGACAGGAGTTGAGTTTTGTGGTTTGGTAAAAGAAAATGTTAAAACTAGCCATATTCCTGTGATTATTCTTACTTCGAAAAGTAATAACGAAAGTAAAATTGTTGGTTGGGAAGTTGGTGCCGATGATTATATCACAAAGCCATTTAATGCAAATTTATTGGAAGTTCGTGTGAAGAATCTTTTGGAAATTCGTCGTAAACTCCGTGAGCGTTTTACACAAGAAGTAGAAATTCAACCAAAAGAAATTACGCTGAACACAGCCGATGAGCATTTTCTTGAGCGAGCCATTCGTACAGTTGAAGAAAATATCGATAATCCAGCTTTTGATATTCAACAATTAGAAACTGAGCTGAAGATGAGTAACATGCAGTTGTATCGAAAACTCAAGAGCTTGACCAATCTTTCTGGTAATGAATTTATTAGAAATATTCGTCTGAAGCGTGCAGTACAGTTGCTAGAAACAGAAAGTTATACCGTTTCAGAAATTGCGTACAAAGTGGGCTTTAATGATCCATCGTATTTTACCAGAATATTCAAAAAGGAATACGGCAAATCGCCTTCTGAAATGAGAGATAAGGTTTAGTTATTGAGTGAGTTGTGATTGAGTGAATGAGTGATTACTTTCAAGATGAATTTTAAGTGTATAGAGACTATATTTTGAGTCTAAAAATGAGTCGCCTCAAATTTTATTTTCCAACTGTGTACCCAAAAAAAGGCGGTCGAAAAACTAATTTCGACCGCCTTTTTTGATACTATATTTCAGAATGACATATCTTTAGACGCAATCATTGAGTCTCTACTATTCAAGGAATAATCACTCATTCATTCAATCACAAATCACTCAATAACCTAGTTCTCAGGAGTGGCTTTGCGAGATTGAAGTAAGCCATTCTTTAAAAGCTCATTTTTCTTCCAAGCTTTACTTTCAGTTTTGATTTTTTGCTTAGTAGCGTCCATGTTTTTGGTTATATCACTCAAATCTGGACAACCAGCATCGACCCAACTAGTGTACCAAAAGTCAGCTACACATTGCGATGATTCTAATAAACGTTCATTTACTGAATTACCAAGACGTTTGGCATAGGCTTTCGCAAATTCAGGCGTGTAGTTTTTACGCATTTGTCCAAATCTTTCTGAGCGTTTGAATTTTTGAGCTTCAGTAAACCCTTCAGAAGCATTGATTTCTTCCTCAAAAACAGCCTTAAGCATTTCGCTTGATTTTTTCGCTACTTTCCAAATCTCAGCTTGAGGGTTTTTCAAATAACGAGCTTTATGTTTTTGATATAAATTATACGAGTCTAAATGCAGTTCAGGAACAGTACTTTCCCATAAAGAATGCAAGCCCTTTTGGTTAGTCAACTGACCGTCATAATTGTAACTAGTGTGCAAAGGCACGTGTGCATCCGAAATATAGTGTCCCATATCGGCGGCATAATACAAAATACTGTCTTTTTGTTTGTTCTTAAATGCGTTGGTGAGCTTATCTTTGAGCCACAAAACCTCCCAAGGTACAGTACCGTATTTGCGAAGAGTATCTTCCGAGTATTTTTTTACGGCATCTTCCCACTTGTGAGGAATATTGTCGAGACCTTCTTTGCCGAAAACTGGCGCATCGCCGTCGATAAAGTGTTTGGTTTCCTCTTTGGGGTCATCTTTACGACGAACATCAGGGCGAACAGAGTTGTAAACTAGATAATCCATTTCGCTTCCAAAGAATAACTGTAAAGGTTTTGGAAGTGAGTAAATTGAAATTTGGTGGATTGTGCGGTGGACCAAAAATCCCCACGAGCCAAGAGCCACAAGCAATACGATTGCTGAAGAAGTGATGAATAGTTTTTTCATTAAATTTTTAAAATAACAACTAATGAGCTGTAGGTAATGTGATAAATACAAATAACAAAAACAAAAAAATTGATTTTATGGTTATTTGAAAAGCTCCTCAGGTTTGGATTGAAAATAGTCCTTTAAGTTTAATTCAAAGTATAAAACATTGTCTAGCGGGTTGTAAACATAAGGCGCTGTTTCGACAAACTGCATCGAACGATACAGTCCGATGGCGTCTGTAAGGGTCGTGAGGGTATCTAATTTCATGGTCGAATACCCTGCTTTGTAAGCAAATAAGATTAATTCTTGGGCTAGTTTTTTCCCGTATTTAAAACCACGAAAAGCATGACGAATGTAAAGTCTTTTCATTTCACAGACTCCCTCGGCGATGGGCTTTAGTGCAACACAACCTGCGGGTTGTTGTTCATGATACAAAATAATTATGCAACCTGTAGGAGCAGCGTAAACTTTTGAGAGTGTTTGAAGCTCCTGCTCAAAATTTTGAAAACACAAATCTACCCCAAGTTCGCGAGAGTATTCTTCAAATAACTCCTGAACGATGGCGAGTTCTTGATTTGAATAGTTTACATAGTGAAATTGCATAAAATCAACAAAGTGTTTAATTTTTTGACGAAGAAAACCTCAGCGTACTGCGATTAATATATTTTTGAATATGAAATTACAAGAAATTTTAGGAAAAGTCGTATCCGACAATGCAATTCATGCTCGTTTTTTGAATACTTTGTCGTTGATGGAAAACACTGGTGCTAGAAAAATTTCGGCATCTGAACACAAAAGAAAGGTTTCTTATATTGTGTTGAAACACGCAGCCGAGGAGGCTCGTCACGCTTTTTATCTAAAGAAACAAATTCAAAAAGTTGCTCAAATAGATGATTATGCAACCTATGACGATGAGTTCTTGATAGCTCCTTTTGCTAGTTATTCTTATCTAAATTTGCTTGATTTGCAGGTTTGTAAATACTTAAAATCTACTTTACAATTATCAGGTGTTGAACTTAAATACGCGGCTTATTTATTGGTGACTTATGCCATCGAGGTTCGTGCAGATGAGTTATATCCTGTGTACCAAGAGGTATTAGACCATGCCAAATCAAAAGTAAATATGAAGTCCATTATTGTAGAAGAAGAAGGGCATTTGGCAGAAATGATTTCTCAATTAAAAGAGTTTTCAAGTAATTGGGAAGAACATGCTTCAGTTGCTTGTCAATTAGAAACTACATTGTTCAATCAGTGGATTGAGTCGGTAGGACAGTCGATAAACTAAGCTGTTGTAGATACAAGGCAATAGGTAAACTGTCTAATATTGCCTTGTGTCTATCATATAAAAATCTTAGTTATCTGATACATACATCAAAAATCCCATAAGCCTATCAAACTTTTGAAGTTCTTCTTCAGGAGCTACTGAAAAAATAAGACCTCGTTGATGCTTTTCGAATAAATCCCTAAAGTTTTCGTCATTTACCAATTTTGATGCGATTAATCCCTTGAATCGTCTATGTGATTGATTATAAACATATTTACAGGAAAGCTTTGGAGTTGCATTAAACATACGGTTTATTGCTCCAAGCGATGAATGAGTTTCTAAAAACTCAAAGCCATGAGTTAGCATAAAACTTCGTACTTCTTCACAAACATCATCCAAATCCGAATCAGTTTGAATTTTGTATCGAAAGTTTTTGGAGTCGTTGAATTTTCCAATCGAAATCACAAAAGTGTTGGCATCTCCCCAGTAATCACGCGAGTTTCCAAGGTATTGTTGGGCAATTTGCTCAATCTTTTCATTTCGGCAGCCGATATTTACATCTAGCAAAATTTCATTCTCGTATGAAGTGCAGGTAAAAATAACGTTCAGAAACCCTGAGCTAGTAATTTTTCTATACTGCTTTTTATCTACCATCAACAGGTAATCATGCTCAAAGAAAAACTGGTTGAGTTTTTCATATAACTGTATTTCAAATGCTTGAGTGCTCATAAAGGAATTAACAGAAGGTTGGGGAGCCGGTCAATTCTGAGGTGAACGATTAGTCACCTACTTATTTTAGTTTTGAGAGTCAATGAATGTAATTGAAAAAATATACTTAAATGTATAAAATAATCACAAGAAGTACTAACAAAATATGACCGAGTGATATTATGGAAAAAGTATTAATTATATCAGATACACACAGTTACCTTGACCCAAGATTGATGGAGCATGTAGAATGGTGTGATCAAATATGGCATGGAGGCGATTGGGGCGACGTTGCGGTATCAGATACATTATCGGCGATAAAACCAATTTTTGGCGTTTATGGCAACATCGATGGTACACCCATTCGTCAGATATATCCTCTAATAAACCATTTTTATTGCGAAGATGTTTTAGTTGGTATGACACATATTGCAGGTGCTCCTTCCAAATACAAACCAGATGCACTAAAATGTTTTGATATACAGTTGCCTGAAATTTTTGTCTGTGGACATTCACATATCCTACAAGTCAAACGAGATTTGAATAGAAAAGGGATGTTGTTTATCAATCCGGGCGCCGCAGGACAACATGGTTTTCATCCAGTGCAGACGGCTATTCGTCTAAAAATTGATGGTAAGCGTATTTTTGATGTGGAAGTAATAAGTATGCCAAGAACCAAAACGAGAATTAATTAGTTTTCCTTTGACCTGTATTAAATTTTTGAGTAAAAAATATTGTTTAATTTTGCACAGAAACAAAATACTTTACTTAGCAATACTTAAAATATGATTACAACAATTGGAGGTATCAATACTTTGGATAAAGTGATTATGATGGGTGATAAGGTATTAATTCGCCCACAAGAAAGCAATGGTGTGACTCGTTCGGGTTTATTTTTGCCCCCAACAGTTCAAGAAAAAGAGGAGATATTGAAAGGATATGTCATCAAAATTGGCCCAGGATTTCCGATTCCTGCGGTTCAAGAAGATGAGCCTTGGAAAGATTCAGACCAAGTACGCTACATTCCTCTTCAGGTAAAAGAGGGCGATCAGGCGTTGTTTTTGAAGAGAAATGGTATCGAAGTAGAGGTAGATCATGAAAAATATATCATCATTTCGCAGTCAGCAATTTTGATGCTTGTCCGAGAAGATTGGTAGCTAAGATGCAGTTCATAAATTATTTTAATAATTCATGTGTTTTTTTAGAATATTTTTCAATACCTAGTATAAACGTTGTAATTTTAAATAAAAATTAGTAGTGAACGTTTCAATCTCAGTCGTCTGAGTGAATGACTCCAATAATCTGAGCAAAGTTATAAAATTTGGACGATTTCATTTCTTTTCTGCCATTTGGCATGATGATTGTATTTTGAGATAACATAATCGCCTTGGAATAACATTGAGCCTTAGGTTATTCTAATTTTTTATTCCATTCTTTTGCCGCTACAAAAGCACATGGAGTAGTTATTGATTTTTTGTGTTCGCCTAATATACAGAAAGTCTATTAGCTAAAACTTCTTTAAAAAGCATCTTTTGATAAAGATGTTAGCTTGCTTTAAAGAATACTTCAACTAATCTCAATTTTTGATTTTGTACCCAAAGTTAATTTGGACGTACATGAAATTTGTTTTGTCTTTAATTCCTCTTTCGCACAATAGCGGATAGGTAACAATATTTGGTTTCTATTAAGTAACCTTCAGTCTATATTTTGGCGACAATCTGTTTAAAATCGTGCTCTTTCATTGGCGGATGTTTGGAGCATAAAGCAGTGATTGTCTCAATGTAGAACAGGTTTGAATTGGTGGGGTTTTATAAACATTGGCGGATGTTTTGACTTTGAACCCCATCTTTCATCCTTATCAAAAGCATTGTAATCCTTGCTATACAAATACATGATTTGTATTTATCAAAAGACCTTAATCCTTACTTTACCAGTAAATACCTAATCAAATAATAAACCTCGAAGAGCTAAACTTTTCGGGGTTTTGTTTTTTTGATTGTACCTTTATGCTTTGAGTTACAATAGTCTTAATGCAACCAAGTCAACCCTTCTTTTTCTGTATAACACATGAAATGCGCCCTATTTCTATTTTTAATTCCTTTTAGTATTCAGGCACAAAAACCTTCTCCGGATACGCTCAATATAGCCAAAGAATTAGCGCCAGTCACCGTACTTTCGTCACGAATTCTTCAAAAAGAAAACCAATTACCAGTATCAGTTACAACACTAGGAAAAGCTCGTTTGCAAATAGGGCAAACCAAATTGTCATTGTTTGATGCACTCAATACAGTTCCTGGGGTATTTGCCATGAACTCTGAGAACTTTGCTCAGGACTTAAGAATTTCGATTAGAGGATTTGGTGCTCGAGCTGCCTTTGGGATTCGTGGGCTAAAAATTGTCCTTGATGGCGTGCCAGAATCAACGCCAGATGGAACCGCCAAATTGGGGAATATAGATGTGGGATTAATAGAAAGAATAGAAGTATTAAAAGGAGCAACAGCTGGCATCTATGGAAATGCCTCAGGAGGGGTAATTTCGTTGCAGACCGAAAGTATGCCTACTAAGCCTTACGCTGAAATATCGAGCACTTTTGGAAGTTATGGTCTAAAGCGCTATCAAGTAAAGTTTGGCTCTTCTTGGGGTGCATGGTCGGTGTTGGGAAGTGTATCAAGACTAGAAAGTGTGGGTTATCGTCAAAAGAGTGCTTTAGAACGCAATTTGTTGAATCTCAAGATAGGATTTCGTCCCTCGGAAAAAACACAATTAAGTTTGCTGACCACTTATATCAATAGTCCTAAAGCTGAAGACCCAGGAGGCTTGACTATTGAGGAGGTAAATAAAGACCGAACCCAAGCTCGAAAAGCCAATGTTGATTATAATACTACTGAATCTTTTAATCAGTTGAGGAATGCGTTAATTTTTGACCAAAAACTTGGAGAAAAAAGTGCTATCAACGCAAGAGCCTTTGTAATAAATCGTGATTTCAATACCAATCAAGCCTTTGAAGCAAGTGGACAAATAGCCTTTCAACGAGTATTTTGGGGTGGAGGACTTGCATATCAGTTTTCTACGAAAGGATATAAATTACGAACAGGTTTAGATTTGGAAAATCAAACCGATAATCGTCAACGATATGATAACAAATTAGGAGTACGCACTACGCTTCGCCTCGACCAAGAAGAGAGTTTTGATAATACGGGAGCATATATTTTACAAGAATTTGCCCCACTACCAGCTTTGAGAGTAGTATTAAATACACGCTATGACTGGATAAGAATAGGAGTTGTTGATAAATTTTTGTCAGATGGCAATCAGTCGGCTCAGAGAGATTTTCAACGATTTAGCCCTATGTTTGGAGTATCATACAGTCTTTCTCCTCGAAATACCTTATATGCCAACTTTACAAGTAATTTCGAAACTCCTTCTCTCAATGAATTGACTAATAATCCAACTGGTCAAGGAGGATTCAATCCAGACCTGAATCCTCAAAAATCGCAAAATTATGAATTAGGGTATAAAGCGTGGTTAGGTAATAAAACCAGAATTGACTTAAGCATTTTTCAGATCAATATTCAGGGTGAAATTGTCCCTTATCAATTACCTAATCAAGTGGGGCGTACTTTTTATAGAAATGCAGGAGAGTCTGTCCGAAAAGGTGTAGAATTGGGATTAAGTTATCAAATTATCCCAGCACTGACGACGTATCTCAATTATACTTACTCAGATTTTGTGTACTCAAGTTATAGAACTTTGGCAGGAGAATTTGCTGGAAATCGTTTGCCTGGGATTCCTACAAATCAAGTGTACGCAGAGTTAAGGTATTTTCCAAAATCAGGACTATTTGCAGTAGCGCAATTCCGAAGTGTATCGTCGATGTATGCCAATGATGCCAATAGTGTTTCTGTAGATGGATACCAAACCTTGAATTTGCGTGCAGGTTGGCAAAAACATTTGAAAGGAATTATAATTGAGCCATTTGTGGGAGTAAACAATCTTTTTGATACTGCTTATTTTGCCAATATTCAAATCAATGCCACTGCTAACAGATATTATGAACCAGCAGCGGGAAGGACGATTTATGCAGGTATAAAACTGGGAATTTAAAATGTTGAGGCTTTCGACAAATACCCAATGTGAAATAATTAGCTATTAGAGTATTGAAGATTTTTTAATCTCACCGATTATGAGATTTGCAGGAGCGATATACGCATAATTGATTTGAATTTTAGAAATTGATGAATTATTGTTATATTTGCACCTTAATAAGATAAAATACTGGGGACGACCGGTATTGACAGCTTGTGTATTCTGATAGTAAGCACGTCGGGAGTAGGGTAGACCTCCTGTTAAAAATCAACTCAAACAATAACTGGCAATACTTCGTATGCCATGGCAGCTTAATTCCTAATTTAGGATAAGTCTTAGGTCGCTTTCAACTAGGTTGATGCTTCCTGCCACATCCCTCCATGCCAAACTCTGCCGTGTGGAATTGGGGTGACGACAAGCAGAGTCGGGTTTTACTGATGTCTCTGAGTAAAATTTAGTATACCGAGTCTAAGGAGTATTTTTGGTCCGGCTTGAACCAAAGTATTCCCGACAATTAATCAAGACTAAACGTGTAGAAAGCTATGAGTTTCCTTGTCTGGACGAGAGTTCGAATCTCTCCGTCTCCACTATTAAAAACCGCTTATACGGCCTGTATAAGCGGTTTTTTGCGTTTATACCCCTCGGAATGGCAAAAATTTGGCAGTAAACAGACAAAAAATGGCAGTAAAAGCATCAAAAGAGGAATACAAATACGAGTTTAGACTACCCCGTTTGAATGACTACAACGGGGATGTTTCTAAGCCTTGGTTGATAACTTTCTATATCTGGAATATTGATTTAGCGAAGCTTGAAAGGAAACGTTTGACTCCTAAAGGAACTACAGCACAAGAGCGTTATAAGGATTCTAAAAACCTTATTAAAGAGATAAGTACCTGGTTGAAGAATGGAGCCTATACCGTTGATAAGAAAAAGAAGGTTTTACCCGTAAGCCCTCAGGCTGAAGAAAAGAAAAGTACTGTCTTTGATTATGTTTCTTTGTTTCTCAAGTTTACACAAAATACCAAAAAGCGAAATACTCTACGGACTTATAAATCACATCTTAAACGCTACACTAATTTTCTGATTAAGTACTATCCAAATTTTAGAGAGGTTACGGAGTTTTCTGGTCAAATGGCTTTTGAGTTTTTCGACCACCTTCTGAAGACAAGGAGAGAGGGAGGTTTGGAGCTCTCGAATAAGACCACCAAGACTAGCATTGGAACGATGAGTATCTTCTTTAATTTTTTGATGCGTCGGAAAATTGTAAAAGAGAATCCCTTTACTGAAATGGAAAGTTTGCCTATAGAAATTGGAAAACGAGTGGCTTTTTCAGATACTGATAGAGCATTAATTAAAACATATCTTACAGAAACTAATCCAAATCCGCAACTATGGTTATACTTGGCCATTATGTATTATACTTTCCTTCGCCCTGGGGAAGAGGTTCGTAATTTGAAAATTGGAGATATTGGAGAGCACTATATTAGAGTACGTTCTGATGACGCCAAAAATAGAAAAACTCAATATGTTCAGATATCGAGAGGACTTGAAGAATTGATACAGGAATACAAACTCCGAGATTATGATCCAGAGCTTTACATTTTTACTTTACAAGGTCGTCCGGGGTTGAAGTGTCCAGGGGATAGATGGTTTTATCTTCAGCATGCGAAAGTACTTGATGCACTGAATTTGAAGAATAAAAATTACTCTCAATACTCGTGGAAAGATACTGGTGTAATTGCGCTCTATCGGGCTACCAAGGATATTAAACTGATTCAAAGAATGTGCCGTCATAGCTCACTTGAGCAAACTGATAAGTACTTGAAAAGCCTGGGAATGTTCCTTGAATCTGAGATTTTGGAATCATTCCCAGTACTATAGGATTACTTGAACTTACTAGCAATAACTGCCAAAGAGCTAAGGTTGGCGGTTCGGTCTGCTGTTTTGGCGGTGTTTGAATTGATACTATTCAAAAGACGATTCATGTCACCTCGCATTCCTCTAAGCTCGGACAAAATCTCTCTTTCGGTTAGATTACTATCCTTGAGTTCTTGTACCGTGTTGGTAACCCCTGAAGCTATTTCCTTTTGAAGCTTGGTATTTTCGGCAATGGCCTGTTCTTGAGCAGTGGTATCGCCCATGCCATTGTTTGCCGCTGGGCTATTGCCGTCCCCTGCAGTAGTATTTGCTTCGGCTTGAACTGCATCACTTTGCTGTTTTTCCTCTTGTTGTTGTCTTTCTGCTTCTCGTTTTTCTCGAATACGGTCTTGTACACTTTCATCAAGTGTACCACCGTTGTCGAACATCAAACCACCATCTCGGTAAATAGGTGCACCGTTCCGGTGTAGAGAGCTGTGTAAAAGCTTATCTACTACAGGCCTGTTGTTTTGGTAGGTATTCCTCGACAAAATCATGATAGGTTCACCACCCTCCATTTCTCCAATTTCATGGCCAGTAGTACGGTCGATTAGTTGGATACCTGCATCCCCATATTTGTTTCCATGTCTAGAGCCTTGTGGTACACCAGCGTTTTTGATGACTGCCCCTTTTTGGGCAAAAGTTCTGGAGCTGATAGATGCCACTTGTACTGCTGTCATTACACCAGCTGCTGCCGCTGCAATGAGACCAAAAGGCCACCCAAACATCGCTAAGGATTTTACCACTGCCAAAGCGCCATTAATCAGTGCCTGGGCAATATCCATTTTCTTTTGCTTTTCGAAGGCCTCTTTTCTTAGCTGTTGTTCTTTGGCAGCATATTGTTTGTTAAGTTCGTCGGTTTTAGACTCGTACTCATCTTTACTGATGAGTCCTTTACTGTACTTTTCCTCCCAAGCTTTAAGCTGAGTTTCCTTTTCTTTGTTGAGGTTATTTACATCTTGTTGTAGGCGCAAATCACTGAGTTTTTTCAAAAAGTCAAAACCCATATTGGCATATTCTCCAACCTTATCGGTATGACTAATAAAATTTTTGGTTCTAGCATCTAGGTTTTTGGTATCAGCTCCAAGTTTGGCGGTGAGTCCATCGATAAAACCATTATAATCGCCATCCATTAAGGCTTTGAGACCTGCATAAAACTTTTTGTGATTTTCTTCTCTTAGTTTGTTGTGGTCTTCCTGCTCCTTGGTTTTTACTTGTTGATAGTTAGCGATTGCAAGCGAACTTTCAGCCAAATACTTTTGATCGAGACTCATTTGGTCAGCTCGGTACCTTCTATGAATTTCAGTAGTGTCTCGTCCAGAGGCTGCCGCTTTGGCTACTTCAGATTCATACGCTTCCTGAAGGGTTCGTTTTTCGGCTTGTAATTCAGCATCAAGTTTAGCCAAGGTTTCTCGCTTTTCGATATCGAGGCGCTGAAGCTTTAACCTTTGAATTTCGTTTTGATTATTTCGAGCCGTTAGTAATTCAAACTCATTAATGGCTTTTTCAGCATCGAATGAGTTCTTTATTTTGGCTTGACGTTTAGTATCTTGGTCTTTGGCGATTTCGCTAGCTGCCTTTTTCTCATCGGCTACTTTTTCGTTTCGAGCTTTGGTTTCTAGTGCATCAATATCACGAATGAGTTTATCGTTAAGGGCTTTTTCCCATGCAGCTTTGGTAGTTTGGCTAGCCTTGGATTGGGCAATTTGCGCCAATTCTTGTTGGTGTTTAAACTTGAGCTGGGCAACTTCCCTGGTATTTTCGTCTTTGATACGCTCAATATCCATCTTTTTGATTTCATTGAGCGCTTGATTTTCTTCTTTTAATTGGTCCTCACGTTCTTTTTGTGCTTTTTCTTTGGCACGTTTTATTTCCTCCTGACGATGTTTAGCCGCTGCTATTTCCTTTTTAGAAAGGGTTTCTTTATGCTCCGAAACGTCATTTTCGGCAATGGCTTTTGTAGTCTTTTTGGAAGCGTCGGCGGTATTATTAAGATGCTTTTGATGTTCACTTTCTTGGGCTTTTCTACCTTCGTTCATCTTTTCTGCATAGCCTTGAGAAAATGCAGTGCCAATTTTATTACCAGCTTGTTTGAATATATCTGGAGTAATAGCAGATAATAGTCCTGTAAATATTCCAACTGCTTTTTGCGCTAGAGCTATAAAACTATTGATTGGAGCAGTTAGAGCAACAATTCCAGTTTTTAGGTATCCCAGCACAGTGCTAACAATTGCCCAGCCTGTATTTAGAATGGACATCATTTTTTCTACTCCCGTACTTATTACGCCTACAGCTCCTTGAATCAGGGTTGATTCTTGGATAAATGACGTGATTTTAGTGGTGAGCTTTTGTACATAATCAACCCCTACTTTGATACTTTCCCATAAACCATTTATTACAGCTCGCAAAGATTCAGAGTTTTTGTACCAGGTAACTAGACCACCAACTAGTAAGGCGATACCTGCTACTACTGCTCCGATGGGATTGGCTGTAAGTGCTGTATTTAACAACCATTGAGCGGATGTGCTTGCAGTTTTGGCAATTGTAGCCGCTTTTTCACCTGCCGCATGAGCTAAACTTGAGGCCGTTGCTACAATTAAATGCCCATTGAAAGCCAATATTGCCGCCCCAAGGGCAATGAACATATCCTTATTTTCACGAACGAATGAGGGTACAGCCCTTATGGTATTTATAAAAGTGATAAAGCCTGCAGTTACCTTTACTAAAATAGGTTCAAGACCTGATCCAATTTCTGTTTTAAGTGTTGAAACTGTTGAACTTGCTTGCTTTGTTTGAAAATCAAGGGTATTTGTATTTTTAGCGGCTTGAGAATAAGCCTCAGAAGTACCAGTAAGTTTCTTGGTTAATTCAGTGATTTCTTTACCATGTGTAATGATATGTTGTGCAGCCACTACGTTTTCTTTACCGAAAAGCTTGGCAATTTCAGCCGTTGAAAGTTGCTTATTACCTAAATTTTCAATGGCTTTGTCCAGACCTACCACCTGTGGATTGGTTTCTTTAGCACCTGCGGATAGGGTTAGCAAAACATTCTTTAGCTGATTACCAGCTTCGCCACCTTTTAAGGCAATCGTACTGAGGGATTGTAAAATGGCATTGGTTTGCTCAAAACTAACCTTGGAAGCAGAGGCCACAGTACCTGAATTTTTGAGGGCGGCTGCCATTTCGTTGATTTCGGCTGAGCCTTCTTTGGCACCTGCTGCCATTACGTTAATGAAGCGACTGGCTGAGCTGGCTGGTTCTCCAAACTGGTTTAAGCTACTGGCAAGGGCATCGGTTGCAGGACCTAGCTCCATTTTACTTGCTTGAGCTAATTTGATGGCCTCGTTGGTTGTAGAGGCAAGTAGTTCTTTTTGGTCGAGCAATTCGGGTTTAGCAGAAGCCATCATTTTGTAAGCTTCTAACATTTCGTTTCCCATCATGCCAAACTCTGGTGCTGTTTGTTTAGCTGTATCGGTAAGATATTTGAGATCGTCACCTGTTGCTCCAGTAACGGCAGATAAATCAGCCGCTGCACTTTGGAAAACCTTAAATTCTCTAACACTGTCTGATACGAAATCATAAACGGCTTTTCCTGCTTCAAAAACTGAAACAACCGAAAAGGCACGAGTAAAATCTTCTTTGAATTGTTCCCAAATACCTTTTTGCTTTTCGGGTTCTTCGCCAAGGCTTCGCATATCGTCTCGTACACCTTGTAAAATGGGATTGATTTCAGATAGCCTTTGAGCCGCAGCATTATATTCGTCAGAGCCGACAACACTATCCTTCATGACTTTCACCATGTCGCGCTGAAGGTCAGTGAGTTGTTTAACGGTTAGCTCGCTAAGGTCCATTTGGTGACGAGCTGTTTCGACAGCACTAGCCAGCTCACGGACAACAGCCTTTTGGTCAGCCCATTCTTTGGTTCCTTTTTCAAGGCCAGCAAGTTTGTCTTTGGCTTCTACGAGTTGAGCTTCTATTTGGGAGAGTTCGCTAAGGAAGGGGCGCCCATCAAGGCGAAAAACTACGGTGCTTTCTTCTACAAGATTCATTGGTATAGAATAGTTTGATTATTCTATACCAAGGTAAGGGGGGGGTATTTGGGTTGGTAGGATAAAATTAATCGTACTTTACAGGACTACGGATAATTCGTTTAAAGTCTTCGAATGATTCATATCGTGTGTCAAATTGTATTTTATATAAATTATTACTGAGATATTCGAGTTTATTTAAGTTAAGCATCGCAAATTTTAATGGAAAGTACCATACTTTTCTAAAATCTTTGTTGTAGTATTTGATAAAGAAAACAAAGTTGACATGAATACTTTCGTAAATAACATAGATTACGAGTAAGTAAATAAAAGGAGATACACCAAGAATAATTATAAAAGGAAGCACTAGGGTTTTTAAGTTACTTAGCGTGAAAAAATCACCATATTTAATTGATAGAGCAATGATGTAAATACCAAGTACAAATCCGATTAATGATAATATTTTTTCTAATCTCACACTGGTTTGGTGAAATTCACCAAACTTTCTTTTAACTATCTCGTGTAATAGTACGAGACTTGTGATGAAAGGAAGGAGTAATAATTCAATCCCAAGGCTAAATGTATAAGTAGAAAGATACAATTCAAATATCGCAACCAATTTAATATCTTCAAGGATTTTATGCTTTATATCTTCAATTGATTTAATATTATTTACATCAAGAAATAAAGTGAATCCAGCACCTATAAACCAATATACAGTGTCCTTTAATAATGAATAATTCCAGAAACCTGTTTTAAATAGAAAAAGAATTAATGCTAAATAATAAAGCATAAATAATAGTAAAAACCCTACTAAAGGCGTAAATGCTTTCCAAACTGAGATTATAATTTCCGGTGTTTTAAAATAGGTGAATATCAAAAATGCTCCACCAATAATTAAAGTCCAAACTAGTAGAGAAATATCTCTATTGCTGTATGATTCAATAAATTGTTCCATTTTTCATCTTTGTATTCATAAAGTTAGGACTTTACTCATTTGCTTCAAAATGATTTCCGCAATAGCTCCCTGCATCCTTCTCCAAACATCCCTCACAAACATCGACCTTCTTCTAATGAATTAATCAATAATTTGAAAATTTATTCATTCTTAAGGAACTTTTTTGTGTAAAAATTTGGTTTTTAAAATATAATCATTATTAAATCATTTCAACATGAATCAAACTATTACAAGTTGTTATTGCAACACATGCGGACGAATTGAGTCCCCACTTACATTTCAAGTTTTAGAAGAAATGACTTTTAGCAACATCACCAAAAATAATAAGCATATAAATGGTGATGTGAATTCGGCATATAACTCCATTTTTTATTATCCATGTGATATATATGTATATCAGAAATTGGCTATCACATATGGAATACTAGAGGTTCAAAAGAAACCTAATGGAATATATTACTACAATGCTCTATTACCTCTCGACCAAACTGTAGGTTTCGTTGAAAAATTTGGACAGAGGGTCTCTACAACGGATGTTCAAGATTTAGTAAAGTTTACTTCTTTAACAGATAGATACAAAGCACATGGATATGTTTCAGGTTCTCAGGGAACTAGGAACTCATTCTGTCTTCAGTGCAGAATGTCATTAAATTTTTCTATACCTATTCTTTAAATCTATGCTTATTAAATTTTATGTCATTTCCATTTTCTTTGCAATCTCTGAGGTAATTAACTCCGCAATTGAGCTCTGCATCCTTCTTCTAACATCCCTTACAAACATTGACCTTCCTTTGTTGTACCAGCCGTCGCCACGACGTCTTACTGTTCCTCGGTTTACACGATTGTATGCCATTGCATAGGCTAGGCGGTTGATAGCTACGCTTGTGATAGGCATTCGTTTGGCGCCGTAGTACCCAGGTATTCCATTAAAATCTGATAAGCCTTTAAAAGCGATAAACTTTTTTAACCCTTCAATAAGCGCTCCTTCAGGGTCGGGTTTGCCCCCTCTGAACTGCATAGTTTTTAGATCCAAAAATCTTCCGTAATGATGGAAACTGATTTTTACCTCAGCGTACAGCTCACTTGCCACAACAATAACCGATTTTTTGAACTGTTCGTGTAGCTCATTGGTAAGCACTAATCCTCGTTCTTTGATAAACCGTTGGAAATACAAGACGGCAGCATCTTGTATTTCGTTTAGCTCTGTTTCGAAAAGTTTTTCTAATTCTTCCATCAATAAACACGGTAAGCAGTGCCAATACAGCCTTGAGAGAGGTTGTGTAAAGGACACTCGATTTGGTCAAATAAATAATTTACTCCGTTGATATGGACCTTTTGGTCGGGTGTCCACTGTGCCAAATCACTTTCGGTTATGTACAAGGTTACTGGAGGTATGATAAAGGTGTTTTGATTGAGCCATTCTTCTTCCTGATAATAGCGATTGAATAGCCCATTAGTAGTATTCCAAAAAAGCTCAAGAGAATTGGTTTCTGCTTTTGCCAGGGGAATCCCGTTTTGTAATCCACTCCATTGTAAAATCCTTGGACTAAATGTTTTGTCGTTTTGCCCTACAGTGATGCCTTGCTGGAGGGTATAAGGGAGACCGTTAACCGTAGGGAGGGTACTCCAAACGGTTTCGATTTTGGTAATATCCTCGTTGGCTCCTGTACTTAGGTAGCTTTCAAGAGGCATAAGTTTTGTGACTCCATCGTTTGAATCCTCGGTAAACAGTAACTCCAAACCAGATGATCCAAATGGAATTTTACCTTTGATGGGGCTTGCCTTTTTGCTCCAGTCCAAAGTACATTCAGATTGATAAATACTTTTTCGGGTTTTGAACTGGAGCGTACGATTAGGTACATCAAAGAACAGCGCCGAATTGGTGAGCTTGGCAAACTCCAATAAGAATTGCCCTACTGTTAAATCAGGTAAATGATTTTGCGGTAAAATCGCTCCTAAAGAATCCAAGCTTTGCGTATTGTAGATAATCCAATGGTTGATTTCGGGTGTATCGAAACTAAAAATAAAGCCAGTAAGTGAGGCTATTTGTTCAAGAATATACCTGACAAAAAACATGGGTACTTTTGGCCCGGTGGTATAGCCATTGCTATAGTCATTGATTTTTCCGTTGAACCCTTCAGGGGGATTTTGGTAAAATTCGGGTGACCAAATGCAGGGAAATACAAAACCACCATTTTGATAGGTATTGGTTAGGGTATTGTTGTAATTGGTCGGTAAAGCAATGCTTCCAAAGTCGATACTTCTTAAACTTTTGGTTCTGATATTGCCAAAAGCATCTGCAAGCCCAGAAGTGTAAGCCAGTCGATAATTATCAATCGCTTCTATCGGTAACACATAGCCACGAGTAAGCATATTGGTATTTACATATTGCTCACAGTACATTCGTTGGATAGCCGTTGCTGACTGTGGATGCCTAAAATACCCCAAAATCCTATCGTTTTGTAAGGTAAAAGGTAGGTTGATTTCCTCGGCATAATCTCCAATAATTTCATCTCGCTGAAACACCGGACTTTTTCGCACAAGGTTGATGGCTGTATCTGGAGAAACGTCTACCGTTTGTCCAGCAATTTTTATGAGTAGTTTCATAGGGTTTCGAACAAGACAAAAACTTTCGCTTGAGAGGGAATAGCCACTGAAATTTGATAGATATATGCACCTTCACCTGCTTGGAATTCAGCTGGAGTAATAGTTTTGGTCGCCAAAGACGTTCCGTTTGCATATATCTTCACTCTTACCGATTTATCCCAGCCATAAATAGTCAACATATAAGACTCACCACACGGGAGTAAAATATCATTTTTACCCACAGGATACACCTTGGAATTTGGATTGGTATTGTTCTGAATCGCCCAGTGGTTACCAAATACCAAATCAGCATTATTGCCCGAAGCTGCACCAAGTCCACCGTTAATTTGACAGTTCATGGTACTAGGTTTGGTTACATAGCGGTAATTGAACTGATTGACTGGTGGTTGTGGATTCATGGTATAAAATTCTGGCGCCGCAAGACACGAAGCATATAGATTAGCGTATTCCTGAGTATTGAGAAATGCCCATCTTGCTTTGGCTCGGTTGTCTGCTTCTTCTTGAGACTGTCCGCCAAAGGTATTAGCTGGTACAGTTATGGTGGCGTAATCGCCGTAACTGTTGATACAATTGTTACGGGTATAAGTGCCTTTTTGAGCAATTACAGTGTTTTTAAAGGGAGCATTGCCAGCGCTACAAGCCGAAGAAAGGGCAGGAGCAAAGTACCCTTCAGTGCCTGGGAAATTATCTTTTGGAGGCACACCTTTTACCTTTTCGCCCGTGTCTTTATACGCCAAAACCAATTGTGAGGCTGCCTGAAAGCCTGTAGTCAGACCCGTTTCGGGGTCATAGATACAATACGGATTTGACGGAATCCATACCAGCTCACGGGTAGTTTGTTGGGGAGCTGTAGGTAAGTCCGAAAAAGCATTCTCGGTTTTGGCAAATTCAAATTCAAAAGTACGTCCTGCCAAATCCTCATTATCTTGGGTATAATCATAAGCATCGCTATTAAGTGTAACAGGAATAAAGCCATCGTTTGACACCAAATAGATTTCTTTGGCAAACATTAGCTCGTTAAGATAGGCGGTTTGGTCGCCATCAAAATAGCCAGTATTTAGATTGAGTACTTTTTTGCCCGTGATTTCAGTTACAAATACCTCAGCACTCGAAGCCTGATAATTGCTTTCGAGTACTTTTTCGCCCTTGGTACGGTTGACCTTGAGGCTCCCTAGTCCCGTTCCAGTGGTTCGGATAGTATCATAACCTCCTAAAGAATTAACAAAAATGACATACCTCGTATTAGGAAAATACTGGGTTTCGAGGGTATAAGTTCGTATTTCTGTCAAGCGCTGGTTGACATCATTGCTTAACCATACTTGATAATCCACTACTTTTTTGGTGTCAGTTTCGAGCAAATCAAGCCCCAAGGTTACAAATCCCACAGGGATACAGTAAACGGTGTATTGTGTAGGATTTACCAAAAATTGAGGTGTGAGAACGGTAGTGCTGCCATCCGAAAAAGTGACCTCTACCCGAACATTGACTTTACTGGGTTTTGGGAGCAGATTACAAAGCCAGTATAAGAATTCCGGTTGTTCTCGGTCGATAGTTTTTTCCCTGGGATGAAATGTTAAAAAGGGTTTATTTTGGTCAAAATAGTTGGTGAAAAAATTATCTTTCCAACCAGGGTATTGATCGGCGCTTAAACCTGCTTTGATGGCAAAAAGCGTATCTGAAGTAGAAACAGTACCCAGTACCCCAGTATTATTTTTGATAGCGCTTTTGACTTTAAAAGGTATCGTCATTGAGGCGCAAACCATGATTTGGTTTTGGTTGTATTTGGGTGGGCAATAAGACAATAACCCATCCAAAATAGAATCAATCTCAAAATCAGTCCCATAATAAAAAGGCGCACCCGACAAAATTTGCATGGGGCGTTCGCTTGCCACACGCTCAGCAAGCTTGACAAATTCGGCAGATTGGTAAGCCTTTGGGGTATGAATTTCGATATAGGTCAGTAAACCAGCTCTCAGGGTCACCAATGGGTCGAAGGCATCCACATGATAGGTAAGCTTATTTCTGCTAAAGCATAAAGGCAGGTGACTGATTCCAGTAGCAAGTGAATCCATATTAGTTACAATTACAATGATTAAAAATCTTGTCGATGTTGTAGGTAAAAATGATTTCGTTACGCCAGCCCATCGCGTTGGAGTTGGTGATTTTAGAAACCTGATGCAGTTTGTTTTCTATGATTCCACACTCAAACCATTCCGAATTTTCTACAATAGCTTCTTGCTCCTTGAGTTTCGAAAAGAAACGAATGCTTGCATCGAGCGTTTCGCTCCAAATAGCATCTTGTTCTACGGGGTCGTTGGAGTTTGGTTTCATGAGCACAGTTACACCCAGAACAAAGGAAATATTCATGATATCGTATTCGATAGGTTGCAATACTCCTTCTGAAGTATCCAAAAAGAGACAGGCGCCTTCCTTGTAATTGCTGGTGTAATACTTCTGAATACGCTCAATGATAAATTCGGCTGAGCCTACATGACGAAAATCCACTATGCCAGTAGTGGATTTTGCTTGAGCCTCTAAAAAGGCTAACATTTGGGAAAAGTTTGATATCATGATTTGAGTCTTTGGGCTTCCATTAAACGTTCTTGTTCTTTTACCTCAAGGGTATCATCAAGGCATTTGGTCCATACGAGGTGTACATTTTGGTGACAAACCGCCTCGAAATTGCCAAAAGTACCTTTTTCGGCTACTGACATGAGCATGGTAACCCATCCCATCCCGTTTTCGTAGCGAGGCGCACGCCCATCGTCACCCATCATATTGGCATAGGATTCTAAAAACAGGGTATTTTGAGATTCGAAATATTGGAGTAAAGCGATTTTGATTCCGATATCAAGGCTTTTAAATTCCTTAGCACGAGCTTTTACCCGTTGACCGTTGTATGGTTCTCTGATATCGCCGTCCCAGTCCTTGGATTGTTGGAACTCGTGGAGATCGTTACGAGCAGGACGGCACAAGGTTGCCAGTAATTCGTCGAGCGCATCGAGATTAGGTTCATCAGGATTGGCAAAAGCTAAATACTGCATATTTGCCCAAGCAACGTCCACCGCATCAGAATTAGCAAAGCTTTCTTCAAAAACAAAGTAGGTAATTCCCTGGTGTTTGAATTCGGCAAAAGGTCTTTCTACTATCTTTTGCTCAAAAGCAAAACGAGCAATTTTTACCAAAGCTTGGTATTGCTGGATTTCCAAGGTTAGTTCGTTCCAAAACTGTGGACTACAACCCAAGAGGATAAAAACAGCATATTCCTGTTCCGTTTCTGAGATGTCTTCTATTTTCCAGTGAATCAATGGAGAGAGTTTGGCGATTTGCTCAAGAGAACATTCCTCCCAGCGTTCGGGCATATCAAATTCCCATGCGTTGAATTGAACCTTTACCATAAACCTACAATTTTGAGAACTATTACCGCTCGATATGCCCAAATCTCTATGGTTTTTAAGACCGCTTTGGTTTTGGACTTATTGAGGGCTTGTTGTTGAAGGATATCCACATTAACTCTTTCGGCTATTTCAACTTTCTGGTAGCTAATGATGGTGTCTTTTAGGGCAATAACCGAATCTCGAATAAGTACTTGTTTCTTGAGGAAATCAGCCTCCATTTTGGCTTTGAGGGCATCTTTGGCACCTTGTTCGGTCAAGACATAATACCCTTTTGGAAGGAGCTGACGAAGACTATCGGTAGTTGTACGCTGAGTCGATTGCGCTTTGCAGGTTGTCGCCAGACATCCTATCAATAAAATCACTTTTACGCTTAAATTGAGCTTCATCGTTTTGCTTTGTCTTTGATAAATCTTCGAGTTTCTTTTCGGCTGAAGTAGCCTTTTGGTGCGCCTGCTCTGCTTGATTGCGGTGCTGTTTGGCTGTTTGCTGTAAGGTCTGAACTTGAGTCGTTTTCACACGTTGCCATCTGTTTAGGATGATTATCAATAGGATAATCGTTGCCAAAATGAACAGCTTGTATTTGATAGCCCAGTTTTTTACAGAGTTCCCAAAGCCAAACAGCCTCGCTGTCGTTTGGGAGATCCACAGTGATTCGAGCCATTTCATCTCAAATACCCCTTTTCGGCTTTTTCTGTGGTGGCATCCACAATGGCTTTGGTAGTGTAGTCCACCGTGAGCTGTGAAACCAAGGCAGTGAGTAAACCGCTAATCCAAACGGATTTGTCACCCGCTAAAAGTAACCAGTCAGGAAGCTCCATTTGCGCCTGAAGTTGGGCGATACTCGCACCGATTGCAGCCAATACCAGGGAAATGTTTCGGATGGTTTTGAAAATGGACGGGGTAGGAGAAGTAAGTCTCTCGATAACACCCAAATTTTGATTGAGCATACAAGCAATAGGATTAAAAGATGGAACAGTTTGAGCCCTAACGCCTAGCTATCCGCTTGCGGTTGAGTATGGCATCGTTTTGCTCAATGAGTTTACTCATTTCATAGTTTTGCTCCGAAATACGCTTGGCCAACAAACGGTTCTCGATAATCACCGTTTTGTATGCTGCCACGCAGGTATCGCAAAGCCCTTCAGAATGAGAATCGATACTGTCGATAGTCTTACGAATCGTAGCGATTTGGGTAATTTTTTGGACAGAATCTTTGTGAGGATTAGTGCTTTTTACGGTATCATTTAACGAACCGAAAAAGGTAAAAGCGCAAAAAATAAAGGCGCTAAAGAGCAATGTAATTTTCATCGGTATGAGCGTTTTTTAGTGTAGAAATTCGGTTTAACCAGCCTTTTAAAAACTTTCGTTGAGTACCTACCCCTATCTTTTTGTAATAATTGGATCGATACTGGTAAATGAACTTATAAAGCTTTGAAGGATTAGCCTTGTTGATGGCTTCGAGGGTTTTGGTTCCAATGATACCGTCTGCCTTTAAACCAAGATGTTTTTGGATAGTCTTGACATGTACATGGTTTCGACCAGTCCCGCAGTTGATTATCATATCGCCTATGATTTCGGCTATTCCTTGGTTATGGACTTCACTTAGCCGATGGAATTCCCAGTATCTAGTAAGATAAATTGGCTTGACATCGAGCAGGGTCGTTATCCGTAAATCATTCACCTCCAGTTTGCCGTTTTTGTCTTTATCGCAACTGATAAGAATTAGTGTGGTACGATTACACCAATTTTTGTACACGGCGTAGGTAATTCCAAACTTGGTGGCGCCTCCTTTATCATATTGAACCATGACAAAGTAATATCCTTCAGCTTGAATCAATCGAGGAAAATACAGGTCAAAAACAGAGGCAAAGCCATTGAGATTTAATAATAAAACTAGGGAGAACAGGGCAATAAGTTTTTTAAACATGGTGTAGAAAAATTTACTATTTCATCCTAAAAATTGATTTATACTTGCTGTTGTCGGGTAGTCGCCCACGTTCTGGCTTGTACGCTGCTTGATTAGCAAAATCGCTGAAGGTTGCCACATTCTTCGATAAAAAGCCTATCAAATCATTGTACGCCCCATCGGTTCGGTTTTGAATACCCCGTTTGTATTCTGCCCAAAGTTTCTCATCTGGTGCTTTGGTGTTGTTGATACCATCAAACTCACTCAAGACTCTCAAAGACCCATTGCCGAGCTGTACCACATTCAAAAAAAGTAAGGCTTCTTCATACGCTGCCCAAGCTATATACTGCTTGAGTAATCGACAAGCATTGACCAGTACCTCATCGGTGGCGTTGTTGATATGCGCTTGTTTGATTTGTGTTAAAGTAGCCATCCCAATTACTGGTAAAACCTTGGATACCTCAGCCCAAACAAAGTAGCGGTTGATACTAACGAACATCCTATACGAACCACCTACCAAGGGCAAAACATCAGTAAGATGGGTGGCGGTTGGAAACCAAACACTTTTGAGCGATATGCCGTAGGGAGTAGCCCAAAAAGCTTGGTAGGTGGTCTTATTCTTGAATAGCTCCAGTAAAACTGATTCCAGTGCATTAGAGGCGTTTTCAATCGTTTCTCGCTGGCGTTTTTCAAGTACTCCAATTCGCAAAGGTTTGGTGCTATCGGATTCGGTTTCTTGTAAACCGTTGTCGCTATCCAAGCCGATGGAATAGGGCAAATACTTGTGATAGGCATAAAATGCCAAAGCTCTGCTGACAAGCGGTAATATTGGGTTGTTTACCTCACTGTTGAGGGCTTGTGCTTCTAAAATTGCCCAGTATTCAGCTCCCAAAGCTTTGACCAAGTAATCTTGTTGCGCCAGCTCAAGGTAAGGTTTTAAAGAATCAAAGGTGAAATCAGAGGAAATGGCTCTTCCTAAAAATGCCCTCATTTCCTGTGTGGATTTGATTAGCATGATTAGAATAGTTTATCGAAGAACCCACCAAATAATAATAAGATAAGGTCAATTCCAAAGTAGACGCAAGTACCCATAATAACACCAGCCGCATTGATTACGGAAATGTCACCACGTTTTACCTGTACTCGTGTTCCTATCCAAATGACCGTAAGGATTATAATTCTTAATACAATCCAAATAATTTGCGCTACCATATTAAGAGGCGTTTGAGGTGGTTTTCTGCGTTCCTGTTGGGTTTACGTCCAAGGTTTGCAGAATGATATTTTTATAAGCAAAAACTACATTGTTGGGTAATTCCAACACAGGTTTGATTTTGCGGTTGAGCACTCGAAGAATCATTTGACGTTCACGTGGGGTTCGGTACTGTTGTTGGAACTCAGCCGAAACACGAAGTTCAGAGCCTGAGCCACCCATTACCTTACCATTGGAAACCCCTGCAATGTTGGAGAGTATTGATGAGGCGTTAGAAATCGCTAACATCACAATCTCATACAGCTTCAGATATTCGTCACCTTTGATGCCACGTTCTACGGGAACAATCTCGATGTACGGGGTTAACTTTCCATCGGGACCCACGGCACATTCATCGGCAAGCATTCGATTTGAGCCTTGTTCTCCACTTAAAAGCGAATCTACATTTTCCCAAAACTCCTCTCTGAAGGCATCTTCACCACCTTCATATTCAGCACCGAACTTGCTAAAGTACTCACTAGCAACACGAACGATATTGGCAGCATTGTACTGGGTATCGAGTCCATTGATATGAAAATCCCAAAGACGATTCGCAATGGAAATGGCTTTT
Source organism: Cellulophaga sp. BC115SP (assembly GCF_009905545.1). Lineage (GTDB taxonomy): Bacteria > Bacteroidota > Bacteroidia > Cytophagales > Spirosomataceae > Flectobacillus > Flectobacillus rivi. The sequence goes on along the minus strand of NZ_JAAALB010000001.1, from coordinate 105,017 downwards.
TGGACTGGCCACCAAGTCGCATAGCTGTAATAAAATTGTCCCGTCTGTGTTCGCTTCACGTGCATGATATACTCACCTTGTTTGCTCAAGTCAGTATCCAACTTGAGGGAAGGCGTAACGATAATATCCTTTTGTGAATTACTAGCCCATTCACCACTAATCAGATAATTTTGGACAGCTCCCAATTTGAGTTCCTTGTCTGCCCGACACAAAAGCGGGTCAATGGCAGTGATTAACGGGACTTTATCCTTTTCAATGCTCACATTAGTAAATAGGTTTGCCGTATCTACTATATGGCATCCAGCCGATTCGTTGAACTCGCTTAGGTCGTTTTTCTGGATAAAGTCATGGAGTTTTTTATATTTCTCCGTCTCAATCGGGGTTAAAATCTCCGTTCCCTTATCAAAAGTTTGCTCGAAAACTCCAATACCTGCACCAAAAAGAAAGTCCTTTCTAGCTTCCAGTAGGTTTATTAAGTCGCTATTTGAGGCAAGCAAGTCCATCATTTCATTGGGCTTTTTGTTGTTCATTCCCCAGGGAAATATCTGATAGCTTTTCTCGCCAACCTTAACGTTTTTCTTTACTTGAGTTGAGCCATTGCCAACGTTGGAATCCGAACGAGTTCCAACATTGACAGAAGCTTTTGTTTCATGGGCGCCAAAGTAAGCTTTCCCGACTGAATTTATCATAGGTGTACAACTAAAAACGATGGTCAATAAACTCGCCATTGAAGGCTATAATGCCACAGGCATGAATTTCGAATTTTCCGTCAGTGGGATGCCACAAATACAATTTCCCTGCTACACGGTTTTCATGTTTGATAGAGCTTAAATCTCTTTTACTCTCAGGGTTTGGATTTGAGGGTCTTCTACTACAGCCCTTCTTTTCTCCAAATGTTCCATCGACTTTGGTATAAATCAAATCGAAAGTGTCTGGGAAGCCTGAGCCTTTTCCAGCCATTTGGTACTGGTGATAAGCATCTTTGAAATACATACTAATGCCGTTTTGATGATTCAAAGTTGGGATTTGAATCAAAAAAATCATAGGACAAAACTTTTAGGGGCGAAATAGGGGAGGATTTGAGCGGAATTCTACTCTACAAAAGGGTGATAAGCTTGATAGTCAGAAGGTTAGCCCCGTGTATGGGGCTAAAAATTCTACTCTTTTCACAATTCCATGCTCGCACAGGGACAAAATGGCGTGCGCCAAAAAGATTTTTGGGAATATATGAAACCTGTAACTGGGTAACGCCAAAAAATTTAGCTTGCCTTCTTGAATAGGAAGGGTCTGGCTTTGGCGCTGATATAAGAAAGATATTTTGAGAACTTTCTAAACATAATATAATCGAATGTATCGCTTAAGTGTGTGGCGAACTCTTGAGGAATGTCTTTCTTTTCAGAGCTTTTATCTTTCTCAAAGTTGTCTCCAACAATTGGCGCATCTTGTAAAGACATAACCATAGCTTTAGCAGACCAGCCATTAATAAGGATAGTAGGTACCTTTGCTATAGTACCCTTGAGTATCTCATTAACTAGCTTATAGCGTATGTTGTAGGGTGGGTACCCTGTTTGTACCTCATCAAATATCACCCATTTATCCTTACGAAAGGCCGTTTTTATATCCTCAAAATAGGGCTTTCTATTAGCATCTTTTTTAGAGCCGCCATTATCACCATATAAAACAACCCGCTTATTATTGTGATTTTTGTACCTCGTAATTAGGTCTTGAGTAAGCTTGTTTACTAAGAGTCCGTCTGGAGCTTCCTTTACCCAAAGCACATCAATACACTTAAATTCATTGCCGAAATCTTGCCAAATAGAGACTGAAGTAAATTTAGCGTTAAAGTCCCAGCTAATTTCCAGAGGTCTATTGGGGTCATAATCGAGCCTTTCATAGTCCATGTAAACGTGTCTGTCCGAAAAGGCGGAATAAAAAGAGTTTGGGTTTTTGGTTCTTCTTTTATTCAAAATCTCCACATCAAAACTGAGTGGATCCAAAACCTCTCTTTGGTCTTCGATGTAATTCCCTGGTAAAAACATGAGATTGTCATACGCTGAACCCTGCATATAGTGATACTTATGCGGTTTTTGTTGAGCCAAATCTTCAGTTTTATAAATCCATCTTCCTTCGGCGAGCCATGGAGCAGAAGTAAAATCAATAATTGCCCAGTGAAGTGGATGGTTAAAACCTTTTCTTCCTGGTCTTGTATCTTGGTATGCGTATTTGTTTGCCCTTACTGTTGGACGTAAGATTTTATTAAAGATTTCCTCTTTGATGGTAGCTGATTCATCAATAAATAACTGGTCAAGGCTTGTACCTCTTTTGGCTTGAATTTGCCCTACAGATAAAAAATCGACAGTATATCCATTGGCAAAACAAATACAGTTATCATATTTTCGAAGAGGATATTTGGCTTTTTGCCAATGCTCTGGAGGACGTTGATTGACGGTGTAGCAACCAGTACCTGTCTTTGAATTGTACTCTTCGTATCCCCAAGCCTTGAATACTTCTGCCGATTGACTCAGGATGATATCAGAAACTTGACGCAGGGTTAACCCAACTAAACCAGCTCGTGCGCCTGGTAGCTCACTGGCAGATAAGGCAATAATATGACAGAGTAGATGGCTTTTTCCAAATCCACGACCGCATTGAGCGGTGGCACGCCAGCCACCAGTGAAACCCCAACCTCGTGGGTCTTTTGGGTCGGGTGTGTCTGCAAGGTTGTTGAGAAAGGCTTCCAGAAAGTCCGCTTGTTTGTTATTTAGCAGGATTTCGGACGTATTACTCAAGTTCGATTGTGTCTGCATTTTCTTCTGGTGTAGATTGATAGTTGTTGTTTACCGTTACTCGATTGAACACAATTTGGCGTTTTGGCATCAAATCGGCTGGGTTGAGCTGTGGTTGATCTGTGTAAACATTGGATAGTTTACCGATTTCTTTTACCGAAGCAATTACCGCATGGGCGTCGCGTTCTTTGATGGCAAGACTCATAGCGATATAGAGATTTTCCACCAAAATACGCTTGGTGCCTTCTTTGTCTATTTCCTCAACACGTCCATAGAGTTCCGTTGCTTCTTGAAGGATTCTAGCCGCTTGGGCATACTGAGTACCCTCATCTTGCATGAGCATCTGTTTTACGTGTTGAGGTGAAAAGCCTTTACAACGCCAACTAAAGGCCTTACGGTATTTTTCGAGCATGGTTTGCTCCGAAGGAGAGAGCTTGCCTCTACCTAATAGGTAATCTTTGTACTTGTCTAGCTTATCTTGAGTTTTAGCCAGGCTCTGTTCTTTTTTCTGAAGTTCTTCCATAGGTGTAATAAAAAAGTCCGCCATAAATGTATGACGGACTTTTTCACTTGAAAAGGATAATTCTAGAATTCAAAATTGATGCTACTTATTATCAAAAGATTCGGGTCTCTAACATCTCTAAACCATTTAACATTAACCTTCATAATGTCGATGTTAAAGTTCACTTCCCTATCCTTACATTGAAATTCTCCATAATCTACTTTAGAATTGATTAGGGTTTGATGGAAGCCTAATAAAATTAAATTCAAATTCTGAATTGGTATTGAAAAAATTTGCTCATTGCCCTCACTCAATCTGAAGCACGCTTGAAACGTTTCACCGCTAATTATTTTGACTGGTATTTGTATCTGATACGGATACCCAAACTTGGTCTGAAAAAGTGGTAAGTTTACATATCTCACCTCAGAGGCTACTGTAGAAAAGAAAGAATTTGAGTAATCGTTCGAGGGGTAAACATCAAAAAAATCAGCAATTTTATCTTGACTAATCTCTGTCAGAACTTTCTGTATTGCAACATTAATCTTAGAGAATTTGTCGCTGCTGGTGGCAATTAAATCAATTTGGTGATCATAAAAACTAAATCTATCCATTTTTAGTTGTTGGATAAGTTATCTAAAATCAAGATTGGCAAAGTAATTAGCCAATCTTGACAAAACCTTTTTTAGAGGTCAGTTTTGTAACACTTGTAGTCTAACACAAAGTTCAGATTTTTCAAAATAATTTTAACCCACCACCTTTACTCTCAATGGCATCCTTTGCTAAGTCTCGATAGGCTTCTTCGCATAGCTGGGGTTCGTGGGGTTTTAGTTGAGTACCTTCTTCGAAGAAGTGACCGAAGCCTCGCCCTAATCTTCTGCCTCGTTCGGTGTGTTTGTCCAGGGCGACGTCTGGGACTTGGATTCTTCTGAAGGGATGTGTGAGCCATGCCCAAATCAATGCCCAATCTATCAATCTACTCTTTTTGGCTCGACAGAGCTTGATTACCGCATGGGTTAGGAACAGCCTTTGGGGTTCGTTCTTATCGTCTTTCTTTTTAGCTTGTTCGCGATACATTTCGTATAAAGCCCAAATCTCTGAAGATATATGAGGTTCGGCGAGTCCTATATCTTCGCTTGACATTATCCGAAGACGCTTAAAGCACCATTCGCCGTAACCGCTATCGTAGAGCTCCACTGCCCAGAATAGTGCTTCACGTTCCAAACCTCTTCTTATACATTTTTGGAGGGCAGATATTACCTCACTGCCCTCATAGCCTTTCTTGGTTGTTATTTTATGTTGACTCATACTGTTGCAATCTTAATTAGGGCATGACCACCCTCTAATTTTTCAAATGAAATGTTGACTGTTTCGCCGATTTTGAAGCCTGCCTCTCTGAGATATTCGCCCGATATCACAATCTTGGGCACTCTAGTTTCTTTCCAACGGCTTCGTACATATCGCCTAGAAATTTTGATATTTCTAGCTTTTTGGTTTAAATTTGAGCTGTTCATTATTGTAATGTATTTTACAGTAATTAAAAGCCCAAGCTCGTCCCTTGGGCTTTTTGATTTTAGAATAGTGTTGTTTGTTCGTCCTTTTTAAAAAGTGGCAAATCGCTGGTACGTTTCTGCTCTGATTTGCGCTTGGTTACTTTTACTTGATAATTACCTACAAGCTCCAAGAATTGCTTTTGCTCTGCTGGTGACATTTTTTCGAAATCTCTACGCTTCATCATTTTCTACCTCCTTTCATTGATTTGTAAACTTGAGATTCGGTAAGTAGATTTTTGGCGATTTGCCAACTTACTTTTAAGGAGAGCGAAAAGCTGATTAGCCCATCTCTAAATAGTTTCCAAGCTCGCTTCATTAGCTTCTGGAAGTCGTACGTCTTACTGTCTTTTTTGTTCATTATTGTATTGATTATCAGTTAATTATATTGTTTTAACTGATGTAAATTTCTCCCGACAGAACGGATATAAAAAGCGTTTTGCCATTTATTTTTAAAATAAAATGCTGATTTTCAGGGGTTTAGAAAAGGCTCATTTGCCCATTGTTCAAAACCTTCGCTTCGGTTTTCGCTGGTACAAATTCGCCTCTAGGTGCTGCCTTGGTTTGGGCTTTAGTTGGTTTTACATAAAAGTAACTATCCTCGAATTTTTCAATTTTTATCAAGGTTGGATGCCCTATGCTGTTGAGGTAGGTATTGATTTTGTAGCCGAAGCGCCATTCGTAGGCAATAGAATCCATACACGAAACTTCACCCACACAACCATGTACTAGCATATTGATTGCCGACATTTTAGTACAAATAGGGTCGATGTCTGCACCGAATTGAAAATTCCCTGGAGCTTTAGCGTGTGAAGCAATCAGCATCCTTCCTGAGCCACAACATGGATCCAGTACTTTTTTTCCTTGCCCTTTGGAATGGGTTTGTTCGAACATTACCATTAAATCCACAATAGAGGGTGGTGTAAAGAATTGCCCCATTGCTGAGGACTTCCATCGGCTCGCTATGGTTTCATAAATGATGCCCAGGGTATCGTACCAGTCCGTATCAGAATGAATACAACCATATTGGCAGGACATATAGGCCTGAAGTAGCTCTTTGAATAGTTTATATTCTGCACCGTATTTCTTTTGTAAGCGGTTAGCCAGTTCTTTGTCGCCAGTGGTGAGAAAACAGGCTATGGTAAAATCTAAAAAATCACTGAAAACTTCGTTGTAGCTACTGTGACGGTAGGCAATCTTGTCGAGTATTTCCGCAAACTCCTTGAGTTCTTTAGGAACGTCTTGAATTAGGCTCATGGGCAATAAAAAAGCCCCTCAGTCGAGGGGCTTTGGTCTTAAAATGGTACGTCTTCGGTTTGGTTGGTTTGTGTGAAAGTGTTGGCTTTAATCAGGTGTTCTGCGTAGTAGTCTTTTAGCGCAAAGGATGTGAGTTCTTTAAAGCGATTTTCTAGGGCTCTAACTTTCTGTGCCGCTGGTGAGCTGTAGGCGTTACGACGATAGGTTCTGACAAACTCCAATACATCATCGATGGTGATTTCAAACTCGTACAGATGGTTCATTTCTTGGATTTGAACATCGAGATTTAAACCTTCTTTATTGAACCATGACTTTGATACATCGGTTAACCAATTTTTGTCGCCCCAACGTTCGAAATCAGTTTTTGGAAATGGTTTTAAATACTCGTTCATAACGCTGTTTTTATCGAGCCAAGCATTTTCCTCAGTTTTGGCAGACTGCCAGAGCTGGGCAATTTCAAGAGGGTTTTGAGAATGTTCGAACAAATAATCCGCTAATTGTTCCTGTGACATTAAATCACTGATTTCGGTAGTAAGGTAGGAGAGGTGCGAAACGGAGTAGATATTCATGGTAGCGCAAATCAATTTATCGAGGGTATTGATGTGCATTTTGCGTCCTACCTGTGTGGCCCAGGCTTTGTATTCCGCTTCAGTTTTTCCAGTGTTTTGGATGTAGCGCTCAAGGTTAGTTTGAACCTTTGATTTGTCTTTGATTTCCGTCGTCTGAGTGTTCATTGTTGTGTGATTTTACAGTTAATTATTTGATTTATTGTACTGTAAAAATCTCCCGACAGAACGGATTACAGAAAAAAAAAGCCTGCTAATATGGCAGGCTGAGGCAGTTATTTTGGCAAGTAATAAGAGGTTTATACGCTTTGATAAATTATATTATTCTGGATTTTCTTCTACACTAGAATTTTCTTCATAGTCTTCCTCTACATATCCTTTTAGTTTCAGTCTAACCTTTAAATCTTCAAATTCCTCAAAAGTTTCAGGTTCTTCAACGGTCAATACATCATACATCACTGTTGGGTCTGCTTTGTGCATGATTCTATTATTTAAAGCAATAACCGCATACGCTAATAGTCTCTCTCGCTTGGTTCTGCATCTAGCTAAAAGGTCAGAGTCTTCTTCCATATCATCAATATAAAGTAATAGGTACTCCTCAAAATTAGCTTTTCTTCTTTGTAGAATTTCAATTGTTCTGATGTGGGCAATCCCCATTGATGCCATCTCCTCTGGTGTCATAAATTATAAATCAATTTTTAGTAATAAATTATTAGAACGGTAATTTTAAACTCTTTTGATATTCATGTCCTTTCCCAGGACTTTTTCTTAAAGTAACTATTTCTTTTCCAAAAACCCTCTGTAAGTACTCGAAATCCTTTTTTTCGGCATCTATGTTCCTAAATTCTGCCAAACCACCTCTATTGATAAAGGTATCTTGTTGGGCAAAATAAAAACGGTTATCCTTATATGCCCCACGATGGTAGTAGGCATTGAGACAGGAGATCCAATAATCTTCGTTACAGATGATATCAGGATTGTACCAAAGTTTTGAGCCACTTAACACGCCATGCGCACAACCCGTAAAATAGCCTTTGAGCTGTATCGGATTAAACGGGTCAAAGGCGATAGGGCTTGGAGCGTTGGAAAACCCAAACAAATAGAACCCAGCTTCTCGACAAGCTTGGGCAGTAATTTGAATAATATCGTAAGCTGTTTCAGGCGCTACGTTGATTTTCTCACCCTTTTCACTGTACACTCTACGCATGGCCTTTATATCATCATCAAGCATAAATACGCTGCCAAAGTGTTTGATAATCCAGTCTCGTTTGAGTGCCAAACCCTTAACCGAATCGGGATGGGTAACTATTTCGGTGTTGGGGTGGTGTTCTTGATAGAGCTCTTTTTGAGATTCCTCTACGCACAAAATCGTATTGGACACAGCCTTGTGAGTCAATACACGTTCCCAGCGTTTGTGGGAGGGGATAACCACTTTTACTTCCATAGCTCAATGACTTTTTTAGCGTCCAACACATGACTTACCCCAACGTTTGAGCTTTTATAGCATTTCATCCTATCAATACCGAAACGTTCCGCCAAAAAGTTTTCATCGATTTCGTTGGTACAGACAATCACAAAAGCGGTGTACTTTTCTGACATTTTCTGCACGATGGGAAGTTCAGGTTTTGAATCAACAGTTGCTTCTTTCTCGTGAATCTTGGCGATGGCATCGAGTTGGATACCGTAGTCCTCCAGCTCCACTACTTCAGCAAAATGCTCCGCTAGCATTTCGCCAACAAAATCACCCTTCAGGGCATTCGAAATAATGTTATATTCTTTATACTCTTGTTCGGTGAGCTTTCGGTTTGGTTTACGAACGTCTGCCAGCTCGTCGCCGAAGCCAGTGGCTATCTTTACTGAGTGACGCTGGTGACCAGCAATAATCATATTATCGAAATCCAGTACGGGAATTTCGACATCGCCAAACTTCTCATAGCTTTCACGAAGCTTCTGTTTGGTCTTTACGGACATCTTACGAGGATTATGCTCGTAAGGAATCATATCACGCCAAGCGATACGCTCAACGTGCCATTCTAGTTTTTCAATCATAGGGTAGATTTAATTAATTTGCTTGAAATCAAGAAAGCATTTAAAATGAGTTCTTTTTAATTCTAGTTCAAATATTTGGTTATGTTTATCTCCAGTTATATCTGAGTAATTCAATTCTAATTTTAAAGGATATCTCAATAAAATGGATTCACTTTCGGCAATCTCTCTGTTAAATAAGTATACGTATGCCTCCGGGAGGTCTATTTGAAATATTGATTTAGGATTTAAAAGAGATGTATTTACGCTAAATCCCGTTGAAAGCTGCCATAGATCAGGATAGTATTTTTTTGAGAGCGACTGAATAGCTTCTTTATCAAAATTCCAATTGGCCTGTATTTTGATAGCAGCCCCTAGTCCAATGTTTATTATATCAATTGATATTTCTGCCTCATAAACTCTCCCTTGTTGTAATTTCATTATATCAGTATGAAATATAGGTATAATTACACTTTTCTCAATTTCTGTTCCATCATCATTTTTAATGGAAAAGTTATAGTTCCGTTTATACATTCCGAGTTTAAGTTGCTCTATGAAAAGCATTGGCTTAGACGTAGATTTTCTAGCTAACTCCATCTCCTTAATTTGAACAAATAGGAAGTATAGAGTTAAACTATTTAATATTATACCTATCATGGAAACTACCGTTCCGAATTTTGTAGCATCGAATGTTTGATGAAAATCCAGTTTTTCATTGAACAAAAAAACCGATAAAGTAATAGAGAAAATGATAACTGAAATCAGTACTGGATATCTATTTTTCATAGGATCGTTTCTTAATTACTCATTATAACCAAATTTTCCAACTCCTCCCTACAAATCAAAAGCTGCTTTTGCCATTCAATCATTTTTTGCTCTACTTTATGAAAGCGCACGTGCTTGGTGGGGTCGGCTATCTTTTTTTCAAGTTTAAGGATTTGGTCTCTGATTTGTTTACGCTTTTGTTGGAGTTCAAACCGCTCAAGGTGCTCCGAGCTGCTTTGAACAGGTGCTTGAGGCTCTTGAGGTAAATACCCGTTTCGCTCCAAGAATTTCTTTTTGTCCCATACGTCCTCTACCTGTCTGCGTAAAGTCAAGGCATTTTGCATTAAGCCATACACATTTTGCTTTGGGTCCTGTTGGTAAGCTGCTACCAGTTGGTTACTGGCTATAGCCTGTTCGTCACTAAGCTGCTTGGCTTGTTTGGACAAAGCTGCTTGAGTTTCCTGATAAGACGTACCCACCAACGGAAGCACCTCCAAAGCTGCTTGCTTGGCCGCTTGAGTAATTTGGTTTTGGGCGGTCTGTTCAGATGGATATCCTTGCTTTGCCAATCTCAAGGTATTGAGATGGTCCGTAGCCTGGTCTATTTCGGACTGAGTACAGCGGTTTGCCTTGAATAAAGTTTTTTTGAGATTCAGTGCCAATTCGGCCTGCAAGATTTCGGTGTCAAGATTCATAGTATAGAAAAATCTAAGTCCCTACTCACATGAGCCACCGATAGCCTCTAAAAATTCGGTTATGACTTGGCGATAATATACAGCTTGATGGTCGGTAGTAGGGTCAATTAGGAAGTGCTCAGATACAACGTAGTCGTTTTGGGCTAGATAGGAAATAAGGGCTTCTTGTAGTGTAGATACCGAAACGCCACTATTTTCTAGGTGGTCTTCTAAACTATCGAAATGTTCTGGAGCAGGTATCATAAAAAAGCCGATTGGTCTCTGCTAACATTAGTACCGAAATACCTCCATCACCGTACTTACAACGGCAAGCCAATCGGCAAGACCTTGCCGATTGGAGATATTTCGAAAATGTAAATAATGTTAGCGTTGCAAATATACAAGGTTTCTGTTTTTTACAAACAAAAAAACCTAACAAGCGTATAGCCTATTAGGTTTTGATTTTATGCTTGAGTAGCTGGAGCTTCAGGAGGTGTTGGGTTTTCACCTGTCGGTGGGTCTCCTTCAGGAGCTGTAGCCTCTGGTGCTGGTGGTGTTTCTTCCTGTGCTGGTGTCTCTTCTTGAACTGTAGTTGGTCGCATCGCTTCCAAACGCTGCTTCATTTCTTCCTGAAGCTGTTCTTGTTCTAGCCTTTTTTCTTCAGCTTTTTGCGATTCGATTTCCTCATCGCTCATACCTTCATATACTTTGGTCGATTCCAGATACAGTTTGGTTTGCTTTAATTGGTTCTGAGCCAATGCCAACAACGATACCGCAAACTCTTTTCCATAGACACTCTCCAAGCTTTTTTGGGCTTTGGACACATCTGCCACTGCCTTTTCAATTTCCTTGATATTCATTTTGATAAAGTGTTAATAGGGTGGGATACCCCGAATAGACAACGATTTACTAAGCTTCCTTAATATACTGTAGGATGTTTTCATCCTTAGTATTGATAAGACGCTCAGCATCTTCGTCGGTCATTTCTTCAGGGTCCAGAACAATAGATCCGATACTGCTTTCAAACTTGAGCTTGCCCTTTTCGGGCAAGTTGACAAGTTTATATTTTTTTAGAGCCATCTTTTAAAATGCTAAAAGGTTAAACACCTATACTAATACAGGTACGTTGACAGTTGGCCCCAAAATCGGAGGAGCAAGGTTTAAGCCGTCAACTTCCATCTTGAGGGTAAATTCACGCTTGTCGCTACCTTTTAGCCCAGTGGTATGGGTTTCTTTCATCGAAAAACCATCTTCAGAGTGCGCATAAACTACCATTTGGTTGTCTCCATGTTTGGCAATCAACACAAAACGCATATTTAGGTACTTACGGAGAGCCAACCATTGATCTGAGGCATAGCCCGAAACCTTACTTTCGGCCATGTGTTTGTATGATTGGTGTCCCTCGTCACCTTCCTTAGCGTAATCCGCTTTGGCAGTGTTTGCCGTAAACTCTATTTCTGCAAATGCCTTCCCTGGCTTGAGGGGAATCGTTCCGGTTAAATACCCATTGGCATCCACGTCGGATTCTTCTGGCCATGCACGGGTAAAGTCTTCGCAACTAGCTGCCAACCATTTTTTGTTTCCACCGGGATTGGTCTTGTTACAGGGCGAACGCTTGACGGTGGTAAGCGAAAGACAAAAAAGCCATGACGGCGACAGCCCTACGGGACTCGCTTGAGCCATAGCCGACGTAACAGCCCCAACCGCCAAAAGACCCTCGATAGGATTGGCGGTACTCATAAAGTCAAAGCCAAGGGCAAGAGCCATGACACTAAATGCAAAAATTAAAAGCTTTTGTTTCATTGTATGGATTGAATTTGTGGGCTACCCATTCGGTAGCCCTGTGTAGAAAATCGCTTTTCAAGAGGTGCCTTTCGTCCTAGATCCTCTTATTATTTGGAGTTCATCACAATCAGGCGACCATCGGCATAGTCCACGCCGCCTTCGCCGTCCAAGAAAATCTTGATGGCACGGTCTGCCTTTTCGACTTCCATCGATGCCACGTCTTCTGGCGCACCTTCAGGAGCCAAATAAAACAAGTTACCTGATGGAGTCCAAAGGTGCTTGTCTGTACCATTGAACATCGGACGGTATTTGATAGTGGTGTTTGGCAATAATACCAACTTCCAACTGTTACCATCCTTAAATACCACTTGGTTACCCGCCGTAATTGGCAATGCCGCAACCGCATTGACCATCATCGCAAAGTGCTTGAATGGCATGTAATAAGTCGCATTCTCTTCTACATACTCTTGAAGTACCTCAGAATTGACAATAGCATCTACAATCTTTTGGATTTCGGACAAGATATTTGCTTGAGTAATGGTAGCCGCTGCCGTTACCATATTGCTTACTGGAATATCGCCAATACCGCCATTGCCTACAGTCAATACTCCCTTGGTCACTTTAAAGCCTAAACCATCGAACAAGTTTACGCCACCAACGCCACCAGCCGCATTGTACACACCCTTGTATAAGGCATTGGTCATATCGGCACCTGAACGAGCATAGATTCTACCCATGTAGTAGTTCATTGCCTCAAAAGAGTAGATATCCGTTGGATCGGTTGGTTTTTTGTTTGCCAAATATGATTTTGACCAAGCATACAATGTTAATTCGTCCAGTTTCAAATCGGCTTTAAACGGTTTGATTTCACCAATACGGCTACTCAACGAAACAACATCATTGGTGAAATTGGTAGATCCAGTACGCCCAGGTTGTAAGATTGGCGAAACAGTGTCACGAACCAATGGTACTTTGTCTTTGGTCGGGATAACCGTAAAGTCTCCGTTACGTTTTTCGTCGAAACCATTAGACATTTTAAGCCCGAAAATGGTGGTGTAGTCTTTGATATTGCGTTGAAGTTCAACGTGCAAATCACTGATTTTAAATGAAGAAGCCATAAAGCTTATAAAGAATAAAAGGTGAAAAACTATTTTGAAAAGGCTTGCTTGTCAGAATACCACTAATGTTAGACCATGTCTGACATTAGCTCAGGATACGCCTCTGATAAACGATTGATTTCGGCTACACGAGCCGCATCCTTTTCTGCTGTACGACTTACTCTTTGATTGGTAGAAGGTACACCAGTGTTTTCAGTTTGGATGGCTACATTACGAGGACTTTGGGCAGTTCTAAACTCTGTCAGCTCTTTGTTGTCGGCTTTCAAAGTTTGGTTTTCTGTTTTCAAGCTCTTTACCTCAGTTTGTAGGGCTGCCAATTGCTGTGCTATTGTTTCCAAACTCATTTGCTCGGTTGGTTTCGCTGAAGCTTGAGCTTCTGGCGCTACCGTTTGAGTTGTTGGAGCTGTTCCTTGAGGGGCGTTGCCTGTGTGAGCTTCTACGGTAGTGGCAGAGGCTTGAGCATTTCCTTGAGAGCCGTTGGCCTCCAACATTGATTTAACGGTCTGTTCGTCAGCCGTCATTGCACTTTCGATATCCTTGGCCATGCTTTCATGTAGGTTTGGGTTACCTACTAATTTGCCCATAGCCTCACGAAGTTTTTTGAATTGAAAATCCATAGGTATAAAATAGTTAAAAATGAAAATATCCTGGTTAATTGCTATGCTCCACGTTTGTACTGAATACCCAATACATCGGCACGTTTAAGGGCATCCATAAATGGCAGAATCCCATCCACGAAGCCCATCTTAACGGCTTCTTTTCCGTAGAAAATACCACCTCCTGGGTCTTCGGTTAGGCCTGTACGTTTGGCTTGAACTTCACCTAAAAATACCTTACGAGCGTTATCCACCAATTGCTGTTCTTGTTGAAGTGCCTTTTGTTGCATTTCACCCGCAAAAGACTCCAAGCCGTTCAAGGGGTTTTTGTCTTCTGAACCTTTACTACGAATAATCGCATATTTCTCTCCAGCCTTTTCGTTGGCTTCTGATACATCACGATAAATAGACATAATACCGATACTACCCACGGCTGTAAACTCATTTTCGATATAGCATTCTTTACATTGTGACAAATACCAACATGCCGCAGATGCTGCCATATTCGAACCCCAACCAAGGATTGGTTTGGGCGAAGTTCGAATGGTTGCTGCCAAACCTTGAGCACCATTTACCGCACCACCGGGACTGTCTATTCGCAAGAGCATTGAGTTTACCAAGGGATTTCCGTTACAGATATCTATCTGTTGAGCCACCCACTCAGTACCATCCTGATACCAATCCGAATAGCGCTGTGTGGCGCCTCTGATGGTAATCATGGCCACAAGTCCATCTTTGCCCTCGGCAGTCTGTATGCCAAGCCATCCGAGTTCTCGTTGTGTATAATTATTGATTTGAGCAGAGGCAAACATCTTGACTGGCTCTTTGGTGATCTGACGAGTTTCGGTTACCTGCCCAGCCTTGTGAGATTGCAAAAATTGGAGATAAGTAAACGTGTCTATTGCTAGGGGTTGTCCGATTAAATGTAACATAGGTGTAAAACGTAGTACTTTTAAGTTTTCTTCAGGGCGAAATTGTGCCAAATAATCTTTAGTCAAAAGGTTAGAATTTAGATGCTCTCCAAGCCTTTCGACCAAACCACCGTACCATCAAATACATGATATAATGGCGCAAAGTGTTTTTGGGGTCTACCCGATTAGCCAAAAATAGGAACTGTTCGTCCGCAAACTTTCGAGCGGCTTTTTCGCCGACTTCCTTTTGTCGATACTGAAGGTCATACAAAAAATCATGTACCACAGCCGCTCGGTTGTATTTGCCGATGGGCGGAAATGCCGACCACAAACATCTGGGTACACTAGCAAAGTCGGTTACATAACCCGCATTGATAATGAGTTTGGTACCATCGCTCAAGTGTTCCTCCAGTGGTTCATAAAGCTCCCACCAATCTGATTTGTCGGTGGGAGCTTCACGATACTTTACAATCAATGGACTATTCGACATCAGTAACCGAAAGTCTGAAATCTGCCAAACTTCCTTCGAAGCCAAAGCCCTGAAGAGCCTCATTGATAGCCTCTAACAATTCGGCTTGTTTGGTGGCTCTGTATTGTTCAATAAGCAGATACAGCGCAAACGGAATTACCTTAGAACCGTTATCGAAATTTACTGGAGTAGCAAAATTCGCAATGGATTCCTCCAATACAGGTTTACCCGATTTTAAGACTGGAGCACCTGTTTCAGGGTTTAGCTTCGGGACCATCTTGATGTACTTTTCGCAAAGGATTTCAAATTGAATTTCGCAAAACTTTTCGCCCTCATTCTCAAACATATCACGTTTGAGTGAGTAGCGCATGGAAGTCGGAATTACGGGTACTGTGTAAGGTACCGCAATGTTGATGGTGGCACGTTTCATAATAAGTGTTGAATTAAAAGGTATAGAGCTGGCACAATTGGCCAGCTCAAAGATTAGTTTTCGTAGACTGGAGTAATCGCGTAGGTGAGCGTTTTACCCAAGGGCGCCGTAAAGGTCAAAGAATTGTCCGTATTCTCAATACAAATTGTTGCCGGCTGAGAAATGATAGAACAGGAAGTGCTGTCGATTATTTCAAATGTAAATGGATATGGCCGACGTATATTTCTAGTAATGTTCGATCCTGTGCCATCAATACTAAACTCTTGCTTTAATGTAGTTTGATTTAACATATTAAATGTCCAGAAAGCAAGATCGTTTATAGCCGAGGTTGATACTAGAGCCTCGCCAGTATCTTTTACAATTGAGTTTTTATTTGTTAGAATTTGTAATTCTAAATCTGGAAGCTCATTAGCATATATTATAATTCTCTTTATTGTTCCATTCAAATTATTTGCACCTCCGGCTCCACAACCAATATAAATATCTTCTGATGAGGTATTATTTATCACACTATCCATATTCTGATTATTGGTAGCATATACGGTTCCACCGTTCGCTACAATTCTCCTTTTAATCAAAGAGGCTGAATACGCAAAACTTGAGTTTATTTCTACTGGAAGTGTGGATATACTAGTAATACTATCATATGCTGATATTTTAGTATTGACATCGTATGATATGTAGGTTGCTTGAGAATGAGCAACTACTCGATTGTAACCATTCTGTGTTCTTTCCCAAGCACCCCTTGTTACTCCTAACGCAACTACAGTATGAGCATTTTTAGGAAACTCAGAGTTTTTTATTGATAGAATATCAGAGTCTCTTTGTTGAGTTGAACCATTAGTAGGGATGTAGGAAGTTAAGGTCTTTCCATTTTCAATTTGTAACCCCCATATATACATGGCATTATCATAGTTTGAATCAGATCCATAACCTCCAACAAAAACAGTACTTTTTAGAATTTTGGTTGATGACTTTTCTACACAAACCCAAGGTCTTAGCCAACCATTAGCATGTTCTTCAAAGCCATAAGAAACAGCAAAGTTTAAATTGCCTGAAAATGTTCTAGTCAAAATATCAAAAGCTATGTTACCTCCTGCTCCGTTAGTACCTCCAACACCTTCAAAAATAATATTTGCTTGACTGGAATTAGCAGCCTTAACAAAAAGTGAACGTACGTAAAAACCTTCAGGAAGAGTAGCATATACGGGCACAAAACTAGAACTCGTATTTGTTTTTTTTGAAATTAATACAGCAGAAAGTGTTTTGTCTGGCGCTAGTTGATCGACTACTTTATTAATAAGTGACGTATTTTCACCAATTAAAACTGTAGAATTTAGAATAAAATTAGTTCTGTATTCCTCTGTTAAATAACCTAGACACTCCCTAGTTATTGGATCATAAGTGAATCTAGGTTGATTTTTCTTTACGTATCTAACATTGCCATACTTGTCAATGTAGGATGCAATTGTATTTCTAATAAAATTCGTACTTGTAGCTGTTTTTCTCGCTCTTGCAAAATTATAATTATGAATTGGCAATAGACTAGCTCTGTTGAACTGAGTTGAAATATTTTCTGTGGAAAATTTCACTTCATTCAAGGTTTTCCCTACCGTATTAGCAGGATAGTCCGTTTTAGCTGGATTATGAGTGATTTCCTCCGAGGCATAGGCATGAATCAAGGAAGGATCGATCTGACTAGGAGCATACGAATCGCCAACGGTTGTGTACGTAGTGTATAAGAAGTCCCGAAGCTCGTCTTCGGTATTGTAGATTTGGACAAGGGTTTCTTGAGATAGATTATTACTCAAGATAATCCCATTGTAGGAGTTGCTAGATTGTACAGCGATTTTGCCGTTATATTCGGGTTTTACCCGTACTACCATTGCCATAGGTGTATAAAAATTTATAAGGTGACAAACTGAGAATTGACAGTAAAAAGAGAAATCCCATCTGTATAATACGATGGAGCTGGAGTGAGTGTAGAAAACTGCACTTGCCAGGTGTTGGTAGATTCTTTATTGATGCCTACCAATTTTAAAGGCTGTTTGAGGGTACCTATTACTTTACACGTGCCGTTTTTGTCTTTTATCAGTGCTATGAGCTTTTTACCTCTGTATGAGTTTATAGCTATTGTCTGTTCTGTTGAATCACGAGGTACTTCAATATCAATCGTTCCTCTAAAAGCCTCCCCATGTTCGTTGGTTTCGGATGGTTCGGAGTACATCCCATTCACAAAAGGAATGCTCACAACATCGTTTGCACTGGTGACTTCAATACCTCCCAAGGGAATACACCATAAGTCTTTGTTTACCTTGATTCCACGAACCCTATCAACAAGAATAAGCCTGAGCTGTCGGAGCCCAGACGCATTACTTTTGCCATTGATAGACTTGGTGCCAATAAGTGCATTCATGGCTCAAATCTATGTTCAAAAAACCGAAAATGTTAGGATAGAAATAGAGGATCTACAAACACCAAAAAGCCCCCATACATGATGTACGAGGGCTTTTTGGTAAGTTAATTTAGTGGATTATAAATGACAATATACCTAATTCATTGAATAGGTCTGAAACCTAATGAAAACTACCCCAACTTTTTTTCCAATTTTCTTCGCTGGTAGGATTGGTGATTGCGCCACATTTGGCGTAAACGTTCGGCAATTTTGCCATCGTCTTCGATAGCATACTTATCCATAAAGTTTTCGACGGCGTTGTAGTCACTTACGCCAAGCTCCACAAAAACTTCACAGTGCGCCAAAAATATCTCTCTGAAATGAAATTCCAAAGCTTGTACAAATAATAATACTTTGGCTGGGTGTAAAAAATGATTCTTGAGCGAGTCGGGTAGTAGTAGTGTTACCAGTGTACCTTCGTCGTGTTCGGTTCTGGGCAAGCTATGAACATAACCAATCTTCTGACAGCCTAGCTCGGTGAGTTTTCCCAAGAAACTTCTACGAGTCAGGTCAATTACAGACGTATCGTCACCATAGCGGCTTATCACAAACTTTCTTACATGAGGTTCCTTGATACTTATTTTGGTTTTGAGCATCTGATTAATTGTGATTTTGTACTTTTCTAATAAATTCGGAGGATGCGATTGGCATTTCGGGTATTTTGAATCCCTAGGGTAGAGTTGAGTTTCAATGCAAAATCGCTGTGTTTTTGTAACCGTGTGTAACTCTACTGATTATCAGGATTTTATCACAATTTATATAGCTGTAACCACTTTTCCAAATTTGTAACCAGTTTGTAACTTGTTGTAATCAGCCTTTTTCTTTCTTATTTGGTTACAAACTATTTGTAACTTTTCTACAAACTTTAGAATAAAAGATAATTAGAATATATTAATATAAATAAATGATAGTCAGGAAGTTACAAGTTTTTAAAATTAAACGGTTACAAAGTTACAAGGATACTCAATTTTTATGAATAAACCCTAAGAGAGTCAGAGAGAGAAGGGGACGCCAACTCAAGACGGAGAGAAATGTATTAAAAAGCGGATTGTATTTTTGTATAATATTTATATGGTAGATTAACTAGAGTAGTGTATCGCATAAAATACCTAACCACCTACATAAAAATACCCCTGCTGAGGTTATCAGCAGGGGTAGTAGGGGAATGGTTAGCCTAATGTTATTCACTTATGACTCTAGGCTCATCTTTGCCAGTGCTTATGCGAACTCCATGTTCATTAGAGTAAAAGACATTCACATTAATACTTTTGAGGCTCCCATCCTTATTTAGTAGTTCTTGATACATGATTCTATTATCGGCTATTTGGGTTCCTTCACATCCAATAGTGATATCATTCAAGTAACCTTTCGAGCCATTAAAGCTCACTGAAAATTTATTTCCTGTTGCCTTATACCCCATGGTCACAATGGCATTTACAACAGCCAAGCTTTGAATCATCGGTAGCTTAAATTTTATTAATAATTGCTCTTTCATGATATTCTGAGGTTTTATTCAAACGATGGGGGGTGTCTACAATCTCAAAGCCGACTTCATTAATCTCCAATAACCCTGGTCGAGTGGCTAAGTGTTGCTTCACACTTGGAAAGGCTTTTTCTGCCTCATTAGCATTACCTTCAAAAATATCTAATAATGCCTCCTTTACTTTTTCAAAGAATATCGTTTCGTCTACATGCTCCTTGTTTAAGACAGTCCTCATAGGACCTACATTTGACATTTTACAAACAATATATGTTTTCATTTTCTAGCTGTTTAAATACGATTTATAGATGGTTTCTTTACTGACGTGTATCAAGGCTTCATCCTCAACTTGAGCTTTGAATATCTCAAACGGTATGTATTTGCTCTGGTCTTTGCCGTACTCCCAGAGGTCTACATAAAACCCCTGGGCGCTCTCAAGGAAGTCTATCCCTATCAGCAAAAATATTCGGTGGCCTTTTTGGTCTCTCCACCAAGTACCACGTCTAAATTGTGCTGCCGTTATATCCATAGGTAGTAAATGATTGAGCCCCAAATCAGAATGGACAATAGTATAATTACTCTCCAGCACCATTTACTTACTATTAGATCTCTTTTTGTCTTCATCTTTTTTACGGTGTTTTGATGAGTTCAAATGCCCCGCCCAGCTTTGTGGTGTATGAAAAGTTTTGCCACAGCAGGTTTTGGCCTTAAAAGTATATTTCTCCAAGTGTTCTGGCGTTTTTGGCTCATAGATCGGCTCTGGTGGTATATGTCCCAAATCCTGCTTTATTTCTCTGACAATGCCCTCAGCTTGGGTTAGCATCAACAACAATACAGACTTTCGGTAAGAAGTGGTCTGGAGCTCGTCAAGGTACTTCTGAAGAAACTTGACTCTAGCAGGTAGGTTATTCGTCATTGGCTAGTATCGGACAAAGTTGATATCCACGTTCCCATAATTCAGCCAATACCTTTTGTACTTTTTTCTGGCTTACTTCTTCTATCTCTTCGAAGTTTTCCATCAATACGTCTGCCATATCGTCCTCGATGTTTGGCAATAGATTGTAATGCTCTCTGAGTTTTTTTCTTTCGTCTTGTGTCATTTTCTTAACTTTGGTTTGGTTAATACTTATTAATCAGGGTGGCCATGCTGTGGAGCTTTGTCCGGCAAGATTTCGACTCCTCAGCTTTGGCCACTTATTCTAATCATACTGTACTAGAATGGTAAGCTCTTTTTCTCCGGTAGTCCTCGGCCTGTAATATCGGTACCAGGTGTTTGTATATAGAAATGTTCTATTGACTGCGGTTTTGCCAATTCTATGGTTGACCAGGACTTTATCTTATTATCATATACCTCTCTGGTAGCACACTTGATATTAATTCTTCTATCTTCCTGGATATGTTTGGCATCGAGTGGGTTCAATGTCCAATTTTTCATTCTACAGTACATCACTAGCTTGTCTTTGAAGGTGGCCGCTGTGATATCACTGCTTACTTCCATTTTATAAGTTTCAAAGATTTTATATCTTGGTATATAGCAGTTAAGCGTTTCGTTATCCTCCTGAAAGTACATATTAGCCCATTGTAAGAAGTTAGGCCCCAATTTGTTTCGGTAGGTATTAGCCATGATTTCAGACATAGGAGGCTCTACTTTACCATACTCCATAAATGCCTGAATACATTGTGCTGCCATATTCATAAAGGCATTCCATTCGTCACGGTTAAAATGCTGGAAAAGGCTTTTTCCAAACTCATCTATAGGTCTACGGACTTCCCTATACTCGCCAGTACTGTTGTAGTGGTAGTAATCCGAAAACGCCAAAAACCATAATCGACGAAGTGTACTATCGTCTGAGTCCATCGGTGGAAAATTGCTTGAGATATGGAGCTTTGGCGTATCCTTAAACATCAAGTTGTACGACTTGGTACCCTTGGGGTTTACCTTCATAAAGGTGGTAACAAGGGCGAAGAAAAACGGGAAATCCAAGTACTTGGCACCATCATCTACCAAGAGGTAATCGGTATGCTCCGTTACATTTTCATAGATATGTCGGTTTTTAGTTAGGTCTTTTTCCCGTCCATCGAGGGTTTCGTATTGCATCAGGTGCATAAGGCTTTTACCGAAAATAGATTTACCAGTACCACCCTGCGATTTTTCGGAATCACGCATGACATAATCCAAACTCCACACACAATAGGTATTGGCATCATCCTTTTCACGATGCAAAAAATACCCGTAAGCGCAAAGCTTGGCTATGAGGTGCTGCATCTGTTCCTTTTGCTGTTCGGGTTTTAATAATGGACCAGCTATTGAGAATTGGTGCTTTTTACGATAGGCTTCTTTGTCCAAGCCTGAGCGGTCAAGATTATCCTCCAGCTCGTTGCGCCAGTAGATTCTTGAGGTATTAATCAAGAAGTTTAAGAAAGGGTTATCGTTTCGCAAAATGTCGATTACCAAGTCTCCTTCTTCGTCTTTACGGATTTTAAAGTAGGGTTCAGTACGTTTTACCTCCAGTTCCAAATCGTTACCATGTTCGTCAAAACACAAAGGTTTTATTACCTCATTTTCCCAGACATATCTATCAGCTTTTTGGGCTTTGATAACTTCGATATCGTTTTTGGTAACTCGCCAAACCTCATTTTTGAAGAACATAAATTGGGTATTGCGGTCGTGATCCTTAAACTCCAAGGTAATTTTGGGTAGACGACTAAAAGTAGATTCGCTAATATCTTTCGAGCGGATAAAGGCATCCAACAGCTCAGGTTCGGCGTGAATGCTTTCCAAGAAATTATCAATAAACTCCTTGATTTCTTCGACCGTTACCGATTTGACGATATTCTTGTCGATTCTGACATACTGAAACACGCCAGCTCTGGTGGCTATCTGAGCAAAGCCATTACGGTACAAGAAGTTTAATAATACTTTGGGGCGACCGCTGTATTTATAGACCTCTTTACCCTCTACAATTTTGGGTAAACCTTTCGAGTCCAAAGCCTTTACTTTGTTCCAAAACCTAAATGGATAGGATACATTCAAAAGATTACGGAAGTCGTTGGCTCCATAATGGTTTAGGTAATCTCGTACATCCTTGCAGTATTTAGGGCGGTTCTCATCGTCAAACTTGCCAGTTTTGATATGACGTAGGCTATCGGGTAAATAAATCGTATGGATATCCAAATGATACATGGCCAGCTCAAAAGCTTTTGATTTGCCAGTGGCATCTATGTCTGGTAAATTGTACACACGGTGAGCCCATCCCTTCAGCTTTTTGATATCGATATTCCAAGGCTTTACGGTTTCGGAGTTGAACCACACTACCTCAAACCCTAGCGCTGCCACATTGAGGGCATCGCTACCACCACTACACATAATAATATCCTGAAGCTTTACATCATCTTCATCCTCACCATTGGCATAGCGCTGCGCATTGGCGTACATTTTCGCAATACGAGATTCCCCAAACATATAGTTTTGGGGTTTGTCGCCATAGCTTACAAATCTACGAGAAGGGTCACTTTTGAGCGGTTCATAAAACTTTTGCCATGTACCCTCATTGTACATAAAAATAGGATAGGACTCCGTAGAATAGAAAGTATGCACTACCTTCTTGCCCGTTTCCTTATCACGCCCCACAAGGCTCGACGACTCCAATACAAACAAATTATAACGCTCAAGTAGTACCATGGCGTTACGATAGGCAGTATCGTCGGCTTGCTCATCATTTTTGGAATCCTGCTTTTGCAAATAACTCCACACATACTTTGAGAAAAGTATCTTGAGGTGACTCAATAAAGGTTTTTCCTGAACTACCCATGTGCGTTTACCGATTTGATCCTCTTCCTCAGCATCTGTTTTACGGTATTCGGGTCTGGGTTTGGATGTGGCCACACCCAGCGTTTTAGAGGCTATATTGAAGGTTTGTTCTATCCATCTGCATGCACCCCTAAAGTCAAGATTTTGCTCAGTCATTACCAAGTCGATAGGACTATACATCTTATCGCCAAAATCATTTACATAATAATGTTTACGACCTTCGTTGAAATATAAAGTAGCACTTGGGGTGCGTTCGTCTCTAATGCTAAACTTATGGTTCTTTTCCCTGGAAGCTTTTTCAGCTTCAGGGAAAAGTTCTACTATGATATCGAGACCTCCGTTTGTATGTTGATAGTACTCTTCTACTGTGATATAAGACATTTTCAGATAGGGGCTTGTTGTGTTTCAGAAAGTTGCATTAAGTGCTCAAGCATATTTTCGAAGCGTTGTTTATAGTCCAACCATATCTCCAAATCTTCGTCTGCTCCACTAATGCCCCAAGCCTTATCCTTTAGGGTTCTGCCAATACAAGTGTTCAGAAAGTCCAACTTGTTTTTACAAATCTCGATAGCCGCAGGGCAATCGTCTGGCGAGAGCTCCCCCGCCAGATAAAGGCGCAACAATTGATAGCTAGTAGTATGTGAGGTAACAGTCATTGTATTTGGAAATTAAAGCCGATGGTATGGATACGTTGAAAAGAATTACACTGTGGGTTCCAGATTTTTTCGGAGAAAAAGGCATGAGAGTACAGCTCCGAAGGCCAATCGTTAACCGAATTCCAGTAGTTAAATTGTTGATAAACAGTAAATTCACATTCCCAGAATCCACCACCTAGGTGTTTGATATTTACCTCAGACCCCTGCGAAAAGGCCATAAAGGTTCTGGCAAACTCCTGAATCGTCCGTGGAGTTTGCAAAGACGTAGCTTTGTTCATTATTGTGATTGGGGGTTACATTTTGATGTTTAAGCGAGCTTTAATTACTTCAAGAGTGCTGGTGTCTTCTTCAAGTTTTGATAAGTACAATTTAATTGTATCAACAACCCTCTTTGTTACTACTAGAGAGGCTCTATTTGCCTTGGCATTCTGAAGGTCAAAAAAACCTTTTTTTGTACCAAAGTATGGGTCTATAGATTCAAGCCCTTTTAAGAGATTCCTTTCTAAGTTATTGTTTAACAGTAAATTACTTAGTTCTCCTCTCCAATATTCTACTGAAAAATGATTTTCAGTGGTTCCCGCTTGATAAGTTTCAAAATTTTCCATGATGTTCGGTTCTAATAAATTGTTATATTTACTCATTAGATTTTAGTTAGTAAAAACTACTTTGTAAAAGTAAAATTTATTTTTACTTTATCCAAGGATGTTTTACAAAAAATATTGACATGAACGAAAATTTTGCATCTCGTATAAAGAAGCGCAGAGTTGATTTAGGACTTACACAGGATGAGTTGGCGCAAAAAATACATAATACATCTAAACAGACTATTTCTAATTGGGAAAAAGGAGTATCCAAACCAAAATATGATGAATTAGTAAGTTTAGCGACAGCACTTCATACAACAGTTGGGTATTTAGTTGATGGGGTTCAACCTGTAGCTCAAAATGAGCCACCTACTGGTTTTTTATTAGTAGAGAAAGATGAGCTAATTAAAATGCAGAAACGTATGATAGAGCTCCAAGAACAGGTAATCGAAAAACAGGCAAAACAGAATCACTCTGTTTCTACACCTTCGGAAAGTTCTATTTCTAAGTGAAAATTGAAAGCGTAAATTATTTTTTAACATCTATAAACATACAATTAAATGGGAATCTTTGATAAGTTTTTCAAGAATGCATCTAGTGAGTCTAAGTTTGTTTACACTCCCAAATCAGAACAAGAAGCATGGGTAGCAATTCTTTATGCTTGTGCAGGTGCTGAAGGAAATGTATCTGACGTTGAAATTGAAAAAATTTCATCAGTGGTCGTTTTAAAAACCTTGTTCAATCCGTACAAAACTCAACTCGTACCAACACTTTTTAAACCTGTAATTGATGCTTTTAAACAAGTTGGTTCAAAAGCCTTAATTGATAGCAGTGCTCCATTAATTGCTGACGAGAATAAAGCTACTCTATTCTGTTTAGTATTTGATTTATTACTCGCGGATGGTACACTAGGTGAAGGTGAAAAGGAAATAGCTGAATACTTAATTGAAAAATTGAATCTTGATTCAGGGATAGCAGAAAAGATAATAGAAGTACTACTGATTAAAAATAAGTATGCTGTCGTAATTAGAGGCTAATAATCACAAAAAAGCTGAGTGGCAGTAGAAATTCTCTATACGTCAACGAGAAAAATGCCCCATACGTTAAAATAAGCGGTATTAGTGGTAACTTTTCGGTGTTCGAATCTCTCCGTCTCCACCAACAAAAAAGCCTCTTGAAAATGTTTCAAGAGGCTTTTTTGTTTTATTTGAATAACTTTTTAACAATCTTATCTTTTAATTTAATCAATTTTAAGATTTTTTTCACATCATCCAATCGATTGTTCAAAATGGCTTTGTCATTTGCTGTTTGTAATGGATTGATCACGTGCCCATTGAAGTTAGATTGAACACTTTCTCCAGTTTTGATATTCTTGAAACCATTACGTAAGTACAACTCGTTGGTAACCATATTTGACAACATCGGCGTATAATAAATACAATCTTTGAAGTAATAGTGAGTTACTTGTGAATAACGAGTGCTACCTTCTGCCTCTACTTTTGAGCCTCCATGAATAATATTTGAAGACCAAATTAAAGCATCTCCTTTTTTAGCATAGAAGAATTTCTTGTCAAACTCCGAAACATTCATGATACTCTGCATGAAGTCTTCATACTGAACGTAATCGTTGTATGTTGTATCTTCAGGCGCATCTTTGATGTGCGCAAAGTTGTATTCTGGCATTCGGTGCGAGCCACTGTAGTAGAATACAGCACCGTTTTCTGGAGTAACATCTTCCAATGCAACCCAAACTCCGCACATATAACGTGCAGGAATCGAACTAAAGTGAATTGTATCAGAGTGCGCTCTTTGTTGAGACCCAAACTTAAAGTTGAGTGTTTGGAACGGTATTGGCTCACGGTCGTAAAGCATTTCCAAGGTTTTCATGATTGTGTCGTTCGATGAAACCTGCTTGGTGCTATCTGAGTATTGCCAAAGATCCTGAATACGAGTTTTATCTCGGTAAACAGTTACTGGGAAGTCTTCGTTAAAGCCTTTTTGATTCATATCGGCTTTTACTTGATCGATTACATCCTCTGGAAAAACATTTCTTAATACAACAAAACCATTCTTATGATATTCGGTTGCTAGTTGTTTCTCTTCTTCGGTGAGAGTCT
The DNA here is from genome assembly GCF_009905545.1 of Cellulophaga sp. BC115SP. Lineage (GTDB taxonomy): Bacteria > Bacteroidota > Bacteroidia > Cytophagales > Spirosomataceae > Flectobacillus > Flectobacillus rivi. The sequence continues at coordinate 78,483 of NZ_JAAALB010000001.1, read as the reverse complement.
TGGTTTTGAGGATTTCGTTAAAAAAAGGTGATTCTACCCAAGGTAAATTCATATTATAAATGATTTATTATTTTTGATTAAACTAAAATCTTTAATAGAAGATTTTTTATAGGCCCCTCTGATAGCGATCGATGTGTATGATTACTAGCTCAAAAGGAAAAGACTTTACAAGATAGCTTATTTTTCTGAAAATTTGAAAAACTACTTTGCTTCCTACTATTTCGACTTAATAGACCTTGTGAATATGTATCTTTGTATAAAATTATTGAAATGTCTTTTTTCTCTTAAGAAAATAAGGGCTTTCCAACTTCAAAATTGATTAGAAAAAGTTAACTCCCTGTAAACAGCAGAATATGGCTTGTTTAATTTGATAAAATGTCAGAAATCTTAACCAAATATTTAACTCAAAGAGAATCTTCTCAGTTAGAGTTTAAAAGTAAAATAGATAGTCCTTTTAAAATAGCACGTACCCTTTCGGCATTTGCCAATACTGCGGGAGGTACTCTTTTGATTGGCATTAACGATGATCGTACCGTAAAAGGGTGCTCCGAGTTGGAAGAAATGACTAAGTTGGCTGAGGCTGCCGAACATTTGATCATTCCCTCTATCGATATTCGTTATCGCGCTCTTATGTGGGAAAACAGAAAAAAAGTCTTAGTGATAGAAATTGACGAGAGTTCTGATAAACCACACGAAGCTTTGGACGAAAAAGGCAATCGGACTGTTTATGTTCGCGCCAACGACCAAACGACTCCAGTTTCTAAAGAAATGTCTCAAATTTTAGATAAGACTGACAAAACGGTAGAAAGTGAATTGTTGGAACAACAAAATGTAAAATACTTGATGGCGTTTTTGAAGAAAAATAAAAGAGTGTCGGCAAAAGAATATGCGAAGTTGGTCAATATTTCGGAATACCGCGCTAAAAAACTCTTGGAAACCTTAACATACGAAGGCATTTTACTGATGTTATCCAAACAGCGACCTCCGCAGTTTGTGCTAAAACAACTATAATCTGTTCCTCACGACAAATATCCAACTTTGCCCTTGTTGGTCTTTTGACCAACAATACGTGCGTAATCAAGTATCAAATTTGAGAACAGGAATTACCCTCATGAAGTATAGTATTTCTACTAAAGTAAATACTCGTCTTTATAGTCGGCGAGTTTCTGTCGCTTGTGTTGTTGGTCAAAAGACCAACGATGGCTGAGAAAAGTAAATACTCGTCTTTATAGTCGGCGAGTATCTGACGCTTGTGTTGTTGGTCAAAAGACCAACGATGGCTGAGTATTTCTACTAAAGTAAATACTCGTCTTTATAGTCGGCGAGTATCTGACGCTTGTGTTGTTGGTCAAAAGACCAGCAATGGCTGAGAAGATTTTCTGCCTAGTGCTTACAGCTTATTGCCTACAGCAAAATTTAGTGTATAATCAGCTTGGTATTTACTACAATATCTTCAGGGTCAAGCGTTTCTTTTTCTGCATGGATAATTTTTAACAGCAGTTGTGCTGCCTTTTCTCCCATTTGATACGCAAACTGTTCTACCGAAGCTAGCGGAGGATTGTCGAGATAGGTAGTAATGGGAAGATTCGCAAAGCTTACAAACATGATATCTTTGTTGGGAACAAGACCTTTTTGTTTACAAGCTTGCATGGCATATAGCGCTACATAGTCATTGAAGCAGAAAACGGCCTCTGGCAATTCATCTCCATTCAACAACTCAATCATCTTTTTTGTAGTATCTTCTTTACTCAAATCTGTAGATTTGATATAGTTTTGAATAATAGGAAGATTGAATTTTTTCATAGCTCCCCAATAACCCATTAAGCGTTCGTCAGAGATTTCTAAACTGGCAGGACCATTCAGAATAGCTACTTTTTTAATCCCTTTTTTTGCCAAAAAATCAATTACTTCAAAAGCAGCATCGGCAATATTACCTCTTACTTTATTGACAGCAACATCTTTGGGTGCACGATCAAAAAATACAATCGGGATACCATATTTTTCTAATTCTCTAAACTGGTAATACTGAGTAGTTTCGGCCGAAATAGATGCAATGACGCCATCGACACGGCTACTGATGAAGGATTTGATAGCTCTATTTTCTCTTTCTAATTTATCACGAGATTGACTAACGACTACATTATAATTTTCTGCTGAAATAACATCTTCAATGGCTGTAATCGCTTGTGAAAAAAACTCTTCTTGTAAGTGAGGAAGAACAACGCCAATTGTATAGGTTTTATTCTTTTTGAGCAAAATCGCTGCGGGGTTTGGGACGTAGTTGAGTTTTTGTGCCATTTCAAAAACTTTTTCTTTTGTTCTCAAACCAATTCGTGGATGATTTTGTAATGCGCGTGAAACCGTCGAAATCGAAATATTCAACGCTTGCGCTATATGTTTGATAGTAACTTGTGTCTTTTGCATATTTTTCAGGAAGTCCCAAGCCTTGGCTTATGGAACTGCTAAATTACAAACATTCCTGCAATAGTCTTAGTAGGAATTACGATTCCCTGAATTGTGCAAATCTGTGCAAATGTTTGATTATACCCTTTACAGCCCATTTTACTTAAGATTTGTTAAAATGAGACTTTACCCAATCTGCTATGTTAGTTTTTTGCTCAAAAAATTGATTCCTTTGAACATCCAATTGTGCCAATTGATAAAAAAGTCTTTGCTTTGAAGGCTTTTCCTCTTGTTTGGCCTACGGTGACAAGCGTGTTGTTTTTAGAAGGTTTGAACTTTTCTTTTTGAAAATCACCGAAAAGTACCAACCAAATGTCATCTTACCTTATGCAATCTTTTTGAAACAAATTAACATGTATCCGGAATCAATCATCAAAAAATTTGTCGATACTTTCTCGGCTGAACCAACTATTACTGTTCGTGCTCCTGGTCGTATCAATCTCATTGGCGAGCACACCGACTACAACGATGGCTATGTATTGCCTGCCAGTATCGACAAAGCTATTTACTTTTCTATCTCTCCACGTGCCGACAAGGAATGCCATGTAGTTGCTTTCGATTTGGATAGTGCCACCGTTTTTTCGGTTGATAATCCTGTCGCATCTGAGTATTCTTGGTGTAATTATTTGATTGGAGTGGTAGACGAGCTTCAAAAAGCAGGTAAGCAATTTGGTGGTTTTAATTTGGTTTTCGGAGGCGATATTCCTTTGGGAGCGGGAGTTTCTTCATCAGCGGCTGTCGAAACGGGTCTTTCTTTTGCAATCAACTATATCTATGAATTAGGCTTGTCGACTTTGCAAATGGTACAAATTTCGAAGGCTGCTGAAAATAATTTCGTTGGTGTAAACTGTGGTATTATGGACCAGTTTGCTTCAATGTTTGGTAAAAAAGACTCAGTAATTCGTTTGGATTGTCGTGACCTTTCTTACCAATATTTCCCTATTGCTTTGCCTGAACATGCTGTTGTTTTGTGTAATACAGGTGTAAAACATTCTTTGGGAGATTCTGAATATAATACTCGTCGTTTGGAGTGTGAAGAGGGTTTAGGTTTGATTGCAACTCATTTTCCTGAGGTTAAATCTTGGAGAGATGTATCATTCGATATGTTGGCTCAAGTGCAGGCTTCAATGACTGATGTTGTGTATCGTCGTGCCAAATATGTAATTGGAGAAATTGAGCGTGTGGAGGTTGCTTGTGAGGCGTTATCGCAATATGATTTGGCAACTTTTGGACAGAAAATGTATGAAACCCACCATGGTTTACAACATGATTATGAAGTAAGTTGCCCAGAATTAGACTTTTTGGTAGACCAAACCAAAGATAACCCTGCTGTCATTGGCTCTCGAATGATGGGAGGTGGTTTTGGCGGTTGTACTGTTAATATTGTCGAAAAAGCTCAATTAGACGTTCTTATTGCACAATTGACAGAGGCTTATCAAAAAGAGTATAACCGTGAGTTGGTGTATTATGTAGTAGCACTCACTAACGGAACAGAATTAGTTTAAAATCAGTCTTGTCGATTAGTAAAATTTCGACTTGATAAAAAATAAAAAAGCTCAAAGCTTTTTGCTAACAGCTTATATCCTTTATGAATTTCGACGAAAATCCACATCGTAGATATAACCCACTTACCGAAAGTTGGGTATTAGTGTCACCACACCGTGCCAAACGTCCTTGGCAGGGTCAGGTAGAAAAATTAGCGAATGACGAACGTCCAGCACATGATCCAGATTGCTATTTGTGTGCAGGAAATACCCGTGCCAATGGCGAAGTAAACCCAAATTATGAGCAAGTGTACGTTTTCGACAACGATTTTGCAGCTTTGCTAAAAGATACGCCAGACGAAAAGTACGAAGATGGCGAATTGTTTTTGGCAAAAACTGAAAGAGGTGTAGGTCGTGTGATTTGTTTTTCACCTGCTCACAACCTTACAGTTCCAGAAATGTCAGAAGAGGGAATTCGTGCGGTAGTTGATGCTTGGGTTGACGAGTACAATACTTTAGGTGCAAAGGATTTTATCAATTACGTTCAAATCTTTGAAAATAAAGGCTTTGTGATGGGATGTTCAAATCCACATCCACACGGACAAATCTGGGCGCAAAGTGGTATTCCTGACGAACCGTTAAAGAAACAAAATGCACAAGCTAAATATTGGGCAAAACACAACCGTTCGCTTTTGGCGGATTATTTGGAAAAAGAATTAGAGAAAAAAGAGCGTGTATTGTTCGAAAACGAGCATTTTGTTGCTTTGGTACCTTTCTGGGCGGTGTGGCCTTTCGAAGCTATGTTGATTCCAAAGCGTAAAATGGCACGTATCAGCGATATGACTTCTGAGGAGCGTGATGCCTTGGCAAATGCTTACAAGCGTTTGACCGTGAAATATGATAATCTTTTCGAAACATCATTTCCATATTCGGCGGGTATTCACCAAGCACCAACCGATGGTTTGCCTCACGACGAGTGGCACTGGCATTTTGTGTTTTATCCACCTTTGCTGCGCTCGGCAACTGTGAAGAAATTTATGGTAGGTTATGAAATGTTAGCCAACCCACAAAGAGATATTTCAGCAGAAAAAAGTGCATCAATTTTAAGAGATTTACCAGAAGTGCATTATAAAAACTGAGTGAGTTAGTGCATTGTGATTGAGTGCTTGAATATTAATTGTTTGAATAATATCCCATCACTCAATCACAAAACGCTCAGTATCATTATATTTCTGAAGTAAATTTTACTACCTTATTTTTTACAGGTTTTATACTTTTAAGATAGGTATAAATTGCCTCTAAATCTTTTACCTTCATACCACTGTACATCGTCCAAGGCATCATAGTCTGAAATTGTCCTTTCTCTACTTTCTGTGATTGATAGGTGCTATCAGAGTATGCTTTAAATCTTGCAACAAAAGCTTCTTTGGTCCATTTTCCTATACCCGTTTCGTTGTCTGGGGTAATATTTGGTGAAACCAACTTGCCAAATCCTGGCATTGGAAACTCAAAACCTCCAGCATAGTCCATTTCTGGAACTTTTCCTCCTTTACCATCAGGTTTTGTATGACATTCTCTGCAAGAAGCCACTGTAATCAAGTACTCGCCATATTTTAAAATATCATTTTCACTAGGTTTGGACATAGCTTTTGCTTTTTGAGGAATAGTATTAATGATAAAATTCATTGGAAAGTCCGAAGTAGAAGAAGGAGGAGTATTGTCCAGAGGTTTTAAGGTTCTGATATAGGCAATAATATCATTGGCATCTTGTGGATCCATTGAAGCATAGTATGGATATGGCATGATAGGAAAAAGTGCATGCCCATCTTTACTCACACCAGTGGTCATAGCTCTGTAAATTTCACCATCAGTCCAATTTCCTATACCTGAGGGGGTGATATTTTTGGCAGTATAACTTCCAGGAAAGCCCAATCGATGATCGAAGGTCTCTCCGCCTTTACCTTCTGTACCTGCAATAGGAGGGGCAGCGAATAGGGTATAATCCCTAGTACTATGACAATCAATGCAAACTGCCACGTGATTTGCCAAATATCGACCATTTTCGATGGAAGCGGCGTTGGGTTTAATACTTATTTCAGGGGGAGGTCCTACATCGGGTAAAGCAAAGGATACATAAGAGAGGATTCCGACGATGCCAATCAGGACTACTGTTAAAAGTAATACAAGAATTTTTGCTAGTTTCTTCATAGTTTTTGGGGTTATACTTTGTAGGGTTTATGAGAGACATTGTCTTAAATACCTAAAAAAAGTATAAATATCCAACCAAACTATTTGAATCTTATTGAATGGTATCTGTTTGTAAATGAGTGGATTGTGTTGTTGTATGACGGATTCTTATTGTTAAAAAAAGGAACAAAGGCAGTTCAATTCATTAGCGCCGTAGGTGCGACAGCAATCAAACTATTTTGAAGTCTGTCGCACCTACGGCGCTTTTACAAAGGGAAACAAGGTGATTTTGCTTATTGAATTTTATTTAGCTTAAGGCGTATAGCTTAAAGCCTATTGCGTGGAAAATTAATTTCTACAAAATATCCTTTTTTATTCTTACCGAAAATTCTTCTAAATCTTGGTCTGTAAAATCTAAATGCGTGACAAAGCGGACTTGATGCTTGCCAAAAGTCGCTGCCTTGATACCTACATCAGCCAATTTTTTGACATAGTCAGAAGATAGAATACCATTGTCTAAAGTGAAAATCACAATATTAGTATCTACTGGTAACACTTCAAGAACTTCCGCTTTTTGAGACATTAATGCACCAATACCTCTTGCACGCTGATGGTCTTCAGTGAGTCTGTCGACATGATTATCCAAAGCATAAATCCCAGCTGCCGCCAAATAACCAGCTTGACGCCAACCGCCTCCCCAACGTTTACGCACACGACGAGCCTTCTTGATAAAGTCTTTAGTACCCAATAAAACAGAACCTACAGGAATACCAAGCCCTTTTGAAAGGCAAATCGACATAGAGTCAAACAGTTCACCATATTGCTTGGGAGATTCCTTCGTTTCGACCAAGGCATTAAAAATACGTGCCCCATCTAAGTGAAGAGCCATATTGTGGGCATTACAAACTTCCTTAATTTTAACAATCTCTTGAATATCGTAATAGGCACCACCACCTTTGTTTACCGTATTTTCTAAAGATACTAACCTAGAAATAGGGTGATGTAAATTGTCAGGCTGAATCACATCTATGATTTGCTCAGCCGTGATTCGTCCTCTATTGCCATGAAGCAAATTCACAGATGCTGATGAGTTGGAGGCAATACCACCGCCTTCGTACAGATACACGTGTGAGAGCGCATCACAAATCACCTCGTCACCTTGGTTGACGTGGACATTGATGGCAATTTGGTTGGTCATAGTGCCCGATGTACAAAACAAACCAGCTTCATAACCAAACATTTCAGCAGCTTTGGATTCTAGTTTTTTGACGGTATAATCTTCCTCAAAAACATCATCGCCAACTTCCGCGCTAAACATGGCTTCGAGCATGGCTGGAGTTGGCTTGGTAAAAGTATCGCTTCGTAATTCTAAAGGTCTTAATTGACTCATGGGGAAAGTAGTTGATGATAATGAATTGTTTACAAAAATTGCTAATTGGATTTTCGGCAATTTACTTAATTTTGGAGAAGTGAAAAAATTACAACTTCTGTTTACAAACTAATCAATACCTTGAATCAACTTACTAAAGCTTATCTATGCCTATTATTGGGCGTATTTTGTATTGCCTGGTCGGCAATATTTGTCAAAGTGGCTCATGCGCCAGCGTTAACTTCGGGTTTTTACCGCTACTTTTTTTGTTTTGTAGGACTGCTTCCTATTTGGTTTATCAAGGGGGTGAAAGTACCTTCTACCAAAACGCTGAGTTGGATTGGTCTGGGCGGTCTTTTGTTTGTGCTCGATATGTCTTTTTGGAATATCTCTATTCTCAAAACATCTGCCTCAGTGTCTACTTTATTAGCCAATAATGCCTCTGTTTTTGTGGGCTTGGGGGCTATGTTTTTCTTCAAACAATCCCTTTCAAGACGTTATTGGTTTGGATTAGGAGTTTCTTTGCTAGGTATTTTTATTGTAGCAGGTAAGGATTTAGCACAAAATCAAAGCGTGGGCATTGGACATTTAATGGCGATAACGGCGGCTGTATTTTATGCTGGATATATGTTGGTGACGCAGAAAGTCAGAGGAGGCATAGATACCGTCAATTTTATGGCTTGGTCACTCATTCCTTGTTTGATACTTTCTTGGGGAATCTGCTGGTTTGGCGATTGGCAATTACTCCATTTTGATACCCAGACATGGTGGGCTTTTGTCGGAATGGGAGTGATATGTCACTTGATTGGCTGGTTATCAATCAACTACGCTTTAGGGCACATTCCTGCGGCAGTAGTGTCGCCTACCTTATTACTTCAACCTGTATTAACTGCTATTATTTCGTATTTTTTACTCGATGAGGTTTTAAGAACTGAACAAATTGTGGGTGGTTTGATCGTAATGCTCGGTATTTACTTAGTTAACAAACGTAGTTGAGATTGTAATCTTTGTACCAAAAGATTGATAAGACGCTTGGTTAATTCTTCTTCATTTTCTAGAAAAAGTCGATATTCTTCAAGTGTAAAATGACCTGCAATAATACCTTCAAGGTAATGCTTGAATTTCATATCTCTTTTTACTGCATGACTAATATATTCTAGTTGTTCTGTTTCTGACAGTTTGAAAAAAGTACCTTTTCTAACCGAAACATATTGTCGAAAAACGGCTAATAATAGCTCATTCTGTTGTTTGAGAATGGGTCTGAGCGTTTGATTTTGAAAGTTTTCTACAACAGACTCGCTGGGTTGTGTGATGATTTCTGGACGCATAAGAACTTTTTTATACTTCCAAAGAGTCTTTACTGCTAGTTAATATTTAGGGAGAAAAATTAGCTTTTTCTCCCTAAAATTTTACCTAAAACTGCTTCAAATAAGATATTTTACTAATCAAATGTTGTTCCTGCTGTTTGGTAAAATCGGTGCCTGTAAATCCTCTTTGGTTGAATACTAAATAAATGTATGATAGTGGGCGATATTCCCACGAAAATCTAACATTGAAAGTATCTCGATTGTTTTGGGTATTTTTTTGATAAAAACCAATCAATTGCAAACGTGGATTCAGCGCCAAACGTCCTTCTATGCTATAAAGCTGCACGCTTTTAGATTCTTTGAGAATACCCACTTCTTTAAAATCATTGTTTTCAAAACCTAAATTAAAGGACGAATGAGGCGAAGGCGCCAATCTCAAACTAAAAGAGGTATAGTTCAACCTTCCATCATAATATCCTCCTCGTTCGTGGTTTAGGAAATAAGAAATCTTTTTCGATTGGTCGCTACCCAAATAAAGTGTGTAGCGATTGTAATTGTATTCAGCAGGTTTGATTTCGATGTCCAAAGGAGCAAAAGATTCGTCAAGTCGCTGATAATAGTTGGCATAAAAAATCCCCGCAAACCCTCCAGATTGAAGATTGACCCAAATAGGATTGAAATTAAGTTGACGCTCCTGCAAATGCCCTGTGGAGGCTTTGTGATAATATTCGATAAATACGCCAGGCTCGAAGCTACGTACCCATTTTGGCAACCACGGTTTACGAACGGTCAAATAAAATCCTGGGGTATTGCTCAGTACATCGTTTCTAGACACAAAGCCCATTTCAGGATTATAGTCCTTGCTGACGTATGATTGCGTGTACCACGCCACCACCTGATTATTACGATAATGCAACTGATTATACGCTGCTAAACCAGTATTTGATTCATTAGAGTTTTTAGAAAACATTGCCATCGAACTCAAAGAAAGTACGTTGGACAGACGGAAAAAGCCATCTAATGCACCTGTCAGGTTGTTATAATCGTTGGTATTTTTGAGGGTAAAAAGTGCTCCAATACGGTTTTGAGAGCCAATATTTTCAGAAAATCTTCCAACAAAAAAATCGGTATTACCAATACTTCCTCCATCGTTCTGACGAATGGCGATGGCACCAAAATTCCTTTTTTCAGAGCGATACACCATTCTAGCACCTACTTCAATTGGGACAGGACGTGCGTTGGCATCTAAGCCTATTCTTCTACTAAAAAATGGTTGAATACGCATAGCGCCACCCGCCAAATCTTCAATGGGTGACAAGCCTACGCCAAATAAAGAAGCATTTTCAAGAAAAAACTGTCTTCTTTCTGGGAAAAAAACAGAGAAACGTGTGACATTATTAACCTGTCGATCGGCATCTGCTTGGGCAAAATCAGTATTAAAAGTTAAATCCAAAACGGTGTTGGGATTAATCGCCCATTTGATTTCTCCACCAGGTTTAAAAGTCCCAGAACCACCTTGTTTTTCATAGTCCGTTCCTTTGTAATTATCGTAAGCATATAGCATATAGGGAATAGCTCGGATATTTGTTACAGAGGGTGGAGGCGCCAATAGGCTATCCAAAACCCCAGCGTATTCCATGCGATTGACCGAAAAAGAGCGCGGATATGGCGACCAAGAATACGTGGAGTTGCTCGAACGACGATTTCTGAAAAAGTTAATTCCCCACGAATGCGTTTGTTGATTTTTAGGATAACGAAGTGTTTGCCAAGGAATGGCCATTTCGGCCACCCAACCAGAGTCGGAGCGAGAGGTACGTACACGCCAAAGTCCATCCCAGTCTACATCATAAAGACGGTCGTCGAAGGCAAGCAAGTCACGCTGCGTACCATAAGGGTTAGTAATCATGGTCATGGCATTACGCTTGTCGTTGAAACCGTCAATTGTAATACCAAAAGAATCGTGATTGCGAGGTTCAAAATCTCGACGAAAATCAGGTGCCCGTAATAGCTTTTTTCCTAAAGAATCATGACAAATACCAGCGATATACAAGAAATCCTTGTTGTAAAGTAACTTGACAGAAGTGTTTTGTTTGGCTTTTTGTCCTTGATGTGGCTCTACTTCAAATTCAAGATTTACGGTGGGAGCTTCACTCCATTCTGATTCATCGAGCTTACCATCTATTTTTAAGGGTTTAGCAATACTCTTTGCGATGGTTTTTTGTCGAGGTTGTTGTGGCGTGAAGGTATTTTGAGCCAATGCCCATGATGAAAAAAGCAAAAGGCTTCCTAGCTGTAAAAGCTTTAACATACTGATAAAATTTTCTTGTTGATGGAAGAAAGAGGTTAATTTTTTGGAAAAGCAAAGTTCTAAAAACTTATTAAAAGACGTTTCAAATTTGTGTTGAATGGCAATTGGAGTAGAGGAGTAATCGATTGTTAACTAACGTACTAACTCATTTTTTGATTTGAAATTAGCATGCGTAAAGCGGCAAGTTTTTAAGGAAAATTATGACCGTCGCCCACAAGCTAATACCTGAATGCTACAAGCAAATTGCGCATAAAATTAGGGACAAAGCAAAGCTAAGTCCCTAACCCCTAACCAAATTAATTTTAATCTTTTAACCAAAGTTGAGATTCACAAAATGGATGTCTCACCAGTCCATTCGCTACGTTCAGAAGAACCTCAACAAGTTTGTTAAACGAAGTGTAACCAAAAAACTTCTTGCAAAAATCATATTATTAGGACTAACCGCTAAATTTATTCGCCAAGCTTGAATAAGTACTCGACCAATGACGTTTTGAGCGCACAAGGCACTTATCATTCCTTCGGAGTTGTTTGTCGAAAAAGCTTTTATTTTTTGACCTAGGGCGTTTTTTACACAAAGGATTATTCTTAATTTTGATAAACAAGATTACCAAGAAATAGCCTTAGGTAAGATTTTGGATACAGACAAAATAGAATTGGATTTTTATACGAAGTTGAAATACAGGATTTTATCAGAAATTCTTGTTTACACATATTAAAACATTACTTTGGAAACATCAGCCGCTCTCAATCATACACGCACTGTTATTTTACAGGATATCCCGCTAAAGAAAGTTCTGGCCAGACGAGCTGTTTATCATACGCTTTTCTGGATAGTAATTAGCTTGTACAATACGCTTTATCTAGGTTTTTTGAAGGACGACTATTCAGAAGCTTTTTTTGAGTTTGCTGTCAAATTTCCTTTTTACCTGACCCTTGTATACGGTAATATCTATTATTTCATTCCAAAATTTTTATTGAAGGGTAAATATCTTCAATATGTGGTCTTGTTGACAGGCTCTACTTTGTTGGCGGTAGCCTGCTTTCAAACATTGATTAACCATTTGATTTATATCAACTATTGCCCTGTTGGTTACCGTTCAGATATTTTGTTTGACCCAAAACCAACCGTAAAAAGAATGTTTGATATGATTTCGGTATTTGGGATGACTACTGGTATTAAGTTGACCAAAGATTGGATTGGGCATCAAGAAAGGATTAAAGACCTTGAAAAACAGAATCTTAAGAACGAATTAGAGTTCCTAAAATCGCAGATTCAACCACACTTTTTTTTCAATACCCTGAATAATTTATATTCATTGACCTTGAAAAAATCAGATCTTGCGCCTGAGGTTGTTGTGAAGCTTTCTGACTTGATGAGCTATATGTTGTATGAGTCTGATAGTTTGGAAACAACACTTCGGAAGGAAGTGGAACATATCAAAAACTATTTGGATTTGGAAGGACTGCGATTTGGAAAGCGCCTACACTTAGCATTTGACATTGTGGGTGAGGTAGATAAAAAGAAGATACCTCCTTTGTTGCTATTACCATTTATTGAAAATGCGTTTAAACATGGCACTTCACACGAGACTGGTGAAATTCATTTGAAAATCTTACTGAATATAGATGCTGATAAGCTGGTTTTTGGGGTTACAAATCCACGTTTTGAAAATCAGTCTTCTCGAAAAAAACATAAAGGCTTAGGACTGAAAAATGTAAAACGCCGTCTTGATCTTTTGTACGGTAACAACTATAAGTTAGAAATATTACCAACAGCCAAGGAATATTCTATCAGTTTAGAGTTGCCATTTGAGCCGACTATATTAAATGAATCGCGGTCTGTTAAATAGAGAAGTAATGAGTTTGAAATTGGATTTAAACGCAATTTTAGGTCATTTAGCTTAATGCAGTACCGTAGATGTTTTGAAGATATTTCCCAAAACTAGATTTATATGAAATTAAAAACGCTAATTGTAGATGATGAGCCATTAGCCCTTGACGTGCTTGAGACTTTTATCCAGCGAGTAGAGGGATTGGAGCTTGTAGGGCGTTGTGAAAATGGCATTCAGGCATTTAATCTACTCCAAAAAGGAGGCATTGACCTTTTGTTTTTGGATATAGAAATGCCAACCTTGGATGGATTAGAACTACTAAGAAGCTTACATAACCCTCCAAAGGTTATTATTACAACTGCTTACCGCGATTACGCAGTAGAAAGTTATGAATTAGATGTGATTGATTATCTGGTAAAGCCGATTCCTTTTCAGCGATTTGTGAAAGCTGTAAATAAAGTTCAACAAAAATCGGAAGAGATCGACTTAGTTACCGAGGCAAATGCCTTTAAACCACAAGCGCCTGCGGGTAAGCCCGAAGCGATGTTTATTAAGGTTGATAAACGTATTGTAAAAGTATATTTCAATGAAATTTTGTTTATCGAAAGCTTGAAAGATTATATACGCGTTCACACGACCACCGAATCTTATGTGACTTATCAAACCATGAATGGGATAGGGGAGATACTACCAGAAGATGACTTTGCCCGTATTCATAAATCTTTTATTGTGGCTATTCATAAAGTTACTTCTATTGAGGCTAATGACCTGATTGTCAACAATCGCTCATTGCCTATTGGAAGAAGTTTTAGAGAAGATATTCTTGAAAAAATATATAAAACAGGAGTTTTGGCAGTGAAGTAAGTTCTTAGACGTATTATCGAAAAATCCTAACTAGGAGATAAAGCCAACATCAGAAATCCGAAATAGATAATTCTCTTAATATCATCAAAAAAGCGGTCAGAAATTATTTTTCTGACCGCTTTTTTGGTACTACTACGCTATATCTGACTTGGCTTAAGACGCAATCATTGCGTCTCTACTGCTAGAATACAAATTTTTATAATTCACTCTATCTCAACTCACTCAATTAAGAATAACTCATGTTTTGATGGTATAATGCTGAATATGAATCTTCTAAAGGAGTAAAGTGTTGCGTTTCTACAACAATAATACAAAATTTAGTATAATCGCTCAATCACTAAATCACAAATCACTCAATTCTATAAGCAGGATAAGCTCTTTAAAAAAGTAACACTAATTGCAGTTATTATACAATTTACTGGTAGTTTTGCGCTGGGATGTAAAGAGGAATCTATGGATAGTAATCTAAGGAATACACAACTTTGGCTGGCATTTAAAAGTGGCGATAGTGAAGCACTAGGGCAGTTAGCTAGTGAGCATTACCGTGTACTTTACAACTATGCGACGAAGTTTACAAAGGATAGAGAGCTCATCAAAGATTGTATTCAGGACTTATTTTTATACCTCTGGGATCAGCGTGAAAATCTACAATCTTCACCTTTTGTGACCATCTATTTATTAAAATCACTAAAGCATAATCTATTCAAAAAGCTCAATCAAGAAAAGAAATGGGTCTTAGATGATTTTGATACAGAGTCGCCCTTTTCGGAAAATACCAATGTAGAGTCTACCATTATTGCGTTGGAGCTTTTTGCAGAAAATGAGCAAAAAGTAAGAAGTGTCTTAAATAACCTTCCTAAGAGACAACAAGAAGTGATTTTTCTCAAATTCTACGAAACACTAAGCATCGAAGAAATTGCTGAAATTATGGATATGAATAAGCAATCTGTTTCTAATTTATTACAAAGAGCGATTCATAATCTAAAACAAAATTGGCAATTGGCAGTCTATCTTCTTTATTATCTGTACTTTAACGTCAGACTTCAATAGTTTTTTATTTTTTAGAAAAAATATTTCAAAAAAATAACTTTCAAAGTGAGTATCTGAGTATGAGCAAAGGCTATTACTAGCAAAGTGCGAAAAATACAAGATATTCTATGTTCGATTACAAAAACTTTTCAGCCAATGATTTTGCAATGGACGCATTCTTTCGGGAATGGGTATTGAAGCCTACGCCAGATTCTTCAGCGTTCTGGAAAAACTGGTTATTGCAAAATCCAGAAAAATCAGAAGTAATTGAGAAGGCTCAAAAAATTGTAATCACACTAAAAAATGCTCAAGAGGAAATTTCTGAAGATGAGATAGATCATGCTGTAGCGCAAATAGTAGCCGCTGCCAATCAGCGAGAAGCGCAAAGCAAGCCTGTCATTCGCCCAATTTGGTCTACCACAAAGTTAATCCGTTGGGCTGCCAGTATTATTGCCGTTGTGGGACTTACTTGGTATGCCTATGATTACTGGGGCAATAGACCATCAGAGCTATATACCAAAACGGTTGCAACGATAGTGAATAAATCCAATATGGTTGAAACGTTCAATAAATCATCCGAACCAATGGTGATTACGTTACCTGATGGCAGTTCAGTAATTTTGCAACCCAAAAGTAGACTGAGTTACCCTTCTCAATTTGATGATTCTGTGCGTGCGGTGGTGTTGTCTGGAGAAGCTTTTTTTGAGGTAGCTAAAAATCCTCAACAACCTTTTTTAGTATATGCCAACGAATTAATAACCAAAGTGCTCGGAACGAGTTTTACTATTAAAGCATTTGCCAATGATACACAAGTAAAGGTAATTGTAAAGACAGGTAAAGTGTGGGTATATACTGCAAAGGACGCTCAGCAACCTCAAGCAATAGAGGCGATAACTGCCCAAGCTACCTTAATACCTAATCAACAAATTACTTTACTCAGAGAAAAATTAGCTCTACAAAAGGCAAATGTTTCAGCACAAATGATTCATGACTTACCAAGTATCCAAACCCAAAGCTTTGAGTTTAAGCATACACCATTGTCAGAAGTATTCGAAATGTTAGAATCAACTTACCATGTAGAAATTGACTATGATCAACAACTGATGTCGGCGTGTGAACTTACAGCATCTTTGGGAGACGAGCCTTTACCTGAAAAGCTAAAATTGATTTGCTCTGTAATTGAGGCTACTTACGAAGTTCAAGATGGAAAAGTAGTCATTCACGGAAAGGCTTGTAATTAAGATGCTTTAGGCTATAAGCATTAAGCTCAAAGAAATATGATTTAAACATTTTATTTACATTTTTCGGAGCATTTTTCAACAAAATAAAAAACAATCTACAATTTCAAATTTACTCTAAATGCCTTTTTTCTATAAATCAAAATCACCTCCTATGAGTGGAGAGATAATTGAAATCTCGCTCAAATAAAAAAGCCGACGGTGCTACCAACACCATCGACTTATTCATGTACATCCGAAAGTTTCTCAGGCTTTTCATCAAGATTTTTGATGGACAGGATGCTTTATGTCAGTTTTTCAACCAACCAATCAAAATTATGTCAAAAAAACGACAATTCACTAAGATTCCAATCAAGATTATGCGAATCTCCTTCGTGCAGATGATTGTCTCAGTTTTGTGCATGTCAATTGCCAATGCTGGGAATGTAAAAGCTCAAGATTTACTAGACCAAAAAGTGAGCATTGTCTCTACTAATCAGGCTTTTGAAAAAGTGTTGGAAACACTTGAGCAAGAAGCTCATGTGAAATTCATGTATAGCCCTCAGCTTATTGCTTCTGGGCGAAAAGTCTCTATTTCAGCTAAGAAAGAAAAGCTTTCTACGTTGCTAGAAAGTCTTTTGAAACCTCTTAAAATATCATACGAAGTTGTTGATCGAAAAATTCTGCTAAAACGTACAGAGTTAGGAGGTTTTTTAGAAAACAAAGTAACCACAACAGTAGCTCAAACCATCAAAGGAAAAATTACCGACGCCGAAAAAGGTGATGGAATTCCTGGGGTGAGTATTGCTATAAAGGGAACTAATCAAGGGACTGTATCTGACGAACAAGGTAATTACACTTTGACTGTTCCTGATGAAAAGGCCGTTTTGGTGGTTTCTTCAGTAGGGTATATCAAAGCTGAAGTAGTAGTGGGTAATAGATTTACCGTGAATATTAGCCTAAATCCCGATACTCAAAATTTGGGTGAAGTAGTGGTGGTTGGATATGGTACCCAAAAGGTTACAAATGTTTCTGGGGCTATTGCCACAGTGAAAGGTGCTGATATTGAGCGCCTTCGTCCTGTCCGTCCTGAAGATGCTTTGCAAGGTCGTGCATCTGGTGTAACGATTATTTCCAATGGTTCTCCAGGTTCAAAGCCAACGGTGTTGATTCGTGGTATTCCTTCATTCTCGGGTACCGACCCTGTAGTAATTATCGATGGTGTTCCGCAAACATTAAATGATTTGAATGCTATTAATGCGGCAGATATTGAGTCAATGAACGTATTGAAAGATGCTGCAACTACCGCAATTTATGGGGTAAAAGGAGGTAATGGGGTAATTGTAGTTACAACCAAAAACGGAGCGAAAAATCAGAAAGCTGAAGTTTCGGTAAGTTCAAACTATGGTGTTCAACAAGTGATGAAAACCATTGGCGTGCTTAATGCTACAGAATATGCAGCTATCCTCAACGAAGGGAGTACATTGGCAGGTGGAGGTTTGATTTTCAAAGACTTATCAAGTGTAGGTGTTGGAACAAACTGGCAAAAGCAAATTTTTAAAGAAGCCGCTTTACAGTCGCACAATGTAACGGTTCGTGGAGGTAGTGAGCAAGTTCAGTATTTTGTTTCTGGAGGTTATACAGGTCAAGATGGTATTGTAGGAGGTGGAAAAAACTCCAATTTCAACCGTTTAAATTTGACTTCTAATTTGACTTTTCAACTTAGTAAAAAAGTTAAATTATTATCAAATACCAGCTTTGTAAACATCCAAAGTGTTGGCGTGCAGGAAAACTCGTTTAACTCGATTATTGGTAGTGCACTCAATTTTGACCCAACGGTTCCTGTGTTGAATACAGCTCCAAACACTGTGGGTAAATATGGATTTAGTAATTTGTTGTTATCGGAGATTTTTAACCCATTGACAAAACTTGACAATAACTACAACCAAAGCAATGGTAACAAATGGTATGGAAAATTAGAGTTGCAATATGAGGTAATCAAAAACCTAACGCTCGCTTCTAGATTTGGCTATACTAATTGGAATAATACTTACAAATCATTTACTCCTTTGGCTTTCTACGGTCCACTCAACGTTGAAAACACCATGAATGCCGATGGTTCAACCGTAACGGGTCGTCATAATAGCGTCTATGAATCAAAACGTACCGATAATACTTACACTTTCGAAACTTTCGGGACCTATAATTTTACCTTACCAAATGAGCACCATTTTGAAACTGTCGCAGGTATTTCCTTAGCGAAAGTTTCTGGTGATGAAACCAATGGTTCTCGTCAAGATGTGCCATTTAACTCATGGGAGTTTGCTGATATTACTGCCGCAACTGGTGTCAATACAGCCGATAATGTAAATGCTATTACGATGGGAAATAGTCAATATTTCCGTAAAAACCTTTCCTATTTTGGACGCGTCAACTACGATTGGAAAGACAAATATTTGGTGTCATTCTCTGCTCGTCGTGATGGTTCTTACGCATTTGGTGTCGATAATAAGTTTGCCAACTTCTATGCTGGTTCATTGGGTTGGGTTGTTTCTAGCGAAGACTTTTTCAATGTAGATTTTATTAACTATCTCAAAATCAGAGGAAGTTATGGTACAATTGGTAACGAAAACGTTAGTCCTCAGTACGTTGGAATTATTTCGGGTGGACCAAGCTACGCTGGCGATGCCAACAGTAATGGATATACCTTCGGAAATTCTTTTGTGAGTGGATCAACGGTTGGTTCTTATGCCAATACTACTTTGCGCTGGGAAAAACAGATTCAAAGTAACATAGGTTTTGATACTCGTTTTGGCAAATATTGGTCACTTTCTGCTGATTATTTCGATAAATCTGTGGATGGTCTTTTGTTTACCCCATCTGTTTCGTTATATCTGGGAACAGCCGCACCTCCAACAGCCAATATCGGTTCTACGAAAAGTAATGGTATTGATTTGAACTTAGGTTTTACCTATCCCATCTCGAAACAAGGGCAGTTTAGCACGAATATTACTTTTACCACAGCTAAAAACTTAGTAACTGCTACTAACTCAGACGGTACTGCGATTATTCCAGGAGGAAATTATTTCAATGGTCAATCTCAAAGCGTTACTCGTTTCCAACAAGGCTATGCGCCAGGGTATTTCTATGGATATAAAACAGCAGGTTTATTCCAAAATGCTGCTCAAATCAGTGAAGCACCTACTCAAACAGGAGCAGTGCCTGGAGATATCCGTTTTGTGGATGTAAACAAAGATGGTAAGATTACAGACTTAGATAAAACAGAAATTGGTAATCCATTTCCTGATTTTACGATGGGTTGGAACCTTAGTTTAAGTTTGAAAAACTTTGATTTTACCATGTTTACCTACGCTTCTGTTGGAAATGATGTATATCGTGCCTACGAGAGAAATGCTATTTACTCGAATAAGGATAGAAGTATTTTGGGTCGTTGGACAGGTGAAGGCTCAACAAATGATGCCAAATTCCCTCGTTTTTCTTTTGTAGATGCCAATAGCAATATCCGTGTGTCAGACAGATACGTGGAGGATGGTTCTTTTGTAAAAATCAAAAACATTCAGGTAGGATACACCTTGCCAACAAGTTGGGTATCTAACAAAGTATTTAGTAAGATTCGTGTTTATGCGCAAGTGAAAAATGCTTACACATTTACTCGATATTCAGGATTTGACCCAGAAATCCCAGGAGGAATTTTGGATACAGGTGTTGACCGTGGGGTATATCCACAGGCACGTACTTGGTCAGTGGGACTTGACTTGAAATTTTAATTTAATCTTATTAAAAAACACTGAGAACAATAACTCGGTACTGGATTATGAATACGAAAAAATACATATATACATTCTTGGTCATTGGGGCACTTTGTGGAGGATGTACCCAATGGGTTGACTACAGTCCAAAGGACGATTACAAGGTAACAGATGCTGATTACCTTAAATCTGAAACCGACTATAGAAGTATGGGAGTAAGTGTTTACACACCAATTCAATGGCTAAATCAGGTGGTTCCTATTGGAGATATCGCCTCTGATAATGCGGTTGCGGGAGGTGAGAATGCCTCTGACGTACTGAGCTTACAACAAATTGATGACTTTTTGGTAAACAGTCAAAACGGAACTTTAACCGAAATCTGGAAGGCTGCTTATGAAGGAATAAACCGTGCTAATTATCTCTATCAATATAAAGATACCAATCCATCAGGCGAAGCTGTCAACTTTACTGGAAAAGACGCATTGTATGGTGAGGTGGCATTTTTGAGAGCCTATCACTACTTCACTTTGGTTAAAGTGTTTGGTAATGTTCCATTGTTTGTAGATAAAAAATTGGGTATTGCTGATTCTAGAACACTCAAGCAAGCTAAACCTGCCGAGATTTATGCTCAGATTGAAAAGGATTTGACAAATGCTATTGCGGTATTACCAACTAATGACCCAAAGAATGGACGCATTACCAAATATGCAGCTCAAGCACTTCTTGGTAAGGTATATCTCTATCAAAATAAGTTTGACGCCGCTGCACCAGTACTCAAAAGTGTGGTTGATGGTCCTTATACTTTGGTCAATAATTTCGGAAATATCTTCTTGCAATCTGGCGAAAATGGTTCTGAAGCTGTATTTGAAATTCAATATTCTAATGCTTCACCTTATTACAACTGGGGTGGTACTACTCGTGGACAAGGTAACTATGCTGTGCAACAATGTGGTATTCGTGGATTGACGGGCAATAGCCCTTATGCTGCTGGTTGGAGTACTAATTTGCCTACTCAAGATTTGGCGAATGCCTATGAAGCAGGCGATACCCGTAAGGCTGTTACTTGTTTAGATATCGAGGCATATAAGACTGCTAATCCAAGTATGAATATTACGTATCAGGTAGCACCATACAAAAATACGGGTCTTTATAATCAGAAATATCTTCCTCGTAAAGGAGAGTCGAGCGGACAAATTGAATTGAACTATTTGAATAATCAGCGTATCATTCGCTTGTCGGATGTGTATTTGATGTACGCAGAGGCATTAAACCGCAAAGCTTCTCCAGATGATGCAACGGCTTTGGTATATCTAAATAAGGTTCGTCAAAGAGCATTTGGCGATAATAACCACAATTTGTCTGCTACTGGCACAAGTCTTCGTGATGCTATCTGGAAAGAGCGCCGTCTCGAACTTGGTATGGAGGGCGACCGCTTTTTTGACCTCGTAAGAACAGGTCAGGCAGCTACAAAATTGACGGGTTTTAAAGTGGGTAAAAATGAAATCTTCCCAATTCCTCAAGTCGAAATAGAAGTTTCTGGACTTGTACAAAACCCTGGTTATTAATCTCAATCTCCATTTTTTCTTTGAAAAACATGAATCTTAAAAATATAGCATCCAGCATTGGATTGGCATTGGCAGTATTCGTATTGCCATCTTGTCAAGACCAACTCTATAATGATATTGCATTTGTGGATAAAGCAAGTGCCCCAAGTAAGCTTTCGGCTTTATTTGAAATCACCCAAGATAATACGGGTATGGTAACCATAACACCTAACGGCGAAGGGGTTGCCTACTTTTCGGTTGCTTCGGGTTTAGCAGGTGCTACACCAGCTACAGTCAACCCTGGTGGAAAAGTTCAGTGGAAATATCCTGAAGGCAATCATAGTGTTGTAGTGAAAGGCTTTAATGTAGGAGGAAAAAGCACCGAAACGACTTTACCATTAACGGTATCTTTCAAAGCTCCAGAAAACGTCGAAATGACTGCCACCATTGATCCGACTAATCCTAAAAAGGTCAATGTTACAGCTAAAGGTTTGTACGAAACTAATTTCAAAGCCTATTTCGGTGAAACTGCAAATGAGGTGCCTGTTTCATTCAATGAAGGGCAAACCATCAGCTATACTTACAACTCTGTTGGTACATTCACTATCAAAGTCGTAGCGTTGAGTGGCGGTGCTGCTAGCACAACGGTTACCCAAAATGTAACAATTGTGAGTCCTGTGATGCTGCCGTTGGATTTCGAAACTGCTGGACAAGAATATACTTTCTCAAACTTCGATGGAGGTTCTGTAAGCATTATCAATAACCCTCAGAAAAGTGGTATCAATACTTCTTCAAGAGTGGGTAGAATGATCAAATTTGCAGGTCAGCCTTGGGGTGGAAGTTTGATTACTTTAGGCAGCGCGATAGATTTTTCTGTGAATAAATTCTTTGCTATGAAAGTGTTCTCTCCAAGAGTGGGCGCGAAGGTGTTATTAAAGGTTGAAAATGCTACCGATGGAAGTGTTAGCTATGAAAAAGAAGTAGCTACCACAAAAGCCAATGCTTGGGAAGACCTAAGTTTTGATTTTAGTGCTATCAATACCACGAAGTCATACCATAAAGTTGTACTTATTTTTGATTTAGGGACAATGGGTGATGGCTCAGCCAATTACACTTTCTTATTTGATGATATTCGTTTGTACAAGCCAGTCACTGCTGAAAGTCTGACCGTGCCGTTGACATTTGAATCTTCTAGCTTAAAATACGATTTCGTCAATTTTGATGGAGGAAATGCGAGTGTTGTTGACAATCCACAAAAGACAGGTATTAATACTTCCTTGAAGGTAGGTAAAATGGTTAAATCCGCTGGACAAACTTGGGGAGGTTCATTTATCACTTTAGAATCGCCAATTGATTTTTCTGCTAAAAAAACCTTTAAAATGAAGGTGTATTCTCCACGAGTAGGAGCTAAAGTCCTTTTAAAAGTGGAAAATCTAACCAATGGAGCAGTCAGTTTTGAAAAAGAAGTAACCACCACCAAAGCTAATGCGTGGGAAGAACTAACCTTCGACTATAGTGGCATCAATGCAAGTCAGTCATATCAAAAAATAGTGCTGATTTTTGATTTGGGAACAATGGGAGATGGGTCAGCCAATTTTACTTATTGGTTTGATGATATTATTCTTCAATAAAATGGAGTAAAAAAGGAATATGTCTGAGTAATAGTGCGACATGAGCAATACATCATTTCCACTATTACTCATTAGACTAATTTTCTAGAATTATTTATTCATGTTTAGATTTTGACTCTTATGAAATATACAATAAAATCAATCACAACGCTTTTGTTTGCAAGCGCACTTGGTCTAACAGCCTGTAAGCAAACAGAATTTGGTTTTGGTGATATTATTACTCCAAGCAACTTGACTGTAGTCGCTGATGTGATTGGAGTAGATGCTAATAATCCAAATGGTAATGGAACAGGAAGTGTTAATATCGCTGCACAAGCAGGGCAAGCACTTTCTTACAAGATTGACTTTGGCGATGGTAATTCACAGATGGTTCCTTCGGGAAAGGTCGCTTACAAATATGCCAATCCTGGAACTAACGAATATGTGGTTTCAGTAAATGCGATTGGGACTGGTGGTGCAATGACAACACTTAGTAAAAAGGTAAAAGTGTTCGTAGCATTCGAAATACCGAGTAATATCCTAACGGCAATGACAGGTTCAGGCTCGAAAGTTTGGATTACAGATAATGAGGCAATAGGTCATGTGGGTGTAGGTCCTTCGGATGGTTTTACTCCAAGTTGGTATGCTGCCGATCCAAACCAAAGACCAGCTTGTTTGTATGATGATGAAATTACTTTTGCCAAGACTGCCAATAATCAAATTACTTTGAATGTTGATAATAAAGGTCAATCATCTTTGATAGGAGCTGCTACTTCATTCTACGGTGTTTCAGGACCAGATGGTTGCTATGATATTAGTACAGGAGGAACAAAAGCGCTAACTTTTTCACCAGCAACTACGGCTTCTACCACATCAAACTCAACAAGAGTACAGTTTAAAGTACCAGGAAATGGAATCGTAAATTTTGGAACAGGTGGTACCAGTTATGAAATTTTAGCACTTTCAGAAAACAACATGACGCTCAGAAGTATCGGCTCTGATGGTAATGCGTGGTATATGAAACTGAAACCTAAGTCAGCTACGACGCCAGTCACTGAAAAGAAACTAGTTTGGTCTGACGAATTTAATACTGATGGTGCTCCAAACCCAGCAGTATGGGGATATGATTTGGGCAATAATAATGGCTGGGGAAACAATGAAGTTCAATATTACACAAATCGTGCAGATAATGCGGTAGTACAAGGTGGTGTTTTGAAAATTACTGCTAAAAAAGAGAGTTATCAAGGCTCAAACTATACCTCTGCTCGTTTACTTTCCCTCAATAAGTATTCATTTACCTACGGTCGTGTCGATATTCGTGCCAAACTGCCTGCTGGTGGTGGTACTTGGCCAGCTCTTTGGATGCTTGGGTCAAATATTCAAACAGTAGGTTGGCCTGCTTGTGGTGAAATAGATATCATGGAAATGGTTGGTAACAAACCTAATGTTATCTTAGGAACTGTTCATCATCCAAATCACTCAGGTGGCAATGCTGATGGCGGAAGTACAACTATTACAAATGCTTCCACAGAGTTTCATACCTATTCTTTGGATTGGTCGGCAAGCAGCATTAAGTTTTATGTTGATGATAAATTATTTTACACTTTTGCCAATAATAGTTCATTGCCATTTAATAAAGACTTCTTCTTTATCATGAATATTGCCATGGGAGGGAACCTAGGTGGAACGATTGATCCAGCCTTTACTTCTGCAACTATGGAAGTTGACTATATCAGAGTTTACCAGTAAAAGGAAGATTCAATAGCACGATATCATTTCTCATTGAGCGGATGAGTAATTATGTTTAAATTAGTATTCTAGCCGTAGAGACGCAATGCTTTGCATCTTAAGGCTAAACATAGTATAGAAGTATCAAAAAAGGCGTTCGAAAATTGTTTTTCGAACGCCTTTTTTGATAAAAACGTGGAGAATAATCTCAATCCTAAAAATCAGGGATGACTCATGTTTTTGGTAATGAAGCTGTTTAAACTTTCGTAAAATTGCTTGCGTCAGCAATGAATTTATACTGTTTGAGCGCAGCGAGTTTATAAATTCTTGATTTTTTTGTTACTTTTTGTATTAAGACAAAAAGTAAGACGAAGAATTAATCAATAAAATATATTTTTTAAAAGTTAAAACAGCTTCAATATCAATGCTTTAGATGCAAATCAATGGGTTTCTACAAGTAAAATTTAACTGAAGATAATTACTGGTTGCATAATCGCATTTTACTAAATCCTAGTAAGCTCTTGCAAAGATTACACGACGAGATGAAGGATTTCCTGTGTAAATACATTTGCCTTCTTCTTCTTTCGCATCCAAAGGAATACAACGAATGGTTGCTTTGGTTAATTCTTTAATTTTTTCTTCTGTTTCTGAAGAACCATCCCAGTGAGCAGATATAAACCCTGGTTTTTCATCCAACGTTTTTACAAATTCATCCCATGAGTCAACTTCAAGGGTATTTTCTGTTCTGAAAGACAGAGCACGGTTATAAATATTTTCTTGGATTTCTTCCAATAGATTTTGAATAACCTCTACTACGCCTTCGATTTCATACGTCTTTTTCTCTTTTGTATCACGACGAGCAATTTCAACAGTGCCGTTGGCAAGGTCACGAGCACCAATTGCCAAACGTACTGGAACACCTTTCAATTCGTATTCAGCAAATTTGAAGCCTGGAGATTGTTTATCTGAATTGTCAAATTTAACTGAGATGCCTAATTTCTTCAAAGCTTTAACGATAGGTAATACTTTTTCAGAAATAGCTTCTAATTGTTCAGCACCTTTAAAAATCGGAACAATTACCACTTGAATTGGTGCCAATTTTGGAGGCAATACCAAGCCTTCATCATCAGAGTGAGCCATAATCAATGCTCCCATCAAACGTGTAGATACCCCCCACGAAGTACCCCAAACATAATCTTGTTGGTTTTCTTTGTTAGAGAACTTTACATCAAAAGCTTTTGCAAAGTTTTGACCCAAGAAGTGAGAAGTACCTGCCTGAAGAGCTTTTCCATCTTGCATCATTGCTTCGATACAGTAAGTATCATCCGCACCTGCAAAACGCTCGTTGGCAGTCTTTTTACCACGAATAACTGGTACAGCCATAAATTCCTCGGCGAATGTGGCATATACTTCCAACATTTGCTCAGTTTCAGCAATTGCTTCCTCTTTAGTAGCGTGCGCAGTGTGACCTTCTTGCCACAAGAACTCAGCAGTACGCAAAAACAAACGCGTACGCATTTCCCAACGCACAACGTTAGCCCATTGGTTAATCAAAAGTGGAAGGTCACGATATGACTGAATCCAGTTTTTATAGGTACTCCAAATAATAGCCTCAGACGTTGGGCGAACCACTAACTCTTCTTCAAGGCGAGCATTGGGGTCAACAATTAATTTTCCTTTATTTTCAGGGTCGTTTTTCAAACGATAGTGTGTAACTACAGCACATTCTTTAGCAAAACCCTCTGCATTTTTTTCTTCAGCTTCAAATAAACTTTTCGGTACAAAAAGTGGGAAATAAGCATTTGTATGTCCTGTTTCTTTGAACATATCGTCCAAAGCACGTTGCATTTTTTCCCAAATAGAATAACCGTAAGGTTTGATTACCATACAGCCTCTAACGGCAGAATTTTCGGCTAAATCGGCACGCTTAACAAGTTCGTTGTACCACTCAGAATAATTTTCGCTACGTTTTGGTAAGCCTTTGCTCATGGGTTGTTTTATGGTTGGTTAATGCCTATTAGCTTAAAATAAAATTAGAATAACGCTAAATCGGCGAAAAATGTACAAAACTAATGGGGGAAAACGTTCTTTTAATAGTCTAAATACCAAAAATGAATATAAAATAAGTATTTGTTATCCATTCGGTTAGGTTTGAGACTATGGTAATGGTATGCTGAAAAGTAGTACCATAACTATTACTAAATAACAAAACTCTAACCTCAACTAAGCCTTATTTAGTTCATTTTCAAAGTATTGGATAATTGGAACATTTAAAGATTTAATTTTGTTAATGTTGTGTTAATTATCTTGCAAAGATAAGTTTTTGTAGTAAGTTTGTTACAAGAAATTTTTGCTAAGTTGTTAATCTGTCCAGTTTGTCTTAGAAAAAGACAATTCAATGCATTATTAATAGCATACTGGCAACAATTTGAAAACCTAGCAAAATTCACTGATTGCTGATAAATATTAATAAATTATTTGTTTTATTGACAATACTCCTACAATCTAAAATTCAAACAGCTATGAGCCTTCAGCATTCAATAAAGCACCTTTCAGCTATAGCGTTGATAGGTTTAGTTTGGGGTTGTAATACCTCCAAACAAGCAATTGTTTCAAAAAGCTCAAGTGGTGAAGTTTACGACGACTTGTACGCATCGACAAGTGACGTAAGACCCACTACTTTGGGTGGGCGCATATACAATGAGCAAGGTTATGACGAATCAACCTATCAAGCTCCAGTATATCGCAATGGTAGTTCTACTAACAATTCGGCACAGGGAACCAATGAATATTATTCTCAGAATTGGTTAAACTCTCGTTCTGTTTATCAAAACCAAGACGATTATTCTGCTGGCTATAATAATGGCTACAGCAATGGTTTTGCTAATGGTTTAAACAACGGATATGGCAATTATGGTCTAAATAACTGGTATTCAAATCCAGCTATTTCATTCGGACTTGGATATAGTCGTTGGTCTCCTTTTGGTTATTCAACAATGGGATACTACGACCCATTGTATTCTAATTTCTATGATCCATACTGGGGCTGGTCAAGTAGTCGTTGGATGTACGGTAACTCATTTGGTTATGGATACAGTCCTTATGGCTATGGAGGTTTTTATGATCCTTATGGTTATGGATATTCATCGTTAGCTTACGGTGGCTATTATGGAGGTTACTACGGCGGCTATTATAACAACTACAATAGCTATGTAGGTTCTGTTATTGGCGCTGAGACTCCAGCTAAGTATCGTTCAAGACCAGCTTATGCAGCTTCGGCATATAACTCGGACTTCAACAATAATAGAGGAGCAGCCTATAATCGTGGTAGTCGTACCAATGCAGATTATTCAAATACCAACTCAGACTATTATTCACGTCCGAGAAGAGATGGTAGCAGTGCTAACTACAACTCGGGTACTACTACGAACTCTTCAAGAAGTGCTAACAGTAGCTATTCTAACGGTCGCAACAATTCTTGGGATTGGTCTTCCAACAACAATAATAGCAGAACAACCAATACGAATACCAATTCAACTTGGAACAATTCTTCAAGTGGAAGTTCATCAAGCGGTAGCTCAGGTGGCGGAGGCGGCGGAGGTCGTTCACGTGGTCCAAGATAATATTAACAAATGATTAACACTCGAAGCCTCGCAGAGTTGTACTTTGTGAGGCTTTTTTACGTTAAATTAGCAACAAAGTCCGTTAGACTACCTCTGAATGATGAGGGGTAATTCTTCTAGAACTGTCCTTATTGTAAAGAATATGATTTTAAACCGTAAGAATAACATGAAAGATATTCGTAAAGTATTACTTGCGTCTCTACTTATGAGTTCGATAAGCGCTAGTTTTGCACAAGATAATAATTATGATGCACTGTCGAGACTCTTTTCACAAACAGCACCAAGCGGTTCTGCTCGATTTCAAGCATTAGGTGGTAACCATTCGGCTTTGGGAGCAGATATCTCTTCCAATTCAAGTAACCCTGCTGGTCTGGGTTTTTATACTCGCTCTGAATTTTCTATTTCACCATCCTTCCAAATCAATTCAAACGCTAGTAGTTATATCGACACCAAGAAAACTAACGCTAATACCGATAATTTTAATATAGCCAACATTGGGATTGTATTTGGTGGACAAGAGCCAAGATATAAAGATAGCTGGAGAGGTAGTTGGTCGATTTCTTATAATAGACAAAGCTCATTATACAACAAGGTGAGTTTTGCAGGACGTAATCTTCAGAGTTCACTAATGGATAGTTTTGGAGAGATTACAAACCGAGATATTAAAGACAATGGTTTAAGCTTACAAGACTTTAAAGATGGTTTGACTAATGATGCGCCTAACTTTTATTACCAATCAGATATGTATTATTGGTCATTTTTGATTAATCCAAATGGGACTAGCTCTGACCCATTTGTTGGCGCAGAAGGAGGAAAGTCAGTCGACCAGCGATATGATTTTCAAGCATCTGGTCGAACAAGCCAGTGGACGATTGGGTATGGAGGAACTGCCAATGAGAAGTTCTATATTGGTTTCTCTTTGGGATTACCTAGTTTTAGATACGAAACTCAAACTGATTTTAGTGAGAATATCGTAAACTATGACGCCATTCGTTCGTTTGCGTTTTCTAAGTATCTAACTACAACAGGACAAGGTATTAACTTAACGGTTGGAACGATTATTAAACCTACCAATAATTTCCGTATTGGAGCTACTATTACTACGCCAACTTGGTATTCGATAGATGAAACTACTTCATCGACCTTAAATGTAGATGTAGATCCTAGTAAAACAGGAGGTATTCAGCTTTCTTCAGATGTACTATCGGGAGGAAATACGATAGGAAGTAAATTAGTTTCTCTGGGATATGGCATTAATACCACTGGAGGAACTTCATATATCACACGTATTCCTAAATTATCTACTCAGCCAGTGAGTTCAAATTATGAGTTGAGAACTCCGTTCAAAGCTAGTGGAGGAGTTGCCTATTTCTTTGGTAAAAAGGGCTTTTTATCGGCAGATGTTGAATATGTAGCTTATAAAGGCATGAAATTAAGTACGAATATGAACGATGCTTATTTCAAAGGAGATTTAGATTATTACACTAAGTCGATTCAGAATACGTATAAAAATGTCTTGAATATAAAAGTGGGTGGAGAATATCGTATGGGCTTATTTGCAGCACGTGGAGGCTTTGCTTATTATCAAAACCCTTACAATTCAAACTTTGACAACGATGCAGTCAACCGTGCAATGATGGTGTATTCAGCAGGTGTTGGTATCAAAACAGGAACATTCTACGTAGATTTGACAGGCTTGTATGGTAAAACACAACAAGCATATAACCCTTATGTGTTGAACGATTCGTCTTTATATGCAACAGCCATTATGAACCAAAGCTGGACCAGAGGCGTGTTGACATTTGGGGTGTATTTCTAAGAAATAAAATCATTAAAAAAGGGGCTCCAGTAAATCTGGAGACCCTTTTTTCGTTTATGATTGTTTTTCCTTTATTTCATCCAACAACCAAAGTAATTGCTGTACTTCTATGCTTCCGTCTATTTTAATGTCGGCTCTCATATAAAAGGGAAGGCGAGTTTCATGACGCTTTTTAATGTCATCTAGTAAAGCTTGATTATTACTACTCTTATTAATGAGAGGTCGATTATTGGCATCAGATAGTTTGATGCGTTTGAATAAATCTTCAGGCTGTACATTGAGAAAAACACTGATACCATTTGCTTTGATAAAATCCATATTATCAAAAAAACATGGAACTCCACCGCCAGTAGCAATGACCAATTTTTGATTAGGAGAAAACTGTTTTAAGATTTTACTTTCTACTTCTCTAAAATGGTTTTCACCATTCCATTTAAAAATTTCAGGAATAGTTTGATTTTCATGGCGTTCAATCAACTCATCCATATCTACAAATTTATATCCTATGGCTTTGGCTAATTGTCTTCCAAGGGTGCTTTTCCCTGAAGAGGGCATTCCTACTAAAAATATATTTTTCATATTGGTTAACATCGAATGGCCTTTTGGCAAAAGCTATTGCAATTTTGATAAAACTTCTTCTTTATCAGGCGTTGCCTTATTAGACCACTTGCCTTTTACAGTACCATCCTGCAACAACCAGATTACAGGGTTGGCACGAGCAATGGTTTTTAAAACTTTAACATCAGCATTTAATACTGTAACATTTAACTGATTTTGCTTGATAAAATTTTGAGCAGCATCATCTGTCGAAGCGGTTACAAACCAAACTGTTACATCAGATCCTTTGAGTCCTTGAATCAACTGCTTAATATTATCAATATGTCCTAAATTCGCTTTTTCAACAAATGGACTCACAATCATTAACTTCTTTCCAACAAAACTTTCTGCTTTGTAATCAATAGAATCACCTGTTCTGTAAAGGTTATAATCTGTAATACGGGCTTTGGCAGCATCCTCATTCAACTGAATCATCTGTTTGAATTTCCAAGTTGTATCTGTTGGATACTCCATAAATTCTTGCTCTTTGCCATCTTTCTCCATGATATACTTAAATTTAGGAGCTTCGGCAGGCTTCATGTTGTTCTGGATATTCTCACCAATAGCATAAGGAAGTCCATCATTTACAGGCAAATAATTGACAGCGTATGTGCCTAGTGCCAAACAAAATACTAAAGAGGCTGCTACTACCCAACCTGTTTTTTTGTCAGCAAAAATATGACGTTGCCACAATATAATTAGGATAAAAAACATCAAAACCATGTCCTTGATAAATGAAGTCCAAGGCTTTAACTTGATGGCTTCTCCGAAACAACCACAATCGGTTACTTTGTTGAAATAAGCAGAATAAAAAGTCAAAAACCCAAAGAAAACAACTGTGGCCAACAATATCCAAGAGGCACTTTTGAGTTTGTACTGAACCAGTAAGCATACGCCTAATACCAACTCTAGTGTACACAAGAAAATAGATACATATAATGCAAAAGGTACCCAGAAATGCCAAAAGCCAGCCATCCAAGGAAAATCAGTCGCGAATACATCGAAGTATTCTTCGAGCTTGATTTCGGTACCAATAGGGTCGTTGAGCTTGATGAGTCCTGAGAAAATAAATATTATACCAACAAAGATTCGGGAAAAATGCGCGAGAAATTTCATGATAGATAAAAAGGGGATTCTTGTATGTATTAGGGCTAAAATGTGAAATGTTAGATTGGATAGAAAACTTTAAAACAACCAAAAATATGCCATTTTTGAAAGTATAGCTAAATATACAAGTATTCAACCAAAATACATTTCAATTATTTTCTAGATGAAAGAACAAAATTAAGACAGCTCATTACATAAAACTGTTAATGAACTGTTAAAATGGAAATGAAAATGAGAAGATTATAGAGTTTTAAATAGATGATCGTTAATAGTCTTGTTTTGTAGAAATATTAAAATCACTTTCAAATTATCAAATCTTCACATTTTCAAATTCAAAGAAACTACTGTTGCTGTTGTTGCTGTTGCGCCATACCCATTTGAATAAGACAAAAAACAGCATAATTCAACATATCTTGATAGTTGGCTTCAACGCCTTCTGAAACTAAAGTTTGACCTTGATTATCTTCAATTTGTTTCGTTCTGAAGATTTTCATCAAAATTAAATCTGTCATTGAGCTTACACGCATATCGCGCCACGCCTCACCATAATCGTGATTTTTGTTTAATAACAAATTCAAGGTTTTAGTTACTTGTTCATCGTACAAATCACCTAATTCTTGCTCAGAGAACTCCATTTGTGATGAATTATCCAACTGCTTTTGAATCATCGCGATAATACAATAGTTGATGATGCCGATGAATTCACCTTCAATACCATCATCAATTTTCTGAACACCTTTTTCTTGAATAGAACGAATACGTTGTGCTTTAATAAAAATCTGGTCTGTCAGACTAGGCAAACGCAGAATACGCCAAGAGGTGCCATAATCTTTATTTTTTTTCTGGAAAAGCTCTCTACAAATTGTAATTATTTGACGATACTCAAATTCTGTTTTTGTCATTTTGGGAAAATCTGTTGCTAAATATCTGCCATTTATTGAATCTTAGCTGGATACAGATGGGTTATCTATGTGAAATGTTTTTGCAAAAATACCGCATTCAGTTCAAAATTCTAATAATATTCTTTGAATCAGTTCTAGAATCTAGTTTAAGGATATCATTGTGTGCCAAGTTTAGATTTGCTTTTATCTTTGCACCATTAACTTTTATATGTGCGTATGACTACTTTAATTAATTGCCGTGGCAAACTTATAGATCTTGCTCAACCTCGTGTCATGGGGATTTTGAATATTACTCCTGACTCTTTTTTTGAAAGAAGCCGTGTGCATACCGTGGAGGAAATACTAAAACAGGCAGAAAAAATGCTCTCGTCAGGAGCAACTTTTCTGGATTTGGGAGGGCATTCTACTCGTCCAGGAGCAATGCCTGTGTCAGAGGAGGAAGAAATCAAAAGAGTTTTACCTGCCACCGAAGTTATCCTAAAACATTTTCCAGAGGCATTAATTTCTATTGATACTTTTCGGTCGAATGTCGCCAAAGCTTGTGTCGAAGCAGGAGCAGTGATCGTCAACGACGTATCAGGTGGTTTGTTGGACGATAAAATGTACGAAACCGTAGCCAGTTTTGGCGATGTGCCCTACATCCTTATGCACATGCGTGGAACCATCGAAACTATGACGCAGTTGACGCATTATAATAATCTAGTGTTGGATGTTTTGGATGACTTACAACAAAAAGTTGCCAAATTAAGAGCATTCAACCAACGTGATATTATCTTAGATTTGGGTTTTGGTTTTGCCAAAAACCTTGATCAAAATTATGAATTGCTCAATCACTTACCAGATTTCGAGGTGATGAATTTGCCAATGTTAGTTGGTGTTTCAAGAAAATCTATGATTTGGCGAAAATTAGATATTTTGGCTTCTGAGGCGCTCAACGGAACAACGGCGCTCAATGCTGTCGCTTTGATGAAAGGAGCCAATATCCTAAGAGTTCACGACGTAAAAGAGGCAATAGAGACCATTAGTTTGATTAAAGCTGTAAATGCGAGGTAAGTTAGTGGGCAAAATAAAATCTAATTTTTCTGTTTTAGGCACTAAGCAAAAGGCACAAGGCAAAGAGTGTTAAAATATTTTTAATAATCACAAACATACTTTTTTCCAAAGCCCACCGCCGAAAGCCGTTACCAGAAAGCCTAAGCACAATCTTAAATTTTGAGCTTTCGGCTTTCAGACCTGAGTATTCGTCAAATAGTTATCTACCGTTACAAAAAAAAACACTCTTTGCCTTGTGCCTGTTGCCTTTTCCCTAAAAGAACAAAAAACTATTTATTTAGTTTTGTAATTAAAAATTTAGTTATAAATTCGAAGGGTAAATATCATAAACCTTATTACCCTTCGAATTACTATGAAGAGACTCCTATTACTCCCTCTTTTTATTCTTCTATTTCATACCTTGACTATTGGTCAAAGTGGATACAATTCTTGGCAAGATTTGATTGCTAAAGGTCAATATGCTAAAGCAATTCAGTTTTTATCTGCTAAAGAAGATACCCTTTCTCAAAATAATTTAATGACTTTAGCTTTTTGTCATCAAAAGTTAGGACATCTTCCTCAGGCCAAAAAGTATTATTTACAGCTATTGGAAAAAAATCCTGAATCTCAAGAACTCTTGATGAGCTTGGCTGGCATTTCAGACAGAGAATTAAATGCTTCTCAATCCTTAGTGTATTACCAAAAATTGGCATCACTTGATACAACGAATCATTTTTATTTGAAGGAAGTGGCAAGAAATATGGTAAAGCAAAGAAAAATTGAAGAAGGAATTTCTTTACTTGAAAAAGCTGTAAAATTAGATTCTTCTGATATCGATGCATTGGCAGATGTTTCCAATCTTCTGCTCAATGAGATGCACGAGGAGCAAGCAATTATATATATTAAAAAAGGGATGAGGCTAGATAGCAATTCAATCAAGTTACGACAATTGCGTGCTAGATATGCCTATCGGAACTTCGATTATGAACAAGTACGAAAGGATTTGAAGTACACCCTTTCAAAAGGGGATTCTACTGTTTTGTATCAGCGATTATTGGCAACTTCCTATTTTTATTTGGATAGTTTGGCTCAGTCCATATTTCTCTTCAATCGTCTGATAGAAAGGGGAGATGATAATGAATTGGTTCGTGCGGGCTTAGGATATGCTTTACTCGCTACAACAGATCAAAATATGATTATCAAAGGAACACAAAGTATGTTTACCGCAATTAAGCTTGGAACTTCAGAAAAGATTTCAGATTATCGGATGGCCATTGCCGACGCTAACGTTCGATTGAAAGAATATAACTGGGCAGCAAAAGAGTATAAACATATCATAGATACCTACCAACGCCCTAAAGCCATTTTTAAACTAGCAGAACTTTATGAAAAGCATCTAAAGGATGCTGAATTAAGTAAAATCTTTTACCAAGAATACGCTAGAACTTGTCAGCTAGAAAAAAGTAAGAAGAATATAGATTGTTCGAATCTAAATGTAGCCTTACAAAAACTCAACCTAGCACCAATGCCCAAAATCTATGCACAGGATATAAAAGGTGTAAAAGCTGATTCATTAAGAATCGATACTACAGATTCATTGCAGGTGGAGGATCATTAAAAAAAGGCATCAGGCAAAAAGGGGATAGGCAACAAGGTTATTGTTCAATCCCCTCTTTGCCTAGTGCCTTACCCCTCATTTACTTCTCTTATGCTTAAACCTTCTATGTGACCAGAGCCAGTCGGATGGGTTTTCTTGAATAGATTTTTCCAAAGTTCTTGCATATATTTCCGTGATTTCACCCATTTGATATTGCTCATAAGGTCGTTCTACCAATAGCGAATAATTGATTACATATCTTCCACGACGCTTACGAACCATTTCTCCATAAAGAATCGGATAGTTGAAACTACGAGCCATTTTCTCGGTACCTAAAAAGAAATCAGTTTCTTGGTGTAAAAAGGTAGTCCAATAAGCCAAATCAGGTGTTTCAGCAGCTTGGTCTGAGATAATCCCTACAATACGAGGTTGGCCTTTCTTTTTTACCATTTCACGAAAAGTTTGCTTCATCGGAATGGGCGTAATATTAAAACGAGAACGGATGGTGTACATCAGTTTGTCAAAAAACGGACTTGAAAGTGGTTTGTAAATCACATCGATAAGTACGCCTGTTTGCGTTGTTCTTGGCGGTACAAGTTCCCAGCAATTGATATGGCTCGACATAATTAGCATCACCTCATTATTACGCAAGCATTCATCAATCACTTCTTGTCCATTGATCTCTACCATTTTCTCTAAGTCTTTTACCGAAATTGTGAGTAATTTTAGGGACTCAACAATCACATCGCACAAGTTATGATAAAAAGCTTTGGCGAGTAGATCGTATTCTTTCGCTGTTTTTTCTGGAAAAGAATTTTGTAAATTTATTAGAACTACCTTTCTACGATACTTAATTAAGTAGTAGGTTACAAAAAATAGGAAATCCGAAAAACCATACAAAAGCGGCATAGGAAGCCTAGAAAGCATTCTAAAAAATAACATATAAGAGAGTTGATAAAAATCAGATTACTACTGAATTATGGTAGTGTATTTATTTTAATAATATTCGAAACACTCAATATTTTAGAATAACAAATTCCAAATAAACATTGGTAAATTCTGCGAAAAAAGATTTTTTAACTTAAAAAATCGGCAAAAAGTTGCTTAATATTTGAAAAATTACCCCAAATTCATTATTTTAGATAAATGATTATTGATTTACATTATCTGCCAAGCCTAGAGTATTTTGCTTGCATATTGCAACACGACACTATTCAGATTGAGGCTTACGAACATTACGAAAAGCAAAGTTACCGAAATCGTTGTAAAATACTTGCTTCAAATAAAATTGATGTACTTTCTGTTCCAGTACAGAATGGAAACTCAAAAATTCTGGTGAAAGACATTAAAGTAGAATATCATCAAGACTGGGTACGTCGTCATTGGGGAGCTATTTATTCGGCTTACGGAAAAGCACCATTTTTTGAATACTATGCAGACTATTTTGCAAAAATATTTGAAAAGAAACCTGACTTTTTGTTCGATTTAAATATGGAGTTGCTGACAATTTGTCTTAAACTTTTAAAAGTCGAAAAAAATATTATATTTACGAATGAATACGAAAAAGTAGCTCAAAACGATTACAGAGGGCAAATACATCCGAAAAGGTCTTACAGCCAAAATAATATTTATGAGCCAGTAGAGTATCGGCAGAATTTTGGCAGTGATTTTGAGCCAAACTTATCAATCCTCGACTTATTGTTTTGTCAGGGAAATCAAGCCAGAAAGATACTTGAGCAATCAACTCTCAAATGAACAAACTTGGCGAATTTAGTGTTATTTAGGTAGTTTGAAAGTCTCAGTTGTCGTTGCTTTTAAACTATGAACCAGAAAAACAGAAACTCTTTCGCATGGAGGCAAAATTTTCAAACAGAGTTAAGGAGGTAATCTCTCTAGCCCGCGAAGAAGCGATCAGGTTAGGACATGATTACATAGGCACGGAACACCTCGTTTTGGGTATGATTCGTGAAGGCGAAGGAATTGCACTCGAATTAATCAAGAAGTGTGGGGTAAATCTCGAAGACCTACGTATTACCATCGAAAAAGCTACTCAAGGAGTGGCTCGCTCTAATTACACCATTAAAAACAAACAGGATATCCCTTTGTCTCGTCAAGCAGAGAAAGTCCTTCGTGTGACTTACCTAGAAGCACGTATATTTAAAACGAATCTCGTTGGAACTGAGCACCTGTTGATGGCGATTCTCAGAGATGAGGACAACTTGGCTCGCCAAATTTTGGAGAAGTTCCAAATTAACTATGATATGATTAAGGACATGGTCGAATATCAATCTAACCCAAATATCAAATCGGGACCGTCTGATACAGACGATAACGATGATGACGCAAGATCTTTTGCGAGTGGCTCGGGCATGGGTAGTGGTGCAACGGCTAATAAAGGAGCAGAGAAATCTAAAACTCCAGTGTTGGACAACTTCGGTCGTGACCTTACCAAAATTGCTGAAGCAGGAAAATTAGACCCAATTGTAGGTCGTGAAAAAGAAATTGAACGTGTAGCTCAAATCTTGTCTCGCCGTAAGAAAAATAATCCAATTTTGATTGGTGAGCCAGGGGTAGGAAAAACCGCTATCGCTGAAGGTTTGGCACTACGTATTGTGCAGAAAAAAGTATCTCGTGTACTTTTTGGCAAGCGTGTGGTAACCCTCGATTTGGCTTCTTTAGTGGCTGGTACAAAATACCGTGGTCAGTTCGAAGAACGTATGAAAGCGGTAATGAACGAACTAGAAAAGTCTCCAGATGTAATCTTATTCATCGATGAGCTTCATACGATTGTAGGAGCTGGTGGTGCGTCGGGTTCTTTGGATGCTTCGAATATGTTCAAGCCAGCTTTAGCTCGTGGCGATATCCAAGTTATCGGGGCAACCACTTTAGATGAATATCGTCAATATATCGAGAAAGACGGTGCTTTGGCTCGTCGTTTCCAAACAGTAATGGTAGATGCTACAACTGTAGAAGAAACTATCGAGATTTTGAACAATATCAAGGATAAATACGAGGATCACCACCACGTAACTTATACTCCAGAAGCTATTGAACAAGCGGTTAAGCTGTCAGAACGATATATTTCTGACCGTTTCTTGCCAGACAAAGCAATCGATGTATTAGACGAAGTAGGTGCTCGCGTACATATCTCTAATATCACAGTTCCTGATGATATCGTGCAATTGGAAGGTGCTATCGAAAATATCAAGAAGGAGAAAAACGCTGTAGTTAAATCTCAGAAATACGAGGAGGCTGCTCAATTGCGCGACCGTGAAAAACGTTTGTTAGAGCAATTGGATAAAGCTAAACGTGACTGGGAAGAAGATACAAAACGTCGTCGTTACACAGTTGCTGAAGAGAGTGTAGCAGAGGTAATTGCACAAATGACTGGTATTCCAGTAAGTCGTGTTGCCGCTACTGAAGGTCAGAAATTGTTGAATATGAACGAGGAGTTGAAGGGTAAAGTGATTGGTCAAGACCAAGCTATTGTGAAGTTGGTGAAAGCGATTCAACGTACTCGTGTAGGTTTGAAAGATCCGAAAAAACCAATTGGTTCATTCATTTTCTTAGGCCCTACAGGTGTTGGTAAAACTGAGTTGGCTAAAGTATTGGCTGGATACCTTTTCGACAAAGAAGACGCTCTTATCCGTATTGATATGAGTGAGTACATGGAGAAATTCAGTGTATCGCGCCTAATCGGAGCGCCTCCAGGATACGTTGGTTATGAAGAAGGTGGTCAATTGACTGAGAAAATCCGTCGTAAGCCATACGCAGTTGTATTATTAGATGAAATCGAAAAAGCTCATCCAGATGTGTTCAACTTGTTGTTGCAAGTATTGGATGATGGTATCTTAACAGATGGTTTGGGTCGCAGAGTAGACTTCCGTAATACAATCATCATCATGACGTCAAATATTGGTGCTCGTGATTTAAAAGACTTTGGAACAGGTATTGGTTTCTCAACAAAATCTAAAGCTGATAGCTTAGACGAAACAGTAAAAGGAACTATCCAAAATGCTTTGAGAAAAGCGTTCTCTCCAGAGTTCTTAAACCGTTTGGACGATGTGATTGTGTTCAACTCGCTTGAACGTGAACATATCCACTCGATTATCGACTTGATGTTGAAAAAATTGTTTACAAGAATTTCAGCATTGGGTTATACAGTAGAGTTGACTGAAAAAGCGAAAGATTTCTTAGCTGAGAAGGGATATGACCAACAATATGGTGCTCGTCCATTGAATCGTGCTATCCAACGTTATTTGGAGGATCCAGTAGCTGAAGAAATTCTGAAAGGTGATTTAGCTGAAGGTGATGTTATTTTGGCTGATTACTCAGGAGAAGGAGACTCATTAACACTGACTCGTACTTCTGCCGCAGCTCCTGCTACAGAAGAGTAGTATAAACGAAATAGTTAAAAGAGCTTGGTGAAAACCAAGCTCTTTTTTTATGGATATTGATATGAGTGTTTTCAATGGAGTGACTATTGCACTTTGCAGCTGGAGACACAATGCTTTGCACCTAAAGTTTGGCAATTAAACAATAGTAGCATTTTTATAGGTACTCAAAAAAGGCGTTCGAAATAATTTTTTCGAACGCCTTTTTTGATATTATCTTTCAACACTCAACTTCTTTAAACGCAAAACATTGCGTCTCTACTACTGGAACACGATTTTGTAAAACAACCAAGAAAATACAAATCCTTTTAGAGAGTATTTATTCTTTATTTACTTTGCTTCTTACCTCATCAAACTTAGCGCAATTACTCAAACAGTCGCCTTGTTTATTGAGCTTAAATTTATTTTGACTACTATCTGTTAGGTCATAATTTCCTCCAGAATCTAAACTTACTGTGCTGAAGATACAAGGAGCTACTTTTGCATTAAACTTATTGATTAAACCTACTTGATTAACGCCTTTTGAAGCTACAGCTAGTCCATTACTAAATGGTTCAAGTGACTGGTATTCAGGATTTACTTGGATTTTTCCTTTTGCGTCTACATATCCGAATTTTCCTTCTGCATTTTGCACTAAGAAATAATCTTCTTTAGAGGGTGCAAATGATTTGAACTGACATTTGGTGATATACTTACCTGAAATGTCTAAAGTTCCCCATAAACCATCTAGTTTTACGAAGAGAATTTGTCCTTGGGCAGTCGTTTGAATACTCTCAAAAGGCTCTGGTGTGATTACCTTAAAATCGTCTTCTCTTACTAAGATAACCTTTGCATTTTTGCCTTTATCCTCTGTTCTAAATGTCTTGATGACATTCATATTTTGCATAATAGAATCTGTAACTGCATAACTGATTTTTCCAGCATCAGGGTATTTTGTTACAGGTTGTACAATAATACCTCCATTAATATCGATGACTTTATCTGCCTTGCAAGTGCCAATCTTACTGCCTTTCGCATCTAGATTACAACTCACAATTTCTTTTACAACCAAAAGACCTTTCTTGTTGATCTTTCCAACGGACTCGTACATCATCGGGATTACTTCCTTGCCTTGTAGATTGATAAAACCAAATTTTACTCCTTTGCCTTCCACTATTTTGCTAACAGGAATAAGGTCAAATTCGCCTAAACTTCCGATGGAGTTAAATTGAGGAGTAATAATAGGTACAAAATCCTTATTGATAAGTCCTAACAAATTATTCTCGTCTTGAACGATTGCCAATCCTCTCGAATCAAAATCACTTATAGCTTTGAAAGGTTTACTCACCTGTAAATTTTGCGTATTGAAAATCTGTTGCTTATTTTCTTCAATACCTTTGATAAAACCCTGTGTATCTGCATCAGTGAGAATACCATATTCTGGTTTTAGAATAATATCTCCATTAATTGTGGCTACTCCGAATTTATCTCCAATTTTCACTTTCATCAATCCTTCTTTGCCAATAGGAGCAATCAAATCAAATGAAGGAATAGGAGCTTGTTTATCTCCTAATTTCATGATACCCCATTTGTTGTTCAATTTAACCGCCAAACTTGTTGGACTGATAACCGTCATATCGTCATAAAATGGAGAAAGATAAGTGCCCGTTTTGTCAAAAGAGTTATCAATAATTGAATATTTACCACTTGCTATTTTAACTAAGCTAAATCCATTGGATAATGCCTTTGCGGAAACTACATTTTCAAAAACATCACTCTCCACACCATTATTATCTACAAAGAACCAATTAAATTTTTTGACAAGCGCCTTACCACCATTGAAAGGCTCAGCATCTTCGTATTGAGAAGGAATAACCTCTTCGCCACAAAGATTTAAGAAACCCCATACTTGGTCTTTTTTAATACGCGCCATTCCTTGACGATAGTTTTCAACAAAACCATATCTGACATTACTTCTTAGCCTATCGAGTGGAAATGCCAAAATGTCTTTACCATCCAAATCTTTTGAATTTACGAGAGGAACTCCAGATTTGTTACTGAAGCACATTTGGGCGTTAGCATTTTTGACTCCATCTTTATTTTGTGCCACAGTAGACATGGTAAAAAAGACCATAATCGCTGAGAGAAATCTGGATAGTGGGTAAGTATCAAATCGTGAATTTTGTGTTACAAAATAAGTTTTCATAATAATGTCTTATACAAAAGCAAGGTATAAATTAAGAGTTTGTTAGATTAATGAATATAAAATCGCACACATTTCATGCCATTATCCCTAATAACAAGATTTATGTAAGGTACTTTATGTGCATCGAAGAAAATGCCGCAAATATTTAATAAATGTTGGTGCGGTTTTAAAAGAGAATTGTTGAATGCAATAGCTAAGTGAAGTGAACGGCGGTATCAGAAGCTTCAAAAATAAAATGTTTTAACAGATTTTACAATAAAAACCTCTTCAAAAGTAAACGAATTACTATAGGTAAAGTCACCTTATTCTCCTGATTTATTTTGTCATCTTATTTGGTTCTGCTATTTTTGGGATTCAAAAAACTTGGATGTGTCTGGCAGTCTGACATTTGTCGGTAAGCATTCATTTTCATTAAATTATTCAACAACAATGGGTTTACTAGAAAATAAAGTAGCTTTAGTAACTGGGGCTTCTAGAGGTATCGGACGAGCAATTGCTACTCGTTTTGCTCAAGAAGGAGCTCAAGTAGCTTTTACGTATTTGTCATCAGTAGAAAAAGGACAAGCTTTGGAAGCTGAATTGGCCGCTTTGGGTATCAAAGCGAAAGGTTATCGTTCTGATGCTTCTGATTATCAACAAGCAGAAGACTTGATGAATCAAGTTGTTGCCGACTTCGGTAAAATCGATGTTTTGGTAAACAACGCTGGTATCACAAAGGACGGTTTGTTGATGCGTATGACTGAAGAACAGTGGGATACTGTAATTCAAGTAAACTTGAAGTCGGTATTTAACCTGTCAAAAGCAGCTACAAAACCAATGATGAAAGCTAAGTCTGGTTCTATTATCAACCTTACTTCTGTGGTTGGTTTGCGTGGTAATGCTGGTCAGGCTAACTATGCTGCCTCTAAAGCTGGTATAATCGGCTTTACAAAATCAGTTGCTTTAGAATTAGGTTCTCGTAATATTCGTTCAAATGCTGTGGCTCCTGGTTTCATCGAAACCGAAATGACTGGCGAATTGAATGCTGCGGCTACCGAAGAATGGAAAAAATCAATTCCTTTGAAACGTGGAGGTCAAGCTGAAGAAGTGGCTGACGCTTGCGTATTCTTAGGTTCAGATATGTCTCGCTATATCACTGGTCAAGTATTACAAGTTGACGGTGGTATGTTGACGTAGGAAATACACAAATCCTACTATAAAAAGCAATAGGTTTTCAAATTCGAATATCTATTGCTTTTTTGTTTTTAACACTTTTTAAAAGTATTCTTACCCTAAATCACCATTTGTCGGGCTGTAACTTTGCAAAATCTTCCTTTTTAGGTTATTTTGAGTAAAATATCAATTGTGGAACGTCGTTTGCTTGATAGACGTGTTACTTTTCCTATTCTTAAAAATGTGGTCAAATGACTGAGGCTCGTTGTTTGCTAACGGACATTGTGAGTTTTGCCTAGTACTTTGTTTCTATGAAATTCGACTTTTTATTTCAATCATCTCCTTGGTTTATTTTGCTCTGCTTGCTAGCAGGGGCGATTTATGCATTTGTTTTATACCAAATTTCTCCAACTCCTTGGAACAAATCTACCAATCGTTTATTGGCGGCTTTTCGCTTTATTGGAGTAAGTTTAATTTGCTTGCTGCTACTCAATTTCTTGATTCGCCAAATAACCCAATCTGTTCAAAAACGTACTTTAGTACTAGCGATTGATAATTCGCAATCAATGGGAATTGCCAATAAGCAAATTTTGAGTGGAGTA
The DNA here is from genome assembly GCF_009905545.1 of Cellulophaga sp. BC115SP. GTDB lineage: Bacteria > Bacteroidota > Bacteroidia > Cytophagales > Spirosomataceae > Flectobacillus > Flectobacillus rivi. The sequence goes on along the minus strand of NZ_JAAALB010000001.1, from coordinate 34,761 downwards.
CTTTCTCAATTGGAATCATTGAAAGAAAAATTGCAAGAAGAAGATTTTGAGATTTCATGGACAACGTTGGATGGACAAAATCCAGAAAAGGCAACTGATATTCAGTTTAATCAAAAAAGTACGAATCTTTCAAGTTTACTCTCTGGAATCAAAAATGCCCAAGAAGGAAATAATCTTTCAGATGTAGTGCTGTTGACAGATGGTATTGTCAATGAAGGTATAAATCCTAGTAGCGAAAAGTTTACGTTTGCAGTGCATACTGTTGGACTAGGCGATACTATTCCTAAAAAAGATATTGCTGTAAAGTCCATCTATGCCAATAAAATTGCCTATTTAGGAAACAAATTTCCTATTCAGGCAGATATTAGCTCGTATGGTTTTCAGGGAAAAACAGTAAGTGTTTATCTAAAACAAGGTGGAAAAACGTTAGAGAAACAAGTCATTAATTTTCAGCAAAAGGATGACCTTAAAACTGTTTCGTTTAATACTTTAGCTTCGCAAAAAGGAGTACAACACTTTGTGGTTCAGGTAGATGTACTTGGTGGCGAGTTTAGTAGCAAAAATAATCAACAAGATGTCTATGTGGAGGTGATTGACGGAAAAGAGAAAGTTTTGTTGATGGCACTTTCGCCACATCCAGATATCAAGGCCATTAAAAGTATGTTGGATAAGAATGAAAATTTTGAAATAGATGTCAAAATTTTGACCGAAAATCCATTTCCAGATTTGTCCAATAAAAATTATGACGTGTTGATTTTACATCAGTTGCCTGATTATTTCAATTCATATTCAAATATCTATAAACCATTACTTGATAAAGGAATACCAACGTTGTTTGTGTTGGGAAACCAAACGGGAACAACTTATCTCAATCAGTTGAATCAAGTAATGCGTATCAATTCTCAAGCAGGTCAAACCGACAAAGTGACTGGATATTATAACGGGAATTTTAAATCACTCAATTTTGAAGCTGAGTCTTTGGACTTAATCAAACAATTTCCACAGGTTTCGGTACCTTTTGGAGACATTACTTTATTGCCAAATTCGGAAGTAATTCTTTATCAGAAAATAGGTTCATTACAAACACAGAAGCCATTATTCGCTATTAATACAGGACCGAAGAAATCTGCTATTTTTGCAGGAGAGGGTATTTGGACTTGGCGTTTAGAGGAATTTGATTTGACCGAAAAGCAAGAATTAATAGATGATATATTCTTGAAAGTAGTACAATTTCTATCTGCTAAAGACGATAAACGTAAATTGAGAGTTTATCCCATTTCAAACGAGTTTTTGTTAAGCGATAAAGTTGTTTTTGAAACAGAGATATACAATGGTATTTATGAAAAAATGTATAATATCCCTGTAGCACTCGAATTAAAAGATGAAAAGGGTCGTGTCAGAAAATATAACTATACACCATCTGCTGATAACTCGAAGTTTGAAATTAGTGCCTTGCCTGCGGGCGTGTACCAGTACAAAGCCAATGCAAGTGTGCTGGGTAAAAACGAGCAAAGTACAGGTGAATTTATCGTAAAGGATTTACAAATAGAATTAAGTAATACTACTGCGGATTTTGATTTGTTACGACAATTATCAGCGCAAACAGGAGGGAAGTTTTTACCAGCCAGTCAGCTTGCACAGCTCGAAAAACAAATTTTAGCACATAAAGCTCCAGAGAAAATTGAATCAAATGAAGATCTCAAGGAGTTTATCAATCTTAAATGGGTATTTTTCCTAATCATAGCATTGTTTACTACTGAATGGGTATTGAGAAAGTATATGGGAGGGTATTAGGTTAATAATGAGGATGATTCGTTTCACAATTGTAATGATATTTGTTCGTTTTCTGTATGATAATTGTATATTTATAATGATTTGTAAACAAGCGGATTGATATGGAAAATATAAAAATAATAAAGAGACGCTCTGATGGTAACTGGATAGTTCGTTTACCTAGGAGTATGGAACATCTCACCAAACAAAACATACAACTAAGTAATAGAAATATTCAACACAAAAGGGTTAATCGAGGCAGGAGTTTACACAATATATTAAAAAGTACTTCTCAAAAAATAGAGGCTTACCGAAAGTATTATACAAAACCTTACTTTTCTGAAGGAGGTGTTATTTCTTTTCCTGTAAGAGGTAAGAGTGACTTGATATTAATTGTTGAAAAAGTTTATGAAGAAAGTCCGAACTCAACTATTGAGATTCTAGAGTATAATAGTGAGCGTCCTTCACACCATGCAAAGAGTTTAGAAGAGGTTGAAAGCGCACTTCAAAATTCAACTCAAGGAATTCTTGAAATAGCAAATAAGAGTCTCGCTAATGCTTACCAAGAATCAAAGGACAAAGGATTGACCGTCTGTGTATTGAGAGGTAATGAAATTGTAGAAGAGTTTCCTGATGGCACTACCAATATTCTTAAAGAAATTAGTCCAAGAAAAAAAATAGTATCTAGAACCTTTACACTTAAATAATTGGCTACATTATATGTATTTGCAGGGCCAAATGGTTCTGGTAAAAGCACTATTACTGAAAGTATTAGAAGTGAATTTGATATAGGCGTTTATTTGAATGCTGATGATATTGAAAAATCCCTAAGAGAGAATAAATGTTTCGGCTTCAACTCTTTGATTAATTGGGAAATAGAAGAAGCTTCCTTTAAAGATTTTTGTAGGGGTCATGGTTTAAACGTAAAAGTATCTAATCACGAGTGGCTAGAAAATATATATATGTGAAAGACAATGTATTATTTTTGGATGCAGAACTAAATATCAATTCTTATATTTCTGCAATAACGAGAACTCTAAACATAAACTCGCCCTATAAGAAAAATCAAAAGTGAGTAATACCTTTGCTAACTATAATAGTAAAATGAACGATAAAATATTTATAGCACCTAGGCTGGTTGGTTCTCGATTTGAAGACCATTCTTTACCTGTAAATATACTTGAAGACTTCTCTGCACTTGAAGATTTAATTATTGAAGTTGCAAAAGAAATTTATTTAAGTGAAAACCTTAACAGGAAGCGCGTGCCAAAAGGTTTTTCTGATGGAGTATATCTGAAGCTTGTAGAAATTGAAGAGGGTAGTTCAATTGCGAAGTTTGCTATTGCGAGTGCTTTTTCATTGACATCAAGTTTACCGTTGGAAACTTTAAACAATTTTACATACTTTGAAAAGGCAAAAGACAAAATTGTTTCAATAGTTGAATCTGTAAATAAAAATGAATTATCTCAAGAGCAAGATTATAAACTCCTTTCTTATTTTAATAAAATTGGTAAAAATCTATTAGATGATGAGTCTATAGACTTTGGGTATGATTATGAGTCAAAATCAAGTTCTAAAGCTATACTAAATAAAGCTACTAGAAAAAAGCTGTTATTGTTCAGTGAACAAAAGACGGAATACTTAGGCAGCCAGAAACTTTATGCTTTAGTTCCAGAAATTGATCAGAAAAATGGCACATTCCAAATTGAAACTGATTTTGGAAGTATTAAATGTCCTCTAAAAGAGCATATAAAAGATAATGTTTTTATTGCCTTCAACGAATATAAAAATAATACTTACATTTCTTTAAAAGCAACAGCTCTATTCAATTCGAATGACGACAAAATTCAGATGATTACTGAGGTGGAATCGATAGATGTATTAGATCCACTTGATGTTTCTCTCCGTATCTACAATCTTTCAAAATTAGAGAATAATTGGTTTGAGGGACGAGGAAAAGCATTAAACAAAGAGCAATTGGCTAAGTTTGAAAATCTGTTTAATTCTTATTTTGATAACAAATTATCACTACCTGCAATTTTCCCTAAGATTGATGGGAATATTCAGCTAGAATGGAAAAAAGATATTAGGAATATTGTAGTCGACGTAAATCTATCTTCTTTATCAATTGAGTTTTTCTATTATAATGATTCAGATGACTCTGATGAAAAAGAAGCGAAAATGTCCCTTCAGGATAAAGCTGGATGGGATTCTCTAAATACTCTAATTTACTCTACTTTGAATGAAAGATAATTCTTTATTACATAGACAAATTAACCCATCATTTGTAGTGAATGATATCGTTTCTAATCAGGCTTTTATTGAAAATACTCTTACTATTTCGTCTGGCGCCTTTAATCCTACAGAAAAAGATGAGGATAAATTATCTGTTTATAACGGCGAAAAGTTTAGCGCCAAAGACGCGTATGAACATTATACTACTAATTTTAAATCCCATGGAGTTTTGTCGTTAACCGTTGAAGAAGTGGAATCTATTCATCCACTGTCGTCAACTGAGGATAATATTCCTTTTGACGGTCACTGCTATGTTGATTTTTCTTCGGTTACAAGTAAAAATCAAAAGATTAAGAAAGCTGGTAAACTGAGAGATATTGCAGTTAAAAGAAATTGGACTTACAAGCCTTAGCAATAAACTATTCCACTAAATTAGGTGTAGCAGAGGGAGAGGACTTAGAAAAAGGCGGACATCCAGTAACTAGAGAGAAAATAATTGATCGATATAGTCGATGTATGAACTTGTTACATGAAGCTATTAAAATTTCGGATGAAGCGTACTTATTTGATAACTCAGGCGACGGAGAAAAAGCTGCTTTTTTTGCTAAAGTTATAAATGGGAGAGATTTTATTTTTAGTGATGAATGTGAAGAATATCCGAATTGGGTTGACAAATATATAACTGGTAAAATTAATTAAAATACAGTTTTTAATCTTATTTCAAGATAGAAGCTCCTCCCAAGGAGCTTCTATTTTTTTTATCCATTGGTTTGAATATTAGTAGTTTATGGAGATGAAGCTGTGTTTAGCTCAACACAAAACACAGTAAGTATTTTCACTTAAAATAAATAATTTTAGTCAAATAGATACATTTGGTCTAAAATCGCTATAGTTTGAACTCATGGCGTTATGAGTTATTGGATTATTTTGTGGTAATTTGTTGTGTGATTCAGAGGAATACCCAAATCTTATTTGGTTTTTTCTTTAAATTGCCATTGGTTCTTAGTTTTCGAAGAAAATTATCCTGATTTATATTTTGAAAATAGACTAAATCATGCGTTTTTCTACCTAAGACCTACCGATTATTCTCTATTAGTTACATATTATTTTTTTACAATAAAGTTTATGAGTAATTCAGCAAGTACCTTGTTCGACAAAGTGTGGGATGCACACGTTGTTCGCAAAATTGAAGATGGTCCAGACGTATTTTTGATTGACCGCCACTTCATTCACGAAGTAACTAGCCCTGTAGCGTTTTTGGGTCTTGAGACAAGAGGCATTGGTGTGCTTTATCCAGAAAGAACATTCGCTACTGCTGACCATAACACTCCAACGATCAACCAACATTTGCCAGTTGAAGATCCACTTTCTGCTAATCAGTTGAAAGCATTGGAAACAAACTCTGCAAAATATGGTATCTCTCACTGGGGATTAGGAAACCCTAAAAATGGTATCGTACACGTAGTAGGACCAGAAAATGGTATTACTCTACCAGGTATGACTATTGTTTGTGGTGACTCGCACACTTCAACACACGGTGCATTTGGTGCTATTGCATTTGGTATTGGTACATCTGAAGTTGAGATGGTACTTTCTTCGCAATGTATCATGCAGCCTAAGCCTAAGAAAATGCGCGTTACAATCAACGGTACATTAGGTAAAGGTGTTACGCCAAAAGACGTTGCTTTATTCATTATCTCACAAATTACAGCATCAGGTGCTACAGGTTATTTTGTAGAGTATGCTGGTGAGGTATTCGAAAATATGTCAATGGAAGGTCGTATGACTGTGTGTAACCTTTCTATCGAAATGGGTGCTCGTGGTGGTATGATTGCTCCTGACCAAACAACATTCGATTACTTAGAAGGTCGTGAGTTGGCACCAAAAGGCGAAGCTTGGGAAAATGCTTTGGCTTATTGGAAAACATTGAAGACAGACGAAGGTGCTACATTCGATTATGAATTGACATACGACGCTTCTCAAATCGAGCCTCAAATCACGTATGGTACAAACCCTGGCTTGGGTACAGGTATCACACAAAAAATCCCTACTGCATCAGCAGTAAAAGATGGAGAAGCTTCTTACAAGAAGTCTTTGAACTATATGGGATTTGCTGAAAATGAGGAAATTATTGGTAAACAAGTAGACTACGTATTCTTAGGAAGCTGTACAAACGGTCGTATCGAAGACTTCCGTGCATTTGCTTCAATCGTAAAAGGACGTAAGAAAGCTGATAATATTACTGCATGGTTGGTGCCAGGTTCTCACATTGTAGAAGCACAAATCAAAGAAGAAGGTATCTTAGACATCTTGACAGAGGCAGGTTTCTTGTTGCGTCAACCAGGATGTTCAGCATGTTTGGCTATGAACGATGACAAAATCCCAGCTGGCAAATATGCGGTAAGTACTTCAAACCGTAACTTCGAAGGTCGTCAAGGTCCAGGTTCACGCACACTATTGGCTTCGCCATTAGTTGCAGCAGCTGCCGCAGTTACAGGTGTTGTTACTGACCCTAGAGAGCTAATGTAATTGTAGCTTTAAGCTCTAAGCTATAGGCAATAAGCATTTTAGTTTACACCTTCACTTTAATATTATGAGAGACTTTAGAAAATACGATGTTTGGCAGTTAGCCCATGGTTTAGTTTTGGAAATTTATAATGTAACCAAAACTTTTCCAAGAGAGGAGTCTTTTGGATTAACAGGACAAATACGACGAGCAGTACTTTCTATTCCTACTAATATTTGTGAAGGATGTGGGCGAGATACTGATGCAGATTTTAGACGATTTCTTCAAATTGCACAAGGATCTTCTCACGAGGTTGAGTACCTTATTCAACTTTCTAAAGACTTAATGTATATCAGTCCAGACTATGCTGATGAGCTTGCACAAAAAATAAATGTAATAAAGAAAAAGTTATTCCATTTAAGTCGAAAATTAGTATAAATATTTAATGCTTTGGTGTTTGTTTTAAATAATAGCTTAGTGCCTATTGCTTAAAGCCCAAAGCCAATCAGAAATGGCTTACGATAAATTTCAAATATTAACTTCAACAGCGGTTCCATTGCCATTAGAGAACGTGGATACGGACCAAATTATTCCTGCTCGCTTTTTGAAGGCGACAAAACGTGAAGGATTCGGAGATAACCTTTTCCGTGACTGGCGCTACAATGGAGACGATACTCCAAAGCAAGATTTTGTACTAAACAACCCAACTTACTCAGGTAAAATCTTGGTTGGTGGTCGTAACTTCGGGTCAGGCTCTAGCCGTGAACACGCTGCTTGGGCTATCTATGACTATGGTTTCCGTTGTGTTGTTTCTAGCTTTTTTGCAGATATTTTCAAAGGTAATGCTTTAAATATCGGTATCCTTCCAGTACAAGTTAGCCCAGAATTTTTGGACAAAATCTTCCAAGCTATCGAAGCTGATCCTAAGGCGGAAATCATAGTGGATCTTCCAGCGCAAACAATCTCTATTGCTGCAACTGGAGAAAGCGAAAGCTTTGCTATCAACGGATACAAGAAACATAATATGTTGAATGGTTTTGATGACATCGATTATTTACAATCAATGAAAGAAGAAATCAAAACATTCGCAGAGAAGAGTTTGTACTAAGAGATGCTGTAGGCTGTAGGCTGTAAGCTCTAAGGGTTTATTTATGTACCCTGAGCTTATAGCTTACAGCCTATTGCCTATGGCAAAATATGAGACATATCGAAATTATGGACACCACTCTCCGTGACGGAGAACAAACCAGTGGTGTATCTTTTTCCGCTCCCGAAAAACTAACAATCGCTCAACTACTTTTACAAGAAGTTAAAGTTGATAGAATCGAGATTGCTTCTGCGAGAGTGTCCGAAGGTGAATTTCAAGCTGTAAAAAAAGTTACAGAATGGGCTTCCGAAAATGGATTTATCGATAAAGTAGAAGTATTGACATTTGTCGATGGCGAAACATCAGTCAATTGGATGTTGGAAGCGGGAGCTAAGGTAATGAACTTACTTACTAAAGGCTCTCTTAACCACCTAACCCACCAACTCAAAAAAACACCTGAGCAACATTTTGCTGATATTGCAAAGGTTATCGAACTCGCTGGTTCAAAAGGTATTGCTTGTAATGTTTATCTCGAAGATTGGAGTAATGGTATGCGTAACTCTCAGGACTACGTCTTACAATACCTTGATTTCTTGACAAAACAACCCATCAAAAGAGTTCTTTTGCCAGACACTTTAGGAGTCCTAACTCCAAGAGAAACTTTCGAGTATATCGATTTGTTGGTGAAACGCTATTCAACTACGCATTTTGACTTTCATGCACATAACGACTACGATTTGAGTATCGCCAATGTGATGGAAGCTATCAAAGCGGGAGCTCATGGCTTGCATTTGACTGTCAATGGGATGGGCGAACGTGCTGGAAATGCACCTTTGTCGAGTGCCATTGCAGTAATTAATGACTTTATGAAAGAAGAGGCTACAACCTCTGTCAACGAAAGTTCATTATATACAATTAGTAAATTAGTCGAAACTTTCTCTGGATTCCGTATTCCTGTCAACAAGCCTATTACAGGTGAAAACGTGTTTACTCAAACTGCGGGTATTCATGCCGACGGTGATAACAAGAAGAATCTTTACTTCAACGACCTAATGCCAGAGCGTTTTGGTCGTGAGCGTAAATATGCTTTGGGGAAAACGTCAGGTAAAGCTAATATTGAGAAAAATTTGCAAGAATTAGGAATCAAATTAGCGGATGCCGACCTCAAGCTGATTACTCAACGTATTATCGAATTAGGCGATAGAAAAGAAGTGGTAACACGTGAAGATTTACCATACATTATTTCTGACGTACTCGATAGTAATACCATTGAAGAAAAAGTTGTCGTCGTGAATTATGTTTTGACACATTCTAAAAACCTCAAACCTTCTGCTACTGTACAAGTACAAGTAGGTGAGAGAATTTATGAGGAAAGTGCTCAAGGAGATGGTCAATACGATGCATTCATGAATGCCTTGAAGAAAATCTACTGTGTTAAGGGGATTTCATTGCCTAATCTAACCGACTATGCAGTACGTATTCCTCCTGGTGGTAAAACCGACGCCCTTTGCGAAACCATTATTACTTGGGATCATAAAGGTAAAGACTTTAAAACCAGAGGACTAGATTCAGATCAGACGGTATCAGCTATCAAAGCTACTCAGAAGATGTTGAATATTATTTAGTTAGGGGAGAGGGTTTAGGCAAAGAGGCATTAGGTTATTAGCAGTATCAAACTCAAGGTTCTACAATTAAAATTATGGGATTTATAAAAAGCTATAGAGACTTAAAAGTCTGGCAAAAAGGGGTTGACCTCGTTACTCTATGTTACTCTCATACTTCTTTTTTCCCAAAAGAAGAACAGTATGGGTTGACTAACCAAATGCGTCGATGCGCTGTATCAATTCCAAGTAATATTGCTGAGGGCTATGGTCGATCTTCATCTGCTGATTATAAAAGGTTTTTACACATGGCTTTAGGATCATTGTATGAACTACAAACCCAAATAGAAATTGCAAAAAGGTTAAACTATCTGACAGAAAATGCTTTTTTTGAGATAGATAGCATGAGTATAGAGTTAGATAAAATGTTGTATTCGCTTATAAAAAAAATAAATTGAAAGGATTTGTTTAGGTTAGACTTTTTGCCTAGTGCCTAACAACTCCTTGCCTTAGAAATAAAATGAAAAAGCATATCTTAGTCGTTCCCGGTGATGGCATCGGACAAGAAGTTACCGCTGTAGGTAAAAAAGTTTTAGAGAAAATCGCTGAGAAATTCGGTCATGAATTTACTTATGATGAAGCACTTATCGGTCACGTAGCTATCGAAGCTACTGGTGAACCTCTTCCAGCTGAGACTTTGGAGAAAATGCGTGCTTCAGATGCTATCCTTTTTGGTGCTGTAGGACACATCAAATATGATAACGACCCACATGCAAAAGTTCGTCCTGAGCAAGGATTGTTGAAAATGCGTAAAGAGTTAGGTTTGTACGCAAACTTACGCCCTATCAAATTGTTTGATGAGTTATTAGAAGCATCAAGCATCAAGCCTGAAATCTTAAAAGGAGCAGATATTTTGTTCTTCCGTGAGTTAACAGGTGATGTGTATTTCGGTAAAAGAGAGCGTATCGAAGACGGAAATTCAGCTTATGATACGATGATTTACAGCAAATACGAAGTAGAACGTATTGCTCGTAAAGCATTTGAAGCTGCGATGACTCGTGGTAAAAAATTGATGTCAGTTGATAAAGCAAACGTATTAGAATCTAGCCGTTTGTGGAGAGAAACCGTACAAGCAATTGCGCCAGAATATCCAGAGGTAGAAGTAACACACCAGTTTGTGGATTCATGTGCAATGATGTTAATCAAAGATCCAAAGCAGTTTGACGTAGTAGTAACAGGTAACTTGTTTGGTGACATTTTGACTGACGAAGCTTCTCAAATCGCTGGTTCGATGGGTATGTTGGCATCTGCTTCAGTAGGTGACAGTACAGGTGTATATGAGCCAATCCACGGTTCTGCGCACGACATCGCTGGTAAAGGTATTGCTAATCCAATGGCTTCTGTATTGTCAGCAGCTTTGTTGTTGGATATTTCTTTTGGCTTGAAAGATGAAGCTAATGTTATCATCAATGCTGTAGACCAAGTGTTGAAAGCTGGTTTCCGTACAGGTGACATCGCTACAAAAGATACTCCTAAAGATATGATTTTAGGAACAAATGCAATTGGCGAAGAGATTTTGAACAGAATCTAATTCTTAGTCATTAACATCTTTTTATATAAAGGGGCTGAAGATTCAGCCCCTTTTCTTTTTATATAAGTTTACCACACATAAAGTGTTACGATTTGGGAGAAAACTAAAAATCCCTGTAGCTTTGCGCATTATTAATGTTGAAGCTATGGTTTTTCGCTCTCTCAAATATTTTTTCTTAACCTTCTTTATAGGATATTATCCACTTTTCGCCCAGTCGGATACACTGCATCATCAAAGATTACGAAATTTAATTTTGGCTGAATCTATAGCTTATACAGGAGCAATTGCAGGGTTAAGTTCGGCTTGGTATGGAGAAAAAGCGCAGGGTTTTCGCTTTTTTGATGATAATTCTGAATGGCTTCAGATTGATAAATTAGGACATTTTTATACCAATTACCATTTGACTAGAGTTAATGCGCAAGCATTTAAGTGGGCAGGTTTATCTCCGCAAAAAGCAGCGTTATGGGCTGGGATTTCTAGTTTAACTTTTATGACAACCATCGAAATACTTGATGGCACTCAGCCTGACTATGGATTTTCATGGGGCGATATGACTGCTAATATTCTTGGTCCGAGTCTTTATGTTGGACAACAATATTTGTGGGGTGAAACCCGAATACAGCCCAAATGGTCATTTCATAATACCAGTCTCGCAAGTCAAAATCCTAAACTTTTGGGCAAATCAATGAGTGAACAATGGCTCAAAGATTACAATGGGCAAACCTATTGGTTTTCTGGAAATATCAGTAGTTTTTTGCCGAAACCAAGCAAGTTTCCCAAGTGGCTCAATCTGGCTGTAGGTTATGGGATACAAGATATGGTCAATGCTGAGGTAGCTAAGAGTCAGCAAAATGGATTTTTCCCTTACCGTCAATACTACTTGGCTTTAGACTTTAATTTGAGTCATATTAAAACAAAATCGAAATTTTTGAATAGCCTTTTATTTCTTGTAGACCAAATCAAAATTCCTGCGCCAACACTTGAGTTTAGCACGAAGAAAGGAGTAATTTTTCATCCGATCTATTTTTAAAATGAACCAACATCTTAGAAATAGGATTTAAGAGAAAATAACATTTCGTTACCCAAATTGTCTGTAATATTGTATAAAAAATAGATAGCAGCGCTATCATTCAACCAACGAAAACAATTTAAAAATGAATATAGGTGATAGAGTTCGTCTTGTACACGGACGTGAAGAAGGAATAATAACTAAAGTCTTACCCAATAATATTGTAGAAGTAGAGATTGAAGACGGTTTTCGTATTCCTGTAAAAAGGAATGAAGCTGTTGTGATTTCGGAATTAGAGCAAAAGGTATTCAAAGCACCAGTTGCTTCAACACCGACTTTTGAGCCTCAACGCTCTATTTATGACCGTGTAGGTCCAACTACTTCTGACGTCTTGTCAAACAAAGGTGTTTATATGGCCTTTGTCCCTGTCAACGACCGTGAACTTTCTCAGTACATCATCAACAATACCGATTGGGATTTGCCGTTTATGCTATCGGTAGGCACTGACCCTCATCATAGAGGTTTGGCTTCAGGTATTTTGAAACCAAAAACGCAGCAAAAAGTACAACATGTTTTAGTACCTGAATTCGAAAATTGGGGAACATTTACTTTCCAAGCGTTTTATTATCGCCCTGCGTTTATGCAGTTGAAACAGCCTCTCATAAAGTCGATTAAGTTTAGAATTAATACATTTTTTAAGAATAAACAAAAGGCTCCAATTCTAAATCAAGAAGCACATTTGTTTCAATTGGATATAGAGGATTCTGTAAATCCAGTAAAGATTGAACCAGAAAAGATTGTAGAGAAAATGTTTGAAAAATCATCATCTACACCAACGCTAGTCATACCTCCAAAGCCAGCTAAAGTAGTAGATTTGCATATCGAAGAGCTGACGGATGACTATTTATTTATGTCAAACAGACAAATGTTAGAATTGCAGTTAAGTACTTTTGAAAAGCAATTTGAGGCTGCGATAGCTAATGGCATGGACGAAATTATTTTTATTCATGGTGTAGGAAATGGCGTTTTGAGAAACGAATTACATAAAAAACTTTCTGGACACAAAAACGTCAAATATTTCGAAGATTCACAAAAAGAAAAGTTTGGTTATGGTGCAACCAAAGTGAAAATCAAGTAATAATTAAAAACATTTTTCATTTAACCCTAATTTCACAATGAAAAAATTGATTGCTGCCTTTGCTTTAGGAACCCTAATTTTACAAGGCTGCGCAAGTTCAAATAATACAGGTGCTAGTACCGCAAACCCAACGGCACCAACTGAATCTTATAATGTAAAAGGGAAACAAGTGGAACGCTATCTATCTACCTTAGGAATACCTTTCGAGATTACAATGGCAGATGTATCTCGTCAGATTAATACCAATGTAAAAGATTTGGTGTTTGAGGACAATAGCATGGACGACAACAATTATGATAATTTCATGTGTAAAGTCTGGAAGCGAGAAGATATTACCGTAACTGCTCAAAATGAGACTTTTAATTTTACGGTGCCACTCAAAGTTTGGGTAAAAGTAGGATATAAAGTGATGGGTATGCAACTGCCAGCACAAGAGTTACAGTTTGACTTTAATGTAAAATTTGGTTCAAAATTCTCAATCAATCCTAATTGGGAAGCCAATGTGCAGAGTTTTCCGATGGGTTATGATTGGGTCAAAAAGCCAACCATTAGAATTGCTGGATATGACATCAATGTTACCTCTTTGGTTGAAAAAGCGTTGACATCTAAACAAGGAACTATCCTAAAAGCTTTGGACGATGCTGTACGCAAAAATGTAGATATAAAGAAGTACGTTGTACAAGCTTGGAATACTTCTATGCAACCATATTTGCTCTCAGACAAGTATCGTACATGGTTGAAAATTAATCCAGTAGAATTGCAAATGACTCCACTGGTTACTACAGGGAATAGCATCAAATCAACGATTGCGATTAAGGCGTATACAGAAACTGTAACTGGAGCAAAACCAACAGTTCAACCAGTAACCTCAGTTCCTGACTTGAAGGTTGTACAACAAATCCCAGAAGACTTCCAAGTAGGAATCATTGCCGAAATTCCATTTAGTGAAGCAGCAAGACTTACTGCTGACACCTTGGTTGGACAAAATTTTTCATTTAAGGAAGGTAAATATAACGTGGGAGTAACTGCTTTGGATATTTATGGAAGCAATGAAAAAGTAGTAATCAAAGCGGGACTAAAGGGTAGTGTAAATGGCAATATATATTACAAAGGTATCCCCACCTACAGTCCTGAGACAAAGTCGGTATATCTAGATCATTTTGACTATGATTTAGAAACCAAAAACCTATTGCACCGTACCGCAAGTTGGATTTTTCAAGGAAAGTTTACTTCAGTAATGAAAAATGCCATGACGTTTCAGATAGGTGGGCAAGTGGACGATATGAAGAAGCAGATTCAGGCAAATTTGAATAAACAAGTTAGCAAAGGAATCAGCTTAAATGGAAATATCACCGACTTGAATCCAGATAAGGTTTATTTGACACCCAACTCTATTGTAGCAGTAATTTTTGCTAAAGGTAAGTTAAACTTAAAGGTCGACGGATTATAGTATTTCGTATGACAAAGAGCTTATGGATTTAAGCTTTTTGCAAACAATCCATAAATTTCGCTACCTTTGTGGCGAAGTAAGTCGTCTTATCGCCTCTGCTTCATGTAGGGGAGGAAAGTCTGGACAACAAAGAGCGTCATGCTTCCTAACGGGAAGGCACGGTTTTGGCGACGAAAACGTGACAGCTAGTGCCACAGAAAATTACCGCCTGTAAGGGTAAGGGTGAAAAGGTAGAGTAAGAGCCTACCGCCCGTTTGGTGACAAACGGGGCAGAGGTAAACCTCATGAGTTGAAAGACCAAATAGGCTGGCGAGAAAAACTTTCGGGTTTGGAAAAAGGGCTGCTCGCCCGATGTCAGTGGGTAGGTTGATAGAGCGTATCGGTGACGATTCGTCGAGATAAATGATAAGACAGCGCAAAATTGGACATTTTGTGACTGACAGAATCCGGCTTATAGATTTACTTTAGGTCTTATGGCTACTCGGAGCTTGCTTCGAGTAGTTTTTTTGCTACGTTTTGGCAAAAAAGGTCTTTGTTTGAGGTAATTTTTTATTGATAGAATTATCTTATATAATTTTGAATACTTTTTTGAGATTTTTCCCAAAGAACCTTGCTAACTGCGTAATTTTGATTATCTTTGCACTCCAATTTACAAATACCATAACCGAGGGACGGGTTCCTTCACTAAAAAGTAAATAAAAAATGGCTGTTAAAATTAGATTAGCACGTCGTGGACGTAAAAAATTAGCGATTTTCGATATCGTAGTAGCAGATGCTAGAGCTCCTCGTGATGGTCGTTTCATCGAAAAAATCGGTACATACAACCCAAACACAAACCCTGCAAGCATCAATCTTAATGATGATAAAGCTTTGCAATGGGTATTGAACGGTGCTCAGCCGACTGATACTGCTCGTGCGATTTTGTCATACAAAGGCGTATTGTTGAAAAAACATTTGCAAGTAGGTGTTAACAAAGGCGCTATTTCTCAAGAAACTGCTGACGCTAAATTCAGTGAGTGGAAGAATGTTAAAGATTCTAAAATCTCTGGAAAAGCTGATTCATTACTTTCTAAGAAAGAAGCTGAGAAAGCTGCTCGTTTAGCTGATGAAGCTAAAGTAAATGCTGCTCGTGCTGAAGCTATTGCAAAGAAAAACGCTGTAGTTGAAGAAGCTCCTGCTGCTGAAGAAGCATCTCAAGAAGCTGCTGAAGAGTCTGCAGAGTAATTCTCAAAAGACATTACCTATATTAAATGATACAAATCTATTATTATTCTAGATTTGTATCATTTTTTTGTTTATACTGATTTTAAGGCCTTATACAAACTCATAATTTGCATAAGTTAGCCATACTATAAAATACTACAATGACTAAAGAAGATTGTTTTGAATTAGGTAAAATTACCAAAACTCACGGGGTAAAAGGAGAAGTTATTCTGTGGTTAGACGTTGACTTTCCTGAAGATTATGAGGAAATGGATAGCGTATTTCTTGAAGTAAGAGGTGAATTAGTACCCTTCTTTATGGACTCTTATCAGCTAAGAGGAAACCGCGCTATTGTAAAATTTGAAGATTGTGACACTTTCGAAAAAGCAGAAGAGTTGTTGAATCTTCAAGCATTTTTGCCTTTGGAAGTATTGCCAGAACTAGATGGTGAGCAATTCTATTATCATGAAGTGATAGGTTTTCAAGTAATAGATGAGAAACTTGGCCCTCTTGGTCTTGTGCAAACAGTTTATGCGATGCAAGCACAAGATTTGTTAGTAATGTCATACCAAAATAAAGAAGTGCTAATCCCTGTGGATCCAGAAATCGTTTTAGGCGCAGATAAAGAAGCACAAACATTGCAAGTGAATCTGCCAGAAGGCTTGTTGGATGTGTATTTGAATGACTAACCCAAACTCTTACTAAGTATGCGTATTGATATTATTTCGGTTGTACCTAAATTAATGGAAAGCTTTTTTGCTCATTCCATCATCAAGAGAGGTGCTGAGGCTGGGCACGTGGAAGTGGTATTGCACGACCTTCGTGATTATTCATTAAGTAAGCATCGTCAAGTAGATGATTACGCTTTTGGGGGTGGGGCAGGTATGGTGTTAAGTATCGAACCAATAGCTAGATGTATTCGTCATTTACAAAGCCAAAGAACTTACGATGAGGTAATTTATATGACTCCTGATGGTGAGCCTTTTAATCAGCGTATTGCCAATACTCTTTCGTTGAAAGGTAACTTAATTTTCCTATGTGGGCATTACAAGGGTGTTGACCAACGTGTTAGAGATTTGTTTGTGACAAAAGAAATATCGATAGGAGATTTTGTGCTTTCAGGTGGCGAATTAGCTGCTGCCGTTTGTGCTGATGCCATTATTCGTTTGATTCCTGGGGTGTTAAATGATGAAACTTCGGCGCTTACAGATTCATTTCAAGATAACTTATTAGCTCCTCCTGTATATACTCGACCGGCAGAATTTGAAGGACATCAGATTCCTGAGATATTATTATCAGGTCATGAAGCAAAAATTATTGAATGGCGTTTTGAGCAGGCTATTGAACGAACCAAACAACGTCGCCCTGATTTATTGGATGACTCGGTTTTTTAATGACCCTAAAAAGTTTAGCACGACTATTGCTATACAAACTATGGTGATTACTACCTAGAAGAAATACAATTGCCTAGCTTCATTGAAGATAGATAATTATACTTATCCGCAAGGCTTCTTGTTAATGTCTATTAAATAAATATTAACGATAAATATACTTTTTTGACTATAACTTTAGGATATGGAGTGTTGAAGAGTAAGACTAGTCGTATAAGTTAGTGGTATCTGTCATAATTCACTAATAATTCTGCATGTAGCATGATTTTTCTATGATAATTAAAAAAATCATAAAGGAGAGTGTATCTAGAAATTTTATAGGGAATTATTTTTATTTCATAGTTATTTAGTATATTGCATCGTAAATAATAGCAACTAGTGATAAAGCTAGCATTTTCATGAGCCCTATCACTGATTTATCAAGGAATATAATTTTTTTTATATAAGGTACTAAAAATAAACAAAGTAAGGATTATAATTCAGAAAGCTCGATGCTCGTAGTGTCGGGCTTTTTTGTTTATATTTATTAGGTTTTGCTCAAAAAATAGCATATTCCTAAAGTGATATATATCATTAAGTAGAACCTGTAAAAGTTTCTTTTCTGAATATACTCAGGATTATGAGGATATATATTACCCAATAACCCTTTTAGTTCTTTCAGGAAGTATGGTTTAATATTGATACTCCAATGATTGTCTTGGTAAACTATCTTTCTAAATTGACTTCTATATATACTCATTGGTAAACTCCATGCAATCCAAGCCCAAAACAAAATGGTATTTATCATTATTAGTTCTTGTTTAAAAGATATACGATTGTTTATGTATTTTGGATTTACCATAAATAAAAAAAAGGTAGAATTTCTACCTTTTTTATTTATCAGTAAGTATGATACAGTCTAATTTAGGCTAAAATTTAGCTGATATAATTTCTTTTTTTTCTTTTTATCCTCTGTTGAGCTAATGTTTAAAGAAACCATATCTTGGTCAGTAGAAGCACTATAACTTAGTTCAGTAGAAGGTTGTTCAAGCCAACTTCTAGTTAAAATCTGGAATTGCTTGACCAATTGCTGAAACTGATTTTTTACATCTTCTTCATTTTCAGATTCCAGAAGCACTGATTTATAGCTAACGCTTTGACCTTCATTCTCTAGTACGATGATTCCCGCTTTGCCCGAAAGAAGCTCAGCTTTGGTATTATATTTATCTTGACCTGTAGCTTTATCCATTGCTTTCTCTTTACGAGCTACCTTGATTTTTTCTCCTAAAATATCTTTAAATTTCCCTTTTTTGGAAGCAAGTAAAGCTTTAAAGTTTTTAGAAAGTGTAGCATCTACCTTCGATTCTAGTGCATTTGGAGCATAAATAGTTTTTCGAATCGAATAACGTCCTACCTGACCTGCGTCCATCGATGTTGCCAGTAAGGTATAGGTGCCTGTTGTAGGAGCTGTAAAATGAAATTTATTAAAACTATTGCCACTAAAAGGATTGGCATCATAACTAAACTCGGTATTTACCGATTTACTAGGACTTTTGAGCCCTAGCATAACTCTAAAATCGCTAGACTGGTGCTCGATGATCATTTCTTCACCAGCATGTAACGTAATTTTATATGAGTCGTAATATTGCTTTTGCCCATTTTTATTCGAGGATAAATCCTTCGAAATTAAGCTTGCTGTAACATAATCCTCTGACTGTGATTGGTTAGGCTTAAGTGGATTAACATTTAATAAATTGGTTGAATCTACTGCAACAGTGGTTTTGGAATTACCTTTTTTAGGAGCTTTCTTTTTTTGAGCGAATGTGGTTATAGATAGCAATAAAATGCCACCAATAAATAGTACTTTTTTCATTTTTAAAGTTTTAAAGTTTTTCCAATTTGCAAATAGTGACTTTCTTCACAAAGAAGCAAGCAAAAAGTATTTGATTTTGTAAAGGGTTTCAGATTACAACTACAAGAATGTTGATTCAAAAATCTTTGGCTATAAAGATTTATCTTTCTCTTAAACCAACGTAGTATAAACTTTTCTATTATTGAAAATTTTGTAAACGGTAAAAAGCAAAAGCCTCGTGATTAGAACGAGGCTTTTGAGTATTAAATGTCACTGAGAAGTTTTAAGAATACTCCGTTGGTCCAACCAAAACCATCCTGATTTGGATATTCGCCACCACCACCGTGTAAAGTAGTATTGACGACATTATACTTTTCGGTCATTTTACCTGTTTGAGTATATACTTTTTGGTTGGTTTCTAGCCAAGACTCTCGAATCTTTAAGGCCAGAGCATCGTGTTTGTACAACTTAAGTCCTTTGTAGACTATCCACTGAAGCGGAGCCCAACCATTTGGCGAATCCCATTGTTGTCCAGTGTGTAGTGTCGTTGTAACAAGCCCTCCATCTTTTAAGAACTTTATTTCTAGACTCAATGCCATGGCGGAGGCTTGATCTTTGGTAGCTATTTTAAAGAAAAGTGGAAATGCACTTGCCAAAGATTCTACTTGTGTTTGTGTTTGTTGATAGAAATTGTAATCAAAAAAGAGTTGTTTTTCTTGGTTCCAGCATAACTCCAAAATAGCATTTTTACGCTTTTGTGCTCGAATTGCATATTTTTCTTGTTGCTCTACATCTCCTAACTTCTGATAGGATTGTTCCAAAATCGTTTCTATATGATAAAGCAAACAATTTAAGTCAATAGGAATAATTTGAGTTGTAATAATTTGTTCCAAGTGCTTTCCATCGGCTAACCAACGACTACTAAAATCCCATCCAGATTCGGCAGCGGCACGGAGATCTCTGTACACTTCGGACGATTTTCTAAGTGAAGCATGGGCAATTTCGATGTCTTCCTTGTATGCTTCAGGTCGTGGAGTATCTCTATCATCATAATAACGATTTAATAGAGCGCCTTTAGGTCCTTTTACAACTCGTCGATGTGCTTGCCACTCATTTTCCAAGGAGTCAAACCCACTCATCCAGAAGTTATATTCCTTTTCAATAGACGATAGATATTTCAAGTACAAATCATGATTAGAATCTTCTTGAAGAAGTTCAACCATTAAGGTGAAAAATGGTGGTTGCGAACGACTGATATAATAAGCTCGATTGCCGTTTGGAATATGACCTAATGTCTTGATGAGAAAAGAGAAATTATCAACCATATTCTCAATCAAGTCAAATCGCCCACTTACTGAAAGTCCTAACATGGTAAAATAGGAATCCCAGTAGTAAATTTCTTGAAAGCGTCCACCTGGGACTATGTAAGGATAAGGTAATGGAATTAAAGAACCGCCCACTTGGTCGGGTTGTCGTGTAAGAACCGCCCAAAGCCC
This sequence comes from Cellulophaga sp. BC115SP, assembly GCF_009905545.1. Classification (GTDB taxonomy): domain Bacteria; phylum Bacteroidota; class Bacteroidia; order Cytophagales; family Spirosomataceae; genus Flectobacillus; species Flectobacillus rivi. The sequence goes on along the minus strand of NZ_JAAALB010000001.1, from coordinate 14,450 downwards.
ATCTATGTGTTGCTCGATAGGCTTTGCGGAATCACTGGTGTACTCAGTTGCTTTTTGAGTGGTTAGTATAAAATTATGCTCAATAAATTCTTTTAAATCAAATCGTAAAAATAGTTTTTGCTCTCGATAGGCATTCAGAATGTGGTCTTTTTCAAACCGAGGCACACAATCGTTAAATGTTTTGGAATCGGGAAAAATCCCACTCAGCTGTACGTCTTCGAATAACTCTTCGAACGCACTTAACTCCAGATACTCAGCGTGCGTATTCATTTTAAAAGGTATTGTTTATAAAAAATGGTTAATGGCTACCGCCACCTTTGCCAAAGTCAATGGGATTGCTTTGGTAGCGAGATTGTATTTTTTTGAAAAAAAACAAAAGTGTTACTAAAATTCCCATTGGAATCAATGAGAAATAAAAGGCTGTCTGACCTCCAAAAGCTTCGAAGATATGACCAGTAATAAATGAACCAGTTGTACCGCCAAGCGCTGAGAAAATAACAATAAGGCCAGACATAAGCCCATGTTGTTTTTGTGGTAAGGTACTTAGAATAATAGAGTTGATTGCGGGATAGATAGGCGCTATTAAAAATCCAATGAGTGGAAATACAAATGCCACTAAAGGGGCATTTCCCCAGCCCGTAATGGCTTCATTTCCTAAATTTTGTGCAAGCGGTAATGCTAAAATAACAAGACTACCAGCTGCGATTATACATATAGTTAAGACGAATAACCAAGGGAATTTTCGTAATAAAATTCCTGCGAAAAAGCGACCTAAGGCTGCTGAAGCTGTGAGAATACTTGCCATTTGTACACTCAGTGTTGCAGGTAAATGAAGTACTTTATTGTTGAAAGTTGGCAACCAACTCATAATACTTTGCTCGATAAGTACATAGATAAATGCACTTGCCACGAATACTAGCACCACTGGCACAATTGCCAAACGAAACATTTCGCCAAAAGAACTACTTTCGCTTTGAGAATCATTATTGGTAGTTTCTGAAACTGGAGTGGTGTATAATAGCAAAAAAGCAATAATGGCTAAGCCTGCTAACCAATAATATACTTGGGTCCATGAACTTGAACTAGGATTGGTGTCATCAATAAAAAGACTAAAGATGAAGTTGCCTAGTAAGATTCCAATCATAAAAAATGATTCGATGAAGTTCATAAAACTAATATGCTCTCCTTCGTCTTTGGTTACTAAACCGATGGTGGCATATACTGAAACCTTGATTAAAGCGAATGAAATACCAACAGTGGCAAATAGTAACTTGGTCATCCAAAAGGTATTCATCAAGGGCATGGCAATACTTGCTCCTGCGACTAATCCCAATGCTAGTAACATGGCTTTTTTATACCCTAAACGACCAATAAATGAAGCCATAACAAATGACATGATGGCGATACTCAAATCCTTAAAGGCCTCTAAAATACCAGCAGAGGATTCGGAAATATGGTAGGTAGATTGTACCTGCAATATCACCGTACCCACACTGTTGAGTAGCATGGCAAATAAGAAGTAATTAATAAAAAGGGAGAGTTTGAGTCGCCAGTGAGCCATTGGGTGTTATTAGATTGAGAAATAAAAGCGGACTGTGAGTCCGCTTTCTTAGATAAATTATATAAATGGTTAATGACGTACAAATTTAGCTTGTATTTTTAGCGGATAACTACTCTTTTATTACTCATTATTAGTACTGTATTAATATTTTTCTATATAATTTTGAGAAATGATGAATAATCAGGTTTTATTAGAAGTTTTCATTATTCTTTCATTGCTAGAAAATTATTTCGTTATGCTTTGGTAATGAGTGTTTTAAAGATAAAAGATGGAACTTCTGTAAAAATTAATACTAAACCAATGAAGACAGGCTACGAAAGAATACAAGCAGATGAAGGCAGCTCATTTAGATTATTACACCAAAGAGTCAAAGCAGAAGATTTTGCATGGGACTATCATTATCATCCCGAAATTGAGATTGTTTGTGTATATGGTGGTAACGGTCGGCGCCATGTGGGCAATCATTTAAGTTATTATCAGGAAGGAGATTTGGTGTTAATTGGGTCAAATGTCCCCCATGGAGGCTTTGGATTTGGGGCTATTGGTGAGCATGAAGAAGTGGTAATACAGTTTATGCCTGATTTTTTGGGAGATGGATTTTTACATAAACCCGAGATGAAAAGCATCAAGAAACTATTAGAACGAGGCTTACAGGGTATCAAATTTGATGGCGCAACTAAGCAAATAGTTTCAGAGGAACTACTTAAAATAAAAGAGATACCGCCCTTTCAACGGATGGTTTATTTGTTGAATCTGTTGGAATTTTTGTCTAATTCAAAAGAGTTTGAGCTATTAAATAAAAGAGAAACGCGCTATGACTTTGGTATGCGTGATCAACTTCGTTTGCGCAAAATCTATCAGTTTGTAGAAGAAAATTTTACTACAGAAATCGAGATTCAAAAAGTGGCTGAATTAGCCAACTTGACTGTGCCTGCTTTTTGTAATTATTTTAAGAAAAACCTTAATCAGACATTTACTGATTTTGTGAATGAATATCGTGTCAATTATGCTTGTAAGTTACTCAATGAAGGGCGTACGGTAGCCGATGCTTGTTTTGAAAGCGGATTTAATAATGTATCCTATTTTGGACGGGTATTTAAAAAACTAAAGCAAGTACAACCTTCCCAGTTTGCTTTGCAGAAATAGTGCTCTATCGGGTAAGAGACAGGGCTTTGCGAAAATCGAAAGTGTTGTTTAAAATCTTATGTGTTTTAAGAACTTGTATGATTTTTTCCTCAATGACATGATTATCAGCAAGATTGGTTAGATATATCATTAAGATTTTTTTCTGTGGTAACCATAGTACACCATTACTGAAACCCGAGGTACTGCCTGAATGATACAGCTCCCAAGTTTTATCTTGCTGGGTAAAAAACCATCCCAAGCCATACTTTAAAGGACTATTGGGTAGAGCGTTTGCTTGAACTTTTTGAAGTTCTTCGAACAAATTAAATAAAGTATTATTAACCAAAGATTCATTCCAAACTTGAAAATCTTTTAAGTTGGTATAAATGCAGCCATCGCCCTTGGTGGCGCTTGTAACACTTTGGTCTGCCAAAATTACTTGATTGCTGGGGTTGAGAGCATATCCTAAAGCACGAAGAGGCATTTTGGAATGAACATTATAGTAATAGGTATTTTTGAGCTTGAGAGGTTTGAAAATATTTTCGGTAACAAATAAATCAAAAGGGATTCCAGTGGTCACTTCGATAATTTGTGCCAATAGACAATAACCAGAATTACTATATCTAAACTCTGTACCTGGCTCAAAGTAGAGCTTATTTTCTGTCGCTATTAAACTTACTACATCCGCATCCTTAATTTGTATCTGACGATTAGGCGGTATTAAGCTCTCGTAATCTAATACCCCCGAACTATGAGTAAGTAAGTGTTTGATTTTGATGCGATTGGAAACTACTCCGTCGAATTGAGGGAAAAATTTACTGAGCTTATCCTCATAACTTATCAATCCTTTTTTTTCTAATAAAACAATGGCAGCAGCCGTAAACTGTTTTGACATTGAGGCTAATCTAAAATTCGTGAAGGGAGTATTGGCAAGTTTTTGAGATATATCAGCGAAGCCAAAACCTTTTTCATAAAGAAGTTTAGTGTTTTCAATAATCATGAATGCACCGCCCGCCTCTTTTCCTGCAAAATGATGAGAAATCGTTGAATCCAAACTTTTTTTTAACGATTGCCCCAACACATTTTGAGCCAATAGTAAACATAGAAGTAGAATGAATCTCATAGGCTATCGCTGTTGTTTAATATTTCGAATTAAAGTTTCACAATATTGAATATCGGGTTCTGGAATTTTTACTTCTCCACGCATGATTTGGTAGAAGTATTCATCAGAAGTGACTCCCAAATGAAGTTTATACATTTCCCTAAAACGATTCCTTTTTCTTCTTGAACCTTGACCAGCAATATTCTTCCAAAGACGAGTGATGTGTAGGGGCATGAAGTTGGTTTCCATGTTAAATTTACGGTTTCTTGGTTATTTATTGATAATAAATTAGCGAATAGGTTCAAAATTAAGCTGTTAGGTAAAATAAATATCGGAATTGTACAAAAATTAGCTGATAGAAAAAGGTATTTTAAATGACTAAAGTCATTCTGAAGACCAAACTATTCCTCCAACTTGCCGTCACAAAATTAATTTCTATCCCAACCTCAAAATTACATACTTATGTCGATTACATCTGCTGAACATGCTCTCAAAGTTATTAAATCTGGTGATAAAGTCTATGTGCATAGTGTGGCAGGAGCGCCACAACATCTGCTTCAAGAAATGGTGAAGTTGGCCAATCACCTCCAAAATGTTGAAATATATCATTTACATACCGAAGGCGATGCACCCTATACGAGACCAGAATTTGAAGGGATTTTTCATACAAACGCTTTCTTTATTGGTAAAAATGTTCGTAAAGCTATTGCCGAAGGACGTGGTAGTTATATACCCGTTTTTTTGTCTGAAATACCTCGTTTATTCCGTCAAAAAATTATCAATTTAGATGTAGCTCTTATCACGGTTTCAACACCTGATAAAAATGGATTTTGTTCATTAGGTACATCTCTTGACGCAACTTTAGCTGCTCTCGAATCGGCTAAAGTGGTCATTGCGCAAGTCAATCGCTTTATGCCTAGAACCTTAGGCGATAGTCAAATTCATGTGAGTAAAATTGATTATTTGGTACCATTTGACCAACCACTACATCAAGTAACTTGGGGAACACCGTCGGAAATAGAGCAAAGAATTGGAAATAATGTGGCGTCTTTAGTGGAGGATGGCGCAACTCTTCAAATGGGTATTGGGAGTATTCCTAATGCTGTATTGGCAGCTTTAGAAAATCATAAAGATTTAGGAATCCATACCGAAATGTTTTCAGACGGCATTATTCCTTTAGTTGAAAAAGGGGTAATAACAGGTCGTTTCAAGAAAAAACATCAAGGAAAAATTGTGTCGACTTTCCTTTGTGGTACTCAAAAGCTCTATGATTTTGTGGATGATAATCCTTTGATTAATATGTTACCAGTTGATTATGTAAATGATACTGCCATTATTCGTCAAAATCCTAAAGTTACGGCTATCAATAGCGCTATCGAAATTGATATTACAGGACAAATCTGCGCGGATAGTATTGGTTACAGAATGTATTCTGGCGTGGGTGGACAGATGGATTTTATGCGTGGAGCAGGTTTATCAGAAGGAGGAAAACCTATTATTGCTATGGCAGCAGGTACAAAGGACGGAGAATCCAAAATTGTCTCACATTTGAAAGAGGGTGCAGGCGTAGTGACTACCCGTGCACACGTACATTATGTTATTACCGAATTTGGTATTGCTTATTTATACGGAAAGAATTTGGTGGAAAGAGCTAAAGAGTTAATTAAAGTGGCTCATCCCGACCATCAGGAACGTTTGGAGCAAGAGGCTTTTGAACGTTTTAAACATCAATATTCTCAAGGAGTATATATGTATGTTTAGTAGGTTATTGTCTATCAGCTTTCGAGTAAAGTCTCTTTATCTGAAAGCTGATAGACAAAATCTGAAAGCTAGTTAGCGTAGATTTTTTGCTGAAAAACCTTTTTCTCTGAATATACTAAGTAAGCTGTAATTACGGTAGATAATACGAAATAAATACCTACAAAATATCCAACTCCGACCCAATATTGGTTCATCCCAAACCAATCTCCCAAATAGGCTATAAGCCCTAATCCGATAATATTTTTGAACAATTCATACCAAAAAGAATGTGGATTCAAATCCATCATTTCGGTGTAAGAATATATGCTCAAAAAAATAAAACCTCCGTACACAAAAATCAAAGGTGAGCCTATATGTGCCAAATGTCCAAAGAAATATACAATTAAAGCAAAGGTGAAAAAGAATTGGATAAACGACCAAGTAACCAACTTACGAGAGGTCTCTGGGGTGTATTTTTGAAAATGATAAACATCCTCAATTTTGGACAAAGGAAATTTATCCTTTACGTCATCAGGACGCCAGCCCGTTGGCATAAACCAAATTCTGGCTCTGTCTACCCAGTTTTTGGTATGCCAAGCATCTTGTATCAAAATCCAGATATGATGAAAATTGATTTTGATGGGATTCCAAGTCCGAACAGGAACAGTAATGCCATAAACGCATGGAACAGAGGGTAATTCTTCCTGAAAAGTACCAAACATTTTGTCCCAAAAAATAAAAATCTGTGAATGGTTTTTATCAATGTATTCAGGATTAATAGAATGATGAACTCGGTGGTGAGAAGGCGTTACCAAGATATATTCTAACCAACCCATGCGATTAATATAGGTCGTATGATACCAAAATTGAGCAAACAAATGCAAAGGCGCTACTGTGGCAATCACAATACTTGGCACACCCAAAAGCGCAGCAGGTAGTAAAAAAATAGTAAAGAAATTGATAAAAGTCGAGATACTTTGACGTAGAGCACAAGCCAAATTAAACTCCTCGCTACTATGATGAATCAGGTGTTGATTCCACAGAAAATTGATCTGATGACTCAGGCGATGTCCCCAATACCCTGTAAAATCTAGGGCAATAAAAGCTGTTATATAAATCGCCCACGTAGATTCTAAATGGTAAATCGCCCAATGTTTTACCATCCATTCGTAGGTAATAATGGAAATACTGATTCCCAGAACATCTTTGATAATGTTAGTATAGCCCGAACTCAAACTCGAAAGCATATCCATGGGCTTGAAGGTATCCTTGTATTTGAACCAACCGTAGGTTTTTTCCAGTAATACCAACAATAAAAAAATTGGCATCGCAAAATTTAGAATCTGACCATACCTTTCCATAATCAATACTATTTAGGGAGTTGATGAACGATGTTTAGTGAATAAACGCTAATTTATCGAATAGTTAAATTTTTTCATAATATTTTACTACTTATTGGATTGTTGAAAAAATAAGGTTTAGATAAATAAAAAAGGCAGCCTTAAAAGACTGCCTCGTTATATAAAGTATTAATGATGAATTATGAAATATAGGATTCCAATTTTCAACACTTTGATTTCACCATCACTTAATTGTATTTTGCACGATTACTTGAGTGTTTGGGCTTTCTGCAAAAATAGGTTTGCGGTTCTTTAGAACTTTTTGCCTACTGCCTAAAGCTTACAGCCTACAGCATCATTCTTACATGATTTTGATTACTTCGTACCAGATTTCGCCACGGTTTAAAACGGCTCTGTACTGAATGCCATCTACTACATAATAGGTTTCACCGTTAATCATGAGTTTTTCGTATCCACCAGGAATACTCTCCACCAACGCACCAATCGGAGGGGCCACAGTAGCGTATTCATTGCCATAAGGACGATAGTAAGTTCCATTATAGTAGTAATAGTCAACATTTCTGATTACGACTCTACGGTAATCTCTTGGTAATACATTGACACGAATCCCTACTGGCGCTTGACAAACAACGTATTCTGAATTGTAAGGTTTGTAAAATACCCCTTGATGATAAGCAAATCGGATACCACCGAAGTTAATACTCAAATGACCTGTAGGCAATGCGTTGTAATGAGCATTGCGACTAGGAATATTAGCATATTGCCAGTTTGGACGGGCACGATCAACTACCACTACACGGTCTGGTCCACGACGGTCATCACGACGATACTCATCTCTACGATATTCATCGCGACGATTGTCGTTTCGGCGGTTATCGTCACGTCTATCATTTCCACGATTGTCACGATCTTTTTTGTCGTAGCGATAATCAGAATCACGACGATCTTCATGACCACGTTGTGCTTGAGCTGAAGTCAAGGTGCTTATTAATGCACCAGTTAAAACGAAAGTAAGAATAGGTTTTAAGAAAGACTGCTTACCTACTGTAGGTTTAGCAATGTTAACAAAGTTTGGAGTCATGGCTTTATAAAAATTATGGATTATTACTTGTTTTAATTTTGAGATATTTAGCTCTCTAACGCTGTATTTTGTCTCTTTGATATGTCAAAAGTCTGAGGGTTTAGTGAAAGGCTCAGCATTAACAATCATTAACAAAAAGAGAATTTTCTGCACTCAGCGGAGCCAATGGGTAAAATATAAGTTTTGAATATGATTATTTGGGTAAAGAAAAAGCCCTAACATTTCGGTCAGGGCTTGGGTAATTATAGGGAAATAGCCTAGTTAATAATCTAAAATGCGTTTTACTAGACTAAGCTAAAATTTATATAAAAGTGCTGAATTAGTATTACTGATTCAGCACTTTAGTTTAATACTCAGTATTTATTAACCTTATTCTTCATCACAACCAATTGGAGCGCCAGGAGCCATTTCTTTATGAGTAGCTACTTTTGCTGCCGAAGGATTTTTCATTCTTTCAACAGCATAGTCCAAATGCGCAGCATAGTCACTTTCTTTGGTATTCTTCTGAGACTCGATATAGGCTTTCAAATCTTTGATAGCTTTGCCACAAACCGCACGAACTTGATAATTAGCTGCTTCGTTGACACTCAATGCCAACAAATGCGTTAATACGATTTGTTCGGTTTGAAACTGTACTTTACGAGCCAAGCCTGTGGTTTTAGGCGCTTTCCAAGTTTTTTCAACTAATTGAGTCAGCATTTCTTCCAATCCCAAACTACTATATCTTGCTTCGTATTCGACCATACGACTCGCACGTTCTGGTTGTAGTAAGAATTGAAGTGGAAAATCTGCTGCTGATTCTGCCGCTGCCAATGGATCAAAAGCACGACCAGTACGTTTTTTGAACAATTCACGGTTTGGCCAATAACCAGCAGGACGTGCAGGAATCAATTGGATAATCGATTCAGGAATTGTCAAGGTTTCGGATGAAAGAGTCTGTAATACGGCATCCAACGCTTTTTGTTGTGTTTCTTTACTAACCAAAGTATTAGGCTTTTGTCCGTCACCACGCAAAGCATAGCGATAATCTACTGAACCAATAATTTTGGCAGCTGCCTCTACTTGATAACGGTGGTAATTGTAAATTGGCACCAAAACATCTTCTAAATGAGACATTGGCATGCCTTTACGAATGGTATTTTCTCCGAAAGAACTCAAGGCTTTTTGACGAACAGCCAAGGTATTGTTTAATTCATCAACTGGGTTTTTACCATTATCCCAAAGGTGAGCCGTAGGGCTATGGCTTCCTGCTGGACGAGCGTCAATATCTGTCAAGAACAATAATCCTTTCGTATTTGCCTCATCAATAATTTTGTTCAAAGCCGTCTTTTCGTCTGTACCTTGAGGAAAATCTTGGTACCCAAACGTAATAGAATATTTATCCCAATCACCGATACCCAAAGCATAAGCATCAGAAAGGTCTACTTCTCCTTTGCTATTGAGTTTGACTGTTGGGTGAGGATAATCCATTACCGAAGCTCTGTTGTTGATACTTGCCGAGTAGTTGTGCATCAAACCTAAGGTATGTCCTACTTCATGCGCAGCTAATTGCTTCAAACGAGTCAATGCCATTTTGAGCATTGGGTCTTTTTCAGGGTCGAGTTTTTCACCCTTTTCAAAAGGAGATAACAAACCTTGTGCAATCAAATAATCCTGACGAACACGCAATGAGCCTAATGTTACGTGACCTTTGATAATTTCACCTGTACGTGGGTCGATAATAGAAGCACCATAAGACCAGCCACGAGTGCTACGGTGAACCCAGTTGATGACATTATAACGTGCATCCATTGGGTCGGCATCGTCTGGTAATAATTTAACTTGGAAGGCATTTTTGTAACCAGCCGCCTCATACGCTTGATTCCACCATTGTGCACCTTCCATCAAGGCAGAACGAATGGGTTCTGGAGTACCGTTGTCGAGATAATAAATGATTGGTTCAACCGCTTCTGAAACTTTAGCTTTCGGGTCTTTTTTCTTTAATCTATGACGAACGATATAATACTTGTCGATAGGCTCAGATACAGGCGTCGAATAATCGAAATAAGAAATAGCATTGAAGCTTGAGCGAGGATCAAATACTCTTGGCTTGTAGTCTGAGTCAGGCAATTGCAAAAAACTATGGTGCACACGCAATGTCAATGCTTCTTGGCTTGGAGCAACTGAGCGAACAAACTCTCCTGCATCTTCTCCACCTACAAAAGTCATGGTAACTTCAAATTCAGAGTTGAGAGGGAAGTTTTTTGTATTGGTCAAATACATCGCAGAACGAGATTTGTCAAGAGAATAACTCCCTTGCTTCATTCCTTTTATACGGTCGGCAATACCCGTAACATCGCTCATGAGAAAGTCTGTAGCGTCAACCAAAATTTTTCCATCTTCTTCTGCTTCTGCCACGAATCCCCAAATTGTTGATGAAGCAAATGATTGCTGCACGGCACGTTTTTCGTTAGCATCATTAGTTAGCGCACGATACTTGTAGTTGGGTTGCGTAAGCAGAATTTTACGACCTATTTTTTGGAAAAATACTACTTTTTCATCGCCCAATAATCCACGGTCTAAGCCAATATCATTAGAACCTAATCCAGCAGGCAACGAAGAATAATACAAAAATTCTTTATCGAACTTGTCGATTTGTAACCAGATTTTTCCTGCATCTTCATCCCAATAAAAAGGTAAAAAGCCTTCATATTTCTTAAGACCTTTGGTTTTTTCGGAGATACTCGGAAGTTTTTGAGCAAGAGACGAATAAGTAAAACTTACTAGAAACAATAAAATACTCAATAGTGAAATTTTTTTCATGCGAAAGGTAGTTTGTTGAAAAATACAATTTAGCAGGTAATGACCAAATGAATGTTTTAGTGAATTGGCGTTCTTGAAAAAATTCATTTGAGTAAATATAAACAGCCAGCATAAGAATTCACAAACTTTCCAGAAAAATCACCAACTTCGCAAGATGAAAGAACAAAATCAACAGCTAAAAATTTGGGGAGGTTTAGGTATCCTTTATTTTGTTTGGGGCTCTACCTACTTGGCAATTCGTTTTATGGTGCAAAGTTTTCCGCCTGTCATGGGCTCTGGAATCAGAAATGTATGTGCGGGAACAATACTATTTATTTGGGCGATAGTCGCTAAAAAATATACTAAGCCTAGTAAAAAACACTTACTCACCATGACACTCACAGGTACACTAATGATTACCGTGGGAAATGGATTTTTTACGATTGCAGGCAAATGGATTCCGTCGAGTTATGCGGCGTTGTTTTCAGCATTAGGCCCAGTGGTGTTGGTGTTAATGCTATGGTTTTCTAATATTGAAAAGCCACAACCCAAAGTCATTCTGGGTTCGCTACTAGGTATCGTTGGGGTGGGTATTTTGATTAGTTTAAAAAAGCTGGCTCTCAAAGGCTACGAGCAATACTATATATATGGAGTAGTATTGATGTTAATCGCAACGATCGCTTTTAATGCCAGTATGGTCATTCTCAAAAAAGCTAAATTGCCTTATTCAACACCGCAAGTATCTGGTATCCAAATGATGATTGGAGGAGGTTTGTCGTTAATAATAAGCTTCTTTTTAGGTGATTTTCAACATTTTGCTCAAATAGAAGTAACCTCAACGGCCATTTTTGCCTTATTATATTTGATTGTCATTGGCTCAATTGTAGCTTTTAACGTATTTAATTGGCTTATCAAGGTGGCTCCGCCAACTTTAGTGTCAACCTATACTTATGTCAATCCGTTGGTAGCAATGTTGTTGGGATGGTTATTGGCAGGAGAGGAGTTACATCCTTTAATGATTGTCGCAGGTGGAATTATCGTAACGGCAGTTGCATTGATTACTACTTCAAAAAGAAAATAGCTTCTCTTTTCTGAGGGCAAAAAGTACGAGTAGATTTTATATGAAATTTAGTTTAAAATACTGGTAAAGATAGAAAGAAAGCCAGAGTATAGGCACTCACTAACCTTACCGCTATTTCCTCAAACATTTATTTAACCGAAGTGTAAGGGTAGATTTAATTAATAATCATCCTGCACTTCTATTTATTGAATCGTTTTGATTATGAGTCTATTCAGATAGCTGATAATCCGTTAACCAATAACTTCCATTTACCTATGATCAAAAAAGTTTTATTTTCTATTTGTTTAGCGACCATGATGCAAGTGGCACAAGCACAAACTCAGGAGTTTCCTTTGTATGAAGGAAAGGTTCCTAATACCAAACCCCACAAAAACACAGAAAGCTCAGCAACTGATGCAAACGGTATTTTGAGGATTTCAGAGGTTTCAATACCTTCTATCACTGTCTATCCTGCGCCAAAAGAAACGGCTAATGGAACAGCTGTTATTGTATTTCCAGGCGGAGGATATCGTATTTTGGCTGCCTCACATGAAGGTTCAGATGTGGCAAAGGAGTTAAACAAAATCGGCGTGACCGCCTTTGTTTTAAAATACCGTATTCCTGATTCAACCAAACAGGTGGACAGAACAATTGCTCCTTTACAGGATGCGCAGCAAGCATTGAGATTCGTGCGTTCGAAGGCTGAATCTTTTGGTGTTAACCCCAATCGTGTGGGTATTTTAGGCTTCTCGGCAGGTGGACATTTGGCAGCAACAACAGCAACACATTTTGCCCAACCTGTAGGCGAATTAGCAGATAAAAGCAATGTACGACCTGATTTTGCTGTATTATTATATCCTGTAATCACGATGAAACCTTTTGGACATAGAGGTTCACAGGAACAACTGATTGGCAAAAATCCATCAGAAAGTTTGGTTACTTTGTATTCCAATGAATTGCAAGTGACCCCACAAACACCTCCGTGTTTTTTGGTTCATGCGCAAGACGATGGCGGTGTTCCTGTGCAGAACTCTTTGAGATTTTATGATGCTTTGGTAGAAAAGAAAGTCCCTGCTGAACTGCATATTTATCCGAAAGGCGGTCATGGATTTGGTCTGAATAATAAAACTACTCCAGATAAATGGTTTGAACGTTTGAAAAGTTGGATGGATTCAAATGGATGGTTGAAGAAATAACCATTTACCAAACAGCTTCTTTGATAAGTACAAAAATAGCCTCAATCCGAGGCTATTTTTGTATCTTTGCACTTTGAAAGTTTAAAGACGATTCTAGTGAAAAATCAGATAGCACAATTTTGTGAACAAACTCAACAGGCAGTTGAGCAAAAGTCTTTGGTAAAAGTCTCTTTGGGCAATTATCAGGGCAATGAGCCTGCTTTGAAGAACATTTATATACGTTTAGTTTTAATTAAAAACATTGAAAAACTAGCGTTTACTTTTCGATATAAAACCAAGAATATTGTTAAAAACTTCGATTTGGCGGAGGGCTATAAATCCATTGCCGAATGGTTGGAAGAAGGGTTTAAAGTAGCAACACTCATGAGTACTGAGTCTGATTGGCAATATGAGGCACTGAAAAATGGAAAAGTTATCCTCAAGCAAAAAACGGCAAGTGTGATAGCAAAACCATCTTTGGAGCATGACAAAGAAAAGAAAAGATTGATAAAGCCAAAAGAAAAAGCCTATCTGGTAGATTTGAAAATTACGGATGAGCAAGGTAATGTTTTCAAAAATGCTCAAGATAAATACCGTCAAATCAATCACTATGTAGAGATTTTAAGCTCTTTGATTAAAGATTCAGCTATTGAAAACTTACACAAAGTGGTAGATATGGGTTCAGGAAAAGGGTATTTGACCTTTGCTTTGTACGATTATTTACACGGTACTTTAGGCTTAAAAACTCAAGTTCAGGGAGTGGAATATCGTCAGGATATGGTTGATTTATGCAATCAATTTGCTCATAATGCAGGTTTTGAAGGATTGAGTTTTACACAAGGAACCATTTTGGACTATGAGCAAAAAGACATCAGTATGTTGATAGCCTTACACGCTTGTGATACCGCTACTGATGATGCCATTTATAAAGGATTACAATCTAGTGCCGAGTTGATTGTTGTAGCACCTTGTTGCCACAAACAAATCAGAAGAGAAATAGAAAAAAACAAAGCACAAAATGAATTGAAGTTTTTGACTAAATACGGCATCTTTCTCGAACGACAGGCCGAAATGGTAACAGATGGAATTCGTGCATTGATTTTGGAATATTTTGGTTACAAAACCAAAGTTTTTGAATTTATCTCAGATGCACACACGCCCAAAAACGTTTTGGTTGTAGGTATTAAATCTGGAATTAAGCCAAAACGTCAAGAAGAAATTTTGCAAGAAATTGCACAGACCAAAGCCTATTTTGGTATCGATTATCACCATTTAGAAAAGCTTACTCAATTGAGTTTATAGACATTAATGCAAAATAAAATTGCATTAATATGCTTTAGGATTTTTAGGCTTTAAGCCGTAGGCATTAGGCAAAAAAGCTTAAATTTACTCTACCCTACTAAAAAATGGGACAAATTAGGTAAAAAGAAAGGGAAGCAAGAGTTTTGTAGTTACCAAGCTCCA